>NZ_LAYQ01000017.1 GCF_000988205.1 Corynebacterium minutissimum | reverse complement strand
GGGTTGGTGGTGTAGCGAGCCCACAATACTTGCAGTGTTTGCTTCACACGCCCTGTGCGTGCTTTGACGACCGCGTCAAAGTCAATCGGGACGAATTCGCCTTGCCCGCTGGTGCGTTTATCAACGAATATCTCGTCCAGCTCGTCATTCGTCAGCGCCGCGACCTGCTGGGCAGTGGTTAGGCCAAGGCTTCGCAGCGCTTGGTTCGCCCGGGAAATCGCGCGGTGCGAGCACCCGAGCTGGTCTTCAATCTGGCGGTAAGAACGCTTCCTAATCAGCAGCGTCATCACCGCACGGTAATCCGGCATAAGCGGACTCCTTCCAGTACACGCCGCACCCGAGTGGTGCGGCTACCGGAAGTATCATCCGAGCGCCTGAGCTGCTACCAGAAACCCACTGAAGCGCTACCGGATAGTCACGACACTGCTACCAAATAGCCGGTCGCAACAACCGGTCCTTTTGGTGTACAAGGGGGAACTGCAAGAGGACAACATGCATTTTGCGCACATCACCGAGAGGGATATCAATTCCGCTGTGCGCAAGGCGGGGCTCGGACGGCGTAGCGACGTCCAGCTTATGATTCTGGAACCGACTGGTCAGATTTCGGTCATCCGCCGTGGCCAGCTTGTCGACGCTTCAGTGTTTAAGGATATCCTCGGCGCCGAGCGCATCGAAGAAGTCGAAGAAGACTCGCAAAAGGATAGCGAATAGATTCTCGCCAGCTGTTAGACCTGCTAACCACTGTGAGGGTTGGAGTCCTGAAGGACGTGCCGAGATACCTTTCTCCATTCCACACGAGAGCGCGAGCCTCATGGGGTGGGGACCAGACTGCCTACGTGACGAAAACATAGCCCGATCCCCGGGGCGGGAGGGAAAACTTTGGCAACTAAGGCAGCACGTCCAGGGCAGCAGTGTCTAGGGCAGTAACGGTCAAACGGGGGATGGCCAGCCCGCAAAACGAAAAATCTCCTCCGGCGCGTTGAACGCGGGAGGAGACTTACGTGCTTGCGGCTTAGTTGCCAGCGAGCTTGTCGCCGAGACGCAATGCGTCATCCATGGCGCCGATGATGGAGGTGATAACCTTGATCCACTCGCGGATCTCCTTCGGGCTGACGTTGCCCTCATCGTCGGAGGAGAGAGCGAAGAAAGCAGCGGAGGAGCTATCGTTCTCGACCGGAGCAGCGGAAGCAACAGCGGTGCCGGAGAAGGTGATGGTTGCAGCGGTAGCAACGGCAACGAGGGACTTACGGGAGAAGAACTTCATGGTGGAGTGTCCTAATCTTTGGTGAGGGTGGAAAGAGAAACTGAATTACTTCGCGTTAGGAGCGAAGTTCTTCTGGTAGAAGGCGAAGACGGTGCCCAGAGCGCCGATGATGGCGGTGAAGACAGCGATCCAGTCGCGGATCTCGCGCGGGCTCATGTCGGTGATGGAGGAACCCTCAGAGTCGTTGGAGGAGGAAGAAGAGGACTCCTCTTCCTTCTCCTTGTCGTTCTCGGACTCGGAGTTGTCGGTCTCCTTGTTGTTGTCCGTGGTGGACTCGGAGTCTGCGGACTCGTTGGTTACGACTGCGGTGTCCTCAGCGGAAGCAACGGACACGCCGGACAGGGAAACGGTTGCAGCGGTAGCGGCAGCAACAAGGGCCTTACGGGAGAAGAACTTCATTCTCGTTCCTTAAGATCTCGGGAATTTCAAAGACCTCACAGATGCTACTGAGACATTGTGCGATTTGCAAGAGATTTGGCAATTAGTTGGTGAGTCTGTGTATCTGCTGGCCGCCGTATGTGAGCTGCGGATATTAAACAGAGGTGCCTGTGGTGGGTGAGTGGTTTGCCAAATGAACTGCTCAAGGCTAAGAAATTCTTAGTACCGGGCGGGGTGGGGCGGAGTGGTAAAGAAATAGCCCCGCTCGCTGAACGCGAGTGGGGCTAGTCACCGTAAAGGGGGTAAAACTTATCCCTCGATGGTTGCCTTGGTGATGCGCACCTCTTCGGCGGGCTCTCCGTCAGACTGTCCATCCTTGACGCCCTTAGCAGCGATAGCGTCGATGGTCTTCTGACCCTTCTCCGTCAAATCACCAAAGTAGGTGTAGGAGGGAGGAAGCGTCGAGTCCTTGTAGTTAATGAAGAACTGCGAACCGTTGGTATCTTCGCCGGCGTTGGCCATCGCGATGGAGCCCTTCGGGTACAGGGCAGGCTGTGCCTTGGCGGCATCGTCAGACTCATCGGTGGGGTACTCGTTGGCAAACTGGAAGCCTGGTCCACCGGCGCCCTGGCCGGTCGGGTCGCCACACTGCAGAACGAAGATGCCGCCATCGGTCATGCGGTGGCACACGGTGTCGTCATAGTACTTGGCCGAAATCATGTCCGTGATTGCGTTGACGGTACACGGAGCTAGGGAGCGGTCGAGGGTCATCTCGATGTCGCCCTGCTTGGTGGCGAAGTTGACGGTCACCTCACCCTTGGCTGGAATGTCCTTGCCGTTAGGCGTAGGCACCTCACGGGAGGCGTCACCTGCTTCTGGGTATTCACACGTTACGGTGTCACCCAGCGGTGTGGCACGCTTGCCGATCAAAGGCTCGGCGGTGGGGGCTTCGGTTGTGGTCTCCGCGGCCGAGCTCTCCTCGGCCTGAATCTCCTCTTCCTCCGACGAGCGGGTAGCCAAGAACCAGATTCCGCCGACGAGGGCAATAATGACGACGGCTGCCATCACAACAACGCCAAGTGGGCGGCTCTTCTGTTTACGGTCGCGGGACTTCAGCTCGCGATCGAGCTGGTTGAGCGCATCATCCAAGCGCTGGCTGTTAGTAGACACCTATGTTTCCTCCACAGTGGTGGTTCACAACTTTCGACTCACCTATCCTAACCGCACCGTCCTACATCATGGCGCGACGCCCCGCGCGTCAGTACGCTTGGGTGCCATGGCTACAACGAATTTTCAGAATGAACCCGTCGAAACCAACGCCGAGCTGCCCAAGGTAGGTGAGGCCCTGCCGGACTTCACCCTTGTCGGTACCGATCTGGCAGAGCTGACCAAGGCAGACTTCGCTGGCAAGCGCCTAGTTGTTTCATGCTTCCCTTCCGTAGACACTGGTGTGTGCGCGGCGCAGCTGCGCAAGTTCAACGAGGAGGCGGCTGGACTGGAGAACACTGTTGTTCTTTCCGTCTCCCGCGACCTGCCGTTCGCGCAGGAGCGTTTCTGTGCGGCCGAGGGCATTGAGAATGTCGTCAGCGCCTCTGACTTCCGCTCTGATTTCGCGGATAAGCTGGGCCTCGTGTTGGAGGGCTCCCCGCTCAAGGGCCTGTTCGCCCGCGCCGTCATCGTCACCGACGAGGACCACAAGGTGACCTACACCGAGCTGGTTCCGGAGGTCACGACTGAGCCGGACTACGACGCAGCTTTGGCAGCCCTCAAGTAATGAGCGCTCCCGAAATCTACGGTTTCGCCGCCGGGCCCTATAAAACCAACACTTATGTGGTGGCTAACGGATCCCGGGCGTTCATCGTGGACCCAGGGATGCACACGCGCGAGAAGCTCGAGCAGCTCGCGCGTGAGAAGTCCTTGGAGTTTGAGGCCGTCGTGCTCACTCACGGTCACATTGACCACACACGAGATGCTGCCGAGTTCGATCTACCGGTCTACATCCACCCGGATGACGCGTTCATGCTCGTGGATGGCTCCGGTGTGTCTCCCGAATCGCAGATGCTCTTTGCTGCCGCCTCCATGAAGCAGGTAGCGGACCGCCGCGACTTGATCGGTGGAGAAACGTTGAATCTGGTTGGCCTTGAGCTCAAGCTGCTCCATGCACCAGGTCACTCGCCCGGATGCGTCATTCTCGTGGCTGAGGGGGTTGCCCTAACGGGCGACGTGCTGTTTAAGGGTTCCATCGGGCGCACCGACTTGCCGCACTCCGACCACGCCGCGATGCAGCGTTCCTTGCGCGGCCCGGTGTGGGGCCTCGATGACTCCCTCGCTATCTTGCCGGGCCATGGCCCGACCACGACTATGCGTCGTGAACGCGCGACTAATCCGTTTCTACGCGCAGCGGGGGATGTACTCTAAAGGGCGTGAGTGATAAGAAGCAGTTCAAAGCCCTGTCCGCGCCTAAAGGTGTGCCGGACTACGTCCCGCCGCAATCGGCCATCTTTGCCAAGGTGCGCGACACCTTCGTGCACCAGGCACACCTGTCCGGCTTCCAACACATCGAACTCCCAATCTTCGAGGACACCTCGTTGTTCGCCCGCGGAGTGGGGGAGTCCACGGATGTCGTGTCCAAGGAAATGTACACCTTTGCCGATCGTGGCGATCGTTCCGTGACACTGCGCCCAGAAGGCACCGCTGGTGTCATGCGTGCGGTCATTGAACACAACCTCGACCGCGGCCAACTGCCGGTCAAGCTGAACTACTATGGTCCTTTCTTCCGCTACGAGCGCCCGCAGGCGGGCCGCTATCGCCAGCTGCAGCAGGTCGGAGTGGAGGCCATCGGCGTGGATGATCCGGCGCTGGACGCAGAGATCATTGCCTTGGCGGATCGCTCCTACCGCAGCCTAGGCCTGAGCCAATTCCGCCTTGAGCTGACCAGCTTGGGTGACCACGACTGCCGCCCGGCCTACCGCGAGAAGCTGCAGGAGTTCCTGTTCAAGCTGGATCTAGACGAAGAAACCAGGGCCCGCGCGGAGCTGAACCCGCTGCGCGTGCTCGATGACAAGCGCCCGGAAGTCCAGGAGCAGCTTGTCGACGCCCCCCTGATGCTCGACCACCTCAATGCCGAGTGCCGCGAGCACTTTGAGACGGTCACTGGCCTGCTCGATGACATGGGCGTGCCCTACACCATCAACCCGCGCATGGTCCGCGGTCTCGATTACTACACGAAGACCTGTTTCGAATTCGTCCACGATGGCCTCGGCGCGCAGTCCGGCATTGGCGGCGGCGGCCGCTACGACGGGCTCATGGCTCAGCTCGGCGGACAGGAGTTGTCCGGTATCGGCTACGGCCTCGGAGTGGACCGCACGGTTTTGGCCCTGGAAGCCGAGGGCGTGGAGCTCGACGGCGTCGAAGAGCGCGTGGCCGTTTATGGCGTTGCTTTGGGCGCTGCGGCAAAGAAGAAGATGGTCAGCATCATTGATGACCTCCGCAAGGCCGGTATTTCCGCGGACATGTCCTTCGGTGACCGCGGCCTCAAGGGCGCAATGAAGGGCGCTGACCGCGCTAACGCGCGTTTCGCCCTCGTCCTCGGTGACCAAGAGCTAGAGGCCGGCACCGTGGCGCTCAAGGATCTTCGCGCGCACGAGCAGCACGACGTCCCCGTGGGGGACGTCGTCAAGCAGCTTCGTCAGCTGGTTTAGCACTCCACCTGGGAGACGGTGAAGCCCATCGTCTTCGCTAGGCCACCGAGCGAGGTCTCCTTGTACTTGGAGAGCATGTCGCGCCCCGTTTCGGCCATCGTGCGTACCGCGTTATCGAGGGTAACGTGGTGCGTTCCCTCGCCCATGCGGGCTAGGCGTGCGGCGTTGATGGACTTGACGGCACCGATGGCGTTGCGCTCGATGCAGGGAATCTGCACGAGGCCGCCGACCGGGTCGCAGGTCAAGCCGAGGTTGTGCTCAAGCGCGATCTCGGCAGCATTCTCTACCTGCTCCGGAGTTCCCCCAAGCAGTTCGGCCATGCCGGCCGCCGCCATGGAGGAGGCGGAGCCTACCTCACCCTGGCAGCCCACCTCGGCGCCTGAAATGGAGGCATTGGACTTGATGATGATGCCAACGGCACCCGCGGTCAGCAGGTAGCGGCGGGCATCGGCGCGCGTGAAGTCCGCCATGAAGTCGCGGGCATAATGGAGCACTGCCGGGATGATGCCACAAGCACCATTCGTCGGCGCCGTGATGACGCGGCCGCCGGCGGCATTCTGCTCGTTGACGGCGAGCGCGTAGAGGTTTACCCACTCCATCGCAGAGAAGCCACAGGATTCGTCGTCCTGCTTGGCCAACAACTGTTGGTACATCTGCGGCGCGCGGCGGTTGACGCGCAGGCCACCGGGCAAGATTCCCTTGGTGGAGATTCCCTCGGTCACGCATTCGCGCATAATGTCCCACACAAGGTCGAGGTGCTGGTAGACGTAGTCGAGACCGCCCTCGTCGCGGTGAAGCACAGCCTCGTTCGCCGCAACGATCTCCCAAATGGCCATGTCATTGGCAGCGCAGAGGTGAAGCAGGTGCTCGCCTGACTGGAACTCATAGGGGACAACGTCCTCGGCGGTGGCTGCTGCGACGCCAGCGGGGACACCGCTTTCCGTCTGCAGCTGGGCATCAAACTCTTTGCGGGACAGGATAAATCCGCCACCGACGGAGAAATACTCCGCGTTCTCGGCGAGGATGGAGCCGTCTTCGTCCCAGGCAGTGAAAATGAGGCAGTTCGGGTGCTCGGGCACCGGCTCGTTGTTGAATTCGATGCTGTATTCCACCTCACCTGCCGGGCCGCTGATGCTGCCCTCGGTAGGGATGAAGGCATCGGCGCGTGGCTCAGCATCGAGCGGAACGGAGAGCGGATCCCAACCGGCGAGGCCTAGAATGACGGCCCGGTCCGTAGCGTGTCCACGGCCGGTAGCGGACAAGGAGCCACGCAGTTCGATGTGGACCTTTGCTGGGTGTTGCTCAAGGGTCTCGAGGAAGGCCTTAGCAGCACGCATGGGGCCCACGGTGTGGGAGGAGGAGGGACCGATGCCGATCGAGAAGATGTCGGTCACGCTAATTGTCATGGGGGTTAAACCTCCTTAGAAGCGTTAAATAAGTTACGCCTTACGATAGTACCGAGCGCCCCCAGTCGTTGCTTAGCCCGGTTGGCCGTCGTGGCGGGACAGGAGTTCGCGGAAGCCCCCTGATTCCGAATCCGGTGCCTGCCCAGCAGAACCCTGGTGTGTGTCCTGCGGTTCGCCGAGAGGGCCGGCAAGGCCAGCTACGCGGTCGAGCGGGCGCACCATGAGGTCCGCCAACTCCCCAGCGGCGCGCTCGATGCGCTTTTCATTGCGCGCGCCCTCAGCGGTGCCAAAGTCCTCCGTGGCCTGGAAGATGCCGGTGGGGACCACCGTGGCATGCAGGTAATTGAGTAGTGGGCGCAGGGCATAATCCAACACCAAGGCGTTACGGCTGGAGCCGCCCGTGGCCGCGATGAGGGTTGGAAGCCCCTCCAGGGAATGTGGCTCCAAGGTGTCGAAGAACATCTTGAACAGACCCGAGTAACTGCCCTGGAACACGGGACTGACCGCGATGAGGCCGTCGGCATCCAGCACCGCGGACTGTGCCGCGGTGAGACGGGGCGTGGGCGAAACCCAGTTGGTCATGGCCTCAGCTAGCTCGCTCGCGAGGTCCCGGAGCTCGACGACGGTGATGTCGGTGCCTTCGCCCCGCGCGGTGACGTGGGCGGAGGTGGCGGCCGAGAGGGCGTCGGCAAGCGCGCGCGTCGAGGACGGCGATGACAACCCAGCCGTAATGACGACGAGTGACCGCATCTACTTCTCCTCTCCAGGGTTGACCAACGCGTGTGGTTCATAACTACCGAGCGTGGCGTGCGTTGGCGGGTCAGAAGGTACATGATCTGGGCGGCGCTCCTCAAAGCGCCGGCGCAGCTCAGGGACGACCTGCGTACCCAGAATCTCAATCTGCGCTAGCACCACCTCTTGCGGAAGGCCGGCATGATCGATAAGGAAGAGCTGGCGCTGATAGTCGCCCACCCAGTCGGCGAACTGCAGGGTTCGTTCTACGACCTGCTCCACCGTGCCTACCGTCAGTGGGGTTTGTGCGGTGAATTCTTCTAAGGAAGGGCCTTGGCCGTAGACCGGGGCGTTGTCGAAGTAGGGGCGGAAGAAATCCTTCGCCTCCTGCTCGGTAGACCCGATGAAGACATGCCCGCCGAGGCCCACGATGGCCTGATCCCCGCGACCATGACCGTAGGATTCGTAGCGGTTGCGGTAGAGGCTCACCATCTTCGCGGTGTGTTCCTTGTTCCAGAAGATGTTGTTGTGGAAGAAACCATCGCCGTAATAGGCCGCCTGTTCGGCAATCTGTGGGGAACGGATAGAGCCGTGCCAGACGAAGGGCGGGATACCGTCGAGCGGCGCCGGTGTGGCGGTGAATCCCTGTAGCGGGGTGCGGAATTTTCCTTGCCAGGTCACGACCGGTTCGCGCCACAGGCGGCGCAACAGGTGGTAGTTCTCCACCGCCAGAGGGATACCTTCGCGGATATCTTTGCCAAACCACGGGTAAACCGGACCGGTGTTACCGCGGCCCAACATGAGATCGATGCGCCCGTCAGCCAGGTGCTGGAGAAAAGCGTAGTCCTCTGCAAGCCGGACGGGGTCGTTGGTGGTGATCAGCGTGGTGGCAGTGGAGAGGTGCAGGTTCTTCGTCTGCGCCGCGATGTAGGCCAGATGGGTGGTGGGTGCGGACGGGACGAAGGGTGGGTTGTGGTGCTCGCCGGTGGCGAAGACGTCGAGGCCCACCTCCTCTGCCTTGAGGGCGATTTCTGTCATAGCGCGGATGCGCTCGGCCTCGGTGGGGGTGCGACCGGTGGTGGGATCTTGCGTGACATCACCGATGCTAAAGACTCCAAATTGCATGCCATACTCCTCTCTGTGACATGTCAACAAAGTTTAGCCGGGTAATTATTCCCACTCAAGGGCGTCGACCAAGACTGCAAGATCCGCTGGCGTTGCGATGGCGAGCGGGCGCTGCGAAGGCTTGCCCTGCTCGGTAAGGAGAACCGCACTAGGATGCGTGCCGTCCGCCGCGGGTTCGGTGAGGGCATCGATGACCTCTTGCGCACTGGTGTTGCGGGGAAGGAACTCGGCCCTGTCCTTCTTCTCTGCAAACTCTAGAACGGCGCTAATCGACGCCGCGTTGACCACACCATCGTCTCCCAAATCTGCTGCGACCCAGCGGGCGATGACATTGGTCGTGAGGAGGGCTTGGTAAGCGCCGGAATCATAAATCGGGATCTGCGAATAGCCGGTCCTATTAATGAGCCGGAGAGCCTCCATGATCGGGGTATCGGGGCCAAGTGTGGTGACCTCACGGTTGGCGAGTAAGGACTGTGCCGTGGGCGGATCTGTAAGAAGCCGCTGGAGGTTCTCTAGCTGCGCCAGCACCTGTGGGTGCGGGGTAGCGATGGGCTCGCCGTCGAAATAGCGGCCGTGGGCGATGGCGTTGCGCAGATTACCTAAGTCCTTGAGCTGCTCTGCCTGGCGCTTGCTGAGCAGGTGTTTGTCGTGTGCGCGGTCGACAATCCACCAGAAGGAGTCGGAGTTCTTGGCCCCGACGGCCTGGCGGAGAAACTGCTCAATGTCGTTGAATGCGGAAAAGAATCTGGCCAGGGAGTTATCGCTCATGCCGTCCCAGTGTACGGGTGCTCTCAAACCCCAGTGGTCGCTGGTGGACAGAGAAAACAAAGAAGCCGCGAGTATCCCGAGGCGGCAGGAGACTCGCGGCGACTGGGTACGATGCCCTGTGCGCGTGTTGTGTTGAGACTAGAACACGACGCGCAGGATGGAGACCGTCACAGCTGCGATGGCAGCGGCGGCTGGGAGAGTGATGACCCATGCGAGGGCGATGGGCTTCATCAGGTTCCAGTTAGCAGCGCGGTTGACGATGCCGACGCCAAGGACAGCACCGATGAGGATGTGCGTCGAGGAAACCGGGAGGCCTAGGAGGGAGGCTGCCATGACAACGGCAGCGGCAGCCAGCTCAGCGGCGAAACCGGAGGAGGGGTGCATCTGGGTCAGGCCGGAACCGACGGTCTGGATAACGAAGCGGCCGATGAACCACAGGCCAGAAACGAGGGCAATGCCCATAGCCACCATGACCGGCAGCGGGACGGTGACTTCGTCAGAAATCCGGTTGGTCTGCAGGACATCGAAGACGGCGGCGAAGGGGCCGATGGCGTTGGCGATGTCGTTCGAGCCGTGCGAGAACGCGAAGGCGGAGGCGGTGAAGACCTGCATCCAAGAGAAGAGGAGGAAGGTGGAGCGGGACAGGGACTTCTTCTTCAGAGAGCGGGCGAAGATGAAGACGGCCATCCAGACCACGGCACCTACCATGCCCATGACAAGGAGGTTCTCAAGTGTGGAGAAGTCAACGCCGGTGTTCTTGAGGCCCTTGAAGAGCATCATCGCGGAGATGATAACAGCGCCCAATGCTGCCAGCAGCGGGACCCAGTTCTCTAGTGCGCGGTGCGCGTTGACGTCCTCGAGATCCTTGTTGAGGTTGTGCAAATCTCGGTAGTAGTCGGACTCGAGCGCCTCTGGATCGTAATCATCTTCCGCGGTGAGGGCGGCATCACGGGCCATGGCGTTGGTGTAGGAAATCTGCTGCAGCTCGTTCATGCGCTCGAAGCGGGTCTTGTGCTCCTTGCGCAGCTCAGCGCGGCGAACCTTGATGTCGCGCAGACGCTCGTCTGCGGCGTCGTTGTAGACGAGGATGGAAGCCTTAATCCACCTAAACAGCAGGTAAGCGGCAACACCGCCAAGAACTGGTGAAAGTACCCAGGAGAAAGCAATGGTGCCAATGCCGCCCCACTGCACCATGTCCATTCCGCCCTTGCCGGTGACGAAGCCGACGGTCAGCGCGGCGCCGACGATACCGCCGACGATGGAGTGGGTCGTAGAAACCGGCCAGCCCATGCGGGTAGCGACGAGCAGCCAGATGGCAGCGCCGAGCAGCGACGCCATCATGATGTAGACGAACTCCATGGGGTCGAGCCCGTCAATGGCGTCGAGGTCCACAATGCCGGAGCGGACGGTGTCGGTAACCTCGCCGCCGGCGAGGATCGCGCCGGATACCTCAAAAACCGCCGCAACAGCGAGGGCCTGCTTCATAGAGAGGGTTCCCGCACCCACGGAGGTACCGAAAGAGTTGGCGACGTCATTGCCACCAATGTTGAAGGCCATGAATACGGCGAAGATGATCGCGGTAACAAGGACGATCTTGTTAGCGCCCTCAGCAACCTCTCCGTTGCCCCAAATGATGAAGAGGACAAGAGTAACAGCGGTGATGGCGCCGAAGAACAAGTGCCAAATCCAGTCCTTGTTCTTACCATTCATCGTTTCGAGATCAGGCATCGTCGGCGTGGCGGTGCTCAAAACGTCGTTCCTTTCACGAAGAGAACGCTGCGCGATGAGGCGGTGCGAGCGGGTGCAGGCACGGGAATCCAAATGGCACGACGAGTGGTGTGTTGTGCCTGCCGCAGTGCAGAGATGGCATCACGCACAGTTCTTTAATGTTTTCAAAGACAGAGCGGATCCCACCACGGTCCGGCGGGAACCAAGCCATCGTAAAGCATCAAGGTGGACTGCAGGTAAACAGGGTGTGGATTTGAATTTAAACTTCATCGAATGAAGCGCATTCGGGGGTGGAGCGACCGCTTGTCGGTCGCACCGCAATGCTCATCGAGCCTATTAGGACTGGTAGACGCCTCGACCCAAAGTATCGCACTGCTCCATCTTGCCGGAATTATACCCAGCGAGGAAGGACTGTGCTCGGTCCTCGGAGGAGCCGTGCGTCCAGGTATCGGGGCGTACCTCGCCGCCAGAGCGGCGCTGGATGTTGTCATCGCCCACGGCGCGGGCAGTGTTGACGGCGTCGGTTACCTGCTGTTCGGTGATCGTTTCGAGCAAAGCGTCCTCGCCCTTGTCGGCGTAGTGCGCCCACAGTCCGGCATAGCAATCCGCCTGCAGCTCAATCTTCACCGCGTTGGAGTCTTCACCGGGTTCGTTGTAATTGGACAAGCTGAGCGTGCCCTCTAGCTTCTGAATGTGGTGGCCAAATTCGTGGGCGACGATATACATCTGTGCCAGAGGTGCATTATCCCCACCGAAGTTGCGGAGCTGATCGAAGAACGCGGTGTCAAAATAAGCGGACTCATCGGCCGGGCAGTAGAACGGGCCCGTGGCGCCGGAGGCTTGGCCACAGCCGGACATGGTGGTGTTGTTGAAGATGACGCGGCCGGGCTCGACGTAGTCAATGCCTGCTTGCTCGGGCAGTACGCGTGCCCAGACCTTGTCGACGGACTGGGCGGCGAACATGACGCGGCAATCGTCGTACTTATTGCCGTCTTCGGCAGTTTGGCAGTGCGCAAATGCGTCTTCGCCGCTTTCCTCCGGACCCACCTGGGTTTGGTCGGTCTGAGGGCTGCTTTCGGTGATGGCGCCGGGATCGCCGCCGAGTAAGAGGTAGAGGCCAATGAGGAGGAGGGAGCCAATACCTCCGCCGGTAGCGATCATGCCGCCGCGGCCCCCGCCGCCGGAGCTTGCTCGCTTGCCATCAAAGTTGGCACCAGATTTGAAAGTCATGGTCCAGATTTTGCCATATGCGGGCGGTGATGTGAGTGTGATGAGGGGAGCTGCGTCAGGCGGGGGTACCAGCGCTCAACGTTCGGCGGTGCTCGGTGTTTACCCCAGAGCTGAGCAAGTCCGGTGCGGGCGGTAGACTTGGGCCGTTCAAGTTCTTGCATCCCTCGGCGCGTGCTGTCTACGCGTGGCGTGTGTGGGTGCGAGCGTCAACAATGAGAAGGGATTGAACGAGAGTGCTGCGTACACATTTGGCAGGCGAACTGCGCAAAGAGATGGCGGGGGAGACCGTCACCCTGACGGGTTGGGTGGCGCGCCGTCGCGACCATGGCGGTGTTATCTTCATTGACCTGCGTGATCGCTCCGGCGTTGCCCAGGTGGTTTTCCGTGAATCCGAGGTTGCTGAGCGCGCCCATGATCTGCGCTCCGAATACTGCGTTAAGGTCACCGGCGTGGTGGAGCCCCGTCCAGAGGGTTCTGCTAACGCGAACCTGGCCTCCGGTGAGATCGAGGTCAACGTTACGGATCTGGAAGTGCTCAACAAGTCTGCAGCACTGCCGTTCCAGATCGATGATCCTTCTTCCTCCGGTGAGGTCGGCGAGGAGACCCGTCTGAAGTACCGCTATCTCGATCTGCGTCGGGAGCGCCAGCATGAGGCTTTGCGCCTGCGCTCGGCAGCTAACCGTGCCGCTCGCCAGGTTCTGGATAGCCATGATTTCACTGAAATCGAAACCCCGACCCTGACCCGCTCCACCCCGGAGGGCGCTCGTGACTTCCTCGTGCCCGCCCGCCTCAAGCCGGGCAGCTGGTACGCACTCCCACAGTCCCCGCAGCTGTTTAAGCAGCTGCTCATGGTGGCCGGCATGGAGCGTTACTACCAGATTGCTCGCTGCTACCGCGATGAGGACTTCCGCGCGGACCGTCAGCCGGAGTTCACGCAGCTCGACGTCGAAATGTCCTTCGTTGATCAGGACGATGTGATCGCTCTTGCGGAAGAAATTATCTCCGCCCTGTGGAAGCTTATCGGCTACGAGATCAAGACGCCCATTCCGCGCATGACCTATGCCGACGCAATGAAGTACTACGGATCCGATAAGCCGGACCTGCGCTTCGACATTAAGATCGTCGAGTGCACCGAGTTCTTCAAGGACACTACTTTCCGCGTGTTCCAGAACGAGTACGTTGGTGCTGTCGTCATGGAAGGCGGAGCCTCCCAGCCGCGCCGTCAGTTCGATGCGTGGCAGGAATGGGCGAAGCAGCGCGGTGCGAAGGGCCTGGCTTACATCACCATCGCTGAGGACGGCACCTTGGGCGGCCCGGTGGCCAAGAACATTACTGATGCCGAGCGCGAGGCATTGCCGAGCACGTCGGTGCCAAGCCGGGTGACGCCATCTTCTTCGCAGCTGGTGACACCAAGTCTTCCCGCGCTCTTCTGGGTGCAGCACGCGGTGAGATTGCAAAGAAGCTAGATCTCATCAAAGACGGCGACTGGGCCTTCACCTGGGTTGTGGACGCACCACTGTTCGAGCCTGCCGCTGACGCCACCGCCTCCGGCGACGTGGCTCTGGGCCACTCCAAGTGGACGGCAGTGCACCACGCCTTTACCTCGCCGAAGCCGGAATATCTGGACAGCTTCGACGAGAACCCAGGTGAGGCGCTGGCCTACGCCTACGACATCGTCTGCAACGGCAACGAGATCGGCGGCGGATCTATCCGTATCCACGACCAGGACGTGCAGAAGCGTGTCTTCGACGTTATGGGCATCGGTGAGGAAGAAGCACAGGAGAAGTTCGGCTTCCTCCTCGACGCTTTCCAGTTTGGCGCCCCGCCGCACGGTGGTATCGCGTTCGGTTGGGACCGCATTGTCTCCCTGCTGGGCGGTTTCGACTCCATTCGTGACGTCATCGCTTTCCCGAAGTCCGGTGGCGGCGTGGACCCGTTGACCGATGCTCCGGGCACCATCCCTGCCGAGCAGCGCAAGGAGACCGGCGTGGATTTCAAGCCGGAGAAGGCAGCCAAGGCCGCTCAGGGCGACAAGGCAGGGAAGGAGTCCTAGGTCGCTCAACTCGGTGATGTAGTTGGGCCTTCGATATGTGGAAGCAGGCAAGCAAGTGAATCCGATGGGACACGAGTCCAAGAAAAAATCTGTGGCGGATGCCGTGGTGGCGGAAGCCTCACAGATGCTCTCGCGCCGCTTTGGCGGGGAGCCTGAGCTTAGTGACGTCGAGCAACTCACTGGTTCGGGCAACGCCGTGGTGCTTCGTGCCCGCACGTCACCGAGTGCCTTCTTCCCGCATCGTTCGGTGGTCATCAAGTACAACCCAGTCACCGGGCACACCATTGATGACGCCGCCCTTCTGCGTGAGGTGGTGGCCTATCAGTTCACCACAGCGTTGTCCGAAGAGGTTCGCCCAGGCCCAGTGCTGCTCGCACACGACGTCGAGAAGCGCATTCTGGTGCTGTCTGACGCCGGCGATGGCGACACCCTGGCGGACACTCTTGCCCGCAGCAATGACGAAGAACGCGGAGAGCTGCTCAGGTCCCTGGGCGGCGCGCTGGGCAAAATGCACGCGGGCACGGCTGGGCGCGAAGAGGATTACGAGGCTCTGCTGAACCGGCAGTTGCGCCGGCATCCCGAATACGCCGAGCACCAAGCCCTGCGGGATGAGTCTCTGAAAAGCTCCATCCTGATCGGTGCGGACATCCTCAGCGAAGCAGGACTGGAGCCACCAGAGCACGTCCGCGAACTAGCCCGCACCGCCATGCAGAGCTTTAGTTCTGGCCGCAACCGCGCTTTTACGCCCTTCGATCTGTCCCCAGACAACATCATCGTGGGGACAACACTGACCTTCCTGGATTATGAGTGGGCCGGTTTTCGCAACGTGGGCTTTGATGTAGCCTGCGTTGTCGCCGGCTTCCCACAGTTCCTCTTCAGTCGCCCGATTACGGATGCTGAGGCGGACGTCTTCATTCAAGCCTGGCAGCGCCGAGTCGTCGACGTGTGGCCGCAGCTGGCGGATGAGAAGACACTGCATGAGTTGATAGTCGCCTGCCTCATTGGTTGGGCTTTATCGAGCGTGACCACGATGTATGCCGGTGGGATTGAAGGGGTAGTGGCTCTGGCGGAAGGCAACGCCGAAATTTATCGTGACCCGCATCGCTCGCTGCTTCGCCGCTCCGATCACGGCCCGTTCAGCGAGGATGAGCTCCTGATTCGGCGCGACCTTTATGAAACTTTCGAAGCGCTCTCACGCTTTGCCGCGCAGTGCAAGAACGATGGGTGTTCGACTGTTGCCGCTTTCGGCCACGCTGTGGCTCCCGTCTCCGGGAGTCCTGATGGGGCAGGAGTCACTCTTCGGCGACGACCAATCAGCGCCAAGCCTGCCGGGTGGCCCCGATATTTTTGCGACTCATTCGGGGTCACCGCTGGCCGCACGCATGCGGCCGCAAAGCCTCGACGAAGTAGTGGGGCAAAAGCACCTTCTGGAACCCGGGACTCCGCTGCGCCGCCTCGTCGAGGGCTCCGGCGAGGCCTCCGTCATCCTGTACGGCCCGCCGGGAACAGGAAAGACGACCCTGGCCTCGTTGATCGCGTCCTCTCTGGGGGATAACTTCATCGGCCTGTCCGCCCTAGACTCCGGCGTCAAGCAGGTACGGGAAGTCATCACGCATGCACGTCGCGAGCTGATTGAGGGCCGCCGTACCGTGCTGTTTATCGATGAGGTGCACCGCTTTTCCAAAACCCAGCAGGACGCGTTGCTTGCTGCGGTGGAAAACCGGACGGTGCTGCTCGTGGCAGCCACCACCGAGAATCCCTCCTTCTCCGTGGTGGCGCCGCTGCTCTCGCGTTCGCTGCTGCTTCATTTGGAGCCGCTTGACGACGCCTCCCTGCGCACTCTCGCCGAGCGAGCGCTGACGAGTGAGCGTGGCTTGGCCGGGCGAATCACCGCAACGGAAGACGCTCTGGACCAACTGGTGTTGCTCGCCGGGGGAGATGCGCGGCGAACGCTGACCTACCTCGAGGCTGCGGCCGAGGCGGTACCGGATGGCGGCGAGCTGACCGTTGACATCCTTAAAGACAACGTCAACCGCGCCGTGGTGCGCTATGACCGTGACGGCGATCAGCACTATGACGTAGTCTCCGCGTTCATCAAGTCCATCCGCGGCTCCGACGTGGACGCCGCATTGCACTACCTTGCCCGCATGATTGAGGCCGGCGAAGACCCGCGCTTCATCGCGCGCCGGCTCATCGTGCACGCCTCCGAGGACGTTGGGATGGCGGATCCCACCGCTTTGCCCACCGCCGTGGCCGCGGCGGAGGCTGCGGCCCTGATTGGCCTGCCCGAGGCGCGCATCCCGCTGGCCCAGGCCACGATCCACCTGGCCACGGCGCCGAAGTCGAATTCCGTTATTAATGCCATCAACGCTGCCCAAGCCGATGTTCAGGCAGGTAAGAGCGGGCACGTCCCGCCGCACCTGCGCGACGGGCACTACGAGGGCGCTAAGCGCTTGGGTAACGCCGTCGGCTACCGGTACCCGCATGATGATCCACGCGGTGTGCTAGCCCAGCAGTATCTGCCGGAGACGCTGACCGATGCCGAGTATTATCAGCCCACCGACCACGGTGCGGAAAAACGGGTGCGCGAGTACCTGGGGAGGTTGCGGGACATCATCCGGGGGCGGCGTCGCTAAGCAGAGCACCGGACGGGTAAAGTTGAGCGCTGACTAGAAACCATTCAACAGTGAAGGACTTTTGCTCGTGAAGACTCATGAGATCCGGGAACGCTTTACCCAGCACTTCGTCAAGGCCGGCCACCAGGCCGTGCCCAGCGCATCGCTGATCCTGGATGACCCGAACCTGCTCTTCGTCAACGCCGGCATGGTTCCCTTCAAGCCCTACTTCTTGGGCCAGCAGAACCCGCCTTTTGCTAACGGTACGGCGACCTCTATCCAGAAGTGCGTGCGCACCTTGGATATCGAGGAAGTGGGCATTACCACCCGCCACAACACCTTCTTCCAGATGGCAGGCAACTTCTCCTTTGGCCAGTACTTCAAGGAGGGGGCCATTACCCACGCCTGGAACCTGCTGACGAGCTCGGTAGAGGATGGCGGCTTGGGGCTAGACCCCGAGCGTTTGTGGGTCACGGTCTACCTCGATGACGATGAAGCAGCCGATATCTGGCACAACAAGATCGGTGTTCCCCGCGAACGCATTCAGCGCCTCGGCATGGAGGATAATTACTGGTCCATGGGTATTCCTGGCCCGTGTGGTCCGTGCTCTGAGATTTACTATGACCGCGGCCCGGAGTATGGCCAGGACGGTGGTCCAGTCGCGGACGATAACCGTTACATGGAGATCTGGAACCTGGTCTTCATGCAGAACGAGCGCGGCGAAGGCATCGGCAAGGGCAACTTTGAGATCGTGGGCGAGCTGCCCAAGAAGAACATCGATACCGGCATGGGCATCGAGCGCGTTGCCTGCATCCTGCAAGGCGTGGACAATGTGTACGAGACGGACCTGCTGCGCCCGGTCATTGACGTTGCTGAGGAGCTCACCGGGGCGAAATACACGCCCGATGCACCGAAGGAAGATTTGATCCGCTTCCGCGTGGTGGCGGACCACTCGCGCACCGGCATGATGCTCATCCTGGATGGCGTTACTCCCGGCAACGAGGGCCGTGGCTACATCCTGCGCCGACTGCTGCGCCGCATCATCCGCTCCGCCAAGCTGCTGGGTGCGAAGGGTGAGACCATGGAGCGCTTCATGAACACCATCATGGACACCATGACTCCTTCCTACCCGGAGATTGCGGAGAACCGTGAGCGCATCCTGCGCGTCGCCGTGGCGGAGGAGAAGGCCTTCCTCAAGACCTTGGAGTCGGGTACCAAGCTTTTCGACGAAGCAGTCGACGAGCTGAAGAGCACCTCCCGCGCGGCCACCCCGAAGGTGCTATCCGGTGAGAAGGCTTTTGAACTGCACGATACCTATGGTTTCCCCATCGACTTGACGTTGGAGATGGCTCAAGAGGCTGGATTGACTGTGGACATGGAGGGCTTCGATGCCGCCATGGGTGAGCAGCGCCGCCGCGCCAAGGCTGATAACCAGGCCAAGAAGCACGGTCATGCCGATCTGTCTCTGTACCGTGACTGGGTGGATAACCACCCGACTCTGTTCACGGGCTACGAGACCTTGGAGTCTGATGCCAAGGTCATCGGTCTCGTCCGCGATGGCGAGAAGGTCTCCGAGGTCCAGGCAGGGGACACGGTCGAGGTTATCTTGGACCAGTCGCCGCTCTATGCCGAAGCTGGCGGCCAGACCGCCGATCGAGGCCGCATTATCGCGGGTGAGACCCTCCTTGAGGTCAATGACGTGCAGAAGATCGGCAAGAAGCTGTGGGTCCACAAAGCTACGGTGACCGCTGGTGGCCTTGAACTGGGCAGCGGTGTTACCGCTGAGGTGGATGAGCAGTGGCGCCACGGTGCCGTGCAGGCGCACTCCGCCACGCACCTCATTCACGCCGCGCTGCGCCAGGTGCTGGGGCCGACCGCTGTCCAGGCTGGTTCCTTGAACCGTCCTGGTTACCTGCGCTTTGACTTCAACTACACCGACCAGCTCACTCAGGAGCAGCTCGATGAGATCGCTTTGGTGACCAACCAGGCGGTGGACCAGCACTTCCCGGTCAATACCATCGAGACCTCCTTGGAGAAGGCCAAGGAGATGGGTGCGATGGCCCTCTTTGGTGAGAACTACGGTTCCGAGGTTCGCGTTGTGGAGATGGGCGGCCCCTTCTCCATCGAGCTCTGCGGTGGTACTCACGTCAGCAATACCGCCGAGATTGGGCCGGTTTCGGTCCTCGGCGAATCCTCCGTGGGTTCCGGCGCGCGCCGCATCGAGGCCTATTCAGGCTTGGATGCCTTCCGTTACTACTCCAAGGAGACCGCCCTCGTGGAAGGTGTCTCCCGTGAGCTGAAGGTCCAGACTGAGGACCTGCCGGAGCGCATTGCGCAGCTGACGGAGAAGCTCAAGGCCGCAGAGAAACAGATTGCCGAGCTGCACAAGGCCCAGCTCATGTCCCAGACTGCGGAGATGATCTCTACGGCGAAGACCGTTAACGATTTCAGAGTCGTTGCTGTCAAGCTGCCTAAGAATGTCAACGGCGGTGACCTGCGCACGCTGGCCTCTGATATCAAGAACCGCCTCGGTGATGTCGCCGGTGTGGTTGTGTTGGCATCGGAGAACGAGGGCGGCAAGTTGCCGTTCATCGTGGGTGCCACCAAGGCTGCCATCGAACGCGGAGTCAAGGCCGGTGACTTGGTTAAGTTGGTTTCCGGCTACGTTGATGGCAAGGGCGGCGGTAAGCCGGACATGGCTCAAGGCTCCGGCGCAAACGCCGAAGGTCTGCAGGCTGCCTTCGACGCCGTCCGTAATGAGCTCGAAGCCCACTAATGGATGCGCACGAGTAGGTGTGCAGCAGTAGCTGACTCTCAGGACCAGGAGGAACACCATGGCCGTAGAGCCCGATAAGCCAGGAGCAGACGATCCCGGACCAGGGCGCCGGTTGGGTCTCGACGTCGGAACTGTCCGCATCGGCGTGGCGGTTTCCGATCGGGATGCCCGCCTGGCTATGCCGGTCGAGACCGTCCGCCGCGAAACCGGGTTTAAGGACCGCGACAAGGGTGACATCGACCGACTGCTTGAGCTTATTCACGAGTATGACGTCGTTGAGGTGGCGGTCGGTTTGCCGCGTGATCTCAAGGGCAACGGCTCATCAAGTGTTAAACATGCCAAAGAAATCGCGTTTCGTATCCGCCGCCGCTTGGCAAAAGATGACACGATAAACACACCTCCGCCTGTGCGCATGGTGGATGAGCGCCTCACCACAGTGGTGGCATCATCTGCACTGCGAGCCTCTGGCGTGTCAGAGAGACGCGGCCGTTCGGTTATCGACCAAGCGGCCGCGGTGGAAATTTTGCAATCCTGGCTGGATGCGCGCCATTTCGCGTTGAACGGCCACAACCCTTCAAACCTAGGAGACGAAGTACGTGAGCCGTAAACCTTCACGCATCGGACGCTCGATGGAACCCCAGTACGTCAAGCGCCGCCAGCGCGGCATGGCCGTGCTTATTGCCAGCCTTGTCCTCATCATCGGCGGCCTCGGCTACATCGGTTTCCGCCTGTTGGGAGGGGGCAATACCTTGGACTATGAGGGACAAGGCAATGGTGTAACACAGCTCGTTCAGGTCCCGGAAGGCTCATCCATGGGAGAACTGGCACCTGAGCTAGCAGAAAAGAATGTGGTGAAGACGCCTGAGGCTTTCTCTTCGGCGGCCAATTCCAATCCGCGCGCGAGCCAAATCAAGCCCGGGTTTTACCGTCTCCAAGAGGAGATGAGCGCCAAATCCGCCGTGGAGGCACTGCTTGATGACGCCAACATGGTGGACCTGCTCGATGTGCACGGCGGAGCGACGTTGCTGGACGTCAACGTACTGGGGGGCGATGTCCGGTTTGGTATTTACTCCCTGATCTCGCAGGTCTCCTGTAAGGAGGGTGGTTGCGTATCCGCCGAGGAACTAGAGAAGATCGCGGCCACGGTAGACCCAGCCGAACTGGGTGCGCCGGACTGGGCTGTGGAGGAAGTCCGTGCCCGCGGCGAGGATCCCAAGCGTATTGAGGGGCTTATCGCCCCGGGACAGTACGTGCTTGACCCGAACATGGATGCCCAGGAGATCCTGACCGATCTCATCACTCGTTCGACGAAGAAGTACAACGACACCAACATTGTCGACCGCGCCCAGGCCATCGGCCTGAAGCCTTATGAGCTTCTGACCGCAGCATCCCTGGTGGAGCGTGAGTCGCCGGCCGGTGAATTCGACAAGGTTGCGCGCGTCATCCTCAACCGCCTCGACGAGCCGATGCGCTTGGAGTTGGACTCCACTGTGAACTACGGGCTCGAGGACGTCGAGCTGGCCACCACCGATGAGGACCGTCACCGCGAGACCCCGTGGAATACCTATGCGAAGGATGGTCTTCCGGATTCCCCGATCGCCTCGCCGTCGGAGGAGGCCATCCAGGCTATGGAGAACCCGGCAGAGGGCGATTGGCTCTTCTTCGTCACGGTTGATGACAAGGGCACGACGGTCTTTACCGACAACTATGATGAGCACCTCGCCAACGTCGATGATGCGGTGCGCTCTGGCATCCTGGACAGCCAGCGCGAAGGCGGCAGCGAGCCACCAGCAGAGGAGCAGTAATAGGATGCCGTGCGCCGCAGTTTTAGGCAGCCCCATCGAGCATTCGTTATCCCCGGTCCTCCATAAGGCCGGCTATGATGCGCTGAATCTGAAGGACTGGGATTACACCAGGTTCGAAGTGACCGACTTGGCTGCCTTCCTCGCCGAGGTAGGGGAGGAGTACCGAGGTTTCTCGGTGACCATGCCATTGAAGTTCGACGCCTTGGCTTGCGCAGACATCGTGAGCGAGCGCGCCAAGCTCATCGGCTCTGCCAACACTCTGGTGCGCACCGCGGAGGGGTGGCGCGCGGACAACACGGATACGGAAGGCGTGCTGGGCGCACTCGATGAGCTGCTGGGCCCCTCTCAGCCCTCGACGGCTTTGCTCATCGGTGCAGGCGGTACCGCACGGCCGGTCCTGTGGGGGCTAGCCCAGCGTGGTGTCACCGATGTCACCGTGCTCAATCGCTCCGACCGCCTCGCCGAGCTACGCCCGCTGGGCGACGCCCTTGGCCTCTCCCTCCACGCAGCTACGTTTGAGGATGATCTCGCGGGGTTAGCGCGTTCGGTGGACCTCATCGTCTCCACTGTTCCCTCCGCCGCCGTGGAAGAGCATCTGACCCAGTTGGCCAAGGCTCCGGTGTTCGACGTTATCTACGATCCATGGCCCACCCCGTTGACTGTGTATGCGGCTGCTGATGGCTATCCGACCGTCGGCGGGCACATCATGCTGGCCAACCAGGCTTATTCGCAGTTTGAACAATTCACCGGGCACACCGCCCCGCGGGCAGAGATGCTGGCTGCTCTCAACGCTGCGCTCAAGCTTCCTTAATCAACAGCATGCGCGGCAGCACCCCGCACGGTAGGCTGCGCAGTCATGGGGGATGTGCTTTTCCTGGCGTGGGGGTGCGCCTTAATCGTTTATGACCTGCGTTTCAAACGCCTGCCCAACTATCTGACCCTGCCTGCCGCCGTGCTGTCGCTGTGGTGGTTCGACCCAGCCGGGCTGCTATGGCCGGGGCTTTATATTCTGGTTGCATTGCTGAGCCGCGCCGGAAGCGTGGGCGGGGGTGATCTCAAGCTGGCGTTGCCACTGGGCATGGTGACCGCCCACGCGGCGGGAGTACTAGGGGTTGCGTTCGCGATGGTAGGGGCGTCGCTGAGCACGCTGCTCTGGGGGTTCATGACGCAGGATGGGAAACCCGCGCACGGGCCCGGCATGCTCATTGCGGCAGCACTTGTCGTGCTGTTTAGCCCCGACACGGTGTGATAGGCGGCCCAGTGCCCCCCGAAAGAACCCCTAGCGTGTGATAATAGTCCGCATGCTTCGTTGGACTACCGCAGGTGAATCTCACGGCCAGGCACTCGTTGCACTCATTGAGCACATGCCCGCCGGGGTTCCCGTTTCCCAAGACGACATCGCTCTCCAGCTCTCTCGCCGCCGCCTCGGCTATGGCCGCGGTGCCCGCATGAAGTTCGAGGCCGATGAGCTCACCTTGCTCAGTGGCATTCGCCACGGACTGACTCTGGGCAGCCCAATTGCCATCATGATCGGCAACACGGAGTGGCCGAAGTGGACCACCATCATGTCCCCGGACGCGCTCGATCTCGATGACCCGGAGACCGCTAAGGCGATGGCTTCCGGCCGCGGCGCCCCGCTCACTCGTCCTCGCCCGGGGCATGCCGATTTCGCCGGCATGGTGAAGTTTGATCACGCGGAGGCTCGCCCCATCCTGGAGCGCTCTTCGGCGCGTGAGACCGCCGCCCGCGTGGCCGCGGCCACGGTCGCGCGCAACTTCCTCCGCGAAACCCTGGGAGTCGAGGTGCTGTCCCACGTCATCTCCATCGGTGCCTCTGAACCTTATGACGGCCCGCACCCTAGCTTCGCGGACCTTGAGGCTATTGATGCCTCGCCGGTACGCGCTTTCGATAAGGCGGCGGAAGAGTCCATGATCACAGAGATCGAAACCGCTAAGAAGCAGGGCGATACCCTGGGCGGCATCGTCGAGGTGATCGTGGAAGGTTTGCCGATCGGTTTGGGCTCACACACCTCGGGTGAGGACCGTCTTGACGCACAGCTCGCCGCCGCCTTGATGGGTATTCAGGCAATCAAGGGCGTTGAGGTCGGCGATGGTTTCGCTGAGGCCCGTCGCCGCGGCAGTGAGGCCCACGATGAAATGGTTCGCACCGACAATGGTGTGGATCGTGAGACTAACCGCGCTGGTGGTCTGGAAGGCGGCATGACCAACGGCCAGACGCTGCGCGTGCGCGCGGCGATGAAGCCGATTTCCACGGTCCCGCGTGCACTCAAGACGGTCGACATGGCCACAGGTGGGGCGGCAACCGCCATTCACCAGCGTTCCGACGTCTGCGCGGTACCGGCTGCCGGCGTCGTGGCAGAAGCGATGGTGGCGCTTGTTCTTGCACGTGCGGTGCTGGAGAAATTCGGCGGCGATAGCCTCGCCGAAACCAAGCGCAACATCGCTGCCTACCAGGACTACGTGGCAGGCCGACTGGAGTGGGGTGACGCATGAACTCCCCACACGTCGTCCTTGTAGGACCTCCCGGTGCCGGCAAAACCACGATCGGTCGCCGCTTGTCGCGGGCACTGAATTGCGACGTTGTTGATACCGATAGCCTCATTGAGGCGCGCTATGGAAAGAAGTGCGGCGAGATTTTCTCCGAGCTGGGTGAGCCAGAATTCCGCGAAGTGGAAGCCGAGGTCGTGCGCGAGGCGCTGGCTACCACCGGGGTGGTGAGCCTGGGTGGCGGTGCAGTGCTGACTGAATCCACGTGCGACTTGCTCGATAGCCTGACCGTTGTGTTCCTCGACATCACGCCCGAAGAAGGCGTCACCCGCACGATGGGGGGTACCAACCGCCCGATTCTCGTGTCGGCGGATCCTCTCGCGCGTTATTCGCAGCTCTTGGAGGAGCGACGGCCGCTCTACACCAAGGTTGCAGATTTAAAGGTACGCACAGGCGTGCGCTCCCCGCAGCAGGTGGTGGGCGATATTTTGAGCTTCCTCGAGACTCTCTAAAACATTTGGTGTGCTGCCATTCGCACCCCACGACGACTAATGAAGACGACTACTAGCGCTGCAGAAGGAGCCGCTCACATGCACACCATTCCCGTTAATGGACCATCCCCCTACGAGGTCACGATTGGCAGCGGCCTCAGTGCGGCGATGATTGAGCGCGCCGCGAGCATTGGTGCAGCGAAGGTAGCGATTATCCACCAGCCGCCGCTCGCCGAGGCTGCCCGCAACCTTGCTGAGCAAGCCAGCGCACAGGGCATCGACGCCTGCCCAGTCGAGGTTCCCGATGCCGAGGCTGCCAAGCAGCTTGATGTGTTGGCACGTCTGTGGGATGTGTTCGGTGACGCTGGGTTTAGCCGCCGCGATGCAGTCATCGGCCTCGGTGGCGGAGCCGTCACAGATTTGGCGGGTTTTGCCGCGGCGACGTGGATGCGCGGCATCCCGGTTATTCAGGCTCCGACGACGCTGCTGGCGATGGTTGATGCTGCCGTGGGCGGGAAGACTGGGATCAACACTGCCGCAGGAAAGAACCTCGTTGGGGCGTTCCACGAGCCGGATTCAGTCTTCGTCGATCTGGACCACTTGCGCACGCTGCCCGAAGACGAGATCATCGCTGGCTCTGCAGAAATCATCAAGACTGGCTTCATCCACGATCCACGCATCATCGAGCACTATCTAGCGGACCCCGCCGCATGCCTAAAACCGGAAGGCCTGCTTCCCGAGCTCATCGAGCGGTCCATTGCCGTCAAAGCGCACGTGGTGGGCCAGGACTTGAAGGAGTCTGGTCTGCGCGAAACCCTCAATTACGGCCACACCTTCGGTCACGCCGTGGAGCGCCGCGAGAACTATTCGTGGCGCCACGGCCGTGCGGTGGCGGTGGGCATGATGTTTATTGCGCACCTGTCCCACGCTCGGGGGCTTATCGACGCCACCCTCGTCGCCACCCACCGAGACATCCTCACCCGGATTGGGCTGCCCACCACCTATGAGCAGGGGCACTTCGAGGAGTTGCTCGACGGCATGCGGCACGACAAGAAGAACCGCGAGGGTCGCATCCGCTTCGTCGCGCTCACTGGTATTGGGGAAACAACCCGCCTCGAAGACGCCACAGAGGAGGAGTTGCGCGCAGCTTACGCGCAACTGGCCTCGTAGAGTTTCAGCTGACCCCCTAAAGCTTCAAGGAGTTCGCCATGACCATCCTCGTTCTCAACGGCCCTAACCTGAACCGTTTGGGCAAACGCCAGCCAGAGATTTACGGAAGCGAAAGCCTAGCGGATATCGAAAGCCGCGTGCGCGCCGCGGCGGGGGAGGAAGAGATCGTCTTCTTCCAGTCCAACCATGAGGGCGAACTCATCGAGCAGGTGCATCGAGCCGCCGACGAAGGCTGGCCCGTCATCATCAACCCAGGCGGCTTTACCCACACCTCGGTGGCGCTACGGGATGCCTTGGCGGAGGTAGCCGATGGCGCCGGTTTCGTCGAGGTTCATCTCTCCAACGTGCATGCACGCGAGGCTTTCCGCCAACACTCTTACCTCAGTCCACTCGCGCGCGGTGTTATCGCAGGGCTGGGCTCGTACGGCTACGTCGCGGCACTGGGGTACCTACTGGCAAATTAGCTATCATGGAGTATCGCTTGAAAATGAATGGAGTGGTTCTCTCATGGCATTAGCCGATACTCGTTATAGCAACCGTCGCCGTAAGCTTATGACCGAGCTGTCCGGCCAGCGTATTGACGCCATTATTGTTACCCACTTGACGCACGTGCGCTACCTGACGGGTTTTTCCGGCTCGAATGGCGGTTTGTTGCTCCGCAAGGATCTCTCCGCGCTCATGGCAACTGATGGCCGCTACACAACCCAGATTGCACAGGAAGTCCCGGATATCGAAGCCAGCCTTGGCCGCGATGTGGGCCCGCACCTGCTGGAGAAGGTATCCGATGATCTGCGGGTTGGCTACGAGGCGGACTATGTCACTGTTGCGCAACTCGAGCGTCTGGAGAAGGCGACGCCCGAAGGCGTGACGCTGGTTCCAGTCACCGGGGTGATTGAGAAGATTCGCTTGGTCAAGGACAACATTGAGCTTCAGAAACTGGAGGAAATTGCCGCTTTGGCAAACCAGGCGCTCACCGATCTTATCGAGGCGGGTGAGGTAGCTGCTGGCCGCACAGAGCGACAGGTCGCTGCTGACTTGGAATACCGCATGCGCATGCTCGGTTCGGAGCGCGTGAGCTTTGACACCATCGTGCCTCCGGCGAGAACTCCGCTAAACCCCACCACGGCGCGGATGACCGCGAGCTGCGCAAGGGTGACCTGGTCACGATCGACTTCGGAGCCCACCTGCGCGGCTTTAACTCCGACTGCACACGCACCTTCGCTATCGGTGAGGTCACCGACTTTGCCCGCGAGATCTATGACGTCGTGCTGCGGGCCCAGGAAGCAGGCGTCAAGGCTGCGGTGCCGGGCGCGAAGCTTGTCGACGTTGACGCGGCCTGCCGCGACATTATTGCCGACGCCGGCTATGGCGAGTACTTCGTCCACTCCACCGGTCACGGCATCGGTCTTGACGTGCACGAAGGCCCCTCCGCAGCGAAAACCGGAAAGGGCGAGTTGGCTGAAGGCATGACATTGACCATCGAGCCAGGCATTTACATCCCGGGCAAGGGTGGCGTTCGTATCGAGGACAGTCTTTTCATTACCTCCGGTGCAGCGAAGATCATTACGCCCTACCCGAAGGAACTTCAGGTGCTGTAGCCAGCACCCCTTCGCTCCGCTGGTGCCGTGCGTACGGTATGCTTAGACACTGTTTTCATAGTTTCGACTACAAGTAATTTGGGAGAGTCATTTCATGGCAGATACCACTGATTTCAAGAACGGTCTCGTTCTGAAGATCGACAACAAGCTGCAGCAGATTGTTGAGTTTCAGCATGTGAAGCCGGGCAAGGGCCCAGCTTTCGTGCGTACCAAGCTCAAGGACGTGGTCTCTGGCAAGGTAACGGACAAGACTTTCAACGCTGGCGTGAAGGTGGAGACCGCTAACGTCGACCGCCGCGACATGACCTACCTGTACAACGATGGCCAGAACTACGTGGTCATGGATGATAAGACCTACGAGCAGTACGAGCTGCCATTTGACAAGTTCGGCGACGCCGGCAAGTTCCTTCTGGAAAACATGCGCGTCCAGGTCTCCTTCCACGACGGTGAGGCTCTGTTCGGTGAGCTGCCGATCTCCGTTGACCTGAAGGTGGAGCACACTGAGCCGGGTCTGCAGGGTGACCGCTCCAGCGGCGGCACTAAGCCGGCGACGCTCGAGACCGGTGCTGAGATCCAGGTTCCGTTGTTCATTGAGACCGGTAACACCCTCAAGATCGATACGCGTACTGGCGAGTACCTGTCTCGCGTTAACAACTAAGATGACCCAGCCAGAGCCTAACTATAAGCGTCACACGGCGCGCTACCGTGCGCGCCGCCGAGCCGCAGATATCCTCTTCGAGGCAGAGTCGCGCGATGTTGATCCGGTAGCAATCGTGGAGGACCGCGTCGAGCTTGCCCGCGATCCGGAAAATGGTGTGGCGCCGATCGCTGAGTACACCCGCGAGATCGTCAGCGGCGCAGCTGAAGAGTTGGACGCTATCGATGACGCCATCGCCCGCTACCTTTCCAGCGAATGGTCCCTCGAGCGCATCCCTGCTGTTGACCGCGCGATCATGCGCGTAGCGGTATGGGAAATCCTCTTCAACGCGGATGTTCCCAACGCGACTGCGCTCGTCGAAGGCGTAGAGCTTGCCTCGGAGTACTCCAATGACAAGGCCGCGCCCTACATCCACGCGGTGCTGGATGACGTCATCCAAGCCCAGTCCGCGGATAGCCCGATGGCCTCGGCCTCCGCCGAGGACTCTGAGGAGCCCGCTGAGACTGCGGAAACGGAAAGGGACACCGAATAGAACCCCACCGCTAGCGTTAGCTGTTTCGCTAGCTCTCTTCAGAAAACTCCGGCCAGCTATCCTTTGTGAACTGGTCGGAGCTTTGTCTTGGACGGGTTCAAATAGAAAACTGCCCTAGTTGACGAAGTTATTGCCAGATCTTGAGTCAGAGGCAATAACTTTGGCAACTAGGGCAGTTGCGGCGGCGGTGTTCCGTGCTAGAGCAGCGAAGAGAGGAAATCCTTCGTGCGCTGGTGCTGCGGGTTGTCCAAGAGTTGCTCAGGCGTACCGGTTTCGACGACACTGCCGCCATCCATGAAGACAATGGTGTCGGCGACCTCCCGGGCAAAGCCCATCTCATGGGTCACGACAAGCATGGTCATGCCGTCGGCGGCAAGCTCCTTCATGACGCGCAGCACCTCACCGACGAGCTCGGGGTCGAGGGCGGAGGTGGGCTCGTCGAAGAGCATCAGCTTCGGGTCCATGGCAACCGCGCGGGCAATGGCGACACGCTGCTGCTGACCACCTGACAGTTGCACCGGATAGGCATCCGCCTTGTGCGCGAGGCCGACCTTGTCCAGCAGCTCCATGGCCTTCTTTTTGGCTTGCTCTGGGCTCTGCTTCTTTACCTGGACCGGTGCCTCGATGATGTTTTCCAGCACGGTGCGGTGGCTAAACAGGTTGAACTGTTGGAAGACCATGCCGATATCCTGGCGCTGGGCGGCGGCTTCCTTCTCGGAGATCTCATAGAGCACGCCGTTGCGCTCGCGGAAACCGATGAGCTCGCCGTCAATGTAGAGGCGGCCTGCCGTGACCTTCTCTAAGTGATTGCAGCAGCGCAGGAAGGTGGACTTGCCGGAACCGGAGGGACCCAAGAGACAGGTGACCTCGCCGGGCATGACGGTGAGGTCGATTCCTTTAAGAACCTCGAGCTGGCCGAAGGATTTGTGCACATTCTGCGCGGAGATCATGGGGGTGGTCATTAGTTCTTTACCTCCGGGATGACAGAGACGTTGCGGGGGATAGTTCCTTCGGCATCCGCTAGCGCGGCCAGCTGGCGGCCGGTGAGCTCGCGGGTGGCGCCGCGCTCAAAGCGGCGCTCCAGGAAGTACTGGCCCACCATGAGCAGAGAGGTGATGGCCAGGTACCACGTCGCGGCCACCATCAGAAGCGGAATGGGCTCGAAGAGCGCAGCGGAGATATCCGTAGCGCGGCCAAAGATTTCGGCGGTGTAGGGAATGGCAACCACAAGGGAGGAAGTCTTGAGCAGAGAAATGAACTCATTGCCGGTCGGCGGGATGATGATGCGCATAGCCTGCGGCAGCACCGTGCGGCGCATGGTCATCCACCAGCCCATTCCCAGGGCCTTGCTGGCTTCCTTCTGGCCTTCCGGAACGGAGGAGATACCGGAGCGGACAATCTCCGCCATGTATGCGGCTTCGTTGAGGCCCAAGCCCAAGACGGAAAGAAGGAATGCGTTATTGAGAACCTCGGTGAGGGAAATCTCCGCGAATCCTAGGTTGATGGATTGGTAGAGGGCTGAAAGTAGACCCCAGAAAACGAGCTGTACGTAGATTGGCGTGCCACGGAAGAGCCACAGGAAGACCCACGACACGCCTCCCAGCACAGGGTTGGGGGACATGCGCATCACCGCGAGGGCAGCGCCGCCCACGACGCCGATGATCATCGCCAGAATCGTAATGGCAATGGTGTGCAGTGCAGCGGTGGCAATCCGAGTATCGAAAAGATACTGGAAATACGTTCCCCATCCGAAGGCCTCGTTGCGTGCCGAGGAGATGATGAACCACACTGCAAGCAGCGCGAGGAGGGTAGCGAAGACCCAGCGCCAAGGGTGGCGCAGTGGGCGGGCTTCGATCTTTTCTGGGGTAGTCGAAGCCGACGACTCCGACGCTGCCGGGAGAGAGGAGTTAGTCATTGATCGGCCTTTCATTAATCATTGCGTGCTCGACGAGGCCCTCGTCGACGCCCCACTTATTGAGTATCTCTGCATAGGCTCCGGTGTCGATGAGGTGTTGGAGTGCCGCGGCCACGGCGGGTCCGAGGTCAGAATCCTTGGGCACGGCGAAGCCGTAGGGTGCCGCGTCGAACATTTCGCCGACCATGGACATACGTCCATCTGAGCGGTTGACAGCCCAGGCAGAAACGGGGGAGTCCGCTGAGAGAGCATCAGCGCGCCCCATAAGTACGGCAAGAGCGGCATTGTCGCTCGTGTCATAGGGAAGAATGGTCAGGTCGCCGTCGCAGGCTTCCTGCTTGGGGCGCAGATCGTCGGTTTCCGACACCGTGGTGCGCTGGACCGCGACGGTGAGGCCACAGGGGTTGGATGGGTCCACCTCATTGGGGCCATCGGTGAGTTTCGCCCACTGAATGCCGGCGTAGAGAATATCGACGAAATCGAAGTTCTCGCGCCGCTCATCGGTATCGGTGAATCCGGAACCGCCGAGATCAATTTGTCCGGCTTGGACCGCCGGTAGAATCATGGAGAAGTCTTGCTCCACCGGCTGAAATTCAAGCCCCAATACTTGGGCGACGGCATTGGCCAAGTCCATCTCTAGGCCGATGATCGAGCCGTCGGAATCCTTGAATTCGAAAGGTGCAAAAGGCGGGTTCGTGCCTACGGTGAGGACGCCATCGGCGTCCTCGTACATCGCGGCAATCTCAGGAACCATATCCACGTTGGGCGCGGACCAGCCTTCCGGCAGCGCCGGCTCCTCGTTTGGGACACAGCCGGAGAGGGTCGCGGATGCTAGCAACCCGGCAGCGCCCGCGATGGCCGTTTTCTTTCTCATGCTTTAACTCTCTTGGTAGCTAGCGGCTTTGCGCCGGTCCACAACGATGAAAATGGCCACGATGATGCCGCCAATCGCGAACATAAGCAGGATCAGTGGTGTGGAGGCGTCTTGGTCAGCGCCCCACGGCCACAACGCACGCAGGGAGCCGAGCATGAAACCAGCCATGGCTGCAAGGGTGACATCGCGGTGATTATCCAGCAGGTAGTTCAATACCTTGACGAAAGCTGCGAGGCCACACACCGCGCCGAGCGCGAAGACACCCACGACGACCATGTTGCGGTCTGAGACCGCGCCAATGATTGGTGCGTAAAGTCCCATCGTCAGCAAAATAAGGGAGCCTGAGACACCGGGAAGAACGAGCGCGCACACGGCAACCATGGCCGCTAGGAAAACCACGAGCAGGTTGGGGTCTTCCACTGGGGTGGAGGTGAAGCCGGTGACGAAGAAGATTGCGACGGCGGCGATAACAAGCGCGGCGATGGACGCGGGTGAAAAACGCGACATCATGCTCAGCGGCACGATGATAGATATAGCGACCATGCCGAGGAAGAGAGCGCTGGATAGCGAAACCTGGCCCTCCACAAAGTTATGGAGGATCGTGGAGAATCCGAAAACTGCGGCAAACATGCCGACGGCCACGGACACGAGGAAGCCCCATTCGACCTTCTTAAAGCGGCCGGAGATGAGATCATTGGCGTTATGCAAAGCGCGCTCATAGATACCGACGATGAGCGCAACTGTGCCGCCGGAGATTCCGGGGACTAACTCGGCCATGCCAATAAGGGCGCCGCGAATGGCGTTGAAAAGATAATGCATAAACCGAAAGTAACCTTGACTGTCTACCCGGTGGGATTGCCGTGCCGGGAAGAGCGGGTGAGCAGATGACTTTTTATTCTCTCACCTCAACGCAGGCTTATGCAAACTATTCAATCAGTAGAAGGATATACGTCTTTTACATCGGCAGGCGCTTGGATACTTCACCGTAGATCGATCCCAGGATGGCGAAGACAGTGAGGCCGACGAGGCCGTCGAGAAGCACTGCGTAGAAATTATTCAGCTGAGGATCGTTCGAGGAAGCCGTGGACTTGCGCAGTTCTTGATAGTAAGAAGAGCCTTCAACCTTGGTGGATATCTGCTTGTCCGCGCTAGATTCGGCAGCAGTAGCAGCGGCGGTGCCGCCTACGGTGAGGGCAATGGCGGTGCTCACAGCGATGATAGTGCGACGCATGGCGACGGGTTCCTTTCCGTTGAAAACGCTAACACCCCACAACAGGCTCTGTCGTGGGGTGGAATTGTGCCCCTGGTGAGACTCGAACTCACACTACACGGGTTTTGAATCCGTTGCCTCTGCCAATTGGGCTACAGGGGCGCACAAGCAACGATACTAGCGCAGCGGACCAATTCGAACCTAATTGCCTGCCTGTGGCCCTCGACGGTGTCATTGAGCGCAACACGTTAGGATGGGCCGGGTGACTACTTCTCAGCCTCGACTCCTGCTCATTGATGGCCACTCCATGGCCTTTCGCGCATTTTATGCACTGCCCGCAGAGAACTTCTCCACCTCGGGCGGTCAGCACACTAATGCGGTGTATGGCTTTCTTTCCATGTTGGCGAACATTCTGACTGAGGAAAAGCCGGACTTTGTCGCGGTGGCCTTCGATGTGGGGCGAAAGACCTTCCGCACGGAGATGTTCCCGGAGTATAAGGCGCAGCGTGAGGCCGCCCCCGAAGAGTTCCGCGGCCAGGTCGAGCTCATCCGTGAGGTTTTGGAGACGCTTGGAATCACTACGCTGTCGCGCGATAACTTCGAAGCTGACGACATCGTGGCTACGTTGTCCACTCAGGCCGGCGCGGATTATGAGACCTTCCTGGTCACTGGTGACCGCGACTATTTGCAGCTTGTCGACGACTCCACGACCGTCCTCTATCCCATGCGCGGAGTCTCCAAGCTGCACCGCTTTACCCCGGAGGCAGTAGAAGAGAAGTATGGCCTCAGCCCCGAGCAATACCCAGATTTCGCAGCTCTGCGCGGGGACCCCTCCGATAACCTGCCGTCTGTCCCGAAGGTAGGGGAGAAGACCGCCACGAAGTGGATTACGCAGTACGGCTCTTTGGATGGCCTCATCGAGCACGCCGAGGAGATTAAGGGCGTGGCGGGGCAAAACTTCCGCGATCGCATCGAGCAGGTCAAGCTCAACCGACAGCTCACGCAAATGGTGACGGATATGGACCTCGAGGTCGGCCCGGCGGACCTCGGCTTTAAGGGTGCCGTGGCTAGCGAGGTGGCAGCTCGCTTTGATGAATTGGAATTCGGCACGAATCTGCGCGAGCGGGTCCTCAACGCCGTACCGCATGACGCAGCAGCTGAAGCCGCGGCGGCTGAGGAGGCACCAGACGTATCGGTGACCGTGGTAGACACTCCGCTGGCTGAGTGGCTCGAGGACAAAGAACACGTAGCGGTCTTCGTGCAAGGCGACGGAACACCGGGCGCGGGTGATGCCGCCGCACTAGCACTCGTCGATTCCTCCTTCGAGGGACTCCAGATTGAATTGGCGGACCTGGACGCGGCCGATGACGCCGCACTGGCTGCCTGGTTGGAATCGGATGCGCCGAAGTACCTCCACGAGGCAAAGGCGGCATGGCATATGTTGTCCGGCCGGGGAATCGAGCTGCAAGGAATTGCCCACGACACCGCTCTCGCCGCCTATATCTTGCGGCCGGGCCAGCGCACCTACGCCTTGACGGATGTGTACCAGCGCCATCTGCAGAAGTCCCTCGGGGCTGCCACGGAGCAGCTCTCCCTCTTGGATGACAATCAGCTTGTGGAACAGGCCGGCGCCATCATGGAGCTGGCGGCAGAATTGACGAGTCAACTCCAGGAGATTGATTCCTTCGAGCTGTATACCGACCTCGAGCTGCCTCTGGTGAGCATCCTGGCGCGCATGGAAGCCGCCGGCATCGCGGTGGACCGAGACGTCCTGGAGACGCAGCGCGATGCCTTCATCGAGCAGGTTAACGAGCAAGAGCGCGCTGCCCGCGAGCTCGCTGGTGACGATTCCCTCAATCTGAACTCCCCGAAGCAGCTGCAGGCAGTGCTTTTTGAGACCTTCGATATGCCAAAGACGAAGAAGACCAAGACTGGCTATTCCACCGCGGCCAAGGAAATCGAGCAGCTCGCTGCTACCCACCCGCACCCCTTCTTGGACCACCTGCTGGCGCACCGCGAGTATCAGAAGATGAAAACAACGCTGGAGGGGCTCCTCAAGACCATCCAGCCGGATGGCCGCATCCACACCACGTTCAACCAGACTGTGACCTCAACGGGCCGGTTGTCCTCCACGGAGCCGAACCTGCAAAACATTCCGGTGCGCACGGAGGCGGGGCGCCAGATCCGCTCGGCCTTTGTGGTGGGGGAAGGCTATGAAACCCTGATTACGGCGGACTACTCGCAGATCGAGATGCGCGTTATGGCGCACCTGTCTGCTGATCCGGGCCTTATCGAGGCCTACCGTGAGGGCGAAGACCTCCACAACTATGTTGGCTCCAAGGTTTTCGACGTCCCTGTCGATGAGGTCACGCCAGAGCTGCGCCGCCGCGTCAAGGCCATGTCCTATGGCCTTGTGTATGGTCTCTCCGCTTATGGTCTGTCGCAGCAGCTAGGTATCCCGGCACGTGAAGCCAAGGAGATCATGGAGAGCTACTTCGAACGCTTCGGTGGCGTGAAGCGCTATCTCGATGAGGTTGTCGTGCAGGCCCGCAAGGATGGCTACACCTCCACGGTCTTTGGGCGTCGGCGCTACTTGCCGGAGCTCAACTCCGATAACCGTGTGGCGCGCGAAAACGCCGAGCGCGCGGCCCTCAATGCGCCCATCCAGGGCACGGCGGCAGACATCATCAAGGTCGCCATGATCCGCGCGGACAAGGCGCTTGAAGGTTTGGCCTCGCGCGTGTTGCTCCAGGTTCACGATGAACTCGTCGTGGAGGTGGCGCCAGGTGAAGCGGAGGAAGTCCAGCGCATCCTCGAACGCGAGATGGACAAGGCTATCGAGTTGACTGTTCCGCTCGAAGTCTCTGTTGGTGTGGGCAAGAACTGGGATGCCGCAGCGCACTAGGGAGCGCTTTAGGGATTTAAGTCAAGCCCACCGCGCGCTCGTCCTCTGTGGGCGTGCGGCGCTCGACCAAGCACCCGGCGAGGAGATCGAAGGGAGTTTGTCCCAGCAGTAGGACGCTCAATCCGAGGATGGCCAAAATGGTTGCCTCAACATAGGGGAGTCCTGTCAGTGCAACAAGGGTGAGGAGTAGCCAGCTGTTGCGAATTGCAGCGCTGGCGATGCCGGGATGCTCAGCAATGACCTCCAGCTTTAGCGACCACTTGCCCAGGGAGGTCTGCTTTGTCGCCTCCGCCCACACACGGTAGACGTAGAAGACGAGGGCGAGGGCGACGATGTCATACATAGCGCCCGCCCTGCCTGTGAGGGCGCCATCGGTGCTGAGGTTGATGAGCCACTTGATTACCACGATGACGGCGGCGGCAAGGAAGGCGTCGATCCACCACGCCACCGTGCGGCGCAGAAAGATCCCGAGGCGTTCTTGAAGCATGACTGCCAGCTTAGTTCGCTGCGACCGGCAGACTCGGCAACAGGGTGGGCGGTATCCGGCTTAGCGCGCGTCGCAGACGAAGATGGCGGTACCGGGGAAAATGGCTCCCCTTTCAGGAGACCACTGGCCCCAAGTGATGTCGAGGCCCTCTGGCCACTCGGGCTCGATGAGGTTGTGAATTTCAAATGAACCGCGCACCTGGAGCGCTCGCACCCAATCGCCCATCGTGCGGTGAAACTCAGCATAGGTGAGCTCGCCGTTGGCATCCTGCTCGAGGTAGGCGCGCTCGAAATAGGACAGCGCTGCGGTGAGGACCTGGGGATCGTCGGGGAAGACCCAGCGCATCGGGTGTGGCACAGAAAAGACGAAGCGGCCATGAGGGCGCAGAACGCGGTGAACTTCGTACAGTGCCTGGTCTAGGTCGGCTACGAAGGGAAGGGCCCCGAAGGCAGAAAAAGCGATGTCAAAGACTTCATCGCGATAGGGAAGTGCGAGGGCATCTGCTTGAACGAGTGGTAGACCAGTCTCGGCATGGGAGAGCATTCCAGACGAGAGATCGAAGCCCGTCGCAAAGCGCGCGCGTCCTTGCAGCCACCGCGTGCACGGCGCGGAGCCGCAGCCGAGCTCGAGGACGGTAGCGGAGGAGACGTCGCCAAGCAGCTGCGCATCAGCCTCATGCAGCATCTCCGGGCACCAAAAGAAAGAGGATAGATACTCGGGGTGTTCCGCGTGGTAGGAGTCGGCGTCATCATCCCAAAAATCACGATTGGCTGCGGATGCAGAAAACGATGCTGAAGACATTGTTCCTCCCCCAATTTCTTTTTCGTGTCGTATTTGCCGTTTTAGCTGCGAGGATGTAGGGTTGTACGGGCGTGTCTATGACTCGGGACGCGCTGGGCTACTGTAGGAGAGCTTGGCACGGCTGCGAGTCGGGATTGAAATCCATCTTAAGTCTTGCGTATGTGCGCTGCTTAATGACGCTTTTCAAGAGACGCGTAACTGTCCAATTACGATCTCCTACGTTTATTCGGAGCATAACTACATGCCAACTTCTAACACCCCTCAGGTTGCGATCAACGACATCGGAACCGCAGAGGACTTCCTCGCAGCTGTCGACGCCACCATCAAGTACTTCAACGATGGTGACATCGTCGAGGGCACCGTGGTCAAGGTTGACCACGACGAGGTCCTGCTCGACATCGGTTACAAGACCGAAGGCGTCATCCCGTCCCGCGAGCTCTCCATCAAGCACGACGTCAACCCGGATGAGGTTGTCGAGGTCGGCGACGAGATCGACGCTCTTGTTCTCACCAAGGAGGACAAGGAAGGCCGTCTGATCCTGTCCAAGAAGCGCGCACAGTACGAGCGCGCTTGGGGCGCCGTCGAAGAGCTGCACGCCAAGGAAGAGCCGGTTACCGGTACCGTCATCGAGGTTGTCAAGGGTGGTCTCATCCTGGACATCGGCCTCCGTGGCTTCCTCCCGGCTTCCCTCGTTGAGATGCGCCGCGTTCGCGACCTGGAGCCGTACATCGGCCAGGAGCTCGAGGCCAAGATCATCGAGCTGGACAAGCAGCGCAACAACGTTGTCCTGTCTCGCCGCGCATACCTCGAGCAGACCCAGTCCGAGGTCCGCTCCGAGTTCCTGCACCAGCTGCAGAAGGGCCAGGTCCGCAAGGGCGTTGTCTCCTCCATCGTCAACTTCGGCGCCTTCGTCGATCTCGGCGGTGTCGACGGCCTGGTTCACGTTTCCGAGCTGTCCTGGAAGCACATCGACCACCCGTCCGAGGTTGTCACCGTGGGCGACGAGGTTACCGTCGAGGTTCTCGACGTCGACCTGGACCGCGAGCGCGTGTCCCTGTCCCTGAAGGCAACCCAGGAGGATCCGTGGCGCGTCTTCGCCCGCACCCACGCTGTGGGCCAGATCGTCCCGGGCAAGGTCACCAAGCTCGTTCCGTTCGGCGCCTTCGTTCGCGTCGAGGAGGGCATCGAGGGCCTCGTCCACATCTCCGAGCTGGCTCAGCGCCACGTGGAGGTTCCGGACCAGGTTGTCAACGTTGGCCAGGAAGTCATGGTCAAGGTCATCGACATCGATCTCGAGCGTCGCCGCATCTCCCTGTCCGTTAAGCAGGCAGATGAGGACTACACCGACGAGTTCGATCCGTCCAAGTACGGCATGGCTGACTCCTACGACGAGCAGGGCAACTACGTGTTCCCGGAGGCTTCGACCCGGAGACCAACGAGTGGCTCGAGGGCTACGACGAGCAGCGTCAGGCTTGGGAGGCTCGCTACGCCGAGTCCGAGCGTCGCTTCAACCTGCACACCGCTCAGATCGAGCGCAACCGTGCTGCAGCTGCTGAGGCCGCCGAGTCCGCTGCCAACTCCAACTACTCTTCTGAGTCCCAGGATGCAGCTCCGGCATCCGATTCTCAGGCAGAGGTTGGCGGCTCCCTCGCATCCGACGAGCAGCTCGCTGCTCTGCGCGACAAGCTCGCTGGCAACTAAGGCAGAACCTCGAGCTTAGGTTCTACCGAGTAGGCCGAATAGGTCTATTTTGAAGAAAGGCCGTCTTTTCCCGCTGGGGGAGAGACGGCCTTTCGCGTATCCTAAGCCGGTATGAAACTGATTGGACTTACCGGCGGAATCGGCAGCGGAAAATCCACCGTAGCGGAACTCCTCGTGCAGGAAGGCTGGGTACTGGTCGATGCAGACCGCATCGCCCGTGACATCGTTGAGCCAGGCCAGCCGGCGCTCACTGAGCTGGCGGAAGCCTTTGGGCAGGACATTCTGCTCCCCGATGGGAGCCTTGATCGCGGTCTCTTGGCCTCCCGCGCTTTTGCCAGCGCCGAGAAAACCGCTGTTCTCAATTCCATTACCCACCCGCGTATCCAGGAAGAAACCCAGGCACGCTTCGAGGCAGCGCGCCAAGGTGGTGCCGAGTTCGTGGTTTATGACATGCCGCTTCTAGTTGATAAGGGCCTGCACAAGGACATGGACGCCACCATCGTCCTCGACGTCGACGCAGAGGAGCGGGTACGCCGACTTGTCGAGTACCGCGGCCTGGAGGAAACCGATGCACGCCGACGGATAGCCGCGCAGATCCCGGATGATGTGCGCCGCGCCGCCGCCGACTTCGTCATTGATAATAACGGCCCCCGCGAAGCGCTCGATGGGCAGGTCGCGGGGGTCGTCGAGAAGCTGCATGCACTCCTAGGCCCACCCGATAGCTAAGAATCTCTTTCTAACTATCGCGTTGCTACGACGTCTGAGACGGCGATGTGGTCATTATTTTCCATGTCTTCACCCACAAAATCGAGGTCCGTGCGCATAAGCATGGTGTTGTAGTCGCGCCACGACGTTAGCGTGTAATACAGGTGCTGATCATCCTGGTTTGGCAGCACGAAGGGCGCGTAGGTGTCGTTGAGAGGTTGGCCGCTGACGACCTTTGTGGTCTCGGCGCTGACTAGCATGCGGCGTGGCGACCACGGTCCCTCCGGACTATCCGCAGTGCGCATGACGATGCCTTCACCTTCCACCCCGTACATGGTGACGAACTTGCCCAAGTACTGGTTGTAGGCGACGGAGAGCTCTGAGACCTTACCGTCAAGCACTTCGCTAGCTTGTGCGGGGTCCTTTACCCAGGAGCCATCAGAGTAGTAGCTGAAGGCACGTTCGTTGGGGAATTCCGACTTTGGTGCGCGCGATAGGTAAGCGGGGCCGCGGCGGCCGTTGCCCGTGGTGAAGCGGTAGACATAGTCCCCGTGCTCGATGTAGGCCGATTGCTGTAGTTTCTCAAAACCGGCGCGATAGTTGGCCCCGCCAGGGATGGGCGCGTTCGCACCGTGGCTAGCGTTGGTGCGTGTGGCCTCCGGAACCGCGCGCCACGTGACTCCGCCATCGGTGGACTTCACCGTCGCGGCATAGTTGGTGGACCAGCCTGTGTTCGGGTCGTGCCACGAGCGCACGGACATGTAGTCAACGTAATGCACGCCGTCAACAACGATGCCCGCGGTGGGGATCGTGGTGCGCTCACCGTTGGTATCGGCATCCCCAACCTTTTGTGAAGGAATGAACTCCTTTGCCCGGCCATTGTCGGACCAGCCGCCAGTAGTCAGTGCCTCCTCGAGACGTAGGCCGTCGCCATAATCGTGGTCCGTCGTGCGCAACAGGAGGTTAGAACGCCAACCATCGCCCTGGCCGACGCAGTCCATGGAGTCACCGAAGACGTAGTAGGAATGACCTGCGTCATCAGAGTAGGCGATGCCCAGATCGGTCCCGGAGATGCCAAACTTTTGATCCGTGCGGTTGGGTGAACCGGAACCGGTGATCAGCTGCATGATCTGGGTGGGCCCGCCAGTGATTTGGCGCTGGTTATAGTTGCTGCGCTGCCCATTCGCAGACTCTCCCGGCTTTCCCGAACGGGAGGAGCTGCCGAAGAGCGCATCGAGCCCACCGAGAGAGGATCCACCGGCTGGACCGGAAGCCTTCGGAGTGGAGGTAAAGCTACCAGACTTCGAGTAGGGCGTACACGGCGCGGCGAAGGCCGAGGGTGTCTGGGTTAGTACGGCGAGGGGGAGCAGCCCGGCAATCGTCAGGGTGCTGGCAAGGGAACGGAACTTCATGCCAGCCGATTCTAAAGGAAGGCGGGAACTTTTAAAGGATATGGCGGATAAAATTTACCTGCTGCTCTCATCCCGTTCATGTCTGCGGTTTATTCTCCCCCTTCATGGGAACCTGGGACGTTGGGCCTTTTGATAATCATGCCGCGTGCGAAGTGCTCGCGGATATTCGTGACGGTTCCTTCGACCTCGATGCATTCAAAAAGAGCTGCGTGGATTCGCCCATTGATATCGACGACGCCGAGATTGTCATCGCCTTGGGAGCGCTGGCCACGGCGCCGGCCGACAAGCTGCCTCCGGGGATCAGCGCTGACGCTGTCAAGGCGCTGCGCACACCGCAGACTCGGGCGTGGTTGCGCAAGCGGATCAACACGGCGATGGAGCCGGACAAATCCGCAATCTATGCGCTCTGGGAGACCACCGGTGAGCTCGAGCTGTGGCTGCGCACCACGCGTGCGGCGCTGCCCTAAGCCGCTGTCCTAGCCGGTTTCGTCCGCGCCGCGTTAGACTGGTCGGCATGGCTTTTGCTGCTGAACACCCTATCCTGCCGGTCTCTGAACACCGCCCAGTCGGCGAAGTTGAGCGCCGCTCGGCCGAGTTTCGTGTTGAGTCCGAGTACCAGCCCGCCGGTGACCAACCTGCGGCTATCGCGGAACTCAACGAACGCCTCAACCGCGGAGAGCGCGACGTGGTCCTCATGGGTGCCACGGGCACCGGTAAGTCAGCGACTGCTGCGTGGCTCATTGAACAGCAGCAACGCCCGACACTGGTGATGGCGCCGAATAAGACACTAGCAGCACAGCTGGCAAATGAGCTGCGCCAACTCCTTCCACACAACGCGGTGGAGTATTTCGTCTCCTATTACGACTACTATCAACCGGAGGCCTATATCGCGCAGACGGACACCTACATTGAGAAGGATTCTTCTATCAACGAGGATGTGGAACGCCTGCGCCACTCGGCAACGTCGGCCCTGCTCTCTCGCCGTGATGTCGTCGTCGTCTCCTCAGTGTCCTGCATCTATGGCCTAGGCACGCCGCAGTCCTACCTTGACCGCTCCGTCGTGCTCGAGGAGGGGGAGGAGATTGACCGCGATCGCTTCCTGCGCTTGCTAGTCGATATTCAGTATGAGCGCAATGACGTGGGCTTTACACGCGGAACCTTCCGCGTCAAGGGCGATACCGTGGATATTATCCCCGCCTACGAAGAGCGCGCGGTGCGCATCGAGTTCTTCGGCGATGACGTGGACGAGCTCTATTACATCCACCCCTTGACGGGCGACGTACTGGAGCGGGTCGATGAGGTAAGAATCTTCCCCGCAACGCATTATGTAGCAGGCCCAGAGCGTATGGCCCGTGCCATTGAGGACATCAAGGAGGAGCTCGCGGAGCGCCTCGCCGAGCTGGAGAACCGCGGCAAGTTGCTCGAAGCGCAGCGCCTGCGTATGCGTACCGAATACGACCTCGAGATGATTGAGCAGGTGGGCTTTTGCTCCGGCATTGAGAACTATTCGCGCCACGTTGATGGCCGCCCCGCCGGTTCCGCGCCGGCGACGCTCTTGGATTATTTCCCAGAGGACTTCCTCACCATCATCGATGAGTCCCACGTGACCGTTCCGCAGATCGGCGGCATGTTTGAGGGCGATATGGCGCGCAAGCGCAACCTCGTGGAGTTTGGCTTCCGCCTTCCTTCTGCCGTAGACAACCGGCCGTTGACCTTCGATGAGTTTGAGGAGCGCGTGGGCCAAACCGTCTACATGTCGGCCACACCGGGCGATTTCGAAATGACGGCTTCCGGCGGCGAGTTCGTGGAACAGGTCATTCGCCCCACCGGCCTCGTAGACCCCAAGGTGACGGTCAAGCCCACCAAGGGCCAGATTGATGATCTCATCGATGAGGTTCGCGCCCGTACCGCGAAGCAGGAGCGCGTCCTAGTCACGACCTTGACCAAACGTATGGCGGAGGACCTCACAGATTACTTGCTGGAACACGGCATCAAGGTGCGCTACCTCCACTCGGATATTGACACGCTCCAGCGCGTGGAGCTGTTGCGCCAGCTGCGCTTGGGTGAGTTCGATGTCCTCGTGGGCATCAACCTGCTGCGTGAGGGTCTTGATCTTCCCGAGGTGTCGCTCGTCGCCATCTTGGATGCCGATAAGGAAGGTTTCCTGCGCTCCACCACCTCGCTTATTCAGACGATCGGCCGCGCCGCACGAAACGTCTCCGGGGAGGTCATCATGTACGCGGATAAAATCACGGACTCGATGCAGGAAGCCATCGAGGAGACTGAACGCCGCCGTGAGAAGCAGATTGCGTATAACAAGGAGCACGGCATTGACCCGCAGCCGCTGCGCAAAAAGATCGCCGATATCTTGGACCAGGTCTATGAGAACGCCGATGAGCAGGGGCAAGACGCGGATCCCACGGCAATCGTCGACAAGCCGGATGTGTCCTCCATGGCAGCCGACGAGGTGCAGGCGCTTATCGACGACCTGACGACCCAAATGCGAGAGGCCGCCCGAGAGCTCAAGTTCGAGTTGGCGGGGCGTTTGCGCGATGAGATCGCTGATCTGAAAAAGGAGCAACGCGGTCTTAAGGAAGCCGGGATCTAATGAAGCGCGCCAGTACTCAGAGTTTTACCCACTCAATGTGCGGGTAAAACCCGTCTCTGCGTAGAAGACCGTGTCATACTGTTAAGGATTAATCGCTACTTATAAGGAGAATCATGCTGAGCTACAACGTCATCGCCGTCGGAACCGATGGCTCTCAGACTTCCATGCGCGCTGTCCGTTCTGCCGCATCCATGGCGCGCGCCTATGACGCGACGCTGATTATCGTGTCCGCTTTCTACAACCACTCTGGTTCGATGCTCGGCGCCCCGAACTCGGAGGACGCACGAGTACCGGTGGTGAGCGAGGAGATGTCGGAAAGCTTCCTCAGCAATGCCGCGGAGATCGCGCACGGTGAGGGTGCGAAGCGCATTGAAATCATTGCTAAGTCCGGTGACCCTGTGAATTCGCTCCTCGAGGTGGGCAAGGACTACGACGTTGATATGTTCGTCGTGGGCAACAAAGGAATTCACTCGGTGCGCGGTCGCGTGTTTGGCTCGGTAGCGACGGAGCTCACGCGCAAGGCCCACGCCGACGTCGTGGTGGTCAACACCACTGACTAGGGCAGTGTACCGCGCGCGTATCCTCGTGCGCGCTGATCGACGTGAACGCGCCAGCGTTGTTAGACTAGCTGGTGCGCAAAAGCTTTAAAATTTTGTCAAGCGGTGGCCCCACGGTTGGGGCCAGCGAAGAAAGGTCATCATGAGCGATTACAACAAGATCGTGGTCGGTACCGACGGTTCCAAGTCCTCCTTGCTCGCAGTGGAGCGTGCCGCCAAGATCGCCGCAGCCTTCGATGCCACCCTCATCATCGGTTGCGCCTACTACGAGAATCAGGAGCAGGCTTCCAAGACGCTGCGCCAGGATTCCGTGACGATTCTCGGTGATGAGAAGGCCCAGGCCAACCTCGCTTCCGGCAAGGAACACGCAGAGAAGTTCGGCGTGACGAAGGTGGAGACCGCTGTGCGCCCGGGAACCCCGGTTCAGGCCCTGATGTCTATCGTCAACGACAACAAGGCAGACCTGCTCGTCGTTGGTAACCGCGGAATTAACTCCCTGACCGGCCGCCTCCTCGGTTCGGTTCCGGCGGATGTCGCACGTCAGTCTGACTGTGACGTCATGATTGTTCACACTGTGAGCTAGGACGCTAGTCGTCACGGCGCGCATGCTCCGGAGAAGTCCTTAGCATTGAGGAAGTCTCTGGGCCTGCGCGCCGTTTTGTTTCTAACGAGCTTTAGTTGCTCAATCGCAGCTCGCGGTAAGCGCGGGCAAGAACGTCGCCATCCGTCCCCTGAATGAGTGGGATATCGAAGGAGGTCTGCTCGTTGACCTTCACCAAAGGCGCGAGCGAACCGTGTGCGAGCAGCTGTTCCTGCGGGCTGAGGTTGCGGATCGCCACGGCCGCTACGTGGTTGGGGTGCTCCGCCGCCGCGTCGGCATAGGTAAGCGGATCGTGCTGACCGTCGTCGCCGATGAGCAGCCAGCGGAGCTTCGGGAAAGCAATGAAGAGGTTGCGGAGCTGCACGCGCTTGTGCTCCTGACCATTGCGGAAGAGGCCGGTGGGGGTAGGACCCCAGTCTGTCAGCAGCAGGGGACCACGCGGGAAGCCCTTCTCCGCCATGAAGTTAACCAAGGTGTCGTAGGTGTTCCAGGCGCCGGTGGAGAGGTAAATGAAGGGGATATCGGGGTGCTGTTGGGCGATTTCCCGGTAGAACCGTGCCATACCTTCGACGGGGGTGCGGGTATTGGTGCGTTTAACCCACGAGTTCCATGCTGCGATCATTGCGCGCGGGAGCCACGTCACCATGATGGTGTCATCTATATCGCTGACCACACCGAACGTGGTGTCCTTGTCCACGATGAGGACTTCCGAGGTCACCGCGTCCGCGCCCTTGGCACGGATGGTGACCTCGTGCCAGCCGGGCTCTAGGCCGTGGTTGTAAACGAGGATATCGATGTAGCCGTTGTCGTTGGTGGTTCCCGATACCGTCTTCCCACCAACCGTGACTTCGACCTCGTGGTCTGTGACCTGAATGGTGAAGAACTGGCGGTAGCCACGCTGCGCCCAGGTATCCGTTTCTTCAGCCGTCGGGTCATGCATGAGGACACGGCCCAGAACACGGACGAATTCTTCATTACCGTAACCGGCATAGCCAGTGATGCTGGGCTGCCACCCTTTACGCGCCGAGCGCTTGAGCGAGAGGGAATTGACAGTGAATTCGACTTTGCGGGCGATATCGGAAAGAGCCATGGGCACCAGACTATCCGAAAACCTCCGCATAACGGCCGGTGATGGTCAAGGACTGCGTCGCACGCGTGAGCGCAACATAGAGGTTGTGCAAACCCTGTGGGGAGGCTGCCACGATGTCATCGGGGTTGACCACCGTGACGTGATCAAACTCGAGGCCTTTGATCTCCTCGACGTTGGCAGCCGTGATCACGGCGCGCAGGCGCCCGTCCTCATCCTGGAATGTCTTCGGCTCCGTATCGGTGGCGTCGTCGTGCCAGACAACGTCAACACCATCGCGCACCGCGATGCTCGGCGTGGCCTCAGGGTTGATTTCTTCCAACAGCCGATTGGCCAATTCCGTAACCGGGCGTGGGGTGCGGTAGTTGACCGTCAACCCGTGCAGTCGGAAGCGCTCTCCAACAAAAGGCTCGAGCGTCTCGCCCCAGTCATCCACACCGGCGGGTGCTCCAGTCTGGGACGTATCGCCCACGAGCGTCATCCATCGCGAGGGGCTACGCCGGAAAATCATGCGCCATTCCATGGGGGTAAGTTCTTGGGCTTCGTCAACGATGACGTGCCCGTAGGCCCACGTGTAGTCTTCGCGGGCCCGCTGGGCGGTGGTGCGGGAATCCCGCACCTCGTGACGGCGAGCGAGGTGCTCGGCGTCGATGACATCGTGCGCAGAGAGGATCTCGGCTTCGAACATGTCATCATCGTTGTCAGTGGAATCAGAGGAGCTCAGGATATCGAGGGCGTCTTCTGCCTCCGCGACCTGTTCGCGCCATTCTTTCTCCTCGGCGGCGCGCTCTGCTTCGGGGTCGGGCATGCCGATGAGGACCGCGAGCTCGTCGAGAAGCGCGGCGTCGGAGGCCGCCCATGACGTACCGTCTTCGCGGTAGAGGGCACCGCGGGTTTCGTCATCATAAGCGTAGGCTGCCGTATCGATTCGTTCGGCGCTACTCAGGAGATTGGCGAGTACCTCGGTAGGCATGAGATGGGGCCAGAACTCGTCGATGAGTTCTGTGACCTGTGGTTCTTCGGCGAGGTCATCGTGGAGCTGATCCACGTCCGCGCGGGAGAGCAGGTTGGCACCTCCCAGCGGGTCAGAACCGATGCGTTCGGCCATCTGCTGGGCCAGAGACTCGATGAGGTGTTCCGCAAATGCCGCTTGAGCGTCGTTGTGCGGCTTGCGCGAGCGTCGCGCGCGGGTACGCGCCGCCTTGACCATAGCTGGGGTGACGGTGAGCTCGAGCCGATCGATCTCCACCGTGCGCGGCTGCTCCGGTAGGCGCTGATAATCCTTGACCGCGTTGCCGAGGATTTCCACCATGGCAGCGGAGCCCTTGATCTCGCGGGCGAGCAAGGACTCCGAGTGAGTAGCCTCGATGCTGGGGAAGAGGGAAGAGATGGTGGAAAGCACGACACCGGTTTCACCAAGGTCCGGGAGCACGCGGGAAATGTATTCCAGGAAGGTGGAGTTGGGGCCCACGATCAGCACGCCCGTGGCGGCGAGCTGATCACGGTAGGTGTAGAGCAGGTAGGCCACGCGGTGCAGTGCAACAGCGGTCTTGCCGGTTCCTGGTCCGCCTTCGACCACCATGACGCCCCGCGTGCTGTCACGGATGATTTCGTCCTGTTCGCGCTGAATGGTCTCCACAATGGAGGGCATGTGCCCGGTGCGGGCGCGCTGCATCACGTGGTGGAGGGCGGACTCGCTTGCGACATCGCTGCTGTCAGCAGAGGATTCTCCCTCCAAGACCTCGTCGCTGATTCCAGTAACCGTGCGCCCAGTGGTCCGGATATGCCGGCGGACATGGACGCCTTCAGGGTGCGCTGTAGTGGCGAGGTAGAAGGGGCGCGCCATCGGCGCACGCCAATCCAGAAGGAGTGTCCGGTAGTTCTCCTCCCTGGCGTCGAGTCCCATGCGGCCGATGTAGCGCCGGTCCAGGCCTTCCGGGGTGGGGTTATCACCGGGTGCATCGATGTCGATGCGCCCAAAAACTAAGCCGAGTTGGGCGACGTTGAGGCGATCCAATTTAGCCTGCAGGCCGTGGTACTCGGTCTCTCGCCGAACGAGTGCATCGGCGTCCGGGGTATGTGGATCGACGGCAGCTTGCACTTCGTTCAAGCGCTCGTTGGCCGCTTGAACCTCGTTGTCCAGACGCTCGAAGAGGCCATCGACATATGCTTGCTCGCTAGCTATTTCCGCGCTCTGCTCGTTCGCGTGGGCGCCGGGTTTCCCGGTATGAGTCGCGGGTGAAGATTCAGACACAAGGCTCCTTGGGTGCGTATGAAGGCTTCTCGTGGACAGACGGGAAGTAAGGGAGATGGGGAAGGGTGGACAGGAAAAAGAACAACGGCCCAGCATACTAGCTGAGCCGTTGTTCTCTCCACCGCGGCGATTGCCGCGGTGTGTTGCGGAGTTATCCGCAGCGAAGGACGGAGAGCTTAGAAGCGGTCACCGAACTTCTTGAAAGCCTTATCCAGCTTCTTGGAGGCTTCCTTCTGCAGCTTCTCGGCGCGCTTGCGAGCCTTCTTCTGGGCACGCTTGCCATCGAGCGAATCCGCCTTGGCCAGTGCCTCGTCAGCGCGGTCCTGTGCCTTGCCGGCTGCCTTGACCAGACCCTTGCGGGCGGTTTCGGTGTTGTCACGTGCAGCGTCGAGCCAATCGTCCTTGTTCTCCTCAAAGAACTCGCGTGCCGTCTCAGCGGTGTCCTCGACGAAGGAACGCGCGGAGTCGATGAAGTCACGGCCGGCAGACTCCCAGTCATCGCGGTTGTCCTCGACGTAGTCCTTGGCGGTCTCAAACCAGTCATTGGCCTTGGCCGTGACATCGGAAGAAATCTCGTTTGCGCGATTGGAGAAGTCCTCCGCAAATTTCTGCTGTTCGGACTTGCCCGGCAGCGCCTGCTGAATCTTCTTGTTTGCACGCTCAGAGGCCTTAGCAGCGCGCCACCGCACGGAAGGCTTTCCTTCGGTGTCTTGCGTAACGATGGCGAGGGCACCAAGCAGAGCGGTGTTGGTGATGAAGCTGTTGCGCTGTGCTTCCTTGTCCTTCTTGGAATCCGCGGTCCAGAAAGCATTGCCGACCAGGTTGGGGACGTGCGTCAGCGCGAGCACTGCAGCCGAGGTGCGCGGAGCCTTGCCCAGCGCGAGGCTCGTGCCCGCAGCGGTCTTCGCGCCGCCGAGCGCGCGGGTAACCAGCTCTGGGTCATTGGGGATGTAACCCGCGTATTCGCGGGGCAGCACCTTGCGCAGGCGCTTGAGCACGGACTCGGTGTCCGCGACGTGCTCCGAGGTGTTGCGGAGCGTATCCACACCATCCCAGACAAACACGGAGGCCAGCATAGGACGGGCAAATTTACGAATCATAACGTGCTCCATTCAATAGATCTGTAAAGACGTTCGCCACACCATAGTACGCGCGTTAAACAACTGCTGCTGTGAGCGCAGCAGTTAACACGTAGTTACCAGCGTCGCTCCCACCACTCGTCCATGTGCGGGCGTTCCGCGCCGAGCGTGGTGGGGGCCCCGTGCCCGGGGCGGACAATTGCGTCGTCCGGATAGACATCAAAGAGCCGCTGCGTGACATCTTTGTAGAGGCGCACAAAGTCACCTTCCGAGGTGGTCTTGCCCACGCCGCCGGGGAAGAGGGAATCACCGACGAAGAGGTTGGTAACGCCATCAATCTCCGCTGCAATTGCTGCTCCGCCCGGGGTGTGTCCGCGCAGGATAATGACGGGCAGATCGTAACCGGCGAAAGGAAGCGTATCGCCATGCTCCAGTTCCACGTCGACGGGCGCGGGCAAAGCAGGGGCGTCCAAGAAAGAGGAATAGTGAACGGCACCGGTTTCATTCAAGACTTCCTTGAGTGCGCGTACGTGATCCCAGTGGCGGTGCGTGGTCAGCACCGCGGAGATCTTTACTCCGTGGTCGGCGGCTAAAGCGAGCAGCGCGGGGGCGTCAGCGGAGGCGTCGATAAGCAGCGCCTCGTCACCCGCGCACAGCAGGTAGCAATTGTTGTCCATCTCGGACACGGAAATTTTATGAAGCTCAAGCGCGTTGTTCATAAGTCCAACCATACGGGTACATTCTGAATGAGAACTCTCTGAACACACATTCTTTTGTGTAGGAAGGCAACAACTAGTGGCTGATCGTTTGGTCGTACGTGGTGCGCGTGAGCACAACCTCAAGGGCGTGGACATCGATATCCCGCGCGATAACCTGGTGGTGTTTACCGGCCTATCGGGCTCAGGCAAGTCCTCACTCGCCTTTGACACCATCTTCGCCGAGGGCCAGCGGCGCTACGTGGAGTCTTTGAGCTCCTATGCACGCATGTTCCTTGGCCAAATGGATAAGCCGGACGTCGAATTCATCGACGGTCTATCCCCAGCGGTGTCCATTGACCAAAAGTCCACCAACCACAACCCGCGCTCGACGGTGGGAACCATCACCGAAATCTACGACTACCTGCGTTTGCTTTTCTCCCGCGCGGGCACTGCGCACTGTCCTGAGTGTGATGCTGTCATTGAGCGCCAAACCCCGCAACAGATTGTTGATGAAGTCTTAAGCCACGAGGAAAAGCTGAAATTCCAGGTCCTCGCACCGGTCGTTCGCCGACGTAAGGGCGAGTTCGTTGACCTCTTTGCTGACCTCGCGGCCCAGGGTTACTCCCGTGTTCGGGTAGATGGGGAGCTTTACCAGCTCAGTGACCCGCCGAAGCTGAAGAAGCAGATCAAGCACGACATCGATGTCGTCGTGGACCGCCTGCAGGTGAAAGCTTCCCAAAAGCAGCGGCTGACGGATTCTGTCGAGACGGCGCTGCGCTTGGCAGACGGACTCGTCACCCTGGATTTCGTAGACCGCGAAGATCTCACGCACACTTACTCGGAAAAGGCTGCCTGCCCTAACGGCCACACGCTGACCATTGAGGAATACGAGCCCCGCGCGTTCTCGTTCAACGCGCCTTTCGGTTCCTGCCCGGTGTGTGATGGCTTGGGCACGCGCCTTGAGGTGGATGTGGATCTGTTGATCCCGGACCCGGATGCCCCAGCCGTTGAGGCCATCCAACCATGGACGTCGAGCCCCAATGCGCGGTACTTTGTCAAGCTGGTCGAAGGCCTGGCGAAAGCCCTGGACTTTGATCCGCGCACCCCGGTTTCCGAGCTCACCGAGGAGCAGCGCCACGCCTTGATCTATGGCACAGATGTGGAAGTCAGTGTGCGCTACAAGAACCGCTATGGCCGCCAGCGCAACTGGTCAGCGCCGTTCGAGGGAGCTATCGGCTTCTTGGAGCGCAAGCTCGATCAGGCGGATTCCGAGTCGCAGAAGGACCGTCTCCTTCAGTACACCCGCCGTGTGCCGTGTAACGCTTGTGGCGGTACCCGCCTGAAGCCGGAAATCTTGGCGGTGCGTTTGGCCTCCACCGCGCATGGCGAGCAGTCCATCGCCGGCTTGACGGCACTGTCCATCGAGGAGGCGGCGGAGTTCCTCGACTCTCTCGTGTTGGGCCACCGCGAGGAGATCATTGCTGGTGCTGTGCTCAAGGAGATCCAGGCTCGCCTGCGCTTCCTTCTCGACGTCGGCCTGAACTACCTCACCCTTGACCGCGGCGCCTCCACGTTGTCCGGTGGCGAAGCACAGCGCATTCGCCTCGCAACCCAGATTGGCTCCGGCCTGGCGGGAGTCCTCTACGTGCTGGATGAGCCCTCCATTGGTCTGCACCAGCGCGATAACCAGCGCCTCATCGCCACGTTGAAGCGCCTGCGCGATATCGGAAACACCTTGATTGTGGTGGAACATGATGAGGACACCATCCGGGAGGCGGACTGGCTTGTCGACGTTGGACCGCGGGCCGGCGAATTCGGCGGAACGGTGGTCTATCAGGGCGAGCCCGCCGGCATCGAATCTGTGGAGGAGTCCCTGACGGGGCAGTATCTGTCAGGAAAGAAGAAGCTTGCGGTCCCGGATACGCGCCGTGAGATTGACCCTGAGCGCATGCTCAAGGTGGTCGGCGCGCGCGAGAATAATCTCAAGGGCATTGATGTAGAGATTCCGCTGGGCGTGCTCGTGTGTGTGACAGGCGTGTCCGGCTCCGGTAAATCCACCGTGGTCAACCAGATCTTGGCCAAGACCTTGGCCAACAAACTCAACCGTGCCCGCCAAGTACCCGGTCGCGCCAAGCGCGTTGAAGGCGTGGAACACCTAGACAAGCTGGTGCAGGTGGACCAGAGCCTATCGGCCGCACCCCGCGCTCGAATCCGGCAACCTACACAGGGGTCTTCGACAAGATCCGTAATCTGTTCGCGGAAACCCAGGAGGCTAAGGTACGCGGTTACAAGCCGGGCCGGTTCTCCTTCAACGTCAAGGGCGGACGCTGTGAGGCGTGCCAGGGCGACGGCACCATAAAGATCGAGATGAACTTCCTGCCCGATGTTTATGTGCCGTGCGAGGTTTGTGACGGTGCCCGTTATAACCGCGAAACCCTGGAGGTCCTCTACAAGGGCAAAAACATCGCCGAGGTTCTCGACATGCCGATCTCGGAGGCAGCCGAGTTCTTTGAACCCATCACGTCGATCCACCGCTACCTCAACACCTTGGTGGAGGTGGGCCTGGGATATGTTCGCTTGGGTCAGGCCGCCACGACGCTTTCCGGTGGTGAGGCGCAGCGCGTGAAGCTGGCCTCCGAACTCCAAAAGCGCACGAATGGGCGCACGGTTTACATCCTGGACGAGCCAACCACCGGACTGCATTTCGAGGACATCCGAAAGCTCATGCTCGTCATTCAAGGCCTGGTTGATAAGGGCAACTCGGTGATCATCATCGAGCACAACCTCGACGTCATTAAGGCCGCCGATTGGATCGTGGACATGGGCCCGGAAGGCGGCTCGTGCGGCGGCACCGTCGTGGCCCAAGGCACGCCAGAAGACGTGGCGCAGGTGGAAGGCTCCTATACGGGAGGGTTCCTCAAGGAGCTGGTGTGATGTTGGGCCACAGAAGTACCCGCACGGCAGCACTAGCCATCAGCATTGCTGCGACAGCCACCATGACGGGGTGTTCCGGCCCAGCGGAAGACACATCGCCGCCGGCTCCCGAAGAATCATCAGGCGTGGAAGCACCCGCCAGCTATGACGTGCGCGCCGAATTACGCGATGTCGTCTCTGAAGTAGAGAAGGAGTTCAATGTCCGCGCCGGCGTGGCGGTGGCGGATAGGGAAGGGACTGTCAACGCCGGATTACGCGGTGAGGAGCCTGCGTGGTCGACGGTGAAGGTTCCTATCGCGATTGCCGCGCTGCGCGACGGCGCTAGCCCGGAGCTCGTCGACCTCGCGATTAAGGAATCCGACAATGATGCTGCCTACGCGTTGTGGTCCCACGTGCGATGGACTGAGGGCGATGCTGGGAGCGCAGTAACGGCGCTCTTGGAAGAGTATGGTTCGACCGGGGAGTTCGAGGAACCTTTTGGCTACTCCACGTGGCTGCTGGAAGACCAGGCAGAGTTTGGCGCACACTTACCGTGTATTCCGGAAGCAGAACAGGTCTATGACGCAATGGATGACATTGTGGAGTGGCAAGACAACGGATTGGACAAGCTCCCGAACACCCGCGCCAAGGGCGGGTGGGGACTATCCGAGTACGACGACGGTTATACCCACCGCCAAATTGGTGTGCGGGAAACCACCCCATCGGGCTCGAGTAAAGAGTCCACGGTGGGATTGGCCATTGAAGTCACTATGCCGGGTGAGTACGCCGAAGAAGCAATTCCTGCGCTCAACGTTCTTGCTGCTGGAGTGGACCGAGTCGTAACTGAGGCCTTGGAGGCTGGCGCGCTTAAACCGGTGGAGGGCTGCGCACCGCCCACGGCAACGCAGACTGCAGGAACGACATCGGCACGCCGATTTGGTTCCTGAAAAATCAGGTGTTAAAGTAGTGCGCACTACCGCCCGTAGCGCCTCCTCCAGGAGGTACTTGGGCCGCAAGCGGAGTTTCTCCCACCCGAAGCCGCGCCGGACACTAGTTTCGCCGCAGGATAAAGGTTAAGAGTAGGCGCCATACATTGGCGCGTGCTTGAAAAGAAACTCCCGGATGCCTTTGGCACCGGGATTTATTCGTTTGTGGTCACGGTAGGCACACTACTAGCCCCCACAATCGAGGAGAACCACAATCAGCGCTGAAGCTCGCATTAATGAGCGCATCCGAGTACCCGAGGTCCGTCTTGTTGGCCCCGGTGGTGAACAGGTGGGCATTGTCCGTACAGACGATGCTCGCAAGCTTGCGTACGAAGCCGATCTCGACCTGGTCGAGGTTGCCCCGAACGCTAAGCCGCCCGTAGCCAAGATCATGGATTACGGCAAGTTTAAGTACGAACAGGCTCAGAAGGCCCGCGAGTCCCGTAAGAACCAGCAGCAAACCGTGGTGAAGGAGCAGAAGCTCCGTCCGAAGATTGATGATCACGATTACGAGACCAAAAAGGGCAACGTGGTGCGCTTCCTGGAGAAGGGCTCCAAGGTCAAGGTGACCATCATGTTCCGTGGCCGCGAGCAATCGCGTCCGGAGCTGGGTTTCCGCCTGCTGGAGCGTTTGGCTGACGATGTCGCAGAGGTCGGCGTCGTGGAGTCGCGCCCCAAGCAGGATGGTCGCAATATGACCATGGTCCTTGGGCCCGTCCGCAAAGGCAAGAAGTAGACCACGCTCCACTTAGGATTTAAGGATTTAATTCTCATGAAGCAGAAGACTCACAAGGGCACCGCCAAGCGCATCAAGGTGACCGGCTCCGGCAAGCTGCGTCGCGAGCAGGCTAACCGCCGCCACCTCCTGGAAGGCAAGCCTTCCAAGCGCACCCGTCGTCTGAAGGGCACCGAGGACGTCGCCAAGGCAGACACCAAGCGCGTCAAGCGCCTTCTCGGCCGCGCATAGTCAGCGCCGAAACACTCCATCCCCACACACTCACAATCAAGATAAGGAAGTATTACTGTGGCACGAGTAAAGCGCTCAGTTAACGCCAAGAAGAAGCGTCGCGCGATCCTGAAGTCCGCTAAGGGCTACCGCGGCCAGCGCTCCCGCCTCTACCGTAAGGCCAAGGAGCAGTGGCTGCACTCCATGACTTACGCTTACCGCGACCGTCGCGCCCGTAAGTCTGAATTCCGCAAGCTGTGGATCCAGCGCATCAATGCTGCCGCTCGTATGAACGACATCACCTACAACCGCCTCATCCACGGCCTGCGCCTGGCTGAGATCGAGGTCGACCGCAAGATTCTCGCGGAACTTGCCGTCAACGACTTCGAGGCTTTCTCCGCACTGTGCGAGGCCGCCAAGGCCGCACTGCCGGAGGACGTTAACGCACCGAAGGCTGCGTAAGCGTCGAGCGTAGAAACGTCACGAACCCACCGCCCTCTTATGGAGGACCGGTGGGTTTCTTGTCGTGGGGAGTAGCACCCGCTAGGTCGGCGGGCGTACTGCTCCTCTTTGTGGTTTGTGTTACATTGCTCGTTGTTGTGTAAATCAAGGTAGCCGTTGGCTTCTGGGCCTGCCCTAGGGGCACATGGTGCGAAGGAGAGATAGTTATGACCAACCCGAATAGCGCGTATCAGCCCAATGGCGATGCTTATGGCGGTGGCTCTTATGGCGGACAGTCGCAGCAGTCGAACCCCTTCGGATCATCCAGTGATCAGTACGGTTACAGCTCGGCTCCGTATGGCGGTTCGCAGCAGTCCCAGAATCTGCCCGCACAGCAGGATGCATACCAGTCAAACTATGGCCAGCAGCCACCCCCGGGAGGCGAGCAGAAGTCATGGTTGGTAGCACTGCTCCTGTGCTTCTTCTTGGGCGAATTGGGGGTTCATAACTTCTATATTGGTCGCACGCAGCGCGGCATGTGGCAGTTGGGCCTTGCAATCGTAGGATTCGTTACCTCTTTTATCCTCATTGGCTTTATCCTCATCGGTGCCTTGGTGATCTGGAAGTGGGTCGAGCTCGTATTCATCGCCGGTGGCTTCTCCGGCTTTGATAAGGACGCCGACGGAGTTCCGCTAAAGAAATAAAGCCCACCCGTATCCGCGGAGATGACGTGGAGACCAACCGTCCCGCTACCCACTCAAACTTGCTGGGGGAGCGGGACTTTTCAATGTCTGGTTCGGTGGGTACCGTCAAATGCATGAATCTGGATTTTTCCTCTGCCTTTACTGAACGCACGCCGCGCGTGGTTAATGCCGCCAAATTGCACCGGGCGGCCAGCCGCCGAAAGGCGGAGCGTTTCATCATTGAGGGCGAAAACGCCGTGGACGCGGCCGTGTCCACCGGTGCCGCTACGGATGTTTTCGTGACGGAGAAGGCCGCCGAGCGCTTTGCACACATTGTTCAAGCCTGCGGCTACATGGACGTGTATGTGCATCCCATTACGGATAAGGCGGCAAAGCACCTGTCTGACACCGCCACGAGCACCGGGCTCTTTGCCGTGTGCCGCCCAGTGTTGTGGACCGCCGGGAAGATTTTGGCCGGCAAGCCGAAGCTGGTGTCGGTTCCTGTCTTGACGGCGGAGCCGGGCAACGCGGGAACACTGATCAGGACCTCGGATGCCATGGGCGCCGATGGCGTCATCTTTGCCGGGGAAACCGTGGATCCCTTGGGCTGTAAGGTAGCGCGCGCGTCGGCCGGATCACTTTTCCATGTGCCCGTAGCCCGAGACCCCAACATCAAGGATGTACTGGGCAAGCTGCGCTCCTCTGGTCTGCAAGTGTTGGCCACCGCAGCCGACGGCGAGGTGGACCTCGCCGATGCGGACCTGTCCCAGCCCACCGCGTGGCTCTTTGGCAACGAGGCGCACGGCCTGGGTGATTTACAGGATGAGGCGGACATGCGTGTGCGTATCCCGATTCTTGGCCGCGCGGAATCTCTGAACCTTGCTACGGCCGCCAGCATTTGCCTCTATGAGTCTGCGAAGCAGCAGAGCAGCTAGCGCCTCCGATGTGCCAGGGTTGGTGGCCACAGAAGTCAGGCGGCACGGTAAGATAGCTCGCGTTAGTTTTTGTGCGAGAAGAAGGTAATCAAGGCACGTGTCCGATACACCTCAGATCGAATTGACCGAAGAGGCCCTCGAGGCCGCCGCGCAGAAGGCCATCGCCGCCTTCGAAGCTGCAACCAGCCTCGACGAGCTCACCTCCGCCCGTCGCGAGCACCTTGGTGATAGCGGCTATATCCCGCAGGCCCGCCAATCGCTCGGACAGCTGCCGAAGGACCAGCGCAAGGATGCTGGACGCGCAGTGAACATGGCCCGCGGCAAGGTGGAAAAGCGCTTTGCCCAGATTCGTGAAGTGCTGGAGCAGGAGGCCCGCGCCGCGCAGCTGAAGGCGGAGAAGGTCGATGTCACCGTCCCTACCACCCGCGCGCAGACCGGTGCCCTGCACCCCATCACAGCGCTGTCGGAGCGCATCGCGGACATCTTTGTGGGCATGGGATGGGAAATCGCGGAGGGCCCTGAGGTAGAAGCAGAGTACTTTAATTTCGACGCTCTGAACTTCAAGCCCGACCACCCAGCCCGCACCTTGCAGGACACGTTCCACGTGGGCAAGGAAGGCTCCAAGCAGGTTCTGCGTACCCATACATCCCCGGTGCAGGTGCGCACGATGCTTGACCGCGATGTCCCGCTCTACATTGCGTGCCCGGGCCGTGTTTTCCGTACCGATGAGCTCGATGCCACCCACACTCCTGTCTTCCACCAGGTGGAAGGCCTTGCCGTGGATAAGGGGCTGACGATGGCCCACCTGCGCGGCACCTTGGAGCACTTGGCCAAGGTGCTCTTCGGCCCGGAGACTACCACCCGCATGCGCGTGAACTACTTCCCGTTTACCGAGCCCTCCGCCGAGGTTGATGTCTGGTTCCCCAACAAGAAGGGCGGCGCCGGCTGGATCGAGTGGGGCGGCTGCGGCATGGTCAACCCCAACGTCCTGCGTGCGGTGGGCATTGACCCCGAGGAATACACCGGTTTCGCTTTCGGCATGGGCCTCGAGCGCACCCTGCAGTTCCGCAATGGTCTGACCGATATGCGCGACATGGTCGAAGGCGATGTCCGCTTCACCCTGCCATTTGGCGTGCAGGCATAGGAACCCAGAGAAAGGATAGAAAGAAAAAATGCTTATTTCCCAAGACTGGGTTACCCGAATCCTGGGCACCGCTAATTCCGGCTGGACCGTGTCCTCTGAGGAACTGGACTCTGGATTTGTCCGCGTAGGTTTTGAAACCGAGGGCTACGAGACCCTTCCGGAAACCACGGGCCCGCTGGTTATCGGTCAGGTTGTAGAGATCGAAGAGCTCACCCAGTTCAAGAAACCAATTCGCTATTGCCAGGTCAACGTTGGCCAGGCCAATGGCACGGGGGAGCTGCAGGGCATTATCTGCGGCGCCCGCAACTTCCGCCTCAACGACTACGTCGTGGTCTCCCTTCCGGGTGCTGAGCTGCCGGGAGGATTCAAGATTGCCGCCCGCGAGACCTACGACCATATCTCCAACGGAATGATGTGCTCCGCAGCTGAGCTGGGCTTCGGCCCCAAGGCAGACGGCATCATCGTGCTAGGGGAGGAGGTTGCCGACAAGATTGGTGAGGATGCCCGCCCCCTTATTGGGCTGTCCGATACCGTCTTCGACGTCAACATCACCCCGGATCGTGGCTATGCCTTGTCTGCGCGTGGCCTGACGCGTGAAATTGCCTCCGCATTTGATCTCACTTTCCCCGACGTGGCGCAGGAACCGAGCGTGGCTGGCATCGACACCTCCGTCGTGCCGGCTCCGGAGGGCACGCTTATCGACGTTGACCTGAGGGAGGAAACCAAGGCGCAGCGATTTGGTCTGCGCAAGGTGACCGGTATTGACCCGGCAGCGCGTACCCCGTTCTGGATGGAGCGCGAGCTCATGCTCTCCGGTCAGCGCGCCGTCAACGTGGCTACCGACGTCACGAACTACGTCATGCTGCTTCTGGGCGCGCCGATGCACGCCTTTGACGCCGACGTGATCAAGGGCAACCTCGTTGTGCGCAATGCCAACGAGGGCGAGAAGTTCGAGACCCTCGACCATGTCAAGCGGGAGCTTTCGGAGGGCGACGTGGTCATCTGCGATGACAACGGTATCCAATCCTTGGCGGGCGTCATGGGTGGCACCACCTCCGAAATTTCTGACGAGACGACTGATGTCTACTTCGAGTCGGCCATTTGGGATCCGATCACCGTGGCCCGCACATCCCGCCGCCACAAGCTCTCCTCGGAGGCTTCTCGCCGTTTCGAGCGCGGAGTAGATCCGGCCATCGTTGAGGTAGCGCTGGACGTGGCGTGCGTGCTGCTTCAGCAGATTGCTGGCGGCACGATCGAGGCTGGGCGGACGCTCGTGGGCGACGTCGCCAAGCGCGAGCCCATCTTCCTGCGTGCGGCGAAGCCGAGTGAGTATGCCGGTATCGAATACTCCCAGGAGACCGTGGTGAAGCGCCTTACGGAGGTCGGCTGCGAGGTGTCTGGCGGGGAGGAGCTTTCCGTCGTCCCCGCCTCTTGGCGCACGGACATCGAAATGGACGTTGATCTCATCGAGGAGATCCTGCGTCTGGAAGGGCTTGAAGACATTCCGACCATCCTGCCCACTCCGGTGGGCGGCCGCGGCCTAACTCCGGCGCAGAAGCGTCGGCGTGCGATCGGACATGGGTTGGCTTACGCGGGCTACGCCGAGGTCCTCCCGTCGCCGTTCATCGCGAACGACACCTTTGATACCTGGGGCTTGGACAAGGAGGATGCGCGCCGCCAGACCGTGGCCGTGCAGAATCCGCTCGAGTCAGACAAGGCGATCCTGTCCACGACGTTGCTGCCCAATCTCCTTGAGGCTATCGCCCGCAACGTTGCCCGTGGCCGCAGTGATCTGGCCTTGTTCGGCCTCCAGCAGGTGGCCTTCAAGCGCGCTGATTCTTCTCCCATGCCGTCGGTGGAGTCGCGCCCAGAGGAGTCAATGGTCGCCGATCTCCTTGGGTCTTTGCCGCTCCAGCCGTTGCACGTAGCCACGGTGGCCACCGGAAACATTGAACACGAAGGGCCGTGGGGAGCGGGCCGCGCCTACAGCTACGCGGATGCTATTGAGTCTGCGCGCCAGGTTGCTCGTTCCGCTGGCGTGGACATCGCAGTGAAGGCAGCTGAGCAGCTGCCGTGGCACCCGGGCCGCTGTGCTGCAATCGTTCTCGCAAGCGATGAGGAGACGGTCGTTGGCTACGCGGGTGAGCTGCACCCGCAGGTCCTTGAGGCCTTGGAGCTGCCAGCACGCACGTGTGCGATGGAGCTCGATGTGTCAGCCCTGCCGCTGGATGAGAAGTTCCCCGCCCCCGTGCTGTCTTCCTTCCCGGCTTTGCACCAGGACATCGCTTTGGTGGTGGACGAGGAAACCCCGGCGGAGACGGTTCGCCGTGTGGTCGAGGAGGGTGCTGGTGATCTCCTCGAGTCCGTGGAGCTTTTCGATGTCTTCCGTGGCGAGCAGCTCGGCGAAGGAAAGAAGTCCCTAGCCTTCCAGCTTCTCTTCCGTGCTGGTGACCGCACTCTGACTGATGAAGAGGCCAACGAGCATCGCCTCGCCGCTGCGGAGTTGGCCAAGCAGCGCCTTGGCGCACAGATGCGCGCCTAAGACTCTGTTGCTTCGCTAGTGCTTTAAGCCCGGTTAGCCCTGTGGGAGGTTAGCCGGGCTTTTGTTTAGCCGGGTTTGCGCGCGTTGGGGCAGGTGCTGACGTGGGGAGAGATCCCCTAGCGCTGGAAGGGGTGTGCTCTGCCTCATAACCTCAAGGGTGCAGCAAAGGTGCTGAGTTTCCAGACCAAGCCACACCGAAAGGATTGTTCACACCATGCGTCTTATTTCTCGTCTCACAGCCACCGCCGCCGTTGTCGGCGCACTGACCATCGCCCCACACGCTTCCGCTGACTTGTCCCAAGGTTTCTCCAACGCCGATGGCACCGTCAACTGTGAAGCTTCGAACATCGAAGGAACCTACGTCGCGTGCCTGTCTGAAGGGGCACGTGCCACTAGCCCGCAGTGCAACCCGCCGGGCCGGTTGGCGCCGCGCTTTTTCTACCACGCAGGTCGCTCCAAGGCTGACTGCTTCAACCAGGGCTTGACAACCACGAGCTTCAAGCGCCTTCAGCCAGGCCAGGTTCACCAGTTCAATGAGGTTGTAGCCATCGCGGATGCCCAGGGCGGTATCCACTTCGTCGGCCCGCATGGCTACCTAGGCTATGCAGGAAAGACCGCCGTATCGGGTGCGGAGGGACTGGGGAACGTCTCGTCCCGCGTCATGTAAACCTTCCTGAATCCTACTTTTCCTCACCTGTGCGCCGAGCTCTTCGGCGCATTTTTTCTGAATAACATACGGCGGAATGCATTATTTGCTAGAGTAGCTGCATGACTATTTCAGTAGCAATCGCCGGAGCTACGGGCTATGCAGGTGGCGAAATCCTCCGTCTCTTGCTGTCGCACCCAGCATACCTCTCGGGTGAGTTGCGCATCGGCGCGCTCACCGGGCACTCCAACGCAGGTCAGCGAGTATCTGAGCTCATGCCGCACCTGCCGCAACTGGCGGACCGCGTCATCGAGGACACCACGCCGGAGATTCTAGCTGGCCATGACATCGTGTTCCTCGGTTTGCCGCACGGGCACTCCGCGGAGATCGGCCGCCAGCTGGGGGAGTCCGTCACGGTGATTGACTGCGCAGCTGACTTCCGCTTGCGTAGCAAGGAAGACTGGGACGCGTTTTATGGTGGTGAGTACGCCGGTGCTTGGCCTTATGGAATCCCGGAGGTTCCCGGCAATCGTGAGGAGCTTAAAGGTAGCAACCGCGTTGCCGTACCGGGGTGCTTTCCCACCACGATTACCCTGGGTGCGCTGCCGGCCGTGGCGCAGGATCTGATTGAGCCAGAGCTGTCGGTGATAGCAATCACCGGGGTGTCCGGGGCAGGCAAGAAGGCCTCCGTGGCGCAGCTAGGTGCGGAAACTATGGGCAACCTCAAAGCCTATAAGCCAGGCGGGACACACCGGCATACCCCGGAGGTCCTGCAAAACCTACAGCCTTTTACGCAGCAACCGGTGTCTGTGAGTTTCACTCCGGTGCTGGCGCCGCTGCCTCGTGGCATTCTGGCGACGATTACGGCGCCGTTGAAGGGGGGCGTCGACAAGCGCACAGTCGCCGAGGCCTTCCGTGACTTTTATGCTGATGAACCATTCTGCCTCGTCCTGCCTGAGGGCCAACAGCCAGAAACGCAAAACGTGGTGGGCAGCAACATGGTCCATATCCAAGCACACGTGGATGAGCGCGCCCGCCGTCTCGTGATTACCGCGGCTCTGGACAACCTGTGCAAGGGCACCGCCGGCGCTGCTGTCCAGTGCATGAACCTGACTTTGGGATGGGAAGAAACCCTGGGCCTTCCACAGGCAGCAGTTGCCCCTTAAGGGGCACCCCTACTTTCCCAAGCGTTCCGCGCCGCCTTCCTCAACTCACTTCCACACGAACTAGGAGAAACTCGACATGATTACCGCCCCTGCAGGATTCCTGGCTGGCGCCACGACAGCCGGAATCAAGCCCTCCGGAAAACCCGACATGGCCCTCGTGGTTAACCAGGGTCCTAATTTCGACGCCGCTGCGGTCTTCACGCGCAACCGCGTGGTGGCCGCACCCGTAAAGCTTTCCCGCGAAGCAGTTGCGGACGGCACTGTTCAGGCCGTCATTTATAACTCCGGCAACGCGAATGCCTGCAACGGCGAACAAGGAGACAAGGATGCCGCGGCGATTGTGGAAGCCACCGCTGAGCACACGGGTATCCCTGCCGCCAACATCGCGGCGTGCTCGACGGGACTTATTGGAGAGCTCCTTCCCATGGATAAGGCATTGGCTGGCGTCGAAGTGGTTGCCGGAGACCTTGGCGCGGATGCAGCTCACGGCAAGTCCGCGGCGGAGGCCATCATGACCACCGATACCGTAGCTAAAGAAGCACTCATTGAGGCCGAGGGCTGGAGCATGGGTGCGATGGGCAAGGGCGTAGGAATGATGGCGCCGTCACTGGCCACCATGCTGGTGTGCATCACCACCGACGCTGTTGCCTCCTCCGAGGCCTTGCACTCGGCGCTGCAGGCAGCGAGTGATCAGACTTTCAATACGCTCGATGTGGACGGCTCCACATCGACGAATGACACGGTCATTATCATGGCTTCCGGTGCTTCCGGGAAAGAACCTAGCCAGGAGGAGTTGGATGCTGCGGTTCTCGCGGTGTGCGCCGATATCGCGGATCAGCTTCAAGCCGACGCCGAGGGCGTGACCAAGCGCGTGAAGATCATCGTGGAAGGCACCGCTACCGATGAGCAGGCGCTCAACGCCGCGCGCACTTTGGGCCGCGACAACCTGTTCAAGTGCGCCATGTTCGGATCGGACCCCAACTGGGGCCGCGTGCTCGCCGCTGTCGGAATGGCGGATGCCGAGATGGATCCGGACAACATCTCCGTGTTTTTCAATGACCAAGCAGTGTGCGTCGGTTCCACTGGCGCGCCCGGCGCGCGCGACGTTGATCTTTCCGGGGCTGATATTGATGTGCGCGTGGACTTGGGCACCGGGGGAACCGGCACAGCTTTCGTCCGCACCACCGACCTGTCTCATGACTACGTGGAGATTAACTCCGCGTACAGCTCTTAAGAACGCGCGAGGAGGAACAATGCTTCAGGGACTAAGTAATGCTGACCGCGCCACTGTGCTCGCGGAGGCCTTGCCATGGCTGCAGCACTACCGCGACAAGATTGTGGTCGTGAAATATGGCGGCAACGCGATGGTGGATGATTCCCTTAAGGCCGCCTTCGCTGCCGATATGGTTTTTCTGCGCACCGTGGGCGCCAAGCCCGTCGTGGTCCATGGCGGTGGGCCGCAGATCAACGACATGCTGGGCAAGCTGGGGATTGAAGGCGAATTCAAGGGCGGTTTCCGTGTGACCACTCCGGAGATCATGGACGTGGTTCGCATGGTCCTCTTCGGTCAGGTGGGGCGTGGCTTGGTCAACCTCATTAATTCACATGGCCCGTATGCCGTGGGTACCTCGGGTGAGGACGCTGGGTTGTTTAAGGCGCGCAAGCGGCTCGTCCAGGTCGATGGTGAGCCGACTGATATCGGCATGGTGGGAGAGATCGTCAGCGTCGATCCCACCGCCGTCATGGACATTATTGAGGCCGGGCGCATCCCGGTTGTGTCTACTATCGCGCCCGGTGATGAAGGCGAGGTGTACAACATCAACGCAGATATCGCGGCCGGGGCCTTGGCGCGAGCGTTGGGCGCCGAGCGCTTGGTGATTCTCACAAATGTGGAGGGCCTGTACACCGATTGGCCGAACCGCGACTCCTTGGTGTCGAAGATCGAGATTGACAAGCTCAGCGCGCTCCTCCCAGGCCTGGATTCCGGAATGATCCCGAAGATGGAGTCCTGCCTCATGGCCGTGGAAGGCGGAGTCAACGCCGCGCACGTTATCGACGGGCGCATCGCCCACGCCGTGTTGCTGGAGCTGCTGACTATGGGAGGCATCGGCACGATGGTGCTGCCCAATGACTATAACCGCGAGGACTACCCGGAGGGAACGGTCTTCAGGAAGGACGATAACAAGTGACCGCGCAGACCAAGTTGACAGAGCGTTGGGGTCAGGTGCTCAGCAACACCTATGGAACCCCACCCGTTGCCATCGTGTCCGGTAAGGGGGCCACGGTGACCGATGAAGACGGTAAAGACTACATCGACATGCTCGCCGGTATCGCGGTGAACTCGCTGGGCTACGCCCACCCAGCGATCGTCGAAGCGGTGAGCGCCCAGGTGGCCACCGTAGGCCACGTGTCCAATCTTTTTGCCAGCGAGCCTGTGGTCGAAGCCGCCGGGAAACTCCTGGACAAGGTGGGAGATAGCGAGGCTCGCGTCTTCTTCTCTAACTCCGGCGCGGAAGCGAATGAGGCGGCCTTTAAACTGGCTCGTCTGACCGGCCGTCGCCGCGTCCTTGCAGCGCACCACGGTTTCCATGGCCGGACAATGGGTTCTTTGGCCATGACTGGGCAGCCCAGCAAACGCAAAGCCTTTGAACCTTTCCCGGGCGGAGTGGAGTTTTATACCTATGGCGACATCGACTATCTGACCGCTTTGGTGGAGCAAAATCCGGAGGACACCGCCGCCATTATCTTGGAGCCCATCCAGGGGGAGACGGGTGTCATCCCGGCACCTGAAGGTTTCCTGACGGCGGTGCGTGAGCTCTGCACCAAGCACGGCATCCTCATGGTCGTGGATGAGGTGCAAACGGGTGTGGGGCGTACCGGTGACTTCTTCGCCTTCCAGCATGAAGGCATCCTCCCGGATGTCATCACCATGGCGAAGGGGCTGGGTGCTGGCATGCCTATCGGTGCCACCATTGCGCGTGGTCAGGCCGCAGACCTTTTCACTCCGGGCTCCCACGGCACGACGTTTGGCGGCAATCCTGTCTCGTGTGCGGCGGCGTCAACGGTGCTGGAGCTTGTCGACGTCCCCTTCCTCGCCGAAGTCACCCGCAAGGGCGAGTGGTTGCGGCAGGAGATTGGTAAATCCCCTGCGGTGCAGTCGGTGAGGGGCCGAGGGCTTATGCTAGGTGTTGTATTAAATAAGTCGGTGGCCAAGGAAGTCGTGGCTGCAGGTTTGCAGCATGGACTAATCCTCAACGCCCCAAGTAGCGAGGTCGTACGCTTGACCCCGCCGCTGGTGATCACCGATGAAGAACTCACCCAGGCGGTGGAACGCCTGCATAAGGTACTGGAGGAAGTTGCATGAGTGTGCGCCATTTCTTGGCCGATGATGACCTCACGCCGCAGGAGCAAGCCGAGGTTCTCGACCTGGCTCTAAGGCTCAAGAAGGATCCCTTCTCCGAGCGCCCGTTAGAGGGGCCGAAGTCGGTGGCGGTGCTCTTTGACAAGACGTCGACGCGCACGCGTTTCTCCTTTGAGGCGGGAATTGCTCACCTGGGCGGCCACGCCATCGTGACGGAAACTAAGTCGACGCAGATGGGCAAAGGGGAGACCTACCAGGACACCGCAGCGGTGCTCTCCCGTTTCGTTGAGGCGATCGTGTGGCGCACATATGCGCATCAAAACCTTCTGGACATGGCGGAGACTGCGACGGTACCAATTGTCAACGCCTTGTCCGATGACCTCCATCCCTGCCAGATCTTGGCGGACTTGGTGACCTGCCGTGAGAACTTCGGGGACCTTACTAGACTGAAGGCCGTCTACCTAGGGGATGGCAACAACAACATGGCAAATTCCTACATGCTGGGGTTTGCTACCGCTGGCATGGAGATGACCATTGTTGCCCCGGAGGGTTTCCAGCCGCAGGCGGAGTTTGTTGAGCGTGCCCGAAAGCGCGGTACGGTGACGGTGACCGATTCCCTTGACGGCGTGGACGGCGCTGATGTTGTCATTACAGACACGTGGGTGTCCATGGGCCAGGAGGATGACGGCAAGGACCGCCGCACACCGTTCTTGCCCTATCAGGTGACCGCGGATGTGATGTCCCGCGCTAAGGACGAGGCAATCTTCCTGCACTGTTTGCCGGCCTACCGCGGCAACGAAGTAACTGCTGAGGTAATTGATGGGCCCCAGTCGCGCGTTTTCGACGAGGCAGAAAACCGCCTCCATGCGCAGAAGGCGCTGCTGGTCTGGCTCCTTGCGGCTCAAAAGGAGAACTAAACGAATGACTACGACCCCAACTACACGCAACGCCCGCCAAGCCAAGATCTTGGAGATCTTGGATCGCACCCGGGTCACCAGCCAAGTTCAGCTCTCAGAGCTCCTGCTCGATGAGGGGATTGATATCACGCAGGCTACGTTGTCGCGTGATCTCGATGAGCTGGGAGCCAAGAAGGTCAAGCGCGATGGCGGGCGGTCCTTCTACGTGGTGGGCGGTGAGTTGGAGCAATTCGAAGATCAGCTCAACGGCCCGCGAGAGAAGCTCCGGCGCATGCTTGATGAACTGGTGGTGTCCCATGACTTCTCTGGCAACATCGCCATGCTGCGCACCCCGGCGGGCGCTGCGCAGTACTTGGCCTCCTTCATCGACCGCGTGGGACTTCCAGACGTGGTCGGCTGCATCGCGGGCGATGACACGATCTTCGTCCTCGCGCGCGAAGGGTTGACCGGCCGCGAGCTTGGTGAGAAACTCACCAACCGCAGCATTTAACATTTATACGTAAGTCTGTATAATATAAATAAGTTCGATTTTTTAGCACCTGTTTGTCTTAAAGGAGCCAATAACTATGACTGCACGCGTTGTGCTTGCCTACTCTGGCGGTCTCGATACCTCTGTCGCCATTCCTTACCTGGCCAAGATGACCGGCGGCGAAGTCATCGCCGTCTCTCTTGACCTCGGCCAGGGTGGCGAGGACATGGAGTCCGTGCGCCAGCGCGCCCTCGACTGCGGTGCGGTCGAGTCCATCGTCGTTGATGCCAAGGATGAGTTCGCAGAGGAGTACTGTCTGCCCACCATCAAGGCAAACGGCATGTACATGAAGCAGTACCCGCTGGTATCGGCCATCTCCCGCCCGCTCATTGTCAAGCACCTCGTTGAGGCTGCTCAGACACACGGCGGCACCCACGTCTCCCACGGTTGCACCGGCAAGGGTAACGATCAGGTGCGCTTTGAGGTCTCTTTCCGCGCGTTGGATCCGGCTCTGGAGATCATCGCCCCGGCGCGTGACTACGCCTGGACCCGCGATAAGGCCATTGCCTTCGCTGAGGAAATTAACCTGCCGATTGAGCAGTCCGCAGCATCCCCGTTCTCCATTGACCAGAACGTCTGGGGCCGCGCGGTAGAGACCGGCTTCCTAGAGGACCTGTGGAACCCGCCGACAAAGGACCTGTACGCCTACACCGAGCAGCCGGACCTGGGCAATGCCCCGGACGAGGTGACCATCACTTTTGACAAGGGTGTTCCCACTGCTATTGACGGCAAGCCGGTGACCGTCCTCCAGGCTATCGAGGAGCTTAACCGCCGCGCTGGTGCCCAGGGCATTGGCCGCCTCGACATGGTGGAGGACCGCTTGGTAGGCATCAAGTCTCGCGAGGTCTACGAGGCCCCTGGTGCCATGGTGCTCATCAAGGCTCACGAGGCGCTGGAAGACGTCACCGTGGAACGCGAGCTGGCCCGTTACAAGCGCCTCACGGACGCTCGCTGGTCCGAGGAGGTCTACGATGGCCTCTGGTTCTCGCCGCTGAAGCGCTCCCTGGATGCTTTCACCGAGTCCACCCAGGAGAACGTCACCGGCGATATCCGCATGGTTCTGCATGCTGGCACCGCCACCGTCAACGGCCGTCGCTCTGGCCAGTCGCTGTACTCCTTCGACCTGGCTACCTACGACACCGGTGATACCTTCGATCAGACCGCGGCCAAGGGCTTTGTCCAGCTGCACGGCCTGTCGACGCAGATCTCCAACCAGCGTGACCGCGACGGCGGTTTCCCCACCGGTAAGTAAACCAGCACAGCCAAGGTCAAGGTAAGGAATCGATGCACAAGACTAACGAGGGTGCGCTGTGGGGTGGCCGCTTTTCGGGCGGCCCCTCCGAGGCGATGTTTGCCCTGTCCGTATCCACCCACTTCGACTGGGTCCTCGCCCCCTATGACGTGCTGGCCTCCAAGGCTCACGCCAAGGTCCTGCACAAGGCCGGATTGCTATCCGACGCCGACTTGGACACCATGCTTAACGGCCTGAGTGAACTAGGGGAGAAGGTCGCTTCTGGTGAATTCACCCCGCTTCCGACGGACGAGGATGTCCACGGTGCGATGGAGCGCGGTCTCATCGACATTGTAGGCCCCGAGGTTGGCGGCCGCCTGCGCGCTGGGCGCTCCCGCAATGACCAGGTGGCAACGCTGTTCCGGATGTGGATTCGCGATGCCATTCGCGATATCGCACTTCAGGTCACGGATTTGGTGGAGGCTCTGGCTAGCCAGGCCGAGGCCCACCCGGATGCCATTATGCCGGGCAAGACCCACTCCCAGGCGGCGCAGCCGGTGCTGCTGGCACACGAGCTGCTCGCTCATGCCCAGCCGCTGCTGCGCGATATCGAGCGCCTGCAAGATCTGGATAAGCGCTTGGCGGTGTCCCCTTATGGTTCTGGTGCGCTTGCGGGCTCCTCGCTGCACCTGGATCCGGAGGCGATTGCCGAGGAGCTGGGCTTCGATTCTTCCGCGGAGAACTCGCTGGATGGTACGGCGGCGCGTGACTTTGCCTCCGAGACGGCCTTCGTGCTCACCCAGATCGCGGTGGACATGTCCCGGCTGTCGGAAGAGATCATCTACTGGTGCACCCCGGAGTACGGCTACGTCACCCTGGATGATGCCTGGTCGACTGGTTCCTCGATCATGCCGCAGAAGAAGAACCCGGACGTTCCGGAGCTGACCCGCGGTAAGACCGGCCGACTCATCGGTAACCTCACCGGCCTGTTGGCAACGCTCAAGGCGCAGCCTTTGGCCTATAACCGTGACCTGCAGGAGGATAAGGAGCCCATCGTGGACTCGGTGGCGCAGCTGAACCTCTTGCTGCCTGCCATGACTGGGCTGGTGGAAACCCTGACCTTCCATGAAGACCGCATGCGTGAGCTGGCCCCGCGTGGCTTTACTTTGGCCACCGACCTGGCCGAATGGATGGTGCGCCAGGGTGTGCCGTTCCGTGAGGCGCATGAGGCTTCCGGTGCCTGCGTGCAGATCGCGGAGTCTCGCGGTGTGGATCTGGTGGATCTCACGGACGAGGAACTGGCGGGCGTCGACAAGCGCCTGCTTCCGGAAGTTCGTGAGGTGCTGACCATTGATGGGGCAGTGGCATCCCGCTCAACCAAGGGTGGCACCGCTGGCGTTCGCGTGGTGGAGCAGCGCGAAAAGGTTCGCGAGCGCGCTGGCGCCGCGCGGGAGTGGGCCAAAACTTCCCTGCGCTAGTCCGCACAGAGAATGAATAACCGCATGGTCTTTTCAGGCCATGCGGTTCTTTTGTGTGTGGGGGTAGAAAACAAATCTATTACTACTGGGCATCGATGTGCTGGGTTGCACTGTGGGGGTATTGAAGTGACGGAAGTCTCATTAGGTTGTTATAACGTTTTCTTAGGGAATGTGAAGAAAGGCACGTTCGCAACTTTGAAAGGACTACCTTCCTAATGGCTGATACACTTCGCCCGCCCAACACGGAGTCTCACGAGAAGGAGAAAGCGGTCTATGCTTCGGAAGACCACGGACTTCAGAAGGGGATGGGCAATCGCCAGCTCCAGATGATTGCCATCGGCTCTGCGATCGGTACCGGTTTGTTGCTCGGTACCGGCAGCCGTTTGCAAACCGCTGGACCATTTCTCGCAGTTTTGTATTTGGTCTGCGGTTTCTTCGGTTACATTATCTTGCGCTCGCTCGGCGAACTCATCGTCTACCGCCCAAGTTCGGGTTCTTTCGTGTCCTATGCGCGTGAGTTTTACGGCGAAAAGACTGCCTTCGTTACCGGATGGCTCTACTGGGGCAACTGGGCTGCGACCCTGGTGGCCGACGGCACAGCCGTGGCCATCTACATCAAGTGGTTTGGCCAGTACACTTCCTGGCTCGACGCTGTCCCGCAGTGGTTGCTCGCTCTCGGCGTGGTGTGCAGCATCCTGTTGTTCAACATGTTGTCGGTGAAGATCTTCGGTGAACTGGAGTATTGGTTCTCCATGATCAAGATCATCGCGCTGTTGATTTTCATGGTCGTGGCTATCGGCGTGGTGATTATGGGTCACCCGAATGGTGACGCGACGGGCTTTAGCCTGATATCCGATGCCGGTGGCTGGCTGCCCAATGGCCTGCTTCCCGCCGTCATCGTCATCCAGGGTGTGGTCTTCGCCTACGCCGGTATCGAGCTGGTGGGCACCACCTCCGGTGAGACCAAGGACGTGGAGAAGCACATCCCACGCGCGGTCAACAGCGTCCTGTTCCGCATCGTGGTCTTCTACTTCGGTAGTGTGCTGCTGCTGACCCTGGTGCTGCCGTACACCAGCTACGTTGCGGAAGTATCGCCGTTCGTGACCTTCTTCGAATCCCTCGGCGCTGGTTATGCCGCACCGATCTTCCAGCTGGTTGTCATCACCGCGGCAATTTCCTCGCTGAACGCCGGACTGTATTCGACGGGCCGCATCATGTACAACATGTCTACTGCCGGCTCCGGGCCGAAGTTCGGCGCGCGCATGTCCAAGTCCGGTGTGCCCTATGGTGGCATCGTGATGGCCGCCTTCGTCGGCCTTGCCGGTGTGTTCCTCAACTATGTTGTGCCTGAAATGGCCTTCGAAATTGTGCTGAACTTGGCGGCGCTGGGAACACTGGCGTCGTGGGCTGCAGTGGCCTTGTCACACATCAAGTTCGTGCAGCTGGCCAAGAAGGGGCGCTATACCCGTCCGAACTATCGCTCGCCATTCGGCCAAGCTGGTGACTGGTCCGTTCTCGCTTTCATCGGCGTGGTCATCATCCTCATGGCTTTCGATTACCCCATCGGAACCTTCGCTTTGGCCTCAACGCTACTTCTCATCCCGGTGTTTGCGGCGATGTGGTTTGCCTGGCGTGAGCGAATCTACGCGATTGCGGCGGAGAGGAAGGCCAAGCACCTGCCGACCTCGCGCTTCCCGGCCGCACCGCAAACGGACCTTCACCCCAGGAACCGAAACACACCGCACAGCAAGAACCAAGACAAGAACTAAGAATGGAGACTTTGATGAAGCCTGTAGTTAAGTTTGTTGATGTAGAGAATATGGCGCGCTGGATTCAGCGCGAAGGCGTCGAGAACATCATCACCGGGATGGTGGACTACCTTGAAGCCGACTACCGCGAATGGGAGCGCTTCGACAAGGTTGCGCGCGTTGCCTCCCACACCCCCTTTGGTGTTATCGAGCTCATGCCGACCTCCAATGGCAAGGAGTACTCCTTCAAATACGTTAACGGTCACCCTTCCAACCCCGCCCGCGGTTTTCAGACGGTTACTGCCTTCGGCGTGTTGGCGGACGTTGACAATGGATACCCCACCTTCGAAGCTGAAATGACGCTGCTTACTGCACTACGCACGGCCGCGACCTCCGCCATGGTGGCCAAGTACCTGGCCCGGAAGGATTCTAAGCGCATGGCCATGGTGGGTGCCGGCTCCCAGTCCGAGTTCCAGGCCCTTGCCTTCCGTGGAGTGATGGGAATCGACGACATTGCCATCTACGATATTGACCCTGCGGCCGTAGAGAAATTCCGGCGCAATCTGGAACCGCTGGGCTTCAACATTACGGCCGCCTCGAGCGTTGACGAGGTCGTTGTGGGCGCGGATATCATTACCACCTGCACTGCGGACAAGGCTCAAAACCAGATTCTGGCCGAGCGCCACGTTGCACCGGGCGTGCACCTCAATGCCGTCGGTGGTGATTGCCCGGGCAAGACTGAGCTCGAAAGCTCTATCCTGGATAAATCCAAGGTCTTTGTTGAATTCCCAGAGCAGACACGCGTCGAAGGAGAGATTCAGCAGAAGCCGGAGGACTTCCCGGTTGTCGAGTTCTATCAGGTACTCACCGGCCAGGCCACTGGGCGCGATAATGATGAGCAGATTACGCTCTTCGATGATGTCGGATTTGCCATCAATGATTTTTCTGCACTGCGCTACCTGCGTGATTCCGTCAAGGGTACAGATTTGGAATCCGAAATCGACATCATCGCGAACCCCGACGACCCGAAGGACCTTTTCTCGTTGGTCGCGAACGTACCTTCTCTTCTTTAACCAGAGCGCACGGAAAGGGGGGAGCCTGTTTCTCCCCTTACCCCGCCGCGAATCCAGCGGTGAGAAGAAAATCACTTTATGATTTAGAACATGAGCAGCTCATCATCGAAGAAGCGCACCAAGTCCTTCGTGATCGCCGCGGTTTTCCTTGCGCTCGCTGTGGTATCCGTCGTGATAGGTCGCGGAGGTAGCTCCCTTCCGAGCTTTGGCTTTTCGACAACTACGCACCACGTTAAGGGCGCCATTAGCCCAGAGCTGGAGGCTGTTTTTAAGGACCCGGCCACAACGAAGGCGATGGAAAAGCACGATATCGAGCTCGAGCTCGATGTCCTACCGGCACGGGACTTCGTTGAGGGAAGCAGTAGCTTGGACAAAGATTATGACTTTGTGCTCGCGGATCCTAACGGCGCTACATGGACCTCCGATGTGCGCGATGCCCATCCGGAACTAGCCGGAAGGGATGACCTATCCCCGATGTTTTTTGGTAAGCCGCTGTTGGTGCTGGTGCACAGCGAGCTTGTCGAGGACATGAGGGACCACGGCTTGGTTGCGGGATACGACAACCAGGCGGCTTTGGACATGGAGACGCTGGTGGAGATGTCCCAGAAGGACACTCGCTGGCGGGACATCAGCCCGTCCTTCGGCTCGCCGCGTGTGGTGGATGTGGCCGTGCCACAGGTGGACCAGTCCTTTGCCGCACTGCGCTATGCCCGGGTCGTACACACCGCGGCCGCTAACTATGCGGAAAAGGAACTGGGCAGCGATAGCAAGGAGAAGATCAACGCGCAGGCGGATGACATCATGCGCCGCCTCGTTGCTGATCAGGGGTATGGCGAAACCACCGATCAGGGCATCCTCGATGCTTTCCTCCGTGTGGATAAGGGCGAAATGCCTATGGTATTGACCACCGCGGAGCAGTACGTGTATCTAGAACGTGCGGGCAAGGACCTATCCGGCTATACGCTGTTGGCGTTGAAACCGGCGACGAAACTAAGCAGCATCGTCCTTCCACGCACTGACGAGGGCGCATTGTTCGCCACAGCAATGAATGACGCAATCCCGGCGGTCGCGGAGAGCTTAGGCTTGGGCTCGCAGAATTCGGACTTCGTTGCCAAAATTGACTCTTCAGATACCTACCAGATCCCGGTGGATGGTGGCGATACCACCCAACTGCGGTGGGCGGATTATGAAGAGATTTTGCGAGTGGTTGGTTAAGGCCCCGCAAGGAAAGCAACAGGAAGGTACAAGGGAATGTTTCGGTCTTTAAAAGTCCTGCTCGTCATGCTGAGCACCATGGCGCTGACGGCTTGTTCGGCAGGTGACTTGTTCGATGATGTGGATATGCCGGGTTCCGGCTCCTCCTTCAGCGGTGGCCTCAACATTGTGGCGGCCACGGAGCTTAAGCCTCTGGAGCCGGTGCTTGACGACGCCTCCCAGGACCTCGGCTTCGATATCACCATGACCACCGAGGATGGGACGCTGGCGAATTCCCGCAGCCTGAAACAAGGCGGTTTCGACGGATCCTATGATGCCACGTGGTTTGCCACCAATCGTTATGCGCGCATCATTGGTGCCGATGAGAAGCTGCGCAAAGAACACAGTGTGGCGCGATCCCCCGTAGTACTCGGTGTGCAGCCTTCCGTGGCTAAGGAAAAGGGCTGGACCACGAAGCAACCGACGTGGCAGGAGATTGCTGACTCGGGGATTACCTTCGGTATGACCGATCCTTCGACCTCAAACTCGGGCTTCTCCGCGCTATCGGCTGCGACCACTGCTTTCGCGGACACCGGGCGCGCGCTTACGGAGAAGGATATCCGCCAGGCCACGGGCAAGGTCCAGAAACTCTTCAGTAACCAGACTTTAACGTCGGGATCGTCGGGTTGGCTGGCTGATAGGTTCCGCGAGCATCCGGAGCAGGCCGACGCCATCCTTAATTATGAATCAGTGCTGTACCAGCTCAAGGACGAGGGCGTCGATCTTGAGGTGGTCATCCCCTCCGATGGCGTGATTTCGGCGGACTACCCTTTGTCGGCTCTCGCCAGCTCCCCGGACCAAGAGGCTGAAGGCAAGGTGCAGGCACTTGCCGAATGGTTTGCTGAACACCCAGAGAAGCTGAGGAGCTACCACCTGCGTGTGGACGATTCTGACATGCCCGGGACCATCTTCGAGCTGCCGTACCCGGCCAATGAACAAACCGTAAGCGCACTGGAGGATGCCTTTGCTCACGAGCTGCGTAACCCTGGCAACACGGCGCTGGTCTTGGATACCTCGGGCTCCATGGAGGGCGAGCGCATTGATTTGCTCAAGAATAGTCTGCGCCCGCTAATCGACGGCTCAGCTGACGGCTCTCCAGACGGTGAAGGCCAGGTAGCCTTCCGTAACCGTGAGCAGATCAAGCTCATCCCATATTCTTCTGAGCCGCAGCAGCCGACTCGCGCGCGAGTCGATTTAGAGAATCCGGCAACCACAAAAGAGCTTGCTGATCGCGTAGATCGACTCGTGGCGGATGGCGATACGGCGACGTTCGAGGCTGTGCTCAATGCCTTCAACGAGGTAGACACTAGCAGCGGCGAGATTGGGACCGTGGTGCTCATGACTGATGGCGAAGTGACGCGTGGGCGTACTTTTGCACAATTTAAGGAGGCCTATGAGCAGCTTCCCCCAGAGAAAAAGGAGATCCCGGTCTTTGTCATCTTGTATGGTGAAGCCAACATTCAAGAGATGGAGGAGCTTGCTCAGCTCACGGGCGGCAAGACATTCGATGCGCTCAACGGTGACCTCGCCGCGGCCTTCGAGGAAATCCGCGCTTACCAGTAAAAATCTCCACCTATCCTCAGGAGGGCCTACACCTTATGAACACACTGAACTCGCGGAAGATCGTCGTCGGCGTTGCGGTAACGGCGCTCGTTATCGTCCTTCACGTGTTGACTGGTGGCGGTTTAGGTTTCTTGTGGCCACTGGTCGCGGTCTGCACAGGTGCGGCTGCGGGATTCGTGACGCCGCCAAAGCAGGAGAAAGCTATTGAGGCCCCCACCTCGGGTGCAGGTCAACTGATTAGCTCATTGGAGGGCGTCCGATACAACCTGAAGCAGTCCAAAGTGCCCGGACCTGTTAAGAAAGCGTGGGACTCGTTCGATGACTCGGCCGTGTGGGTCCTAGACAATTGGCACCGCCTCGACGATGCCCCACACCAGCAAGCCCTCGTGCGGGACATGATTGAAGAACACTCTAAGGAGCTGGTGAATTCTTACCTCGACGTCACGGACTTGAAGAATCCAGTGGCTGTCGAGGAAATGAGCGAATCGCTGGGGATCCTAGGCCGAGAGATGGGCGAGATTCGAGACGCCATTGCCCAAAACTCAGTACGCAATTTGCGCAACCATTCCATGGCTCTCAAACTCGAATACGGCGGGACCCTTCCATCCATCGAATCCAAGGAGGTGTAGGGTTAGCGGTTATGAGTCTCGATTCGAAGCTGCTCGACATCTTGGTATGTCCGCAGGATAAAGGTCCGCTTTACTATCTGGCCGAAGAACAGGTTTTGGTCAACGAACGCCTCGGCGTGGCCTATCCCATTGAGAACGACATTCCCGTCATGCTGGTAGACCACGCAGTACCGTGGCCACCCCAGAACTAATTCTGACAGCACCGAATCGACTTTCCAAGGAGCATTCATGAACATCATCGATGAGCTGCAGTGGCGCGGCCTCATTAACCAGTCCACCGACCTTGACGCACTGCGCGAGGCTTGCGAAGAGCCCATTACCTTGTACTGCGGTTTTGATCCAACCGGTGACTCCCTCCATGCTGGTCACCTCGTTCCGATGATTATGCTGCGCCGCTTCCAAAAAGCTGGCCACCACCCGATTGCTTTGGCCGGTGGCGCGACGGGCCAAATCGGTGACCCACGCGACGTAGGGGAGCGCACCATGCTGTCGCAGGAGACCATCAACGAGAACATGGTGGCTATCAAGAAGCAGCTGCGCCAGTTTATTGACTTTGAGGGCGAGAACGCAGCCACCATGGTCAACAATGCTGACTGGACCTCGCAGATGACCGTCATTGATTTCCTGCGTGATGTCGGCAAGAACTTCTCGCTGAATACCATGTTGGACCGTGATACCGTCAAGCGCCGCTTGGAGTCCGACGGTATTTCCTACACCGAGTTCTCCTACATGCTCCTCCAGTCCAATGACTACGTTCACCTCCACGAGGAGTACGGCTGCGTCCTGCAGATTGGCGGTGGCGATCAGTGGGGCAACATCGTGTCTGGCGTCGACCTCAATCGCCGCGTTAAGGGCGTCAAGGTTCACGGACTCACCGTCCCGTTGGTGACGGATGCCCAGGGGCAAAAGTTTGGCAAGTCTACCGGCGGCGGAAAGCTCTGGCTCGATCCGGAAAAGACGTCGCCTTACTCGTGGTACCAGTACTTCCTCAATGCCGGTGACTCCGTGGTTATTGACTACCTCCGGTGGTTTAGCTTCCTGTCGAAGGAAGAGATCGCTGAATACGAGGAGAAGGTTGCTAATGAACCTTTCCGTCGCGAGGCACAACGCCGTCTCGCCCAGGAGATGACCACGCTGGTCCACGGCGCGGAAGCCACCAAGGCTGTCGAACTTGCTGCTCAAGCGCTGTTCGGTAAAGCAGAGCTTGCTGACCTTGATGAGCAAACGCTGGCGGGTGCGCTTTCTGAAACCACCGTGGCCGAGGTGGCTGCCGGTGAACCGCGCTCCATCGTTGATCTGTTGGTTGCTTCTGGTCTGGCAGATTCAAAGGGTGCGGCTCGTCGCACCATCAAGGAAGGTGGCGCCTATGTCAATAACCAGCGTATTGAAGCCGATGACTGGGAGCCGGCGGACGAAGACTTGCTTCACGGTAAGTGGCTGGTGCTTCGTCGCGGTAAGAAGAACTTTGCCGGTGCCAAGCTGAACTAATTAGAGCTCTCGACTTCGCTAGATGACTGCATGCGAATCCCGTCGCCTTGTGCGGCGGGATTCGTCGTTTTCTGGGACAGTGCATCTACACCGGCGCCGAAGGTTAAGGAAAGTGCTGTTAACCTGGCGATTTGTTGAAGCTTGGGGCTGTGCGTATATTTATCGAAGTCGCCGCGAGACGCTGGTGACACGGAGATTAACTCCTAGTTGACAAGGGGCAAACTTGTTAGCTAGAGTATGAACTCCAGCCGCTCAGAGCAGAGGATAGATGAATTCGATGTGACGGGTGTGCGGGTGATGTTTGAGAACTCAATAGTGTGCCAATGTACTTTTTGTGTTGGTTGATTTTTATTGTTCTGGCCGTGATGCGTTGTATGTGTGTTGCGGTTGGTGTATGCCGGATGGCGCTTTTCCTTTAAGCGGCGTCATTGTAAATAATATTAAGTTGTTTGGGCGTATTGATTTAAATCTTCTAACTTTGCCAGCCTCCTTTTGTGCCCCGTCGGGTTGGGGGTTGGTTGGATTTTTTCTTTATGTAATTTTTGGATAGCCAGTTCAGGCAATGCTGCTTTGTGTGGTGTTGTTTGTTGTGGTTTGTCTGTTTGTTAGGTTTGGGCTTTTCACGGCCTTTTTTGTGGAGAGTTTGATCCTGGCTCAGGACGAACGCTGGCGGCGTGCTTAACACATGCAAGTCGAACGGAAAGGCCAGTGCTTGCACTGGTACTCGAGTGGCGAACGGGTGAGTAACACGTGGGTGATCTGCCTTGCACTCTGGGATAAGCTTGGGAAACTGGGTCTAATACCGGATATGAGCCGCTTTTAGTGTGGTGGTTGGAAAGTTTTTTCGGTGCAAGATGAGCTCGCGGCCTATCAGCTTGTTGGTGGGGTAATGGCCTACCAAGGCGTCGACGGGTAGCCGGCCTGAGAGGGTGTACGGCCACATTGGGACTGAGATACGGCCCAGACTCCTACGGGAGGCAGCAGTGGGGAATATTGCACAATGGGCGGAAGCCTGATGCAGCGACGCCGCGTGGGGGATGACGGCCTTCGGGTTGTAAACTCCTTTCGACAGGGACGAAGCGCAAGTGACGGTACCTGTATAAGAAGCACCGGCTAACTACGTGCCAGCAGCCGCGGTAATACGTAGGGTGCGAGCGTTGTCCGGAATTACTGGGCGTAAAGAGCTCGTAGGTGGTTTGTCGCGTCGTCTGTGAAATTCCGGGGCTTAACTTCGGGCGTGCAGGCGATACGGGCATAACTTGAGTGCTGTAGGGGAGACTGGAATTCCTGGTGTAGCGGTGAAATGCGCAGATATCAGGAGGAACACCGATGGCGAAGGCAGGTCTCTGGGCAGTTACTGACGCTGAGGAGCGAAAGCATGGGTAGCAAACAGGATTAGATACCCTGGTAGTCCATGCCGTAAACGGTGGGCGCTAGGTGTAGGGGGCTTCCACGTCTTCTGTGCCGTAGCTAACGCATTAAGCGCCCCGCCTGGGGAGTACGGCCGCAAGGCTAAAACTCAAAGGAATTGACGGGGGCCCGCACAAGCGGCGGAGCATGTGGATTAATTCGATGCAACGCGAAGAACCTTACCTGGGCTTGACATACACTAGATTGCTGCAGAGATGTAGTGTCCCTTGTGGCTGGTGTACAGGTGGTGCATGGTTGTCGTCAGCTCGTGTCGTGAGATGTTGGGTTAAGTCCCGCAACGAGCGCAACCCTTGTCTTATGTTGCCAGCATTTGGTTGGGGACTCATGAGAGACTGCCGGGGTTAACTCGGAGGAAGGTGGGGATGACGTCAAATCATCATGCCCCTTATGTCCAGGGCTTCACACATGCTACAATGGTCGGTACAACGCGCAGCGACACTGTGAGGTGGAGCGAATCGCTGAAAGCCGGCCTTAGTTCGGATTGGGGTCTGCAACTCGACCCCATGAAGTCGGAGTCGCTAGTAATCGCAGATCAGCAACGCTGCGGTGAATACGTTCCCGGGCCTTGTACACACCGCCCGTCACGTCATGAAAGTTGGTAACACCCGAAGCCAGTGGCCTAAACTTGTTAGGGAGCTGTCGAAGGTGGGATCGGCGATTGGGACGAAGTCGTAACAAGGTACCCGTACCGGAAGGTGCGGGTGGATCACCTCCTTTCTAAGGAGCATATTTTTTGGCACCAGTTGGTGTCTTTTAGCCGCACTTTTGTTGTGTGGCTGGTGGTTGAGTGAACAAACGTTTCACTGCCACCGCAAAATAATCGGGTGGAGATACATCTTAACTGGGATGATTGATTAACCAACGTGGCACTTGTTAAGTGTCTGTTTTGAAAAGTGCTTGGTGCATTGTTGGGTGTCTGGGGCATTGTTCCCTGGTTGTAACCCGCACGAGTTTGAGCAGTCAGGTTGGATGACTTCTTGGTTGTTTGGGTTGTGTGGGGTGTTGTGTGAGAACTGTATAGTGGACGCGAGCATTAAACCATGTGCTTGTTACTGTCACTTTTTGTGTGGTGGCAATGTGTGTGGTTTGTGTGATTTCTTTGTTCTTTTGTGTTTTGTGTGTTCACACCAGCACAGTTTGTTGTGTTGGTTGTGTGTTCGTTATTTAGGGCGCATGGTGGATGCCTTGGCATGCTGAGCCGATGAAGGACGTGTAAGGCTGCGTTAAGCCTCGGGGAGTTGTCAATAAAGCGTTGATCCGAGGATGTCCGAATGGGGAAACCTGGCACCTGTTATGGGGTGTTACCCTTCAGTGAATTCATAGCTGTTGTGGGGGTTTACGCGGGGAAGTGAAACATCTCAGTACCCGTAGGAGAAGAAAATAAAATATGATTCTGCTAGTAGTGGCGAACGAACGTGGATGAGGCTAAACCGTGTGCATGTGATACTTGGTAGGGGTTGTGTGTGCGGTGTTGTGGGCCCTGATGGAAGCCAGCTACCACTGGTTTGCTTGTGTGTTGTTGTTAGGTGAAGTGGTGTGGAAACGCCTACCGTAGAGGGTGATAGTCCCGTAGTTGAAGGCTTCAGCACATGGGTTGTTGGGTTGCCCGAGTAGCAGCGGGCTCGTGGAATCTGCTGTGAATCTGCCGGGACCACCCGGTAAGCCTAAATACTCAGTGTGACCGATAGTGTATTAGTACCGTGAGGGAATGGTGAAAAGTACCCCGGGAGGGGAGTGAAATAGTTCCTGAAACCATGTGCTTACAATCCGTCAGAGCACTTTTTATTGTGTGATGGCGTGCCTTTTGAAGAATGAGCCTGCGAGTCAGCGGCATGTCGCGAGGTTAACCCGTGTGGGGTAGCCGTAGGGAAACCGAATCCTAATGGGGTGTTTGAGTGGCATGTCCTGGACCCGAAGCGGGGTGATCTACCCATGGCCAGTGTGAAGCAGTAGTAAGATGCTGTGGAGGCGCGAACCCACGTAGGTTGAAAACTGCGGGGATGAGTTGTGGGTAGGGGTGAAAGGCCAATCAAACTCCGTGATAGCTGGTTCTCCCCGAAATGCATTTAGGTGCAGCGTCGCATTAGCTTGGTGGAGGTAGAGCTACTGGTTGGTTGAGCGGGACTACAATCTTAGCAATGTCAGCCAAACTCCGAATGCCATCAATTGTGTTGTGCGGCAGTGAGACTGTGGGGGATAAGCTTCATAGTCGAGAGGGAAACAGCCCAGATCGCCGGTTAAGGCCCCTAAGGGTGTGCTAAGTGGAAAAGGATGTGGGATCGCGAAGACAGCCAGGAGGTTGGCTTAGAAGCAGCCATCCTTGAAAGAGTGCGTAATAGCTCACTGGTCGAGTGGTCCTGCGCCGACAATGTAGTGGGGCTCAAGCACACCGCCGAAGCCGCGGCAAACTTTTTGTTTGGGTAGGGGAGCGTCGTGCATGTGTTGAAGCGTTACCGTAAGGAGGCGTGGAGTGTGTGCGAGTGAGAATGCAGGCATGAGTAACGAATTGGAAGGTGAGAATCCTTCCCGCCGGATGACTAAGGGTTCCTGGGTCAAGTTCGTCTTCCCAGGGTGAGTCGGGACCTAAGGCGAGGCCGACAGGCGTAGTCGATGGACAACCAGTTGATATTCTGGTACCCGTATATCCGCGCCCATGATAAAGCACTGATACTAACCACCGCGGATACGAATCGTTGTGTTCTTTGAACACGTTGGTTGTTGATGTCGTGGGGCCTGATGTGTGGTTCAAGTGATGGGGTGACACAGTGTAGTAGCCATGCCGCTTAGTGGATTGTTGGTGTAAGCGTGTGAGGTGGTGTGTAGGCAAATCCGCACACCGTATGCCTGAGGCGTGATGCGTAGCCCAATTGGGGTGAAGTTGGTGATCTAGTACTGTCGAGAAAAGCCTCTAGCGATGTGGATGTATGGCCCGTACCCTAAACCGACACAGGTGGTCAGGTTGAAAATACTAAGGCGTTCGGGTGAACTGTGGTTAAGGAACTCGGCAAAATGCCCCCGTAACTTCGGGAGAAGGGGGACCACACGACTTAAACCAGCCTTTGCGTTGGTGGTGGGTTGTGGGGTCGCAGAGAATAGAGGGAAGCGACTGTTTATCAAAAACACAGGTCCATGCGAAGACGTTAAGTTGATGTATATGGACTGACGCCTGCCCGGTGCTGGAAGGTTAAGAGGACCGGTTAGTCACCTTTGGTGGCGAAGCTGAGAATTTAAGCCCCAGTAAACGGCGGTGGTAACTATAACCATCCTAAGGTAGCGAAATTCCTTGTCGGGTAAGTTCCGACCTGCACGAATGGCGTAACGACTTCTCTGCTGTCTCAACCACAGGCCCGGTGAAATTGCACTACGAGTAAAGATGCTCGTTACGCGCGGCAGGACGAAAAGACCCCGGGACCTTCACTATAGCTTGGTATTGGTGTTCGGTTCGGTTTGTGTAGGATAGGTGGGAGACTGTGAAACGTGCACGCCAGTGTGTGTGGAGTCGTTGTTGAAATACCACTCTGATCGGATTGGATGTCTAACCTTGGCCCATGATCTGGGTTGGGGACAGTGCCTGGYGGGTAGTTTAACTGGGGCGGTTGCCTCCCAAAATGTAACGGAGGCGCCCAAAGGTTCCCTCAGCCTGGTTGGCAATCAGGTGGTGAGTGTAAGTGCACAAGGGAGCTTGACTGTGAGACAGACATGTCGAACAGGGACGAAAGTCGGGACTAGTGATCCGGCACCTACTTGTGGATGTGGTGTCGCTCAACGGATAAAAGGTACCCCGGGGATAACAGGCTGATCTTCCCCAAGAGTCCATATCGACGGGATGGTTTGGCACCTCGATGTCGGCTCGTCGCATCCTGGGGCTGGAGTAGGTCCCAAGGGTTGGGCTGTTCGCCCATTAAAGCGGCACGCGAGCTGGGTTCAGAACGTCGTGAGACAGTTCGGTCTCTATCCGCCGCGCGCGTTGAAACTTGAAGAAGGCTGTCCCTAGTACGAGAGGACCGGGACGGACGTACCTCTAGTGTGCCAGTTGTTCCGCCAGGAGCATGGCTGGTTGGCTACGTACGGAAGGGATAACCGCTGAAAGCATCTAAGCGGGAAGCCTGTTTTAAGATGAGGTTTCGCTATTTGAGGTCCCCCAAAGACGATGGGGTTGATAGGCCAGACCTGGAAGCACTGTAAAGTGTGGAGGCTACTGGTACTAATAGACCAAAACAAACACACACACTTGAACTTTTCAGTGTGTAAACAACAAACACAACAGTTAATTAATCACACTGTCGCTTGCGTCCACTACACAGTATCTGACACAACACCAGCAACCAGACACAAACAGTTGCTCCGTGTGTTTGTCGGTGGCCTATAGCAGCAGGGAAACGCCCGGTCCCATTCCGAACCCGGAAGCTAAGCCTGCTAACGCTGATGGTACTGCAACCGGGAGGTTGTGGGAGAGTAAGAAACCGCCGACACCAAACAAAACAAACAACTCAATACAAAGTTGAAGGACCAAGACTTATCGAGTCTTGGTCCTTCAATTCGTTTTACAACCATTGTGTGTTGCAATTTAAGGGTCCATTTCTGATTGCGCACGAACCACCCGAGACGTTGCGTATATCGATACCTGGAGCCAATTTGTCAGGGCGGCATTACTTACCCCACCAATGTTGCTCAGTCCTGTTCTCACACAGAATCGTAGAATGAGAAGCGCGAGTATTTTAGGGTCGCGTTGCTTCGCCGGTTCACGTTAAAGGACTAGGAACATGGTTGAATTTCTTTTCTTCCTTGCCCCTTCAGTGCTCTATATCCTTGTCCGACGCGGGTCAATCGGGGTGTCTCGAGCTCGGGCAAATGTGGGTTGGCGCTGGGGAAACCTGCAGGCAGCAGCTTTAAGTGTCATCTTGTTCCCTGTGCTGCTTGGAATAGGTTATCTTGGTATCCGTCTTGTATCTACGGATAGTCTCGGCATGCCGGGCGTCGTTCTTGTTCAAGGGGTAAGCGTTGCCGCGATTCTAAGGGCTGCAGGCGAAGAGTTTTTCTTCCGAGGATTTCTCGGGGGTTTACTTCTTCGGCGTTGGGGATTGTGGGCCGGAAACACTTTTCAGGCGGCCCTTTTCCTTTTGCCCCATGTGGTGTTGTTGAGCTTTGATGCTCATCTGTGGCCCGTACTTCCGGTTCAATTCCTCGGTGGGTGGATACTTGGGGCGGTGAGATTTCGCTCCGGTAGCGTCATTGAGTGCTCAGTCTTACATGCCGCCCTCGGGCCTGACCCCCGGAAAGTAGACACGTCGGGGGTTAGCTATGCTGCTTGAGTCAGTGTAGCTGATGTGAGTGCTTCGAAGGCATCGGGGGCTAGAAGATTGCACCAGGAGTGCCGTCTGCGCGTGTTGTAGCGCATGCACCATCGGAAGACTTCTTGGCGGCAGATGATGGGATTGTCAAACACTTTCCGATCACGCAGAACTTCACGCTTGAGACTGGCGTTAAACGATTCGTGTCCAGGCCA
>NZ_LAYQ01000016.1 GCF_000988205.1 Corynebacterium minutissimum | reverse complement strand
TGTGAGACCTCATACCACCTGGCTGGGTTCAGGTTCCTATTAGCAGTTTGAGTATGTCACTGTCTTCGGCGACATCACCCCCCGGATCATTTTCAGACAGGGACAGGAATAAGCCATACCGAAGCCAGCGACTAGTTCCACTGTTCTTGCGAATGGAGGGAACGGAAGTAAACATAACCCGCCCAATCGGGTGGACGGCCTATGAATCTTCGGTGCCCTGGGGTGGAACTGCTAACAACGTAATGGGTAGGGTCTCAGCTTGAGTCCAGTCTGCCTTCAGGAACGCCTAAGTAGCTTCGGAATCTGACCGAGGGCAGCTGTTGACCGGTTTCTTAATTGTTCTCATGAAAGGATTCTTCATGAATGTGAAGAAATTCAACGGTTCTATCCGTCGTCGTGGCACGACGATTGCAGCCGCCGCTCTTTCTGTTGCCATGGTGGGCCCGTTCGTGCATCCAGTTGTTAACCCAACTGCTGCTCCGGCGGCCTTCGCGCAACAGAATCAGCCAGCTGCGGATCAGGCGAATCAGATTATCGATGCCGACATGATCGCCAGCGGTCGTGTTACCAAGCCTGCCAACCTTACCGACGCCCACGGCGTCGGCAAGGGTCTAATTTCGGGACACGTGTACCTGGCTACTCCGGGCGGTAACCCTGGTGCTTCGTATGACAACGGCAACGTGAAGATGGACGGCATCACCGTCTACGCACAGTTCCGTGACAAGGACGGCTCCTACTCCCCGATCTTCAGCGCGAAGACTCACAACCTTGAAGGCACCCAGGTCGGCGGTAACGGTGGCCAGGGCACCTTCGCCTTTGGTACCGGCGATAAGGGCATTACCTGGACCGATAAGCTGGGTAATGAGCACACCTGGTCTGCACGTACCGACCAGCAGCACCGCATCTGGGTAGAGCCTTTCACCAACGACCGTGGCAACCGCGTTGAAATGTTCCGCCAGGCTAATGGTTGGACGCCGGGCTCCTTCAACGGTGTTGTCGATGGTCCGATGGGTTCCTTCGTCGCTGCCGACGGCAACATGCAGCTGATGGCTGCGTTCCTGCGTGAGGTTCCGCCGAACCACAAGGAAAGCTGGATGGCGGCCAAGGGCGACAAGCTCATTGAGGACCCGCTGGGGCCGGATCCTGCTGCGGCTCTGCAGCATGGAAAAGAATCCAACATGCTTTCCGGACAGGTATGGCTCGAAACCGGTGGCAGCCCGGACTGGGGCTTCCCGGCAACCGGACCGAAGCGCGACTCTGTCACCCAGGACCCGGCAGCCGACGGCTACACCGTGTTTGCGTCGACCCTGACCAAGGACGGCGCTGCGGCGAACGCTGAACTGCACGCGAAGTACAAGAATGACCCGGACAAGTTGTCCGAAGAGACCAAGAAGATGCTCGAGGCTCACCCCGAGTACATCCTCAAGACCGTCTACGGCAAGACTGACCCAGAGGGCAACTACTCCCTGCGCTTTGGCAACTACACCGACAAGAACCAAACTCGCGAGGACTTCCTTAACCCAGACCACGTGTTCGTGTGGGTGGAGAACAAGGACGGCATCGTCCAGAACGGCTACACGGGCTTCCACACCCCGATCTTCCAGCGCTTCAATGTGGGCGGAAACTTCATTCCAGCGGACGAGGCTCCGGCTGAAAACCAGGTCATTACCGCTTTGGTGTCGGACAAGGGCGACCCGCGTTACGGCAAGCCGTTGAACAAGATTTACAACGTCCGCCACGCGCTCATGCCGTACGCTCCGGTGTCGATCAAGGCTGATTACAACGCAACCGACAAGCCTGCATCTCCGGGCGTCACGGTGACCCCGGAATTCAGCGGCGAGCTCTCCCCCCTGCCGTCGAAGATCGAATGGCGTGACAAGGATGGCGAGGTCGTCAAGACTTGCAAACTTGACCAATCTAAGACTGCTAAGGATCAGGTCGCAGCCTGTACCTTCGAAATTCCTGCGGAGGCCAAGAAAGGCGACGTTTACAACGTTGTTGTGGTCTCGGGTGGTAACGACGTTGCCGCTTGGTCCGTTCTGGTGACCAAGGATGCGGACGAGCTCGCTCCTTCTTACGAGGAGAAGCTTGTCGTTCCTGGTAAGGAGACCAAGTCTTCCCCGACCTTCACCAAGGTTGACGAAAAGGGTAACCCGACCGACGAAAAGGTCGACGCTCCTGAGGGCTCTAAGTTCACCATCCCGGAGGATTTCAAGGCTCCTGAGGGGTACGAAGTCAAGATTGACGAGAACACCGGTGAGATCACCGTAACCTTCCCGGACAAGTCCAAGCTGAACAAGGACACTGTCGAAGAGTTTGACGTTCCAGTCACGGTGACCTACCCGGACGGCAGCAAGGACGACGCGAAGGCGAAATTCAAGCTGGATACCGATGGTGACGGCACGCCTGACACCAAGGACCCGGATGATGACGGAGACGGTGTTCCGGACGACAAGGAGAAGGAAGACAACACCAACCCGAAGCTTCCTCCTCAAGCTGGCGAGTACGAGCCGGGTTACGAGGATGGTTCCGGTAAGCCGGGCGATGAAGTGAAGGTTCCTGCGCCGAAGTTTAAGGACAAGGACGGTAACGACACTAAGGCTCCTGAGGGCACGAAGTTCACCCCTGGTGAGAACGTTCCGGATGGTGTGAAGATCGACGAGAATACCGGTGAGATCACGGTGACCATCCCGGAGGGTGCGAAGCCGGAAGACAAGATCACTGTCCCGGTTGTTGTGACTTACCCGGATGGCACCAAGGACAATGTTGACGTCACCGTCACCGTTGAGGCTCCGGATGCACCTGCAACAAAGGACAATGAGAACTTCGAGCCTGAGTACAACGGTGGCACCGGTCAGCCTGGCGATGACGTCAAGATCAACAAGCCAGAGTTCAAGGATGGCGACAACAACAAGGTGACGCCTCCTGAGGGCACCACCTTCGGTCCTGGTGAGAACGTTCCTGATGGTGTGACCATTCACGAGAACACTGGTGAGATCACGGTTACCATCCCTGAGGATGCTAAGCCTGGTGACAAGATCACTGTTCCTGTCGAGGTGACCTACCCAGACGTCTCCAAGGACAACGTCAACGTCACCATCACGGTGACCGAGAAGGATGCCGCCCCAGTCACGCCAGCTGCACCTAAGGAAAACAACCCATCCCTCGGCGCATCGGCTGACGATCCAGCATCCTGTGACATTCCTCCGTACGTCACCGTTGAAAAGACCGAAGGTGTCGAATACAAGGTGACCGTTGACGGTAAGGAACTGACTCCGGACGTCGAAGGTAAGTACGTCTACGAGTACGGCCAGACCGTCAAGGTTGAGGCATTCCCGACCGAGGGCTACACCTTCCCAGAAGGCACCCAGACCACTTGGACCTACACGACCGAGCAGAACGAGGTCTGCGAGGAACCAGAGGTTGAGAAGCCGGACTGGACGGATGATAAGGGTAAGCCTGGCGACAAGGTTGAAATCCCGAATACCGGCGGTGACGTTCCGGGTGGCACCACGGTTGAGACCGAGGGCCCGGGTAAGGCTGAAATCGATAAGGGCGGCAAGCTGATTGTCGACATCGATAAGGATGCTAAGCCTGGTGACAAGGTTGTTGTCATTGTCAAGGACAAGGACGGCAACGAGATTGACCGTGTAGTCGTCGAGGTTGAGCAGCCGGATGCTCCTGCAGATAAGCCGGATTGGAAGGATGATAAGGGTAAGCCTGGCGACAAGGTCGAGATCCCGAACACCGGCGGTGACGTTCCGGGTGGCACCACGGTTGAGACCGAGGGCCCGGGTAAGGCTGAAATCGATAAGGACGGCAACCTGATTGTCGACATCGATAAGGACGCAAAGCCTGGCGACAAGATCACTGTCATTGTCAAGGACAAGGACGGCAACGAGATCGACACTGTCACCGTGACGGTTGAGAAGCCGAATGACAACGGTGGTGGCCACGATGGTTGGAACCCGCCTGGCCAGAATAATCCGGATAAGCCGGGTAAGGACGATCCGTCTGAGACTCCGGAGGTCATCAAGCCGACGATTGATCCGGCTAAGGATGGTGACAAGGAGATCACTGGTACCGCTAAGCCTGGTACCGATATCACCGTTACTGTCATCGACAAGGACGGCAAGAAGACCGAGAAGACTGTCAAGGTTGGCGATGACGGTAAGTGGAAGGTCGTTGTTGACAAGGAGCTGAAGACTGGCGACAAGATTGTTGCCAAGGATAAGGATGGCAACGAGGCTTCGCGTATCGTCACTGGCGATTCGAAGCCGTCTCCGAAGCCTGATGGTTCCGCGGATTGGACTGGTTCTTCCAACCTGTCTGAGCGTTGCATCAACACTGGTTTGGGTATTGGTATCCCGCTGCTGTTCCTGATTCCGGTTGGTCTGGCTTCCCAGATGAACATTCCGGGTCTGTCGGAGTTTGTTGCTCCGATTAACAAGCAGATTCAGGATCTGAATACCCGTCTGCAGCAGCAGGCTGGTCTGTTCAACGGCCCGTTGGCTGACCAGGTCAATGGTATTAATGCTCAGCTGAAGCGTTTCGGTGCTGATTACCAGCAGGCTGCTGGTGCTGTGGCTCTGATTGCTGCTGGTGCTTTGGCTATCGGCCTGTTGGCTGATGCTTGTGCACCGGGTGCTGACGAGGGTTCCTCCAAGTAGGAGAACCGTAGGATGTGTTTCCTCTAACAACACCGCTAAGGGAGGAGCGTAAACCTCCCACCCAACTTGAGAGTTGATGGAGTAGGGCATTGCTGCCGGGGTGTTGTGCCCCGGCAGCAAGACCTAGTCCATAACTTGATTGTGTTTATTTGATAATTCCGAAATACATGTCGTTATTTCATTAAGTCTTGGGTCTCCACCGAAGCTTTTCCTTTCCTTAAGCTGCGCGTGTGGAGGCTCATGGCCACTGGCATTTTGCTGGTGTGCAAGTACCCCGTCGCGTAGGTCAGAGGACGCGGCGGGGTACATTTTTGTTTTTGACGTGACTTGGCGTCGTGTTCTGATGAAGCTGCTTTAGTCGTCGTCTGTCTCGGCTGTCGTTGCCCTGTTGGGGATGTGGTCTCTAATGCTCGTGCCACTGCTCCAAGCGCTCCAGTAGGATGCGGTCGGAATCCACCTTGGCCTCGCGGTTGGCTGCGATTGTGCCGCCCATCATTGCTTCCCAGGAGGGGCCGATGAGTTGGTCAATGCTCTCGTGGAAAAGGTGGCCGGCGCCTTCGTAGATGTGGGGCTCAAGGTTCTCGTTTTGTGCGGCCAGAGCTTCCGCGGCCACGTCGCCTTGCCACATGGCGTCCTCGATGCCGGCGAACAGAAGTCCGTTGCCTTGGAAATTGCTCAGGTCGATGACTGACTCAGCACTGGCTGCGGCAGCGTCGGCCTCATAGCCGGCGCGGTAGGACACGGGCAGGCCAAGCGCGAAGCGGAGCATAACTTTGCCCATTTCTTTTCCTTGTAATTTCGCAAAAGGAACGGGCTCACCGTGCCAGGAGAAACTACTCGTGGAGCCGCTGCCGCGCTGGTAAGTCAGACTGCCGTAAGTGTGGTGCGCAGGCGTGTAGAGAACGATGTTGTCGATCTGCGGGTAACGGGCGGCGAGATTGGCAGTAAGTTCCGCACCCTTGGACGTACCGATAACAGTCAGCGGTGCGCTGCCGTTGCCGTGCTCCTCAGCGTAGGCGAGGACCTCGTCAAAGAACTCGAGCGGAACCTCGTCGATGAATTCCTTTTGCCCGGGCTTGCCAAAGAAGTACAAGGCGAGCACATCGTACCCGGCGTCACGTAGCATTCGTGCCTGTTCCACGTTGGCACCGCCGTCCGAGCCGCCAAATACGATGACGGTGCCTGGGTGTGCCTGTGCAGATTGTTGTTCTTGTCCGGTGGCTAGCGGCGAGAGGTGGAATCCCTTCATGTAGCGGCCGTCAATTCTTGAAACGCCCTCTTCTTTGAGGATGCGATCATCGCCACCTGCTGGTGGTTTGGGTGCAGCAAAGCGCCTGGAGTTGATGGAGCGGATTACCCAGACACCGGCGGCGGGGGCAGCGATGCACACAAGAGGTATGCCGATTGCTTTGAAGATGGGTTTGAGTGCGGGCATAGAGGGACGAGCTCCTTTGTGATTGACTGTCACTCCAGTTTACTAATGCTTTTGGCTGGTGAAGTGTTGCGAGATGGCTTGATGGAGTGCTGGTGGCATGGGGGAGTAGTGAGGCTGCAGTGTGCTCTTAATGGTCCGGCTTGCTAAGCTATCAGTGCTTTTGAGTATGCTGAGCCGGCACTTTTTGGTGTTGGTGGCTGTATATAAAACATCAAATTAAACATCGTCACGGGTGCTTCTTCGTTCACACTGTGTCCTGCCTTTGAGGCTGTGCATGGGTGTTTCTGGAGGAGGCTGAGATGCCGCGGTGCAGCGGCGAACCGTCGAACCTGATCCGGATAATGCCGGCGAAAGGGAGGAATCATGAACTCTGTATCTCATGGTGGGTCTGTTAATGGTGCATCGGCGAATGGCGCTGCTGCGCCGCGCAGTTTGAATTGGCGCGTCGTCGACATCGTGGTGGCCTCCGTGCTGGGTGTGGCGTGCGGAATCGTGTTCCTAGCGTGGAACACGGTGGGCTATGCCTGGTTCCAGGCCATGGATGCGCTGACACCGGGGCTGGGTGGCATTGCCACCGGCATTTGGCTTCTTGGTGGCGTCGTTGGCGGTTTGATTATCCGTAAGCCGGGTGCCGCACTCTATGTGGAGCTGCTGGCGGCCATCGTGTCGGCGGTGCTGGGCTCCCAGTGGGGTATTAGTACGTTGTACTCCGGCATCGCGCAGGGCATCGGCGTAGAGATTGTCCTGGCTATCTTCCTCTACCGCCGCTTTAGTCTGGGCATTGCGATGCTCGGCGGCATGGCAGCTGGCTGGGGCGCGTTTGTGCTGGAGCTGTTTACCTCCGGAAACCTGGGCAAGACCCTGCAGTTCAATATCATCTACCTAGTGACGCTGAGCATCTCCGGCGCCATTCTGGCGGGAGCCGTGGGCTACATCGTGGTCAATGCGCTGGCGAAGACCGGTGCGCTGGACCGTTTTGCGGTCGGCCGCGAGCAGCGCAGTGCCTAAGTAAGCGTTGCTTGCTGTGGGTGCTTGTTGATCGTTGATGCTGAGCATTGACTGGTAGCTGAATTGATGGCTGTTGCTTGGTGGCTGGTGGCTGATTCTGATGGCTGATGTGGGTTCCGTAGAAGGGATGTCCGCGGGCGCGACGAAGCTTGTCGCGCGCGGCTATGGCTGGACGCATGCCGGGAGGCGTGCGCCGGCGCTGGCGGATATTGACTTGGTTATATCGCCGGGGGAGAAGGTCCTGCTGTGCGGTGATTCTGGGTCCGGGAAGTCCACGCTGCTGGCGGCTATTGCGGGCGTGTTGGGCGGCGATGATGAGGGCACCCGGGTGGGGGAGATTCTTCTTGAGGATGCCTCTGGTCATATCGAGCCGCCCGGCCGGACGATTCCGGTGGGCCTGGTGCTGCAGGACCCAGACTCCCAGGTGATTGCCGCACGCGTGGGCGATGACGTTGCCTTTGGCTGCGAGAACTTGGCCTATTCGCGCTCTGAGATTTGGCAGCGGGTGTCGGCGGCGCTGGAGATGGTGGGGCCGTACGTCGATTTGTCGTTTCCCACGGAGCGTCTCTCCGGAGGCAGAAGCAACGCTTGGCCCTTGCCGGTGTCATCGCGATGGGCGCGGGCATGGTGTTGCTCGATGAACCCACGGCGAACCTCGACCCCGAGGGTGCGCGCGAGGTTATTGAGGCCGTGTCCACCATGGTGGAGCGCACCGGCGCCACTCTTATCGTGGTAGAACACCAGCACGCAGCGTGGAAGGGCGTGCTTGACCGCGCGATTGAGCTGAAGGATGGGCGCATCGTCGCTGACGGTCCCGTGGAGGCTGTTGTTGCTTCGCGCTCTATAAGCGGCTTGCCGCGGGCGCGGGAGATCGGTGGGACGTCGCCAAGCGGCGCTGGGGTAGTGCCGGATGTGGCTGTACCCGAGTCGGCGGCGCTGTGGAGCACTGACCTGGTCACCCGCTTCGGGCCGCCGCGCAGTTACGCGCTGCCCCGGGGGATGTCCACGGTGATTACCGGGCCCAATGGTGCGGGCAAGACCACGTGGCTGATGACGGTAGCGGGGTTGCTTCCGGCGGTCTCCGGGGAGATTGGTGTGGCCGAGTACGTGCGGCGGGGACTGAAAGGCTCGCCGTTGACGTGGAAGTCCCGGGAGTTGGCGGACCGCATTGGGTTCGTCTTCCAGAACCCGGAGCATCAGTTCGTCGCCCGCACGGTGGCAGAGGAATTGCGTGTGGCACCCCGTGTCATGCACCGCGAGGTGCCGGAGGGGCGCATTGCGGAGCTCGTGGAGGCACTACGCCTGGGGCATTTGCTCAACGCCAATCCGTTTACTCTCTCCGGAGGGGAGAAGCGCAGGTTGTCGGTGGCGACTGCGTTGGTCACGGCGCCGGAGGTGCTGCTTCTCGACGAACCCACCTTCGGCCAAGACCCCCACACCTTCACCGAGTTGGTGTGGTTGCTGCGGCGCATGGCGGATGAGGGGACGACGATTGCGTCGGTGACTCATGATCCGTTGTTCATTTCCGCTTTGGGTGACCACCGAGTGGAGGTGAGCCGTGGCTGATACAACTACAACTACGTCGTCGGCGAACGCGGACGACGCTGGTCGCGCCGATCGTGCTGGCCGTGCAGGTTTACTGCACGGCGTGAACCCGCTGACCCGAATTTTCCTCATGTTCGTGTGGGTGAGCCCGCTGTTACTTTCCGTGGATTGGGTCTCTGCGGCAGTGTCCTTGGCCATGACTTTAGTTTTTGCGCCCCTGTGCGGGGTGTCCTGGCCGCGACTGTTTAAAGCCGGCTGGTTCCTTTTCCTTATCGCTCCGTTGTCTGGCATTTCGATGCTGCTTTACGGCGCACCGGGCGGGCGGGAGTACTTCAGCTGGTGGCTGATCACGGTTACGGACAACTCGATGGAGCTGGCCATCGCCATTACTATGCGCGTGCTGGCGGTGGCGCTGCCGATGGTGGTGCTGGCGCGGGATATTGACCCGACGGAGTTGGGCGACGCCCTCTCGCAGATCCTCAAGCTACCTTCCCGCTTCGTCATCGGTGCGGTGGCCGGGGTGCGCATGATGACGTTGTTCAAATCCGATTGGCAGTACCTGGCCATGGCGCGGCGCGCGCGTGGGCTGACCGACGAGGGCCGCATCAAGCACCTCATCACCATGTCCTTCGGGCTCTTGGTGCTAGCCCTGCGGCGCGGGGGCAAGCTGGCCACGGCGATGGAGGCGCGCGGTTTCGGGCGAACCCCACCGGGCGGTGGGCAACGCACATGGGCGCGGCCGTCCCGCCTTGCCGGCAGAGACTGGCTGGTGATGGTGGTGGGAACGGGCCTTGCGGCGCTTCCGGTGGTAGTTTCGGTTCTCAGTGGGTCCTGGAGATTCTTCGGACTCTAGGACGACTCTCTCAAAGCTGCACGCTAGACGTACCCAGAAGTGGTGAAGAAATACATGCAGGACGCGGACCGCACGGCCGACCAGGACAGCGGTAAGGACACTGCCCAGACGCACGCCGCCGAGATGGATCGGCTCTTGGCCGATGTGGTGGCGCTCGCCGCGTCGCGCAAGCGCCCGATGCGCCCAGTCACCGTGCTTATCGACGGCCCCTCGGGCGCCGGCAAGACCTGGGCTTCTGCAGCGCTGGCTGAGCGTACCGGGTGGCGGGTAGTCCACCTTGACGAGTTCTACCCCGGCTGGCATGGGCTGCAAGAGGGTTCAGAGATGGTTTCAGAGCAAGTGCTGCGGGAGAATAACCCGGGCTATTGGCGCTGGGACTGGGATGCCAACGCGCCGAAGGACTGGGCGAGCTGGATGAGCGCGATGATCTGATCGTCGAAGGAGTTGGTTCTGTCACCGAGGCCACCGTGGCCGCCGCCAAAGAGCGCGGCTCCGTGGTGACGGTGCGTATCGACGGGCCACGCGAGAAGCGCCGCGAGCGCGCCCTGGAGCGCGACCCTGGCTATGAAGAGTGGTTTGAAACCTGGGAGCGGCAGGAAAAAGAGCACTTCGCCGAGCGCGCGGTGGAGGCGGACCTGACGTGGGAGTGGAGCTAACTCTCTAGTGGGTCCTTGTGGGCAGCATTGCGTGGCGCCACTGGCGTGGCCAGCCGGGCCGTGCTGTGTACGCCGGTCACTAACCATTGGGAAGTACGGGCACGTGAGATTTGGGCAGATCAGTGGGGTGGTGGTAGTCTGTCCAAGGTTTCATCTTTATAGGAGATGAAAAGTCTGATCGGTATCTCAACCATCCGCTGGGAGAGATTCGTTCTGGACATGCGGAAGGGCCCCGGAGAAGAGCCCCTATTTTTGCATGTTTGGACGTGTGAAAGCGGTCAGTTCAAGCCGAAGTCATAGAGAAAGACTAGATTTATGCCAACTATTCAGCAGCTGGTCCGCAAGGGCCGCCACGACAAGAAGGCCAAGGTTGCTACGGCCGCCCTGAAGGGCTCCCCGCAGCGCCGTGGCGTGTGCACCCGCGTGTACACCACCACCCCGAAGAAGCCGAACTCGGCTCTGCGTAAGGTTGCCCGTGTGCGCCTGACCTCCGGTATCGAGGTTTCCGCCTACATTCCGGGCGAGGGCCACAACCTGCAGGAGCACTCCATGGTGCTCGTCCGCGGTGGTCGTGTGAGGGACCTCCCGGGTGTTCGCTACAAGATTATCCGCGGCGCACTGGATACCCAGGGCGTGAAGGACCGTAAGCAGGCTCGTTCCCGCTACGGCGCAAAGAAGGGACAGTAATCAACAATGCGTAAGAATGCTGCACCGAAGCGTCCTGTAGTTAAGGACCCGGTTTACAACTCCGAGCAGGTCACCATGCTCGTGAACAAGATCCTGCGTGACGGCAAGAAATCCACCGCTGAGCGCATTGTGTACGGCGCTCTCGAGGTCTGCCGTGAGAAGACCGGTACCGACCCGGTCGGCACCCTGGAGAAGGCCCTGGGCAACATTCGCCCGGACCTCGAGGTTCGCTCCCGTCGTGTGGGCGGCGCTACCTACCAGGTTCCGGTTGAGGTTAAGCCGGCACGTGCCAACACCCTGGCTCTGCGTTGGCTGGTTACCTTTACCCGTCAGCGTCGTGAGAACTCCATGATCGAGCGTCTCGCAAACGAGATCCTCGATGCATCCAACGGCCTGGGTGCTTCCGTGAAGCGCCGTGAGGATACTCACAAGATGGCTGAGGCTAACCGCGCCTTCGCTCACTACCGCTGGTAATCCCTCCGGTATAACCCGCCACATGGCATCATGGCTCGAACAGCGATATTATCGTTTACCTGCGCTGACACTGCGTGTTCTCGCTCCCCTTGGCGGAGCGCTCCACGCTAAACAGTGCGGAACCTAAACTTGAATAGCGTTGTTCGGGCCATTTTTATGGCGTGGGCTCCACGTCTCACGCTGACGTAGAAGCCCAGACGTGGCAAAATAGACCAAGACCTATCCATGAAGACGTCACCTATGTTTCGTCAGTGCATAACTGGCGTCGGCGTCGACGACAATTAAGTTGGGGTATTAACTGTGGCACAAGAAGTGCTTAAGGATCTGAACAAGGTCCGCAACATCGGCATCATGGCGCACATCGATGCGGGTAAGACCACTACCACCGAGCGCATCCTCTTCTACACCGGTATTAACCGCAAGGTCGGTGAGACCCACGATGGTGGCGCCACCACTGACTGGATGGAGCAGGAGAAGGAGCGCGGCATCACCATTACGTCCGCTGCTGTGACCTGTTTCTGGAACAACAACCAGATCAACATCATTGACACCCCGGGCCACGTGGACTTCACCGTTGAGGTTGAGCGCTCCCTGCGTGTTCTCGACGGCGCTGTTGCTGTCTTCGACGGCAAGGAAGGTGTGGAGCCGCAGTCCGAGCAGGTGTGGCGCCAGGCTGCTAAGTACGACGTCCCTCGTATCTGCTTCGTCAACAAGATGGACAAGATGGGCGCGGACTTCTACTTCACCGTCCAGACCATCATTGATCGCCTCGGCGCTAAGCCGTTGGTCATGCAGCTGCCGATCGGTGCTGAAGATGACTTCGATGGCGTCGTCGACCTGATCAACATGAAGGCGCTGACCTGGCGCGGCAAGGTAGAAACCGGAACCGAAGCCACTATCGAGGAGATCCCTGCCGAGTTGCAGGAGAAGGCTGAAGAGTACCGCGAGAAGCTGCTCGAGACCGTCGCTGAGTCCGACGAAGAGCTCATGGAGAAGTACTTCGGCGGCGAAGAGCTGACCATTGAGGAAATCAAGGGCGCTATCCGCAAGCTGACCGTGAGCTCCGAGATCTACCCGGTCCTCTGCGGTACCGCTTACCGCAACAAGGGTGTCCAGCCGCTGCTCGACGCTATTGTTGACTACCTCCCGAACCCGCTGGACATCGGCGAGGTCAACGGTACCTCCCTCGACGGTGAGGAGACCCTGACTCGTAAGCCTTCCGTCCAGGAGCCGTTCTCCGCACTGGCCTTCAAGATTGCCGTGCACCCGTTCTTCGGCAAGCTCACCTACGTGCGCGTCTACTCTGGCCAGGCTATCCCGGGCGAGCAGATGCTCAACTCCACCAAGAACAAGAAGGAGCGCGTGGGCAAGCTCTTCCAGATGCACGCGAACAAGGAGAACCCGGTCGAGCACGCCGACGCCGGTAACATCTACGCGTTCATCGGCCTGAAGGAAACCACCACCGGTGACACCCTGTGTAACCCGGACAACCCGATCATCCTTGAGTCCATGGACTTCCCGGATCCGGTTATCCAGGTTGCTATTGAGCCGAAGACCAAGGCTGACCAGGAGAAGCTGGGTACCGCTATCCAGAAGCTCGCTGAAGAGGACCCGACCTTCACCGTTCACCTCGACGAGGAGTCCGGCCAGACCGTTATCGGCGGTATGGGCGAGCTGCACCTCGACGTTCTGGTTGACCGCATGAAGCGCGAGTTCAAGGTTGAGGCCAACATCGGTAACCCGCAGGTTGCTTACCGCGAGACCATCCGCAAGAAGGTCGAGTCCCTGGAATACACCCACAAGAAGCAGACCGGTGGTTCTGGCCAGTTCGCAAAGGTCATCGTTACCATCGAGCCGTACAACCCGGAGCCGGAAGAGCTGGAAGAGGGCGAGTCCGCAACCTACAAGTTCGAGAACTCCGTCACCGGCGGCCGCGTTCCGAAGGAGTACATCCCGTCCGTCGACGCTGGTATCCAGGACGCTATGCAGTACGGCTTCGTCGCTGGCTTCCCGCTGGTGAACATCAAGGCCACCCTCGAGGATGGCGCTTACCACGACGTTGACTCCTCTGAGATGGCCTTCAAGCTCGCCGGCTCCCAGGTCCTCAAGGAGGCCGTCGCTAAGGCTAAGCCGGTTCTGCTGGAGCCGATCATGGCCGTTGAGGTTGTGACCCCGGAGGAGTACATGGGTACCGTCAACGGTGACATCTCCTCCCGTCGTGGCCAGGTCTTTGCTATGGAAGACCGCTCCGGCGCCAAGGTCGTCAAGGCCAAGGTTCCGCTGTCTGAGATGTTCGGCTACATCGGTGACCTGCGTTCTTCCACCGCTGGTCGTGCAAACTTCACCATGGTCTTCGACTCCTACGCTGAGGTTCCGTCCTCCGTGGCACAGGAGATCATCGAGGAGCGCACCGGCGCCAAGGCCTAACTTTTAGGCCCTGCCGCAAAGGCGTACATGCGGGGCTGGTAGTCTTCGCCAGTGGAAGACCAGTTCCGCGCCTTGGGGTAGCGGTCGGCTGAGCGCACACGCATGATGTGGGTTGAGCCGGCCGTTACCCTCCCAGGATCCGTTAATTTGATTCTTGTCGAGGGTCAACGTCCGCACGTGTTGGGCGGGGTTACCTCCTATTTAGGCAGTTTGAAAAAACTGCGGCATAAATCTAGGATCGTGTAACTGGCACGTAAGAAAGCGTCATTAGCGCTTATGAGCTCCGGCTCGAAGTGCCAATGGCAATACAAACCACGTGGCTGCGAAATACGTAGCCGCCATAGAGTCCAGGAGGACAAACAGTGGCAAAGGAGAAGTTCGAGCGTACGAAGCCGCATGTGAACATCGGCACCATCGGACACGTCGACCACGGCAAGACCACCACCACCGCAGCGATCACCAAGGTTCTGGCTGACGCTTACCCGGAGGAGAACACCGCTTTCGCCTTCGACATGATCGATAAGGCTCCTGAGGAGAAGGAGCGCGGTATTACCATCAACATCTCCCACGTTGAGTACTCCACCCCGAAGCGCCACTACGCACACGTGGACGCCCCGGGCCACGCCGACTACATCAAGAACATGATTACCGGTGCTGCTCAGATGGACGGCGCTATCCTGGTTGTTGCTGCAACCGATGGCCCGATGCCGCAGACCCGCGAGCACGTTCTGCTGGCTCGCCAGGTTGGCGTTCCGTACATCCTCGTTGCACTGAACAAGTGTGACATGGTTGACGATGAGGAAATCATCGAGCTCGTCGAGATGGAGATCCGTGAGCTGCTCGCTGAGCAGGACTACGATGAGGAAGCTCCGATCGTTCACATTTCCGCTCTGAAGGCTCTTGAGGGCGACGAGAAGTGGGTACAGTCTGTTATCGACCTGATGCAGGCTTGCGATGACTCCATCCCGGATCCGGTCCGCGAGCTGGACAAGCCGTTCCTGATGCCGATCGAGGACATCTTCACCATTACCGGCCGCGGTACCGTTGTTACCGGCCGTGTTGAGCGTGGCTCCCTGAACGTCAACGAGGACATCGAGATCATCGGCATCAAGGAGAAGTCGATGTCCACCACCGTTACCGGTATCGAGATGTTCCGCAAGATGATGGACTACACCGAGGCTGGCGACAACTGTGGTCTGCTTCTGCGTGGTACCAAGCGTGAGGAGGTTGAGCGTGGCCAGGTTTGCATCAAGCCGGGCGCTTACACCCCGCACACCAAGTTCGAGGGTTCCGTCTACGTCCTGAAGAAGGAAGAGGGCGGCCGCCACACCCCATTCATGGACAACTACCGTCCGCAGTTCTACTTCCGCACCACCGACGTTACCGGCGTCGTCAAGCTGCCTGAGGGCACCGAGATGGTTATGCCGGGCGACAACGTTGAGATGTCCGTAGAGCTCATCCAGCCGGTCGCTATGGACGAGGGCCTGCGCTTCGCTATCCGCGAGGGCTCCCGTACCGTCGGCGCTGGCCGCGTTACCAAGATCCTGGGCTAATTCTTGCTAGGGCCTAAGGCCCTTCCTGATTTAGCAGGTCTGTGAGCCGCTCAATCCCTGATGGGGTTGGGCGGCTTTGGTGATCGTGGGCCTACTAGGCTTGAGCGTTATGTTCGACCCAACCCGCATTGACCGCACCCTCGCCGCACTGCGCGCCGCGTGGGAAGGCCAACCGGACCTTCCCCTGGGAACCTTGTTTGGCATGTTGGCGGCGGGGGGCTACGGCTGGGGCGTGCCTGACGACGAACTCACCGCGCGGCTGGAGGCGATGGCGGCTGTGCATCCCCCGCTTGTGCCTCTCGACGCCAATCTCGTCACCGAGGGCCTCTGGCTCGTCGTTACGCCCACACACCGCGTGACGCTAGCTCCTACGGCTGCCGCCTCTCGCAGTGTGGAGCAGCGCCGACAGGCGACGTCCGTGGCGGTGGTAAGGCCGGTATCCAAGGAGGGCCAGCGTGGCCAGCCGGTGGCGTGGACGGTGTCAGCCCTCCGGCCCGTTGGGCCAGGACGACCGCTCGTGATTGCCGATGCCGAAGGCTTCGAGCATCGGTTTGGTGTCGTTGAATCCGTTACGCGGTTGCGAGAAGACCATCGCAACCTGACCGGTCTTAAGCGGCGCAGCGTGGGGGACCGAGTGTGGTTCATCCGTACCGATTCCGAAACCATCATCCTTGACCATGGCCTCCACATCGTGGAGCGCAAGAACCGGGCGCTTATCCGTACCGACTTCTCATGGCACACTATCGAGGCCGGGGAAGTCGGGGAACCGCTTCGCGTCCACCTTTCCCGGGGCACGCTGCACACCTTTGGGCGTATCCAGGAGGTCATTCTCGCTGAATCCGCGCCTTGGAACGAGTCCGCCTCGCCTTATTAGCGAGGCCCTGTTCAGCCCGCCGAAATCCTCGCGACGCTCGTAACCCGCCAGGTCTTCTGCACTTCTCGAGCAGATAGCTGCTAGCACGCTGTTCCGCGTTTTAGATCGCCGATGTGCCCACTGAACTGTGAGGTTAACGCCTGAATCGTTGCGTGGGTTCGCCAAGTTCCCTGTCACCCTGGCTGTGGTTGCTGGGTCTCGTTCTTTAAGGGCTTAAGGATCCTGCCGTGGCTGCCCCTGTTGTATCCGGCGTCGAGTGAAGCGCAACTTGGGATCGCCGATATGCCCGTCAGCATGTTTTGTCTGACGGGTTCTTCTATCGGGAGCGCCTTTGTTGCAGGTTACCGGCGCTTTTACTCGTTTGTGTTTGGTGGCTGAGTGTTAGCTGCTGTCGGGTGGTGGGTCCGGTGGCTGGGCTGGCGCTGTGGCTGCTTTTTCGGCGGTGAGTCTGGCGACTGCTTCCTGGTATTCCGGCATCGCGGTGATTGGGGTACCCCACGGTGGGATGAAGCTAACGCCGGTGTTGAGGCGGTACATGTAGCCGCGCCCGGTAGGCCTTTGTGGGTCATCGTCGTTAATACCGTTGTGATAAGCACACAAGAACGTCAAGTTCTTGATGTTGGTAAAGCCACCAGCCTGCCAGGGCACCAAATGATGGATTTGGCAGTAATCAGCTGGCTTATTACAGCCTGGTCTGGAGCAGGTGTGGAATTCGGCGTGGAGGGTAAGGCGTTGGTTGAAGTTTGCTCCGCGCTCGAGCCGCCAGGTGTTGATGGGGCCTTCGATGGGGTGGACGATGGTGGCGTAGCCGATTTCGGCAAACTTATGGGTGAGAAACTCAGCGCCTGTCATGCGCGCACCGTTGGTCAAGTTGAGCTCGATCTCGTCGCCGTCACCATTGATGATCTGGTCCAACTCGTTCAAGGTGACGATGACTTGGGTGCGCACCGCTGGCTTAGTGCCGGTGGTTTGGTTGAAGAAGACGTCGTTGGCGGCTTGTAGAAGGTCGGTGTTGTTGGTGGATTCTAGGACTGCGCGCATGTTGGCAATGGTGGTGGCATCGTCAGTATTGGAGAGCGTGTTAGGCCCTTGCTCTCGGTAGGTGATGCGCACGCCTGGTTTGGCGGTTCTTTTACGCTTGAGTTCTTTAAGCCGTGCTGTGGCAACGGTGGGGATGTGGTGTGCGGGTGTGGCGGCGAGTTTGGCTCGGAGGTTCCACGCATCGAGGGTTTTCTTTACTTTTGAAACGTAGGACTCAATCAGTGTGAGGGTACCCAGGCTGTGGCGTTGGGCAAGGGCGGCTGCACGTGCTTTCTTTTGCTTACCGGTGTAGCGGGTGGGGCCGAAGTAGACCTGGTTAAGGCCGGCAAGTTCGGTGGCGTCGGCTGGGTCGGCGCCTAGCGCGCGGAGCTCGTCGGGTGAGCTGGGTATGTTTTCCACCAGCGCAATCCCCAAGTTGCGAAGGCGGAGGTAGGTTTCGATATCCCCCATGGGCACAGAGACTAAAACAGCACCCGCAACCCCGCAACCGGAAGAAGAAAAACCCTGCTCGCGAGTAGTTTTGTGAGCAGGGTAGGTGGTATCTAGAGGACCGCGTTGCGCACCTTCGTGAAGTGGACCTTGTATCGCGTATCCACATCCACGTCAGGGAACGCGGCACGGAAGTCTCGGTCGTTGACTTCGATGGCGTCCTTGATTCGCAGCAACGGGGTATCGGGATCTGCCAGGACCTCGTACTGCAGAGTCGGCCGCGAGCGGTCGTAGGCGACGAGCCGCGAGACCTTCTCCACGCCCTCAACCTCAGCGAGGGTATCCGCCACCGCGCCTGCAATAGCGGACATCTCAGTTTTAATCGCTCCCTCCTCATTCGATTGTTCCGAAGAGACCGCGCTAAACCGATGGTGCCGCAGGTTGCTGATCACAAGCCACAGACCGGCTAGGGCGCAGACAATCGTCGCCAAGCCCAGCGCATAGGGCCACCAGCCCTGCTCCGGTAAGCCCGCCCATGTGTCGTGGTCAACCCACGTTGCCAGGTAGGTGGCAAAAGACACGTCGAAGTGAATGAGAATCGGCCACGCGCCCAGAGCAATGAGAAGGACTCCCACAATGGCAAGGATCGTACGGTCCACGCCGGCAAGCGCCTTAGACATTAGCGATCTCCTCCTGTTCATCCTCAAGCACCACGGTGATGTCCGGAGTCGGGGTAATAGCCGCGAGTGCTGCGGTCACCGCCTCAGTCACGCGCTCTTTAAGCTGCGCGTCGTCGGCATCGCCCGTCGCAGTCACCGTAATGCGCGCTTGGTCCTTAGAGATCCGCGCCCTACTGCGCGCTGCCGTAGTTCCTGGCACCCGACGCGCCGTTGCCGACGCCACCCGCGCAATGTCCACCGCGCGCAACCACATCGACGCATCCTCGGAGCCAATCCGCACGTGCGTCGTCTTCCGCGGCGCACACGCCGCCCACAACAAAATCAGTCCGATGAGGATGGCCGCACCGCCGGCCACCAGCATCCACCCGTGGATCTCCGGGGAGGACATCACATCGATGAACGGCTGCAACCACGACGCAGCGCCCTCATCGGCACCCACGACCCAGGCCTCACGCCCCACGACCACGGCGGCGACGAGCAGGACGACGCCCAGGATGATGGTCCAGCCGCGCGCCGGCGGGGAGGCCTTCGGGCGTTGACCAAAGCCAACGGGCAGGGAGCTCTCACTCATAATGGCCTCCTATCGTTGATCGTGATGGCGCGCAGCGGCGCCGGGCGCGGGACGTCTACCCGGCGTGTGAACTGGGCCGAGGGCCGAATCTCAATCGGGCGCAGCTGGAGCGGCTCGGCGTGCGGGGAGCGCAGCGCTGGTGCCTGTGGAACGTCCACGTGCCGCGGCTGGACCGGGCGGGGAGTAGTGATGCGGCGCAACGCGAATTCCTGGGGCGACGCCACCGAACGAACGTTGACGGGCGCGGGGTCAGCAATAACGCGCAGCGGCCGCGGCGCTGCCGTAACGATTGGCCGCAGCTCGTCGTAGCGCTGCTCTGAAGGGCCGAAACCTTCCGTGCGAACCGCAACCTCGGATGGCGCGGCAACACCCCGCACCCGCGGTCCCTCCGGTGCCGCCACGGCACGTACCGTAGCCTCGCGTGGGACCTCGATGTGGCGCACGGGCGCGCCGTGCGCGGTGGTGATGGGCTTGAGGGTGCGCTCCGGAACAATCGCCGGGATCTGCGCCGGCAGCGGCGCCCGTGTCTCGACCGCCAAGGCGGTCGTGCGTTCGCCTGCCACGGCGCCACCCACGGTGACGTTGACGCGGGTGGTCCGGAAACCGGTGAAATCACGCACGGCCTCTCGTATCGCGGTGCGAACGGCCGCCGCAACGTCGGTGACGGGGGAGGGCCAGTAGACGGCGATATCGACGTCGACAGCCACCATCTGCGTATCCGGATCCATCTGCGCCATCACGTGCGGAAAGGCGCGGCCGGCCAGGCCGGCTAGTTTGGCGTCGACAGCCGCGGTTCCCGGCACACTCGCGATGGCGGAGCTAATCACCTTCTCCATCGCGCGCAGAGAAAAGCGGGTGCGGCCGTGTTTGGCGGTGCTCACTAGCCTCGGCCTCTATCCTGGCCGACCACGCCCTTCCATACCGCAGTGAGGTCGATGCGGCCGTCGAAATGCGCGCCAATCACGCCACCGACTGCGGCGAGCAGCACCGCGAGCGCGACGTACCACACGCCGAGGTAGATGAAAAAGGCCAGAACCAAGCCGGCGATCACGCCGAGGGAGGTGTAATTCTTCATGGTTTTCCTTTAGTTCTGTGGGTCGGTTCCTTTTAGACCGCGTCGTCGAAGACAACGTCCACGCGGCGCACCGCGGGCCAGGTGACGCGGACGGTGGTGCGGGTGGCGTCGCCAAGCTCGGCGAGGGGAACGCCAGCGCTGACATCAACGACGATGTGCAGCTCCAGGTGCGTGTCATCCTGTGGGCTGGGGCGGCGGATGCCGTGCACGCGCTCACCGGGGAAGAGCAGCGCGACCTCCCCGAACCGGCCGGGCGAAAGCTTGGCGACGCCCCTCAGATCCGTCACCGCCTCCGCTATGGACGTGGCAATGGGGAGGGTGAGCTCGGCAGAGGTCACGTTATGCCTGGCCCTGGGTAACTGCCGGGGCCGTTTCGGCAGACTCGTCTTCTTCGCGCGGCAGCTTGACGTCGTGGACGACGACATCGACACGGTCCACGGACAGGCCGGTCATGCGCTCGACCGCGTTCATGATGTTGCGGCGGATAGCCTCGGCGAGCTCGTGGATGGCCACGCCATACTCGGCGATGATGGCGATATCAATGGAGGCGGTGCCGTTGTTCACCTCGACGGAAACACCCTGGCGTACGTCCTCGGAAGCACCGAAGGATTCGCGGATGGAACCCATCATGCGGGCGCCACCGCCGCCGAGGGCGGCGACGCCGGAAACCTCGCGGGCGGCGATGCCGGCGATCTTGGACACAACGACATCATCGATGCGGGTGGTGCCGAAATCGGTCTCCAGGTTCTTGTTGCGCTCCGGGGCAGGGGCCGGGGTGGCGTCGTTAGCCGGTGCGGTCTGCTCGGCGACGTCCTTGGGGGTGGTGTTCTCAGCCATGATGGATCCCTCTCACTGTGTAGTTGATTAAGGTCTGTATCTACGTCACGAGCTTAACCGCGAACGCGGAACGCGGGGCGGCGGAAAGTCAATCCTTGGCCAAAACGTGATGTTACCCACTGTTTCTGCAGGAGTTTGGAAAACGCGAGGTTACGTGCTTAAATACAGGGGTTGCTTTAACACAGCGGCGTAGCCGCAGGCTTCAGCCTGTAGGGCGTCGTTGCTGGTAAGGCGAACATGACACCTTTGTTGTGGAGTTCTTCTGGAACTACACGCGAAGGTCATCCGATCGGGCTAGGTCCGCGCTTGAGCAGAGACAATCCCGAGAAGATGGACCGGAGAAGGGGCATGGCAAATAAACAGCGGCAGTATATGAATAAGACTTTGGTTGCGGATCATTGAGATCTAACGCCCCAGTCTTCTTCCTATTTACTTTGACTACGGGTCTTGTACCCCGTCACGAGCACTGCACTCTGGGCTTTTGCCTTAAGTCACTCTCGTGGTCGTCATGACAGTCAGACAACTGGCGTTGAGCCATGGCTTCCAGCCCGGACAACGTTATAGAGAAATCGAGAAGCAATTTCCCACCGCTTCACGCCCCGGATAGGCCGGGAATGTGAAAGTGGGGAAGCGAGGAAGAGGATAAGCGTGGCGGGACAAAAAATCCGCATTCGGCTGAAGGCCTACGACCACGAGGCCATCGACGCTTCTGCTAAGAAGATCGTCGAGACCGTTACCCGTACGGGTGCTCGTGTTGTCGGCCCGGTGCCGCTCCCAACCGAGAAGAACGTATACGCCGTTATTCGTTCTCCGCACAAGTACAAGGACTCTCGCGAGCACTTCGAGATGCGCACTCACAAGCGCCTCATCGACATTCTCGACCCGACCCCGAAGACCGTTGACGCCCTTATGCGCATCGACCTTCCGGCAAGCGTCGACGTGAATATCCAGTAAGCGATCGACACAACGTATTTGGTGGAGAACAAACAATGAGTGAAAACGAGATCAAGGGAATTCTGGGCACCAAGCTCGGCATGACCCAGGTCTTCGACGAGGAGAACCGCGTTGTGCCGGTGACTGTCGTCGAGGCTGGCCCGTGCGTGGTTACCCAGATCCGTACTGTAGAAACCGATGGCTACAACGCCATCCAGATTGCCTTCGGCGAGAAGGACCCGCGCAAGGTCAACAAGCCTGCAACCGGTCACTTCAAGAAGGCTGGCGTGACCCCGCGCCGTTACGTCGCTGAGATCCGCATGGACGATACCTCCGCATACGAGGTCGGCCAGGAGGTCAAGGTGGACATCTTCGAGGGCGTTACCTTCGTTGACGTCACCGGTACCACCAAGGGTCACGGCTACGCTGGCGCCATGAAGCGCCACGGCTTCGCAGGCCAGGGCGCTGCCCACGGTAACCAGGCTGCCCACCGCCGCGTTGGTGGCATTGGTGGCGCTTCGTTCCCGGGCCGCGTCTTCAAGGGTAAGCGCATGGCTGGCCGCATGGGCCAGGACCGCGTGACCACCCAGAACCTGAAGATTCAGAAGATTGATGCCGAGTCCAACCTGCTGCTCATCAAGGGTGCTATCCCGGGTGCGCGCGGTGGCCTCGTCACCGTTAAGACCGCAGTGAAGGGCGGTGCACACGCATGAGCAACCTCAAGCTAGACGTCCAGACCGCTGACGGTAAGACCAACGGCACCGTTGAGTTGCCGGCCGAGCTCTTTGACACCGAGGCATCCATTGCTCTGATGCACCAGGTTGTCAACGCACAGCTCGCTGCCGCTCGTCAGGGTACCCACAAGACCAAGACTCGCGGCGAGGTCCGCGGTGGTGGTCGCAAGCCGTTCCGCCAGAAGGGCACCGGCCGCGCCCGCCAGGGCTCCATCCGTGCGCCGCACTACACCGGCGGTGGCACCGTGCATGGCCCGGTTCCGCGCGACTACTCCCAGCGCACCCCGAAGCGCATGATCAAGGCTGCTCTCTACGGCGCACTGTCTGACCGTGCACGCAACGAGCGCATCCACGTCATCGAGGAGCTCGTCCCGGGCCAGACCCCGTCCACCAAGCAGGCCAAGGCTTTCATCGAGCGCCTCACCGACCGCAAGAATGTTCTTCTGGTCATCGGCCGCGAGGACATCAATGCTCGCCGCAGCGCCAACAACCTGCCGAACGTCCAGATCCTGGATGCCGGCCAGCTGAACACCTACGACGTCCTCTACTCGGACGACGTTGTGTTCTCCGTTGAGGCTCTGCACACCTTCGTCGAGCGCGCTACCGGCGCCGCCGAGGAAGCTAAGGAGGAGAAGTAATGGCTAAGCTCGCTAACCCGCGCGACGTCATCATCGCACCGGTTGTGTCCGAGAAGTCCTACGGCCTGATGGAGCAGAACGTCTACACGTTCTACGTCTCCACGGACTCCAACAAGACCCAGATTAAAGATGCCGTCGAGCAGATCTTCGGCGTGAAGGTTGCTTCCGTGAACACCGTGAACCGTGCAGGCAAGCGTAAGCGCACCCGCACCGGCTTCGGTCAGCGTAAGTCCACCAAGCGCGCCTACGTGACGCTCCGTGAAGGCAGCGACTCCATCGACGTCTTCGGCGCAGGCGCTTAAGCCCCACCGAAGAGCCGAAAGGAAAAGGAAGAATTATGGCTATTCGTAAGTACAAGCCGACAACTCCGGGTCGCCGCGCATCCTCCGTGTCTGAGTTCGAGGAAATCACTCGCTCGACCCCGGAGAAGTCCCTGCTGCGCCCGCTGAGCAAGACTGGTGGTCGTAACAACTACGGCCGCATCACCACCCGCCACATCGGCGGTGGCCACAAGCGCCGTTACCGTCTCATCGACTTCCGCCGTACCGACAAGGACGGCATCCCTGCAAAGGTCGCTCACATCGAGTACGACCCGAACCGTACCGCTAACATCGCCCTCCTGCACTACGCAGACGGCGAGAAGCGCTACATCATCGCCCCGAAGGGCCTGAAGCAGGGCACCATCGTTGAGGCTGGTCCGAACGCAGATATCAAGGTTGGCAACAACCTGCCGCTGCGCAACATCCCGACCGGTACCACCATCCACGCTGTGGAGCTCAAGCCGGGCGCTGGCGCTAAGCTGGCTCGCTCCGCTGGTGCCTCCATCCAGCTGCTGGGTAAGGAAGGCAAGTACGCCATCCTGCGTATGCCGTCCTCCGAGATTCGTCGCGTCGACATCCGTTGCCGCGCCACCGTCGGTGAGGTTGGCAACGCTGACCAGATGAACATCCGTTGGGGCAAGGCCGGCCGTATGCGTTGGAAGGGCGTCCGCCCGACCGTCCGCGGTGTCGTTATGAACCCGGTCGACCACCCGCACGGTGGTGGTGAGGGTAAGACCTCGGGTGGTCGCCACCCGGTGTCGCCGTGGGGCCACAAGGAGGGCCGCACCCGCAACCCGAACCGTTACTCGAACAACATGATCGTGCGCCGTCGTCGCCCGAACAAGAAGCGCTAAGAGGAGGTAAACAATGCCACGCAGCCTTAAGAAGGGCCCGTTCGTCGATGAGCACCTCCTCAACAAGGTTGATGCTCAGAACGAGGCCGGCACCAAGCAGGTCATCAAGACCTGGTCTCGCCGCTCCACCATCCTGCCCGACTTCATCGGTCACACCTTCGCCGTCCACGACGGTCGTAAGCATGTCCCGGTGTTCGTCGAGGACTCCATGGTTGGTCACAAGCTCGGTGAGTTCGCACCCACCAAGACCTTTAAGGGTCACGTTAAGGACGACAAGAAGGGACGTCGATAAGCGATGAGTGACACCATCACCTCCGCATCCGCAACGGCTCGCTACGTCCGCGTTACCCCGATGAAGGCACGCCGCGTCATCGACCTGGTCCGCGGTAAGTCCGTAGCCGAGGCACTTGCAATCCTGAAGTACGCTCCGCAGGGCGCCGCTGAGCCGGTTGCCAAGGTTGTTGCATCCGCAGCTGCCAACGCTGAGAACAACTTCGGTCTGGATCCGCGCACCCTGGTCATCTCCGAGGCATACGCCAACGAGGGTCCGACCATGCGTCGTTTCCAGCCGCGCGCACAGGGCCGCGCATTCATGATTCGTAAGCGCACCAGCCACATCACCGTGGTTGTCGAGAGCCAGAAGGAAGGGGCCAAGTAATGGGCCAGAAGATCCATCCTCACGGCCTACGTTTGGGCATCACTTCCGACTGGAAGACCCACTGGTACGCCGATAAGGACTACGCAAATTACGTAGCCGAAGACATCAAGATCCGCGAGTACCTGGAGAAGGGCCTCGACCGCGCCGGCATCGCCGACGTCGTCATCGAGCGCACCCGCGACCGCGTCCGCGTGGACATTCACACCGCCCGCCCGGGCATCGTGATTGGCCGCCGCGGTGCTGAGGCTGACCGCATCCGCCGTGAGCTGGAGAAGCTCACTGGCAAGATGGTCGCCCTCAACATCCTCGAGGTCAAGCAGGTCGACGCCAACGCAAACCTGGTTGCACAGTCCATCGCTGAGCAGCTGGTTAACCGCGTTGCTTCCGCCGCGCAATGCGCAAGGCCATCCAGTCCGCTATGCGCCAGCCGCAGGTTAAGGGTATTAAGATCCTCCTGGCTGGTCGTCTGGGCGGCGCTGAGATGTCCCGCACCGAGCGCTACCACGAGGGTCGCGTTCCGCTGCACACCCTTCGCGCCGAGATCGACTACGGCACCGCAGAGGCCCACACCACCTTCGGCCGCATTGGCATCAAGGTGTGGATCTACAAGGGTGACGTCGTCGGTGGCGTCCGCGAGTCCGAACTGAACGCTCCGGCGCAGGGCCGTGGCCGCGGTGACCGCAACGGTCGTCCGCGTCGTGGTGGCCAGCGTCGCCAGCGCGCACAGCAGAAGCAGGAGGGCTAATCCATGCTGATTCCTAAGCGCGTCAAGTACCGTCGTCAGCACCGCCCGACCCGCTCGGGTGTGTCCAAGGGCGGTAACCGCATCAACTTCGGTGACTACGCCATCCAGGCTCTCGAGCCGGCGTACATCACCAACCGCCAGATTGAGGCCGCACGTATTGCCATCAACCGCCACGTCAAGCGTGGTGGCAAGGTGTGGATCAACATCTTCCCGGACCGTCCGTTGACCCAGAAGCCGCTCGGCGTGCGTATGGGTTCCGGTAAGGGTCCCGTCGAGAAGTGGGTTGCCAACGTTAAGCCGGGCCGCATCCTCTTCGAGATGACCTACCCGAACGAGGCTACCGCCATCGAGGCCCTGCGCCGCGCTGGTCAGAAGCTTCCGTGCAAGGTCCGCATCATCAAGAAGGAGGACCAGTTCTAATGGCTAACGGTACCCCCGCCCACGAGTTCCGCGAGCTCGACAACGCTGAGCTGGAGAACCGCCTGAAGGACGCGAAGGAAGAGCTCTTCAACCTTCGTTTCCAGAAGGCCACCGGCCAGCTGACCAACAACCGCCGCATCGGCACGGTTAAGCGCGACATTGCCCGCATCTACACCGTTCTGCGCGAGCGCGAGCTGGGCCTGTCCGTTGCTCCGGGAGCTGAGGCTTAATCATGAGTGAGGCAAACGTGAACACTAAGAAGGAAAAGGGCGCTCGCAAGACCCGCACCGGCATCGTTGTCTCCGACAAGATGAATAAGACCATCGTTGTCGAGCTCGAGGACCGCAAGCAGCACGCCCTCTACGGCAAGATCATGCGCACTAACAAGAAGGTTAAGGCGCACGACGAGAACGAGACCGCCGGCATCGGCGACCGCGTTCTCATCGCCGAGACTCGCCCGCTGTCCAAGGACAAGCACTTCCGTCTCGTCGAGATCGTGGAGAAGGCTAAGTAATATCTAGCCCTCTTCTACGTGAATAGCCCCCACGATAACCGTGGGGGCTATTTTTGATCCTGCACGGCGCTCTTCTACGAGACCAGCTCCTCTAGCGCGTGCCGCGGTATGTGAGCGCAATGGCAAGGCAAAACGCATTGAGCACCGTGCCGACCGCGAGAAGGAACGTGCCGATGCGGTAGGGCGTAGTGCTGGTCACGTCGATGGTGTTAAAGATCTGAACCCAGACCAACCAGCCTGCGATGAGCGTGCCCGCCCCGAGGGCGGTGAGCGCGCGGAGGCCACGGGTGGGGCGTTGGGCGGGGGAGAAGGCGTGGTAGGAGGCGTCGATAAGCGCTAGCACGGCAAGGATGATCGATGTCCAGGCCGCGACGGGCACCGGGAGCAGGGCCGAGGTGCCGAAGAATACCGGCAGGAGGAAACATATCGCGACGAGAACGAGGAGGACCGCGTTTAAGACGGCTGTGCGCAGGGGATAGTTCATAGCCGTGCCTCTACTTCGGTGCGTGTGGGCGGCTGGGCGCCGGTGCGTGAGACTGTGATGGCCGCGGCAGCCGCCGCAAACTGCAGGATCTCGCGCCAGTCTTCGGCGCTGAGCTCGGCTGCATTCCCGTCTCGTTCCGCCAGAAGAGTCAGGAGTGCAGCCATAACCGTGTCGCCCGCGCCGATGGTGTCCGCCACCTCGACGTTCACCGGCGGGACCTCCAACGACACCGACGCCGTGCGCACGCTCAGCCCGTCCGCCCCGCGCGTGGTGACCACCACCGGTACCTGCTCCAGTGCCCCAGCCCCAAGGAAATCAACCTCTTCTTCACTGAGCTTCAGCAGCGTGACGTGAGGAAGCAGACTCAGCAGGAACTCGCGGTGCTCCGCAGTGGCGAAGAAGGGCCGGATGTTCGGGTCCAGCGCCACCTTCGTCCCGCGCGCAGCCAAGTCCTGGAGAAGCGCGGCATAACGCGAGGCGCCCGGCTCCAGCGCTAGGGAGACGGTGCCGAAGCAGGCCCAGGGGACGTCGGCAAGCGCGGGCTCTACCAGGCGGTCGGCAGTACCCTCCGTGTAAAAGGAATAGGTTGCCGAGCCGTCGTCGGCGATGTTGCACACCGCCAGCGTGGTGGGTTCCTCGCCGCGCTGCACAAGGGAGGTGTCCACGCCCTCCTCGGTGAGACGCTCCACCAGCGCACAGCCGAATGCATCCTTCGATAGACGGGACTGAAAGCCCACGTCAGCGCCCAATCGCCCGGCTGCCACCGCCACGTTGAAGGGGCCGCCACCCAGCGCCGGTTGGAGGTCAGCCAGCTGCCCGCGGCCACGCGGAACAAGATCAACGAGGCCTTCGCCACACACCATAATGTCCATAGAGCCCATACTATCGAGGGCATGAACTACCGTCCGCTTTTTCATCTCTCCCCGCCCTCCGGCCGCTTGAATGACCCGAACGGAATCTTTGTTGATGGCGATACTCTGCACGTCTACTACCAGCACGACCCGTGCTTCCCACACGCTAAGAAACAAACGGGGTGGGGGCACGCAGTAGCATCGCTGAGCGCCGCGCAACCGTGGCGGCACTACCCGGACGCGCTGTTTCCCATCCGTGAGCATGACGCCCACGGCTGCTACTCGGGCGGCGCAGTGGTCGACGGCGAGGACGTCTGGCTGTTCTATACCGGCAACCTCAAGCGCGATGGCGTACGGATTCCCTCGCAGAACCGCGTGCGCGTGGTGGACCCCTCCGGCCCGGCAGGTGGTTTCTACGAACATGACCCGGCGAACCCGCTCATCAATGGGGCCGCGGAGGGGTTCACGGGGCACTACCGGGATCCCCAGATCACCCGTGATGATGCGGGCTGGCGCATGGTGCTCGGCGCGCAAGCGGAGGATGAAACGGGGCACGTGGTGCTCTACCGCTCCACGGACTTGGCGCACTGGTCCTTCCAGGGGGCTATCACCTTCGACACCTCTGGCGCTGAGTCTGGTCTCAGCCCTGACCTCGTGCCGGGCGGCTACATGTGGGAATGCCCCAACCTTGTGACGCTGCGTGACCGCGCTACGGGCGAGGACAAGGACGTCCTGGTCATCTGCCCGCAAGGTCTCGAGCCGGTGCTTGCCGACGGCTCCACCCACTACGCCTCCTCCGACCAGTGCGGCTACCTCGTGGGTCGACTCGATGGCACGGTTTTCCACGTGGAGCGTGGTTTTAGTGAGCTGGACTATGGCCACCAGCTCTATGCACCACAGCTGGTGGAGAAGGACGGCGAGGCCATCATGCTGGGGTGGATGGGGTTGCCGGCGCAGGATGACACCCCGACCGTGGAAGAAGGGTGGGTCCACACGCTCACTCTGCCGCGGCGCGTGTGGTTGGAGGATGGATGGCTGCGCCAAGCTCCAGTCTGGGAGCTGCCGGAGAACGACTCGGTTGCAATGCTTCAGGCAGGCGAAGGCACGTACGCGCTTGTCGACGACTCCGGGGCCGAAGCCTTCCGCGTCACCTACGGCGGGGGAGAACTCCGCTTGGCTTGCGGCGGTGATGAGCGCGTCGTGCCGTGTCCGGCTGGTTCCCTGGAACTCATCGCGGATGGCTGCGCGGTGGAGGTCTTTGCGGGCGATGGGCGGATTGCGGGGGCGTCGACTGTTCTTGGCGCCAGCGGCGCTCGCTGGCTCGGCTGGGAAGCCCGATAGGGTGTGAATCTTCCTATATTTGTGCCCGAATGCTTGGCATTATGTTGAGTAACGTGTCTAATAAGAGGTGACGCTATTTAACTCATCTCACTCTTCTAGGAGGCACGGCGGCATGGAACACTCACAAGTCGCGGAGCGAATCCTGAAAGCCATCGGCGGCGAAGACAACATCGTGGCGCTCGCGCACTGCGCCACCCGCCTGCGCATGGTACTCAAAGACAGCAAGAAGGTCGACAAGGCTGCGCTGGAAAACGATCCGGACCTCAAGGGCATCTTTGAGGCCGGCGGCATGTTCCAGGTCATCGTTGGCCCGGGCGATGTCAACATCGTCTTCGACCAGCTCAACAAGATAACCACCCAGGACATCGCGGTCTCCACGGACAAGCTCAAGGACATTGCCGCCGATTCCGGCAACTGGTTCTCCCGCGCGGTGAAGGTCCTCGCGGATATCTTCGTGCCGCTCATCCCGATTCTGGTCGGTGGCGGTCTGCTCATGGCGCTCAATAACGTGCTCACCGTCAACGGCCTCTTCGGTGAGCAGTCCGTTATTGAGATGTTCCCGGCTATGGCCGATGTTGCCGGGCTTATCAACCTCTTGGCCTCCGCGCCGTTTGCGTTCTTGCCTATTTTGGTGGGCTTTACCGCCACCAAGCGTTTTGGCGGCAACGAGTTCCTCGGCGCCGGCATGGCTATGGCGATGGTGATGCCGGACTTGGTCAACGGTTACCAGGTAGCCGCGACCATCGAAGCAGGGGAGATGCCCTATTGGAACATCTTCGGCCTCGACGTGGCCCAAGCCGGCTACCAAGGTTCCATCCTGCCCATTCTGGTCATCGCCTGGATTCTTGCCACGATTGAGAAGTTCCTGCACAAGCACCTCAAGGGCACGGTGGACTTCCTGCTTACCCCGCTGCTGACGTTGCTGGTGACGGGCTTCATCACCTTTATTGCGGTGGGTCCGGTGCTGCGCACCGCTGGCGACATGCTCGGTGCTGGCCTGAATGACCTCTACACGTTCGCCGGCCCGGTGGGCGGCTTCATCTTTGGTCTGTTCTACTCGCCGATTGTCATCACGGGTCTGCACCAGTCCTTCCCGCCGATCGAGACCATGCTGTGGAACGAGGGCGGCTCCTTCATCTTTGCGGTGGCTTCCGTGGCCAACATTGCCCAGGGTGGCGTGGCCCTGGCGGTCTACTTCCTGACCCGCTCTGAGAAGCTCAAGGGCCTGTCTGGTGCCTCGGGCGTATCCGCACTCTTCGGCATTACCGAGCCCGCCATCTTCGGTGTGAACCTGCGACTGCGCTGGCCGTTCTACATCGGTATGGGCGCGTCCGCGATTGCTGCGACGCTCATTGCGCTTTTCGACGTCAAAGCCACCGCCCTCGGCGCCGCCGGCTTCATCGGCTTCGTGTCCATGCGCCCCGAGGACTACACGCAGTTCTTCATCTGCGCCTTTACCTCTTTGATCCTGTCCTTCGGCGTGGCCTTTGCCTATGGCCGTTACCTGATTGCCAAGAACGGTTCCATCGATCCTGATGAGACCGGTGCTGCTGCCGGTGCCGGCGTAGGCGGTGCGGTTCCGGCCGCTACCGCTGACCCGAACGCCTATCGCGTGGCCTCCCCGCTGGCTGGTACTGCTATCGCTTTGGAGTCGGTCTCGGATCCGATGTTCGCGGCGGGCAAGCTGGGCGCCGGCGCGGCCGTCGAACCCTCCGAGGGGCGTCTGGTCTCCCCGATCGACGGCAAGGTCACCGTCACCTTCCCCTCCAAACACGCGTATGCCGTGCGCGGCAAGGACGCCGACGGCAACAACGTGGACATCCTCATGCATATCGGGTTCGATACCGTGAACCTGAAGGGCGAACACTTCACCTCGCACGTCTCCAAGGGCGATGAGGTGAAGGCTGGTGACCTGCTGTGCGAATTCGATATCGAGGCCATCAAGGCCGCCGACTACCCGGTGACTACGCCGGTCGTCGTGTCTAACTCGAAGAAGACGGGTCCGGTCCTCCCGGCCTATGCCGCAGGCGAGGAGATCTCCTTCGGCGATGCGCTTCTGACGGTGGACCCGAAGCCGGAACCGGCTGATGCTGCAACTGCCGCATCAGCCTCCAAAGCCTAGGGGTGCTTCAGTGGACAAGGCCTAGGGGCCCGTCCGCCGCTTCCATAAGTGCAGACCTGGAAGTGCAGACACGCTGGTCGTCGCCAAGCACTGCGCGTGCGCTTCACGACGCCACGCAGCACCTCTGCACTTTGAGGTCTGCACATTTGGGTTTGAGGGGATGAGAAGTGTCGTAGGTCGGGGAAGTGGTGCAGCGCGCGATTTGGGGAAACAGCGGCGAGCATGCTTGAATGTATGGGTTGCATATGGCCGGTCGGTGCAGCGCGATGCGTTTCCGAATCGCCGCACCGAGACCCTTCGACCGCTGTGAACAGCGAGTTCGTCGCACAGCCTGTGCCACGTAAGCAAGTAGACCAGGTGTGTCAAGGACGGAAATCTTGACGCACGTTAATCCAGGTCAGGAGACCCATAGTGATTCAGCAAGAATCGCGTCTGCGCGTCGCCGACAACTCCGGTGCACGAGAGATCCTCGTCATCCGCGTTCTCGGCGGCTCCGTTCGACGTTTCGCTGGCATTGGTGACATCGTCGTCGCCACTGTCAAGGAAGCCATCCCGGGTGGCAACGTGAAGGAAGGCGATGTCGTCAAGGCCGTCATCGTCCGTGCCAAGAAGGAGACCCGTCGTCCGGACGGCTCCTACATCGCATTCGATGAAAACGCCGCAGTTATTCTCAAGGGTGACAACGAGCCGCGCGGTACCCGCATCTTCGGCCCGGTTGCTCGCGAACTTCGTGACAAGCGCTTCATGAAGATCGTTTCTCTCGCACCGGAGGTGATCTAGTCTTATGAAGATTCATAAGGGCGATATGGTGATCGTTATTTCGGGCCCGGACAAGGGCGCGAAGGGCAAGGTCATCGAGGCATACCCGAAGCGCGACAAGGTCCTCGTTGAGGGCGTCAACCGCGTTAAGAAGCACGTTGCTAACTCCGCTACCGAGCGTGGCGCCGAGTCCGGCGGAATCGTTACCCAGGAAGCTCCGATCCACGTGTCCAACGTTGCGATCGTTGACTCCGAGGGCAACCCGACCCGCGTGGGCTACCGTTTCGACGAAAACGGCAAGAAGGTCCGCATCGCACGTAGCAACGGGAAGGACATCTAACATGAGCGAGAACTACACTCCGCGTCTGAAGACCCGCTACCGCGAGGAAATCAAGAAGGCTCTGAACGAAGAGTTCAAGTACGACAATGTGATGCAGATTCCGGGCGTCACCAAGGTCGTTGTCAACATGGGTGTGGGCGACGCTGCCCGCGACTCCAAGATGATCAACGGCGCTCTCGAGGACCTTACCGCTATCACCGGCCAGAAGCCGCAGGTGCGCCGCGCTAAGAAGTCCATCGCTAACTTCAAGCTCCGTGAGGGCATGCCCATCGGTGCACGCGTTACCCTGCGCGGCGACCGCATGTGGGAGTTCCTGGACCGCCTGCTGACCATCGCGCTGCCGCGTATTCGCGACTTCCGCGGTCTCTCTGACCAGCAGTTCGACGGCCACGGCAACTACACCTTCGGTCTCACCGAGCAGACCATGTTCTACGAGATCGACATCGACAAGGTGGACCGCCCGCGTGGTATGGACATCACCGTCGTGACCTCCGCTACCAACGACGAGGAGGGCCGCAAGCTCCTGCGCGAGCTCGGCTTCCCGTTCAAGTAACGTAGCGAATTCTTCCGCCTAATACATAGGTGAAGAGCATCCCCGGTACTCCGTAAGGAGGCCGGGGATTTTTGCGCTTGCATGCCTTTTGGGTCAGGACGGAGATATTGCGTTCTAGGGGCAAGGCAGAGTCATCGCTTCCTATGAGGTTCGAACAAGCGGGGAGTAAACTACTGGCGTCTGCGAACTAACGATTCCCCTGAGGTGAATGATGTCCCTGAATGATGCTTCGGCAGCCGCGGTAAAGAAAAAGGTTGCGTTGCTCGACGAGTCCTTTGGCCGGTTCGCTGTGCGCTCCACCCTGGCGGGTGTGTACCTCGCCATCGGTACGGCGTTTGCTGCGGTGATGGGGATGGGCGTCGAGAAGCATGTGGAAGGCCTGGGCTCGCTGGTCTTTGCCTGCCTGTTCGGCTTGGGCCTTTTTGCCATCGTCCTTCTTGGCGCGGAGCTGGCTACCGGCAACATGATGTACATGGTCTATGGTGCCGTGACTAAGCAGGTGGGTTGGGGCAAGGGCCTGTGGCTGCTCGTGGTGACGACGCTGTTCAACCTGGTTGGTGCCGCCTTGTTCGCTGCGGCCATGGGAATGTCCGCCAAGCTGGGCGGAATCGATCCGAACCATCTCATTGCCAACCTCGCGATGGGCAAGCTCATCAAGGGCCCCGGCGGACTGCTGGTGGAGGCCATCCTGGCTAACTTCGTGGTCAATATGGCGATTGTGGGAGCAGTTTTTGCCAAAGACATCGTCTCCAAGTTTTTCGTCATCGTGCCGATTATTGCCTGCTTCGTGGGTTTGGGTCTCGAGCACGTCATTGCGAACTTCTGCCTCATGCTCTTGACCTTCTTCTGCGCCAGCCCGCTGCCGGAGGGCTTTACCCTTGGCGCGGTGCTGGCCAACTGGTCCATCGTGTGGGTAGGAAACCTCATTGGTGGTGGCTTCCTTATTGGTGGCGTGTACGCCTGGCTTAACTCCGGCCCGGAAGCCTATCGCGACTAAGCTCGCCCGAATAGAGGTTGAAGCGGTCCCCGCGGGCAAAGCCAACGAGCGCCATGCCAGTTTCCCGGGCGGTCTCAACGGCCAGGGAGGACGCTGCCGAGACCGCGACGAGCATGCCGAAGCCGGCCATAGCGGCTTTGTTAACCAGCTCGAAGCTCGCCCGCGAGCTCATCACCAGAATGAGGTCGCTGGCTGGCAACATATCTTCCATCAGCAAGTGACCAATAACCTTATCGGCCGCGTTGTGCCGCCCGACGTCCTCGCGCACCACGACGGGTTCGCCGTCGAGAGTAAAGGCCCCAGCGGCGTGGATGCCGCCGGTCTTGCGGAACTGTTTCTGCTCCCGCTTGAGGGCCTCGGGCAGCTTGGCGACGACCCCCGGATCCACCGGCACCCGGGGAATCTCAAAACGGCTCTGCTTCATGAGCGCTTCGATCGAGGAGGTGCCGCACACGCCGCAGGCGGATGTGGTGGGGGTCAGGCGCAGATCGGCGAGGGAGAGCGCCTGCGGGTTAGCGAGCTCTAGATCCAGCAGGTTATAAGGGTTGCGCCCATCCACTGAGGCGCCAGCGCAATAGCGGGCCTCCCGGACATCACTGACCTTTTCAATGTGGCCTTCGGAATGCAGGAAGCCGTGCGCCAGCTCGACGTCGTGACCGGGCGTACGCATCGTCGTGGTCAGCGTCTGCCCGCCGACGCGAATCTCCAGGGGCTCCTCGCCCGCGACGGTATCGCCGCGGGTATCGACCTGTGTGACCTGTCCGTCTTCGTTGAGGCGCACCTTCGTTACGGCAAAAGTGGCGTTGACGCGCCCGCTCATCGGTTAAGCGCCTCCTTCAAGGTGGCGATATGGGCGCGGGCTTCCGCGGTGTCCGTGGAGGCCAAACCCACCAGGTAAGCCGTCAGGGGAGCGGCGGGCCGGGACTGGGTATGCGCAACGTCCTTGGTCAGATCGAGAAGTTCCTTGACCAAAGCGGTGGCCTCCTCGGGGGAGGCGCCGATCAGCTCGGCAGCCTCCTTCAGCCACTGATGGGCGGTGCGGATCGGATCAGGTGTTTCTCTCATGGCTTCCTATGCTAACGCGTTTTGGAAAACTGCATGTCAGCGGGTAGAGTAATCCGACGGACTTGCATTTTTCCACTCCTGCGCCGTGAAAACCGTGCAGGAGGTGCGGAAACGTGCCAAGCCGGAAGAATTGAACACATCTACTTTGTTGTAGGCCCCTCGCCGTAGATAGCGGACCGTTGTCTGTATCAAAGGGTGGCGAGCGCCTCGCAGTATTGACTGCGGGGAGCGTGAGTAGCCCGAAATCACACGGAAAACGCTTTGGTGAGCAGTACGGGAACCGCAACGAGAAAGGTTAAAGGTCACTCATATGACTATGACTGATCCTATTGCCGACATGCTGTCGCGCGTGCGCAACGCATCTAATGCGCACCACGACGTCGTGTCGATGCCGACCTCCAAGATCAAGGCCAACATCGCTGAGATCTTGAAGCAGGAAGCTACATCGCTGACTACTCCGTCGAGGGCCACGAGCTGACCCTCGAGCTTAAGTACAACAACCGTGAGCGTTCCCTCTCGGGTCTGCGTCGCGTGTCTAAGCCGGGTCTGCGTGTGTACGCAAAGTCCACCGAACTGCCGCAGGTTCTGGGCGGCCTGGGCGTGGCCATCATTTCCACGTCTCAGGGTCTGCTCACCGACCGTCAGGCTCAGGAGAAGGGTGTAGGCGGAGAAGTTCTCGCCTACGTCTGGTAAGGGAGGATTGACACATGTCTCGTATCGGTCTAGCACCTATCGCCGTCCCGAAGGCGTCGAGATCACCATCAACGGCCAGGTTGTCAACGTTAAGGGTTCCAAGGGCACCCTCGAGGTTGAGCTGCCGGAGCCGATCACCGCAGCCGTCGAGGACGACGAGATCAAGGTCTCCCGTCCGGATGACGACCGCAAGAACCGCGCCCTGCACGGTCTATCCCGCTCCCTGGTCAACAACGCCGTTGTTGGCGTGACCGAGGGCTACACCAAGAAGATGGAAATCTTCGGTGTCGGTTACCGTGTCCAGCAGAAGGGCAAGGACCTGGAGTTTTCTCTGGGCTACTCCCACCCGATCCTCATCGAGGCTCCGGAGGGCATCACCTTCGCTGTGGATGGCGCAACCAAGCTCTCCGTATCTGGTATTGACAAGCAACTGGTTGGACAGGTCGCCGCGTACATCCGCCGCCTGCGTAAGGACGATCCTTACAAGGGCAAGGGTATTCGCTACGACGGCGAGCAGGTCCGCCGCAAGGTCGGAAAGACGGGTAAGTAAGCAATGGCTAACACTGAAAACGCAAAGCGCACCCCGGTTGGCAAGGACATTTCCTCGCGTCGTCGTGAAGCACGCGCGCGCCGCCACTTCCGCATCCGTAAGACCCTCCGCGGCACCCCTGAGGCACCGCGTCTGGTTGTTCACCGCTCCTCCCGCCACATGCACGTCCAGGTCATCGACGACCTGGCCGGCCACACCCTGGCTGCAGCTTCCTCCATGGAAGCCGACGTGCGTGCACTCGAGGGCGATAAGAAGGCCAAGGCTGCCAAGGTAGGCCAGCTCATCGCTGAGCGCGCCAAGGCTGCTGGCATCGAGCAGGTCGTCTTCGACCGTGCAGGCTACAAGTACCACGGCCGCGTTGCTGCGCTGGCCGACGCCGCTCGCGAAGGTGGTCTGCAGTTCTAATGATTAAGGCATACGGAAACATCAACGGAAGGAACGCCTAATGTCGGACCGTGAACAGCGTGACGGCGGACGCTCCGCCGAGAACAACAACGACCGCAAGGGTCGCAACAACGGCCGTCGTAACGACCGCCGCAACCAGCAGGACAACGAGCGCGATAAGTACATCGAGCGCGTTGTGACCATCAACCGCGTCGCTAAGACCGTTAAGGGTGGCCGCAACATGTCCTTCACCGCTCTCGTCGTCGTTGGCGACGGCCAGGGCATGGTGGGCGTCGGCTACGGCAAGGCCAAGGAAGTCCCGGCCGCAATCCAGAAGGGTGCAGAAGAGGCTCGCAAGAACTTCTTCCGCGTCCCGATGATTGCTGGCACCATTACCCACCCGGTTGAGGGTCGCGACGCAGCTGGCATCGTCATGATGAAGCCGGCCGCTCCGGGTACCGGTGTCATCGCCGGCGGTGCTGCTCGTCCGGTGCTTGAGTGCGCTGGCGTGCAGGACATTCTGTCGAAGTCCCTGGGCTCCGACAACGCTCTCAACGTCGTCCGCGCTACCGTGGACGGCCTCAAGCAGCTGGTTCGTCCGGAGGAAGTTGCCGCACGTCGTGGCAAGTCCCTCGAGGACGTCGCACCGGCCCAGATGCTGCGCAAGCGCGCAGGTCAGGAGGCATAAGCAATGGCTCTGAAGATTACTCAGGTAAAGGGCCTTGTGGGCACCAAGCCGAACCACCGCGCAAACATGGAGTCGCTTGGTCTCAAGCGCATCGGTCACTCTGTAGTTAAGCAGGACACCCCGATCATCCGCGGTATGGTTCACAAGGTGCGTCACCTGGTCACCGTCGAAGAAGTGGCAGGGGAGTAAACTATGGCTGATATCATCAAGCTCCACGACCTGCGCCCGGCCGCAGGCTCCAATAAGCCCAAGACCCGCGTCGGCCGCGGTGAGGCATCCAAGGGTAAGACCGCTGGTCGCGGTACCAAGGGCACCGGTGCTCGTAAGCAGGTTTCCGCTGCTTTCGAGGGTGGCCAGATGCCGATCCATATGCGTCTGCCGAAGCTCAAGGGCTTCAAGAACCCGAACCACGTTGAGTACCAGGTAGTCAACGTTGCTGACCTCGCAGAGGCTTTCGCTAACGGTGGCGACGTCACCGTTGCGGACATCGTCGCTGCTGGCCTGGTTCGCAAGAACCAGCCGGTCAAGGTTCTGGGCAACGGCGACATCAACGTTAAGTTGAACGTCACCGCTGACAAGTTCTCCAAGTCTGCTGTCGAGAAGATCGAGCTGCTGGCGGCACCGCCACCGCAACCAAGTAATTCTCTTACAGGCTCTGTGAGAGCCACTGCCCTCCCGGGCGCCACCTTTCGGTGGCCTTCGGGAGGGCTTCTGGCGTTTTTGGTCCTGGCCTAGGACACAAAGGGTATTAGTACCATTTGAAAGGCACCTTATGGCTTCAGTGTTATGCGATGACCTGGGGATTTACCCAGCGAGCCCCGCAAAAGGCATTAGTACCTTTTGAGGGGAACCTTATGGTCCAGATGTTATGCGATGACCAGGGCTTTGGCTGCGGGAGGCCCGCAAAAGGCATCTCTCAAAAGGTATTAATGCCTTTTGAGAGGAACCTTATGGTGAGAAATTTATGCGGGCCTAGTTGGTTGCATAAGGCGCGGCGGTGATGCTGAGGCACAGTATGCCGTGGTGATGCTGAGGCACAGCGTGCGGTGGGGCCGTTAGGCGTCGTTGACCGTCTTCTCGTAGAGGCCCGGGAAGCGATCATCAGGGTCGGTCACGGCCTTGATGCGCTCTGGCAGGTCGCCGCCATAGAGCTCCGCGAACTGCTCAGGGGAGTAGAAGGCCTCTGAGTACAGGGATTTATGTCCGCCGAGTTCGCTGACCTTGGCCTCGATGACGCGGTTGAAGGCGCCATTGCCAGGGGCCGAGGGATCGACGTGATTGCCCTCCACGCCGGACCAAAAACCGACGTTGATCCAGGTCTGTCCTGGGCGCAGGGGGTAGAGCGGCCACGGGGCCGGGGAATCAGCGGCAAGCGAGCCGGTGCCGATGAGGTCCTCGACGCCCTCGCGCAGCCGAATCGGACAGAGCCACACCGGTTGGATGTCGGAGGCTTGGAAGAACCAATCCAAGAATTTCGGCAGATTGTCCGGTGTGACTTCGATGTCCTGGACCACGCGCTCGCCGCGGGGCAGACCCTTCGGCTTCTTGATGAAGTTGTACTCCAGCTCGTACTTGCGGTCTAAGCGCACGAGCTTCCAGTAGAAGGAACTGCGGCGCAGCTGTCGCGGCCACACCTCGCGCACGCGCGGATTCTGCGCGCCGAACGCGCGGGAGCACCAGAACCAATCCGTATCCCAGCGCCAGATATAGTCGCGCACCGTGAGGCGGTCGCGGCGGATCCCGCTCTGGTGCTGGAGGCTGCGATAAAAGATTTTCTCCCGCGTGTAATCCGAGGTTGGCCCTTCCTCATCCGTAAAACGGGTCATGACGAGGTATGACTCCTCCGGTGAGAAGACCACGCCATCGAGACCGTGGACCTCGACGTCGTCGTAGGTGCGGGTGAGGGAGACGTCGTCAAGCGCGTGCGTGAGTGAGTTGAAGTCGTTGAAGCGCACCTGACGCAGCTCCACGTAGGGCTTGACCGCGCGCAGCTCAATCTTGAGGCGCACCGCATAGCCTAGAGAGCCGTAGGAGTTGGGGAAGAGGCGGAAGAGATCGACGTTCTCCTCGCGCGAGCACGTCACAATATCCCCGGTGCCGGTCAGGATATCCATCTCCAGGACGGATTCGTGGGGAAGGCCGTCGCGGAAGCTCGTGGACTCGACTCCCATGCCCGTCACCGCACCGCCGAGCGTAATGGTCTTGAGCTGCGGCACCACGAAGGGCATGAGCCCGTGCGGCAAGGTGGCGTCGACAAGGTCCTCGTAGGTGCACATGCCCTGGACCTCGGCGGTCTGCACAATCGGATCGACCTCAATGACCCCACCCAGGCCGGACACATCGAGGCCCGCCTGCTGCTCGCTGCGCCCGCGGAAGAGGTTCGAGGTCTTCTTCGCCAAACGTACGCGCTTATCCTTCGGCACCGCGTGGAAGCTACGCAGGAGCTTGTCGACGCCCTCCTCATGCGCCTTCCAGCCCACCGGCGGGACTTCGATTGCGTCGACGCTGCGATGATTGCGGATGAGATCGATCAACATAGAACTCCTTCAAGATTTAGAAGCGCGAATCTTCCCACCAGCGGCGCTCGGGCACGCCGGCGCGGGAGCCAGCATCGCCCAGTTTGACGCCCAAGAAGTGGTACAGGTTGATGATGTTGTGCTCGAAGCCCCACTCGGAGCCGGCCATGTAGATGGCCCACAGGCGGGCAGTGGGAAGGCCCACTAGCGAGCAGGCCTCCTCCCAGTTCTCCTTGAGGTTTTCGCACCAATCATGCAGCGTGCGCATGTAGTCGAAGCGGAGGGATTCCGTGTGGACGACTTCGAAACCGGCATCCTGCATGCACTTGGTAATGGTGCCGGAGCCGGAGAGCTCGCCATCGGGGAAGATGTAGCGGTCGATGAACCCGCCCTTCGGCGTCTTGTGGTTATCCGGGTAGGTGATGCAGTGGTTGAGCATGAGGCCGCCCGGCTTGAGCTTGCCGTGGAGGAAGCTGAAGAAGTCCGGGTAGTTCTTGACTCCGATGTGCTCGAGCAACCCGATGGCGGAGATGGCGTCGAAGCCTTCCTCGGTGACGTCGCGGTAATCCAGGAAGCGGATCTCCGCGAGATCTTCTAGGCCCTCCTCCTTGATCTTGGCCTGGCCCCACTCTGCCTGTTCCTTGGAGAGGGTGACTCCCAAGGACTTCACGCCGCGCTTGGCCGCGTAGCGCACCATGCCGCCCCAGCCGCAGCCGACGTCCAAGTGGCGGTCGCCTTCCTTGAGCCGCAGCTTGTCGAAGATGAGGCGGTACTTGTTTTCCTGGGCCTCGTCGAGCGTGGCGTCAGGGGAGGGGTAGTAGGCGCAGGTGTACGTCATCGAGTCGCCGAGGAAGAGCTCGTAAAAGTCGTTGCCCACGTCATAGTGATCGGAGATGACTTCCGCGTCGCGCTCCTTGGAGTGTTTGGATAGACCCTCGTGGAGCTTGCGGCGCAGCCACGAGGCACGCTCGACATCCGGGACCGGCTGGATTTGAAAAGCACCCATCGAAGCCAAGGAACGCGCGACGCGAGCAAGGGTTTTCGCGTCTGGGCGGGAGAACGTGTCATACATTGCGTGCAGCGCGTCGAAGATGCCGTAGGGGTGCGCCGGGTGTTCCCCCTCGACGGTGATTCCGTCGGTGACGTAGGCGCGGGCGAAGCCTACATCGCCCGGGTGTGTGGCGATGTAGGCCAGGCCCTGCAGGTTATTGATTCTGACGGTGAACTGCGCGTCGGCTGGGCCGGTTGCGGAACCGTCGAAAGCTTCCCAGCGGAAGGGGTTGGGGCTGGGAACGAAGGTATCGATGATCTCAGCCACGGTCATTGGGGAGAATCGCTTACTCATAAAACTACATACTACTTTCGGATTAAGGTTAGGCAGATAGAAGACGGCCATACTCTGTGGCGCCCCGGGGCGCCGCTTGAGAGGTCGAAAAGACGTAGAAATGTTGTAAGGACATTGCCTTAGGGCAACGCGGTCCATGGTAGGCCTCATGCGTCGATGGCGCTAAGGGGGAAACTAATCCGAGAAGGATAAGCCTGGTTTTCGCGGGGCCAATGTGGCGAAAGGGGGCGGGGCTGGTAGGGTAATGGGGTCAAAACTGTCCAAGCGTTCCTATGAAGGACCTTAAGAAGGTTCTTAACTTTTGGGAACAGATGAGATCCACCCCCGTGCGCGGCGAATTCGAACCGCACAGCAAGCGCGGTAGGCCAGGAGGATTGAGTAGTGTCCGCCATTTTGCAGGCTTTCAAAGATGCCGACCTGCGGAAGAAAATCATCTTCACGCTCGTGATGATTATTCTCTACCGCGTTGGCGCGCAGATCCCGTCGCCGGGCGTTGATTACGCCACCATCGCCGGTCGCCTTCGTGACCTTACGGAGGAGTCCGGAAACCTGTACTCGGTGATCAACCTGTTCTCCGGTGGTGCGCTGCTGCAGCTGTCGATCTTCGCCATCGGCATCATGCCGTACATTACGGCGTCCATTATCGTGCAGCTGCTCACCGTGGTTATTCCGCACTTCGAGCAGTTGAAGAAGGAGGGTCAGTCCGGTCAGGCGAAGATGACGCAATACACGCGTTACCTCACCCTTGCGCTGGCCCTGCTGCAGTCCGCGGGCATCGTGGCCTTGGCGGACCGCGAGCAGCTCCTGGGCCAGGGCGTGCGCGTCTTGGCGGAGGACCGCAACTTCTTCACCCTCGTCGTGCTCGTTATCACCATGACTTCTGGTGCAATCCTGGTGATGTGGATGGGTGAGCTGATTACGGAGAAGGGAATCGGCAACGGCATGTCGCTGCTGATTTTCGCCGGTATTGCTACCCGCCTTCCTACCGACGGCGTCAACATCTTCCAGAACAATGGTGGTCTGGTCTTCGCCATGGTTCTCACGGGCCTCATCGTTCTCGTCGCGGGCATTACCTTCATCGAGCAGGGTCAGCGCCGTATCCCGGTGCAGTACGCCAAGCGCATGGTGGGCCGCCGCCAGTACGGTGGCTCTTCCACCTACCTGCCGCTCAAGGTCAACCAGGCCGGCGTTATCCCGGTCATCTTCGCCTCCTCGCTGATCTACATGCCGGTGCTCATCACCCAGATCGTCAACTCCGGCTCCCCGGGTGTCTCCGATAACTGGTGGCAGCGCAACGTCATTGCTCACCTGCAAGCACCGAGCTCCTGGCAGTACATCGTCCTCTACTTTGTGCTCACCATCTTCTTCTCCTACTTCTACGTATCGGTTCAGTACGACCCTGCGGAACAAGCCGACAACATGAAGAAGTATGGTGGATTCATCCCGGGTATCCGCCCGGGCCGACCGACCGCCGAGTACCTAGGCTTCGTGATGAACCGCCTGCTGTTCGTCGGTTCGATCTACCTGGCGCTCATCGCTGTTCTGCCGAATATCCTCTTGGACCTCGGCGTGGGCACTGCAGGTGCCAGCGGCACCTCCGCCTTCGGTGGTACCGCCATCCTCATTATGGTCTCGGTTGCCTTGACTACGGTCAAGCAAATCGAGTCCCAGCTTCTACAATCCAACTACGAAGGACTGCTTAAGTAATGCGTTACGTACTCCTTGGCCCTCCCGGTGCCGGCAAGGGCACCCAAGCCGCCCTCCTCAGCGAGAAGCTCGGCGTTCCGCACATCTCCACCGGTGACCTCTTCCGCGCCAACATTGGTGAGGGCACCCCGCTTGGTGTAGAAGCCAAGTCCTACATCGATGCCGGCAAGCTGGTGCCGACTGACGTCACCGCCCGCATGGTAGAGGACCGCCTTAACCAGGATGACGCCAAGGAAGGTTTCCTCCTCGACGGCTTCCCGCGCACCGTGGAGCAGGCCGACATCCTGGCGAAGCTCCTTGACGACAAGGGCCTCAAGCTGGATGGCGTGTTGAACTTTGAGGTGTCCGAGGACGTCGTCGTCGAGCGCATGCTCGCCCGCGGTCGTGCAGACGACACCGAGGAGACCATCCGCACCCGCCTGGGCGTGTACCGCGAGGAGACCTTCCCGCTTATTGAGCACTACGGCGATGCCATCATCTCCGTGAAGGCTGAGGGTTCCGTTGAGGAGATCAACGAGCGCACCCTGAAGGCCATGGGCAAGTAATCTGCCTTTTAAGCCATGGCTTTTCGACGACGCACTAAAACCATCCCCGCCCGCACCCCAGGCGAGCTCGATGCCATGCAGGCGGCCGGCGAGATCGTCGGCCGCGCCCTGCAGGCGGTACGCGCTGCCGCAGCGGTGGGTGTGAGCACGCTGGAACTCGATGAGGTGGCCGAGCAGACCATCCGCGATGCCGGTGCCGTGCCCACCTTCAAGGGCTACGGCGGGTTCCCGGGTTCCATCTGCGCTTCCGTCAACGACGTCATCGTCCACGGCATCCCCAGCAAGGAAATGCTGCTGGCTGAGGGGGACCTGGTTTCCATTGACTGCGGTGCCACCCTCGACGGCTGGGTGGGGGATAGTGCGTGGACGTTTGGCGTCGGCAAGCTCAGCGCCGAAGCGCAGGCGCTGAGCGACGCCACCGAATGGGTCCTCCACGAGGGCCTCAAGGCGATGGTTCCGGGCAACCGGCTGACCGACGTCTCCGCTGCCCTCGAGCAGGCGACTTACCGCGCCGAGGATAAGTTCGGCGTCGCTCTCTTTATCGTCGATGGCTACGGCGGCCACGGCATCGGCCGAGAGATGCACGAGGAGCCCTACCTGGCCAACGAAGGTAAGGCAGGGCGCGGTCCCCTCATCCAGGAAGGTTCCGTGTTGGCCATTGAGCCGATGCTGACCCTGGGTACTGAGGACAGCGAGGTCTTAGAGGATGACTGGACCGTGGTAACCCTCGATGGATCGTGGTCGGCGCACTGGGAGCACACCGTCGCGGCGACGGAGAATGGTCCCCGAATCCTGACCCCGCGCTACTAAAACACGTCTTTCGGGTAGGAAATCATGGTCGGAAGGTTTATACTTCTTGCCATGTCTAAAATTCGCTCCCGCGCTGGTGCTCGCTCCCTACGCCGAGCCACCGCAATCGGCCTTCTGACCGCTACTCTCTCGGTCGCCCCGGCCGCACACGCACAGACGGTCCCCTCTATTGATTCCCTATCCTCCAACGTCCAGTCCCAGCTTGATGAGTTCGCTGGCCAGACCCGTGAGAACGCGTGGGCTAGCCGCAACCAAATGCTGGAAGCGCTGCAGAATGTTAACCCGCAGGCAGCCGATGCTCTTCGCCCAGTAATCGATGGCGCTATTGAGCTCGTCTTCCCGGGCCTCATCGAGCAGAAGAACGCGGAGATCCGCGCAGCCCGCGAAGCTGAAGAGCGCGCCCACGCTGAGCAGATTGCTCGCGAGAAGGCCGCCGCTGAGGAAGCCGCGCGCAAGGCTGAGGCTGAGCGTCAGGCGCAGCGCTTCGATGTTGGCCCGTGCCCGGCGGATGCCCGTGTGTGCGTGGACCGCGACGGTCGCCGCACCTGGCTGCAGGACGGCAACGGCAATGTCACCTATGTTGCGCAGGGCATGTCCACCGGTAAGCCGGGGGAGGAGACCCCGGCCGGCACGTACTACATCAACCGCAAGGTGAAGGACGAGATCTCGTGGGAATTCGGTAACGCACCGATGCCTTACGCAATGTACTTCACGAACAACGGCCACGCCTTCCATGAGGGCTCCCCAGCCTACCAGTCTAATGGCTGCGTGCGCCTGACCCACCAGGATGCCGTGCGCTACTGGAATGATGTGCCGATGGGCTCCAAGGTCTTCATCTACTAGGACGTAGCGGTGGGCAAGCCACCGCTAGACACCATTTACCTCCCGCGCTTTAGTGCGACGGGAGGTTTCTGTATTTGGAAAACCCGTTCTCGCAGCGTATGCTTTAGTGCTGGTGTCTGTACGCGGCCGGATTGGCTGCTGAGGACACCAGGCAGTAGACACCAAACATGCAGGTGGAGGCGTCGCCAAGCGTGGCGAAAAGAACTCCATCAGAAAAGTAGAGGTTATGGCTAAGGAAGGCGCAATCGAGGTTGAGGGTCGCATCGTCGAACCCCTGCCCAACGCAATGTTCCGCGTCGAGCTCGACAACGGGCACAAGGTTCTTGCCCACATCTCGGGCAAGATGCGTCAGCACTACATCCGCATCCTCCCGGAGGATCGCGTTGTTGTGGAGCTGTCTCCTTATGACCTGACCCGCGGACGCATCGTCTACCGCTACAAGTAAAGACTGTAAGCCTCCTCACCCACGGGACGCGCCTAGGTGCGTCCTTTTCTACCTCAGGCTGCGATGGCCTGAGCCCACGCTGCTAAGCATGCCCACAGTTTCCCCGGCACGGCCCGGGGCGAAGCGTATGCGTGGCGGGGGACGGATGAGGAGAAAACCATCGTAACAACCCGAAAGGACTAGCCATATGGCACGTCTAGCTGGTGTTGACCTCCCGCGCAACAAGCGCATGGAGGTTGCTCTCACCTACATCTACGGCATCGGGCCTTCCCGTGCCAAGGAACTGCTGGAAAAGACCGGCATTTCTCCCGACCTGCGCACCGACAACCTCGACGACGACCAGCTGTCGGCGCTGCGTGACGTCATTGAAGCTACCTGGAAGGTAGAGGGTGACCTCCGCCGCCAGGTTCAGGCTGACATCCGTCGCAAGATTGAAATCGGTTGCTACCAGGGCATCCGCCACCGCCGTGGTCTGCCCGTTCGTGGTCAGCGCACCAAGACCAACGCTCGTACGCGCAAGGGTCCGAAGAAGACGATCGCAGGAAAGAAGAAGTAAAACATGCCACCCAAGACTCGTTCCGGCGCGCGCCGTGGTGGTCGTCGCGTCGTAAAGAAGAACGTGGCCGCTGGCCACGCATACATCAAGTCCACCTTCAACAACACCATCGTGTCCATCACGGACCCGCACGGTGCTGTCATCTCCTGGGCATCCTCCGGCCACGTCGGCTTCAAGGGTTCCCGTAAGTCCACCCCGTTCGCAGCGCAGATGGCTGCTGAGAACGCGGCCCGCAAGGCCATGGACCACGGTATGAAGAAGGTTGACGTTTTCGTCAAGGGTCCGGGCTCCGGCCGCGAGACCGCCATCCGGTCCCTGCAGGCTGCAGGCCTCGAGGTTTCCTCGATCACGGATGCCACCCCACAGCCGCACAACGGCTGCCGTCCGACCAAGCGCCGCAAGGTTTAAGGGAAAGGAAGAGGTAAGAAAATGGCTCGTTATACTGGCCCCGCTACCCGCGTATCCCGCCGTCTGCGCGTCGACCTGGTCGGCGGCGACATGGCATTTGAGCGTCGCCCGTACCCTCCGGGACAGGCTGGCCGCAACCGCATCAAGGAATCTGAGTACCTGCTGCAGCTCCAGGAGAAGCAGAAGGCCAAGTACACCTACGGTGTGCTGGAGCGTCAGTTCCGCCGCTACTACGCCGAGGCTAACCGCCTTCCGGGCAAGACCGGTGACAACCTCGTCGTTCTGCTCGAGTCCCGTCTCGACAACGTGATCTACCGCGCAGGTCTGGCCAACACCCGCCGCCAGGCTCGCCAGCTTGTCTCCCACGGTCACTTCACCGTGAACGGCAAGAAGATCAACGTTCCTTCCTTCCGCGTTACGCAGTACGACATCATCGATGTTCGTGAGCGTTCCCAGAAGATGGAATGGTTCGAAGAGGCTCAGGACCGCCTGGTTGACGCCAACGTTCCGGCGTGGCTGCAGGTCGTTCCGGACACCTTGCGCATCCTCGTGCACCAGCTGCCCGAGCGCGCTCAGATCGACGTTCCGCTGCAAGAGCAGCTCATCGTCGAGCTTTACTCGAAGTAATCCTTCGACACTTTCATCTTTACCCCTTCTACCGGCGTCAAATAGCGGGCGCCGACAAGGAGAAACTCCATGCTTATTTCCCAGCGTCCTCAGCTCACCGAGGAATTCATCGACTCGTCTCGCTCTAAGTTCGTTATCGAGCCGCTCGAGCCGGGCTTCGGTTACACCCTCGGTAACTCGCTTCGTCGCACGCTGCTTTCGTCCATCCCGGGCGCGGCAGTAACCTCCATCAAGATTGACGGTGTGCTCCACGAGTTCACCACCATCAATGGTGTGAAGGAAGACGTTTCCGAAATCATCCTTAACGTCAAGGGTCTGGTTCTGTCTTCCGACTCCGACGAGCCGGTGGTCATGTACCTGAGCAAGGAAGGCCCGGGTGAGGTCACTGCAGGCGATATCCAGCCGCCGGCCGGCGTGGAGATCCACAACTCGGATCTGCACATCGCATCGCTGAATGAGTCCGCCAAGCTGGAGATGGAACTCGTCGTCGAGCGCGGCCGTGGCTACGTCCCGGCTGCCGCCACCTCGGGAGAAATCGGCCGCATTCCGGTCGACCAGATTTACTCCCCGGTGCTGAAGGTCTCTTACAAGGTCGAAGCTACTCGTGTTGAGCAGCGCACTGACTTTGACAAGCTGATCATCGACGTCGAGACTAAGAACTCGATTTCCGCACGCGACGCCCTGGCTTCCGCCGGCGGCACCCTGGTCGAGCTCTTCGGCCTGGCTCGCGAGCTGAACACCGCTGCTGAGGGCATTGAGATTGGCCCGTCCCCGCAGGAGACGGAGTACATCGCCGCCTACAGCATGCCGATCGAGGATCTGAACTTCTCCGTCCGCTCCTACAACTGCCTGAAGCGCCAGGAGATCCACACCGTCGGTGAGCTCGCTGAGTGCACCGAATCGGACCTGCTGGATATCCGCAACTTCGGTCAGAAGTCGATCAACGAGGTAAAGATCAAGCTGGCTAACCTGGGCTTGGCCCTCAAGGACACCCCTGAGGACTTCGACCCGACCCAGCTCGAAGGCTACGACGCAGAGACCGGCGACTTCAAGGACCCGGCTTCCGACGATTCCGAGTAAAGAATTCCACTGAATCGTGACGGCGCGGCTTTTTGCGCCCCGTCGCGCGCTCAATTAATCCGCACACGAGGAGTACATAATGCCTACCCCCAAGAAGGGTCCGCGTCTCGGCGGCTCCGCCAGCCAGCAGAAGCACCTGCTGAGCAACATGGCAGCGAGCCTGTTCGAGCACGGCGCAATCAAGACCACCGACGCTAAGGCGAAGCTGCTTCGTCCTTACGCCGAGAAGATCATCACCAAGGCGAAGGCCGGCACCGTTGCTGACCGTCGCGCAGTTCTCAAGCTCATCCCGCACAAGGATGTTGTTGCCTACCTCTTCGACGAGCTGGCACCGAAGTTTGAGAACCGTGAGGGTGGCTACACCCGCATCATCAAGCTGGACAACCGCTCCGGCGACAACGCCCCGATGTCCCAGATCTCCCTCGTTCTCGAGGAGACCGTGACCTCTGAGGCTAACCGCGCTACCCGCGCTGCTGCTTCCAAGCAGGCTGAGGAAGCTAAGGCTGAAGAGGCTGAGGCTGAGTCCGCTGAGGCTACCGAGGCTGAGGCTGAGGCTGAGGAGACCACCGAGGAGAAGTAATTCTTCTGAGGTCTAGGCAAGGCCCGCGCTCACCACTGTGGTGGGGTGCGGGCCTTTGTCGTTTTCTACGGGCCACGCGCAGAGAGGGGAGCCGTGTTGGGGGTGTACCGTTTTAACAAATAAGGGTCCAAAAATTCCACTTTTCAGGCCACTATTTGTTAAAACGGACCACGGACGCAGTCCCCACGGCACGTCGAGCGCACGGTATCATCAACCCCCATGAGTGAAAGCGTTCGTCTGCGATTGGACTTGGCCTATGACGGCACTGACTTCCACGGGTGGGCCCGGCAGAAGGACGGCCTTCGCACGGTACAGCAGACCATCGAGGAGAAGCTGGCCATGGTTTTGCGCCACCCGGTGGAGCTCACGGTGGCTGGGCGCACCGACGCGGGCGTGCATGCCAGCGACCAGGTCGCGCACTTCGACACCACTCGCGCCGCACTAAGTCAGCGCAGCATCGATGGCGATCCCGCCAAACTGGTCCGGCGCTTGGCCAAGCTGCTGCCGGTCGACGTCCGCGTGCACGCCTGCACCGAGGTGTCGCACGATTTCGACGCACGTTTTTCCGCCCTGCGCCGCCATTACGTCTACCGCATCACCACTCATCCGCGCGGCGCGCTGCCGACCCGAGCTCGGGACACTGCCACGTGGCTCAAGCCGGTGGACCTAGAGCTGATGCAGGCCGCCGCCGACCAGTTGGTGGGTCTCAACGATTTCGTGGCCTTCTGCAAGGCCAAGCCGCACGCCACTACCATCCGCGAGTTGCTCGCCTTCGAGTGGCAGGACGTGTCGACGCCCGCAGAACCGAAGCTTTATGAGGCACACGTTAGCGCCGATGCCTTCTGTTGGTCCATGGTGCGCTGCCTCGTGGGATGCTGCCTGCGAGTGGGCGAAGGTTCCCGCGATGTGGAGTTCGCGGCCCAGATGCTTCAGGAAACCAGCAGGTCCTCCCAGATTCCCCTCGCCCCGGCCGCGGGGCTGAGCCTGGTTGGCGTGGACTATCCCGACGCAGACCAATTGGCTGCACGCGCGAAGATGACTCGCAGCCGTCGCGCTGCGGAAAACACGGAGTTGGGTTAATCTAGACCCCACTGCACCAGGGAGGGGGGTGCACTGATTCGGGGAGGATTCTCATGGCACGCGCGTTGCCTACTACCAAGGCCCAGGTATCGGGCCACAAGTTCTTGTTGCGCCGGCTCGAGCATGGCCTCGTTTTCGGCGATATCAGGATGATCCATGATCCGCTGAAACGGCGCCGGCGCGCACTGCTCGGTGGAGTAGCCGCAGTCGCATTCCTTAGCCTCGGTTCGGGGCTCATTGCGTGGATGCAACCGGATCCGCAACCCGGGGATGCGCCCGTGGTCCGCTCTGCGGAGGGACAGCTTTTAGCTCTGGTCAATGGCACCTACCACCCGGTGGCTAACCTGGCGTCGGCCCGGCTCATTGCCAACGAAGCGGTGGAGCCACATGCGGCCGGGGATAGCTTTCTAGACCAGATAAGCTTAGGCACCCCGCTGGGGATTGCGGATGCCCCGAACCTCCTTGCCGCTGCGACAGGGGAGGAGCCAAGCTGGTCAGCCTGCTTGGAGGAATCCACCGAAGGGGAGAACTGGCAGTCCAGCAGTCGCGTCGGCACCGTGACCGTGGTGGCGCACCATGCCGTTCCAGGATTCGACGAAGAGCACGCCGCCGTGGCGGAATCCGAGGGCACGCAGTGGTTGCTCACCGGTCAAGGGCGCGTCGTGTTGCCCGAGGCCACGAGCACGCAAGGCAGGGTGCTGCGCCGCGCCTTGGGGATGACCGCGGAGACGGCGGTGTGGAGCGTGCCCGCGGAGCTACTCAATGCCTTCGCCGAACTGGAGCCGCTGAGTTTCCCAGCCGCGCCACCAGAGATTCTGGATACCGGCGAACAGCTCTGGGCGCGAACCGAGCAGGGCGTTTTCTCCATCACCCCTACTCAAGCGGAGATGCTCGTCGGCATGGGCGCGCAGCGTTTGCCGGCACAGTCGCAGGAGGTAGCCGCGCTGGGCGACGTCCCACCGACCTTCAACCTCCCGACTAACCGCGTGGATTTCCTGTCCCCTGAGCAGGGCTGGTTGTGCGCGACGGACCGGCATGGCGCCGGCACGACGCGCCCGGTATCGGCCACCGTAGACCTACCGGGTGATTCGGCCGCGCAGCGCTTCGCCGGTCTGCAGGCGGGCGTGGGCGTGGACAGCGGGCACGGCTATCACGTGGTTACTGCCACCGGCAGGCGCCACGAGCTGCTAGCGCCGGGGAGCTAAACGCGCTGGGCCTGGGGGAACCGGAGCAGGTGCCGTGGGAGATTCTGCGTCTGCTGCCGGAAGGTTCTGCCTTGAGCCGCGCGGAGGCCTTAAAGAATGAGCACTGATAACAGCCACGAGGACGAGGAACCCCAGGGCCCCGAGGAGTAGGCGCACCATAGGCCAGCCTTGGGCGGCCGGTGCTGTCAGCGGTGTCACCGCAAAGGAACGCTCCTCGCGGGTTTCGGCCGCAGGACGAAAGGTCACCGCGGTGAGGGGATCGACCACCCCGTGGCCGGGCTCGGCGGAATCGATGACGCGCTGGCGCAGCTGCGCCGGGGACTCGTCGGGGTAGCGCTGCACCAACAGAGCGAGCGTTCCGCTGACCAGCGGCGCGGCGAAGGATGTGCCCTGAAAGAGAGTATCCCCCTTGGCGCTGGCCCAGCCGCCACCGGGTTCCAAGGCGAGTGGTACGTTGCCCTCTGCGCTGAGAGGTGCAGCGATGGAGTAATCCGCAAGGTCGTACGGGGTGGCTAGGGCGCCAACCGCGAGGACAGTATCCGCCACGGCGGGGAAGACCACATCACCTTGTTCACAGCCACCGGATGTCGCGTTTCCCGACGCCGCCACCACCACGGCCCCAGCGTCCTCCGCGCGCTGCAGCGCTGCGTCCAAGCCCGATCGATCCACCCGTGAGGCGGCATCCGGCGGGACGCAGGACACGACGGAGACGTTGATGACCTGAGCTCCCGCGTTCACGGCATCCTCGATGGCGGCAGCTAGGCTGGCCAGCGTTCCGGAACCGTGGTCTTCCTCCGCTGAACCATCGGCCCCTGCCGAGTTATCCGGCGCCGGTTGCCTGAAATGCGAACTGGTTTGCCGGATGGCGTAGATTTCCGCATCCGGGGCCACGCCGAGCTCTCTTCCTGCGATGACCCCGGCCACCACCGTGCCGTGCAGGTCACAGTCTCGCAGCGGGTCGGGCTCGTCTGGGGTTACGAAGTCCGCTCCCGGTGTCACGCGCAGCTGGGGGTGCGCGGCCACTCCGGTGTCGATGACCGCGACCTTCACCCCGGCACCCGTGGCAAAAGAATGCAGCCGCGCGCGATAGTCCGAGTATTGCGCGGAAGGCTGCGGCCCTGCCGCGGCGAGGGTAGCCTCCGCGCACGCGGTGTCTGGCTCGCGGGCAGCAGCTACCGGCCCGGGCAACACACAGGACCCCCACGCCAGACCAGCGCCAAGAGCAGCGCTGGCGGCGCCGATTCTAATTAGAGCTATCATGAGCCCAGCCCCCTAATGAACTCGAAGAGCCCAGCCAGGTGTGCGGCGAGCGGCAAACACGCAGCCAGTGCGAGGGCTTCGGCGCGCTCGAACCACACGATGGTGGTCGGCTCAATCTGCCGTAGTTTGCCTGCCCACACCGGTACTGACAGCATGGCCACAACGATGAGCCCCGCGATGACGCTGAGCACCCATGTTTCCGTGGTTGGCGCAGAAAGCCGCTGCCACTCGCGCAGCGGCACAGCCACCGCGGAACACGCAGCGGCGAGGCCATAGATTCCCAGTGCCCACGCAGCAATGGGCCGGGCATGGCGTGCTGCATGCACGATGACCCCGCCAGCGATACTTACACACAGCGCTTGGGAGGCCCCCTGGGTTGCCGCCGCGTTGGCGTTTAATGCGATGAGGAGCAGGGCAGGGATGCCCGCCACCGCGCAGCCCACCGCGATGCCCTCGTAGGCCTGCCCGGCGCGCCGGGCAGCGAGCGCGTTATCGGTGGGTACCTCGTCCGAGATGCTTAAGTCTTGCCCGGCGGTGGGAAGCTGCGGCACGCGCAAACCCGCCAGCCGCGTGGTCAGCAGGGGAGCGCCCGCCAACAGGCCCACGGTGGCTGCGAGGAGCGGGGCGGGGCCGAGGAGACCGACGAGCACGAGCAGGCACCACGTCGCGGCAGTAGCCCGGTCCCGCAGCCCGCCGATGCGTACCAGGTGGGAGAGCACCGCCGTCGCACCGACGGCGGTCGCGGCCCCCACGACGGGTGCCGCCGGCACCGCGGTACCTGCAGGTCCAGCGACAAATGCTGCGCCAGTGGCTAACCCGCCCGCCAGCCCCGCGGCGACGTGCGCGGTGGCGAGCAGAGATCCTCGCCGCGTCCATACCGCAAGAACGAGGGCGAGGAGTGCAGTGGCGGCGCAGCCGACCGTGGGGGACAGTGTTGCGGCAAGGAGCCCACCGCCGGCGATAAGGCCCGCCACACCCCACAGCCCAGCCAGGCCAGAAAGCTGCGTGGCGGAGACATCGGCGGCTAATGCTTCCGCGGCGTCGCGCACGATGGGTGCTGGCGCCGGTGCATCAGGGCTGAGCACCAGCACGGAGCCTTCTTCCACGCTGGTGCGATCCAGCGGCGTGGTCATCGATATGGTCTTGCCCGCCGCGGTAGTGGCGCGCCACAGGATGGGTGCTGGGGGAACGTCGACAAGCACGAGCAGCTCCCCCAGCACCTCCCCGAGGCTGGACGAAAGCGGCAGTGAGATATCCGCTTCTTTGCGGGTCTGGCCTGCGTGGATACGGACGGTGACACGGACAGAATGCGCGAGTGCGCGAGTCATGGAAAATACCTCCCCCGAGAAAAATTTCTGGGCAACCCCTTGCCCATTGCCTCACATTGTGGCTTACTGGTGGCACGCTGTCCACCGCTTAAGGAGGCGGTGGAGTACTTCGGGGGGAAGGACTTTGACATGCGCGTACCTACACGCGTCGTTGACACCGGGCTGTCGTCATATCGGGAACCAGCGCCACCACTGCCGCAAGGCAGCATTGATGCCGAGGCCGTGCCGGAGGCGGCCCGTGCCCAGCCCGTTCCGTTGGTTCGCCTGCTTATGCCGCTGGTCATGATCGCGGCCATGGTGGGCATGGTGGCGCTCATGGTTCTCGGCGCGGGTGATGCGCGCCGGATAAGCCCCATGAGTCTCATGTTCCCGCTCATGATGCTGGCCAGCATGGCGATGATGTTCAACCCGCAGGGAGGCGGGCAGGATCCGGACGAAACTCGCCGGACGTACCTGCGTCACCTCAAGGCGCTGCGCGAGGAGGCGCTGGAGCGCGCGGCGGCGCAGCGCGCGCATGAGGAACACCGCAATCCGGCGCCTGGGCAGCTCGGCGCGTTGATTCCGACGTCGCGCCTCTGGGAGCGGGATGCGGATGCCCCGGATGCGCTGGAGGTGCGGGTGGGCACCGGGCCGATGGCACTGTGCACGCCGATCAATGTTCCAGATTCGGGTGCCGCGGAAGACCTCGACCCAGTGTGTGCGGTGAGCCTGCGCCAGACCGTGCGCGCGGTGGGAACGCTGGCGGATATGCCGGTGGTCATCCAGCTCCAAGCCTTCCCTATCGTGGGGCTGGCCGGTGCGGATGCGCACGGTATGGCCCGCGCGCTGCTGTTGCACCTGGCGGTACTGCATGGCCCGGAAACCGTGGGCATTGAGTACCACGGGGAGAGCTGGGAGTGGCTGAAGTGGCTGCCGCACTCGAGGGATCCGGAGAGCGCTCAGTTTCGTATCCGCGTCGTGGAGGAGGACCACCGGCATAGTGGTGTACTCGACAAAGAGGGAGCGCCGGAAGACGCCCCGACGACCACCATCGCCGTGGGTGTCACACCTCATTCGCCGCTGGGCCGCCGTGCGGAGGACGAAGGCATTTACCTGCGGGCGGAAGGCGCGCTGTCCGTGGTCACCGCCGCGGGGGAGGAGAAGCTGGGTAGCTGCGCGCTTGTCGACGTTTCCACGGCCCTCCTCCACGCCCGCACGCTTGCGCCCTATCACCGCCCCTTCGGCGGCGATGCTACGGCAACGCCACGGCACGGTCGCGATGCGGACCTCCCTGTGCTGCTGGGCTACCGGGACGTGGATGCGCTGCAGGCCTCCGGCATGTGGCAAGGCCGCAGCCCGGTCGAACGCCTGCGCGTGCCCATCGGTGTGGACGAGTCCGGGCAGGCGGTGGTGCTCGACCTGAAGGAGTCGGCGCAGGGCGGCATGGGCCCGCATGGGCTGTGCATCGGTGCTACGGGCAGCGGAAATCCTGAATGTGGCTTTGGGCTACGATAGCCGCATGGCAACCACTACAACGCAGCGCGCGGCGATCTATGCACGTATTTCACTCGATAAGCAGGAAGAAGCCGGTATTAAGCGACAGATACATTTAGCCACTAAGCAGGCTGAGGCCGACGAGGCTGAGATCGTCGCCACCTACGTGGATAACAACATCTCTGCCTTCTCCGGTGAGTACAGGCCTGAGTACGACAAGCTGATCCACGCCATCGAGAACCGCGAGATTGATGTTGTGTATGTCTACGCACTCGACCGGTTGACGCGCCGTACCAAAGACACCCTTGCGCTCTTTGAACTCTGTGAGAAGCACGACGTCACGGTTAAGGCGAACCGGGGTTACAACATCGACCCAAGCGACCCAGCATCACGGCTTACCATCGTGATCCTCGGTCTTATCGCTGAGCAGGAGTCCATCGACCGTGCTGCCCGTGTCCGCGCTGCATACGAGGACCGTGCACGCACTGGTCGACCCAAGACAGGCGGACGACGAATGTTCGGCTACGAATCAGACGCTGTAACAGTTATCGACGAAGAGGCTCAGGCCATCCTCGACGCTGCTGCAATGATCATTGCCGGCAAGACTCTGCGTGAAACGGTGCGAGAGATCTTTGATGCACGAGGCCTGACTGCTACAACCGGGCGACCCATGACGGCGCCGACACTGCGGGACATTTTGCTCAATCCGCGCGTCCGAGGAATCAGTACGTTCAACCCCACCGATCCCAAAACGAGGAAGCGTCTTATAAAGAACCGTCAGATCGTAGGTAAGGGCAACTGGCCTGCGATCATCGACGAAGCCACCGGCGAGAAGCTTGACGCTGTCTTACGTGACCCGTCGCGGCGGCGGTCACACAGTGGCAACGCGCCCCACTACTTTCTTGCATCAGTGCTTACCTGCACCTGCGGTGATCCTATGTACGCCCGCAGCCGAAGGAACAAGGCGGGTGAGCCGCGCCGGTACTACACGTGCAAGCGGTCTGAGCCGGGTGGCACGCATGTGTCCATCGGCGCTGAGGTGGACGACCTCATCGAAGCTGTCATCCTCAAGCGCATGGCGCAGCCAGATGCCGTGGATGCACTACGCAACGCCTTAGCGCCGGAGGATGACGGTCTTACCGAGCAGCTACAGGAGCTTGCAGGGCAGCGAAACGCGCTGCTAGCGCGCCGCGAACAAATCGAAGAAGCGATCATCGCTGCAGATGTTGATATGTCCACATTCGCGCGCGTGTCGAAGAAAATCGAAGATCAAATCTCCACTATCGACGAGAAGATGCGCGAGCTGACCACGAGCCGTGAAGCTGACCCTTTGGCTGTAGAACTTGCCAATGGTCCAGACTTCGCCGAGTGGTGGGGCAGTGCCTCCGTTGAAGACAAGCGGCGGCTCACTCGGCTGTTGATGGAAATACATATCTTGCCCGGCAAGGCTGGGGCGAAGAAATTCGACCCACACCGTGTGAAGATCACTTGGCGGCGTTGATTGTCTGCGAAGCGCGTCTATGGGGGAACGCCACGGGAGCGGGCGGTTCGGGGGAGACCTGCCTCTGTGCCGGGGGTGGCACTCTACTCAACCGTGACGTTCCCGGAAGAATTATGACACGGCTGCTGCCACCCCGCATGTCGAGCGATGGAAAGAAATTATTCGCCTGTACGCTATCGCTAATTGGTTAGTTGTGTTACACTAGGTATTACGTATACCGATCTCGTACACCTTTGTCTTGCTGTTATGCGTTCATAACAGTGCGGCACTTAGGGGCTGTACAAGTTCGACCGATTTATTACTGACAAGTAATGGCCATGATGGAGGACTGGCAGGTGCGCACCGAAGATGTTGTCAGGGACGAGGCCGGCAGAATCCTTGGCCTCGGAACCCACGATCTTTCTACCCCAGACAATGCTCAATCGGATGTCGGGCAGATTACGACGTTCAATGTCCTGGGGTTCTCCGGCGTTTCTGACAAGCCAGACGGTTGGTACCTCCCAAATAACACCTTCAATCCAGCTCTGATACTCGAAACCAAAGCGTCAGACAAGGATCTGTCCAAACAGGCTTTTGTTGACGAGCTGCTTAAAAACATGGAAATTGCTTCTACCCGCTACTCCAAGGTGGTGGGGGTGCTAACGAACGGGGATGCACAGCGAATCTTCCTCTTACGACGCCGGAGTGTGGGCAGTGTTAAGGAACACCCTGCATCGCTCGATGAGCTTAAGCAGAGTGTTCCACCGACGCTGCAACCGAAGGAGTATTATCTCGGTCTCTTCGCTGAAGACAGTATCGACCAGCGCAAAATCTACGATCTAACGCGGCGTATCAATGACATGCTGCATTTCCAGTTCGGGATCAAAAACCTTAATCACAGGATGATCTTCACCGCGTGCGCTTTGGTTGCCAAGCGTTACGACGCTTACTTCTACGAAGGCATGGATTATCAAGCTTTCCACAACACCATCAACTCGACCTTGAACAAGCAGATGACGAAGTGGCGTCGTCATAACGAAAAGCTCACGGTACTGGCCGAGGTCTTCTCTGAAATCAAAATGAACCTAAACGTTGATGATGAAGATCCCAAGGCGCAGCGCCATGTAGAACGTTTGGTGTGGGAATTTATTGAGTGGGTGACTGAAATCTCGGAGGCAATTAACTCCGACGCCTGGCGCGGCGAAGATGTCATGGCCATTTTCTTCAACGAGTTCTCGCGCTACAAAGCCAAATCTGAATCGGGGCAGGTCTTTACCCCAGACCACATCACGGGATTCATTTATAAGGTGCTAGGCACCAACGCTAACGACCGCGTCCTGGATGCCACCTGCGGTTCGGGCGCGTTCCTCGTGAAGTCCATGGGCATCATGATTGACGAGGTCGGTGGCGTTAGCACGACGCAGGCAAAGAGGATCAAACGGGAGCAACTATTCGGTATCGAACAGGATCGAGAGATTTTTGCCCTCGCGTGCGCCAATATGCTGATCCACAAGGACGGAAAGACTAATCTGGCCCTGCTCGATGCGCGCACTGAACAAGCAGAGGAATGGATCGCCCAGCAGAACATCACGAAAGTGATGATGAACCCACCGTACGAGCGCAAATACGGTTGTATGAACATCGTCGAAAACGTTCTTAATTCCGTCCCAGCTGGAACAAAATGCGCTTTCATTCTCCCGGACAAGAAGTTGGAGAAGACCGGGTCAACCCAAATGAAGCGCATTCTTTCAAAGAATCGCCTCGACATGGTCATTAAATTACCGGAAAAGATCTTTGTGAAGGCGGCTGTGACCACTAGCCTATTCGTGTTTGAAACAGGCGTTCCGCAAAATGGCCGTGAATTTTTCGCTTGCAACATGTCTGACGACGGTCTTGTCACGGTGAAAAACAAAGGGCGTCACGATGTTTACGGCAAATGGCCTTCCATCGAAGCGAACTGGTTGCAGATCATCAGTCGCCGATCAGGACACGAGTCGATTCAATGGAACGATCCCGCAGACTGCTTGAGTTGGCAGGCGCCCATCCCACCGTTTTCGATCACGACTGAGCAGTTTAACGAGGTCGGCTTGAATTTCCTGGCCTTCCAGCAGGAAGTGGATCTTGACGATATCCGTGAACTAGCAGCTAACGCGGTACTGTACGCGGGCGAACTGCAAACATCTAAGGAAACAGGACAGGTTGATATTTCGACCTCAATCACACCTGCTAGAACCGACTCTTTAGCAATTGAAGTCGCAGGTATTAGCGAGGTTGCTGCTGAGGTGGCTGTAAAGGAGACAGATTACTAATGGCACAAATCGACGTATCCCAATGGCGACCGTTTGTGATTGGCGACTATTTCACACTCACTAAAGGTAAGCGTCTTACCAGAGCCGACATGATTCCTGGTAAATATCGTTTTATCGGAGCCTCGGGCATCAATAACGGTGTGACCGCCGAAGTGGCGAACGACGAGTTTCTCCACAAGCCACACTGCCTCACCTTGTCATATAACGGTTCAGTCGGAGAAGCGTTCTATCAAGACGAACCGTTCGTTGCCTCGGATGACGTAAATGTCATTCGAGCGAAGCAGGCGACAATGACAAAAGAGGCCTACCTCTTTGTCGCCGCCGTGCTTAAAGTTATCGGTCAGAGATATGCCTTCATTGACAAGTGGACGATCGATCGCATGGAAACTGACGAGATCGTGCTACCGGCGACCCAAGATGGTCAACCCGACTGGGAGTACATGACTGAGTTTATGGCCGATATTCTCCTTACGGCCGAAGATCGCTTGCAACAGCTCTCCACGCTTGTCGCCGATAAATAGCGAAGAAGCACCAGTAGTGCCGGATGTGATTTAAATGCTTATTGGTTATGCCCGCGTTTCGACCTCCAAGCAAGGGCAGTCGCTCGACACCCAGCGCGAGGCGCTCATCGACGCTGGCTGCGACCCGAAGCACATCTACACCGACACCATCAGTGGCACCAAATGGCAGCGCCCCGGCCTTGATGACGCACTGGCGTACATGCGTCCCGATGACACGCTTGTTGTGACCAGGCTCGACCGTCTTGGTCGCAGCCTCGCTGAGACGGTCAACACCATCGCTGACCTCGCGGAACGTGATATCAACGTGAAAGTGCTAGAGCCAGCGCTCGACACCTCGCGTCCTGCTGACAAAGTGGTCATTAACGTCATGGCCTCACTCGCTGAGTGGGAAAGAGATCTCCTGATCCAGCGCACCCGTGAAGGCGTTGCACACGCCCGCGCACAGGGCAGGGTAGCCGGGCCAAAGCCAAAGCTTACTAACGAACAGGCACAGGTTGCCAAGGAACTCATCGACGGTGGTAAGTCCGTCAGTGCAGTGGCGAGGACGTTCAACGTGTCCAGGCCCACCATTTACAGAGCCATCGAGCGCCTTGAGGCTGACGCATAACAGCCGAGACCTAGCACGAGGGCCGCGTCGCTAGCGCGCACACCCTGCAAGCAAGCACCAGGCGAGCGCTAGCGACGCACTGAGCGCGTGGGGTGCTGCAGGGCGCGGTAATAGCACTGCCCGGCACAGCCGGGGCCAAATACGGAATTGATCACACACATCCCGTATTTGGCATAAGGAGTGCTCCAATGTCCACCTATTCGCAGACGCTCACCTCCCACGGCGACATCCTCGCCAATATCCCCGGTATCTTGGGGTTTTACCCGCAGGACTCACTGGTCATCGCGTTCTTTGAACGAAACGACGACACCCCTGGTCTACACCTGGGACCGCTCGCTCGGCTCGACCTCGACGACGCTGTTGAGACGCTAACCGCCAACCAATCGCAGTTCGCTGCATGGGCTGGCCGCGTCAACACCGACGCTGTCATCGCGTACGTGGTCAACAGTGACCCCTCAGCTGCAGATGACCTGGCAGAGTTCCTGCTCAGTGAGGACTCACCACTACCAACGGTGCTCGCCATCGTGCAGATTCCTGAGATCACCTCTGGGACTGGATGGTGGACTGTGTACCAGAAACAGGACCTTTCAGCACCACGCAGCGGGGTTGTCAGCGAGGTCGCCGGCTCTGCTGCGCTGCAGCAGATGATCTTGGACACTGGCCAGCTACCAGCGCTGTCACGTGGTGAACTAGAAGAGCGTCTGAACAGCACGGCTCACGGCATCGACGAGGAAGCATACCGAGACATCATCGCCGACGTCGAGGGGTACGAGAACGAGATTCACTTCCTCCGTGACGATCTGCAGCATGAATACGAGCAGGCCACAGAGGGTATTTCTGACCCCACCGATACACAGGCCATCCGTGCTGCGCTGAGGTGCTTCACCACGCCGATGCTGCGAGACCCGCTGCTCGGCGCGCTGCTGGACGAGCCGCAGCAAGGCCTGGCGTTCGCAGAGCGTCTCATGCAGACAGTGCCGCGAGACTGGCTCAAGATGCGCTCACAAGTAACCGCTACCGTCGCTGTTCTCGCACAAGCCACAGGACAGACGAGTCTAGCTGGCGTGGCGGCGCACAAAGCCACTGAGCTGAACGAGACCGAGAACTTTCCGAACCTGGTGGACAGATCCATCAGCCTCGGCCTAGGCAGCAAGCTCATCACAAGCGTGCGTCAAGGTGCGGAGAAAGCACACTACCTCTTGTTCGACGCTTAAAGCTCTACCCCGTTGCAGTTCACGCTGCAGCGGGGTTTCTTTTCTGCCAGTGCCATGACCAGGGAAGACATTCATCTTCTACTAGCAGGGGAGAAGCGCCCCGACAGCAGAGCTGTCTCCAAACACCGGATTGAAGATCCGATCCACAAGGAGGCACGCATGTATCACCACACCCGCGAAGACCTGGAGCTGCTCTACCTGATGAGCGACGGCATCGACGGCGAAGACGCCGATCCTGGTGCAACCCAAGAGCTACGCGACCTGGAAGCGGCAGGGGCACACCTGCCCTGGGCAGTGCTGTAACAGCACTACTACAGCAGCAGCAAAGCCGCTGCTCAAACACACAATTGAAAGACAAATCAGTCACTCACTCATACAAGGAGAAATCTCATGTCCAACCCCTTCAACACTGGCACCATCGTTGGCAACGCAGCACGCGAGCCGAAGATCTTCGAGCACGCTAATGGTGGCGCTACCGTGAAGCTCAACGTGTACGCACGCAACACCTTCAAGTCCAAGACCACCGGCAAGGTCGAATCCGAGATCGTCGAACTTACTGGCTACGTCCAGGACGCTAAGAATCTCGGCGTCTTCGGCTGCATCGGCGCTGGTGATCGTGTTGCGGTGAGCTACTCGCTGAAGACGGACAACTACACCGATAAGGATGGCGTGAAGCACTACCCGCTGGTTGCCCGCATCGACACGGTGCAGCTCATCGACAGCAAGGCCGAGTCTGCAGCACGGGCAGCACGCCGTGAGAACGGCGCTGCTAACGACACTGAAGAAGTGCCGTTCTAACCCACAACACCCCGCAGGGAAACCTGCGGGGTTATTTTTTCGCCTCTACTAGACTGAGAACGCAGTACCTACATACAAAGGAAATAGACCATGGCACGTCCCGTGACCGTGCTGCCGCTGGAGTACTACCCACACTGGCCTGAGCGCAGGGCAGCGGATACAGCACGTATCACACAAGCACCCCACGTGGAGAGCGTGAGGCTGGCTGTTGCGCGCTTAAGCGCTGAGCGTGAAGCCCGTGGCTTGTCCTGGCGGCAGCTGGATGCGCTGACCGGAGTTAACTACGCCACGCTGCGCAAAATCGTGACAGGCGAGCAGTGGCCGCGTGCTGAGCACCTGGCAGCCTGTGAGTTAGCGCTGGGATTACAGCTCTGGCCAGCACTCGATGTCGTGCAGGACAGTCTTGCGCAGTACCAGAGATAAGAACTGCAACAACGCGAAAACACCCTGTAGCGGCCTGCTACAGGGTGTTTTTATGCTCTGATGAGCCTAGTGGTTACTGCGCATCTACAAGCTCCTCAGACGGCGCTGTAGCAGCCTCTGCGTCAGTGTTAGCCTCAGCTTCTGCAGCAGACTCTGCCGGAGTGTTCTGCTCTGTCTTCTCAGACTCAGTCTTCTTAGAAGAAGATTCGGTCTTGGCCTTCTCCAGCTTGGAGCTGAGCTTGCCCAGATCAGTATCCTGACCAGCTGGGGTCTTCATCATCGGATCACACTGGTTAGCAATGTAAGCGATGCTACCAATCATGCCAGCCAGACCCGCCAGAACAGCACCAGCCTGCAACACACCACCGTTACGCTCCCAAGCACGTGCAAGCTCAGGATTGTACATACCGATCTGCTTCTGGATCTGCGTGTTGAGGTCCTTAATGCCAGGGATGTTGAGCTGAGTCATGACCATGAGCGGGATAGACAGCAGCGCCGGGATACCAGCGGCACCTGCTCCAGCGACACACTTAGTGAGTGCGTCAGTATTGTTTTCAACAACAGTCAGACGTGCCTTGATGTCATCAAGGTCGGCCTGCATATCCACAAGCTGCTTCTCGATGACCGTAAGGTTCTCCTGATGTGCAGTGTTCTGCTCCTTGAGCTTCTCGATCAGCTCACGGTTCTCGCGAACGTCCTTGACAAGAGCGTTGTACTCATCACGAGAGGGCGAGTCCTTCTTCTCCAGTGCGTCAACGCGGTTACGCAGGTCAGACAGGTCGATCGTCTTCCAGACAGTCTTACCGCCGTCTACGTCTGAGCGGTAGATCTCGTAAAGACCCTTCTCTTCGTTCCACTTAATGTCGGTGACATAGGTGTCGAAGACGTTGAAGGTCACGGACTTACCGTCCGGGGTAGTGATCGTCACGGTGTGGTCCGGCGTACCCTTGTTCTCTTCTACGACCTTGACCTGGTCGAGCGGTACAGTCTTGTCCTTACCGTCGATAGTGACGACGAGGTTGCCCTTGCCATCGGTCTTGACGTTGGTGACAGAGCCAGAGGTATCGATGTTGCCCGGCACCTTAGTTCCGTCAACACGGATGAGCGTGTAAGTACCATCAGAGTTCTTGACGACCCCCTTGATGACAGATCCTTCCAGCTGGGTTACGCGGCCTTCGAGATTCTTCACACGAGTGTCGAGACCTTCGACGTCTCCCTTGAGCTTGTCGATCTCCTTCTGAAGAGACTCATCCTTGACCTTAAGGTCCTCGGTCTCCTTGAGGATCTTGCCAAGATCGTCCTGGACCTTCTTCAAGTCCTCCGGGGAAACAGTGTCCTTGTTCTCTAGAGCTTCGATGCGGTTACGCAGGTCCGACAGGTTAATGGTCCACCCCTGACTATCACTTCGGGTGATGACATAGTTACCATCACCAGTCTCCTTCACACCGGTGATGTGGAGGTCTTCGGCGGGAGTTTCTGGTTCAGGTTCTGGCTCGGCAGCAGGAAGCAGTGTGTCAATCGACGGTACAGCGGAAGCCTTGAAATCAACCAGCCATGGCGAGATCCACTTGTTTAAGGCGTTCTCATCTTGGGTAGGGACGTAGTGGCGCACCTTAATATCCGCATTAGTAACAGCGTTGTCAGGAATAGCCTTCGCGATGTTGAAAAACGCGGCGGTCAAGGCGCGGGTATCCGCTTCCTTCTGCTTGGTATCACCCTTTGACGCACCTGCAAACACCAGATCCGCAGAGAGGACCTGCAGTCCCACAGTCATCGCCTCTTCAAACTGCTCCATTGTTACGGGTGTCTGGTTTCCGCCAGTGAGGGGGTTCTCGCCAGTCACTTCCAAGTATCCAGCAGAGTCACCGTAAATCGCGGTGCCGGCAATCAAGGAGGAAAGCTGTGCAATGACGTCGGCTTGCGTGAACGTGTTGTAAAGAATCCCATCGTCGTCATCGTCGCCAGCAGTAAGTCCGTCTGGACGCTTGTGTGTAAACCCGACGCCGTAATTTTCACCAAAAAGGCCGATATAGCCGGAATCAGTATCCGATCCGACGTAACCCGCACTCGCAAAGAGCTGTTTAGTCTTTTCAGAAAGACCCTCATTTTTAACAATGTCGTTACCGACAATTGACGCGACAAACACCAGCTTCTTTGCCGACATACTCAGATCACGAGAACCGCCGGGGAGAGGTTCGCCTTGCACTTCCTGCACCTTTACAGAGCCTAAGGGGATGGCATCGCTATAAAACCCTTTAGCCTGTTCATCACCGTCGCCGTAGAAAATCGACCACGCGTTCTCGCCCGTTCCGAACTGCGTGGAAAAACCGTCGACTTCTCCACCTTTAGTGGGAACATTATTGACGTATCCACCCATATACCCCCAGGTAGTTAAATCGCTTGGATTGCTGAGGCGCCCCTCCATCTCCTTGTATGTATATCCACCGACGGCACCGGCAGTAGGTGCGGCAACTGTCACCCCACCCAGGATGATGATGGTGCTGAAGCACATCCCGCGCCCGATCTTCAAGATGCTGCCTATTTAAGGTCTGGAGGGGACCAAGGCCCGAATAGCAGGGCTTTGGTCTCAACCCACAGCTGCAGTTCCAATTGGGATAACCGTGGAGCAATACGATTGCAGCAGCTCATCATCGTGACTGACTAGAACTATGCCCATTCCCTCGCTGTTGAGTTCTTGCAGAACGCTCATCACTTTGGTCGCTGCTTGATAATCAAGCGCCGAGGTAATTTCATCGCAGAGCAGGAGCTTTGGGCGCACGGCTAGAGCACGTGCGATTGCAACACGCTGCCTCTGCCCTCCAGAGAGTCCACTTGGCTTACGCTGTGCGAGCTGCTTATCGATACCGACTTTATCGAGTAAATCTATTGCCGCTCGGCGTGCGTCACGGCGTCCCCTTACCGACACCCGGGCTGCACGCTCTACGGCATCGAGCGCGGTCATTTTCGGGTTCAACGTAGAGGCAGGATCCTGCGGAACTATCTGCATCATCAAACGATTCTTCCGTGGCCATGTACGCTTAGCTTCACGAGTTACACCAGCACATTCAATCTCACCCGACTCTGCGTGGTTTAGCCCGATTAGGCACCGAAGTAGTGTCGACTTTCCGCTTCCCGACGGTCCCTTGACCCCAACCATAGTGCCACGCTGTACAGCGAAAGAGAGGCCCTGAAAAAGAGTCACGCGTTCATTATTCACGCAGCTCAGGTTGGAAACTCTTAAGACTGGAGACGCGCCCGCCCCTGCCCCCGCCCCCGGCATAGATTCACCAATCGAGGCTTTGGAGAGTTCTGTGACCTGGATGCCTTTCGTTACTGAACGCGGGCTGTGGCCAGAAGTCGTCTCTACACTCTGGCGTTCCACGCGCTGGGTGATCGAATCGCTTTTTTCCGTTCCATTCCCGACAGCCACGACCGAGTCAATGCAAATCGCAAGCTTAGGAACCTGGTGGGCGGTGAAAATGACCGTAACGCCACTATCCGCGAGGCCTCTTAGCAGATGAGCGATTACCGTCGAAGTATCGGAGTCAAGGCCGGCGAAGGGCTCATCAAGAGCGATGGCTTCAGGCGAACGCGATAGTGCCCGAGCCAGTGCCACCCGTCGCTGCTGTCCACCAGAAAGCTGGTGAATACGTCGGGAAGCAATGCTGGCTGGAAGATCTACACGCTGCAGCAACGCTGCAACGTCGGCCGCTGGAGCTAGCTCCCGGAGCATCCGGGCTACTGACATCAATGGTGGCAACTCGGCGCCCGGATCCTGTCCTACGAAAGCAATGTGCTCACGGCGAAAATGAGCTAATTCACATGATGAAAGCTCCAGCGGGTTTACATCTCGCCACTCACTGGACTCGACAGAAACCTCACCAATTACTTCCGATCTCTCCGGTACCGCACCAATCAATGCCTTTAAAAGTGAGGTCTTCCCGGAGCCGCTCACCCCAGTTAAAACCGTAATTTCACCCGCTCGGGCAGTGAGCACTGTGCGGGGTAGGATAACGTGCCCGCTTTGCATCACGGAAATATCTACATCAATCACGAGCTCGGCACATCCTTCGGTTCCTTCTGCCTCCCATTAATCAGGGCCACTACAGCAATCGATGTCGCTGCCAACGCGGCGGCTGGTGCAAGTACTGACCAGGGGTTCAGTGATATTCCACTCGCGTTATCCCGCACCATCGCTGACCATGCAAACTCACCGAGGCTTCTCCCGACCCCAAGGAAGCTCGCCGTAGCCAGCACATACAGCGCTTCGATAATGCGAAGACTCCATACCGAACGAAGTACTGCGGAAATATTGGGAATGATGTCCCGCAAGATTATCGAGACGGTCGATACGCCACTGCCCAGCGCAGCCTGAACATAACCAGCGTTAGCAACGGGATAGGTGGCGGTGGCGACCACACGGGCAGCATAAGGCGTACCCACCACAACCGAAACACCAATAAGCGCTGGTAGCCCACCATTGGGATACAAGACTGCGGTTAAAAGCAAAAGAATTACTGCGGGCACCAAGATGGTGACATCCGCCACTGCTTCAATAAAGAAGCCCAGTTTTGGCTTTAGCGACCCCAAGATACCGAATAGAGCGCCAAATGCCGTGGTCAAAGAACCGACGATAATTGCAGTTACGACCAAGGACCGGCCACCGACAAGCACTGCAGCGCCCACGCTTCTCCCCAGGTGTTCTGTTCCTAGGAAACCCTCCTCGTTACCGTTAGCGAAGGGCACGCCATGCGCCGACAGTTCAATGCCAAACAAACCAGCAGCGACCGGTCCGCCTAACACTAGGGCGATAAAGGCCCCCGCTAAAAACCTTCGAATCATAGTTGCACCTTCGGGGTGAATGCGACTTTTATTGCATCTGCCACAGTCAGCAACACCAATATGATCGCCCCTGTTACAGCAAGTACGGCAAGAATCACCGAGATATCCCGTTGCGCGACTGCATTAGACACCAAAAGCCCCACTCCAGGATGGTTAAATAACGCTTCGACTGTGACTGTCCCTGCTACCAAAACACCTGCTGTTGTAGCCATTGAAGTAGCAAATGTCGGTGCGGATAGCGGCAGGATATGTCGAAGTGCCAGCTGATTTCCCACGATTCCGTTTAGCTCAGCATTGCGGACCGCAGTGTTGTGAGAAGCATCCTCGAACGCTGCGAAAAGCATTCTCGAATTCCAGGCCGCCTGAGGAATTACCAGCGCCATAACCGGTAATGCGTACATACTTATCTGGGTTGGCAAGCCTTCCGCGGTGATAGTGACCGCGGGAAACCAACCAAGCCAGAGAGAGAATACCGCTACCAGAAACACACCAACGACAAACTCTGGTAGCGCAATTAATGCCACTGTCGATCGGTCAATAATGTGCGAAATCCAGGGTTTTTCAGCACGTGAAGCCCAAAAAATGGCGATTGCTACCGAAAGAACAGCAGTGACTAAAAATGCCATACCAGTTGTTGCCAGCGTCACAGGCAGCGCTGAACTCAGCAGATTAATAATCGGTACTCCGTTTACGGAAGTACCAAAGTCGCCCGCAAACGCACTTCCCAGCCAGCTCAGGAAGCGGGCCATAAGCGGCTTATCAAGATTCAGGTTTCTTTCTAGCGCTGCCAGAGCTTCCGGGGTCCGGTTTGCGCCCAAGATTGCGGAGGCAGCATTACCGGGCAGCCAATCAATCGCTACAAAAACAAGTCCGAGAACTGCGAAAAGTAAGCCTCCACGAATTATCAGCCGAGGAATAAGCCAACGCGCGATTTCCGCTGGCACACTAAGCCTTCTGGACGGTTTCAAGAAGGACACGACCATAGCCTGGAGCCTTAGGCAGACCACTCAAATTAGCTCTCGCAATATCGACTCCGTCAGATGCACCCCAGACCAGATACCCGGATCGCTCGAACTCAATCTTCTGCAGCTGGCGGCTTAGCTGGTTAATTCTCTCAGTATCGGTGCTTTCCAGTACCTGGTCATAGATCTCGTTGAATTCAGCATCATCAAATGCGGTCTCATTAGAGGCCGCGTCACCGTCGAGAACCTTCCCGGCGAAGAAGAGCACGGAATCGTTAGTTCCCCAATAGCCACAATATAGGTCTGCCTTGGTCCATGTCTCGTCGTAGAAAGTACCCGAATCCTGCTCCACTACATTGAGAGTCATGCCGATTTCTTTCACCTGATCAGCGATAACCTTCATCGCCTCTACTTGACCCGGAGCCTCAGGGGTAACGTACAAGTCATACGTTTTCTCAAGGTCAAAATCTGCCTCTTGGAGGAGATTCTTCGCTTTCACAACGTCACGCTTACGCACTAACGAAGAATCCAGGTTCGAATCTGCCGTTCCAAGAATGTCGTTTGCAGGGGTTCCATAACCGGAGAGAGCTCGTTGGATGATTTGCTCCCGATCAACTGCAAGGCGCAGCGCCTGACGAACTTTCACATCTGAGAAAGGCCCATCTGAGGTACGCATGATTAGTGGAATAACCGAGTCATTCATCCGGCGCACAATCTTTATATCTTCATTTCCTTCGACGGATCGGGCCGCAATAGGACCCGCAGCTTGAGCTAAGTCAATTTGCCCGGACAACAGCGCATTAGTCATTGCGGTGGAGTCTTCAAATGGAATGACATGGACCTCAGCAACTCCTGCTACTGTTCCGTGATAGTTATCGAAACGCTTGAGCTTAGCAGAACCATTTTCCCAACTGACCAGCTGGAACGGCCCCGATCCAATGGGCTTTTCAGCAGAAGAACCCTTCTTCATCACGAAGGTCATCAATCGCGCAAGCATCGGAAGCTGTGAATTCGGTTCCGCAGTTTCCATCACAACGACGTTGGCTCCAGCAGCACGAATGCTATCAGGCATCACTGGAAGCCGGAATGAGTTTTCCTCATCCGAAAGCATCTTCTTCAACGACCACACGACATCTTCAGATGTGACCGAGGAACCATCATGGAAGGTAGCGCCGTCGGCAATCATAAATTCCCACTCAGTCGGATTATTCTGTTTCCATTCCTGCATCAGGCGTGGCACTACAGTTTCTTTCTCGCCCGGCACCGTCAGAGCCTCCCAGATCAGGGAGCTAATAAGCATATCTGAATCATTAGGCAAAAGCTGGTAAGGGTCTCGTTGAGCGCTTGCCGCTTTCCCGAGAGCCCCAACACGCAGCACATTAACGTTTTCGACTTCATCCCCACTGGCAGCCCCATCCCCTGCCGTCGACTCTCGTGACGTACACGCCGTCAGAAAAGTGCCTGTCCCAATAACTGCCATTGCAGCGAGGAATTGGCGTCGAGAAAAATTGGTCATGATGGTTCCTTAATCTCTAAGAAAGACTGCCCACAGGAGAAAAGACATTACTAACAACTACAGCAGCAGTAAAGCTTAGGCAAGCCTACTAACGAAATTCTTTTAAGAATAATTATCTAGGTCACCCTTTACAGCATAGGTTACCCTCACCTAATCTCTTTGTCATGCAGAATTTGCACCTGAGCCAAGAACTCTCACACAGGATCGTTAAAGCTGCCGACGAACTGGCTGCGACACAGAAGATTAACTCTCCCGACTCGTACAATGCCATCAATCATCTTTTGACTGATGAGCTGGAGGAACTGAAAGAACTAATTCTGCTCTCCCCTACTGCCCATGCCACTTCCATCCATGGACTTCCCTTCCCTGCAGTTCACGGACCTACCCCAGCCACGTGGCAGGAATGCGTTGGCAAGGTCCGAACCTGGAGATTCGTTCTTGCGATTATCGCTAGCGCTGTCGGTCGCCCATTCGGATGGTTCGGACAGCAGAAAGGCCGTATCACCACAGACTTGGTGCCGACCCGCGGCCAGGAGAACCAGCAAGTTGGCGCCAGCAGCAACACCACATTGACTCTGCACACGGAAGATGCTTTTCATCCGCGGCGCGCGACGCACTTCGCTTTATTTGGTCTTCGTAACCCCAAAAATGTCGGCACTACGCTGGCCCCCATCGATGAAGCATGGCATCTACTCGATGTAGATTCGAAAAAAATTCTAACCGGGGACGGAGCCATCATTATTCCAGATGCATCTTACGGTGATTACGAATATGCAGCTCCTACTGCCATGACATCAATCTGGAAAACTGATGGCAATTTAGGCATGAGGTTTGACCCCGCCTACACAGACAAAAATTCTGGAACCTTACAGTGGTGGGAGGCATTTGAGAAGCTTCAACAGGCTCTTCACACTGTCACCTATACGGTGCCTATAAAGCCAGGTCAGATGGTCATCATCAACAATGACCGATGCGCCCACGGACGAGTACCTTTCGTAGCCAACTACGACGGGACCGACCGCTGGATGCTACGCATCAACATTATGGGAACCAAAAACACACGCCCCATCAATGAAATCAACGAACCCGGCTACGGCCAACACATCCGATTTATGGATGGTGAAATCCTATGAAACAGCGAACTAACCTGACCGTCCTCAGCAGATCAGAATTAGCTCAAATAAAAATTTCACCCGAGTCCGTACTCGAGTCGGTGAAATCCGCTCTCATCGAGCTCGACCAGCCAGGAACTCTGTGCCCAGGGAAAATCAAAGTTGAAGTACCTGAAAGCGTGAGTTACTCGATGGTCGGCAGAAGTCGTTCTTCAAATTCCGTCGGATTCAAGACTTCCTATACCCATTGGAGCAAAACTCACCAACAAAGCGCCAGGGATAGAAGCTATTACACGACCCTCACACTGTACGACGATTCCAGCGGATATCCTATTGCACTTCTCGACGGCGCTGCGGCAGGAACTCTCAGAACCCCGGCAGTCTCAGCGCTATTGGCACAGTATGCTGGTGCAATTCCTCAGAGCGCTCTCATCATCGGTTCGGGAACCCAAGGACAAAACGCAGCCCCTTTTCTCCTTGAAACCTTTGAAACATTAAACACGATTTATCTCGCCGGCAGCCACAGCGTGGGACTAGAGAAAGGCGCCAAGATTGCATCAACAGCAGCAGTGAAGCTTGGCCGAAAAATAAGAATCAAGATTGTAGACGATCCTACAACTGTGAGTTCAAACTGTGATCTCATTATCGGGGCCGCTGGACCTGAGACTCGTTGTACTGTCACAGCATCCGATATTCCCCGGCACGCAACCGTCGTTGTTGTGGGCTACGGAATCGCCCCTGATATCTGTCATCAAGCGAGCAGAGTCATCACGACGAGTATCGAACAGATGAATGTTACCGGTCGCGATTACGCTGACACCGATGGTCGGTTGCCGAATGTCCATGCCGAACTATCCGATTTGCTCCGCAAAGGGCGCAAACTGCCTCGTATTGACGAAACTACGTTTTGCTATAACAGCGGACTAGTTCTAACCGATATCGCTGTCGGCCAAATCCTCGCCAAGGAAGGTCTTAAGCAGGGATTCGGGACGGAGATATCCCTGTGGTAAGTGCCATATCATGCAAGATTGATGTTCCAAGCTGGCAAACGGCTCTGATTGGCTCAGGGAAACTTGACTTCATTGCTGAGCTTTCCGACACCCCTTTTCATGTCCTTTGCCCAAACCAATTTGCTCAAACACTTTCAGCCTGGCATACAACCGCTAAGGAAGTCGGCATTAAATTCGGTATCCGGTTTGGCAAAAAGGCAAATAAGTCCGCGCACTTCAGTCGCGAGATAGCACTGAGTGCTCTTCGTGGTTTCGACAGTGGAATCGATGTCGCCAGCGTCGAAGAGTTCCAATCATCTCTGGCCGCTGGTGTACCAGGAAATAAATTAATCATTACTGGTGCTACACCGAGTCGAGAACTTATCCATTTGGCAGTTTGCCACGATGCAACTCTAACGATTTCCAATGAAGTAGATTCAAGAATAATTTCCCAATTTGTCGACGAAATCGATACGCCTAATCAGCTCCGAGTTCTTCTCCGGATTGCGAACCAAACCCCCTCCACACGGTTTGGTATGAGCATCGATACCGCCTTGTCTCTAACCGCTCGTCTTAGCCAAGGCCGTGCCAACATCGAAATTACCGGCCTAAGTTTCCACTGCAACGGTTATGACCTCCACGAGAGGATAAACATGTCGCATCTGGCAATCGACACCCTACTCAAGGTGCGCTCCCTGTCTCCACGGGCCGACACTATTTCCATTGGAGGTGGATTTCCCACAAGCTCAGTCGAGTATGGAGTCTGGCGAAACCTGCAATCTCGACTAAAAAACGAAATGTTCATAGATTCGGATAAACCTAAAGACCAATATCCGTTCGGATCACCTTTATCCGGACAATACTCACTACGGTTTATAGCTAATCAACATCGCCCACTGACACGTCGAGATATGGAGTCCACTCGACGCAGCTCGGACTCCATGGCTCAGCGCGCTCATCGTCACAACATAAAGATTTTGGCAGAGCCTGGACGGTCTTTATGCCAGTTCGCGGGTGCTAGTTTCTTTCCTGTTCTTTCGTGTCACGCATTGCCCAATGCTGCACGGACAGTAACTGTCGTACGTGGAACTAGTCTCAGCCTCTCAGAGCAATGGTTCAACTCGGAGTATTATCCGGACCCATACCTTGTGCGCAACGGAGTCATTATCGACTCGGGAGTAGCTACCGCAACAGCAGTTTCCGGATCAACGTGCTTAGACAGCGATTATCTCAGCAAAAGAATGATTCAACTCCCCGACAGGCCTCGACCTGGAGATTTCCTAGTCTATCCCGACACAGCCGGGTATCAAATGGACTCGAACGAGTCTGCTTTCCACGGATATCGGATTCCTCAGAAATACGCCTTTAATCCTGTCACCATGACCATCACGGAAGATCGCTAGAACAGAGGCCAAATAAAGATGCCAAAAAGAATTTATACGCAGATGTCTCAACTCATTGGCAATACTCCTCTGTTCGAGCTTGTCTGTACGCCCCAGAAAAGTCGCGTTTTGCTTAAGCTCGAGCAATTCAACCCAACTGGAAGTGCGAAAATCCGGATGGCCCAGTCGATGATTAAGGCGGCAGAGCAGGATAACCGACTTCAAGAGCATGGCACTATCGTTGAATCGACTTCCGGTAATACTGGACAGGGCTTAGCACTTCTTGCACTTGAGCGCGGATACGACTTCGTAGCAGTCGTCGATAATCATTCTTGTAAAGATAAATTGAACTCCATGCGTGCAATGAATGCACAGATGTGCTTCGTTTCCAATCAAGATGACGATTCGCTCGCCACATCGGCTAGAGAAAACCATGCTGAGGAGCTCGGCAAACAACACGGCTGGGTATTCATGAAGCAGCATGACAATGTCGCAAACTCGATGGGTTATTACCCTGCAGCTGATGAAATTTTGAATGATCTTGGGGAAAGTCCGACTCATATCATTAGTGCCGTAGGCACAGGTGGAAGCCTCTTTGGAGTTACTGAACGTCTCCATCAATTGGGACACCGTCCCACTATTATAGGCGTCGAACCGGAAGGTTCCATTGCATTCGGTGCTCCTGGACACGACTATTGGCAATCTGGAACGGGCACCCCCGAAGGTGCAGTTATCGGCACTTCAGTTCGCTACGACTTACTCGACTACGGAGCAAAGGTATCCGACAAAGCAGCTTTCGCTGCATGCCGAACAATCGGAAAGCACATGGGGCTTCTACTGGGAGGATCTGCTGGCGGAGCCGTAATAGCAGCCCTCGAGCTCCTGCCGGGCTTTCCCGCTGGCTCTACATCGTTGACCATGGTGTGCGATGGAGGGGAAAAGTATCTAGATACCGTATTCAACGATGAGTGGATGTCCGAACGTGGTTTACTCGATGTCGCCCTCGAGGACAAAATTTGGGAACAAGTTATGTCATTGCGCGCTGGGGAAAGCCCAATTTCGCTAAATTCAACACGAGTTTCATGGTCGAAGGAAAAGTAGTGCCCGGAGCTACCTCTCAGAAACTAAACCGCCAGATTTTGGCGTTGTCTCTTCCCCTTGCCGGCACACAGCTTGCGAATATCGCAATTTCAACCACCGACACTTTCATGATGGGCCAACTTAGCCTCGGGGCTCTTGCTGGCGGAGGTTTGGCAGTTGTGTGGTTTAACCAGATACGCACAATGGCCGTGGGCCTATTAACACCGCTGGGCAATAGAATTGCGTCGGCTCATTCACTCTACGAAAGCAAATCTCGCGAGCGAGCGGACTCCGAACTATCTGCCGCTACGCTGCAACGCGAAATTCGCAACCTCTCACGCGCCGGCTGGCTATTAGCAACTGTCAGCGGTCTAGTGGGAGCACTGGTTCTGATGGCGATTGCCTACGCCCTACCGTTTTTCGGCCAGTCCGCTGAGATTAGTTCCGCAGCCACTTCCATGATGTGGTTGCTCGCGCCAGGTCTTGTTCCTTGTTTGTGGTTCCAAGTCTCCCGTCAGTTTTGTGTAGGCCTCGGCAAACCAAAATCGCTACTACACATAACCGTGGCGATGATCGTAGTGAATGCAGCGTTGAACTACGCGCTCGGTTTTGGATTCGGGCCGTTTCCTGCATTGGGTCTGCTAGGCATTGGACTGTCCACCACACTGGTTCATTTATTGTCGGCCCTAATTTATCTGCGAATCACCATCCGAGATCCCGACCTCTCAACTTTTCTTGCCCTCGATTTCTGGAGTGCCGACGGAGACACGATGCACGGAAGGCTCCGTCACCTCGTCCGCACTCAGCTTCGTCTGGGGCTTCCAGTCTCAGCAACCTACGGAGCCGAAGCGGGCATGTTTTCTGTGCTGGCGATGGTCATGGGATCCTTTGGCACAGAAGCACTCGCAGCGCACAACGTCGTCTATCAAATAACCTTTATTGTTTTCCAGATTGGTGTTGGGTTCTCCCACGGCAGCTCTATTCTTGTGAGTCGCGCTTGGGGTCTGAATGACAACTCCCTTGCACGCCAAGTCGGCATTCGAACTCAAACGATGATGGCTGCCATCGTTGCTGTTGCTTCCGTCAGCTTTCTTTGCGCTCCCCGCCTCGTACTTTCCCCATTTATAAGCAGCTCCGAGAAATCCAATGCCACCGAGACATTAAGCATCGCATTGGGGTTGTTGGCTATTGGCGCAGTGATGGAATTTGTCGATACTGCACAAAACATAGCTATCGGTCTCCTGCGCGGGATTAGCGACACCACTACTGGTTTGAAGGCATCCCTCACTGGTTATTGGATTATAGGTTTGCCAGCTGCTTTAATACTTGCTTTTCCCATCGGTCTAGGGCCTCACGGGGTGTGGTGGGGATTGGTCATCGGGCTTGCCAGTTCTTCAATAATCCTTTGGAGAGCTTTCCTTCTCGCGACGCGTAAAGACCTTACCGTGAAACTCTAAAGAACTCGTCCCTCAAAGCGATATCCACGTCGCAGGTATCCGGTCGTTCACGTTCGTGTGCAACACTTAAAAGCATGGTTGACAAGCAGGCCGACACCTCATCATGCAGCGAAGCCCAACAGGCTTCGCCAGCTTTTGACGAAACTACAGAGTTTTCCACAAACCGGCTCGCAGGCGAGTTCACCGACGAAGACCGTTACGAGATTTTCAATGATGACCAGCTCTCCCTCAAGGCTGCCTTGATTTACCTGGTCGCAGCGCTTGTGGGCGGTTCGGTTATCGCTCTGGCGTCCTGGTTCGCCTTCCACCGCCTGACATGCCAGCGGCTACAGCAATAGCGATGGTCTTACGAGAGAACTTGTTACATGTTTTAGCCATAGTCATGGCGAAACCTCCAAAGAAAAGAAGTGGATAAAACGTGGCCGTCCCCGCACTACATGCAGGAAAGTGTCATTCACCTTGAAAGGGTGAATAACAATTAACAGCCAACAATTACATTACCTTTGGAAATAACAATTGACAATAAGAAGTCTCAACACACATACAAATAAGCCCTGGTAGAAACCTCTACCAGGCTTATTTGCTGTTATATTCCCTCTTCTCGTGGAGGGTTGATAACTGATTCCACGGTCCCACCAGGTGTTCAGGCCGGTATCGGGAAATTAAAATTGAGATACATCCGTGAACAACAATTACCAACAATGACAAGTTATCACACTGTGTATGTGGAGCGCTAGGGGAGAGCGCAACAAAGCAGTAAGCAGTAAGCAGCAAGAGCACAGCCGTAACGGCGCTGCTGCGACGCCGTTGCCGTCCAGCAGGGGAGCACTACCGTGCCTGCTCCAGATGCACTGTCACTACACAGTGCAGCACACTGCACTTTCTGCGTGCTGTTTTGTTGCACTGTCTACGAACCACTTCGCTACGAACTGCAGTGCCACATCTACACGCCGCTAGATCAGCCACTTCACCGCACTCTGTAGTGGCGCGTCACTTAATTGGCACGTTTATTGCGCAGTTAAGTGGTGTGTCACTTCATCGACCACTTAAATGACACGTTTAATGACGTGTCATCTCATTGACACTTTTACTGCGCAGTTAAGTTACACCGTCATTTCACTAACACGTTTATTGCACATTTAAATGACGCTGTAACTCTGCAGTGCATTCTGTAGGCACTTTCGCTGCACTTTCTACATGCTCATCTACTGTCTGCTTAACAGTGTTGTAGATACGCTGTTTCAGTACCTCTTCAACAGTGCAGCAGACGCGCCATTGCACGTGCCATTTCACTGCACTGTTGAGTTACCTCCAAACAAAAACACCGCTCTAATTCTTCGATTTTCGCTGAATTAGAGCGGTTTTAGCACTGTCGCTGGACTACGAGTCCGGCGACACCCTGCTAGGCCGCTACAGGGCCATACAGGGCAGGGCAGTAGCGCTACAGCTCCATGCCACCATCGCGGTCGCGCTGCTGTTGCTGCTGGCGGCGCTTGTTGGTTCGTTCCTGAGCACGACGGCGTGCGGCGGTCCGTTCCTGCTGAGTGCGCTGTTCGACGGCATCGAGGTAGCGCTGCTTCATCTCAGGGTCGTTATCGAGTTCGACGTGCAAGAAATCGCGGTCAACGTGCGAAATCTCTTGCAGAGACTGCGTTGCCTCCTCGATGATGGTGGCGGCTTCCTCCTCAGCGGCTGCGCGGCGCGCTTCGAGACTTTCGGCGAACGCACGTTTCTCCGTGTCAAAGGCTTCACGCTCACTGTCCAGGGCCGCGCGCTCGCTAGCCACCTGCTCGCGCTCACGCGTGGCCTCCTCATGTGCTTCGTGGCGGATGTTTTCAGCGTCCTGCGTGGCCTCGCTGCGTGCTGCTTCACAGATGGCTGCAGCCTCACGCTTCGCCTCGTCACGTGCCTCGCTGCGGATATTTTCTGCGTCACGCTCGGCTTCCTTGCGTGCTGAGGTACGGATGCTCTCGGCGTCCTGCTCTGCGCGCTTGAGCTTGGCCTCTGCAGCGCTGCTGGTCTTGTTCGCTTTGTCCAGCAACTCATCCGCCTGTGCCTCGGCGAGACCCAACTCCTGCTCAGCATCTTTGCGTGCTTCACTGCGGATCTGCGCTGCCTCTTGCTCTGCCTTATCACGTGCCTCGTTGAGCACACGCTCGGCAACCTCGCGAGCCTGCTGTTCAGCACCCTCCTGTACACGCTGGGCTTCTTCACGGGCCTGCTGCGCCTGCTCCAGTTCTTTTGCTGCTTGCTCGCGGTCACGCTCAGTCGCGTCCATGTCGCGCTGTACGGATCGCCGCTTCACTTCCACATCATTCTCGCGGCTGGCAAGGTCGCGTTCACGATCCTGCTGCTCGGTGTAGCGGTCGAGGTTCAGTGACTCATCGTGCCGTTCGGAGACTTCCAGTTCCACCGGATAACCGAGCGCGTGCATGTGTTCACGCAGGCCGCGTTGTGCGTCGATGAACTTCTGGTTCCCGGAGATTTGTTTGCCCTTCTTCGGGCCATCTTTGTACCGCACCGAGGTGTCGGTGTTGTACGCGATGCCGGGGCGGCAACGGAGCTTGGCAGGGTCTTTCGGGTCAGGGGAGAACGTATCCGCCTGAAACTGAATATGCGGCGTGGACTCGTCGAAGTTCATGTCCCCGCCGGCGACTGCTTCGATCCCTCCAGGGATGAAGTTCTCCGCGAGCCAACGCATCGACTCTTCGAGGTACTCCTTCGCCTCGTCGTAGTCGCGCGCTACCAGCCGTGCTCGCTTCACCTCACGGCCGTCCACGGTGCTGGTGTAGAAGTCGGGGACCTCCACACACATCGACTTCGGCAGATGTACGACGAACAGAGACGTTTCAAAACTGTTCTTTTGTACACGCACTCCGTCCATCCGGGCGTCTTGGTACGCCAAGACTTCCTCGACGGACGTTGCGCGGCGGAACGTACCGTTCCCGTCGTTGACGAACGGTACGTTCAGATGCGCGTCGGCGACGACAATGTTTGAGTTCATTGCGGCCTGGTGCATGAGGTCTCTCTGATCGAGTTCCCTCATGCATTCGCGGAGAAGACGCATACGGTCTCCCCGCGTGTCTCCGCCGCAGTTATCGCGGCGTAGATGGCGCAGATTGAACGCTGCGCGTCCCTTCTGCGCTGTAGATGTCTCCGACATATCGTGTACCTCCTGTAGATGTGTGCGCGTACACGGAGCCTCTGTCTTCGACCCCTCCATGTACGCGCACACATGACGAACTTCAATTTTCTGGGTCCCCTAAGAATCGTTCGGGTCCCTTAGCTACGCCGTCCCAAACGATTCTACCCCAAAAAATTGAAGTTCTTTAGCCCCCTAAAAACCTCAGTCTAGCCACCTCGCAAGCTCGGATAACTGAGGTCTCACGGGGGCGCCTGCAGCGGGCATAGCGAAGCGGTCAAAACCTCCCTATTCGGTCGGTTCTGCCGCACTTCGCCTTGTGTGAAAAGCTACGTGACCTGCGAAGATACGCTGTGGCGATCTTCTTGGCCCCGTAGCAGGGCAGTGCCTTCACGGCGCTATTCGCCCCGTTTGGCCCTGCCTGAGGCTTCTGACGAAGCCCAACATAACCGTCACATTAAAAATGTACCGGTTATGAAGCGGTGCGCATTTTCGGCGCGAAAATTGACGCCGGTATGTAAGCGGTGCATTTTCCCTGCTCATGCAGTGAAAATAAGACTTTTCAAAAAAGTCCTGGCGTCGCACCCCCTTATACTGTGTTTACGGTGTCAGCGCTGAAAATCAGCTCTGACACATCAATTCCGTCATCGCTGCTGCTCAGACGGTAAAAAATCGGTTACGAACCGATTGTTTTTTGCGTGTAACCGGTTATGAACCGGTTGACACACATATCCTTCGGAATATCTCGCTGAGGCCATGCTGTTTTCGCGTTGCTGCAGCCCTGCAGCACGGCCACGGCAGTGGCTCCAGGCATGACAAAACCCCGCCACGAGGACGGGGTTTCGATGGGGGAGTGACCGCTACAGCGGTACAGTTTTCGCGCTCAGGCTGTACGGCGACACGGGGTCCGGCCGCACAGCCACGCGCCTAATTCTGTACAGACTCACCGGAGTTATCCGGCTCGCCAGACGCTCCGCTGTCGGTATCAGACGGTGCATTACCGTCCGGCTTAGCAGGCTCGGCAGACTTGTCTCCACCCGCTGTAGACGGTTCATCACCGTCGAGATTCACCTTGAACTCTTTGGCGTACTCACGCATTTGCTCGGCACGCCCCTTGACTGCCTTGTGTGCACGCCGCAGCCTGTTTAACTCTTCCTTGATGCGCTGTTCTTCGCGCAGCACGGCTTCAAAGTCTTCACGAAAAGACATGATTTTTCTCCTGTCGAGTGGTTATTTCTTACTGAGGTTTGCCGACAAACAATGCCCACAGACCACAGGTGCAGAGCGTCATCATCCACCAGAAAATCTTGGAAGCAGGTGACGCCTTACGAATTACCTGAGACACTTTTCTCTCCTTAATCGATAATCAACAGAAACGGTTTGCACTAACACACGTGGAGGACCACGCGTGGGCAGCAGGGCGCTCATCTTCGGTCAGTCCTTACAGCCAGCCCATGACTCCGCAGGGCCTGCAGAGTCAGACAGGACAGGGACTTCCACACCGTCCTTGCCGGGCAGCGTGACGGCGTTGAAGGCAGCCATAACTGTCTGCTTGATCTCTTCTGCACGGTCACGCGGCACCGACAGCACAATCTCGTCGTGGACGAAGATACGGATCATCTCTAGCACCTCCTGCGGGAGGTTCATCACGCCCTCCAGGAACACATCACGTGCCGTGCCTTGTCCGTACGCCGCAGGGGCTTGGGTGTACGCAGTGGAGCGGCCGACGGCCACACGGCGACCGAACCCGGTTGCAACCCAGCCGAGCGCCTCGGCGTGCTTGCGTAGGCGGTTTTGAAGTATTCGAGTTGCGGAAACTCGAAGTGCATGCGGTCCAACTGCCCCTGTGCCTCGACCTCGGAGATGCCAGCATGCGCTGCAAAACTCTTTGATCCCATGCCGTAGTTCGCGGCGTGGCCGAGCGCCTTTGCGTCAGGCCTGCGCTCAGCGTCACCGAAGACCCTGATGGCCATCTCGGTGTGGGCGTCGCGGCCTGGCGCAAAGAGTTCTGCGTACTTGGTATCACCGCTACCTGCTGCCATGCAGCGCGCGTCGATCTGGGAGAGATCCACGGAGATCAACGCTTCATCAGCGTTGTCCGGGAGGATCATTTCTCGCTGCCTGATGAGGCGCGCATCTCGGGAGCCGAACACCGTCATGCCGGGGTTCGTGGTACTCAGCCGGCCAGTGACCTGGCTTGACTGAATACTCGGGTACACCTTGTCTCCGTGCAAGTGCTTCTTGATCGTCGCGGCCGGGGTAGAGGACTGCAGCAGCGTCTCCATCTTCTCGGCCAGTTCGACGACCTCGGGCACATCAGCGTGCTGTTCGGCAAGTTCATTCAGCGCCTTCGCACTGGTGCTGATACGCCCACTCTTCGTACGCGGAACAGCAACGCCGAAACTATCTAGATAGTCGGCAATAGCTTGTTTTCCGCTGTTGGACGACCAGGGCTGTTTCCCCGTATCAGGGAGACCAACCGTGTCCCCGAGCCAGGTACGGGTCTCAGACTTGATGGCTGCTTCTTCTACCAAAAACTCTTCAACCTTGGCAGTGTCTACACGCACGCCGTGGGACTCAACCACGCTCAGTGCGTGCATTTTCTCGTGCTCGCGCTGCAGATACTCTGCGCTAACTGCCTCCAAGGCAGCTGGGAGCATCTTGTTGTAGACAGCTACGTTTGCACGCACGTCCTGCAGTGCGTAGGCAACGTATTCAGCGTTGTCGAGAGGAATCTTGCCATAGCCGCCGAACTGCTTCGCCAAGGCCTTGAGCGCACTCTCGCCATCGCGGAGCAGTTTGCCATCGACACCACAACGTTCGGCGACTGCGTTAAGGCCGTAGCCCAAACCAGTATCCCCGCCAGCAGCCAGCCGGGACAGAATCAGTGTGTCATGGACCTTGCCAGCCTGATCAAAGCCTTGTCATCCAAGCCGTAGAGCCGTTGCAACGCTGGCAGGTCGAATTGCACGATGTTGTGACCAACGATCGTGTCTGCACTCTCTAGCAGGGGTATGAGTTCACCAGCGATGTCGGTAGTCGCCACCGGCTCCGCACCATTGACAGAGTACGTGGCGAGGCGGACAAAGCCTGGATCATCCGTGACGTGCAGATAATCTGCGTCACCAGTTTCGAGATCGAACACGACGGTAGTGCTGTCGGCAGGTGCTGCGGGTGCTACCGGCCCGTCTGCTGTTTCTGCAGGTGTTGGTTCCGGTGCTGGTGAAGGAGTACCGCCACCGTTGCCGCTGCCACCACCGGTGCCGCCATCGCCATCATCATCGTCAGGGCCATCAGGATCGACACGTACGACCTGGAACCGCTTCGTGTGGTTGACCGAGCCGGCACTGCGTAGCACGTAGCCGTCGAAAGGACGGTCCTGGAAACCGGTGTACATGCGTCCAAGGCGCTGCGCTGTGGCATTCTCCACCGTCCAGAGCGCCGAAGGCAGAGGTACAAATTCACGTGCTGCGTTTGCCTCTTCGATAGCCTTCTGCGCGGCGAAGGCGAGAAACGGCTCGTCACCGAAGGTGCGGTGTAGCCACGCGACGTGTGCAAGATCTTCCAGCTCGCTCTCGTCGGCTTGCTTGCGCCATTCGCGCACGCCCTCCATGAGGTCGCTACGGCCTGCAAAGGCGAGAATGCCGCCGACCGTGAAGTACCACTCCTCGAAGCCGCCAGTGTCATAACCGGAAGGAGGTGCGGGCTTATCAGCAACAACCCAGGCACGGACCATCGTATGAGCTGCTTCGAGAAGCTCCTTACGGTGCTCCTGTACCCACTCCAAAAGCCTGGGGTACTTAAAACCATCCCTCGCCTCGGGGTTAACCAAGTCCGTCGCCAGCTCGATAGGAAGGGTTCGACGAGACATGTCTTTACGAGACGAAACATTCTTACCGACAGCGATAACACAAGCGCTGTTCGGCACAGACCGGTGCTCCGACTTGCCCAGCGTACGGCCGGAGTAATCCTCAGCAGTGATCATGGAGGCTAGGGCCTCACTCTCCAAACCGCTACTGGCTTCGTCGAAGGTCAACAGGGTGCGACCTGCCAAAAGGGCAGAGTAGATCACCTTGTCCATCTCTTCGTCACTAAAAGGCATCTTTTGTAGAGGGGCGGCGCGACCAGTTGCAATAATACTGGCGACATGGACCACAAGGTTCTTACCGACACCTTGATTATTTGCCGTGACAAGTTTCAAAGGGGAGGTCGAGCAGACAACCCTGGTAAGCATGGTCAACGGCATCGACACCGCGCGAGTGCGATCGGCCTCCGAGGCAAACGGGAAGTCACAGAACGGTTCCAACAACGTTTCGAGCGCTTCCCGGGCATCGTCGGCGGTAGGAGCATCGGGTACGTGAAATCCTTCAAGATCTTCCGAAAGATCTACATACCGACGTGTTTCAGTGTTATAACCAGGCTCGCAGATGATGTCTCCGTTCTCGGAGAGAATAGGGGTCTCAACGATGCCTCGATTGGCGGGTATTTCGATAAACGCTTCTTATTTGAGATCACAGAGGCCTCAGTGAGCGTGAGGGGCCGCGTTACTACCTTCTTGGCCATGTGCTGCTCGACGCGAATGGTCTGAGCAGCCATATCAATGAAGTATGGAATATCCACAACGTCAAGCGTTTTGCGGCTATCCCTAGTGTCCAAAGCCACGAGCTTATCGTTGGACCGGAATAGCGTTGTACCTGCGTGCTTGTCGTAGACGGCCTTATCTACAGTGTCGTAGAAGACAGAAGGCTCAACCTCAGCGTTGACTGAGGGCTTCGTACTACCCGCCTGCGGAGTCGATGCAGGCTGTGCAGGTACTTGTGCCATCGGAGGACGCTTCTGGGATGGCTTGTCGCCAGCCTGTTTGATCCACAGCTCAAGCATCGTCTCTCGACGATCCTCGGGGATGTTCGCAAGCACATCGTCGATACCTTGCTTGCCACCGCCAGGGACATTTACGAAGCGCACCGGGGATGCTCCCCATTGACGGCACAGTGTGCCAAGTCCTTGCGCACCGTCATATACCAAGCGGTTCTTCGCTGCATCGGCATCGGCGATGATGAAGGCAGGCAGACCGCCGACGAGTTGGAATGCAGGGGAGGGACCTGCGTCGCCGCCTTGCCATGAGGTAATGCCAGGCAGGCAGTAGACGGCAGTGTCGTCATCAGTAACAGACACCACGGCCAGAGATTGCTTCATGCCCTCGACCAGCAGGACACGACGCGTGCCAGCATGGACTGCGCGTCGCACGATCAGCGAGGGCACGGGGTAGCCGGAGTCCTTCGAAGGACCGATGTACTTAGGTGCACGGCCGTCGGCAAGTACCACAGTGCCAGGCTGAGGTTTTACTTGCCAGGTTGTGCCTTGACCTGCTTCTTGAAGTTCATGGACCAGCACCGGGAGGGCGTCTTGGAACCTGCCGATCCACCGCAGTGGCTCAGGCAGATCCTCAACGGTATAAGCCGTATATACGCCGCAGCTGGCAATAACCGCATCGGAGATGCCAGAGGCACGCAGCTCAGCGAGGTGTTCAGCTGACAGAGCACCTAACCCTAAACCTTTACTTGAGGTTGACGGTTGAGCGTCAACAGTAGTATTATCGGTGTTAGTGGTATTGGTGCCCTCATCAGCGGTGGTGGGGGCGCTTTCTTTTTGAGTCATTACGCTGCACCTCCCAGCACTGCAAGCAGCTGTTGGCGCTGCTCTTCACTGAAGGATGGAGCGGCTGCGACGATCTTGGCGACGACAGCGTCGTCCGTAATAGAGCCGTGGACGAAATTCCCGGTACTGGCAATGAAGGCATCCAGATCTGCACGGCGGTATTTAACGGACCAGCCATCCTTAATGAAAACCGGCTCCTGGCCGTTAGTACGGCGTTTCTCTAGCGTGCGAGGACTGCAGTGGAGGTACTGCGCTGCTTCCTTAGTAGTAAAGAGCTCTTGACTGGGCGAAAAGGTTGAAGGCATGACGAAACCTCAAAGATTGAAGGTTCCCGCACTTTTCGCCCGGCACGTGCCCGTGTGTTATCCGGCAAGCTATCCCGTTTGTCCGAGGTGGGGAGACACCTACAGCAACTGCACATCTCCATCCTGCTTCTAGCAACTGCAGCTGGTCAGTCTCAGCAGGTGGGTTGGGGACTATCTACGCCTTGATCGGGCCACCCCACGGCCCGGAAGGTGGGATTGAACACTTTGTTCGCTGTCGATTTTACCCTACGTAGAACGCTCAAACAAGGGTCTCGTGAGAGTAAATGCGTCACAAAGGCGTGTAGGTCAGAGGTATGAAGCACGCCTCTGTGTAGGTACTACGGCATCGCAACCGAGTGTTCGTTTCGTAGTTTCGCGCCGTTTCGTAATTTGACGCTCAAACAACGAAAAAATTACGAAACGCGTGACCTGCGGTTTCGTAAACTCAAGGAAACCGAAGAACTAAATTACGAAACACGCCACAGGGCTGTGACCTGCATGAATAGATGAGATAGCGTACATGTTTCGTAATTTCGCTACTTTTCGACCTAATCCTTTCAAGATAGAGACACACAGATACTTTCAGTGACGTGGCTCACGCACGCATGTGTGACGTTGAAACAGGGGGGAGGGGGAAACGGGGGATGATTCCGCCCCCACAGCCTAGAAAAGTAAAAAAAACGTATTAGTTGGTAAATACCAATTAATGTCTTTTTTCTTTTTTCCTTACGCGTGGGGGTGTACATCCCCCTTATCCCCCTTCCCCCTACCGTTTTATGACAGCTGCTGCCGCCGTGGCACATAGGTAGTGAGGTACGTCACACAAAGGCGCACTCTATGGAGCATGCGTGTGAACACACAGCCGCCGTGTGGCATGACGCACAAAGAGAGATGCAACGTCTCTCTTTATGTAGATGTTCTTCAAAAGAGTGAAAAGTAACGAAACAAACTGCATCTGTGCTGCTTAGACCGTGTTTTTGTGTTTCGTAATGTGCTTCTTTACTTTTCCGTGTTTACGAAACGTCCCATAAAAACACTCTTTGACCTGCAGTAACGTGTTTCGTTGTTTTGTGCGTAATTTGGCACTGACGACGACGGACACCCTGCCGTGCTCCCTCTGTGTGCTCTCGTGGGGTTCGCCATCGTACCCACAACCCATGTTCGTTTAAATCGGAGCTGCTCAGGACACTCGTCGTGGCCTTAGCCGCCACGCATAGCCCGGAGGAGCTCAACCTCGTGCTCGTGGACTTCAAAGGTGGCGCGACCTTTCTCGGCTGCGAGGAGCTGCCGCACACCTCCGCCGTGATTACCAACCTGGAGGAGGAATCTACCCTGGTGGAGCGCATGTACGATGCCATCTCCGGGGAGATGAACCGCCGCCAGGAGCTGCTGCGCAAGGCCGGCAACTTTGCCAATGTGGGCGAGTTCAACGCCTCCGCTGCCGCGGTGGCGGAGCATGGGCCGCTGCCGGCACTGGTCATCGTGGTGGACGAGTTCTCGGAACTGTTGGGCCAGCACCCGGACTTCGCCGAGCTTTTTGTCGCAGTGGGAAGGCTCGGCCGCTCACTACACGTGCACCTGCTGCTGGCCTCCCAGCGCCTGGAAGAAGGGCGCCTACGGGGATTGGATTCGCACCTGTCCTACCGCATTGGCCTGAAGACATTCTCCGCCGGGGAGTCCCGCCAGGTCCTCGGTGTGCCCGACGCCTACCACCTCCCAGCCCAGCCGGGAGCCGGCTACCTCAAGACGGACGCCGATGCCCCCACACGTTTCCAGGGCTCCTATGTGTCCGGCCCGGTGACGCGCCGGGTAGCGCTAGAAGATGATGCTTCCGCACAGCACACGGCGCGCCTAGAGCTTTTCACCGGGCACTGCGCTGCGGTAGAGGACGTGGACTATGCAGTACTCGTGGACTCCTCGAGCACCCTCCTTGACACCGTGGTGGGGGCTGCCCGGGACGAAGCCGCCGGGCGCGGTCAATCAGCGCGGCGAATCTGGCTGCCGCCCTTGCCCGCCGTGGTGGAGCTGTCCAGTGTCGCCGCTGTGCAGGTAGAACCGCCCGGCGCGGGCGGTGGGCTGTGCGCCGAGGTCGGGCTTATCGACCGCCCCTACCACCAGCGCCAAGACCCGCTCACCGTGGACTTCACGACGGGTGGCGGGCACCTGGCCCTGTGCGGTGGGCCGCAGTCGGGCAAGTCAATGGCGCTGCGCAGTATCGCCTCCGGAATGGCACTGCGGCACTCGCCGGACCAGGTGCGCTTTTATGTCATCGACTTGGGCGGCGGGCAACTGCAGGTTCTGGAGCGGTTGCCCCACGTGGCCGGGGTGGCCGGCCGCGAGGAACCGGAGAAGGTACGGCGCATCGTCGACGAAGTCGCTGGTCTCGTGCGTCGCCCGGAATCCCGCCACACCTTTCTGATTCTGGATGGCTGGCACCACATTGGCACCTCTGGGGCGGATTTTGAAGATCTCGCCGAGCCGATTACTCAGCTGGTCGCAGATGGTGCGTCCTCCCACGTACACGTCCTGATCGCGGCGGCGCGGTGGACCAGCCTGCGGCCGTCAATCCGGGACCTTATCGCGGCGCGCCTCGAGCTGCGTCTGGGTGAAGCCATGGATTCCCTCATTGACCGCAAAGCACAACAAAAACTCCCGGCAGCGCCCGGTCGGGGCATCACGCTGGCGGGGGAGAACCTGCTCTTCGCTGCGACGTCCCCGCAGGATATCGCTCATATCTGCGGAGTGCATGCGGACGCCCAGCCGGTCCCGCCGTTGAAGATGCTGCCCGCCCTGCTCACCGAGCTTCCACAACCGGCCGGCAGCCCACCGGCCGGGGTGGCTTGGGGAATTGGCGGGCCGGACCTGGACCTTCTGACGTGGGATCCGACCACGCAGCCCCACCTCGTGTGCATTGGTTCTCAAGGTTCCGGTAAGTCGCAGTTCCTCAGCGTGATTCTCGCCGGTATCAGCCAACTGAACCGGGAGGAAGCCCGCCTCGTGGTTATCGATGAGCGCCGGGCACATTTGGGGACGCTGGATGAGGAGATGGTGGCGGTCTACGGGGCGTCGGCAAGCGCAGCCACCCAGGCCATCCTCGATACCGTCCGCACCTTAGAGCAGCGCCTCCCCGGCCCCGAGGTCACTCCCGCGCAGTTGGCCGCGCGGAGCTGGTGGGAGGGGCCGGATATTTACCTTGTCATCGATGATCTCGACTTGGTCAGTGACATTGCCCTGGCACCACTTGTGGAGATTCTCCCGCACGCCCGCGATGTGGGCCTGCACCTAGTGCTCGCGCGCAAATCAGGAGGAATCGGGCGCGCGCTGTTTGGGCAGTTCCTCTCGGCAGTGCGCGACCTGCAGCCAGCACTGCTGCTTCTCGACGCCGACCGCGACGAAGGCGCCATCTTCGGCATCAAACCAGTAGCGCTGCCGCCCGGCCGCGGCCAATGGGTCGTGCGTGGGGCACCCCAAGGCCTGGCACAGGTGTATGTGCCGGACACCGACACACCAGAAGAACCACCACACACCACATCCAGCAAGGGAGATAACCAATGACCGCGACTCATGCACTGCGCACACCGTCGACTACGCCAGAGACCACACTCGTTATCACGGTGCTCGACGCCGCCACGATCTATGAGGGGCCGGAGACGATCTACCGCTACGACTTACCCGGCACTGGTATCGCCGAAGGCTGGGCGCTCGACGCCGTCCTTGACCAGGCAGAAAAGGTCTGCGGGGCGGAGTGGCCGGAGGTAAGCGCCGAGGTGGTAGCGGATCCATCCGGTACGGACATCACTGACGAGGCAGTGAGCATCCTGCGCCGCCAACTGACCGGCGCGGGCGCGACGGTAGTGGAAACAGAACCATCGCCGCCCGTGGTGGAACAAACACCGACTCTTACAAGGGCGGTTGTGGACGGGCACGACGAGGGCCATGCAGACACCGTGACAGCTGAGCGGCCGCGAGCCACGCGCGCGCGACGCTCCCATCGCGCGACACCACACCGCCTTTCTGCGCTCGTGGGAGGCATCGACCCCTTCTATATCGCCATTGCGGTCATGGTGCTCGTCGTGGCCGGGGTGTCCTGGTGGGCCGTGGGACGCAAAGACGCAGCCTTAGCAGCCGCGACACCACACCAGACGGCGGTAAGTACTTCCAGTGCTGCCCATTCGCCGGGTACGGCCCCGACCCAGAGCTCGGACGCGCCGACTGAGGAGGGCGGGACGCAAGGCTCGCCCGGGGATACCGGCAGTGCGCAGCTGCGTCCGGGCCAACAAGCCATCGACGTGGAAGGGATGTCCTTGGTCTTGCCACAGGGTTTTCGTACCAGCGTGGAAGATGGGCTCGTTACCGCGGCCGGTGAGGATCCCAACCTGCGGATCCTTGTCGCTGCAGATCCGCTTTTCAACGTGCCCGTTGACGTCCTTTTTGCGGAGATCAAGGAGCAGATCGAATCCGATCCCGCCCTCCGTGATCCGGTAGAGGAGTCCGGGCGGCTGACCTATACCGAGGACCCCGGCGATGGCTCGCGGGTGACCTGGATGATGTGGGAGGACAAAGGCCACCAGATGTCCGTGGGCTGCCACACCAAGTTCGAGCCCAACGTGGTGCAGAAGGCAGCGTGCCGAATGGCGGCGGAATCGCTGGTTAAGAAGGACTAAGCAGCGGCAAGCCAGAAAAATTAAAAACTTTGAAACCGGTGGGAACCGATGCGCCACTAACTCAGTCCAATAAGGGTGAGAAGGACACAGGGTGCTTCTCGGGGGGAAAGAAACACACATCAGGCCCCGTAGTAAAAGGGCATGCCCCAGGTAGGGAACAAAGAAAGGGAGAGAACAATGACTCAAACGTTCCGCACAGAAGCCGACGTAATGGTGGCCACCGCCGGCCGCGTCGACTCCACCAATGACGAGGTACAGGGTGAGCTCACCCGTCTGCAGGGAGTTGTGGACTCCGTCCGCGCCAGCTGGGCAGGCCGCGCGCAGGTTTCCTTTGACAACCTGATGCAGCGCTACAACTCCTCCGCACAGCAGCTGCGTGAGGCACTGACCGCCATCAGCGACAACATCAGGGACAATGCCCGCAACTTTGATTCGGTCGAGGCAGATAACGCCCAGTCCTTCGACAACGTCGGCGGCGCGGGCCTGGCCCTTTAAACAGAGCCGCAGCCTCCTATAGCCGTACGCACTGAACCACACACGAGCACACAGAAGATAAGGAACACGCAATGTCTGGAATTAAGTATCAGTTTGGCGCCATCGCTGGTGCCGCCGCCGACATCAACTCCACCTCCGGCCGCATCAACGGGCTCCTCGGTGACCTTAAGGCCACCCTGCAGCCGATGGTATCGACATGGGAGGGAGAAAGCGCCGCCGCATATAACGCGGCGCAGGCCAAGTGGGATAAAGCTGCCGCCGAGCTCAACACGGTGCTAGCGACCATCTCCACCACGGTGTCCCAGGGCAATGACAATATGAGTGACGTCAACCGCCGCGCCGCCGCTAGCTGGGGCTAAACCGTCTCGACTGCGGGTCTTTCGCTAGGAGTATGGGCGCAGTCTTCCATCACCATTCACAACCATGAGCGGTGGGTGGCGTGGAGGAAGGCGTGAAGGGCTAGGAGAGGGGGTGCAGTCAATGGAAGGGCTGGACGCACCACCTCACAGTCAGCACTTTCCGCCCACCTAGTGAAAGGCGCCGGTATCGCTTCTCATCAACGTTTCTGTCTCTACCCCCACCCCGAAGTATCTGGGGATGGAGGCGTTGGTGAGGGGCGATATCGGCGTTTTGGGTTTTCAAACAGCCTCATACTAAAGTGAAACACCTATGTGTCCGCACCCGCGTCTACGTGGGTGCGCGCGTGCTGCAGGTCTCCACCGGCCGCTGTATGTACCGCGTAGGGGCTTACATAGCGTTGGCCGGCAGTTCCGAGACAGACTTTCAAGGAGTCATTTTGTCTACTTTCCACCCGAAGAGCGGTGACATCACCCGCAAGTGGTACGTCATCGACGCTACCGACGTGGTTCTGGGCAAGCTTGCTTCCACCGTGGCTGACATGCTGCGCGGTAAGCACAAGCCCCAGTACGCACCGAACGTTGATTGCGGCGACCACATCATCATCCTGAATGCGGACAAGATCCACATTTCTTCCAACAAGCGCGAGCGCGAGATGCGCTACCGCCACTCCGGTTACCCGGGCGGCCTGAAGTCCATGACCCTTGGTCAGTCCCTGGACGCCAACCCGGTCCGCGTTATCGAGGAAGCTGTGAAGGGCATGATGCCGCACAACAAGCTTTCCAACGCCTCCATCAAGAAGCTGCACGTTTTCGTGGGCGAGGAGCACCCGTACGCCGGCCAGAAGCCGGAAACCTTTGAGTTTAAGCAGGTGGCACAGTAATGACCGAGCAGAACATCGACAACAATGTAGCCGACGCTGCCGACATCGCTGCAGCAACCGCCGCTACCGAGGAGTTCACCAACACCATCGGTGATTCCCTGGCAACCGACACCGAGGCTGAGGTTGAGACCGCTGCCCCGGCTATCCACGAGGGCCCGATTCAGACCGTTGGCCGCCGTAAGCGCGCCATCGCTCGTGTCCGCCTCGTCGCTGGTTCCGGCAACATCTCTGTCAACGGCCGTGCCTTTGACGAGTACTTCCCGAACAAGCTGCACCAGCAGGACATCCTGCAGCCGCTGACCATCCTCGAGCGCGAGGGCCAGTTTGACCTCAAGGTCACCGTCACCGGTGGTGGCCCGACCGGCCAGGCCGGCGCCCTGCGTCTGGCTATCGCCCGCGCACTGAACATCTACAACCCGGCTGACCGCCAGGCCCTGAAGAAGGCTGGCCTGCTCACCCGTGATGCTCGTGCCGTGGAGCGCAAGAAGGCTGGTCTGCACAAGGCACGTCGTGCCCCGCAGTACTCCAAGCGTTAATCTTCGCGCATACTGCATTTTCGAAAGCCGCTGCTTCCCTTTCGGGGGAGGTGGCGGCTTTCCCCGTTCGGGCAGCGCACTGGTGTGATTCTCCTTATACTAAGCGGCGTGAAAGTCATTCTTGAGAGCGCGCGGGACGCACTATCAGTCCCCTTGGACGCAGCAAAGCTGCTGTGGCGGTACCTGCCGCAGCTGATCACGGTGATTTGCCTGTCGCTGGCCGTGCGCGCGGCGGTGCTGTGGTTGGCGGTGGTTATTTCTGAGTATTCGCCGTTGGCCGCCACGCTCATCTTCCCCTTTGCGCCGCTTTCTGTGATGACCGGCGTCATCGTGTGCTTTTGGATCATGCAGCCGTCCATGGAGTTCTTTGGCGGCGAGACCCGCTTTAGCAAACTGGATAAGACCACGCTGCTGACCGTCGGTGGCCTCCTCATCCCGTTCCTCACCGTGTATTCCTCCCACGGTCTGTTGCGCGACGACGCGCGGACCTTTGTCTACGACTCCGTGACCATCGAGGTGGCCACCAGCTTTCTCGATTATGATTTCGGGCGCTCGTTCATAAACTCCGGATGGCTATTTGCAGGGTTTCTCATTTCTATCGTGGTGCTGCGCAAACTCATTGGTGCGCTGCAGTTGGGGGAGCGCGCCTTTGGCGTGGCCACTGCGGCCGCGTACCTGGAGGTGCTGTGGATGGCCACGGCGTCGCTAAGCATCACCAGCAATTTTGAGAAGGTCCGTGTGTGGATTCTTAGCCGGCAAGGCATTGGCCCCGTATGGGACTCTATTGTCACGGCGAAGGATTGGATTGTCGCCCACACCTGGGTCATTGGTGCGGTGATTGGGTGGCTGTGGAATAACGCGGCGCAAATCGGCAACTTTATCGTCGTGCCCTTCGCATGGCTGACCCTCGGCGCGGTGGTCTACAACACGAGCCTGACCAGAGAGAAGGACAGTTCTGAGCCGGACACGTCAGGCGAGGAGGACGCGGTACCGCCCCTGCAGACGGTAGCCGATGCCCCCATCGAAGGTCCCGCCGAACGAGGAAAGCTCTCCCCGCATGCCGAGCAGAAGATGTGGGCCGATTATGGGCGTCGCTATTCGGAAGCAGCCTTCCGAACGACGCGAGACATGCTGGACAACGCCGCGCAGCCACTCGTCGGCCCCTTCCGTAATGCGTGGCGCAATTTCAAGACGCTGGCAGTCGCCGGTGCGGTCCCCATGCTGACCTTCTGCCTCGTCTTCGTCTTGGCTTCGGGCGCTGAGCTGGGCGTAGTCTATGCCCTGCGTGCCATCATCAAACCGCTGGCGCTGGGGACCATCACCATTGGGCTTGAGCCTTATGCGCTGGTTTTTGCCCGAGCCGTGTACTTCCTCGTTGCGCTCCCGCTGGTGGTAGCCGCGCTGGACCGCTTCCTCAACGCTGAGTACGCCGAGGCGGAGGACGCAGATGAGAGCACCGACGAAAACCAAGGCGAAGAGCCGGACGCTGAATCTGCCGTCCCAGCGAGCCAGGCGGGAGAGAAGTAGGTGGAATCGGTGACACAGACTACTGAGCACACTCAAGCCGGTGACGTGGATCGCGCAGAAGCCACGACCGATCCTGATACCCACATCAGCGCGCGCAAGCTCAACATTCTCACCCTGGTTGTCGCGGTGGTGTTGATTGCTGGCGGGATTATGGTTGAGCAGATCAACAGGCGCGGGTCCAGCGAGGAGCTGGCGCGTCCGGACCTGCGGGAGGACCACATCGTGAACCTGCGCCCTGAGACCGCGGACGTCTTGCCGGAGGCCTTCATTGAGAAGATCGCCCTGTGTACCGAAGCACCGCTGCAATCCGAGAATGCTCTGCTAGAAGGAGCCCACGGCTATTCCTGCAAGCCGTGGCTTACCAAGGAGCAGGACGCTGAGGGGCTCATGACATTCCATAGTCCGCGGGACATTGTCATTGGGGAGGAGGCCGAAGAGATGTACAGAGCCTTGCCCGATTATCACGATGATGCCTTCCAGACGTCGACCCGTACTGTTCGCGAGGCGAATGGTTCCGCCCCGGAAGTCCTCGTCAACGAATGGGGCAAGGATGGATTCGGCGGTGGCGACATTTTCGTCTACTACCCAGAAGAGAAGGTAATGGTGTCGTGGCCGTGGAACAAGACCGATCCGGGCGCGGAGGACGTTGAGGCGGTTGTCCGCGCAGAAGGCTTCTAAGCGCCTGTGCGCAGGCGCACCTCATAAGGGGCGCCCCAGGTGACGAATAATTCGGAAGGCTCGAAATCGGCGTTGGTGACGAAGTAGTACGTCATCTCCCATTCAGCCGGCCGCGCGCTGGGCTCGGGGAGGATATTGGCATCTAGTTCGAAAGGATTGATGGCCATCGGCCCCGCAGCCCCTTCGGGTTCACAGAGGTTGGGGAAGGCGGCGGGCATATCGGTCGGCACGTCCTGCGGGGACAACACGAGGCGGACAGGTTGCTCGATCCCTTGGCCGTCACGGAGCCCGACCTCGCATCCTTCAAGTGGGCTTTCCGGATCCGCATGCCAGTCCACGGTGGCCTTGTAGAGTGCGGTGTCCCCGGGGAGCGCAGGGGGATCCATGAGGTTCTTGTCGGCATAAAGGGAGCCGAATTCGGAGGGGTCTGCCTTGTCGATGGCGGCCAGGGTGACCGTCGCCGAGCGCTGGGCGGTGTCCTGGTCTAGCTGATAATCAAAGCTGAACTCGGCGGGCTCTTGCTTGGTGGCCTCGACGGTCGAATGGACCGACAGCGGTCGGTATCCGTGCACCATGACGGAGGAGGAGGCCGCCACCATGATCGCGAGCGCCGGAAGAGTTGCTGCCCACCACCACGCCTTCGAGGCCTTCTTCGATGCTGTGTCTTGGGACGTCATGCTTTAACCTCCACGGCTGTGTGAAGTTCCTTGCCCATGGGGACCGGTTGTTGGTGGAAGTCGCCGAGGAGATTCTCCACCTCTAGCGCCAGCGTGGCGGGGCCCAGCGAATCCTCTGGGAGTACAAAGAGACTGGTACATGTCATGGGGAGGGAGACGACCTCGGCGTCGCATTGCGGTGTGGTCGTGCGGAAAACACGGCCCTCGGAGTCTTCTAATTTCAGGCTCAGGGGGTAGGAGTGAGTGCGCTCCAGCGTGAAATCGACGGCTACTTCATACAGCTCACTGAGCTCCTCGCCCTCGGGCAGAGTACCGGTGAATTCCGCGTAGTCTCCAGACGCCAGCGGGCGAGTGTGGACGTCTACCTGGCTAATGCGGGTGTGCCCGGGTATTTCGTCGGTGTACTCAAAGTGGGAGAATTCCACCTCGCGCGGATCGGGCATCTGGTCACTAATGAAGATGCCCAGGGAGGTGATCGCTGCGGCCACGGCGATCATGGGGACCTTCTTGCGGTTGAGCAGGGGCAGGGAGGAAGATTTGCGGTGGGTCATGCCAACTCCATCTCTGCTACGGGGGTGGGGTCAAACCAGCGGTAGGACATGTCCAGGCTGGATTTGCGCACCGTCAGATCGTTGAGAACAAGCGCTGTTCCGGGGGCATCGTCGACGGTGATGTCGACGGCGAAGGGAACCCCGGGGTTGGGCCTGGTCACCGCCCCGTTCTCCAGTGAAGGCGCGATGGAGAACTGCTCAAAGGGGATAGGCTCACCATTGCGGGTAAGGCTAAACATCTGTTGGTAGTCCGTGAAGGCGGTGTCTTGGGTGTTGAGGAACGTGGCGGTGACGTGGACTTGGCCGGCCTCGACGCGGGGCTTATCGACGACCACCTGGGCCTGCTGCAACTCCACCGTTTCGCCCGGAGCGATGACTGCAGGTTCTTCCGTTTCCGCGGGCTCGGTATTTCCGAGCACCAGAAATAGCGCTGCGACAACGAGTACCGCCATGTTGAACTTGGTGAGCACACCATCGGTGAGGGCTTTGAAGAGTTTCACTCCCTTCGACTCCCTCACGCGAGTCAAGCCTTTCGCATAGGACATGGTGATTATTCAAGCAGAGGACGGCCCAGCGCGCGCGTTAACTGGGGAAACTCCCCACCGGCCCTGCTCACAGGGCAGAAGGTGGGAAGAAGTCTACACAACAAGAACGAGCCGACCTGCGCCAGGCAAGGGGGAGCGGGCATAATAAACAACTATGACTCGACTTTTTGGAACCGATGGAGTTCGCGGCCTCGCGAACAAGAAGCTCACTCCCATTCTGGCTTTGCGCCTAGGGCAGGCAGCGGCGGAGGTGCTGACCTCGGACCGGGAGTCCTACGAGCGCCGCCCGCTGGCGATTATTGGGCGCGACCCGCGTGTGTCGGGCGAGATGTTGGATGCGGCGATTGCCTCGGGCTTGGCCTCACGCGGCGTCGACGTCGTGCGCATCGGCGTGCTGCCGACCCCGGCCATCGCATTCCTCACCGATGATTTTGGGGCGGACCTCGGCGTGATGATTTCCGCCTCCCACAACCCGATGCCGGACAATGGCATCAAGTTCTTTTCCGCGGGCGGCAAGAAGCTGCCGGATGAGGTGGAAGACCGCATCCAGGCTGCCATGGACAACCTCACCGACGGTGGGCCCACGGGGACCAAGATTGGTCGCATTATTTCGGAGGCCCCCGACGGCCGGGAGCGCTACCTCAAGCACCTAGCAGAGGTCGTCACCACGGATCTGAGCGGTATCAAGGTTGTCGTCGACACCGCAAACGGTGCTGCCTCCAAGGTTGCTCCGCAGGCCTATGAGGCAGCGGGCGCTGAGGTCATTGCTATCCACAACAAGCCCAATGCCTTCAACATCAACGAGGACTGCGGTTCGACCCACATTGAGAAGACTCAGGAGGCCGTCGTCGAGCACGGCGCTGATCTGGGCCTGGCCCACGACGGTGACGCTGACCGTTGCCTAGCCGTCGATGCTGAGGGCAACGTCGTTGACGGTGACCAGATCATGGCGATCCTCGCGGTGGGCATGAAGGAAGAGAACGACCTCCGCTTCAACACCCTGGTGGCCACCGTGATGTCGAACCTGGGGCTGAAGCTGGCGATGCAGGAGCAGGGCATTGAGGTCAAGGAAACCGCCGTGGGGGATCGCTACGTGCTGGAGGAGCTCAACCGCGGTGATTTCTCCCTGGGCGGCGAGCAGTCCGGTCACGTCGTGCTGCCGGATGATTGCACCACTGGCGATGGCACACTGACGGGACTGTCCATCATGGCGCGCATGGCTAAGTCCGGCAAGACCCTTAAGGAGCTGGCCTCCGTGATGACGGTATTGCCGCAGGTGCTCATCAACGTGCCGGTGTCCGATAAGGCGGTCATCCTCAATGCCCCCGAAGTCAAGGAAGCTATTGCCGCCGCCGAGGCAGAGCTTGGTGATACGGGCCGCGTCCTGCTGCGCCCCTCAGGCACAGAGGAGCTCTTCCGCGTCATGGTGGAAGCAGCTGAAAAGGAGCAGGCACGCAAGGTAGCGGGCAAGCTTGCTGCCGTCGTTGCCGCTGTCTAGTTCTACCCGCATAATCGCAACCCTGGGCCTTTGGCCTGGGGTTTCTTCTTTTTCTGCGCGGTGGGGGAACCGGCGGGTGGCTTTCTCAGTCCAATAAGAGCAGGAATCACTGTTTGTTGTGGACAAGAAGGAGGGCGCACATGCCCGACGTATTTTTTGATGAGGAGGAAGCCACGCGGCTTCTCGACGACGTCATGGACCAAGCCCGCGCCCAAAGTGACGCACACCGCGGGGACAGACCGAGCTTTGCCCCGTCTTCTGCGGGGCGGGATTTTAGCGGGCATGGGGCGCAGATTCAGGCGTTGTTGAGTCGGCTACACGAGCGTGGTGCGTGGCGCTTGGAGAACATATCGGCCACCGCGGGCGCCGCGCGTGAGCAGGTGCGGGCGTTTGGCGACGTCGACCGTGGCCTCGCTGGCCAATTCGGCAGCCAGGAAACGGGGGTGAACTGATGTCCACGATGATCAAGTCACTGCTGGGCGATTATTCACAGGTAGTCTCCCAATTTCAGGCCGCGAGCCTTGGCGGCTACTCCGGTCCCAGCACACCGATTGATTTGTTGGGGGACATGGTGGGTTCCGTCGACGGGATCAACCCAGGAGAGCTCGTGACGCATACCGCGTCGGCGATGGGCGCGCGACGTCCACTGCGCGGCGGCAATGGTCTGCGGGATTTCCTCCTTGGCACGGTGCTGTCGCTGGCTGGGGGAGCGATCATGGATCACCTGCGCGGCGTGCAGGATGACTTTGAGAAGGAAAGGGACGAAGCCGATGATCTGGTGGAGTCCGCGCAGCAGTGCTCCGAGGCCATCGAAGACGTGGTCAGTGTTTCCGAATCTGCCGTAGCGGAGTTGATTTCTGCAGTAATTCCGCTGCTGAATATCTTGACCATGTTGCTGCAGCGGCACCCGTTGGGCAAGGCCATCGTCCCAGTTATTTCGCGCATTGGCGGTGACCTAATCGACCAGACGAATGACACCATTTCGCAAACCTGTCGGGACCGCGACACTGCCATTGAAAATTGCTACGGCGAGTTTGAAAAGCGCTGCACCGAGGTATGCGAGCGGGAGCTGCCGGAAACCCCGCCTGAGCCTGAATGCGGTTGCGAGGAGAAGCCGAAGGAGTGCCCACAACCGGATCCTGAGCCCTGTGAACCGACGAAACCTGTGAGCCCCGCAGAACCAACGGCACCGGCGCAAGCCCAGCCAACGCCACCGGCGCCGACAGCGCAGCCCGCTCCACCGCAGCAACCAGTCGAGCCGGAACCAGACAAACCGGTGGCACCGCCAGAAAAACCTGCGCCAACCCAGCCCGCAGGGGTTTCGGAAGAAGAATGCCCGCCGGCTGAGGATAAGCCTCGGCCAGCGAAACCGAACACGCCGCATACCGTGCCGACTGAGCCCGCAGCGCAAGCGCAGCCCACACCCGATTCCACCGCAACAGAAGAAGAGCACAAGCCGTGCGGGTGCCACGCGGAGAAGGAGTCGCAGCAGTCTTGTACCTGCACTGAGCAGCCGCGCGACGTGGGAACCACCACGCCGGCCGACGCCGGGATAGAGGCACCCAGCGAGGTTGACGTGCCCACCGCACCCGTGCAAGCGGAGGTGACTGACTGCCCAGAGGAGGCGGTGCAGGAAGTCGAAGAGGTCGAGGAGCCTGACGAGCCTGTAGTAGCTGAAGACTGTGAGGAAGAAAGCGGCGAGAGTCCTAACGCGGAATCCTGTGAGTGTAAGCCGGAGGAATCCTGCTGCGGAAGTCTGGGCATCCTAGGCGTAGGAGTTGCCATTCTGGGGCTTGGGCTGCTGGCTGAAGCCGCCGTGGATTTCATTGAGAATCTGCCGGAGCCTGAGCTGGAACCTGCGCCTGAGCCAGAACCAGAGCCGAAGCCGGAACCAGAGCCGGGACCACCACCGGCGCCAGAACCAGCCCCGGACAACGGAGTCACGCCACCACCGCCAGAGCTCACTAACGTTCCGGAGCCAGAAGCTCCACCGGAGAAGCTGGCGCACATGCAGGCAGCGGAAGCGCCGGCACCGGTGCCAGCCCCTGAACCGCCCCCTGAGCCAGCTCCTGGGCCGGCTCCCGGCGCGGGAGCCGCACCAGAAATGAAGCCGGAAACGGCACCGGAAGAAAGCTCAGATTCCCCATCCGTACAGGCGCGAAAGGCAGGGCAGTGGTAATGCCGCACAATGATTTCGATGAGTTCGCACGCGGATTCCGTGAGCGCACAGCCGCACGGCTGTTGGAGTTTGAGAAAGCGATGGCCAAGGCACAGGACGAGCTCGAGAAGTCCGCTCAGCGCGCGGCCCAAGCCCAAGCGCACACACATGCGCCGCACACACATACGCCGGGGCGAAACCCAGAGTCCAGGGGCGTGCCGCATAGTCAAGCGCAGGGGCAGGGCCGGGGCCGTCCGCGCGGTCAGGTGCAGTCGGTGCTCAGGCGCAGCTGAAGCAGCAGCGAGAAACAAGTCTGGTTCCTCGCAGCCACAGGTGATACCGTGAGGTGACTGCCTACTGCACGTATCAACCAGGGTGAGGAGAATGCCGCATGACAACAGTGCCTTGGCTTCATGACGTCCTGTGGGGCGTTCTTCCCATGCTGTACCTCTTGGTGGCTTTTGTTGTGCTTGGCATTGAGATTAAATTCGACAGAGAAATGTCCCACATAAAGCTGTGGACGGCCGCTCAGTTGCTTCTGCCGGGCATTGCACTTATTGCCTGGTATTTTCTTGAAGTCCCTAAGCTAAAACAACTACAGCAGGACGACAACTGATCGTCCTGCTGTAGTTAGGAAAAGCCGCGCTGTGAAGCGCTATTTCGTTGGAGCTTTATTTGCTGTACTCAAAGCCGGCGCGTTGAGCCAGGTCCTCGCCGGTGAAGCTCTCAACGCCCTTCGCGGAGGCGTCGGCATCCGCAAAGCCGTCATACTTGGATTCGCCAGCCAGGGTGGAAAGGAAGAAGCCGGTCACAAGGCCGCGGGCGGTCTCGACTGCGGAGCCCTGGAAGAAGCCGGAACCGAGCGCCAACTTGAAAAACTTATCCTCGCTGAAACCGGACTGCGTGCCCTTGGCAATCTCCCGGTAGGCCACCGGTCCGCCCCACGCGTTGGCCAGCTTTGCGGGGTTGCCGGCGCGGAAGATGTCATCCTGGCCCGCGCCGATAACGAGGCCGCGTGCCTTGACGGAGCGGGCAGCTTGAACGGCGGATGGTGAGGTATCAGCAGGGTAGAGGGCTGCGACGGCGCGGACCTTCGGGTTATCCACGGCAGCCAAGGTGGCTACGCCGCCTCCCATGCCGTGGCCGAAAACGCCCAGCTTGGAAGCGGACACCGAAATCTTGCCAGCGCCCAGCCTAACGCCGGCGGCAATCTGCAAAGCCGATTCGAGGTCGGCAGCCAGGTTACGGTGCTTGGCAAACACACCAGTCTCCGTATCGGGAGCAACCACCACGATGCCCCAGCTGGCCAGGTGGCGGAGGGTGGCGTGGTAGTCCTTGATGCTCTTCGTCCAGTCGTGAGCAAACGCCACGGCGGGCAGGCCCTTGCCTTCAGCAGGGGTGTAGACCTTGCCTTCTAGCCCTGCATAAGACAGGTCCCCAACGAGGACGCGGTGCGGGCCGCGCTTGGACAACGTACCGAGATGCTTCTTCAAATTCGCAGACACGCTTTACAGAATAGAGGAAAGCGTAGACAAAGAGGTGGACATGTACCAGATAGGTGGGGGAAGGTTTTAAGCACGATCCTTGCGATTCGGCACGTTAAATCATGCTGTAAAATTCCGTTCCATGTGTGGAATCGTTGGATACATTGGCCATAACACCGATGGTCGTGAGTACTTTGCCCTCGACGTTGTGCTGGAGGGCCTGCGCCGATTGGAGTATCGCGGCTATGACTCAGCAGGCGTCGCAATGTACGCCGATGGGGAGATCTCCTGGCGCAAAAAGGCTGGAAAGGTCGCTGCGCTGGAAGCCGAAATCGCTGCGCGCCCACTCAAGGATTCCGTCCTGGGCATCGGGCACACCCGCTGGGCTACTCACGGTGGTCCAACCGATCTGAACGCCCACCCGCACGTCGTGGACGGCGGCAAGCTCGCCGTCGTACACAACGGCATCATCGAGAACTTCGCCGAGCTCAAGAGCGAGCTGGAGGGCAAGGGCCACAACTTTGTGTCCGAGACCGATACTGAGGTTGCCGCCACCCTTCTAGCAGATGTTTTCCACAACGAGGCCCACGGCGACCTCACCAAGGCCATGCAGTTGACCGGCAAGCGCCTGGAAGGTGCGTTCACCCTCTTGGCTATTCATGCCGAGCAGGCAGACCGCATCGTGGCTGCGCGCCGCGATTCGCCGCTGGTCATCGGTTTGGGCGAGGGTGAGAACTTCCTCGGCTCGGATGTTTCCGGCTTCATCGACTACACCAAGTCCGCCGTGGAGATGGACAACGACCAGGTCGTGACCATCACCGCGGATGACATCGAGATCACCGACTACGACGGCAACCCCGCCCAGGGCAAGCCCTTCGAGATCAAATGGGACGCCGCTGCTGCCGAAAAGGGCGGCTTCAACTCCTTCATGGAGAAGGAAATCCACGACCAGCCAGCAGCCGTGCGCGATACGCTGCTCGGCCGCCTCGATGAGACCGGCAACCTGGTCCTCGATGAGATCCGCATCGAGGAGTCGGTGCTCAAGTCTATCGACAAGATCATCGTCATCGCCTGCGGCACCGCCGCTTATGCCGGCCACGTCGCGCGCTACGCCATCGAGCACTGGTGCCGCATCCCGTGTGAGGTGGAGCTGGCCCACGAGTTCCGCTACCGCGATCCCATCGTCAACGAGAAGACCCTGGTCGTGGCCCTCTCCCAATCGGGCGAGACCATGGATACCCTCATGGCAGTGCGCCACGCCCGCCAGCAGGGCGCCAAGGTGATTGCTATTTGCAACACCCAGGGTTCCTCCATTCCGCGCGAGTCCGACGCCGCCCTCTACACCCACGCCGGCCCGGAGATCGCCGTGGCCTCCACCAAGGCCTTCCTGGCGCAGATCACCGCGACCTATCTACTGGGCCTATACCTGGCGCGCTTGCGCGGCAACATGTTCTCCGATGAGGTCAATTCCGTCCTGGATGACCTGCGTGCGATGCCGGATAAGGTCCAGGCAGTCATCGACAATGAAAAGCAGGTCTACGACCTAGCCAACGCTATGGAGAACGCTAAGTCGGTGCTTTTCTTGGGCCGCCACGTCGGTTTCCCCGTCGCGCTGGAGGGCGCGCTCAAGCTCAAGGAGATCGCCTACCTGCATGCAGAAGGTTTCGCTGCCGGCGAGCTCAAGCACGGCCCGATCGCGCTTATCGAGGAGGGTCAACCGGTCTTCGTCATCGTGCCTTCCCCGCGCGGCCGCGATTCCCTGCACGCCAAGGTCGTCTCCAACATCCAGGAGATCCGCGCCCGCGGCGCTATCACCATCGTCATCGCGGAAGAGGGCGACGAGGCCGTCGAGGCCTACGCCAACCACATCATCCGCATCCCGCAGGCGCCGACGCTGATGCAGCCGCTGCTGGCTACCGTTCCGCTGCAGATTTTCGCCTGCGGTGTGGCCACCGCCAAGGGCTATGACGTGGACCAGCCGCGTAACCTGGCGAAGTCGGTGACCGTCGAATAGCGTTGAGCCCTCAAGTGGCACAATGGTGGGTATGTTAAAAACCACCGTTGACCTCAACGCTATTGCCCACAATGTTGCTCGCGTGAAGGAGGCGGTGGCCCCGGCCCGCCTCATGTGCGTGGTCAAGGCGGACGCGTACGGGCACGGTGCGCAGCGCTGCGCACCGGTCATGGCGAAGGCGGGGGCAGACGCCTTCGGGGTGGCCACGCTCGTCGAGGCCGTGGAGTTGCGAGGCGTCATCGAGGACCTTCCCATCGCCGCGTGGTTGTGGGAGCCAACGGAGGACCTCGCTCCGGCCCTAGCCGCTGGTATTCAGATCGGCATTCCATCTTTGATGCACGCACGATCCCTCATCGAGCTGCCGAAGCGCCCACCGAAGCCTTCGTGATGGTGGAAACGGGGATGCACCGGTCGGGCGTCGACAAGCATGCGTGGGAGGAGACCTTCCGCCTGCTTGCCGACGCCCCCCACATCACCGTCCTAGGCCTCATGTCCCACTTTGCCTGTGCGGACGAGCCGGAGCACCCGCACAATGATCATCAGGAGGCGGAATTCCGCCAGGCCCTAGCGCTTGCACGCGAGGTGGGGCTGGAGTGCCCGCTGAACCACCTGGCCAATTCGCCGGCGGCATTGACTCGCCCCTCAGCACGTTTTGAACAAGTGCGCGCCGGTGTGGCCCTGTACGGGCTTGAACCGGTGGCCGGGCTCGACCATGGGCTGGAACCAGCCATGACGTGGGAGGCTTCCGTCGTTGCCGTGAAGCCGATTTCGGCGGGGGAGTCCACATGCTATGGCCTGACCTGGACCGCGGAAAGTGACCGCGAGCTCGCCACCGTCAGCGTGGGTTATGCCGACGGGCTGCCGCGCGCCTTTCAGGGGGCGCTGCAGGTAGGCATTGGTGGCGAGTTGTACCAGCAGGTGGGGCGGGTCTGCATGGACCAGATCGTCGTCGACCTCGGCGCGAACCCTCATGGCGTGCGCGCCGGGGACACTGCCGTTATCTTTGGGCGCGGCGGTATGAGCGCTACAGAATTGGCCGCGGCCGCTGGCACCATCAACTATGAAGTGGTGTGCCGCCCCACCGGGCGCACCACGCGCACCTATTGTGAAGGAGCTAACGATGCGCAGTGATTTTCCGCACGAAGGGCGCCGTGTGGCTGCCACCCCGGAGGATGCCCAGGCCTTCGGCGAAGAGCTGGGCGCGACGCTGGAAGCAGGGGACTTGGTGATCCTCGACGGCCCCTTAGGGGCCGGGAAAACCACCTTTACGCAGGGCATTGCCCGCGGGATGCAGGTGAAGGGGCGGGTGACGTCGCCGACCTTCGTCATCGCGCGCGAGCACCCTTCCCGCGTGGGCGGGCCGACGTTGGTGCACGTGGATGCCTACCGCTTGCTCGATCATTCGGATGATCCGTTGGGGGAGCTGGACAGTCTAGACTTGGACACCGAAATCGAGGACGCCGTGGTCGTTGCCGAGTGGGGTGGGGGCTTCATGGAGCGCCTGTCCGATGCGTACCTCGCCATCACAATCAACCGCGACTCGGACGATGACGTCCGCGTCTTTACATGGAAATGGGTGAACTAACGTGCTGGCTTTTCTTGCCGAACAGCCCCTGCTGACGCTCTTTCTGATCATGGCGGTGGGACTGGCCGTGGGCAAGATCAATGTCTTCGGCATTTCGCTCGGCGCCGCAGCGGCGATGTTCGTGGCCTTGGGCTTGTCCGCGGCGAACCCAGACATCGTGGTCCCCGCCTTTGTTTATCAGTTTGGTCTGGCCATCTTCGTTTACGTTATCGGCCTGAACTTCGGCCGCAGCTTCTTCGAAGATTTCCGCCGGCGCGGTTGGAAGATGTCCATGGTGGTCATCGTCTTCTTCTTCCTGCTCGCGGGGCTGACAACCTTGGCGATGCGCCTCTTTGATCTGGACCCCGCGATCAGCGTGGGCACGCTGGCAGGTTCGCTCAGCTCGACGCCTGGTATGGCCGCGGTCGTCGAGGCCCTGGGCGGCGATAGCACCCCGGTGGTGGGCTATTCCTTGGCCTACCCTGGCTGCATTATCGGAACCATTTTGGTGGCCGCCATCGGCGCGAAGGCGCTGCGCGTGAATCACGTTGAGGACGCCCGCGCCGAGGGCATGATTGCGGAGCCACTGGAGTGGCGGGCGGTGCGCCTGACCCGCGACTTTGACGCAACGGTAGGGGAGCTGCAGGAAGTAACCGGCGAGCGTGTCATCGCTACCCGCCACGTCAACAATCCCCACAACCACAACCTGGCCTACCCGGAGCTGCCGCTGCGCGCCGGCATGGAGCTCTTGCTCAACGGCACGGCACCAGCGCTCGATAGCGCGATTTCCCAGCTGGGTGAGGAGATCCACCTCAACCTCCACGAGGAAGATGGCCTGGTCTACCGCCGCCTGACCGTGTCCAACCCACGTGTTGCGGGCTATCAGCTCAAGGACTTGGACACTGTTAAGGAAGGCTTCCTCATCGCGCGCGTGCGCCGCGGTGACTCCGACGTCGTGCCGAACGAGGAAACCGTCCTGCACTACTCGGACCGCGTGCGCGTTATCACCGCGCCGGGCCGGCTTGACGACGTCCGCCGTTTCCTCGGCGACTCCGAAGCCAAACTCGGCAACGTCGATCTCTTCCCCTTTGCCCTCGGCCTCTTCATTGGTCTGCTCTTCGGTGCTATCCCGATTCCGCTGCCAGGCGGCACGACGCTGTCCTTCGGCTTCGGTGGCGGCCCCATCGTCGTCGGCCTCATCCTGGGCGCGCTGGGCCGCTCGGGCCCGATTAACTGGCAGCTTCCTTTCCACGCCAAGCAGACAATCTCCACGCTGGGGTTGACCTTGTTCCTGGCGGGCGTGGGAACGTCGCTGGCGGCCAGTTCCGCGACGCCTTGTCGGATCCGACCTCCCTGAAGTATATGGGCGTGGGTATTGTGCTGTCGCTGGTCTCCGCCATCGGCATCGTCGCGGTATCCATGCTGTTGCTGCGCCTGAAGTTTGATGAGTCGATGGGCATCGCCGCAGGCATGACCACGAACCCGGCGATCATGGCCTACCTCAACCCCCAGACCGGCACCCAGCTGGCAGAGCGCGGCTATGCCACCGTGTACCCCACGGCGATGATTGGCAAGATCCTCATGTGTCAGGTCCTTGCCCTGTTGATCGTCTGATCCTTTTCTCGGCACCGGAAGGGCCGGTCAGGGTCGCTGCAGGGCGGTCGCGTAGGATATCCCCGTACTGAACTCCCTATTATTAGGAGCACATCCCCATGAATAAAATCGGCCAATTCATCACGACCGTTGTCATCGGCGGCTTTGCCATCGTTCTTGGCTTGCTCATCGCGCTGTCCATGACCCGCTCGCCGGAGGAGCCTTCCTCGACGTTGGGTGAAACCTTGGACACGTACCCGAAGAACCTGAGCTTCTCCGCGCTCTTGGTCCCCGACGTCTACGGCCAGGATTGGATTGCCGGTCTCGTCGTCTGCCCGGGTGCTACGGAGCAGCAGCTTGGGGAAGGCGGCGTGGATGTCGCCGGTATCGACTTCGTCGACGGCAAGGTGGCGGAGGATGAGAACTACTTTGTCACCGTCAGCGTCAATCAGGAGTACCAGGTCGAGAAGCTGAACCGCTCCCAGGTGGACCTCTGCTCCGGCGTCCTCGAGCAGGTGGAGATGGCCAAGGCCCAGGGCCAGGACGCTCCGCCGCTGCGCGGCATCCAGCCGGGCGAGCCGCTGCAGTTCCTGCGCGGTGATGACCAGATGTTGCAGCAGGGTGCTGACAATGAGGACGCTCCTGCCTGGCAGTTCGTGGGCTAATGAAGGTCCTCGCACTCGATACCGCCACCACGGATCTGGTCACGGGCATCGTTGACACCGACACCGGGGAGAGCATCGACCGCGTCATCAGCGGTACGCGCGCCCACAACGAGCAGCTCATTCCTACCATCGAGGAGCTGCTTGCCGACGCCTCCCTGACCTACCCAGATCTCTCCGCCATCGTCGTGGGCACGGGGCCCGGACCGTTTACCGGCCTGCGCGTGGGCATGGCCACCGCCTCCGCGTTGGGCGTGGCCCTCCACGTGCCGGTACACGGCGTGTGCACCTTGGATGCCATCGCGCATGGGCGCGCGGGGGCGTGGCTGGTGGCCATCGATGCCCGCCGCAAAGAGGTCTACTGGGCCACCTATGACGAAGGGGAGCGCCGGAGTGGCCCGAACGTATCGAAGCCGGAATCCCTCGATCTGAGCGCTGCCGGACTTTCGAGTCCGGAGACCGCGCGCCTAGTGTTCCCAGAGTCCATCGCCCCGCGTTTGCCGGAAGGTATCGCTGACCTTCCCCGCGAGTGGGCCACACCGCGCGCCGCGGGTTTGGTGGCCTGCGCTGATCTGTCCGCTGAACCCGCGCCACTCGTCCCGCTCTACCTTCGCCGTCCCGATGCCGTGGAGCCACAGGCCAAGCCGCGCTCGGCCGCGCTCGTCGGCGGCATCGAGGACACTCCCGAATCATGAGGCTGCGCCCACTGACCCCCGCGGACGCGCCGCGCTGCGCCGAGCTGGAAAAGGTACTCTTCCCCGGCGAACACCCATGGCCGGCGCATGCCTTCGAGCAGGAAATCGCGGCGGGCCACACCACCTACTGGGCGGTTGACGCAAGCGACGACCACAACGACAACCGCGCGGAAGTTCTCGGTTACGCCGGCGTGGGACGGATGGGGCCCGCTGCCTGGCCGGAGTACGAAATCCACACCATCGGTGTCGACCCTGCCGCCCAACGGCAGGGCATCGCGCGGCTGATGATGGACGCCATCGTCGAGCTTGCAGATTCCCACGACGCGCCCATCTTCCTCGAAGTGCGCGTGGGCAACGATCCGGCCATCCGCCTCTACGAGGCCTATGATTTTGTCATCAACGGCCTGCGCCGCAACTACTATCAGCCCTCCGGCGCGGACGCCCACACCATGTACCGACCACGAAAGAGTGAGAGATGTTAATCCTCGGCATCGAGTCCTCCTGCGACGAAACCGGCGTGGGCATCATCGAGCTGTCTGAGAATGGACACATGGAGATCCGAGCCGACGTCGTCGCCTCCTCCATGGAGCAGCACGCCCGCTTCGGCGGCGTGGTTCCGGAGATCGCCTCCCGCGCCCACCTCGAAGCCATGCCGCAGGTGATGAAGGCGGCGTTGGAGGAGGCGGGCATCGAGAAGCCCGATGCGGTGGCCGCCACCGTGGGGCCGGGCCTCGCCGGCGCACTCCTCGTCGGGGCGTCGGCAGCCAAAGCCTTCGCCTCCGCGTGGGGCGTGCCCTTCTACGGCGTCAACCACCTCGGCGGGCACGTCGCGGTGGCCAACCTGGAGGGCGAGGAGCTGCCGCACTCGGTGGCCCTGCTCGTCTCTGGCGGTCACACCCAGCTGCTTGAGGTCGAGGCCGTGGGCAAACCCATGAAGGAACTGGGCACCACGCTTGACGACGCCGCCGGCGAAGCCTACGACAAAGTCTCCCGCCTCCTGGGGTTGGGGTATCCGGGAGGGCCGGTCATCGATAAGCTGGCCGCCCAAGGAAAGCCCACCATCGACCTGCCGCGAGGTTTGTCCAAGGCTGAGGACCTGCGCGGGCCCAACCGCCACAATTTCTCCTTCTCGGGACTCAAGACGGCGGTAGCACGCCACGTGGAAAAGGCCGAGCGCGAGGGCACCACGGTCCAGGTTGAGGACCTGTGCGCTTCCTTCCAGGAGGCGGTGGCCGATGTGCTTACCGCCAAGGCCGTGCGCGCCTGCCAGGACACAGGCGCCAAGGTACTGCTGCTTGGCGGCGGCGTGGCGGCGAATTCGCGTCTGCGCGCCTTGGCGGCGAAGCGCTGCGAATCCGCAGGAATCGAGCTGCGCGTGCCGCGTTTCAAGCTGTGCACCGACAATGGCGTGATGATCGCCGCGGTGGCTGCCCAGCTCATCCACGAGGGCGCTGAACCTTCCGGCCTGGCGTGTGGGACCGATACGCAGCTTGAGGTGGAGGTTCCGCTCGTGGCCGCTGCGCGCTAGCGGATGCGCAACCTCCAGGGTGCCGGTAGTGTGATGACCGATAATCGTCCGGCTCACACACAAGGAGCTCACACCGCTATGACCACTGGATTCCTCGTTAACCCTGATCTGTCCCGCCGCATCATCGAGTTTGAGCTCGAACAGGCAAATCAATTCCTCGGTGGTACCACCGAGGATCGCGTTTCCGTGGCCTTCCAGGATGATGGCCAGACTTACGCGGCGCTGTTCAACCCGAACGCGAAGGCTGACGACGCGACCCGAACCCGGTGGCCTCCCTGGCCCGCAACGCCGCCGCTACCGGCAACTCCGCTTTCCTGCAGGACCCGATCCGCTCCATCTGCGGCCCGGTCATCTTCGTCACTGCCGACGGCGACGACAAGAACATCGACGAGGTCGTCGAGGCCGTTGAGCACGGTATCCGCGCGGTGAAGAACTACCGCGAGGACAACCCGGAGGAATACAACCTGTGGCGCGCGGCCGTCATCAACTCCGATAAGCAGGTTTAAATCCCTAACTCCCATAGACAGGCCGAGGGAGCGTTAGCGCAGCCCTCAGGAACCCAAGGACGCGACGGCTCGTCTCGAGCCCGAGCGTCTTTGGAGGTTTTCGGGTCTCTCTCCGGTTCTATTGGCCGAGGTTGCGGCGGAAAACATGACAACTCTCGCGCGCGCGAGGGCGGCGTTCGCGGAGGGCGAACGGGTTGGCGGCCCGGGCTGTTGAGGGCTAGCAGTCGCGAGGGTAGAGTGCTAGGCAGGTTGTTTTGACCCACAGTTGTTCACCCGCGACGACGGCTGTGCTGGGCTACCCACAACCGGCACACGCGCGTCCACGTGGACGCGCATTAAGAACACTTTGGAGGAAATCATCATGGCAAACATCAAGCCGCTGGAGGACAAGGTCCTCGTCCAGATCGTTGAAGCTGAGACCACCACCGCGTCCGGCCTGGTTATCCCGGACTCCGCCAAGGAGAAGCCGCAGGAGGCCACCGTCGTAGCCGTTGGCCCGGGCCGCACCAACGATAAGGGCGAGGTTGTCCCGGTTGGCGTTAACGAGGGTGACACCGTCATCTTCTCCAAGTACGGCGGCACCGAGCTGAAGTACGACGGCCAGGAGTACCTCCTGCTGTCCGCTCGCGACCTGCTCGCTGTCATCGAGAAGTAAAAAGTAGGCGATTAACCCTATGCCAAAACTGATTGCATTTGACCAGGAGGCTCGTGAGGGCATCCAGCGCGGTGTGGACACGCTGGCCGACGCCGTCAAGGTCACCCTCGGCCCGCGCGGCCGCAACGTCGTGCTGTCCAAGGCCTTCGGTGGCCCGACCGTCACGAATGACGGCGTCACCATCGCCCGCGACATTGACCTCGACGATCCTTTTGAGAACCTCGGCGCCCAGCTGGTGAAGTCCGTGGCCGTCAAGACCAACGACATTGCCGGTGACGGTACGACTACCGCCACCTTGCTGGCCCAGGCTCTCGTCTTCGAGGGTCTGCGCAACGTTGCTGCCGGCGCTAACCCGGTGGAGCTCAACAAGGGCATCGCGGCGGCTGCTGAGAAGGTCGTTGAGGAGCTCAAGAAGCGCGCCACCCCGGTGAACTCTTCTGCGGAGATCTCCCAGGTTGCCACCGTGTCCTCCCGCGATGCGGAGGTCGGCGAGATGGTCGCTGGCGCGATGGACAAGGTGGGCAAGGACGGCGTCGTCACCGTCGAGGAGTCCCAGACCATCGAGTCCACCGTGGACGTCACCGAGGGCATTTCCTTCGACAAGGGCTACCTCTCCCCGTACTTCGCGACGGAAGAGGAGACCTACAACGCTGTGCTTGACGACGCCGCAATTCTCCTCGTTCGCAACAAGATCTCCTCCCTGCCGGACTTCCTGCCGTTGCTGGAGAAGATCGCGGAGTCCTCGCGCCCGACTCTCATCATTGCCGAGGACATCGAGGGCGAGCCGCTGCAGGCGCTCGTCGTGAACTCCATCCGCAAGGTCCTCAAGGTCGCCGCCGTGAAGTCCCCGTACTTCGGCGAGCGCCGCAAGGGCTTCATGGATGACCTGGCTGTTGTTACCGGCGCTACCGTCGTCGACCCTGAGGTTGGCATCAACCTCAAGGAGGTCGGCCCGGAGGTGCTGGGTTCTGCCCGCCGCGTCACCGTGTCCAAGGAGGACACCGTGATTGTGGATGGTGCAGGTACCGCCGAGGCCGTCGAGGAGCGCCGCGAGCAGCTGCGCCGCGAAATCGAGCGCACCGATTCCACCTGGGATAAGGAGAAGCTCGAGGAGCGTTTGGCCAAGCTTTCCGGTGGCGTTGCCGTCATCCGCGTTGGTGCCGCTACCGAGACCGAGGTCAACGAGCGCAAGCTGCGCGTCGAGGACGCCATCAACGCCGCCCGCGCGGCCGTTGAAGAGGGCGTTATCGCTGGCGGCGGCTCCGCGCTGGTCCAGATCTCCCAGGAGCTTGAGGCCTTCGCCGAGGGCTTCGAGGGCGAGGCCAAGATCGGTGTGCTGGCCGTGGCCCGCGCGCTGACCCGCCCGGCCTACTGGATCGCCGAGAACGCAGGCCTGGACGGATCCGTCGTGGTCGCCCACGTTGCCGAGAAGGCCAACGGCGAGGGCTTCAACGCCGCCACCCTGGAGTACGGCAACCTGCTCGAGCAGGGCATCATCGACCCGGTGAAGGTCACCCACTCCGCCGTGGTCAACGCCGCCTCCGTGGCCCGCATGGTGCTCACCACCGAGGCTTCCGTGGTGGAGAAGCCCGCCGAGGAGGAACCGGCACAGGCAGGCCACGCGCACGCCCACTAAAAGCGCGGGGAAACAACGTTTCTCCGGGAATAGCAAAGAGCTACAAGAAAAGGCCCGTCGCCCAAGCCCCGTACGTGGGGAAGGGGCTGCGGGCCTTTGTCCTGCATTCACCGGTGACTCACCGGTGAGCAACTGTTCTACGGAGCTAGCCGTGCTATCCCCTGGGATGTGGGCACGGAATCCGGGGGTTGCCTCGACGCGAAGACTGTCGGTACGAGCGGGAAATGATGCTACCTAAAGAAACCACGCGTCTGGCCCCGTTACGGCTACGAAGCGTGAAGCGAGGGGCTTAGGCGCTGACGGTGGCGTGAGCGTCGCGCGAGCGCAGAGCTACGACGCGCTCAGATTCACTCATGCCACCCCACACGCCGTAGGGCTCGCCGGAGGCCAAGGCATGTTCGCGGCACATTTCGATGACTGGGCAGGTGTGGCAGATCGCCTTGGCGCGGCTTTCGCGCTGAGCGCGGGCGCGCCCGCGCTCGCCGTCCGGGTGGTAGAACACGTCAGAGTTTTCTCCACGGCATGCCCCGTGGAGCTGCCAATCCCAAAAGTCCGCATTCGGCCCGGGGAGCAGGAAGGACTGAGACACGTTCGATTCTCCTTAATCAAAGATAGAGCGCCCGGGTGCGCATCGTGCTGTGGGCAAGCCTTTGCACGGGGTGGCGCCCTGAGCACCGGGGCGAGGTGAGACGAGATAGAAGTGTGTCCCCCTTGGGTAAACGGCGCGTTACGCAATGCTGACATGTAGGTGTAGCAAGCCGAAAACTCTCACTTTTACCCTTGATGACCTGCACCTACATCTAAGATGAACGGTGTATGAACTTTTCTCATAGCCGTCGAAGGGCGGGGAATAGGCCCGTCGTTTCGGGTTTCAACCAAAGGTTGTGACATGATGTTCGTGCAGAATATGAACTAATACACCAAGCAGAACAAGCAAGGATGGCAGTGGCTACTCAAGCTACAGACGCGAGCGGCTCCTCAGCGGCGTCGAAGCGCGACAGCGATAAGGAACTAGCGGACCTCGTTCCGCTCGCTGTCGACGGTAGCCGCCGCGCCCTACAGCGCATCATGCGCATTATTCACCCGCAGGTCCTGCGCTATTGCCGCGCCCGCATCGGCGGCCACCGCCAACCGACGGCAGAGGATGTGGCGCAGGAAATCTGCTTGGCGGTGGCGACGTCGATTGGCACGTACAAGGACAAGGGTCGCCCGTTTATGGCCTACGTGTATGGCATCGCTGCCCACAAGGTGACCGACGCCCACCGCGCCCTCAGCCGCGATCACACCCACCCCACGGACGACGTCCCGGAAGACGCCGCTGAGGACGCTACCCCCGAAGAATCCGCTCTGGTCGTGGACGGTAGTAACAGAGTGCGGGCCATGCTCGATACGTTAAGTGACAAGGCCCGGGACATTATCATTTTGCGTGTGTTTGTGGGGCTGTCGGCAGAGGAGACCGCAGAAATTGTGGAGTCCACCCCTGGCGCAGTCCGCGTGGCACAGCATCGTGCACTGGCGCAATTGCGCAAATCCCTCGACTCGCACGAGACACAATGAACCAGCAGTGGGGCTAGCACAAGCTAGCAGTGAGCCATCGGCACTTGGCACCGACAAGTTAAGAATTTCTCTATCAAGGAAGGGAGGACATCGTGGCAAAGAAGGACCAGCCTCAGCAGGGCGTCGCTGAGCAGCTGCAGCCTTTGGTTGATGATGATGCATTCCTCACCACTCTCTCCGAAGGAACGGATCCCTCCGATGGCGGTGATGAGCTGGCAGGGCTCCTGCTGGAGTTGCGCGGGGACGTCGAAAAGCAGATGCCCCCGGCCCCGCTCATTGAAGGCGCGGACGAAGAGCCGGAGGTTATTTCCCTGGATGCGGCACGTCGCCGTCGTCGGGGCAAGCCATTCATCCACGGCCTCATCGGCGCGGCCGCAGCTACGCTGCTGATCGCGGGTAGCGGAGCGGTGGTCGTCAACGCCGGCCCGGGATCGCCGCTTTATGGCGTGAATCAGTCGCTCTTCGGCACGAACAATGAGGATGTGTCCGTAGTGGAGCTCGCTGGAACGCTCGACGAAATGGAAAAGCGTTCCGCGCAGGGAGACATGGACGGCACCCGCCAGTTGCTCGAAGAAGCCCGGAAGATGGTGGACCAGGCCAAGCGGGAACGCGAGGCAGAAGCGCCGCGTACGACGAGGCAGCAGCCCCGCGCCACGGTGACGCAGACGCAGACCGTGGAAAAGCCCGTTCCGGTGGAAGAGGAGCAGCCGCCGCAGGAGCCGGCAACCGTCACGCAGACCCAGACTGCAGTGTCCACCGTTGTGGTCACCCAGACGGTGTCGGCCGGTAACCCGCTGAACCCTCCAGCGCCTACTTACCCGGAGCCGAGCCAGCCGGGTGGTGGCGAGCAGCCAACGCCTCCGCAGGGCGGTAACTCCGACGGGGATGGTACTGGGGATAACGGCCAACTCCCGCCGCCGCAGTTCCAGCAATAAAACGCACAGAACCTCTCCTTCCCACAGCGGGGAGGAGAGGTTCTTTCGTTGTATAAGGCGCGGTACTTAATCCGCGCCAACCGCGCGCGTTAGTAGCGCGAATCCATGCCGTCGAGGTAGCCCACCGCATAATCCCACGGGACGTAGCGCATGGGGTCCGGCTCCGCGCCCGGCTCGTGGACAGGGGCGAGCTGGCCTGCCAGCGTGGCCTGCATGTTGGAGGCCATGATGTCCCACTCGTAGAAGTGGTTTTCCTCGCAGTCCTCGCAGAAAAAGAAAATGCCGTCGATGCCGCGCGGGCTGAGAACGCGCGCGAACTCTTGGACCATGGCCAGATCGTGGATGACGGCGAGACGGTCCTCTTCGGACAGCGGCTCGACGTGGTCCTCTTCCTCGAGGAAGGAAGCTGGGTCGTTGGGATCGTCCGCGAAAGGATCGCGGGGCATGTTGGCGAAAAAGTTCACGTCTGCGAGCCTATTAACTCCGTGCGCGCATAGCAATTCTCTCTCGACACCGATTCGTCCACCCACGGCTACCACTACGGGGCGTCCACGCACTACAGTGAGGGCTACCGCATAAAACTATCTGGTCAGTTTAGGAGAGCCCCACCCTCATGAGCCACGTCCACACCGGCGGAGACAACCCCGACAAGATTGCACTCTACGGCCTTACTTTTGATGATGTCCTGCTGTTGCCGGCAGAATCCAACGTCGTTCCCTCCGAGGTGGATACCTCGGCGCAGTTCACCCGCAACATTCGCCTCGGCGTGCCGCTGGCATCCGCCGCGATGGACACCGTGACCGAGGCCCGCATGGCCATCGGTATGGCCCGTCAGGGCGGCATTGGCGTCCTGCACCGCAACCTCTCTGCTGAGGATCAGGCGCAGCAGGTGGAAATTGTGAAGCGCTCCGAGTCCGGCATGGTGACCGACCCGGTCACCGCCACCCCGGACATGACTATCGACGAGGTGGACACGCTGTGCGCGCGGTTCCGGATTTCGGGCCTGCCGGTCGTCGATAAGCAGGGCACCCTCGTGGGTATCTGCACCAACCGTGACATGCGCTTCGAGCCGGATTTCTCCCGCAAGGTCTCCGAGATTATGACCCCGATGCCGCTGGTTGTGGCCAAGGAAGGCGTCAGCAAGGAGGAGGCGCTGGCGCTGCTGTCCGCCAACAAGGTGGAGAAGCTGCCCATCGTCAACGATGAGAACAAGCTCGTCGGCCTCATCACCGTCAAGGACTTTGTCAAGACTGAACAGTTCCCCAACGCCTCCAAGGATGCTTCCGGGCGCCTGCTCGTGGCCGCCGGCATTGGCACCGGTGAGGAGTCCTACCAGCGCGCAGGCCAGCTTGTCGACGCCGGCGTAGACGTCCTCGTCGTCGACTCCGCCCACGCCCACAACAACCGCGTGCTGGAGATGGTCTCCCGCGTGCAGAAGGACTTCGGCGACCGCATTGACGTCATCGGCGGCAACCTGGCCACCCGTGAAGCAGCCCGCGACATGATTGAGGCTGGCGCCGACGCCATCAAGGTCGGCATCGGACCGGGCTCCATTTGCACCACGCGCGTCGTGGCGGGCGTCGGTGCCCCGCAGATCACCGCCATCATGGAGGCCGCCGCCGTGGCAGGCCCGGCAGGTGTGCCGGTTATCGGCGATGGCGGTATGCAGTACTCCGGTGACGTCGCCAAGGCCTTGGCAGCCGGCGCCGATGCCGTCATGCTGGGCTCCATGCTGGCCGGCACCACGGAGGCGCCGGGTGACATCGTCGTGGTCCAGGGCAAGCAGTACAAGCGTTACCGTGGAATGGGCTCCATGGGTGCCATGCAGGGCCGCGGCCTGACGGGTGAGAAGCGCTCCTACTCCAAGGACCGTTACTTCCAGGCCGACGTCAAGAGCGAGGACAAGCTAGTGCCGGAGGGCGTCGAGGGACGCGTGCCATTCCGCGGTGATATCGATGCCATCGTCCACCAGATTGTGGGCGGCCTGCGAGCCTCGATGGGCTACACCGGCTCCGCCACCTTGGCTGAGCTCAAGACCAAGCAGTTTGTCCAGATCACCGCTGCGGGCCTCAAGGAGTCTCACCCGCACCACCTTCAGCAGATCGTCGAAGCTCCGAACTACCGCTAAGGACTAACAATGCGCGATTACGTAGAAATCGGCGTCGGCCGCGAGGCACGCCGCACCTATGACCTGAACCAGATCTCCCTGGTGCCGACTCGCCGCACCCGTTCCTCCAAGGATGTGGACACCTCGTGGCACATCGATGCCTACACTTTTGACGTGCCATTCGTCTCGGCGCCGACCGATGCGCTGGCCACTCCCGAGTTCGTTATCGAGATGGGCAAGCAGGGCGGCCTTGGCGTCATCAACGCAGAGGGCTTGTGGGGCCGTCACGAGGATCTGGAGGGCGCGATTGCCCGCGTGACGGAGAACTTCGGCGACCTGTCGACGCTGCAGGAGCTGCACGCAGCACCCCTGAATGAAGAGCTGCTGGCCGAGCGCATCGCACAGGTCCGCGATTCCGGCGTGACCGTCGCCGTGCGCGTGTCCCCGCAGCACGCCCGCGAGCTGGCGCCCGTGGTTATTAAGGCGGGTGCGGAGCTGCTGTTCATCCACGGCACTTTGATTTCCGCCGAGCACGTGCAGACTGGCGGCGAGCCGCTCAACTTGAAGGAGTTCATCGGCTCGCTGGATACCCCGGTGATTGCCGGTGGAGTGGCGGATTACACCACGGCGCTGCACCTGATGCGCGCGGGTGCTGCGGGCATTATCGTTGGCTCCGGAGTGAACACCAACCCGGAGACCGTCGGCATCGATATCCCCATGGCGACGACCATCGCGGATGTTGCGGCCGCACGTCGCGACTACCTGGATGAGACCGGGGGCCGCTACGTGCATGTGCTTGCCGACGGCGACATCTTCACCTCCGCAGACATCGCCAAGGCCATTGCCTGTGGCGCCGATGGTGTCGTTCTAGGGCCAGTGCTGGCCCGCGCGGCGGAGGCCGGCGGCAAGGGCTGGTACTGGCCGTCCACGGCCGGCCACCCGCGTTTCCCGCGCGGCCTCATCGAGCCGATTGGCGTGGCCGATGCTCTCTTGGGCACCGGCACTTCTGGCGCCGATGCTTTTGACGCCGCTGCTTCTGGCAACGCAGCTTCTGGCACCGCCGAGGATGCCTCAGCGGGTGCGCCGTCGTTGGAGGTTGTGCTCCACGGCCCGTCTAACGAGCCGCTGGGTGAGCTCAACCTGGTTGGCGGGCTGAAGCGCGCCATGGCAAAGTGCGGCTACACGGATCTGAAGTCCTTCCAGAAGGTTGGGCTAGCCGTTCGCTAGTCCTGCAGGCGCAGCTTCCCCCGTTGGGGCGCTGCGCCGCTCAGCCTGCCTCGGGACGGAGTTTACTTCGCTGCCTCGGCGTCCTTTGTGCTGAGCACTGGACTCACTGCTGGATCAGAGCTGCGATTGCGTGGCTTGTGAAACCGCGGTAGCCGGGGCTTCTTCAGGCGGCGTGGGCGCAGTGCCACCTTGCGGAAAACCACGCGCCCGCGCGCCGGCGCCATGGTTTGCAGCACCGAGGCCACCACCACCAGCCCGATAGCTGCCAGCTTGAGCTGAGAAATATTCTGTGAAAGCAGAATCCAGCCAAAGAGCGCGGCGAAAACGGGCTCCAAAGCGATCAAGATGGAAAAGACGTTGGGGGCAAGCCTGCGTAGCGCCAGGAACTCCAACGAGTAGGGGATGAGCGAGGCCAGCACGCCCGTGCCCAGGGCAAACAGCAATAGGGTGGGGTCGCTGGCCAACGCCACCGCCCCGCGCCCACCCACTGGCAGGAGCACGAGGCCGCCGATGAGGAAAGCCATAGCCAAGCCGTCTGCACCGCTAAAGAGCGCCCCGGCCTTCTTGCTGGCCAAGATATAAGCAGCCCACATCGCGCCGGCGCACAGCAGGAAGAACACACCTCGCAGGTCGAGGGGGTCTCCGTTGAAGGAATCCAGGCCCATCAGACCCATGCCGAGAAGGGCGAGGGCGACGCAGGTGGCGTCGCGAAGCGAGCGGGAGAGGCACGCCGCCAGCAGCAGCGGGCCGAGGAACTCGATGGTCACGGCAGGCCCCAGCGCAACGAGCTCGATGCCGGAATAGAAGAATCCGTTCATCAGGCCCAGAGTGAGGCCGAAAATGGTGGCAGAGATCCATTTCTCGCGGCTCCATGTGCGCACGCGCGGTCGCGCAATGGCGAGCAGAATCACGGCGGCGAAAAGCAAACGCAGCGAGGCGGTGCCCCAGGGCCCGCCGGTGGGGAAAATTTGGATGGCGAGGCTGGCTCCGAGCTGGAGGGAAATGCACGAGCCAATGACGCATAGAACGGCAAACGGGTTGGTCATGCAGACCATTGTGGGGTGGGAAGAACTGTTAGTCTATCTACAGTTTTTAACACGTACCTGTTAGGGATTCTGTCATGCTGGATCTGCACCGTCTGCGCATTCTCTACGAGCTGCAACGCCTCGGCACCGTCACCGCGGTGGCGGAATCGCTGCGCTATACGCACTCGGCTATCTCCCAACAACTGGCGCAGTGTGAAAAGGATGTAGGCGTGGCGCTGTATGAAAAGGTCGGCCGGCGCGTGCGTTTGACGGAGCAGGGGGAAATCCTTGCGTCTTATGCTGAGCGGATGCTCGCGTTGGCGGATGAGGCGGAGTCGCAGGTCATCGCATCAACCAATGCGGTGCGTGGCACGATTAAGGTCACGACGTTTCAAACCATCATGTCCTCGCTGGTCCCGCGGGCGCTCACGGAGCTGGCCAGGGAGTACCCGGACCTGCGCGTGCAAATCATCCAGCGCGAAGCCGAAGGCGCGATGGAGCTGCTGGCGCGCCGGGAGGTGGACCTCATCCTGGGTGAAGAGTACGAGTCGGACATGCCCGCCACGGATGAGCACACCCACCGGGAGCTGCTTCTCGACGACCCCCTCCGCCTCATCACCCCACTCACCGGACCCTGGAGCGAGTTGCGATTGGAGGATTTTGCAGCGTTCGATGACGAAATCCCTTTTGCCATGGACCCGGAGGAGTTTTTGTTGGGGAGGTTCGTCCACCGGCTGTGCCGCCGGCATGGTTTTAACCCCAGCGTGCTCTATGAAACCCCGGACCCGTTCCTGCACGCGCACCTAGTGCGTACGGGCCACGCGGTGGCGGTGATCTCGGACCTTTTCCTCGAGGAAATTGAAGGCGTGCGTGTGGTTGCCTTGCCTGGTAATCCCACCCGCACGCTCTACACCGCGGTTCGCGCTGGGCGCGAGGGACACCCTGCGCTGCGGGCGTTTCGGGCGGCGTTGAGCAAGGCAGCTGCCACCGCGAAAGATTATGGGCCACTCCCTGCGGTCTAGGGTGCGGGTTCTTGCGTTAAACTGATGACCGTGACTAACCCAAATACAACCCCGCGTCCTGTCCTCGTGGTGGACTTTGGCGCCCAGTACGCGCAGCTCATCGCCCGGCGCGTGCGTGAGGCCAACATCTACTCCGAGGTTGTCCCCAATTCCGCCTCCGTGGAGGACATCAAGGCCAAGAACCCGGCCGCGCTGATCCTTTCCGGTGGCCCGTCTTCCGTATACGCGGACGGCGCCCCTGCGCTGAAGCCGGAGCTGCTCGAGCTCGGCATCCCGGTCTTTGGTATCTGCTACGGCTTCCAGTCCATGACCCAAGCCCTGGGCGGCACCGTGGCCTCCACGGGTGCCCGCGAGTACGGCCGCACGGACATGACCGTGTCCGGCGGCGTGCTGCACAAGGGTCTGGAGGACACCCACAAGGTGTGGATGTCTCACGGCGATTCGGTCACGGAAGCCCCGGAGGGCTTTGAGGTGACCGCTTCCTCCGAAGGCGCTCCCGTGGCAGCCTTCGAGTGCCTGTCCAAGCAGATGGCCGGCGTGCAATACCACCCGGAAGTTCTTCACTCGCCGCACGGCCAGGAGGTGCTCACGCGCTTCCTGACTGAGGTAGCAGGCTTGGAGCAGAACTGGACCGCGGAGAACATCGCGGAGCAGCTCATTAACGATGTGCGCGAGCAGATCGGCGAGGAAGGCCGCGCAATCTGCGGCCTGTCCGGTGGCGTGGATTCCGCCGTGGCCGCAGCCCTCGTGCAGCGCGCAATCGGTGATCGTTTGACCTGTGTCTTCGTCGACCACGGTCTGCTGCGCGCGGGCGAGCGTGAGCAGGTGGAGAAGGACTTCGTGGCGTCGACTGGCGCCAAGCTCATCACCGCTGATGAGCGCGAGGCTTTCCTTTCCAAGCTGGCTGGTGTGACCGAGCCGGAGGCCAAGCGTAAGGCCATCGGTGCGGAGTTCATCCGCTCCTTCGAGCGCGCCGTCGACCAGGCCCTGGACGGCCAGGATGCCGCCTTCCTGGTGCAGGGCACGCTGTACCCGGACGTGGTGGAGTCCGGTGGCGGTGACGGTACCGCGAACATTAAGTCCCACCACAACGTGGGCGGCCTGCCTGACGACGTCGAGTTCGAGCTCGTCGAGCCGCTCCGCCTGCTCTTCAAGGATGAGGTGCGCGCGGTTGGCCGTGAACTGGGCCTGCCGGAGGAAATCGTGGCGCGCCAGCCTTTCCCGGGCCCGGGCCTGGGTATCCGCATCATCGGCGAGGTCACCGAGGAGCGCCTCGAGACGCTGCGCCAGGCGGACCTCATCGCGCGTACCGAGCTGACCAACGCTGGCCTGGATGGCGAGATCTGGCAGTGCCCGGTGGTGCTGCTTGCCGACGTCCGCTCTGTCGGCGTGCAAGGCGACGGCCGCACCTATGGCCACCCGATCGTCCTGCGCCCGGTGTCCTCTGAGGACGCTATGACCGCGGACTGGACGCGCCTGCCCTATGACGTGCTGGAGAAGATTTCTACCCGTATCACCAACGAGGTCAAGGAAGTTAACCGAGTAGTGCTCGACGTGACGTCGAAGCCGCCGGGAACCATCGAGTGGGAGTAAGCGCAGCCGAAAGGCACTGGGACACGCACTGTAGCAGTGCAGTGGAGTATCTCAGTGAGATAGCGCAGTGCTAGAAAGCGGGTAGCGAAGCAAACTCCCAGACGCTGTGTAGCGCGGCCGCGCCTTGAATTAACAGGGCGCGGCCGCGTTCCCCGTTTTCGGTTCCCAGCACTCAGCTCCGCGGAATGGGGGCAGATGGCGCGGTGCCAGGCTCCTGCGTACCCTCCAGGGGGTGGTCGCGACAGGCACCAGTCTGCATGGCGTTAGCGTGCCCGTTGCCAGTATCGATGGCGTTAGTACGCACGGCACAAGGACGCATACCTCATATATCGCGCGCGCGAGTAGCCGCACGCCGAGCAAATTTTCTCAGCGAGCGGCTGGTTAAAGCGGCTGTGTGTCGTAGGGCGTCTCCGGCTGGTGGGGCTGTGGAGCGGCAGCCTGCGACCGGTTGGTTCGGCGGAGCGGTGACCCGCGAGCCGCTGAACCATTGAGCCGGCGGGGTGGCGCTTCCACCGTGAGATCAGGGCGAAGTCTACGGACTAAAAGCACTCATGAACTCGGTGGCGGGTCCGGAGGTTCGCCGGAGTTATGTGGTGGCGCGCCGGAGACAGGGGCTGGTGTCCCACGCGGCGTGGAGCGTGGGTCGGGCGGGCCGGATGTCGACGAACCTGACGATGCGCGAGCTGGCCCCGGAGCGGAGCGCGGCGGGTGGGCCGGGCTTTCAATGGGAATTGGCGGCCCCGCCCACGGCGGAAGGTAGTGCACGCGGCCATCGATGCGGTCGAGGTGCCCGCGGCCGGTGGGCTTTTCCGGGTCATCGTCATTGACCGCATTGTGGTAGGCACACAGCGGCACCAAGTTGGCCATATTCGTCGGCCCGCCATCTTGGAAGCGGGTGAGGTGATGAATCTGAGAGTCTTCAGCGGGTGCGTTGCATCCCGGCCACGCGCACGTCGGGTGCTCCGCAGACAGCGCGAGGCGCTGCTTTACGTTGGCAAAGCGGCTCGCCATGTACAGGTTCACGGGGCCGTGATGGGGATGGACGAGGGTGATGAGGCCGACGTCGGCAAGCTTTTCGCGCACGAATTCCGCACCGGTCATCGTCGCCCCATTAGTCAGCTGCAGCTCAATCTCCTCGCCATCACCGTCGACGATGCGGTCGAGCTCATCCAAGCGCACGATGACGTTGGATTGGAGCCTCTGCCCGGAACCGCCCCCGCCGCGGAACACGGTGTGCGCCGCGGTGAGCAAGTCCTTGTCGGTGGTCTTAAGCACGGCCAGCAACTTGGAAATATTGAGCGAGGAATCCGTAATACTCAGCGTGTGGTTGCGGCCCGCGCGCCGCGTCACCCGCACGCCCGGGGCGGGGTCCTTCGGAGGGCGCCATTCTTTGAGCTTGGCCTTCGCCACCATGGGGATCTTTTCCCGCGGGGTAGCAGCCAGCAGTTGCCGCAGCTCCCACGCCTTGCGGGCTTTAAGCTTGGAACAGTAGCGCTCAATCTCGAGGAGCGTGAACACGTCGTGGGCCGTGCGGCGGGCCTTGCGTTGCCGGGAGCGGAACATCGTGTCCCCGAAATACACCGTGTGCAGTCCTAGGAGCTTCTCCGCGAAATCCGGCCGCGCGCCCATCTCAACCAGCTGCGCGCGCGTAACACCGGCGCATTGCTCGATGACGTCCAGCCCGCGCGCTAGTGCTTGAATGTAACCCCCCAGTTGCATAGCCCACAGCCTAAACCAGGTTGGGGAAGCTCGCTACTTGAGCGCAGAAATTGCAGCGCAGAGCTTATCGACGTCCCCCTCTTCCGTCGACCACGCCGTACAGAACCGCACCACGCGCAGGCCTTCGTGTTCTTCGAAGAACTGGCACACGAAGTCCTGCGCGAGCTTCTCTTCCTGCTCGCGGGTCAACAGCGCGAACTGCTGGTTGGTGGGGGAATCAAAGAGCATGTCGATGCCTGCGGCGCGGAATGCCTCGGCGATGCGCTGGGCCTGGGTGTTGGCGCGGGCGCAGATCTGTTCGTAGAGGGTGGTTGCTGCCGTCCTGGTTACCTCATCGCCTGGTGCGCTGAAGAGGGAGGCAAATTGCGCGCCGAGCAACCAGCCCTTGGCCAGCAGGCCACCGTTTTGCTTCATCGCATTGCGAAAGCGCGGCGCACCCGCGGGGAAGACGATGGCCTCGCCGAAGAGGGCGCCGCATTTGGTGCCGCCGATGGTGAAGACGTCGACAAGCGCAGCCAGGTCCGGCAGCGTGATATCTGAGGCGGAGAGGCCATAGCCGAGGCGGGCGCCGTCGACAAACAGGCCCAGCTCGTACTCGTCGCAGACCTCGCGCAGGGCCACGAGTTCGGCGCGGGAGTAGGCGGTGCCGAACTCGGTGGGCTGCGTGATGTAGACCAGTGCGGGCTCCGGTATGTGCTCTTCCACCCCGGAGGCGCGGTACTCATCCATGCAGGCGCGAACCTGCGCGGCGGTGATTTTTCCCAGCTGGTTCGGCAACGTGATGACCTTGTGCCCGGTGTGCTCGATGGCGCCCGTCTCATGGGTGGCGATGTGCCCGCTATCCGCCGCGATAACGCCTTCCCAGGGGCGCAGGCGGTGGGCGATGATGGTGGCGTTGGCCTGCGTGCCACCGACCATGAAATGCACCTCAGCGTTCGACGCCTGGCAGGCAGTGCGGATGCGCTCAGCGGCCGTGGCGCACAGCTCGTCGGCGCCATAGCCGGCATAAGCCCCACCCGCCCCCGCGATGGCATCAAGGACGCGGGGGTGGGCTGAGCGGTGGTAGTCGTTGCCGAAGTGAATCATGGGTGGCCAGTTTAGCCGGTGACGGTGAGCTCGCCGATACCTTGGTCGATGCGGATATCTAGCAGCGCATCATCGTCATGGCGGTTGGTGCAGTTGCTTTCCCCCAAGCCGCTGTCACAGGTGAGTGATACAGGGACGTCCTTCGGGAGGATGACCTCGACGCTGCCGATGCCGACGTCGATGGTGACATCGTGCTTTTCCTTGAGGTCTTCGATTTGGCTCAAGTCCACCGTTGAGGTGCCAATACCTAGGTCATAGTATTCCTGGAGCTCATCTTCATGGGTGGGCGCGATGTGCTGAGAACCGACATTGAAGCGGGCGCTGAAGCCGGATTCTTCGTCGGCCTCGATGACGAAGGTGCCTCCAAAGAAGGCAATCGTCAGGGCAGCCCCCACAGCGCCGAGGGTAATCGCGGCCTCAGCCCACTGCGAACCGCGCTTCTTTTTCGGTTCTTCCCGCGGGCCCGGCTCCGGCAGGTCCCAGGCATCGGGCACCACGCCGAGTGGATCCCAGGACGGCGGGGTCGTGCGCCCCGGTGGGAAGGGGTGTCCGTCTGCTGGGGTATAAGGGTTGAGGTTGACCGGTTCCTCGCGCACCGGCTGTTCGGCAGCCAACAGCCCGCTGGGCGGTAGCGGTTCGCGTTGGTGAAGGGCGTACCACGCCAGCGCCAACAGGCCGAAGGTCAGCGCAGCGGGCGGAAGGCCGGCGAGGAATTGTCCGCTGAGGAACAGCGGGCCGGAGCCAAACGTCAGAAGGACGCCGATAATCAGCACCCAGCCGAGCTCTTGTTCCTCCTTGACGCCATCCTTGCCCATGGCCGCATCGAGCGGGCAGTAGGGCGAACCGAAGCGCGGCATGAGCGCCCACGCGAGGAGGTAGGCGGCGATGCCGCCGCCGAAGGCGAGTGCTGCGACCACGAAGGCCACGCGCACAATCGTGGGGTCAAGCTGGTAGCGCACCGCGATGCCTTCGCAGACACCAGCGATGTGCGCGTCACCGCCCTGTTTCTTGGGAAGGCGGACGGGGCGGGTCGTCCACATCTGGTTGAGTGTGCTGTTCTTCGTCATGCTTTTATGGTGCCGCGTGGGGCCTCGCGGCGGTATCGGTAATCGCCCTGATTTTTTGACCTCAGGGTTGTCCCTGATGTGCCCGAGGGGTGGCGCGTGGGACTATGGCTAGTATGACTTCGCCCTATGTGCCCGCAGAAAACGCGGCGCCCTATCCCGTGATGTCGCGTCCCCAATCTGGCCGCGTGGTCGCCGGCGTGGCGGCGGGGCTGGCGCAGAATCTGGGGGTTTCGGCGCTCTCCGTGCGCATCGCCTTGACCGCGTTGACCCTGCTGGGTGGGGTGGGGGCGATGGCCTATGCCGGGCTGTGGATCTTCACGCCCGCGCTTGACGACGCCCCCTCCACCCGCCGCAGCCCCCTCTCCCTCGTGCTGGTGTTCCTGGCGCTGGCGGGTAGTGCGGTGGGTGTGTTGGGGGTTTCGGGGGCGTCGCTAAGTGTGGCGGTGCCATTGGCGGTGGTGGCCATCGGCGCGGTGCTGGCGTGGTTGGCGTATGACCGCGGGCTGAACACGCCGGTGGGCCTGGTTGCCGTGGCAGCCGGTGCCGTCCTGGTCATCGGTGGCGTCGTGGTGGCGGCGGTGACGTGGGAGAGCGGATCGGGTTCGGCGATCCTGGCCACGGCGCTGACGCTGGTGGGCTTTGGCGCGCTGGTGGTGCCGCTGGTGCTGAAGCTCTGGCGTTCGCTATCTCAGGAACAGGCGGCGAAGGCGGTCTCGGAGGAGCGCGCCGAGATTGCCGCCCGCCTGCACGATTCGGTGCTGCAGACGCTGGCGCTGATTCAGAAGCGGGCGGGGGATTCGCGCGAGGTGACGCGTTTGGCGCGCGCCCAAGAGCGCGAGCTGCGCGCCTGGCTTTTCGACGCCCCCTCCGCCGCCCCCACCACCTGTTTCGGTGCCCTCGAAGCAGCGTGCGGGGAGGTGGAAGATCTCTTCGACATGCGGGTATCTGCGGTGACGGTGGGTGAAGACACGGAGCTGACGGAGTCCGCGAAGTTGCTTATCCAGGCCGCGCGTGAGGCCATGGTGAATGCCGGCAAGCATGCGGGTGTGGACGTGGTGGATGTTTATGCGGAGTTGTTGGCGGGCGAGCTGAGTATCTTTGTGCGCGACCGCGGGGTGGGTTTCGACGTGGAGGATATTCCCGCTGATAGGCATGGGATTCGTGACAGTATTCGCGCGCGCGTAGAGGGAGCTGGTGGGCGCGTGCGGATTTCCTCGACCCCGGGGGAGGGCACCGAGGTGGAGCTCGCGGTAGCGTTGTGAACATGGTGAAGGTCTTTTTGGTTGATGATCACTCCGTCTTTCGCGCGGGCGTGCGCGCCGAGCTGGCGGCGGCCCCGGAGATTGAGATCGTGGGCGATGCCGGCACCGTCTCGGAGGCGCTGGAGGGCATTGCGCGTACCTCCCCGGACGTGGTGCTTCTCGACGTCCACATGCCCGACGGCGGTGGCCTCGCCGTTATTAACGCGACGGCTAATCAGCCGTCGCGGCCGGTGTTTTTGGCGCTGAGCGTGTCGGATGCGGCGGAGGACGTGATTGCGCTGATTCGGGCAGGGGCGCGCGGCTACGTGACGAAGAATATTTCCGGCCCGGATCTGGCCGAGGCGGTGGTGCAGGTCAATAGCGGGGATGCGTATTTCTCGCCGCGCCTGGCGGGTTTTGTCCTCGACGCTTTTGCCTCCGGTTCGCCCGCGCCGGAGCCGGAGGAGGGACAGGACCCAGCGGTGGATGCGCTCACGCGGCGCGAGCTAGAGGTCTTGCGGTTGCTTGCGCGCGGCTACACATACCGCGAGATTGGCAAGCAGCTGTTCATTTCGGTGAAGACGGTGGAAACACACGCCTCCAATATTTTGCGCAAGACCCAGCAGTCCAACCGCCATCAGCTCACACGCTGGGCCACCTCGCGCGACCTGGCTTAAACAGCCTGGCCTAGGCGGGTTGGGTTTAGGCAGGAGGCGCGTAGGCGAGCTTGCGGGAGCCGTCGACGTGGGGGAAGAGGAGGAAGGCCGCGCCTGAAACGAGCACCCACACCAGTGCGCTGCCCCAGGCAGGCAGCGCGAGGAGTGGGGAGAACATGACCATCAACCACAGCACCATAAGCGGGATTAGCTGTGCCGCGTTGGGCAGCATGGTGACGTTGTGGCGCTGGGCATAATCGCGCAGGTCCGCGCGGTAGGGGTGTAGGAGTACGAGCGCGCAGGCGGCGAGGAGGAAGAGCAGGCTAAGCCCCATGGCGAGGCCGAAGTGGATGCGGCTGGTACCCACCGCCACGGCGGCGCCGGCCAAGGCAGATCCGCCGAGTCGCACCCACAGCGGGGTGGGGATTGGGGTGGTGTGCGCGCGGAGGGGATTCATGGCGCCTAACGCTACCAGCGCAATTGCGCGCGTCCGGAGAGAGGTTCATAATAGGAGCCATGAATCAAACAGGTGTTCGTGTGGTGGGCGGATCGCAGGCCGAGCAAATTGCGGTCCTGCGCGCCAGATTCAACGCCTGGAAACCCCGGATGTTGCCGCGCAGGTGCAGCCGGAGGTGGAGCTTCTCGGCGTCCCCGAAGGGCTATCTGAGCTGCTCCCGGGCGGTGGCCTTCCCCGCAAGCGGGCAACCGTCTGTGCGGAATGTGCCGCTCTCGTGGTGGAGCTGATATCCCATGTTAGCGCGGCGGGCGGACACGTTGCGGTGGTGGGCTGGCCCGATCTCTCACTCGCACAGGTGGTTGAGGATGGAGATGTCTCCCGGGTCATCGCGGTGCCCGAACCGGGCGCGGAACCCTGGGCGGTGACCGGCGTGCTGTGTGAGGGACTGGACCTGGTGGTGCACAAAGGCACAGGCGAGCTGAGCCCTACCCGGGCGCGCCCCGTGCTGGCGAAGGTGCGGGCAGGGCAGGCGGCCCTGCTCACCGTGGGGACCGGCTGCCAGGCACGGCTGTGGAGATAGGTGCGGAGGTCGTTGCGGTACATGGCTTGGGCCGGGGCAGCGGGCGGATTCGGGGGGGTTGATATAGGGGTGCGGGTGGCGTCGGCAAGCATGCGCCCGCGCCGTGGAGTGCTCACGTGTGGGCAGCGTCTGGACGCGCGCCCACGCCTGGAGGTCGTGTGAGGGTCGCGGCGCTGTGGTTCCCGGATTGGCCTATCCAGGCGCTGCAGGACGCCGACAGGATGGCGTGCGCTATCGCCGCCCAGCACCGCGTGGCGGTCTGCAACGCAGCAGCGCGCCGGGCGGGGGTGCGCCGCGGGATGCGGGTGCGCCAAGCCCAAGCCGTCCTACCGGAGCTGCGCGTGGAGGAGGCCAACCCGGACCGAGACGGCGTGGTCTTCGCGGAGATCGCCGCGGGGCTGGATGCGGTGGCCTCCTCGGTGGAGGTGCTGCGTCCGGGCCTGGTCATCGTGGATGCGGGCGCGGCCGGGCGTTTCCACGGCAGTGAGGCGAAGGCGGTAGAGATGCTTGTCGACGCCACCGCCAGATCCCACCTCGACGCCACCGTCGGCGTCGCCGATGAGATCGCTACCGCGCTGATTGCCGCGCGGCACCACAACCTGGGTGCGGTAGTCCCGGCAGGCGGCTCGCGCGACTTTCTGGCTCAGCAGCCGGTGGGAGTATTGGCCGCGGAAGTGGCGCTGGGGTGTGCGGCGGACGTGGTGCATGCCTTGGAGCAGCTGGGCGTGCGCACGTTAGGGGAGCTGGCGAGTTTGCCGCTGCGCCAAGTCACCACCCGTTTCGGCGAGGCTGGACGGCGGTGCCACGCGGTGGCCGCGGCCGCACCGGATCGGCGCGTGGCGCCGGAGCTTGCACGCCCGGACCTGGGCGTGGAGCAGGGCTTCGAAGAACCCTTAGAGCGCGTAGACGCCGCGGCCTTTGCCGCGCGCCAGCTCGCGGCGCGCCTGCATGTGGTGCTCGATGAGGCCGGCGTGGTGTGTCTGCGGCTGCGCGTTGCTGCGGAGTTCGAGGGCGGCGAGCGTTTGGAGCGGATCTGGCGTACCCAGGAAGCGCTCAGCGAGGCCGCTACAGCAGACCGCGTGCGCTGGCAGCTCGATGGCTGGCTGAGTGCTGCGCGGGCGGGAAGTGCGCCGGGTGAGGGAGGGGGCGTCGTCAAGCTGGCGTTGGAGCCGGTGGAGGTCGCCCCGCCGGGGGATGGGCTCCTGTGGGGCGCAGGCGAATCCGCGGAGCAGGCCAAGCGCGTTATCGCGCGGGTGCAATCCCAGCTGGGGGTGGACCGCGTGCTGCAGCCCCGCCCAGCGGGCGGGCGTGGGGTGGCCGAGCGCATCGAGTACGTCCCCTATGGCGAGCAGCGCGATCCGCAGCCGGAGGGCACCTGGCCGGGGCGCATCCCGGCGCCGCTCCCGGCGAGCCTGGCGCACCCGGCCGCGCGGATTCGGCTTATCGACGTCTCCTCGAAGGACGTCATCGTCACCGCCGAGGCCCTCCTTTCCGGGGAGCCGGCGGGTCTGGGATGGGGGCGCCACCGCTACCGGGTGACCGGTTGGGCCGGCCCGTGGCCCGTAGACACCGGGTGGTGGGAGGCGGGTGCGGCGCAGCGCTGCGCGCGCCTGCAAGTCGTCGGAGAAAACGAGAAAGGCCAGCGCGCCTGGCTCCTCGTGTGGGCAGGCGGGCGCTGGTCTGTGGAGGCAACCTATGCCTGAGCGGCTTAATTCAAGATGTCGATGACCAGGCGCGTCGGCCCCCTGAGCACCTGGACCGAGTACGGGTGGCGTTCATTAAGCCCGATAACGAACTGCGAGCGGGCCTCGAAAGTGCCGCCGCTGACCACCTGGGTCACCAGCCCGCCAGCGCCGTTTACGGTGCCGATATTCGGGTCTTCCATATCGAGCTGGAAGGGATAGGCAGTGCCGTCGATGCTGACGTCGAGCGCGGTGGAACCCTTGAAAGGAATCGGGTTGCCGGAGCCCTGCTGGGCGGGGGCATCGGTGTAATCAATGAACCAGCCCGGTGAACCGTTCCCGACGAATTCGAAGACCACGCGGTCAAAACCTTCATGCTTGCCCACGCGGACATCGGTCACCACCAGCTCCGAGGGAGCCGGTGGGCGGAGGGTTTTCATCTCCATGTTGGCGTCGCCCAGCGGGGTCAGCCCAGCCGGTGCGGCGGGGGAGGGGGCAGCAGGAGTGACTGTGGCAGTGGAGGTGGAGGCGCCGGACAAGGTAGCGTCGAGAGTCTTCGTGGGGCCGTCGGTACCGCCGTCCGAGGAGGAAGACGGAGCGCATCCCTGAAGCACGAGCGCACCCGAGACAACGAGTGCGGCCACGGGGGCGGCTGTGCGCAAGAGATTGTGTTTCGGCATAGCTCCGAGGGTAGCGGTACCGCGAGACATTCTATGCATTGAAGTAAACATCGTAACCACATTGTTGTGAAAGGAGTGATGCCAGTTAAGATGGCGCCATGACCTTCTGCTCCGATGTTCAGGTCGAGCCCCTGGCTGGTACCGCTAAACAAGAATCTGTTTATGTCCTCTTTGAGTGGCCCACGGCCTGGTCTCGCGACGTGCTGGATGGTCGTACTTTTGGCCCAGGCCTCACCGAGAAGCTCAAGGCCAAGCTCAAAGGCGTGGCGGGCCTGCAGCTCATTCGCCGCCCCGGGCGCGCCGGGCACGAGCGGGGGACGGGGCACTTCCGTTGTTTCGTCGTGTGGGCACGCGAGGGGTTAGTGCAGGATTACGTCCTGAACGGCCCGGAGGACATCCTCGATCTGGATCTGGAGCACCCCACCGGCACGTGCCTGCCGCTGGTGCTCGTGTGCACCCACGCCAAGCGCGATGCCTGCTGCGCAATCAAGGGCCGCCCGCTTGCTGCCTCCCTGGCATGCGAATTTGAGGAGACCGTGTGGGAAACCTCCCACACCAAGGGGCACCGCTTCGCGCCGTCGGTGCTGCTGATGCCCTGGGGATATTCCTTTGGCCGCCTCAACGTGGAAGCTGGCCGCGAGCTCGTGGGCAAGGCGCTGCACGGCGAGTATTTCTACCCCGCCAATCGCGGTTCCGGCCTCACCACGCCCCGGGGCCAGGTGGCGGAGCTCGCGGTGGCGCGCCAGCTTCTCGACGCCTCCGAGACCCTCCACTACGGCGACCTCACCGTCGACGCGACAGATACCACAGCGGCAGGTACTGCCGCTGTGCGCCACCGCGATGGCCGCGCATGGGACGTAGAACTCGAAGAAAAAGAGGCCTCCGGCGTCGTCTCTTCTTGTGGAGACGAGCCGAAGACCTCTCGTTTCTATGCCGCGCGCCGCGTCCGTATCCTACGCGCCGCGTCGCAGGACGCGGCGCGCGGCTAGCGGCGCATAATCTTGGCCGAGAGCCAGTTGCCGAAGAACTGCGCTGCCTGCACCAGCACGATGATGATGAGGGTAGCCACCACGGTGACCTCCCACTCGAAGGCGCGGTAGCCGTAGACGATGGCGAAGTCACCCAAGCCACCGCCACCGACGTAGCCGGCCATCGCGGACATGTCGACGATGCCGATGAACAGGAAGGTGTAGCCCAGCACCAGCGGGCCCAGCGCCTCCGGAATGATGACCGTGGTGATGATCTTCCACGGCGAAGCGCCCATCGCGCGGGCTGCTTCAATCACGCCTGGGTCCAGCGCCACGAGATTCTGCTCCACGATGCGCGCCACCGCGAAGGTAGCCGCAATCACCATGACGAACGTGGCCGGCTCACGGCCGATAGAGCTGCCCAGCACCGCCACCGTCAGCGGCTGCACAAAGGCCAGCAAGATGATGAAGGGAATCGGGCGAACAAAGTTCACCAGGATGTTGATGATGAAGTAGATGGGCTTGTTCTGCAGGATGCCGCCCGGGCGGGTGGTGTAGAGCAGGATGCCGAGAACCAAGCCGATGATGCCGGCGATCACCAGGGTGGTGGCGACCATGATGAGGGTGTCCTTGACGGCGTCGACAAGCGTGCCGCCCAGTCGATCCCAATTGGCCTGCGCGAGGTAGGTGACGTTCATCGTTGGATCTCCTCAATGTCGGTGGTGCGTTGCATATGTGCGTAGAAGTCTTCGATGGCGGCATCCGGGCCGTTGAGGCGCACGGTGATCTTGCCGAAGGAATGCTTCTGCAGGGTGGTGATGCCGCCGTGGACCACGGCGATGGACACTCCCTCGTCCGCGAGCTTGCCGGCGGCGCCGAAGAAGCCCGACTTTTCCGTCAGGTTGATGGTGAACAAACGTCCTTCGTGGGCCAGCAGGTCATCGGCCTCCACGACGTCCGGGGTGTTGCGCAGCGAGGTGGCCACGAACTTCTCCGCCACCTTGGTCTGCGGATTGGAAAAGACCTCGTAGACGCTGCCGGCCTCAATGACGCGGCCGTTTTCCATAACGGCCACCTTGTCGGCGATGGAGCGCACGACGTCCATCTCGTGGGTAATGACCACGATGGTGATGCCGAGATCGCGGTTGACCTTGCGCAGCAGGTCGAGCACCTCGTGGGTGGTGGTGGGGTCCAGCGCCGAGGTGGCCTCATCCGCCAGCAGCAGGGAAGGGTTATTAGCCAGGGCGCGGGCGATGCCCACGCGCTGCTTCTGGCCGCCGGAGAGCTGCTCCGGGTAGTTGTCGCCCTTGTCCGCCAGGCCGACGAATTCCAGCAGTTCCTGGACGCGCTTTTTACGCTCCTGCTTCTCGACGCCCTGCAGCTTCAGCGGGTACTCAATATTGCCCGCCGCGGTGCGCGAGGACATGAGGTTGAACTGCTGGAAGATCATGCCGATGTTGCGGCGGATGCCGCGCAGCTTGGATTCGGGGAGGGGGACGACATCGGTGCCGTCGAGAAGCAGCTGCCCCGAGGTCGGCTTATCCAGACCGTTGATCATGCGCACCAGCGTGGACTTACCCGCGCCGGAGAAACCGATGATGCCGATGATTTCGCCGGGCTCGACGGTCAAAGAGACATCATCAAGCGCTTTCGTGGTGGTTTTCTTGTTTCTAAAGACTTTGGTGATGTTGCGGAATTCAATCCGGGTGCCCCGGTGGGCGCCAGTTTGTTCAGTCACGTGGGTTTCCTTTGTACGTGTCCGTGTGATGAGTGAGGAGGGGGTAACGGGCAAAATCCCCCGGGTCACGCAATCAAGCGTGAGCGCGGGGGACATGTGGATTACGCGGGGCTTAGACCTGCTCTTCGAGGCGGTCCAGGATTTCCTGGAGCTCTTCCTGGGAGCGGTCGACGGCCACGGCGGTGTCGCCGGAGGACTTCAGGACGGCCTCGGTGACCTTCGGGTCCTTCCACAGCTTGGCCAGCTCGTGAAGGGCCTCGTTGTCGGCGTCGTCGGCGCGCACGGCCCAGACGTTGATGTAGGGCTCAGCCTCAGTGGAGTCGGGGTCATCCTGAGCGACGGCGGACTTCGGGTCAATGCCGGCGCGCTCGAGGAAGGAGTTGTTGATGATGGCCGGCTTGCCCTCTCCGTAGGCGGCCGGGGTCTGGGCAGCATCTACCGGGGTGACCTTAACCTTGGACTTGTCCTCATCGATGTCCAGCGGGGTGGGGGTCAGCGGGCTGTTCTCCTTGAGAGTGACCAGGCCTTCCTGAACCAGCAGGCCGATGGCGCGGCCCTGGTTGGTGGAGTCGTTCGGGATGGCGACTTCCTGGCCCTCGATGCCAGCGAGGTCCTTGTGGTCCTTCCAGTAGATGGCCAGCGGGTAGATCTCGGTGGAGGCCAGCGGGACCAGGTCGGTGCCGTTGCCCTTGTTGTACTCAGCCAGGAACTTCAGGTGCTGGAACTTGTTGGTGCTCAGCTGGCCCTGGTCCAGAGCCTGGTTCGGAGTGTTGTAGTCGGCGAAGTTCTCCAGCTTGACGTCGTAGCCGGCTTCCTTGGCCAGGTCCTGGAAGACGGCCCACTCTTCCATGTTGGCGTCAGTGGTGCCGATGGTGATGGTGGAGTCCTTGGTGATGGCCTCGCCGGAATCCTTGGACTCAGCGGAGTCCGAGGAGCAAGCAACCAGGCCGGTTGCGGCGATGACGGCTGCCGAGGTGGCAGCAAGTACGCGACGGATGCTCATGGTGGGTTCCTAGTGTCCCTTCTTGGTTTGTGCGGCAAGTCGTGTCACCGCAGGATTTGTGCGCTGCACGAAAAACTAGCAACGATTGAACCGCTTTGTCTATTCGGAGAATTGTTCAACGAAAACCTTGACTGGAACCTGTGTTCGAATATAGTGTGTGGGGCTATGAGATTCAATGGGGGTGAGGCGCTGCCGTGGTCCCGGGTGGAGGGGATTCTCTCTGGTCGCCCGGGGCCTGTCCCGGTCTCGGTGGACCACCTACCGCAGGCCACGGACGCGCCGAAGGTGGGGCATTCCGCCGTGCCTTTCGCCGAGCTGCATGCGGTGAGCTCCTATAGCTTTCTGTGTGGCGCTTCCGAGCCGGAGGAGCTTGTGGCGCGCGCCGTCGAACTGGGCCTGCGGGGAATCGCGCTGGTAGATAGGGATGGATTCTATGGACTTATGAAATTTGCGGAGGCCGCCGCCAAGGTGGGGCTGCCCGCCGTTTTTGGCGCGGAGCTTAGCCTCGACCCGGCTCCGCTGACGGTCTTGGCGCGCACCCCGGAGGGCTACCGGCGGCTATCCCGGCTCATCTCCAGCGCACACATGGAGGCGGGGGAGAAGGGGGTCGTGTCCTATCCTTCTTTGGCGGAGATTGGTGCGCAGTTGCAGGATGAGTGCCTCTTCCTGGTGGGCTGGGAATGGGTAGAGCATTTCGATCTTTTGGTCGAGGGAATAAAAATAGACAGCATGGTTCTGGAGTATGCATGTACCCAGCTCCCGGAGGACGCGGACCACCACCTACTGTTGGATTCCTTGCCGGTTTCGCGCGCCATTGCCACTGCCCGCCCGGCTGCCGCCACGCGTGAACACGCGCGGTTGGCTGGAGCCAAACAAGCCCTGTCCAGACGCCTCGCGCTTGCCGACGCCTCCCCCAGCTCCCACCCCATGGGCTCGTCCTGGCTGCGCTCCGGGGAACAGATGGCGCGCCTGCTGCCTGAGCGCCCCGAGTTCATTGCCGAAACCGTCCGCGTCCTCGAGGAATGCAGCTTCACGTGGGAGGCGCTGGCCCCGAACCTGCCTGATTTCGACGTGCCGGAAGGCCATACCGAGATGTCCTGGCTAGAACACCTCACCTTCGAGCGCGCTGCCGAACGTTATGCCACGCGCCCAGAGGAGATTCGGGAGCGGGCGTGGGAGCAGATGCGGTATGAGCTGGGTGTGGTCAATCAGCTGGGCTTTCCCGGCTACTTCCTCATCGTGTGTGATCTCGTGGACTTTTGTAAACGGGAGAACATCCTGTGCCAGGGGCGCGGCTCGGCGGCGAATTCGGCGGTGTGCTTCGCGCTAGGGATTACGAATGCGGAGCCGATTTCCGCGGGCCTGCTGTTTGAGCGCTTCCTCTCCCCGGACCGTGATGGCCCGCCGGATATCGACATCGATATTGAATCCGGCCGGCGCGAGGAAGTCATCCAGTACGTCTACGCCAAGCATGGCCGCGAGAAGGCGGCGCAGGTGGCCAACGTGATTACGTATCGGCGCAAAGGTGCGTTGCGGGATGCCGCCCGCGCGTTGGGCTACCCGCAGGCTCGGCCGATGCCTGGTCGAAGGGGATTGCGTCTGCGCCTTCGGACGTTGAATCCTTGGCCGAGCAGTTCCTAGGCCAGCCGCGCCACCTGGGTATCCACTCCGGCGGCATGGTGCTCTGCGACCGGCCAATTGCGGATGTCGTGCCCGTGGAGTGGGCGCGCATGGAAAACCGATCGGTGCTGCAATGGGATAAGGACGATTGCGCGGCGGCCGGGCTGGTGAAGTTCGACCTGCTGGGCCTGGGCATGCTCGAAGCGCTGCACCACATGATGGACTTGGTGGAGGAGAGTACCGGCAGGGTGGTCAACCTGTGGGAGCTGGACCTGGCGGACCCGGAAGTCTATGACATGCTCTGCCGCGCGGATGCAGTGGGCGTGTTTCAAGTGGAATCGCGCGCGCAGCTGAGCACGCTGCCGAGGCTCAAGCCGCGGGTCTTCTTTGACCTCGTCGTGGAGGTGGCACTCATCCGTCCAGGCCCCATTCAGGGCGGGTCGGTGCACCCCTACCTGCGCCGCCGCGATGGCAAGGAGCCGGTGACCTATGACCACCCGGTGCTGGAGAAGTCCCTGGGCAAGACACTGGGGATTCCGCTCTTTCAGGAGCAGCTCATGCAGATTGCGGTTGATGCCGCCGGGTTCAGCGGTGCTGAGGCGGATGACCTGCGGCGCGCGATGGGCTCGAAGCGCTCGCCGGCCAAGATGGCAGCGCTCAAGCAGCGCTTTTATGAGGGCTTGGAGGAAACCAACGGGATCGTCGGGGAGGTGGCGGATAAGTTGTGGGCCAAGATCGTGGCCTTCGCTGCTTATGGCTTCCCGGAGTCCCACTCGCAGTCTTTTGCTTCCTTGGTGTACTTTTCGGCGTGGTTTAAGCGCTATTACCCGGCGCAGTTTTGCGTGGGCCTGCTGCGCGCGCAGCCGATGGGCTTCTACTCGCCGCAGTCCCTCATCCAGGATGCTCGCCGCCACGGGGTGGAGGTGCTGCCGGTCAGCGTTAACGAGTCGGGCCGCGAGGCGCGCGTGGTGGTGGGCTCGGACGGTCAGGCGCGTATCCGCTTGGGGCTTAACCTCATCAAGGGGTTGGGTGATAAGGCCGCCGATCGCATTGAAGCGGCCGCGCCGTTTGGCGACGTCCCCGATCTCTCCCGCCGCGCCGACCTCACCGTCGATCACGTGGAGGCCCTCGCGGTGGCGGGGGCCTTGGATGTCTTTGGCGTGGACCGCCGCCAGGCGCTGTGGCAGGCGGGCGTGGCCGCGACAGAACGGGCAGGGATGCTGCCAGGGCTTTCGGCGATTGAAGCGCCGTCTTTGCCGGGGATGAGCGCCTTTGAGCTCATGGCGGCGGACGTGGCAAGCACCGGCGTGACCCACAACCAGCAACCGATGGAGCAGGTCCGCGGGGAGTTGCAGGCCCGCGGCATCCTATCGGCGGCGGATTTGCCGGCCGTGGAGGATGGCACCCGCGTGCGCATCGCCGGGGTGGTCACGCACCGCCAGCGCCCGCAGACTGCGGGTGGTGTGGTCTTTTTTGGTTTGGAGGATGAGACTGGGTTGATGAACGTGATGGTCTCGCCCGGCCTGTGGGCCCGGGATAAGGTCACCGCGCGAACAGCGCCCGCGCTCATCGTGCGCGGCATCGTGCAGAACGCCTCCGGGGCGGTCACGGTTGCCGCGGACCAGCTGGAACCGCTGGCCTTCGGTGAGGCGCTCTCGCGCGGCTCGCGGGATTTCCGCTAGTGCTCGACGCTGAAGAGATCGCCGGGCTGGCACTCCAGGGCCGCGCAGAGTGCGGCGAGGGTGCTAAAGCGCACGGCCTTGGCGCGATTATTCTTCAGCACTGAGAGGTTGACCGGGGTAATACCGACTTGCTTGGCTAGGTCGGTGCCGGTGATCTGGCGCTGGGCCATTACTTCGTCGAGGTGGCAGGTCACGATAGGTTCAGTGTTGTTAGACAAGGCCATCCACATCCTCTTCGAGCGCGCTGCCACGCTTGATGGCCACGGAAAAGAGAATCAGCACGCAGACTGCGATATAAGGGATGGCCAGTTCCGCTAGGGGCGTACCCGTCTGGTTGGCCCACCAATCAATTCCTAAGTCGTTGGCGGCCCAGTTATTGCCCATGCCTTCGATGCCGAAGCGGGCGATGGCCCACACGAAGATGCACACGGCGAGTCCGTTGAGCGAGCGCGTGGAGCGGGGGTTGAAGAGCTTGCCCTGCTGCATCGTGCGGGCGAGGGAGAAGATGAAGCCCGCGGCGGCGAAGATCGCCACGATCTTGAGGATGAGCGCGATCATAAGCATCCAGTAGGCGCCGCCGTCCAGGTTGTGGGCGCCGAGGCCTTCCGGCACGGCCGCGCTGAGGGCGGTGTTAAACGCGCCGTCGAAGACATCCCTGGCGTAGTTGGGCAGGATGAGCGCGATGGTAAGAACGGCGATGAAAATAGCGGCGCCGATGTCGTTGCGCTCCTTCTTTGCCTTCTTTGCGGGGTCTGTCATGGTTGTCCCTTCCGCCGATATCTTATCGACTATCGATGTTGTCGTAATTCGATAATATCGATTAGCGATAAGTATGGCAAGGGGTGCGGGGTTATTCCTTTGAGATGAGCTCGTCGCGGTTTATCTTGCCGGCCAGGGAACGTGCCACAGAGAAGGGGACCCACACCATGAGCAGCAGGATGATCTTGAGGTAAAGCTGGGATACAAACACGCCGTCCATGATGGGCGTGGTTCGGGCGCCCCAGGCGATAAGGCCAGTCACTGGCAGCAAGATGACGAGTGCTGCGAGGGAGAACTTGAGGCCGTCATCGCGGGCCTCAAGGTGCTGCTGCATCTGATACTCATCAAGTTCGGTCGTGGGCAGGTCAACGGCGCCAATCGTTGTGCGGAGGCGTGCGGTCATCAGCGCGCACAGCAAAGTTCCAAGGGCGGCCACCATGAGTGAGGTAAAGGCGCTCCAGAACTGCAGGGGGATGGAAGCGATGATGAGGGCGGTGGACAGGTCGGTCAGGGTGATGTAGCGCTTGCGGGTCTTAACGGAATCGGGAATGGAGGCGGACATGTGTGGTTTAGTCCTTTCGGTAGATTTCGGAGGACATGGGGGTGAATTCGGTCCGGGAGAACACGGCTTCCACGGGTAGATTGAAAACTTCGCAGATGTTGAAGGCGAGGTCCAAGCTGGGGGAGTGGTCACCGCGCTCGAGGGCGCCAATGGTTTGGGGGTTGACCCCGATGGCGTCGGCAAGCTGTGCGCGCGTCATGTCCCGTTCAACGCGGAGCACGCGGACCCGGTTAAATAGTGGGCGTGTGGGCTTTTTCTTTGGGGACATGCACCACAGTGTTGTATAAACCCAACGACTTGTCAAGGGTTCGTGTTAAAGTGGCGGCATGAATCCCGTATCCCCGTCACTCACTAAAGCCCGCTACATCTCGCGCTTGAGCTGGGACGTCATCCTCGCCGCCCTGGCGGCTGCGGCGGCGTATTTCTGGTGGGATTGGCTCTATTGGGTCGCCGGAGCGCTCGTTGCGTGGGCGCTCTATCAGCTCTGGCTCATCCCCGCGCAGGTCAAAAACTTAGGCTGGCAGGAAACCGCCGACGAATTGCTCGTCACCCGCGGCAAAATCTGGCACACCTTCACCGTCGTGCCCTACGGCCGCATTCAATTCGTCGACGTCACCGCCGGTCCCATCGAGCGCGCGATGGGGCTGAAGAAGGTGAAGCTGCACACGGCGTCGCCCAGCAGCGACGCAACCATCCCCGGCCTCCTTGCTGCCGACGCCGACGCCCTGCGCGAGCGTCTCGCCGTCAAGGCTCGCGAGAGGATGAGTGGGCTGTGAAGGACCGCGCGCTTGTCGACGCCGACGGCTACACCCGCGTCCACCGCCTCACCCCGCTGCTGCGCTTTTGGTCGCTGATCCTGGCGCTGGTGGCCATTTTTGCGGTGAACATCAACGCCTCCATGATTTCGGATGTGGTGTCTTACCTACAGGGCGGCAACCTCGGCGAGGTTGGCCGTGGCACACTGCTAGGCGTTGGCGGTTTCGTGCTGTTGTGTGCGGTGATTTGGCTGGTTTCCGGCATCTGGTGGCGCAAGCTGGGATATAAGCTCACGGAGGATGAAATCGCTCTGCGGCACGGGGCTATCTCGACGTCTTTTCGTTCGGCGCGTTACGAGCGCATCCAGGCAGTGGACGTGGTGGAATCCATCATCGCGCGCCTGTTGGGATTGGCGGCGGTGCGCGTGGAAACCGCCGGCGGTACGTCCTCGGTGATCAAAATTGAGTACCTGTCCAAGGCGAAAGCGGAAGAGCTGCGCGCTGAGCTGTTGCGACGCACGAACGGTGGACCGGCGGAGGAGCCAGGACGGCCGGCAGAGGAAGCCCCTGCCGCTTTGATCCCGGCCATTCCCATCCTGCGCACGATTGCCGCCGAGGCTCTGCGCCTACCCACGCTGATTACCGCGCTGGTCCTCGGCGGCTTGCTCTTCATCCCCGGGATGTGGACCGCGCTGCTGCCCATCATTGTGGGTTTCGTGGGGCGCGTGTGGGGGCTGGTAGATTCCTCCTGGAAATTCACCGCGCTTCACGACGTCCCCGCCAACGCCCTCAACGTCTCCTATGGCCTTGCCGACCGCCGCCGCCAGACCATCCGCATCAGTCGCATCCACGGCGTGCGGGTAAGCCAGCCTTTCCTGTGGCGGCGCTTCGGCTGGTACGAAGTGAACGTGTCGGTGGCCGGCTACGGCGCTAAAGGCAGTGGCAAGCAATCTGGTTCTACGCGCATCCTGCCGGTGGGCACCCGCGAGCAGGCGCTGGAGCTTTTAGAGCTCATCTCCGATCTGGATCGTGCGCAGATTGAGGATTTCGCACGCCCCGAAGGACACACCCAGCCCACCTATACCTCCCCGCGCCGGGCTACGTGGATCAGCCCCATCGACCGTAAGCAGCAGTCGGTAACGCTGGTGGAGTCGCCTCAGCCCGTGACGATCGTGCACCGCGGCCGCATTAACCGCCGCGTCATGGTGATTGGAACCCCGCACATCCAGGAGCTTACGCTGAAAGTGGGGCCGTTGGGGCACCTTGCGGGCGTGCGGACCGTGCGCTTCGACCTCGTGGCTGGCCCCGTGAAGATGGCTGGCCAAGACCTCACGCCTGCCGACGCCTCCGAGCTCCTCACCCGCCTGCGCTCCCGCCGCCTGCCTGCCATGGAAGCCGCGCTAAGTCCCATGGACTCATCCGTCAACATCTCACAGGTTGACCCGCGGCAAAACCCACGTGAAGACTCCCGTGACAGCGCGGTTAGGGGCAGCGACGAAGCTTAAGCAGCACCGGCCCGCGAGTGTTGCTGGGGCCGGCACAGGCCGAAGCCGCCGAGCAGGACCCGCAACCGCCCGCGGGGCAGGAGGCGAGCGGCTCCATATCGAGCACCCCGCTCGCAGTGAGGTGATCCAGAATCACATCGACTGTCCCGGGCTCGAGCCCCGTCTCGGCAGCGATGGCCGCCCGCGAGCGCACGCCGGATTCGATGGCTTCCTGCACGGCCTGGATGGGGGAGGCAGGCATTAGATAAACACCTTCAGAATCTGGAAGGCCGCCACGGCCAGCACCCACGCCGTGGCCAGCTGGACGCCGAAGCCGAAGAGCGTCCAGCGCCAGCCAATCTCTCGCCGCTGCGCGGCAATCGTGGCCACGCAGGGCGTGTAGGCCAGCAGGAAGAGCATGTAGGCCCACACCGCGGCGAGGGGATGACCGTCAGAAGCCTGCTCGAAGTCCGCGCGCACGTGATCGCTGAGCGGGCTGTGGGATTGTTCCTCCGCGGAGCGTCGGTGACATCCTCGACCGCGTAGGTCTGCGCCCACGTGGAAATCAGCGCCTCCTTGGCCACGAAACCAGTGACTAGCGGACCCGCCAAGGACCACGAGTCGAAGCCGGCCGGGGCAAAGGCTGGAGCGATGGCGTGCGCGACCGCCCCGTAGGCCGAATCCTCCGGCGCCGGCGGTTCTCCCCAGGAGGAGTCCTGGACCGCCGCACCCACCGGGATGGCCATGAGCAGCCACACCACGACCACGGTGCTCACGATGATGCCACCGGCCGTCTGCAAGAAGCCCTTCAAGCGCGTCCACATCACGCTCAGTGCTAGGCGCACGGTGGGCAGCTGGTACGTCGGCAAATCAATAACCAGTGCCTCTTCCGGAACCGCGCGCCACAGAGTCTTGCGCAGCACCAAACCCACGAGCACGAGCAGCGCGATGGAAATGACGTACATGATGAACACCACGCTGCCGGCATGATCTGGGAAAAACGTGGCCGAAAGCATGACGAAGACCACCAAGCGCGCCGAGCACGAGGTAAACGGAATGAGCAGCGCGGTCATGATGCGATGCCGCGGGCTGCCCAGCACGCGCGTGGCCGAGATCGCCGGCACGTTGCAGCCAAAGCCCACGACAATGGGGATGAAAGCCTTGCCCGGCAGACCGATGGCCCGCATGAGACGGTCCGTGACCACCGCGGCACGCGCCATGTAGCCGGAATCCTCCAACACCGCCAAGCACAAGAACATCAGCGCCATGAGCGGGGCGAAGGTGAGGACCATGCCGACGCCGCCGATGAGGCCGTCGACAAGCAGGCCCGTGATGAGAGGGTGGCCTAAGCCGATGGCTTCTAGCCCCGCCCGCGCCCAGTCACTCAAGGGGCCCGAGACCAGTGCCTCCAGGCCATCCTGGAGGGGAGCGGCCACCGTGGTGGTGATCTGGAAGACCACCCACATCACGGCCAGAAACAGCAGCGGCCCCACTACCGGGTGAAGGGCCACCGCATCGAGGCGGTGGGAGAGGGGCGTGGCGTGCTCGACCTCGCTCACCGAGGCCTTCGCCGCCGCATCCAACTCCGCGAAGCGGGCCTCCAAACCTGCGTCCTCGCGCAGCTGCACGGGCTCAGCCGCCAGAGAATCAACAACAACCTCTCGCAGCTTCTCGACGCCCTCCCGCTTACGCCCATCAACCACCACCACCGGGATGGAGGTGGATTCAGCGAGCGCAACGGGATCCACTGTTTGGCCCTGGTTGAGGGCCACGTCGGTCTTCGTCAGCGCGATGATGAGGCGGTAGGGCTGCTCCGCTAACTGGAGCGCGACGTTGAGGCCGCGCGCCACGGCGCTGGCATCGACGACCACGACGACGGCGTCGGGGCGCTCATCATCTGGGCAATCGATGAGCATGGCGCGGGTCAGCGCCTCATCGGGGCTGAGCGGGTCGAGTGAGTAGGTGCCGGGAAAATCGATGAGATCGGCGGTTGCGTCACCGATCTTCCACGCACCGCGGCTGACCTCAACCGTGGTTCCCGGCCAGTTGCCGGTCTGCGCCTTCGCGCCGGTCAGGGCGTTAAAGAGAGTGGACTTGCCAGAGTTGGGGGAGCCAACGAGCGCGATGATGGGCGCGCCAGCAGGGGCTACCGCGCCGCCCGGATCGCCGTGACAGCTGGGTTTCGTGGTGGACATGGCTTAGACCTCGATGGCCTGCAGTGTCGCCTTATCGATGGCGTAGCGGCAGCTGCCCACCGAGACAACACGCGCGCCACCGGCCACGCGCGGGCCCATGATTAGCGTGGCGCCGGGGCGGATTCCCAGCTCGCCGAGGCGCACCGCCAGTGCGGCGTCGCAGGTGCAGGAGATGCACTCGTCTCTCAGGGTGATGGTGCACCCCGTGGGGATAGCGTCGGCGGTTTGTCGTGGGCGCTCAGATAACTTCACGGTGAGCCCTCTTCCTTAAATAAGCACTACCGAATAAGCATTACCTTTATAGGTTAGCCTTAGTAAACATAGGTCCGTCTAGGTTTTGAGGGCTATCTCTTAGGTGATCCTCACCACGCGGCGCAGGTACGCCGCGTATCAAGCGAGTGGATTGGTCCAGCTGCTGACCTGGCGCAGCCTCTGGCGATTCTTCAGCCGCGATTGGCCTAGCTTGCGGGACATGCGGTCCAGAATCTGGATGGCCTCCGTGATGTGCGGGCCCTTGTTGAGCATCACGCACTCTGCGCGCAGCGCATAGCCAGCGTCCGTGATTTCCGCGCGGGAGGGAAGCCCGGTCTTGGCCAGGGTCTCCAGAACCTGCGTGGCCATGATGACCGGGATGTGGGCCGCCTCCGCGACCTTCATGATGCGCCCCGGCACCTGGACCATCTCCTCGAATCCCAACTCCACGGCCAAGTCACCGCGCGCAATCATGATGCCGAACTTGGCGTGCCGCATCCCCTCCAGCAACACACTTCCCAGCTGCTCATAAGCCGGAACCGTCTCAATCTTGAGCACGATGCCCAGGTCACGCACGCGCTGCGCCATCTCCTCGGACTCCTGCTCGGCGGCAATCGCCTCGAGCGTGTCATAGAGGAAGGCCACATCAGCTGGAGTGCGGATGAAGGAGACCGCCGCGATATCGCAGTGCGTGGCCACAAAACGAAGTGCTTCGATGTCTTCCTCGGTGAGGCTGGGCAGCGGGACGTCGGTATCCGGCAGGTTGATTCCCTTATAGGCGGCCAGGTTGGTGCCGGTCGGTCCCGCATGCTCCACGGTGACGACGGCCTCGTGCGCCGCACCATTCTCCCGCACCTCGCGGACGCGGCCGGCGATGGCGCCATCATCGAAAATCACCCGGTGCCCCACTTTGAGCGCGCCAACCACCTCCGGCAGCGTGCACCCAATCGTGGTCACCTCGCCCTCGACGATGCGCGCCGGCTCCTGCGAAGTGCTCAGCACCAACTCCTCGCCGCGGTGCAGGCGAATCTTCTGCTCCAGTGCCGGAACCCCATGCACCTGCGTGGTGTCCCCGCCGTGGCTCAACACCGTTCCCTCGGCGAGGTAGCAGTTGCGATCACCGTGCAGCACCGCCACGCCTGCTTCCGCGCTCTCCACGGTGAACACACGCGAGCGCCCGCGCGCTTCGGTGAAACGCACCTCGCTGCCAGGCTCCAGGCCAGCCAACCACTCACCCTCTACCTCCAGCGCTACCGCCGGGCGCGCCGCGCTTGGCGACGCCTCCCCCGCCACCCCGTGGGCGCGGGTAGAGGAGGGGGCGTCGTGAAGCACGAGCGTTGCTGGGCTCAGCAGCTCGCCCGCAGCGGTGCGCTCGCCGCGCACGCGGATGACCTGCGGACCCGGCTCGATGCTGCCGGTGCGGACCTTGGGGCCAGCAATATCGCAGGAAATCAGAATCTCGCGCCCCACCTCTTCAGCGGCGCGGTGGACGTGCTCCACCATCTTTGTCCACGCCGCCTGGTCATCGTGCGCACAGTTGATGCGGGCTAACTCCATGCCCGCGCGGGCGAAACCGAGGACCAGTTCATAATCCTCCGCGGCCTCAGCAGGAAGAGTCACCATGATGCGCGCGTGCGTGTCCTCCTGGGTAGGGCCGAGGAGGGCTTCGGTGTTGGCGTCGAGGATATCGTCCGCGTCAGCATAAGCCGTGGCGATGGGCTGCACGGGATAGGTTGGCGCGTGGCCATCGAAGGCGTCGAGCACGTTGCGCGCGGCGTGGAGGCGCTCAAGCACTGCGGGCTCCGGGTGGCTGAGGCTCGTGGCGCCCAACGCCGTGAGGCCTTCCTGGAGTTCGACGGCGTCTTGGGAGCGCAATTCCATGTAGCGCACGAGGTTGACCGCGCCGGGGCGGTGGATGGGATCCACGCGCGCGATCTGCGTGGTGTGGGCGGCAGACGAAGCTTCGACGCGGGTGATGAGGGAATCAAGCAGTGGGCGCAGGCTAGGCAAGGTGTCTCCTTCGGTGTGAAAGTTCACCCACATTGTGCCGCGACTTGTTAGACCGCGCCACGGAAGCCGAGCTGCCGCCAGGCCTCATACACGGCTGTCGACGCCGCGTTAGATAGATTCATCGAGCGTCGCGCCGGCATCATGGGGATGCGTACGCGCTCCGTTACCCGCGGGTGAAAGGCGTGTTCCTCCGGCAGGCCCGTGGGTTCGGTGCCGAAAAGCAGGACATCGCCCTCCTGGTATTCCACGTCGGTGAACCACTTGTCCGTGTGGGTGGTGAACGCGAAAACGCGTGCGCCGGGCAAGCTGTCCATGCAGGCGTCGAAATCCTTGTGGATCTTGAGATCTGCCAGGTCGTGATAGTCCAAACCGGCGCGCTTGAGGTGCTTGTCCTCGAAATTGAAGCCGAGCGGCTCGATGAGGTGCAGGCTCGCGCCCGTGACTGCGGCGGTGCGGATGGCATTGCCGGTGTTGGTAGGGATCACGGGGTTGTCGAAGACGATGTGCAAGCTGCTCATAGGCATCAGTCTAGGATGGTGTGCATGAGCGCTACCAAACTAGATGGCAACTTGTACCGCGACGAGATTTTTGAGGACCTGGCCCAGCGCGTGGCCGCCCTCAAAGAGAAGGGGCTTACCCCGGGCCTGGCGACGGTCTTGGTGGGCGATGATCCGGGTTCGCATTCCTACGTGAAGATGAAGCACCGCGATTGCGAGAAGCTCGGTATCAACTCGATTCGCAAGGACCTGCCGGGAGATATCTCCCAGGAGGAGCTGGAGCGCGTCATCGAGGAACTCAACAATGATGACGCCTGCACCGGCTACATCGTGCAGCTGCCGCTGCCGAAGCACCTGGATGAAAATCGCGTGCTTGAGCTCATCGACCCGGCTAAGGACGCCGATGGCCTGCACCCGATTAACCTGGGCAAGCTGGTGCTCAACGAGGAAGCCCCGCTGCCCTGCACTCCGAATGGCTGCATCCACCTGCTACGCCGCTTTGGGGTAGAGCTCGATGGCGCCAAGGTCGTGGTTATTGGCCGCGGCGTGACCGTGGGCCGCCCGATTGGTCTGATGCTCACCCGCCGCAGCGAAAACTCCACGGTGACGCTGTGCCACACTGGCACCAAGGACCTCGCTGCGGAGACCCGTGAGGCCGATGTCATTATCGCGGCAGCCGGCAAGGCACACATGCTCACCGCCGACATGGTCAAGGAAGGTGCTGCGGTTCTCGACGTCGGCGTGTCCCGCGTTGACGGCAAACTCGCCGGCGACGTGGCCGAGGACGTCTGGGTGAAGGCCGGCTACGTCTCCCCGAACCCGGGCGGCGTGGGGCCGCTGACGCGCGCATTCCTGGTCAGCAATATCGTCGAGCGCGCCGAAAAGCTTGCCGCTCACTAACGGCGCAACACGAACGCCCAAGTAATGAGCATGTCCCCACAATCAGAAGGAAGCCCGCAGCACCGAGCACAACGAATGCCCCGGCGCCCAGCTCAGGGCCCTGTTCAAGGCCAGCCTCGAAGCCAGAATGGAAGCCAGACTGAAAGCCAAGCCCGCGGGAAAACCACGCCACCGGTGTCCCTGTCGAACCCGCACGATGCGCACCTGAAGCCCTCGGCGCTGCCGCCGGCTCTCCAGTGGCTGGCCATCGGTCTGTTTGTGGCGGCGGTGGTGGTGTCGGGGTTTTATGCCGTGTTTGAGCACTGGCGCCGAGCCACGCTGCTGTTGGGCGGGGCGCTGGTGTGGCTGACGGTGGTCCGCTTGACCTGCGACTCCTCGCGGGTCGGCGTGCTCGCGGTGCGCTCCCGGCGCTTCGATGCCTGCTTTACAGGCATCTTGGGCGCGGCGATGGTGTTCATGGCCTTCTCCATCGACGCGCTGGGCTCTTAGATGTAATATTCATCGCCCACGTACGCAGGGCCCACATCGAGGCCATTCGGCGCGGAGAGCAGCAGGAAGTTGCGCAGGATACGGTTCATCTGCCGGGTCTCCGTCAGAAAAGCATCGTGTCCCACGGGGGAGACAATCTTGGCCATCGCCAGCAGCTGGTTGACGTTGCGGGAGATGTGCTCCTGCTGGTGATAGGGGTAGAGGATATCCGTGTCCACGCCCACCACCATCGTCGGCACCTGGGAGGCGGCCAGTGCTTTGATGAGCCCGCCGCGCCCGCGGCCGACGTCATGCCGGTTCAACGCTTCCGTGAGCACCACATAGGAACCCGCATCGAAGCGCTCGGTGAGTTTCGCCCCCTGGTAATCCAGGTAGGAGTTCACCGCGAAACGCTGGTTGAGTTCTCGGTGCGGCCCCAGCGGGTTTTCGCCCTGCTGCGGCTGGGCGCCAAAGCGTTCATCGATCTCCTGCTCGCCGCGATACGTCAAGTGCGCGATGCGGCGCGCCGCCGCCAAACCATCCCGTGGAGTCTTGTCCGTGAGGTAGTAATTTCCACCATGCCAAAACGGGTCGCGCTCGATGGCAGAAATCTGCGCGGATTGGATGCCAATCTGCCAACCGGAAGCCCGAGCAGACACCGCAATTACGCACACCGCGGACACGCTTTCCGGGTGCAGCAAGCTCCACTCCAGAGTCCGCGCCCCGCCCATCGAGCCGCCGAGCACCGCGTGCACGCGGGAAATGCCCAGTTGCGTCAAGCAGTCGTATTCGGCCTCCACCAAGTCCCGAATCGACAGCGCAGGGAAGCGCCCGCCCCACGGCTTTCCATCCGGGTGCAGCGACTTCGGCCCCGTCGAGCCATTGCAGCCGCCCAGCGCATTAGTCGCGATAACGCACCAGCGCGTGGTGTCCAGGGCCTTGCCTGGGCCCACCAGGTCGGCCCACCAGTCCGCCACGTTGGAATCCCCGGTCAGCGCGTGCTCGACCACCAAGACATTGTTGACGCCGTCCGGGTCGCCGGCGAAAGCGCCCCAGCGTTGGTAGGCCACGTGGGCGTCGGCAAGCACGGCGCCTGCTTCGGTGGTGAAGTCACCGATGGGGACGACGGCGAGCTCGCCTTCGGGCGCGAGCTCCGGGATGGCGCTAACCAATGGCCGCGAACCCACGCTCGAGGTCGGCGATGATGTCGTTGACATCCTCGATGCCCACCGACAGGCGCACCGTGGCCTGCGTAATGCCCGCGGCCTTAAGCGCTGCCTCGTCGGACTGCGAGTGTGTCGTGGTCGCCGGGTGCACCACCAATGAGCGAGTATCGCCGATGTTGGCCAGGTTTGAGTGAAGCTTCAGCGCATCGATGAACGCCCAGGCCTCCTCGCGGCCGCCGTCGATGTCGAAGGAGAGCACGGAGCCGGTGTAGGCGTAACCGAGCTTCTCCTTGGTGGCCTTGTACGGCGAGGAGTCCAAGCCGGCGTAATTGACGGTGGTGACCTTGGCGTGGGACTCCAGGTACTCTGCCACGGCCTGGGCGTTGGCATTGTGCTTCTCGACGCGCAACTGCAACGTCTCGATGCCATTCAGCGTCAGCCAGGCGTTGAAGGGGGAGATGGCGGCACCGGTATCGCGCAGCAGGCCCGCACGCGCCTTGATGGCGAAGGCCGGTGCGCCCAGGTCGGCGTACTTGAGGCCATGGTAAGCCTCGTCCGGGGTGACGAAGTAGGGGAAGACGGGCTCGCCGTCACGCTCGATGGTCCAGTCGAAGGAGCCGCCGTCGATGATGGCACCACCGATGGCGGAGCCATTGCCGGTATAGAACTTGGTGGTGGAAACCACGACGATGTCCGCGCCCAGCTCCAGCGGGCGGGCGAGCGCGCCGGTGGCGATGGTGTTATCCACGATGAGCGGGACCTGGTTCTTGTGAGCTACCTCGGCGATGGCAGGGATGTCGAGAACATCGGCGACTGGGTTGCCGAAGGTCTCGCCGTAAAAAGCCTTCGTGTTTGGCTGGACGGCGTCCTGCCAGGAGGCCGGGTCATCCGGGTTCTCGACGAGGGTGACGTCAATGCCGAGGCGCTTCAAGGTCACGGTAAAGAGCGTGGAGGTGCCGCCGTAGAGGCGCGGGGAGGTCACGATATGGTCGCCGGCGGAGGCCAGGTTCAGGATGGCCGCGGTTTCGGCGGCCTGGCCGGAGGCGAAAGCTACGGCGGCGACGCCGCCCTCGAGGGAAGCGAGGCGCTCCTCGAGTGCGTCCTGGGTGGGGTTGGTCAGGCGGGTATAAATCGGGCCGGCATCCGAGAGGTTGAAGCGGTTGGCGGCGTGCTCGGCGTCGTTGAAGACATACGAGGTGGTTTGGTAAATCGGAACGTTGCGTGCGTTGGTGGAGCCGTCCAGGTTCTGTCCGGCGTGGAGGGCGCGGGTCGCGAACGACCACTCGTTGACTTCGGAATTATCGTATTTGGTGCTCATGCCACAAAGGCTAGACCAAGCGGTTCAGTGCCGTTAGTGGCTTTGTGGAAACCGCAGGCAAGACCGAGAATAAAAATAGACCGAGCGGTTGGTTCGGCTTAAACGTCGATGCTTTCACCAACCCGCAGGCGCCGATAGCCGCTCACGCCGGCGCGTTGGAGCATGCCGTCGGTGTTTTGCTTGCCGGCGTCGGAAAGCACGGCGTCATGGATGGGCACCGTCAGCCGCGCGCCGATGCGCATGGCGTAATCCGCGGCGTCCGCCCCGCGCACCCACGGCCCGGCGATGGGGAGTAGGAGGACATTTACCGTGCGTCCCTTCGGGACGCACCATTGGTCCCCGGGGTGCAGCACACCATTAAAGAAATAGCCCAGGTTCTCGGGGCGCGGAATGCTGGGGTGGATTTCCTCGTGAAGCCCGCCCACCGCGTGAATCTCAAGGCCCAGAACCGTGAACGTCTCTCCAGCATGCACGATGGTGCCGGAGCCGAGGGCGTCGATGGCTTCCTGCGTTCCCCACACTGGCAGGCCGCTTGCACGCACGGCATCGACGTCGAGGTGATCGCCGTGCGCGTGCGTGAGCAGCACCGCCTCAGCGCCTTCCAGGCAGCTGAGGTCTGAAAGGGGGCCGGGGTCGATGACGATGCGCCCCTGGGGAGCCTCGACAGCCACGGCGGATTGCCCATGCAGAGAAACCTTCATGATCCCCACGCTAGCCAAAAGTAAAGGAATACAGCGAGAGGCCTTCGCTTACTTCCAGCTCGATTGTTTCGGTGTGATTGTCCGGTTCCCTGACGAGATCCACCGTGCCGTCCTCGGTGATGTCGAAGGTGCGGACCGAACCATTCGCGCGGTGCACGCGAACCGTTCCTTGCCCTGATGCCACGAGCTGTACCCAGGCGGCGCGATAATTCAGTCGCAGCCGCGCGTTAGGTCCGGCGGTGATGGGCTGGTCGGCCAAAGTCCACGTCCCGCCCAGCGAATACTGACCTAACGGCGGCTCGCTCGTGGTGAACTGGTGCGTGCCGTCGTGGTAATCGGGGTTGGTGAAATACTGTGCGCGTGCGGTGCCGAGGTAGGTCTCCGGCGAGCGCGGAGCGCTGTGAGCATCGGCGGCTTCAATGGGCTCAGGCAGTTCTATGCTGGGGTCGCGCTCGAGGAGAAGCTCACGAATGAGGCGCTCGGTCTCGGCGTAGTCGCCCTCGCCGTGGTGGGATTGGCGCAACATGCCGTGCTTGTCGACGAGATAGTGCGCCGGCCAGTACCGATTCCCAAAGTTCTTCCACGTGGCGAAGTCATTATCCTGTGCCACTGGATACTCGATTCCCTGCTCGCGGGCCGCACGGCGCACGTTGTCGGCCTCGTGCTCGAAAGCGTATTCCGGCGCGTGGATTCCGATGATGTCGAAGCCGTAGTCCTTGTAGTGCGCATAGAGCTTGGTCAGGTGCGTGTTGTTGCGCTGGCAGTTGATGCAGGCATAAGCCCAAAAATCGATGAGCGTGACCTTGCCGGAGGTGCGCGGATCGACGGGCGCATCCGTGTTGAACCAGCCGGTCAGCCCCGCGAACGCGGGCACGGGGGTTCCTTCGGCTGTGAGGGTGGCCTGTTCAACGGGCGTGGCGTCGGCGTTGATGCTGGGGAGTTTGTGCTGCAGCCACGCGGGCGCGCCGAGTGAGATGGCGCCGGCCATAGCGATCACCACAATTCCCGCGGTGATGCGCACCTCGCGCTGGTGGGAGCGGAAAGCATCGACGCGTTTGCCCACCTCGTTGCCACCTAAAGCGAAAGCCAGCAGCGGGATCGCCACGCCGAGGGCGAAGGAGAGGCAGAGGAGGAGGATGTGGGCGTCGACAGTCCCGGTGGCGCCCGCCACGGAGATTGCGGCCAGTACTGGGCCCGCGCAGGGAACGAAGACAGCCCCCATGGCTAGGCCAACGACGAAGCCGCCCTTGTCGCGGGCTGTGGCTTGCAAGCCGCCAGCTTTCGGGAGCTTCTGGAAAGGCCACTCGAGGGCTTCCTGCACGCGAGGGAACACCATTCCCAGGCCCACGAGAACGAGCAGCGCGATTCCCACTTTCCACAGGACGTCGGCGGGCAGGCCCAAGGCATTGAGCAGCGTTGTGGCGAAAAGAGTGACGAGGCTAAAACTCGTCACCAGCCCGCCGACGACCTGCCATGGCCGCCACCGTGAGCCGCCGCTGACTGCGAGGACCAGCGGCAAGACCGGCAAGATGCAGGGCGAGATGCCGGTGATAAGGCCACCGGTAAACCCGATGAATAGCGTAGATAACATCCTGTGCTCCTTCGTTTGGTGTGCGGAGTGGGTATGCAACTAGTTCGGAACACGAGTGAAAAGCGGATTGCTTTTAAATCCGTCCAATCCGCATCGCAGGGTGGCTCCGAATGGTCAGATACAGGGTCCGGAAAGGCCGGACCCGAAGACCTGAAGAAGGAGTACCGAAATGAAGAAGCTTGTTACCGCCGCCGCTGCACTTGCCATTGCCGCCAGTGGGCTGGTTGCCTGCAACGACAAGAAGGAAGAGGTGGACATGAAGCCCAGCTCCGAGATGATGGCCCCGAGCTCGGACGCCATGGAGTCGGATTCCATGATGACAGAGGAAATGAAGAGCGATGAGATGATGGCGCCAAGCGAAGAAATGACCAAGTAAAAGTGCCATGTCCGCCCCGCTGCTGGAGGTAAGCTCTACACCCGTGTCTGCGATGTCACCTGATGAACATGCGCGGCTGAACGACCTGCTCGTTCAGACCGCTGCGGCAGACAAGCATGCCTTCAGCGCGCTATACGACGCCCTCGCGCCCACCGTGTACAGCGTGTGCCTGAGCGTTCTGCGCAATCCTGCCTTAGCCGAAGAGGTTGCCCAAGATGTCTTCGTTGAGGTGTGGACTTCCGCTGCGAAATTTGACCCGCAGCGGGGAAACGCGCGGTCGTGGGTGGGCAGGTTGGCGCATGGGAGGGCCGTCGATAAGCTGCGTAGCCACGTTGCTGCAGTGCAACGTGATGACCGCGACGCGCTGTTGGACCAGGCTACCTACACCGAGCCTCTTGAAGATGAGGCCCTAGGACATGTCGAAGCGCAGCGCCTGCGCTGGGCCATCGACGAGATTGGGGAGCCGCATTCCACCGCGGTAGCCCTCGCATTTTTCAATGGCTTGACGCATGCTGAACTGGCAGAATCAACGGGAGTACCGCTGGGTACGGCGAAGACGCGCGTGCGCGACGGCGTTAAGAAGCTAAAAGCGATTCTCGGAAAGGAGGGAAGATGAGCAATACGCATGAGTTTTCTGATGAGACTTTCGACGACTTCCTCGATTCCCTCCCAGACGTGCATCCGCCAGCGCGAATGAAAGATGCTGTCGTTGCGGAAATTGACGGTGGCGAAGCTGCTGAGGTCATCGAGCTTCCACGCCGCCGCTGGCGGGCCTTCGTAGCGGTGCCGGCTGCCGCCGCAGTGCTCGTCGCAGGCGTGGTAGCCGCGCCGCAGCTCTTGCAGTTGGGGCAGCAAGATGCACCGGATAGCGCGCAAGTAGAGGCTGAATCGCCGGGCGAAAAATCCATGCACGACATCATGGGCGCAGAGGACCTTATGCAGGGCAATGCGGATGCCTCGGGAGCGCAACTGGATATCGTTTCCTCCGCCTCGATGGCGAAATCCGGCGCGATGGTCGATGGCCAGCCGCAACTGGCCGACGGCATGGGCGCCCAGGTGTGGGCAGTCAGTGCAGATGGTGAGATGGCCTCAGCCGGGGTTATCGGTCAGGACCCACACGATGGGGTGTGGATGCCCTTCGACGGTGCCGCGGTCAAAGTCATGGTTACCGAGGAACCTGCGGGTGGCAGCGAGCAACCGACGGGTCGCACCCTCGCCACCGTGACCTTGGCCAGCGCTAGCTAGCCCAGTATGCGCTAGGGCAGCTACGCGCCAGGCCAGCTACATGTCAGCTAGTTAAGGCCTGCTTGACTAACTCCAGTGCGGCGGCGAGCTCAACATCACTCAAATGTCCGAAGCCCAAGACCACGCCTTCCTCGGCGGCCACGCCGCCCCAGTAGTCGCTGAGCGGGGTGAGCGTTAGCCCTAGGGAGGCGGCGCGGTCGACCACGGCGTTATCGCACAGCAACACCGCATGGAGCCCGCCGTGGATGGGCAGAAGGGTAGCGGGGGCGTCTTCCAGCGCGGCTTGGACGAGGTCGCGGCGGCGCTTGTAGGCGCGGCGCATTCGCCCGGTATGCCGCCGCAGCGCACCGCTGGCCAGGTAGTTCGCCAGTGCCGCTTGGGGAATGGCGCCGACAGGCTGGCCGAAGACCTCCCGCACCCGATCCACCGCCGTGCGTAAGCTCGGGGGCAACACCAGGTAGCCGCAGGCAATCGACGGCGAAATCACCGAGGAAAACGTGCCCAGCAAGACAGTGTGCTCGGGAGCGAGCGCGGTCAGAGCGGGCAAAGGCTGGCCGACGTAGCGCAGCTCGGAATCGAAGTCATCCTCGATGATGAGCACATCGTTGCTGCGTGCCCACTCGACGAGTTCCGCGCGCCGGGCCGCCGGCAGCGAACCACCATAAGGGTGCTGGTGGGAGGGGGTGACGATGAGAACGTCGAGGTCAACGGTGGGGACGGTGACGCCGTGGGTGTCGGTGGGGACGTCGACAAGCGTGTGGCCCAAAGCTTGGGGAACGCGGCGCAGGCTGGGGGTAGCCGGGGGACTCCACGCCCACGCGCAGGTGGCCGCCCAGCGCGCGCAGCAGCACCGAGAGGCCGTCGCGGGCGCCGGCGGTGATGACGACGTAAGCCGGGTCGACGGTGAGCCCGCGCATGTGGCGCAGGTGCGCGGCCACCTCGCGAGGAAGATCGCCGGAAGGATTCACGGCGGCCTTGCGCCACGCCGCCCTCCATTCGGGGGTGATGATTCCGGCCGTATCGGGCAAGCCGGGGGTCAACTCCACGCGCGGTGGGGCAGAGCTGGGCCGCGGCGCGGGGTGAGGCTGTGGGGTGCGCCCATGGGGCAGGTGCGGTTGATGACTGTGCCCGAGCCAACCGACGCGGTGAGGTAGCCCTCGGCGGTGAGCTGCTCGTAGGCGGTAACCACGCTGCCTCGGGAAATGCCGAGATCGCGCGCCAGTGAACGCGTCGACGGCACCTGCTCGCCGGGCAGCAAAATGCCCGCTGCGACTTGGGTGCGGAGGGCTTCGGCAATTTGCACCGGCAACGCGCGCGTATCAGATGGATCGAGGCGGAAAGACACGACCCCATCATAAGTGGTCTAATTCAACACTTGGAAAATGGCTCTTGTCTTGGACCAATTTTCTGGGCCACTATGTGAGCCATGACTGAACAGAAGAATGAACAGGGACGCGCCACCACGCGCGTCAAACGTGGACTGGCTGACATGCTCAAGGGCGGCGTCATCATGGATGTCGTGACGCCGGAGCAGGCCCGAATTGCTGAGGACGCAGGTGCGTCCGCCGTCATGGCGCTGGAGCGCGTGCCGGCCGATATTCGCGCTCAGGGCGGCGTGGCCCGCATGTCTGACCCGGACCTCATCGAGGGCATCGTCAACGCTGTGGACATTCCGGTGATGGCGAAGGCCCGCATCGGCCACTTCGTGGAGGCGCAGATTCTCGGCGAGCTGGGCGTAGATTTCATCGACGAGTCCGAGGTGCTCAGCCCGGCCGACTACGTCAACCACATCAACAAGTGGGACTTCGACGTGCCGTTCGTGTGCGGCGCGACGAACCTGGGCGAGGCCCTGCGTCGCATCACCGAGGGTGCGGCCATGATCCGCTCCAAGGGTGAGGCCGGCACTGGCGACGTCTCCGAGGCCGTCAAGCACCTGCGCACCATCAAGGGTGAAATCGCGCGCCTCCAGAACCTCGACCGCGACGAGCTCTACGTCGCCGCCAAGGAGCTGCAGGCGCCGTATGACCTGGTTGCTGAGGTGGCGGAGACCGGCAAGCTGCCGGTCGTGCTGTTCGTCGCCGGTGGCGTCGCCACGCCTGCCGACGCCGCCCTCGTCCGCCAGATGGGTGCTGAAGGCGTCTTCGTCGGCTCCGGCATCTTCAAGTCCGGCGAGCCCGCGAAGCGCGCGGAGGCCATCGTTAAGGCGGTCACCCTCTACGACCAGCCGGCCGAGCTGGCCAAGATCAGCCGCGGCCTGGGCGAGGCCATGGTGGGCATCAACGTCAACGATATCCCCGCCCCGCACCGCTTGGCAGAGCGCGGTTGGTAAACGCGGTGCGACCACTCGTCGGCGTGCTCGCGCTGCAAGGCGGAGTGGAAGAGCATATCGCTGTGCTGGAGAGCCTTGGCGCTGCAACGCGCCGGGTGCGCCTGCCGCAGGATCTCGACGGGCTGGACGGAATCATTCTGCCGGGCGGCGAGTCGAGCACCATCGATAAGCTGGCGCGCTCTTTTGGCGTCGCCGAGCCGCTGCGCCGCGCTGTCGAGGGAGGGCTGCCGGTCCTGGCCACTTGCGCGGGGCTCATCTACAGCGCTCGCGAGCTGGAAAACCCCGCGCCGGGCCAGCAGACGCTGGGGCTTATCGACGTCACCGTGCGCCGCAACGCCTTCGGCAACCAACGCTTCTCCGAGGAGCGCATCGTTCCCGTCGCGCTGCAAGGTCAGCGGCCCGATCTAGAGGCCTCAGAGGTCGGGGCACGGCGCCGGGACGCCGAGGCTCATGGCATAGGACCCCGAAGCATCACGCTCGATATTGAGGCGAGCTTCATCCGCGCGCCCATCGTTACCCGCGTGGGCGACGGTGTCGAGGTCATCGCCACCCTGCCTGCCCCTGCGCTTGGTTCTGTGGCTGGTGGAGCGACAAGGGCTGGTGGCGCGATAAGTAGCAGCGGGGCCATCAGTGCGGGAGTGGGCGGCAAAGGTGGTATGACACACGCAGATTGCGCCAGACATGATGGGGCCGAAGTGATCGTCGGTGTGCAGCAGGGACGCGTCACAGCGCTGAGCTTCCATCCGGAAGAAAACGGTGACTCGCGCCTCCACGCCACGTGGCTCGCTTCTTTTGCTAAATAACTATCGCCCGATAGTGCTCTGGGCTACATTGAGATGTGCTAGCTGAACACATCACTCTCAGAAAGGCTCCTCGCCGTGAGCACACCCGCCCCAGAACAAGTCCGCGAAGACATCCGTTTCCTCGGCCGGGTGCTCGGCCGGGTCATCGCGCAGCAGGAAGGCGAGGACGTTTTTGAGCTCGTCGAATCCACCCGCCGCATGGCCTTCGACATCGCCCACGGCGATGCCAAGCCGGAAGACCTCGTCGCTATCTTCCGCGACCTCGACATCACCAAAGTCAACCTCGTGGCGCGAGCGTTCAGCTATTTCGCGCTCATCGCGAATCTAGCGGAGGACTTGGATGACGAGTCCGTCGAGGCGCCGGTTTCCCTGCGCAAGACATTCGCCAAGCTCAAAGAAGAAGGCGTCGCGCCCGCCGACGCCGCCTCCGTCATCCGAGGCGCTCACGTCGCCCCCGTTCTCACCGCGCACCCCACCGAAACCCGCCGCCGCACCGTCTTCGATACCCAGACCCACATCAAGAATCTCCTCAAGGAAGCGCACCGCGGCGGCGACATGGCGGCGATCGAGAAGGAAATGTACCTGCGCATGACTCTGTTGTGGCAGACCGCGCTGATTCGTATCGCCCGCCCCACCCTCGAAGACGAGATTGACGTCGGCCTGCGCTACTACAAGCTTTCGCTGCTCGACCAGGTTCCCGCCCTCAACCGCGCCATTCGCCACGCCATGCGTGAGACCTTTGGCCAGCAGCTTCCCGATTCCCCCGTCGTCCGCCCCGGCTCCTGGATTGGCGGCGACCATGACGGCAACCCCTTTGTTAACGAGCACACCCTGACCTACGCCACCCGCAAGGCCGCAGCGACGGTGCTGCAGTACTACGCCGACGAGCTCGGCGAGTTGGAGCGCGAGCTCTCCCTGTCGGATCGATATTCCTCCAGTTCCAAGGAACTGGGCGCGCTTGCCGACGCCGCCCACAACGACGAAAAATCCCGCGTCGACGAGCCCTACCGCCGGGCCATCTTCGGCATCCGGAAGAAGGTGCTGGCGAGGTTGGAGGGGGAGGCGTCGCCAAGCGCGTATGCGTCTCCGGAGGAACTCAAGCGGGACCTGGACGTGATCGACCGTTCGCTGCGCCAGTTCAACGATGACATCATCGCCGATGACCGCCTTGCCCGATTGCGCTCGGCGGTGACGACGTTCGGGTTCCACCTTTCGACGCTGGATATGCGCCAGAACTCCGAGTCCTTTGAGAACGTTCTCACCGAGATTTTCGCCGCGGCCACCATCACCCCGGACTACAGCGCGCTGGGGGAGGAGGAGAAGGTCACCCTGCTCGTGCGCGAGCTGCAGACCAACCGTCCGCTGCTCTTCCCCGGCTCCGAGCGGGAGTTCAGCGAGGATACCTCGAAGGAGCTGGGGATTTTCCGTGCGGCGGCGCGCGCCGTGCAGGACTTTGGGCCGAAGTCGGTGTCGCACTGCATTATCTCCATGACCGGCACCGTCTCCGATATCTTGGAGCCGATGGTGCTGCTCAAGGAGGTGGGACTGAGCGAGGTCGATGTGGTGCCGCTGTTTGAGACCATCGAGGACTTGAAGGCCGGCCCCGGCATTCTGGAGAAGCTGTGGCAGGTGCCCGTGTACCGCGAGCATCTGCGCTCGCGCGGGGATATCCAAGAAGTCATGTTGGGGTACTCGGATTCCAACAAGGATGGCGGCTACCTGCAGGCAAACTGGGCGCTGTACGACGCCGAACTGGCCCTGGTTGAGTTGTGTTCGCGTCATGGCGTAGAGCTGCGCTTGGCACATGGCCGCGGTGGCGCGGTGGGCCGCGGCGGTGGTCCGACCTATGACGCGATTTTGGCGCAGCCGAAGGGTGCGGTGTCGGGTTCGGTGCGCATTACCGAGCAGGGTGAGGTGATTTCTGCGAAGTATGGAGCTCCGGAGACCGCGCGCCGCCACTTGGAGGCGTTTGTTTCCGGAGCGCTGGAGGCATCGTTGTTGGATACCGAGCCCATTACGGATCCGGAGCGCGCCTACGAGATCATGCGCGAGCTGGCGGCGTTGAGTGGCGTGGCCTACCGCCAGCTTGTCGACGACCCCGGGTTCATCACCTACTTCACCCAGTCCACCCCGCTGCACGAGATTGGTGATCTCAACTTGGGCTCGCGCCCGACCTCGCGCAAGCAGACCACCGCGATTACGGATTTGCGTGCGATTCCTTGGGTGCTGTCGTGGTCACAATCCCGCACCAACATCCCGGGCTGGTTCGGCGTGGGCAGTGCGGTGACGGCGTGGGTGCAGCAAGCCTCCGGAGGGGAGGTTTCGGGGAGCGAGGAGAAGCGCTGGGAGGAGCTGCGCGAGCTGTACCGCACGTGGCCCTTCTTCCGTTCTGTGTTCGCGAACATGGCGCAGGTCATGGCTAAGGCGGAGATGCAGCTGGCGCGCCTGTATGCCAACTTGGTCGACGACAAAGAAATCGCGGACCGTATCTACGGCCTGATTTCCGAGGAGTTTGAGCGCACCCGCGAGGTCTACCTTAAGGTCACCGGCAACGCGGAGTTGGTTAGTGAGAACCAACGCCAGGCGCGGTCGCTCAAGCGTCGCTACCCGTACCTGCTTCCGCTTAACGCCATCCAGTTAGAGTTGCTGCGTCGCTACCGTAAGGGCGACGACCAATTCCTGGTGTCCAAGACCATCCAGGTCACGATGAACGGGTTGGCCACCGCGCTGCGCAACGCCGGCTAATCCGCCCGCCCGCCACACCGCACATCCGGCCCAACCGCTCGGCCCGTCAACCCCCACGTCCGTTCAACCCGCACGGCCCACATTCCTGCGGGACAGGCTTGAGCGCATGACCAGTTCCGTGAGTTAAGCCGGCACGCCGAATGCCCCGCGAGGAAGTGATTTCCTGCGGGGTACGACCAAACAGTGCTGGAAGAGTGCCCTGGCGGAGCGGGGCACACTGGTGCGCAAGATGACCTTGAGGTTTGTTGAAGCGTTAGTTGAAGGCGCTGGTGAAGACCGGCGCGGCGTCGTATGGCGGGATCCATGCCACCCGCCCGCCGATGCGATCCATGTGGCCGCGTGAGGGCGGGGCATCGGGGTCATCGTCGTTGACGCCATTATGGTAGGGGCACAGTGGCACCAGGTTGAGGATGTTGGTGGGCCCGCCGCGGGCCCAGGCCTTGATGTGGTGGATCTGGCACTTCTCAAAGGGAACCTTGCAGCCTTCCCAGGCGCAGCAAGGATTCTCTGCTGCCAAGGCGAGGCGCTGCTTGGCGGTGGCGAAGCGCTGGAAGCGGAACACATCGAGCGGGCCATGCTCGCGGCTGACCGCCACGATGATCCCCTTGTCCAGCAAAGCGCGCTCCACCAGCTGCGATCCGGTCATCGTCGCGCCACTGGTGGTGCGGACGATGAACTCTTCGCCGTCCTTGTCGGTATTGCCCTTGAGCAGCTCGGCGTAGTCATCAAGCTGCAGGACCGCCATGGTGGCAACCTCAGTCTTGACGCCACCGCCGTCCAGATTCTCCAAGAAACTCTCGCCGGGGCGTTCCTGGTCGATGCCTTCGAAGACGCCGGTAAGCTGCAACGAGTCCGCGGTGACCGTGAGCGTGGCCAGACCGTTGCCATGCTGGGTGAGTTTGGCGCGCTCGGCATACGTGCGGGGCTTGCGCATCTGGCGCAGCTTTTTGCGCGCTACCTTTTCCACCAGCTCCGCGCTGGTCTGGCATAGCTCCACACGCAAATCCCACGCTTTGTGGTGGTCCCGAACTTTGGCAACGAAGTGCTCGATGAGCTGCAAGGTCACCAGCCCGTGCCCGCGCCGGCGCGCGGCTTCCACTGCCGTGCGCTGCTTCTTCGTCGAGGATGTGTACCCGAAGTAGGTGTGGTGGAGGGAGAGGAACACGGTGGCGTCGGCAGGCGTGGCGCCGAGGGCCACCAAGTCAGATTCAGACAGGCCCGCGCACTCGGCCACCAGGTCAATGGCGCGGCCGAGGGCGGCGAAGAACGTCTGTAATCTCATACCCCGCAGCCTAAAAGCACTCCACCCCACCCCCAAGCCCCGAACTAGCCATCCGATGAAATCTGTGGATAGCTAGTCGGCACTCGGCTTTAGGCGCCGGCGAGGCCGCGGCGCTTAAGCAGCGGCGTGACGTCCTTGTCGCGGCCGCGGAACTCGCGGTAGGCCTCCGTGAAGTCGCGAGACGCGCCCTTCGACAGGATGACATCGCGGAACTTCTGACCGGCCTCGCGCAGGTCGGTTTGCTCTTTGAACCACTCGAAACCATCGGCGTCGAGCGCTTCGGCCCACAGGTAGGAGTAGTAGCCCGCCGAGTAGCCGCCGGCGAAGATGTGGTTGAAGTAGGTCGAGCGGTAGCGAGGCGCGATGAGCTCGTTATCCAGCCCGGCCGCGCGCAGGGCTTCGGCCTCAAATTCGGCGACGGCCTCCGGGGTAGCCTCCAACTTGGCGGCCTCGGCAGCACTTAGGGAATGCCACGCGAGGTCGATGATCGACGCTCCCAGATACTCCGAGGTAGCGAAACCCTGGCCGAACTCGGAGGCGGCGGAGATAGCGTCGAGAAGCTCGTCCGGAATAGGTTCGCCCGTCTCGACGTGGCGGGCGTACTCCTTGACCAAGTTCTTATCGAGCGCCCAGTTCTCGTTGATCTGCGAGGGGAACTCCACCCAGTCGCGCGGGACGTTGGTGCCGGCGAAGGTGGGGTAGCGGACGTCGGAAAGCAGGCCGTGCAGGGCGTGGCCGAATTCGTGGAAGACGGTGCGGACCTCGTCCATGCTCAGCAGCGGCTGCGAGCCGTCGGCGGGCTTGGTGATGCCCATGACGTTGACGATGACCGGCTTGCGCTCCAGCAGTCGGGACTGCCCCACGAACTCGCTCATCCATGCGCCGCCGCGCTTGGTGGGGCGCCCGAAGTAGTCGGTGAGCAGAAGGCCGATTCCTTTATCCTCGTGCGAGTCGATATCTACGTGCGGGTCCTTATTCACGTGATTGACGTCTCCGTCAATCACCTCCCACACGCGAACCCCCTCCGCGTAGCCCTCGAGGTCATCGCGGGGGATAACGGTGATGCCGTAGAGGCGCTCGGCGGCGGCGAAGACGCCCTTCTCCAGGACCTGGTCCAGCGGGAAGTACTTGCGCAGCTCCTCCTCATCGAGAGAGAAGTCGCGGGCGCGGACCTTGGATTCCCAATAAGGCCAGTCCGCGGCGCTGAAACCCTGGCCGTTGAGCGTTGCTTCCTCCGTGAGGAGCTTCTGCTCGCCTTCGGCGTTGGCCGCGGCGGCGGGGGCGAGGTCGAAGAGCATGGTGCGGGCGGCGTCGGCAGTCGCGGCGGTTTCTTCGGCGATGACGTAGTCGGCATGCGTGGCAAAGCCCAGCAGCTCGGCTCGCTCGGCGCGCAGCTGCACGGCCTCGATGAGCCCCGGGATGTTGTTCTCGGAGCCCCTGCTTGTCGACGCCCCATACAGCCTCCCCCTCGCATCCTCCCGCGCCAGACGGCTCAGCTCGGACTGCACGGTCGGCAACTCCAGCGGGATGACGAAGCCCTCGCGGCCTAGTGCTTCGGCATCGGCCTTGGCGGAGGCGATGCGTTCGGCGGGCAGGCCCTCGAGTTCTTCCTCGGTGAAGGAGACCGCGCGCTCGCGGGTAGACGCCATGAGGTTGCGGCCGAATTCTTCAGAGAGCGCGGAGAGGCGCTGGTTGATCTCGGACAGGCGGGCCTTGCCGGCCGCGTCGAGGTCGGCACCCTTGCGGGCAAAGGTGCGCAGGAGGTGCTCGTGGAGGCGCTGGCCTTCCGCGTCGTCGGCAGGCGGCGTGGCCTCCTTGATGCGCGCGTAGAGCACCTCGTTCTGGTAGATCGCGTCATAGTGCGCGGACAGGCGCGGGTAGATGTCGGCGGCGATCTCCTCCATTTCATCGGTGACGTCGGTGCCGGAGAGGTTGCCAAAGACCGCCATGACGCGGTCGAGGTCCTGCCCGGAGCGCTCGAGCGCCTCCACGGTGTTTTCCCACGTAGGCGTGGTGGGGTTGTCGGTGATGGAGGCGATTTCGGCGTCGTGAAGCGCGAGTGCTTCGTCGAAGGCGGGGCGGTAGTGCTCGACCTTGATCTCCGCAAACGGCGGGAGCTGGTAGGGCAGCGTGGAAGGTGTCAGTAGTGGGTTAGTCATAAGAAACTACCGTACCTAATAAGCTCCGCCCTATGTGATGGCTTTCACTAAATTATCCGACCGGGATTGGCGTGCGTTCCCTGCGCGGGGCGGTGGCACGGTTCACAAGGGTGACATCGAGAATCAGGAACGCTGCCAAAGTGATTCCCAAAAGCGGCAGGAAGACGCCCACGGTGGCGGCGAAAAGCGCGCCCAACCCTGTGGTGGCCCAGGAAAAGTGGGCAGTCGGGAGGAAGCGTGGGCGACGTTTCCACCACATGTAGTACCCCAGTACTACGAGAGCGGCGGTGGCGAGACCCAAGGCGAGGAGCGCAATCTGCAGCGGCAGTCCGAACATGATGCCCATGTGCAGGTAGATGCCCCAGCTGCTGAGCTTGCTAAACAGCGGCAGGCTGGAGAAAGGCTGGCGGTCGATGACGTCGCCGGTAGTGCCATCTACCGAAATTGCATCGGAGGTGGTGCGCCATTCCACCCAGCGTTCGCTGACCTGCCAGGCGGAGTTGGCGTCCTCCGGCGGGTAGAGGCGCAGCGGTCCGGTCAGTCCCTCGGCGCGGCCGGTGGCGAGGACGCGTTCGGCCTCGGCAGCCACGTTCGCGCTTGACCACGCCCCTCCAACCCCATGACCTTCATGTCCTTCATGGCCGGTGTGCTCATGCGTTTCAGCGGTGGTGCCGGGGAGGGCAGTCTCGATGGGGGTGGCCTTCCAGTTCATGCGCTCGACGAGGGAATCGACGTTCCCGCCGGCCAGTCCCGACCACGTGATACCGGTGGCAGAGAGGCCAAGCAGGCCGATGAAGATCCAGGCGCCAACAGTGGAATGCAGGCGGGTGGCCTTCCAGCGGGCAGAGCGCTTGGGCTGCTGCTGCGCTGCGTTCGCGGTTGCCTTGTTCTTCGGGCGGCGGCGAATCCACCACATATAAAGACCGCCACAGGCCATGACCCACAGCCAAGAAGCAGCCAGCTCCGAGTAGAGCTCACCGACCTTGCCCAAGTGGAAGCTTTCGTGCAGGGAGGAAATCCAGCGGCGCAGCGGCATCTCACCCAGGCCCGAGTAGGTGGGGTAGTCCCCGATGACCTCGGCGTTGGCAGGATTGATGAAGACGGTGCGCTGGAGGCTTTCGTCGATGCTGTCATCGGAAACCAGCACGCGCGTCGAATCCGTCGGTGTCGTGGCCGGCCAGACCTGCGTGACCGGCATGTCAGGCTGTTTGTGCTGCGCGGCCTGGATTTGTTCCTCCAAGCTCACGGGGTGCTCGACCGCCGGAACGGTCATGACGTCGCGGTACACCACCTTCTCCAGGGTGGGTGCCATGGCATAGAGACAGCCAGTCAATGCCGCAACGAGGATGAAGGGGCCGACGAACATACCGCCGTAAAAGTGAATGCGCTGAATGAAAGATCGCAGAGCCGTCCGACTCATATGTAGTGCTCTTTTCAGTGTGTACAGGTAGGGCCCGTAGTGGGTGCCTGAGGGTGAATGCTTTCGGGCACTCAAGACGGGCGATGGACAGGCGCTGATATCAACTGCACTACTAGTCGGAGGCGGTGGTTGCTTGGTTCCCGTGGATTGAAAAACTCTCTCTTTTGCTGTGCGGTGTAGCTTTTACAACCTTTGATGAGGTTAGGGGTTTGCATAAGCCGTTGTCGGACTTCAATTGATGGTCGGCTACAGAGATCTGCCAATAGGGATAGCGAGGCTAATCTCATATTGATAGCCTGAGCACATGAGCATTATGAAGATCTGCCCCCCCTGCACGACAACATAAGACTACCGCGGTAGTCATTGCTGGCGTAATGCTGGCAGGCTTTGTGAAGATTCCAACTGCGCATGCGCAAAACTACAACAACCCGTTTCCCACTGAACCCTCCGACTCTTACATCCAAGACTGTGCGAACAATCCGGCTACGTGCAAATTGCCAGAAGGAGTGGCAACTGGTGCATCTCCCGAGAAGCAGGAGGCATGGAACAGATGCTTAGTGGCGATGACCGTTGCTGGTGTTCCTGCGGGCTGGGCGGTGCAAGGAATGCTTAAGGCAATTGCGACCGGAGTTGTAGCGGGTGGCCTAAACGGTTACGCCAGTTGCGACTGGGATGCAATTCTCGCTAAGTAGAGGTGTTGAGAGCATGAAATCATTTTTGGCTGGTTGGATTTTGTCGATAGGCGCGGTACTTATGGTGGGGTATTCCTCTGCTGACTTGATGTGGGTAGTCCGGACGGCCCTACTTACGACGATTCTCTGGGTATCAGCCTATTTCATTTCTAAGAAGCGCCAGATTCAAAAAGTGGATGGCATCGACCGTAGCTGATGCTCCCATGGTTGTACGGGACGCTAGTCACCTGATTTTAGGCAGCGGAGAAATTGCCCAATGGCATCGGAGGAGGAGGGGGTGTTACACCGCCGGTAGAGCGTGAGGTGGGACCATGTCTCGCGTCACGCAGCGGCGTCGAAGGTGACTTGGTGGTTAAGGACGTCTTCGTAGGAAAACGACGGCGCCGCGCGCTCCACTACGGAGGGGATACGCGCGGCGGTCGGAAACATGATGCTACGAAGAATTACTTCTTCAGGCCATCAATGATGTCGTTGAAGGCAGCAACCGGGCGCATGGTCTGGTTGAGCTTCTCCTCGTTCGGGGCGTAGTAGCCGCCGAGGTCGACGGGGGAGCCCTGGACGTCGAGAAGCGCCTGCTCAATCTCGCCAGCCTTGGCCTCGAGGGCCTCAGCAACCGGCTTGAAGGCCTCCGCCAGCTCGGCGTCGTCAGACTGTGCAGCCAGCTCCTTGGCCCAGTTGAGGGTCAGGAAGAAGTGGGAGCCGCGGTTGTCGTTCTCGCCGACCTTGCGGGACGGGGACTTGCCCTCATCCAGCAGGGTCTCGGTGGCCTTGTCCAGCGCAGCGGCCAGCACGCCAGCCTTAGCGTTGCCGTTGGTGTTGTGCTCGTGGCGGAAGGACTCAGCCAGAGCCAGGAACTCACCGAGGGAATCCCAGCGCAGGTGGTTCTCCTCCTGGACCTGCTGGACGTGCTTCGGAGCGGAGCCGCCGGCACCGGTCTCGAACAGGCCGCCGCCTGCCATGAGCGGAACCACAGACAGCATCTTCGCGGAGGTGCCCAGCTCGAGGATGGGGAAGAGGTCGGTGTTGTAGTCACGCAGGACGTTACCGGTGACGGAGATGGTGTCCTCGCCCTTGCGGATGCGCTCGACGGAGATCTTGGTCGCGGTGACCGGGTCCTCGATGGAGATGTCGAGGCCCTCGGTGTCGTGATCCTGCAGGTACTTCTTGACCAGCTCGATGAGGTTGGCGTCGTGGCCGCGCTCCGGGTCGAGCCAGAAGATGGCCTTCATGCCGGACAGGCGGGCGCGGTTGACGGCCAGCTTGACCCAGTCCTGGATCGGTGCGTCCTTGGTCTGGCAGGCGCGCCAGATGTCGCCGGCCTCGACGTCGTGGGAGATGAGAGCCTCGCCCTTGGAGTTGCGGACCTCGACGGTGCCCGCAGCCGGGACCTTGAAGGTCTTGTTGTGGGAGCCGTACTCCTCAGCCTTCTGTGCCATGAGGCCGACGTTCGGGACGGTACCCATGGTGGTCGGGTCGTAAGCGCCGTTAGCCTTGCAGTCCTCGATCACGGCCTGGTAGACACCGGCGTAGGAGGAATCCGGGATGACGGCGAGGGTGTCCTGCTCCTCGTCGTTCTTGTTCCACATGTGGCCGGAGGTGCGGATCATGGCCGGCATGGAGGCGTCAATGATGACGTCGGACGGAACGTGCAGGTTGGTAATGCCCTTGTGGGAGTTGACCATGGCGAGGTCCGGCCCCGCGGCCAGCGCGGCGTCGAAAGCGGCCTTGATCTCAGCGCCGTTCTCCAGCTTGTCCAGGCCCTCGTAGATAGCGCCCAGGCCGTTCTCGCCGTTGAGGCCAGCGGCCTCGAGCTCCTCGCCGTACTTCTCAAAGACATCAGCGAAGAAAGCGCGCACCACGTGGCCGAAGATGATGGGGTCAGAAACCTTCATCATGGTGGCCTTGAGGTGAGCGGAGAAGAGCACGCCCTCTTCCTTGGCGCGGGCAACCTGCGCCTTGAGGAACTCATCGAGTGCCTTGGCGGACATGAAGGTGCCGTCGATGACCTCACCCTTGAGGACCGGCAGCTTCTCCAGCAGGGTCTGCTCGCCCTCGGCGGTCTTCAGGACGATGGAGAGGGTTTCCTCCTCCGGCATGATGACGGACTTCTCGTTGTGGCGGAAGTCGTTAGCGTCCATGGTGGCCACGTTGGTCTTGGAATCAGCGGACCACGCACCCATCTTGTGCGGGTTCTTCTTAGCGAAGTTCTTGACCGCAATCGGGGCGCGGCGGTCGGAGTTGCCCTCACGCAGAACCGGGTTGACAGCGGAGCCCTTGACGGCGTCGTACTTCTCCTGAGCCTCTTCGTACTCCGGAAGGTCGTAGCCGGCGGCCTGCAGCTCAGCAATAGCCTTCTTCAGCTGCACCAGGGAAGCGGAGATGTTCGGCAGCTTAATGATGTTAGCTTCCGGGGTCTTGGCCAGCTCGCCGAGCTCAGCCAGGGCATCGGAGACCTTCTTGTCACCAAGGCGCTCCGGGAACTGGGCCAGGATGCGGCCGGCCAGGGAAATGTCGCGGGTTTCCACCTCGATGCCTGCGGTGGACGCGAAGGCCTCCACGACGGGCTTGAAGGAGTAGGTCGCCAGCAACGGCGCCTCGTCGGTACGGGTCCAGATAATCTTTGCCATGGTTCTCCTAAAGAAGTTGAAAACTGTTCAACCTCACAGGATACCTGTCTTATTTTCTCGCGGTGCCGGTCCCCCTGTGACTCGCACCACCAGCGGGGGAAGTCTGTGTACTTGGCACAACCTTTCCGGCTGGACTTACGAGCTCGGGAGGGGAAGTACTAAGGTCTGCCCACGTGAAACCGATGAATACCCGTATCCAACGCCGCCCCGTCCCACGCCAGACGGAAATCTCCGCGACGCGCCGCATCATCGTCATGATCGCCATGGCGCTGGGTGCTTTCGCCATCGGTACCACGGAGTTCACCTCCATGGGCCTGCTGCCGCTCATCGCGGATGATTTCGGCATTACGGAAGACACGGCGTCGGTAGTCATCTCCGTCTACGCGCTTGGTGTCGTCGTGGGAGCGCCGGTCATCGCGGCACTCACGGGCAAGCTTCCGCGCCGCCGCCTGATTATCTTGCTCATTGGCTTTCTGCTCGTAGGCAATCTGCTCACGGCCGTGGCACCCAATTATGGAGTCCTCCTCGTGGCCCGTTTCATCGCCGGTCTGCCGCACGGCGCGTACTTTTCGGTAGCTAACCTAGCGGCGGTATCGATGGCCCCACCGGGCCGTCAGGGGTTTGCCATGTCGATGGTCGGCATGGGCCTGTCCGTTGCCACCGTGATTGGTGTGCCAGCAGCCCAGGCGTTGGGCCAAGAGCTCGGCTGGCATGCGGCGTACTTCCTAGTCGTGGCCATCGCGGGGCTGACGATGGTGCTGCTCTTCTTCCTCTTCCCGCACATGACGCGTATGCCGCAAACGGATATGTTTACTGAGCTCGGCGCGCTGAAAAACAGCCAGGTCCTGCTCACCGTATTCCTCGGCACCGTGGGTTTCGGCGGCATGTTTGCCGTTTATACCTACATCACGTGGACCATGACAGACGTCGCCGGCATGGACCCGAGCCACACGTGGCTTGTGCTCATGGCGTATGGAATCGGCATGACCACCGGTAACGTCGCCGGCGGTTGGCTGGCGGACCGCAACCTGGAATTCGGCATCATTTTTGCGCTCATCTGCATGGTTGGTGTGTCCGTGACCTTCTACTTCGTGGCGCACAACGCGTGGGCCGGCACAATTGTCTTCGGCGTCTTGGCCTTCTTCGGTTCCATCCTCGTGCCGTCGTTGCAGCTGCGTTTGGTTAACGTGGCGGGGGATGCGCAGACCCTCGCGGCGGCGTTGAACCAGTCTGCCCTCAACATCGCGAACGCGGCCGGCGCTGCCATTGGTGGAGTGGTCGTGGGAGCGGGCTACTCCTATAATTCCACCGCGCTGGCCGGTGCTGCTTTGGCCGTGGCCGGCATTCTTACCTGGTTTGTCACCATGTGGGACAAGCGCCGTCTAGCCCCTTCCGTGAAGATTATTGAACAGAGTTAGACTGACCGGCATGAGTTTCACCATCGCCTCCGTCAACGTCAACGGCATCCGCGCGGCCTGCAAACAGCGCAACGAGAACAACCCGGGCATGAACGCGTGGCTGGAGACCACGCCGGCCGACGTCGTCCTCATGCAGGAGGTACGCGCCAACCCCGAGCAGACCCAGAAGGCCTTGGCCCCGGCTCTGGAGGCGGGATGGAACCTGGTACAGGCCGAATCCGCCGCCAAAGGTCGCGCGGGCGTGGGCATCCTATCGAAGCATGCGCTTGGCGACGTCTCCGTGGGCTTCGGCTCCTTCGCCGAATCCGGCCGCTTCATTGCCGCGACCGTGGAAGGCGTGCGCGTGGCCTCTTTGTACCTGCCCTCCGGCGATACCGATTCCCCGAAGCAAGATGAGAAGTACCTGTTCTTGGATGAATTCTCCGACGTTCTGGATGAGATGGCGGCGACGTATCCGGAGGCCGTCATTGGCGGCGACTGGAACATCTGCCACCGCGCCCAGGACTTGAAGAACAACAAGCCCAACGAGAAGAAGTCCGGACACCTGCCGGAGGAACGCGCCTTCATGGACCGCGTCTTTGGCTCCTTCCCGGATGATGAGCCGCAGGAGAAGAAGGGGCTCGGGGATTGGCTCGGCGTGGTGGATTATGAGACCAAGACCGCCTGGGAGGCGGCCGCGGACCCGCAGTGGTTTGACGTCGCCAGGCGCCTGCACCCGGAGGCTGAGGGGCCCTATACCTGGTGGACCTACCGCGGCCAGGCTTTCAATAACGACGCTGGGTGGCGCATCGATTATCAAGCGGCCACGAAGTCTATGCTGGACCGCGCGCAGCGCACGTGGGTGGAGAAGGCACCGACGGTGGAGGAGCGCTGGTCCGATCACTCTCCTCTTCTGGTGGAGTACAAGTAGCCGAATCCAAGTAGTGGTACGATAATCCCGTCTTAACGTCCTTTTCTATTTCGCAGGAGATGCTCATGACCCGCGCAATCATCTACTTTGTCCTCGGCGCTATTCTGCTTGCCCTGGGTATCTGGTGGTGGACCATCGTCGGACCGTCCTTTGCCTTCCTTGGCCCGATCATCCTCCAGGGTGTTGGCGGCGCGTTCATGGTGGTCGGTTTCGCTGTCATGATGGATGTTATTAGCCCGACCTCCCGCAAGATTTAACGGACGCAGCGCCGCCCCGGCGGAGGCGGCAGAGTAGAGTAGTCAACCATGACTGACTCCACTTCTGCATCGACCTCCGCTTCTCGAGTCCTCTCTGGCATTCAGCCCACGGCGGACTCCTATCACCTGGGTAACTACCTCGGAGCGCTCAAGCAGTGGATTGACCTGCAAGACTCTCACGAGGCTTTTTATTTCATCCCGGACCTGCACGCCATCACGGTGGAGCAGAACCCGGAGGAGCTGCGCCACCGCACCGTGGCGGGCGCCGCGCAGCTCATCGCATTGGGCATCGATCCGGCGAAATCGACCCTCTTCGTGCAATCCCACGTCCCCGCGCACGCGGAGCTGACGTGGGTTTTGCAGTGCCTGACCGGCTTCGGTGAGGCCTCCCGCATGACCCAGTTCAAGGACAAGTCCCTCAAGCAAGGCCAGGACCGCACGTCCGTGGGCCTGTTTACCTACCCCGTCCTGATGGCCGCGGATATCCTCCTGTATTCCCCGCACTATGTGCCGGTGGGGGAGGACCAGCGCCAGCACCTCGAGCTCACTCGCAACCTGGCGGAGCGCTTCAACAATAAATACGGCGAGGTCTTCCGCGTGCCAGAGGCCTTCATTCCGGAGGCTCAGCCAAGATTTATGACCTGCAGGAGCCGACGTCCAAGATGTCGAAGTCGGGCGCAAACCCGAAGGGCATCGTGAACCTGCTCGATGCTCCTAAGACCTCCGCCAAGCGCATCAAGTCTGCGGTGACCGATGACCTCGGCGTGGTGGCCTTCGACCGCGAGAAGCAGCCCGGCGTGTCCAACCTGCTGGCCATCCAGTCCGCGCTGACCGGTGAGAGCATCCCGGACCTCGTGGACAAGTACGCGGGCCAGGGCTATGGCCACCTGAAGGTGGACACAGCAGAAGCGCTGGAGGCCTTCACCACTCCGCTGAAGGCACGCTACGACGAGCTCATGGAAGACCGCGGCGAGCTCGAGCGCATCTTGGCCCAGGGTGCCGAGCGCGCCACGGAGATCGCCTCCCCGCTCGTGGACAAGGTCTACGAGGCAGTGGGCTTCCTCCCCGCGCGCCGCGGCTGAGTTGGTTAGCATGATGAAGACTGTGTAGAGGACTCTGTAATTTATTTCTGTAATTCATAAAAAGGGGAAAGCCTGTGGCGCCAACGACTCAACCCGATGAGAAAAAGACCGATGACTACGGCATCGAGCGTGCTAATGCCGATGAGCCGGGCGCGGTAGATAAAGTCCGCGAGAAGTCCGGCTTCATTGATCACATCATGAAGATGCTGGACCGCTACGGCAGCCAAGGCGGCAACCAGTTCGCGGCCGGCATTACGTATTTCTCGGTTCTGGCTATCTTCCCCATCTTCATGCTCACGGTGGCAGCCATCGCCACCGTGTTGGCTAATCGCCCAGATCTCATGCAGCAACTGGAGGAGCAGATCGCGAACTCCGTGTCTGGCGATCTGGGGGATTCGATTACGCAGATTCTGCATACCGCGATTGAACAGCGCGGCGCGATGTACGGCATCGGTGGCCTGACCACCCTGTGGTCCGGGCTGGGCTGGATGAACAACCTGCGCATCGGCATTTCGGCGATGTGGATGCAGGATCCGACTGACGCCCCGGGCAATTTTGTGACCAAGAAGCTCAGCGACCTGCTGGGCCTCATCGGCCTGCTCGTGGCCATGGTTATCGCCTTCGGCGTGACGGCGGCGGGTTCTTCCGGACTGACCCAAAAGATTTTCGAGTGGGTTGGCATCGAGTCCTTCCCCGGCATGGGCGCCGTACTCGTCATCGCCGGCATCGTGATCGGTCTTATCGCAAACTTCCTCGTCTTCTGGTGGATGGTGGCCTTCCTGCCGCGCACGAAGGTGCCCACCAAGTCGGGACTAATGGGCGCGGCCATTGGTGCGGTGCTCTTTGAGGTAATCAAGCAGCTGTCCACCGTCATCATGTCCTCCGCGGCGGGCAACCCGGCAGGCGCCGTGTTCGGCCCCGTCATTGTTCTCATGGTGGTCATGTACTTGGTCTGGCGCGTCGTGCTGTACGTCTCCGCATGGACGGCCACCACCGAGGAATCCCTCGAGCTGCTGGTACCGCCCGTCCCAGACCAGGCTGTCATCCGCGTCCGCAACGAGATCCGCCAGGGCCCGAACCGGGCGTGACCTTGGGCGCCGGTGCCGCCCTGGGCGCAGCCGCAGCTGGTGCCTGGGCCCTGCTGCGCCGAAAGTAGGCCGATGCTACCAGCGTCTTTTGCCCCGAACCTGTACGAGCACTTCAGACTCGATTCGCGCGCGACCTCACGAGAACTGGGCGTGCAGCTGGCGGCTGCCGACGCTCACCTCGAAGGCCTCGGCTACCTCCCCGAAGCCCCAGAGCGCGAGGAGCTTGCCGTTGCCTCCCGCATTCTGTGCGAGCCCGCTTCCCGCGCAAGCTATGACCAAAAGGTCGAGTCCGGCGCCCAGCTCACGTGGGCGCAGCTGGAGGAGTACGCGACTACCGGCCGGTGGGGTGAGAGCACGCACGCCTCAACGTCAACTCCGCCCCGCGATGATGCGCGGCGCGCCTCTCCCGGCAACCGCGTACTCATGGCCGTCATTGACTACTTCCTCGCGGCCCTCGTGGTGTCCTTCATCGTCGGCTTTGGCTTTACCAACCCGGATGATAATTCGGTGTGGATCGTCAGCATCTCCAGCATCTTCACGGTGGCCTATTACATTTGCTTCGAGGTCCTTGCTGGCGCAACACCCGCGAAGATGATTGCCGGGTATACCGTGCGCGATGTGACAACCCACGAGAAGCTCACCTGGCAGCAGAGCATTAGGCGCAACTGGTGGCGCGTGGCCTCCCTCGTGCCGCTCATTGGGCCGCTGATCGCCTTTTTTGGTGCCCTCTACGTGGTGACCACGATTGGGGCCAAGAACAATCTACGCGGCCAGCACGACATCATGGCTAACGCCGAAGTAGTGAAAAAGTAGCAACTACTACCACGAGGAGCGCGACGAGCCCCGCCACCATCCAGCCAATCCAGCCCTGCGAGCCTTCGAAGGACGAAGACTCCGCAGCCGCCTCCGCGCTGGCGGGCGCAGCCGGGGTGGTGGGAGCCGGGCTCGTAACCGCAGACTCCGCAGGCTCTTCCTTTCCGGCTGCGAAGTCATCTAAGTGCCCGACGCCATCGCCAGAGCGGACGTCGGAGGCTTCGTCGAGAAGCATCTGCGCCTGCTCCCAGGCGCGGAACCCATGCTCGACGGTCGTATCGAGGAGAACCGCCTGGAGGCGGCGCCCATCGCGGTTGATCGCGCCGACGAAGGTATGGTGTGCGTCCTCGGTATAGCCCGTCTTGCCGCCGATGCCATCCGGGTCGTTGAGGAACAGCCCATTGTCGTTCCACAGCTCATAGCCAGGCATGTCACCCCAGCCGGGAAACTCCACGTGCTCGGTGTCGACGATGCGCGCAAAGGTGTCGTTGGCAAAAGCCGCGCGGTAAATCAGCGAGATATCCGCCGCGGAGGTCGACATACCCGCCGCGTCCAGCCCGGAGTAGCTCGCCGCCACTGTCGAGCGCGTGCCAATCTCCTGTGCCTTCGCATTGACCTTTGCCAATGCTTCATCGTCCCCGCCAACAGCCTGCGCGAGGGCGTGTGCGGCGTCGTTGCCGGAAGCCATGAGAAGGCCCTGCAGAAGCTGCTCCACGGTGTAGATACCATCGGGGCCGAGGCCGACGGCGGAGCCCTCGATGGAGGCGTCGTCAAGCGTGGCGGTGATGCGCTGGTCGAGGGGGAGTTCCTCGATGACCACGAGCGCCAGCAGCGCCTTGATGATGGAGGCGGGGCGGTAGCGCCCATTGGGGTCCTTCATGGCGATGATTTCGCCGGTGTCCAGGTCACTGACCATCCACGCCGACGCCACCACGTCCTTATTGACCCGAAAACCGCGCGGAGCGGTCACGCCGCAGGCAGCACCCTCAACAGCGGGCAGGGGAGTGGGCGCGACTTGGCCGGGGGAGAGACGCTCGGACGTGGTCGTTGGCTCCTCAGGAACGAGGGAGTGCGGGCAAGAGTCGGTATCCGGCGCGGTGGTGCGCGTGGGCGACGTTGACTCTTCCTCCTCTGCAAACGCCGGCGGCGTCGCGGCTAAGGCGAGGGCAGTCAGGATCGCGGGGACATGTTTCATAGCGTGCTTAATCCTAGACCCCGTCCTAGGATGAACCTCATGCATGACGCACCTCTGATTAGTCCCGAAAACAAAGACTCCGGCGCCGAGATTTTCGCCGGCCTGCCCAAGGTGACGCTCTTCGCGCCGCTGCCCACGGATGCTTCGACCCCGGACGAGCTCCGCGCGGCCACGCACGCTGTTGTACAAGCGCTTGCCGACGACCACGTGGTCTACGCCGAGCTCCGCCTGCGCCCCAGCGCCTTCTCCTTTGGTGCCGCCGAGGCGCTCGCCGCCGCGCAGGAAGGACTGGACGTTCCTGGAATCGATGCCCGGATCATCGTCGAGGGCGATGCCAGCGAGGCCGCGGTAGGCGTGGCGCTGACCGAGCTGTCTGCGGCTGAGAAACTCCGCGCGGATTTCATTCCGTGGGAGCGGGATGTCGATTCTTATGAGGATGCCGTGGCCGCAGTGCAGGCGGGTGTGACGCGCTTGGTGCATGCCACCGATCTCGTCGATGACTTCAGCGCGGATCTCGACGGCGTTCGCCCAGGCAAGGCCTCTGCGTGGGTGCGGGATCGCCGCATCGCGCTGACCTTCGCGCCGCTGGAGGAGCTGCCCGCAGAGGAGTTGGCGGATCACCCTCTGCCGCTGCTGCAGCAGCTCGGCTTTACCTGCACGGTGGCGGGGGAGAAGCTCAGCGACGTCTTCTTGGCCCTGAGCGAGACCTTTGGCTACGGGCTGGAGGAGTTCTTCGACCTCACCATCAAGGCGATTGAGAACTCTTTTGCCAGCGAAGAGGACCGCCAGCGCCTCATCGAGCAGGAGATTCTGCCCGCCTATGAGGAACTGGCGGATCCGGAATTCGCGGAGGACGCTTCCGAGACAGAAGAAGAAACGGAAGAAGAGACTGAGTCCTCCGACTAGAAACTAAAAGCGGGAGAAGCGCTTCGTCAGCATCTCCTCTAGGCCCTTCCAGGACTCCGCGTGCTCGGTGTAGGGCTTGGAGGGAACGTAGCCTGCGTGCTCGGTGGAGCCGAGCATGTAGCCCAGGTAGTCCTGGAATCGCGGGTTCTGCAGCATGTAGGAGTTGATGGAGTCATCCCCGGACCAGTCGGCGGCATCAGCGCAGACCTCGTAGCAGCGACCCATCTGATCCGTATCGACCGCCTCCGGGCCCTTTTCAATGTCACGCACGATGCCGTTGAAGTTGTACTGGTTATCCGGGTGGACCGTGACTTCCAGCTCACCAGCGTTCGCCGCGGCAACGACCTCTTCCCAGGTGGAGACCTTGGCCAAGTCGTGGTCGTCATTTTCCATGATCCAGCGCACGAGCACCTTGGAGCTGGGGAAGGTGAAGATCTCGCCCCACTTGCCCAGGAACACTGGCTTGCCGTCGAGGTAGGTGCGCAGGGTGTAGACAGTCCTTTGGTCGGCGGTGATCTTTACCGGGTCGATGCCTGCGGCTGCCCACGGGGAGCTGTCATAAGGATCTGCCGATTGTGCGGCGGCCTTGCGCTCTTCTTCGGCCTTTTTGCGTGCTTCCTCCGCCGCTTCGGTGGCGGAGGAAATGCGGGTGGCGGCGCTCGTGGTTGCATCCTGGGTGAAATCAGAAGAAGGAACGACCTTGACCACCTTGTCGAGGTCTTCGATCACTGCGCGCCAGTTGCTGTGGATAACGCGGCCCACGCCGGACCACTCGCTCATGCCCTGGTCGCCGGCGTAGTGATCGGCACCGCGGGCAGCGTTGCGCAGGATGGAGTGCGAAGCGAAAAAGATGACGGTGTGCTCGGCGCCGCTGACCTCTGCCAGCGAGTGCGCAATCTCCAAGCAACGCGCGACCGTGGAGACGTTCTCGTGGCTCGGGCGGCCGGCGAGGTACTTCGGCATGCCGACGAGATCGTACACGTGCTTCTTTTCAGGAACCACGCGGTCTGCCGCTTGGGAGTTGAACACTTCCCACTTGGGGTGATCGAGCAAGTCATGCTTCGTCCCCGACTCAAGGAAGCACAGCATTTCGGCTTCCGTTTTAAAGAGCAGGACAGACTCGTCATCACCGAGAAAGGCCTGCCACTCGGAGCCGTTCTGGCGCCACTTTGGCGCCCATAGGGTATAAAAATCGCCCTCGGAAAGGGAGAGTTGGATAGGGACAATAGCGCGGGTGTTCATGGGGAAACAGTCTACCCTGTGGGCCTCCAGAAGCCTTTGAAAGCCATCCCCATGTTGTTGGTGCGCAATGGATTGGTTTGTACGGGGCTTCCGGCCTCCACCATCTGCCCGTCGCCGGAGTACATAGCCACGTGCCATCCCACACGATGAGGTCACCGGGTTGCAGCTCCTCCGCGCTGACCTGTCGGCCCACGGTCTGGCTTTCAGCGGTGCGCGGCAGTTCCACGCCGCCTGGCGCCAGGCCCATTGGGTGAGTCCTGAGCAGTCGAAACTACCGTTGCCGGTTCCGCCCCAGCCATAAGGAGTCCCCACTTGGGATAGTGCTGCTTGTGCTGCGGCCTGTCCCTGCGTGGTTGCCCCGTTCTCCGCCGCCGGGGCAACGAGCGCGTGGCGCGCCGTGCTTTCTTCTTGGGGGCCGCGCACCGAAGGTTGGACCGCGCGCTGGCCGATGGGAACGAGGGGAGCCGCCGCCTGCAGGAGTTCGCCGGCTAAGTGCTTCAAGCGCTGCAGTGCCTTGCCAACGTACTCCATAGCGAGAGCCTGCAAAGCTGAGCGCGCCGCGGCCTGTGCCGCCGGGTTCGGAATGAGCAGCCCCAGAGCTATAGGTAACCCGCGCTGGAGTAGCTCGAAGCCCAGTCCGATGAGTTCCCTGACGGCCGCTGAAATCAGCCCGCGCGCGGAAGCCAGAGCTGAGCGGGCCGTGGAAAGATCCTCAGTGGCTTGGCGGGCGGTGTCCAACAGCGCTCGCGGATCACCGTGCGCTATCTCCGCGAGGGGTCCCGCGGCAGTGAGATCGGGCACAGTGGGCAGGGAGACGTCGGGAAGCTGCGCCGGCTGCATCCGCGCAATCTGAGCTATCGCTGATTCCAACATCACAGACCTCCACACGCGCTCGCGAGGGCACTATCGGTCTCCTCGGCTTCCCGCGCCATGCGGAAGCTGGACTCTGCCACCGCTCCGGCATCGGCTCTGACCTGGGCAAGGCGTGCTGTGAGATTCTCCATAGCGGCGTTGAACGCACTGCTAAAGCCGTCCACGACCGGCTCTATCGGTAGCTCGGGAGAAGGAGCGGGAGAGGCCTGAGAGACAGCGGCAAGTTCGTGGGCTAAGCGGCGAGTGTGTTCAGTATCAATGGTGAAAGTATCGAAGCTAGTCATGCCTTATTAGACTTCACCGCCCGCTGATCGGTTCCCGACCAATTCTTATACAGTGAAGGACATGGATATCCACGTAGTAGACCACCCCCTCGCCACATCCCGGCTGACCCTCATGCGCGATGCCCGCAGCGACAACGCCGCCTTCCGTGCTGCCTTGCGAGATCTGGGCACCATGCTTGTTTATGAGGCGGCGCGCGACCTGCCCGTTGAGCACTTTGAGTGCGTCACACCCGTCGCCACGGCCGACGGTACCCGCCTGCAGGACCCTCCGATCATCGTGCCCATTATCCGCGCTGGCCTGGGCATGATTGATCCAGCACTGTCCATGATCCCGGATGCCCAGGTGGGCTTCATTGGCATGGCGCGCGATGAAGAAACCCACGAGCCGGTGCCTTACCTGGAAGCCCTGCCGGAGGATCTCAGCGGTCGGAGTGTCTTCGTGGTTGATCCGATGCTCGCCACGGGTGGTTCCCTCCTGCACTCCCTGAAGCTCCTGGCAGATCGCGGCGCTACCGACATCACGGCAATCTGCATGGTCTCCGCGCAGCCGGGCGTTGATGCACTGGCCAACTCGGGGCTGCCAGTCCGCTTGGTCACCGCAGCGATTGATCCCTCCCTCAACGAGGACGCCTACATCGTCCCGGGCCTTGGCGATGCCGGCGATCGCCTCTACGGTCCCCGCAATATCGACCTGTAGCGAAACCGTCGGACAGGGCAGACCGCTCAGTATATCTGGCGCGTGACCTGCCCGACTAACTGAACCGCATGGTCTAGTTGTAGACTCTTCCCAATAGGAAACCACGGAGGAGGAAGCAGTGATCTCGGACTACGTCAGTGAGTGGTTCAGCAACCACCGCGCGGAGGTCATCGCGTGGCGTCGCCATATCCACCGCCACCCGGAGACCTCCAATAACGAGGTGGAAACCACCCGCTTCTTGTCCCGCACCCTGCGCGAGTACGGCTTGGAGCCGCAGCTTTTCCCCGAAACCGGCCTCATGGTGGACATTGGTCCCGATACGGAACTCGGGCGCCTGGCCTTCCGCGCCGACATCGACGCGCTTCCTGTCACCGAGGTCACCGGCCTCGAATACACCTCCGAGGTGCCCGGCGTCATGCATGCGTGTGGGCACGACATGCACACCACCATCGCACTTGCTACGGCCTGCGCCTTGGCGGACCTCAACCGCGAGCATCCGCTGGATTTCGGTGTTCGTGTTATCTTCCAGCCCGCTGAAGAGGTGTGGGTGGGCGGTGCCACCGACGTTATCGAGTGGGGCGCGCTCGAAGGTGTGAACTCCATCTTCGCCGTCCACGTTGAACCGAAGCTGCGCGTCGGGCGCATCGGCGTCCGCGCCGGCGCGATCACCTCGGCCACCGATGTTGTGGAAATTAACGTCTCTGGCCCGGGCGGGCACACGTCACGCCCGCACTTGTCGGCAGACGTCGTCTATGCCCTGGGCAAGCTGCTGACGGATCTGCCGGGCTTGCTCTCGCGCCGCGTCGATCCGCGCACCGGCACCGTTTTGGTGTTTGGCCAGGTGAATTCGGGTTATGCCCCGAACGCGATTCCCGAGACCGGCTCTGTGTCCGGCACGATGCGCACGGCGGACATTGGCATTTGGCGCGACATGCAGCAGCTCTTCGCTGAGTTGGTGGAACAGGTGCTAGCGCCCTTGGGCGTGGAACATGAGTTGGTCTATCACCGTGGGGTTCCGCCCGTGCTTAACGACGACGTCTCCACCGCCCTCCTCGCCAGCGCTGCCCAGGCCATCGACCCGCAAGCCGTGGTTCAGGCCCCACAATCCTCGGGCGGCGAAGACTTCTCGTGGTACCTAGAGAAGGTTCCCGGCTCCATGGCCCGTTTGGGCTGCTGGTCTGGTGAAGGAGAGCAGCATGATCTCCACATGGGGGATTTGGCGCCTGATGAGCGGGCCATCGGCGTGGGTGTCAAACTCTTTGGTTCCGTAGCAGAACAGTTCGCCAACGTGGAGGATTAAGCGCCTAAGCACTACACTGTGACAAGGATTTCCCAGAGTTCTTATAGGCAGAATTTTAAAAAGGAGCGACAGTGTCACAGGAAGCCCCCCGCATCGTAATTATCGGCGGTGGCCCCGCAGGCTACGAGGCTGCGACCGCCGGCGCCAAGTACGGCGCGCACATTACGTTGGTTGAGGAACAGGGCCCGGGTGGCTCCTCCGTTCTCTTGGACTGCGTGCCCTCGAAGTCTTTCATCGCTGGCGCCAACATTCGCACCGACTTCCGCCGCGCGGATGATATGGGCCTGAACCACCAGCTCGGCTCGCTGCAGCTGAGCCTGGAGGCCCTCAACGGCCGTGTGCAGGCGCTGGCTGCTAACCAGTCCCGCGACGTGCGCGCGGGCCTAGAGAAGATCGGCGTCAAGGTCATCGATGGGCGCGCTGCCTTCTCCGAGGACCAGCACGGTGTGAAGGGGGCAGCGCATAAGATCGATGTCACCCACAAAGATGGCACCACCGAAACCCTCGACGCGGACCTGGTCCTCGTTGCCACCGGTGCCACCCCGCGCATCTTGCCGGGCGCGCAGCCGGACGGCGAGCGCATCCTGACCTGGCAGCAGGTCTATGACCTCAAGGAGGAGCCGGAGCACCTCATCGTGGTGGGTTCCGGTGTGACCGGTGCGGAGTTCGTTTCTGCTTTCGCGGAGATGGGAGTGCGCGTGACCATGGTGGCGTCCCGCGACCGCATTCTGCCGCACGATGACGCTGACGCTGCCGACGTCCTCGAGACCGTCCTGGCTGAGCGCGGCGTGGAGCTGGAGAAGAACTGCCGCGTGGAGACGGTCTCCCGCACAGAAGACGGCAACGTCGTGGTCAAGACTCAGGATGGCCGCGAGATCCACGGTTCCCACGTCATCATGTCCATTGGTTCCATCCCGAACACCAAAAACCTCGGCTTGGAGCACGTTGGTGTGGCCACCACGCCGTCCGGCCACATTGAGGTTGACCGTGTCTCCCGCACCAACGTCGCCGGCATCTATGCCGCCGGTGATTGCTCCGATCTGTTCCCGCTGGCTTCCGTTGCGGCAATGCAGGGCCGCATCGCCATGTACCACTCCCTGGGTGAGGGTGTGTCCCCGCTGCGCTTGAAGACCGTGGCAACCGCCGTGTTTACCCGCCCAGAGATCGCTGCCGTGGGCTTCACCCAGGCAGAGATTGAGGCCGGTGAGGTCGCTGCCCGCACCGTCATGATGCCGCTGAACACCAACCCACGTGCCAAGATGCGCTCCCTGCAGCATGGCTTCGTTAAGCTCTTCTGCCGCGCTACCTCCGGCCGTGTCATCGGCGGCGTCATCGTCGCTCCGACTGCGTCCGAGCTCATCCTGCCCATCGCCGTGGCGGTGACCAACCAGCTCACGGTGAACCAGCTGGCGGATTCCTTCGCGGTCTACCCGTCGCTGTCTGGCACGATCACGGAGGCGGCCCGCCGCCTTGTCGCCCACGACGACCTTGAATAGCGACCGCGAGTAAATCAGACCCGGCTCTGGTTTAGCTTCGGCTCGGATTTATAAGCCAGTGTGCTCACGGCATGCTGGGCTTCTTCCATGGTGAACTTCTCGCCGTACTCGCTGGTGAGCTGATCGAGCAGCGCCGGGCCGGACATCGGCATCATCTCCTGGTAGTTTTCCGCTGCCTCGACGGCTTCGGCCATCCAATCAGCATTTACCGTGTCCACGGCGTACTGTGCCGCCTCCGGGGAGAATTGCGAGCCGTATTCGCTCGTGAGCTGGTCATAGAGCTTAGCCTCAGAGAAGGCAGAAAAGTCCACATAGCGCTTCGCCGCGCGCAGAGCATTCTTGTGCTCTGTGGGCACGGCGTTGTCATCGCTGCCGGTATCGCCTGCGGCGGATTCCACGTCAGCTGCGGCGTTGTTGATATCGACGGCCGTGATACTCGTGCTTGGCTCCGATGCTGCGGTGTTGGTCGGGTCATCGCCGTCAGAACCCGCATTGAGGGCGGCGCTGCCGAGCACCAATACCGCGATTGCACCCGCGCCCCACTTGAGGCAGCCGCCTTTCTTCTTTTTCTTCGGTGCTGCCTGCTCTGGGGTTGGCTCCGGGGAGAACTGGGGAGCTGCATAAGGGTTGGACATGAGAGAGAACCTCCTGCGTAGGTGAGTGAAGAGAACTCGGCGTGGTGCCGAACAAGGTTCATCATGGCAGGCGCTGCGGACATGGCCGTGGCGGGTTCGAATGCGTAAGCGAAAGGTATGAAAACTACGAGGTGGCGTAAGCCGTCACCGGCGTGGCATTGAGGTCGAGGCTGACGGGCCGGCCCGCCTGCGGGAAGGCGCGCTGCGGGCACGCCGGGCGCGGGCAGGCGGCGCAGCCGGGGCCGATGGGGGTCGCCTCGGAAGGGGAGAGGTTGAGCGCGTCCGCGTAGACCACGCGATCCGCTTGTGCGATATCGCAGCCTAAACCCACGACGAATTCCTTGCGTGGCGTGCCCCAGGCCTGGGCCTGGCCTTGGACGAAGCGCGCAATCCACAGGTAGGTGTGGTCGTCGGGCATCGAGGCCACCTGGCGCGTGATGCGGTTGGGCGTTTCAAACGCGCGGTGCACCACCCACAATGGGCAGGAGCCGCCGCTGCGGGCGAAGTGGAAAGCGGTGGAGGACTGGCGCTTGGAGATATTGCCCGCGCGGTCGGTGCGGATGAAGGAGAAGGGAACACCTTGGAGGCCGGGTCGCTGTAACGTCGCCAAGCGCTGCGCGGTGGTTTCGAAACCAGTGCCAAAGGCCGTCGCGATGACGTCGATGTCATAGCGCGTTTCCTCCGCGGTGGCGAGGAACTGGGTATAAGGCATGGTCACGGCGGCGGCAAAATACTGCGCGAGGCCCAGCGTGCCAATAGTCTGTGCTTCCTCGCCCGGTAATTCGGCGACGAGTTCCGCGCAGTGCTCCGGGTAGGCCAGCAGGCAGTACTGAAGGGCCATCTCAAAAACCAGCTGGGATTCCGTAAGGCCCGCGCGCAGGTGCAGCTCCCGGTTGTGGAAGGTGCGTCGGCGCGGAGACGAAGAGGAAAATCGCGTCGTAACACCGAACTCATCCTGCAGGACGGAAGCCAAGCGACCGCGGCGCAGAACTCGGTCCCCGAGCGAATCGGAAAGCTCCTCGGCGGCGATGTCGAGACTGTGGACGTAGTTGTGCGCGTCGTAAAAGAAGTCGCGGACCGCTTCGAAGGGGCCGGGTTCGGCGGGGGTGTGCGCGGCGGCGTCGACAAGCCGGGGCAGAAGTTCGGGGAAGCGCCCGCTGAGGTCGGTGAGGGTGGCTTCGGAGGCCTCGGGGAAGAGCTGGCGCAGCTCGGCGAGCGCACGCAGGTCACGGTCCCCAGCGAAGTAGGTGGCATCAACACCGAAGCGCTGGGTCAGCTGCATGAGGACGGTGACGGTGAGCGGGCGCTGGTCATTTTCCAACTGATTGAGATAGCTGGTGGATAGCCCCAGCTGCTTCGCCATGGCGGCTTGCGTGAGGTGGCGTTCCTTGCGTAATGCGTGGATTCTCGCCCCCGCGTAGTGCTTGGTCACCGTCTGTTTCCTCCTAAAAAGCCTTCCTGCCTGGGGATTCCACAAGTTTTGCAAGTAACGCAAATCCCTGCAACAGATAGTCACAGTTTACACATGTGGCAGGGCGCACGGGCTGGGGTTAGTGTGATTCCTATCGCAATCGTTGTTCTTGTCTAGGAGGAGAACCCCTTTGATTAACCACGAAGTACGTACCCACAAGTCCGCCGAGAACTTCCCCATCGAAGAGCACCTCGCCTACAAGATCGCCAAGGTAGCCGCCGATCCCGTCGAGGTTCCGGCCGAGACCACCGAGATGATCATCAACCGCATCATCGATAACGCTTCCGTGGCCGTCGCTTCCGCAACGCGCCGCCCGGTTACCTCCGCCCGCGTTATTGCGCAGGCCCACCCGGTGCAGGAAGGAGGCGCCACCATCTTCGGCGTGGACGGCGCATACTCCGCCGAGTGGGCAGCCCTAGCCAACGGCACTGCCGTGCGCGAGCTGGACTACCATGACACTTTCCTCGCCGCCGATTACTCCCACCCGGGCGATAACATCCCGCCGATTCTGGCCGTGGCACAGCACAAGGGCCTGACCGGCAAGGACCTCATCCGCGGCCTGGCTACCGGCTATGAAATCCAGGTCAACCTGGTTAAGGGCATCTGCCTCCACGAGTGGAAGATCGACCACGTGGCGCACCTCGGCCCCTCCGTCGCCGCGGGCCTCGGCACCATGCTGAACCTCGACGTCGAGACCATCTACCAGGCCATCGGCCAGGCGCTACACACCACCACCGCTACCCGCCAGTCCCGCAAGGGTCTCATTTCCTCTTGGAAGGCTTATGCACCGGCCTTTGCCGGCAAGATGGGCATCGAGGCAGTGGATCGCTCCATGCGCGGCGAGGGCGCCCCAGCCCCGATTTGGGAAGGTGAGGACGGCTTTATCGCCTGGATGCTCCACTCCCCGGAGCGCACCTACACCGTTCCGCTGCCGGCGGAGGGTGAGGAAAAGCGCGCCATCCTGGATACCTACACCAAGGAGCACTCCGCGGAGTACCAGGCGCAGGCCCCGATCGACATGGCCTTTGCACTTAAGAAGACGCTCGCGGAGAAGGGACTGAAGACCGAGGACATCGAGTCCATCGTCCTGCACACCTCGCACCACACCCACTACGTCATCGGTACCGGCGCCAACGACCCGCAGAAGATGGACCCGAACGCCTCCCGCGAGACCCTGGATCACTCCATCATGTACATCTTCGCCGTGGCCCTCCAAGACGGCGAGTGGGACTACGAGACCTCCTACTCCGATGAGCGCAAGCACCGCCAGGACACCATCGACCTGTGGCACAAGATCTCCACCGTCGAGGACCCCGAGTGGACCCGCCGCTACCACTCCAACGACCTGGATGAGAAGGCCTTCGGCGGCAAGGCTGTCATTACCTTCAAGGACGGCACTGTGATTGAGGACGAGCGCGCGGTGGCCGACGCCCACCCGCTCGGCGCCCGCCCCTTCGGCCGCGAGGAATACATCAACAAGTTCAAGAAGCTGGCTGCCGGCAAGGTCTCGGAGGAGGAGCAGGAGCGCTTCCTCGCTGCCGCCCAGAACCTGGAGAACCTCACCGACCTCAACGAGCTCAACGTTCGCCTCACCGACGAGGCCATCGCTACCGCACCCGAGACCCCGAAGGGACTGTTCTAAATGGCTGGCCTATTTGGCTCCACTATCAGCAATGCCGACAAGCGCAAGAGCTTCCGCGAGGCGCTGAACGCACCGGAAATCACCACGCTGCCGGGCGCTTTCAATCCTTTGACCGCGCGGCTCATCCAGGACATCGGCGGCTTCGGCGGCGTCTACGTCTCCGGCGCGGTGCTGGCCAATGACTTGGGCCTGCCGGATATTGGCCTGACCACGCTCACGGAGGTAGCGCAGCGCGCCGGGCACATCGCCCGCGCCACGGACCTGCCGGTGCTTGTCGACGCCGACACCGGCTTCGGCGAACCGATGTCCGCCGCCCGCACGGTTGCCGCGCTGGAGGACGCCGGCCTGGCCGGCTGCCACCTGGAAGACCAGGTCAACCCGAAACGCTGTGGTCACCTCGATGGCAAGGAAGTGGTGCCGACGGATCTCATGGTTCGCCGCATTACCGCCGCCGTCAACGAGCGCCGCGATGAGAACTTCATCATCTGTGCCCGCACCGATGCCGCCGGCATCCACGGCATCGATGAAGCCATCGAGCGCGCCAAGGCCTACGCCGACGCCGGCGCGGACCTCATCTTCACCGAGGCCCTCTACTCGCCGGAGGACTTCGAAAAGTTCCGCGCCGCCGTGGACACCCCGCTGCTGGCCAACATGACGGAGTTCGGCAAGACCGAGCTGCTTTCCGCCAAGCGCATCGAAGGCTTGGGCTATAACGCCGTCATCTGGCCGGTATCCACCCTGCGCGTGGCCATGGGTGCTACCGAAGAATTCCTCCGCGACATGCAGGAAACCGGCCTGCAATCCGAGGAATGGCTCGACCGCATGCAGCACCGCTCCCGCCTGTATGAGCTGGTGCGCTACGACGAGTACAACGCCTTCGACCAGAGCGTGTTCACCTACTCCAAGGACAGCTACAAGCCCACCTTTGACTAAACCCCACGGCCTAGAACTCAATCTAGACCCCTATAAAAGGAGAAAAACACCATGTCTGAAACCCCAGAGATCCGCAAGGGCCTGTACGGCGTTGTCGTCGACGAGACCGCCGTGTCCAAGGTTGTCCCGGAGACCAACTCCCTGACCTACCGTGGCTACCCGGTGCAGGAGCTGGCCCGCTACTGCTCCTTCGAGGAGGTTGCTTACCTGCTGTGGAACGGCGAGCTGCCGACCCAGGATGAGCTGGTCCGCTTCTCCGCTCGTGAGAAGGCGCTGCGCCACCTGGACCGCCACCTCATCGACCTGATCACCTCCATGCCGAAGTCCTGCCACCCGATGGACGTTCTGCGCACCGCGGTCTCCTTCATCGGCTCCCAGGACCCGGAGGAGTACACCAAGGATTCCGAGCACATCCGTCGCACCGCGCTGGAGCTCATGGCGAAGCTGCCGACCATCGTTGCACTCGACATCCGCCGTCGCCGCGGTGAGGGGTACATCGAGCCTTCCCGCAAGAAGGGCTTTGCGGAGAACTTCCTGTGGATGGTCTTTGGCGAAGAGGAAGGCTCGCCGGCCCTGTCGCGCTCCGATATCGAGGCCTTTGATAAGTCCCTCATCCTCTACGCCGAGCACTCCTTCAATGCCTCCACCTTCGCTGCCCGCGTGGTGACCTCCACGATGTCCGATACCTACTCCGCGGTTACCGCAGCTATCGGCGCCCTGAAGGGCCCGCTGCACGGTGGCGCTAACGAGGCCGTGATGAAGAACTTCCTGGAGGTCGGTGACTCGGCCAAGGCGGAGGAGTGGACCCTGAACAAGCTCAAGAACAAGGAGCTCGTCATGGGCTTCGGCCACCGCGTCTACAAGAACGGTGACTCCCGTGTGCCGACCATGGAGGCCGCCTTCCGCGAGCTGGCCAAGGACCACGGCCAGGAGCAGTGGGTGGAGATGTACGAAAACATGGCGAAGACCATGTACGAGAACACCTCCATTAAGATTCAGCCGAACCTGGACTTCCCGGCTGGCCCTGCGTACCACATCCTGGGCTTCGACATCGAGTTCTTCACCCCGATCTTCGTGATGGCCCGCATCACCGGCTGGACCGCACACATCGTGGAGCAGAACGAGAACAACTCCCTCATCCGCCCGCTGTCTGCCTACAACGGCAAGGAGCAGCGCTCCGTTCCGCCGAAGCAGATCTAAGAGAAGCGGAACTAATCAGAGCACAACCAGCGCACGAAACTTTCTTCCTGTGCGCTGGTTTCTTCTTTGTCCGACTTATGTGCAGCGTGTGGATTTCTGTTGACCTATATGTCGATTCTCGCCCGCGTTGTCGCCTCGGACACTATCCTTGTCTTCGTATTGTTCCTATCTGAAAGGATCACTCCTAGTGTCTGATACCGCCCACAAGTCCTTCTCTAAGATCTTGGTGGCCAACCGCGGTGAGATTGCCGTGCGTGCCTTCCGCGCCGCCTTTGAGGTCGGTTCCAAGACCGTTGCAATTTACCCCAAGGAAGACCGCAACTCCTTCCACCGCGCCTTCGCGGACGAGGCCGTGCGCATTGGTACTGAGGGGCAGCCGGTTAAGGCTTATCTCGATATCGACGAGGTTATTCGCGCCGCCAAGAAGTCCGGTGCGGATGCCATTTACCCGGGTTATGGCTTCCTCTCGGAGCGCGCTGATTTGGCCCGCGCGTGCCGTGACAACGGCATTAAATTCATCGGCCCCACTGCGGAGACCTTGGACCTGACCGGTGATAAGGCCGCGGCAGTGGCTGCGGCCGAGGAGGCGGGTTTGCCGACTCTGAAGGACTCGAAGCCCTCGACGGACGTCGACGAACTGGCGGAATACGCCAAGGACTTTGAGTTCCCCGTCTTCGTGAAGGCAGTGGCCGGCGGCGGTGGCCGCGGCATGCGCTTCATCGAGAACGAGGCCGAGCTGAAGACCAAGTGCGCTGAGGCGTCGCGCGAGGCAGAGGCCGCCTTCGGTGACGGCCACGTCTACCTTGAGACCGCGGTCATTCGCCCGCAGCACATCGAGGTGCAGATTCTGGCTGACTCCCAGGGCAACGTCATGCACCTGTATGAGCGCGACTGCTCCGTGCAGCGCCGCCACCAGAAGGTCGTGGAGATCGCTCCGGCGCCGACGCTGGACCCGGAGCTGCGTGACCGCATCTGCGCCGACGCCGTGAAGTTCTGCGAGCACATTAACTACGAAGGCGCCGGTACCGTCGAGTTCCTCGTCGATGAAAAGGGCAACCACGTCTTCATCGAGATGAACCCGCGCGTGCAGGTCGAGCACACCGTGACCGAGGAGGTCACGGGCGTTGACATCGTGAAGTCCCAGATGCAGATTGCCGCGGGCCTCTCCCTAGAGGAGCTGGGCCTCAAGCAGGAGGATATCCACATCACCGGTGCGGCGCTGCAGTGCCGTATCACCACTGAGGACCCCTCCAACGGCTTCCGCCCGGATACCGGCACGCTGACCCAGTACCGCTCGCCGGGCGGCGCGGGCGTGCGTCTCGACGGTGCAACGGCCGTCGGTGCGGAGATCTCGCCGAACTTCGACTCCCTGCTGGTGAAGATGACCTGCCGCGGTGTCAACTTTGAACAAGCCGTGGCCCGTGCGCAGCGCGCGCTCAACGAGTTCACCGTGGCCGGCGTGGCCACCAACATCGGTTTCTTGCGCGCTCTGCTGCGCGAGCCGGACTTCGTCAACACCCGCGTGGACACCAGCTTCATTCCGGAGCACCCGGACCTGCTGAAGGCCCCGCCGGCCGTGGACGAATCTGGCCGCATCATCGATTACATCGCTGACGTGACCGTCAACAAGCCGAATGGCGAGCGCCCGACCACCCTGCGCCCCTTCGATAAGCTGCCGGATCTGGACTTTAACTCCGATCTGCCGCGCGGTTCCCGCGACGACTTGCTGGAGCTGGGCCCGAAGAAGTGGGCGGAGAAGATCCGCAAGCAGGACGCTCTGGCGGTCACCGATACCACTTTCCGCGATGCTCACCAGTCCCTGCTGGCCACCCGCGTACGCGGCACTGCTCTGGTCACCGCGGCGGAAGCCGTGGCCCGCATGACCCCTGAGCTCTATTCCGTGGAGGCATGGGGTGGCGCCACCTACGACGTGGCCATGCGCTTCCTCAAGGAGGACCCCTGGGTCCGCCTGGATCTGCTGCGTGAGGCCATGCCGAACCAGAACATCCAGATGCTGCTGCGCGGCCGCAACACCGTGGGCTACTCGCCGTACTCCAACGATGTGTGCACCGGCTTCGTGCAGGAGGCTGCCAAGTCCGGCGTGGATGTCTTCCGCATCTTTGATGCGCTGAACGACGTCACCCAGATGCGCCCGGCTATCGACGCCGTCCTGGAGACCAACACCACCGTGGCCGAGGTTGCCATGGCCTACTCCGGTGACATGTGCTCCCCGGATGAGAAGCTCTACACGCTGGATTACTACCTCAAGCTGGCCGAAGAGATCGTCAACACCGGCGCCCACGTCCTGGCTATCAAGGACATGGCGGGCCTGCTGCGTCCGGAGTCCGCATCCAAGCTGGTTATGGCTCTGCGCAAGGAATTCGACCTGCCGGTTCACGTGCACACGCACGACACCGCCGGTGGCCAGTTGGCTACCTACTACGCGGCAGCGCTTTCTGGTGCCGACATCGTCGACGGCGCCTCCGCACCGCTGGCGGGAACCACCTCTCAGCCTTCGCTGTCCGCCATCATCGCGGCGTTCTCGAACTCTTCGCGTGACACCGGTATCTCCCTCAAGGCAGTCTCCGACTTGGAGCCCTACTGGGAGGCAGTGCGTCAGCTCTACCATCCGTTCGAGAAGGGAATTCCTGGCCCGACCGGCCGCGTGTACCGCCACGAGATTCCGGGTGGACAGCTGTCCAACCTGCGCGCACAGGCTACCGCGCTGGGCTTGGAGGACCGCTTCGAAATCATCGAGGACACCTACGCTGCGGTGAATGAGATGCTCGGCCGCCCGACCAAGGTGACCCCGTCCTCCAAGGTGGTTGGTGACCTCGCCCTGCACCTCGTGGGTGCTGGCGTGGACCCAGCTGACTTCGAGGCCAACCCCACCAAGTACGACATCCCGGATTCCGTCATCGCCTTCCTGCGCGGTGAGCTCGGTACGCCTCCGGGTGGCTGGCCGCCGCTGCGCGACAAGGTCCTGGAGGGCCGCGCGCCTGGCGACGTCACCGTCAAGCCCGTCCCTGAAGAGGAGAAGGCACACCTGACTTCGGATGATTCCACCGAGCGCCGTGCTTCCCTCAACCGCCTGCTCTTCCCGAAGCAGTTCGAAGAGTTCAACGAGTTCCGCCGCACCTACGGCAACACCGAGGCGCTGACGGACACCGTCTTCTTCTACGGTCTGGAAGAAGGTAAGGACTACATTGTTCACCACTTCCCGGAGGGCTCCAACGACCGTGCAGATCTCAAGCCCATTACCTTGCGTCTTGACGCGATGGGCGAGCCGGACGAGAAAGGCATCCGCAACGTCGTGCTCAACGTCAACGGCCAGATCCGCCCGCTCAAGGTGCGCGACAACAACGTCGAGTCTACCGTCGCCACCGTGGAGAAGGCTGACCCGTCTAACGAAGGCCACGTGGCCGCACCGTTTGCCGGCGTGGTGAACCCGACCGCCAAGCCTGGCGACGAGGTCAAGGCCGGCGACCAGATCGCCGTCATCGAGGCCATGAAGATGGAAGCCTCCATCTCCGCCACCAAGGATGGCACCATCGAGCGAGTCGCCATTGGCGCCGCCACCAAGGTGGAGGGCGGCGACCTCATCGCCGTTATCAACTAAAAGTCGACTTAGGTCGTGGATGGGTGAGCAGCGTCATTCTTGGCGCTGCTCACCGGTGGTTTCTGCGGTGGGGTGGGATTTTTCCGCACTGCATTGGCCTAAGTCAGGAGGGCGTCCCTCTTAAAAGGCATCTGGCAGAAGGCATCTTTGGGTCCAAAAACGCCATCTGCAATGAGTAAAAGGCGTTTTTAGCCGTGAAAACGCCTTTTGGCAGATGCCTTTTACCAGACGCCTTTTGGCAGATGTCTCCAGCACGTCGATGGAGGCATGCAGACGTTGTGCGTTGCGAGGGGTGCGAAGAAGGTAATCCGTTTCGCGAAGATACGTGCAGCGTTCTACGGAAACGGTCGTTGTGACCCGACCTAGGTTATAGGCGGGTGAGCAACGTCGCTCTTGGCGCTGCCGTCGGCGCGCCGACGAAGGTGTCGAGTATAGTTGACACCTTTTGTTGGCTTGCGGTGCTAGAAGCGCTTGAGCATCACGTGAGCATCCGGGCGGCCCGGGACGTCGATGTCGACAAAGCCCTCGGATTCATACAGCTTGCGGGCGCCGGTGTTCTCCGGCTCAATCCACAGCGAAATCGCCGGGGCTTGCTGCGCCTCGGCGAGGTCGCAGGCGTTGCGCAGGAGACGTCGCCCAGCGCCGAGGCCCCTGTAGCGGGACTCCACAGCAATGAAGAGCTCGGGGATATCCTCCGGGTCGAGGTCGGTGGCCCATTGGGACTCATCGAAAGGATCGGCCTCGGGGTTGCCGGTGTAGGCTGCGCCCTTCGCTTCGGTGGTGTAGTAGCGCAGCCACGCACCACCGACGGGAACGCGGTGGCTGGAGACTGCGATGACGCCGCCGTCGACGTGCGGGGACCATTCATCGACGTACATTCCCACGTCAGGTGTGTGGAAATCCCCGATATGGGCGTCCTCGTCACCGAGGACATCGGCGAGGAAAAGGAGACGGGAGAGGTAGGTACGGTCGTGCTCCTTGGCCAACCGTACGCCGAACTCGGAATCGTTAACGCTCATGCCTTTCGAGGCTACTTGATCTCTGAATTTAGCTACTCACAGAGTGGCTCGAGGGGCGTTGGTGGATTCTCTATGGTCCAGAGAAGAGTACTCGTGGCGGTGGTGTGGCGTGTAACTCGCGGGTTCAGTAACTCCTCGACTTTCAAGATCGAGCGGAAGGCGTGAATAGCCTCCCTGCGACGTCGTGAGCTTATGAATGGCTCATTGTGGGCCGCGCGGTTTCTGACGCGATTGATTCGCGCTAGATGTTGTTCGACTTCCTTGCGGCGTGTGTGCGGCTCAAATGCCTTGTGCAGCGCAGGAATCCACAACAATTGCTCATGAGCTGCGTCTGTTAAGTGGCGCCAGAATCCAAAGGGGAGCTCGGCGACTAAAGCTCCTGGACTGACATGCTTCGTATGATTGCGTCGCAGAGCTTCCGCTATTGATTGCCGGTTCTTATCGTTCGAATCTATTTGTACTCCGTCGCGCATTCGGTGGAGAGGTGCATTCACTGGTGACTTGGGATCTATAAGCCAATGCTGGTCCCCCAGCCACCACCGTTCCAAAACAGTGTTATAAGAGTTTCTGAGCAGAACTTCGGCGTGTGAGGCGTCGTGGAGAAATGCCATCGCGACGCTGATGTTCCATTCATATAGTGCTAATGCGGCTTCGCCGTCTTGATGAGCAGCATGAAGAAATGGCTCCCAGCGCGGTGTTGAGAGCCATTGCGTAATCCACTGGCTATCCTGATGCGCCACTGCTGCATCCCCCCGGAGCGACAAGTCAGCACCCCGGTAAGTAGTACTCAGCAGGTCAGTGACCCAGAGCAGAGCTCCACCGGGGTATCACGTCATAGAGTAATTAACTGTGCTAATCGAGGCAAGGTTTCTAGCAGTTTTGTACTGCTCTCTGTCGGCAGGGAAGCGTTAGCGAACTACTTGATCTCCAGAATCGGCTCGCCCTTGTTGATCTGCGTGCCGGTGGATACCTTGAGGTCGGTCACGGTGCCGGACTTGTGGGCCTTGACGGGGTTTTCCATCTTCATGGCCTCGAGGACGACGACGACCTCGCCCTCTTCCACTTCCTGGCCTTCCTCGACGGCGACCTTGATGACGCTGCCCTGCATCGGTGCGGTCACGGTGTCACCGGACACGCTTGCCGACGCCCCCTTGCCACGACGCTTCTTCGACTTCTTGCGCTTGCTACCACCGCCCAAGAGCAGGTTGCCCGGCAGGGCCACCTCGATACGGCGGCCGCCCACCTCGACGACGAACTTCTGGGCCGCCTCCTGCTCTTCGTCCTCGGGCGCTTCGGCGGGGTCGACGTATGCGGGGAGCTCGTTAACCCACTCTTCCTCGATCCACTTGGTGTAGACCGTGAAGTTGCCGTCCTCGGCGGTGAAGGCGGGATCGGTGAGGATGGCCTGGTGGAAGGGGATAACCGTCGGCAAGCCCTCGATGCGGTACTCGGCCAGGGCGCGGCGTGCGCGCGCGATGGCGGTGGCACGATCCGGACCCCAGACGATGAGCTTGGCCAGCATAGAGTCGAACTGGCCGCCAATAACGGAACCTTCGCGCACGCCGGAATCCATGCGCACACCCGGACCGGAAGGCTCGGAGTAGGTGACGACGGTTCCAGGAGCCGGCATGAAGCCCGCGGCGGCGTCCTCGCCGTTGATGCGGAACTCGATGGCGTGGCCGCGCGGGGCGGGATCCTCGGAGATGGAGAGCTCACGCCCCTCAGCAATGCGGAACTGCTCGCGCACCAGGTCGAAGCCGGTGGTCTCCTCGGTAACGGGGTGCTCCACCTGGAGGCGGGTGTTGACCTCGAGGAAGGAGATGAGTCCGTCAGAACCGACGAGGTATTCCACGGTGCCGGCACCGTAGTAGCCGGCCTCGCGGCAGATGCGCTTGGCCGACTCGTGGATGGAGGCGCGCTGCTCATCGGTAAGGAAGGGGGCAGGGGCCTCCTCGACGAGCTTCTGGAAGCGGCGCTGCAGGGAGCAGTCACGGGTGCCCATGACGACGACGTTGCCGTGCTGGTCGGCGAGGACCTGGGCCTCGACGTGGCGGGCCTTATCCAGGTAGCGCTCGACGAAGCACTCTCCGCGGCCGAAAGCGGTAACGGCCTCGCGGGTGGCGGATTCGAAGAGGTCCTTGATCTCCTCGCGGGTGTGCGCGACCTTCATGCCGCGGCCACCGCCGCCGAAGGCGGCCTTGATGGCAACGGGGAGGCCGTGCTCATCGGCGAAGGCTTCGACTTCTTCTGCGCTGGCGACGGGATCCTTGGTGCCCGGTGCCATAGGAGCGTCAGCGCGCTCGGCGATGTGGCGGGCGGTGACCTTGTCACCCAGTTCCGCGATGGATTCCGGGGATGGGCCGATCCAGATCAGGCCGGCGTCGATGACGGCCTGAGCAAACTCGGCGTTCTCGGAGAGGAAGCCGTAGCCGGGGTGGATGGCGTCGGCGCCGGATTTGGAGGCGGCGTCGAGAATCTTGCCGAAGTCGAGGTATGACTCCGCGGAAGTCTGGCCGCCGAGTGCAAAGGCTTCGTCGGCAAGCGTGACGAATGGGGCATCGGCATCGGGCTCGGCGTAGACCGCTACGGATGCAATGTTGGCGTCGCGAGCCGCGCGGATAACGCGGACCGCAATCTCACCGCGGTTGGCCACGAGGACCTTGGTGATGTTCTTGGTTTCAACTGCCACGGCAGGAACCCTCCTCCATGATTTGTGATAGGACTGCGTACTATTCTTGCACACCAAAACATGAGGATACCTTCACATCTTGGTTTCGTGTCAAAAAATAAACCCGCACCAGCGCGGATGCGGGCTTATATCGGCGTGTTGCTAGCGCTCAACGGGCATGCGAACCATGTTGCCCCATTCTGCCCACGAGCCGTCGTAGACACGGGGTGCCTCGAATCCGAGCAGGTACTTGAGGACGAACCATGTGTGCGCGGCTTGGGCTCCGACGTGGGAGTAGAGGACGGTTTCCGTTGCCGGTTCGAGCTCGCCGTAGTTGACCTTCAGCTCGCTGAGCGCGCGGAAGCAGCCGTTCGGGTAAATCGCGCGGTCCCACTCGAGGTTGATGGCGCCGGGAATGTGGCCGTGGGTCATTGTGGTGCCGTAGGCGGACTCGCCGGCTCCAGCCTTGTGGGCGGCCTCGCCACAGAACTCCTCTGGGCTGCGGGTGTCAACCACCGTGGCGGAGGAGTCACGCAGCTCGTCGACGAAAATGCGCGAGGATTCCTCGCGGGAAACCTCCGGGTAGGAGGAAGCAGAAGGCTCGGGGACCATGAAGGAGGTGTCGCGTTCTTCGGACATCCAGGCGTCCCGTCCACCGTCGAGAAGCCGCACGTCCTCGTGGCCGTAGAGCTCGAAGACCCACAGCGCGAAAGCAGCCCACCAGTTGGACTTGTCGCCGTAGAGGACGACGGTGTCGTCGCGCTCAATACCCTTGGAGCGGAGGAGTGCGGTGAAATCCTCTGCGCTGATAATGTCCCTCGCTGTGCTGTCGAGCAGCTCAGTTTGGACGTTGATGCGGATCGCGGTGGGGATGTGGCCGATGTCGTAGAGGAGTGAGTCCTCATCAACCTCGATGACGTGGAGGCCGTTGATGCCCAGTCGCGCGGACAGCCACGGTGCGGACACGAGGCGCTCAGGGTGCGCGTATTCCTGGAAAGGGGGATTCGGGTCGAATTCGGCCACGGTCCACCTGCCTTTCTCGTTGAGGGGGAACGTTCGGTTCAACTCTAGCGTGCTGGGCGGACATGTGGTCACGGGGGAGGCGTATTTGTGGTGTTGGATACATTTCTTCTGCAGTTAGCGCTGCTGCACGTTCACTGGTTATAACAAGCGTGCAGGTCAGCGGCCAAAAAGTGCGGTACGCTTGCTTTTTATGCCTTTTCGGGGGTGCTTTTCTAGGTGAGCGCGAGGGTCCAACCTGGGTTATTTTAAGAAGTGACACTCACTAACCCCCTAGTGGAAGGGAATCACTGTGCACAAAGCAATCGTCGTCTTCGAGGTTGAGGGCGGATCCGATAAGCAGATCAACGGACACCGTAAGGACACCATGCCGATCGTCGACTGCATCAAGGATGCAGGTTGGCACGCCGAGGTCGTGTTCTACCGCCCTGAGTGGTCCGAGAAGCTCTTCGAGTATGTATCGGAGAACTTCGATGCCTACATCTCCCGCGTGAACCCGGGCAACATCCCGGGCGGTGAGAAGGGCTACTTCGATCTGCTCACCAAGGTGTCCGAGGCCGGACTGGTCGGCATGTCCACCCCGTACGAGATGATGGCCTACGGCGCTAAGGATGCCTTGGTCAAGCTCAATGACACGGACCTGGTTCCGGCTGACACCGCCGCCTACTACGACGTCGAGTCCTTCCACAAGACCTTCCCGACCTCGCTGTCCTACGGTGAGCGCGTGCTCAAGCAGAACCGTGGCTCCACCGGCTCCGGCATCTGGCGCGTGCGCCTTGCCGACGAGAAGCTGGCCGAGTCCGTCGAGCCGGGCACCGCACTGCCGCTCGACACCAAGATCAAGTGCACCGAGGCTGTGGACAACCACACTGAGGAGCGCGAGCTCGGCGAGTTCATGGACTTCTGCGACCAGTACATCGTGGGTGACAACGGCATGCTCGTGGACATGCGCTTCATGCCGCGCATCGTCGAAGGCGAGATCCGCATTCTTCTCGTGGGCCCAGATCCGGTCTTCGTGGTGCACAAGAAGCCGGCCGAGGGCGGCGACGCCTTCTCCGCCACCCTGTTCTCCGGTGCCAAGTACACCTACCAGAAGCCGGAGGAGTGGCAGGAGCTGGTCGACATGTTCGCTGACGTCCGCCCGGTCATCGCTGAGAAGCTCGGTGGCGACAACATCCCGCTGATCTGGACTGCGGACTTCATGCTGGCTGATGGTGAGAATGGTGAGGACACCTACGTCCTTGGTGAGATTAACTGCTCCTGCGTGGGCTTCACCTCTGAGCTGGACATGGGCATCCAGGAGAAGGTGGCTGCTGAGGCCATCAAGCGCGTGGAGGCCAAGCACGCCTAAGCGTGTTGCTGTGCACTAGCCTTTGAGCACAAGCTTGTGATTGTTCCCCCGCCTGCGGCGGGGGAACTGTCGTTTTCTGGGGCGTGTTCCCCAAGCCGCGCTGCCGGTGAGCGAGATCTCAGGTACGTTCGGAGGGGTAAAAATTACGCCATTGTAGTGCTGTAGCGCGCTGCGAATTTCGATGATTCTCCGAAAGGTCTAACGAAAAAATGACGAACCCCAACCAGTTTGGTGAGAACGGCGATAACAGCGATAACCACGTCAACGGGTCCAACGGTGAGAACGCCGGGAACAACGGTTACAGCAGCTTCGGCGGTTACGATAGCTCCCAGTCAGGCAACGATGACGCTGCGTCCGCGTGGGGTAGCCAGGCATCGAACTCCGGTTTCGGCTGGGGTGGCCAGGCAGGATATGGCGACTACTCCGAGGGCTCCGCCGACTCGTCTGGATTCGGTTATTCCGCTCCCCAGGGTGCGCAGCCGGATGCTGAGAATCGCGGCTTTGACGCGTCCGGTTCGGGCTTTAATGCGTCCTCCGATTCCGCCGCGGACTCGGCCTATGATTCGGCGAAGAACAGCACGGAGTCTGGCACCGAGCACCCTTCCAGCTCCTCTGTCCCTGCTTCCGAAACCTTCGGCGGGCAAGATTCCCAAGCCTCTCACGGTACCTTTGGCGCTTCCTACGGCTCCTACAATGCCGACAGCGACGCGGGTGCGCAGAACTCCAGCGCCGAGCATAACTCTGGGGCCGATCACAATGCTGGCACCGATCACAACGCTGGCGCTGATCACGCTGCGGACTCCGTGAACTCGAACCAGAGCTATGGCGGCCAGAACTACGGTAATCAGGGCTATGACAACCAAGGGTATGGCGACAACCAAGGTTATGGCAGTCAGGGATTTTCTAACCAGGGTTATGGCTACGGCACCCCGTCGGAGTCGCACCAAGACCATGGCTTTGGGCAGCAGTCGGGAGAGGGCTTTGGAACCCCGGCTTCCCACTCCAACTCCGGCTTTGGTGGTTACCCCCAACAGAACCAAGGCTTTGGGGCACAAGGCCAGCAAGGTTTCGGCGCCCAAGAGCAGCAGGCTTTCGGCACGCAGGATCAGCAGGGCTTTGGTCAGCAAAACAACTCGCCCTTTGCCGCCTCCCCGCAGCAGGACTACCCACAGCAGAATTCACAGGGCGGCAGCCCCTCCAAGGGCGCTGGCTTCTTCAAGGCGTTGTTTGACTTCTCCTTCAATGACTTCGTCACCCTGAAGTTCTCCTCCTTCATCTACCTGCTGCTCGTCATCGTGGCAGGGGCAGCATGGGCGGGAATGATCCTCTTCTCCTTCTTTGCTTTCGCTGACAGCTTTCTCATCGGATTCTTGACGTTCCTTGGCGCTGTCATCGGTGGCGGAATCGCGTTCCTTTTCTACGTCATTCAGTTCCGCTTGATCTTGGAGTTCTTCGTGGCGAACATCCGCACCGCGCAGAACACCGGAGACCTTGTCTCTCAGGCGGATAGCGATAGCGATAAGGAATAGGTAGTCTCACGAGCTGCGCTTTTCGCAGACACGCTAATCCCGCGGCCTCAAATGTGAGGTCCGCGGGATTTTTACATGGAGGAGGGGCTGCCTGTCTGAGAATTCCGGTAGCCACCACAGTTGGTTTCAGTCATATGGTTCAGGTCAGATGGTTCATGTGCCCCAAACAAACCATCTGTGGCCTCCTAGGTGGTTTACTTTCCCCCAACTAAACCTTTTGAGTAGAACCAGGTGACTAGAACCATGTGCTTAATCTAGTAGCGTAGCGACGCACTCGGGGTCGGCGTCGGAGAGCATCTGGCGGATGCGGTCATACTCCGCGTCCTCACCGATGGCCTTCGCGGCGTGGCCAAGCGCGGCAATGGCGCGCAGAACGCCCTGGTTGGGTTCGTGGGAGAAGGGGACAGGGCCCCAGCCCTTCCAACCATTGCCGCGCAGGCGGTCGAGGCTGCGGTGGTAGCCGGTGCGCGCGTAGGCGTAGGCGGTGATGAAGGCGGTGGGCTCAGCGCCCGCGTGCTTCTTCAGCTCCTGCTCCGCCAGCAGCGCCCACAGCAGCGGGGAATCCGGGTGGGCGACAATTCCTGCGGTGAGATCGGAGGTGCTGTCAGCACCCGGATCGGCGGGCAGATTGATGGGTGGGGGAGCGAGCATGTCTTTCATTTCCATGCCGCCCCACTCTAGCCATGTGGCAGCGAGGCCACCAGAGGGGACGAGCTTGGATTCCACTACTCGAGATGAAGGCTGGATGCCGACTAGGGATGCGAAGACTTTGGGTCTTTGGTCTTGCCGTTGGAATTCGGCATAAGGACTACTCGAGAACTGGGAGGGAATTGAACTCGGTTGCTTTAGGTAGTGCGCGTAAGACTGAACCCGCCACTATTGTTCAGAAGACTGAAATGGTAGCGGTGTGGTGAGTATCTGGTAGCGCCTGAGTGAGTATCCGGTAGCGGTGTCTCACTCAGGCGTTGTTGGTGGTTATGCGTTGGTGGTGAGGCGCATGTTTGGTCCTTCGAGTGTGATGATCTCGGCGCCGGAGACGAGTCGGTTGAGGATTGACTCGGAGATCACGGCATCGGGGATGGACTTGTACCACTCCGAGTGGGGTTGAATTGTGAGGTCACTATCGTTGAGACTTTGCCTTCTCGTCCGGCGAGGATGTTGAGAAGTTGGTGCGCGGTCGCGGCATCAATAGGTGTGGTGAGGAAGTCATCTAAGACCAGGACGTCGACGTCGTGGAGGTGCTGGATGAACTTCAGCCGTATGGGGTCTTCGGGTTGGAGGACTGCCAGTTCGGCGGCAAGCATGTCGGTGCGGTAGAACCGTGCGGAGTAGTCGGACCTGACCCCCGTTAGGTAGACACCTGATATCCAGCCCGGTTGGGCTGGGAAGAAAGGTAATCTACCACCATGCCTAGGTACTCCGAACAGTTCAAACGTGATGCTGTGGCCCTCTACGAAAACAATGAGGACCTCTCACTTCACGCGGCTTCAGCAGAGCTTGGAGTCAATCGTTCCTCACTTTATTCGTGGCTTAAGCAGTACGGCACCGGCAAGCGTGCCCGCACGAAGACCTTGCGCG
>NZ_LAYQ01000015.1 GCF_000988205.1 Corynebacterium minutissimum | reverse complement strand
CCTTTGGCAGTCTCAGGTGTGCTCGGCAAGGTTGCCCTGCCGTTCGCCTGATCTTTGGACTTGGCTCGCTCGCTCTCACCTGGTTGGTGGAGATCCGCGGGCTCTACTTGTTGGTGATTACCCTGCCGCTGCTCTACGCGCTAGGAACCGTAGGCGGCGGGTTCATTAACTCGACGGCTGCCTTGCCAGAAGGCGCCTCTCCGTTTTCCAAGACCGCGCTTCTCACCACGGCCTTCCCACTGATACAGCACTTCCCGGTGCTCATCGTCACGGTCTTGGCGTGTGCGCTGCTCGCGGTCATGCGCATATGGAGCAGCAACAACCACGCGAAGAGCCGAGAAGCGGAAGCACAAAAGAAGCGCCGTGCCGACGCTGCCTCCGACCGCCGCAACCGCTCTGAGCGGCTCTCCGTGGCAGAGCTCATTGCCCGGGAGAACACGAGCTCTGGGCGGGTACGGGAGCGCAACCGTGAGGAACGCCGCCGCCTGCAGGCCGAAGAGCGCGCCCAGCTCCGCCACGCGTCCCCCGAGACCGACGTGCAGGAGGATTTCCGCCGCGCCGCCGCTGAAGCAGCGGAGAATGCGCGGCGCCCCCAGCGGTCCCCCCAGCCGCTCGAGGAAAACCTCTACGACGAGGACTAGCGCGCAGTACGTGCCGGGCGCAGATCGCGCGGCAGCGAGAACGTGATGGTCTCCGTGGAGGTGGTCACCTGTTCAACGTCGCTGTAGCCGCGCTCATCCAGGTATTCGAGCACTTCACGCACCAGCAGCTCAGGCACGGAGGCACCACACGTGACGCCAACGGTGTTCACGCCTTCAAGCCAGGCCTCATCGATCTCTGAGGCGAAATCCACTAGATAAGAAGTCTTCGAACCTGCCTCCAGGGCAACCTCGACCAGGCGCTTGGAGTTGGAGGAGTTCTGGGAGCCGACAACGATCATGAGATCGCACTTCGGGGCGATGGCCTTGACCGACTCCTGGCGGTTCTGTGTGGCGTAGCAAATATCGTCTGACGGCGGGTTTTCCAAGTGCGGGAAGCGCTCGCGCAGCTTGTTGACGATCTGGATGGTTTCATCCACCGATAACGTGGTCTGGGACAGCCAGATGAGCTTTTCCTCGTGTAGGAAGTCCGGCAGCTTGTCAACGCCCTCCAAACCATCCACCAGGTGGGTGACGTCTGGGGCCTCGCCGGCAGTACCTTCGACCTCTTCGTGGCCCTCGTGGCCGATCAGCAGAATCTGGTAGCCGTCGCGCTCAAAACGCTGGGCTTCCTTGTGCACCTTGGTCACCAGCGGGCACGTGGCGTCTAGCGTTAGCTGCTTGCGCTCTTCGGCCTCTTTGCGCACGCTCGGCGCGATGCCGTGCGCAGAAAATACCAGGTGAGCACCTTCGGGGGCCTCGGAGGCCTCTTCCACAAAGATGACGCCACGCTTGGCCAGGGATTCAACGACGAAGCGGTTGTGCACGATTTGCTTGCGCACGTAGATGGGAGCGCCGTACTTTTCCAGCGCCTTTTCCACTGTCTCAACAGCGCGGTCCACGCCGGCGCAGTAGCCGCGGGGAGCCGCGAGGAGCACCTTCTTTGCAGTTTCAGTCATGCCAACCAGAGTATCTAAAGTTGCCCACATACTGTAGTTCTCGCCCATTCTCGCCCGCCGCAGGTGACCGGTGACACCCGATGTCCGGCGCGCCCCATACACTAGACGGAACACGCCCCGAAGCACAGACCACTCAAGAGAAAGGACTGCGCGTGAACCAACCGGCCAATTCCGCGGAGGCACCGTGGCCCGTCGGCAAGGTCAATGACCAAGTCAAAGGCTGGATCGAGCGCCTCGGCTTCCTCTGGGTGGAGGGCCAGATCACCCAGCTGAACATGAAGCCGACGTGGAAACTGTCCTACATCACCCTGCGTGACGTGGAACAGGAAAAATCTGTCCAGCTGACCTGCAACACGTCGCTCATCCGGAATGCTCCCTCGCCCCTCAAGGACGGCGACCGCGTCGTGGTCTACGGCAAGCCCGCCTTCTACGCCGGGCGCGGTAGCTTCTCCCTGTGGGTTACTGAGATTCGTCACGTCGGCATCGGCGATCTCCTCGCCCGAGTAGAGATGCTGCGCCAGCGCCTACGCCAGGAGGGCCTGTGCGATCCTTCCCGCAAACTGCCGCTTCCCTACCTGCCAAAGAAAATCGGACTCATCACCGGCCGTGGCTCCCACGCTGAGCGCGATGTCCTCTCGGTGGCACAAGACCGCTGGCCGGCAGTCCAGTTCGAGGTCATCAACACAGCGGTGCAGGGAGCCACGGCAGTCACCCAGGTCATTGACGCGCTGCAGACCCTCGATGCCAACCCAGAGGTCGATGTCATCATCATCGCCCGCGGCGGCGGGTCGGTGGAGGACCTGCTCCCCTTCTCCGAGGAGGCCCTCCTGCGCGCTGTGGCCGCCGCCCGCACCCCGGTTGTCTCCGCCATCGGCCACGAGCCGGACCACCCGGTGCTTGACGACGTCGCCGATCTCCGCGCCGCCACCCCCACCGACGCGGCCAAGCGCGTCGTGCCCTCCGCGGCCGAGGAATACGCAGTGATTTCCGAAGCTCGTTCCCGCATGGCGGCTGCGCTGCGCGGCTGGGTGGAACGGGAGCGCCGCGGGCTCGAGAGCATTCGCTCCCGCCCAGTCCTCGCGGACCCCATGGTGCCGATCACCGCGCGCCGCGAGGAACTCGAACGCCACGTTGCGTCGATCCGGCGAGTCATTACTCATCAGCTGGACCGCGAAAGCAACCAGGTAGCCTCGTTGCGTGCGCGCGTCTCCGCCTTGGGCCCCTCGGCCACTCTCGAGCGCGGTTATGCCATTGTGCAGGTCTTTCCGCGCGATGGCAGCGGGCCGGAGGTCGTCACGAGCTACACGCAATCGCCCCCGGGTTCGCAACTGCGCATCCGTGTGGGTGATGGCTCGATTACCGCCGCCGCCATGGCCTCCCAGGCTGCGGATTAAACAGAACGCTTTATACAGAACCAGTAAGAAAGAAGCATTATCCCTCATGACTGACACGTTTGGCGCCGGCCAGCCCGGCCAAGACGCTTTCCCACCCGTCGAGGAGCTGAGCTATGAGCAGGCCCGCGATGAACTTATCGAAACCGTGAAGATCCTCGAGCTCGGGCAGATGGGCTTGGACGAGTCTCTGAAATATTGGGAGCGCGGCGAGGCATTAGCCAAGGCCTGCGAGGCACACCTCGACGGCGCTTCCAAGCGCGTAGAGGAAGCCCTCCGCAAGAATGCGGACAGCCCGGACAACGCAGAAGCACAAACGGAATCAGGAGAGGTTTAAATGAAGATTTACGGCTACCCGGGAGATCGCGTCGACTTCGTCTCCAAGTCCGGCGGAGCAGGGGCCATGGTCTTTGGTGATCCGCGCCAGCTCGCCGAGGAATTCTTCGGCACCCCGCACACCGACAACGGCGAAGAAATCAGCTACTTTTCCGGCTCCATTGTCTTGCGCTTCACCGAAGGGAAACTCAGCGAGGTCTCTTTATTCCCCGGCAAGTCCAAGCACGAAAAGGTGGATATCTACCTTGCTAAGACCCGCTTGAGCGGGCTCGACCCCGAGACCCTGCGCAGCGCTGCTGGCGACGCGGTCGAGGTGGAATGGGACGGCGCGCTGCAGAGCGTGACGTTTCGCTGACTAGTTACTCGCTGACGACGCTGCCGTCCTCAGCGATCTGGAGCGGCTCGGCCTCGACGAATGCGGTCAGAGCCGCCTCATAATCCGCGTCGGAGGCAGAGCCGGTAAGGATGAGGCGGGCATCGCCCAAGTCCGTGATCCACAGGGGGCGAACATCTTTGTCGTCGCTGCTCAGGATTTCCACGTCCTGACCCGCTACCTCACGCCGCTCGGAGTTGGCTCGATAGTTGGAATCGTAAGCGGTGGGGATATCCTCAAGCGCTAGCTGGGTCTGTGCCGACTCAACGTATCCTTCATTCGCGGTCAGCCAGCTCACCACGGCACCGGACTCGCTGCCCACTTGCTTGCGCCGCGCGCCGTCGGCTGCCAGCCCTCCGGCATGACAGGTTCGCGAATGACCGCCCCGCTACCGCGCGCTTCCATCTCCAGGAAGGTAGCAGCATCCACATTCTGCACAGGCCCGGACTTTTCCGGGTTTATCGAGCACAGTCCCGTTGCCCCGACGGCCAGGAACATCATGATGAGGATGATGCCCACCGTCAGGGTGATATCACGCGCGTCCTCAAAAATCTTTGGTTTATCTTCAGATGCCACTCGCCCAGTATGGCACGACGCCTCCGACACACGCGACAGCGCCCTCTCACCTGCCTTTTCGGTAGGTGGTGCACCCCCGTCCCTCTTCTGGGGGAGGCATTCGGGCTTGAGTGGGCAGGAAAAGTGGAAGAATAGAATTTGTATTCCGGGTTGTCCCCCACCCCGGGCCGAGCCACCTGAAAAGAAAGGGACTAATCACACATGTCTGATAACACGTCTTATATCCCCGACCGCAACCTAGCCATGGAGCTGGTGCGCGTCACCGAGGCAGCAGCGCTCGCCTCGGGTCGCTGGGTTGGCCGTGGACAGAAGAATGAAGGTGACGGCGCCGCGGTGGATGCTATGCGCAAGCTCATCAATTCCGTCGAGATGAACGGCGTCGTCGTCATCGGCGAGGGCGAGAAGGATGAGGCCCCGATGCTCTTCAACGGCGAGAAGGTCGGCACCGGCCAGGGCGCCGAGATGGACATCGCCGTCGACCCGGTTGACGGCACCCGCCTCATGGCTGAGGGCCGCCCGAACGCTATTTCCGTCATTGCTGCTGCCGAGCGCGGCACCATGTACGACCCGTCCGCTGTCTTCTACATGAAGAAGATCGCTGTCGGCCCCGAGGCAGTCGGCGCCATCGACCTCAATGAGTCGGTGGCATGGAACGTGAAGTCCGTGGCCAAGGCCAAGGGCATCAAGCCGGCTGACCTGACCGTCGTCGTGCTCGACCGCCCCCGCCACGATGACCTCATCCGCGAGATCCGTGAAGCTGGCGCCAAGGTCCGCCTCATCATGGACGGTGACGTTGCCGGCGCCATCGCCACCTGCCAGGACAGCAACTCCATCGACCTCATGATGGGCATTGGCGGCACCCCGGAGGGCATCATCACCGCCTGCGCGATGAAGTGCATGGGCGGTGAAATCCAGGGCAAGCTGTGGCCCAAGGATGAGGAGGAAGCAGAGAAGGCCCGCAAGGCTGGCCACGACCTCGACCGCGTCCTCACCACCAACGATCTGGTTTCTTCCGAGAACTGCTACTTCGCCGCTACCGGCGTGACCAACGGCGATATGCTCCGTGGTGTCTCCTACCGACCGAACGGCGCCACCACCCGCTCTCTGGTCATGCGCTCCAAGTCCGGCACCATCCGCTACGTCGACTCCATCCATAAGCTGGCTAAGCTGCAGGAATATTCCGTGGTGGACTACACCAACCCCCACGATCAGGAAAGCTAGTCCACTTTCCCAGGAAGAGTGCTACGGTGGCCATGAATGCCGTGCCACGGCACACATAAAGAACCCAACAAAACTCATTTCACAGAAAAGGTGAATTCATGACTGAATACCGCATTGAACACGACACCATGGGCGAGGTAAAGGTTCCGGTCGACGCCCTGTGGCGTGCCCAGACCCAGCGCGCCGTGGAGAACTTCCCGATCTCCGGCCGCGGCCTCGAAGATGCTCAGATCCGCGCACTCGGCCTCCTCAAGGCTGCCTGCGCCCAGGTAAACAAGGACTCCGGCAAGCTCGATGCGGAGAAGGCTGACGCCATCATCGCCGCCGCCACCGAGATCGCAGAGGGTAAGCACAATGACGCTTTCCCGATTGACGTCTTCCAGACCGGCTCCGGCACCTCCTCCAACATGAACACCAACGAGGTCATCGCCTCCATCGCCCACAACAATGGCGTGGAGATCCACCCGAATGACCACGTGAACATGGGCCAGTCCTCCAACGACACCTTCCCCACCGCAACCCACGTTGCGGCAACTGAGGCTGCCGTCAATGACCTCATCCCGGGCCTCAAGGTGCTCCACGACTCTCTTCTGGCCAAGGCCAAGGAATTCGCTGACGTGGTCAAGTCCGGCCGTACGCACCTGATGGACGCCACCCCGATCACCCTGGGCCAGGAGTTCGGCGGCTACGCTCGCCAGATCGAGCTCGGCATCGAGCGCGTTGAGGCCACCCTGCCACGCTTGGGTGAACTGGCTATCGGCGGCACGGCTACCGGTACCGGCCTGAACACCGACGCTGAGTTTGGCGGCAAGGTCACCGAGGAGCTCAAGAAGCTCACCGGCATTGACCAGCTCTCCGAGGCCAAGAACCACTTCGAGGCCCAGGCTGCCCGCGATGCCCTCGTCGAGTTCTCCGGCGCCATGCGCACCGTGGCTATCTCCCTCAACAAGATTGCCAACGACATTCGTATGATGGGCTCCGGCCCGCTGACCGGACTTGCGGAGATCCACCTCCCGGATCTGCAGCCGGGCTCCTCCATCATGCCGGGCAAGGTCAACCCGGTTCTGAGCGAGGCCGCCACCATGGTGGTCAGCCAGGTCATTGGTAACGACGCCGCTGTTGCTTTCGGCGGCTCCAACGGCCACTTCGAGCTCAACGTCTACATTCCGATGATGGCTCGCAACGTCCTCGAGTCCTCCCGCCTGCTGGCAAATGTCTCCCGCGTCTTCGCTGAGAAGTGCATCGACGGCATCGAGGCCAACGAGGAGCGCATGAAGAAGTTTGCGGAGTCCTCCACCTCCATCGTGACTCCGCTGAACTCCAAGATCGGCTACGAGAACGCCGCCAAGGCAGCTAAGCACGCGCTGAACGAGAAGATCACCGTCCGCGAGGCAGTCATCGACCTCGGCTTCGTCGACGGCGAGAACCTCACCGAGGAGGAGCTCGATGAGCGCCTCAACGTTCTCACCATGACCAACCGCGACCGCGACAACTTCTAAGCTCGCTTTCGCCCACGCCGCCGCTCTTCGCACCGCCTCCTTGAGGTGGCGCGCAGGGCGGCTTCGCCGTTTTCCCATCCACCCCGCTGGGCCAACAGCAGGGTCGGGGTAGCCAAACTGCCCGTCCTGCCAAAGTTATAGCCTCCGCCTCAAGATCTGGCAATAACTTCGTCAACTAAGGCAGTTTTAGGCTTGAGAGTTTCTTTCCTAGCCATCACTTCGCGCCCTTCGCGCTCACGGCGAGCCTTAACCAGCCACAGCCCACGCTGCCGGTGGACGCGAAGGATGGGGTTGCTGTTCTTATCTCCTTTCCTGTGCGCTGCGCCATAAAAATCGTCCCGCCATCATGAGAATCACCAGCATTGCACTTGGTGCAAACTTGCACTGAGTGTAGGATTGCACTCTGTGCAAGAAGAATTGTCATTACGCGAGCAAAAACGCCTAAAAACTCGCCTACGTATAGAGGATGCTGCCACCCTCTTGGTAGACGAGCACGGCTTTGCTGCAGTTACGGTGGAGGAGATTTGTGAGAAGGCCGGTATTTCCCGGCGTACTTTCTTTAATTATTTCGATTCCAAGGACTCAGCTGTCTTGGGCAACCCCAGCCAAGAATTTTCCCAGGAGCAGAAGAGCTATTTGCTCGAAACCCCCACGGAGAACCTCTTCAAGCTGGCCGTAGACCTCATCAAGGAACACCTCATTGGACAGCACGCCAACAGGGAGATTGCTGAGCGACGCCGCCGTATCTCCCGCGATGCGGACGCAGCGGCGGCGTCCTTAAGCAGAAAGCGTGCCAAGTCCAACGAAGTCCTTGAGCTACTCACCCAGCGGCTGGAGAAGGAGCCAGCATTAAAGACCATGCCGGATGTCTCCCCGCACACGGAGGCACTCCTCATTGCTGTCACCATCCGTGAGGCTTTCTGGTTGGCCACCACCTCCCCAGACTTCAGCTGCGATATCCCCTTTGAGCAGCGCTTTGACTCCGCACTCACGCTCATCAACAACTATTCGAAAGGACTTTCATGGTAGCTACCGCGAAACCGTCAGCGTCCCACGCTGACAACGGCAAGCCGGAAAACAACCTTGCCCTCGTCTTCTCTGCCCTCGTGCTCACCATGTTGATGAGCTCCCTGGGGCAGATGATCTTCGCTTCCGCCCTGCCCACCATCGTCGGCGAGCTCGGCGGCGTCGACCACATGAGCTGGGTTATCTCCGCCTTCCTGGTCACCATGACCATCGCTATGCCCATCTCCGGCAAGCTCGGTGACATGATGGGCCGCAAGTGGCTCTACATCGGCGGCATTGCCACCTTCGTCATCGGTTCCGCCGTGGGCGGCTTCGCCAACTCTATGAACCTGCTCATCATCGGCCGCGCGATTCAGGGCTTCGGCGCTGGATTCATGATGATTTCCTCCCAGTCCATCATTGCTGAGGTCACCACGGCTCGTGAGCGCGGCAAGTTCATGGGCATCATGGGCGGCGTTTTCGGCTTGTCCTCCGTCCTCGGCCCAGTCCTCGGTGGCTGGTTCACTGATGGTCCCGGCTGGCGCTGGGGCCTGTGGATGAATATCCCCCTCGGTCTTCTCGCCATGACCGTTTGTGTGCTCGTTCTGCACCTGCGCGTTGGTGATACTGACTTGCGCAAGTTTGATGCCTTGGGCGCCACGTTCATCGCCATCACGACCGCCTCGCTCATCCTCATGACCACCTGGGGCGGCACCCAGTATGAGTGGTCGGATCCCGTCATTCTCACCTTGGCCGTCATCGTTGTGATCGGTGCTGTCATCACGGTCTTCGTCGAGAAGCGGGCCAAGGAGCCTCTGATCCCAGTTCTGCTGTTTAAGAACCGCAACATGGTGCTCACGACGGCCGCCGGCATGGTGCTAGGCCTGGCTATGTTCGGTGTGCTGGGCTACATGCCGACCTACCTGCAGATGGTGCATACCCTGACGCCGACCAAGGCGGGCCTCATGATGATCCCGATGATGCTCGGCATGATCGGCACTTCTACAACAGTGGGATTCATCATCGCCCGAACCGGCCACTACAAGCGCTACCCCATCATCGGTCTCGCCATTACGGCAGGCGCGCTGTTCTGGATGTCGAAGCTGACTGTGGATACCTCCCTGACTCAACTTGGCGCTGAGTTCCTCGTCTTCGGCATCGGCCTCGGCTTCGTTATGCAGGTGCTCGTTCTCATCGTTCAGAACTCCTTCCCCGTGGCGCTGGTGGGCACCGCAACGGCGGCCAACAACTTCTTCCGCCAGATCGGTTCAGCTATGGGTGCCTCCTTGGTGGGTTCGCTGTTCATCCACAACATGAAGGATGAGTTGGCCGCCAACATGCCTGCCGCCATTGCTTCCATGGGCAAGGCTGGCGCGCCCTTTGCGGAAAAGTTCAGCGCTGAGGGCGGCGGTTCCTCTAGCCTGACCCCGTCGATGGTGGCTCAGCTTCCGGACCCCATCCGCGACGTCATCCTCAACGCCTACAATGACGGCCTCACCCCGGTCATCCTGCTCATGGTCCCGATGGCGATCATCGCTCTCCTGCTCATCCTGCCGGTGCGGGAGGAGCACCTCAAGGAGACCATCGACTAGGACGTCGGTCCCCGCTCAACAACAAGAAATCCTCGCTACGAACAATGACGTAGCGAGGATTTTTTCATGCCCAAGTACTTAGCGCAGAATTCCCAACTGGCGCGCCACCTGGCAGCTACACCAATGAGTGCAAGCACGCCGGCAATGATGACCACGATGGTTCCAGCATCCGCACCACCGGAGCTTAGGTTTCCAGCAAGAGACTTCTTGGTCACCTGCACGATCTTGGTGACTTGGTTGTCCGACAACTGGGGCTGACCATTGCGCACCACATAGGTGTTAAAGGTGACGGTCACGGTTCCCTCCGACTTAGCCTCGTAGGTACCGTCCTCGTTGACTTTAAGAACCTCAGGATCGCTTGAGCTTGGCGACGCCACCGGCACCCCTAGCTTCGCTCCCCAGAATCCATCGATGCTCAAGCCCAGGCTGCCTTGGCTTCCCACCGAGGTGCCTCCAGTCGTCATCAGTTCGGCATCATTGACTGCACTTTCCGGCACAGCGATGGGGAATGCGTGGCGGCCGGTGATGCGAGCGGGTTCACCCGGCATATCGCGATTGGAGAAGAAGCCTGCGGTGACCTTTCCTACCTGTGCCTGAGCAAAAGTTACGTGAACGGGATCAATGATCGAGTAGAAGTGGCCATTCTGTGGATTCCTTTGTCCGTTTGCACGAACAAGCTGTTCCCACTCACTGGAGCCTTGGTTGCTATCCGTCGACCACGATGCAATAGCGCCCGGCATGTCTGCCGTGGTGAGATTTTCTCCGGCCAACAGATTATCGATGACCCCAAAGGCCCCTACCCCAGGGAGCCGCTCGTGGTTGAAATCCAAATTCTCCTCCGCAGCGCGCTGCAAAACCGCGTGCTCAAGGCCACGATCCCAAGAAATCGCATTCATATACTCTTCACGGGTGTGATAGCCCGCAGCGGCAGCTGCCTGCTGCAGCGTTGCACCGTCGAAGGGAAGATTCGCATCCCAAGCCTTGCCGCGCAGCTGACGAACTTGGCGGGTAACCAAGTCAATGTCGGATTGCATGACCGGCTCGGCAAAGACATATGCCAGAGCGCCATCGGGATAGTTAACGTTGAGCTCTGCTACAGGAACGGAGCCAGCAGGTGGAAACTCAGCAGCCGTGGCAACGGGCGCTACAAAAGCACCGGTCGACACGGCTACGGCGGTAGAAAGGGCAAGCACAGAGGTGCGGAAAGACATGATTCGCCTTCGATAGAGAGTGGATGAGAACAGGTTCTATTCTATCCCCACTCCTGCCCTGATATTAGAAAAGTGAGATAATTACTTCCTCTTCTCGTTGGCTGCTGCCTTCTTTTCCTCCGGCTTAGGCAGAAGCAACTCGTATACATCGGTATCGCGCCACTGGCCGGCGAGCTCGCCGTAGGTCATCTTTGCCATGTGGGAGTAGGTGCCCACCTTGACGAAGCCGCGGGACTTGTGCAGCCCGGCAGAACCTTCGTTCTCCGGGAAGATCCATGAGTGGATGGCCCACTTGTGCAGGTCACGGCATACCTCGATGAGCTGATCCAACAAGGCGCCGCCAATACCGCGGCCCTGGGCCTCTTTGCTCAGGTAAATGGAATCCTCCACCACGCCGTGGAACACGGTGCGGGTAGACGCTTGCGCAGCGCAGACCCAGCCGAGAACCTTCGAGTCATCGTCCGCCTCCACCGCAACGAAGACTGACGACATGATCTTGACGTTCTTAAACTCCTCGAAGGTCAGCGACCGGGTCTCGTAGGTAGCGTGGCCGGTGTTGAGGCCCTGCTCGTAGATTTCGCGCATTTGCGGGTAGTCCGCCGCAGTGAATGGACGGATGCGGAAATCCTTCTTCTTGTCTTTCGCGTTGTCGCTCATAGGACAATTATTACTGAGCACGCACGACCAATGCCAAGCAGACCCCTACAAGATCGCCATTCGCGAACGAGTTAGTTCTCACCTTCCAGCAAATCGGTGACAAGTTCCGCAATGGCAGAGCGCTCAGAGCGCTGCAACGTGATGTGAGCGAAGAGCTCATGCCCTTTGAGCTTTTCAATGACTGCCTGCACACCGTCGTGCCGGCCCACGCGCAGGTTATCTCGCTGCGCCACGTCATGGGTCAGTACCACGCGCGATCCGCGGCCCAAACGGGACAAGACAGTCAGCAACACGTTGCGCTCCAACGACTGGGCCTCATCGACGATGACGAAGGAATCGTGCAGGCTGCGGCCGCGGATATGGGTCAGTGGGAGAACTTCCAAGAGGCCTCGGTCTTGGACTTCATCCATGACGTTTTCCGATACGAGACCCTCCAACGTGTCGTAGACCGCCTGCGCCCACGGGTTCATCTTCTCACTCTCGGAGCCAGGCAGGTATCCCAGGGACTGCCCACCCACCGCATACATCGGGCGGAAAACCACGATGCGGCGGTGTTCCCCACGCTCCAGCACAGCTTCTAGACCGGCGCACAAGGCCAACGCAGACTTACCGGTACCTGCACGGCCTCCAATGGACATGATGCCCACGGAAGGATCCAGCAGCAGATCCAAAGCTACCCGCTGCTCAGCCGAGCGCCCCTGGAGACCAAAGACATTCGCATCACCGCGTACCAAGCGCACTGCGCCCTCGGCTGTCATGCGGCCCAGCGCTGATTGCCCGCCTGCCTGCAGCGTCACGCCACAGTGCACCGGAAGGTCCTCGACGCGGGTGCCGGCGGTGGTCACTGATCCGTCGATAAGCACCTCGCCTTCCCCATAGAGCTCATCGATGACCTCCGCGGTGGTCTGCACCGTAGCCATACCGGTGTATCCCGTGAGCACAACGTCCTGCGCGTGGTACTCATCTGCCTGCAGGCCCACGGCGCCCGCCTTAACGCGCAGCGGAACATCCTTGGTCACCAGGACGGTGTCCTTGCCCTCGTGCTGCAGGTTGAGCGCGCAGGCCAGGATTCGGTGGTCTCCCTCCGGCCCACGGAAGGCCGCTGGCAGCAAGGACTGATCCTGGTGATTCAGCTCCACGCGCAGCGTTCCGCCCGCGGCGTTGACGGGAAGAGGCTGATCCAGCGCCTCATAGGTAGCGCGGAGGTCCTCCAAAAAGCGAAGAGCTTGGCGGGCGAACCAGCCAAGCTCCGGGTGATGACGTTTTCCTTCCAACTCAGAGATAACGACGATGGGCAGCACCACATCGTGCTCTGCGAATTTACGCAACGCCCAAGGGTCGGAGAGAAGGACGGAGGTATCGATGACATAGGTCTTGGTAACCACAGCGGCCTCGTGCGGCTGCTCGGTCAGGACGGAAGGATTGGTCATAGCGGCAGGGTTCTCCCTTGTTATGCCCGCCCCAACTCAACGACCTGGGTGGGCATGGTGAAGCTGGTGGTTTTTCGAACTGTCCGGACGTCCCTGTGAACCTCCGGACACCGTCCACGCTAGAGAGCAAAGGTTGAAATTACATGGGTGCAAGATGAACAGTATTAAAACGACAATCCCCAGAGCCACACCATCCCCACCAGTCGGCTCGCTCCCTCACAAACCACAAAGAAATGCTCCGCACTGGTTTTACAGTGCGGAGCATTTCTTAGAAAGCTGGCTCTATTGTGAGCCTCTTAGTTAATGGTGGCCTCGTACTCGCCGGACTCACCCTGCATCCAGGAAATGGTGCCGTTGGCGAATTCCTGTACCCAGCCGTTGCCCTCAGCCTTCTCCGGGGCGGTCGGCAGACCAACCTTGCTGTCCAAGCCGCCTTCCTCGGTCCAAGTCTCAGCGATCTTGCCGATGATCGGCTGGGAGCCATCTCCCTCGCTGAATGCCAGCAGCTTGTCCTTGGCGAAGGTAGCAACGCTACCGGCATCGGTGGACTCGATGGACTCCGGATCGCCCCACTCGGCGGCCTTGTCCTTGATGGCCTGCGCAAAGTCGGCAGGGACCTCTACATCACCGTTAGCGGTGGAGACGCTCTCCTTATCACCCTCGGCACCCTCAGAATCAGCGGAACCCGAATCGGAAGACTCCGCCTCAGAGGAGTCAGCGCCCTCGGAATCGGAAGCCTCAGCGGACTCGGAGTCCTTCATGGAGTCCTTAGCCTCATTAGCAGCGGAACCGGCAGCATCGGTAGCATCGGACGCGGCGGACTGTGCAGCGTCGCCAGCATCCTTAGCGGCGTCCTCAGCATCGGAGCAGGCAACGACACCCAGGGAAAGGGTCGCAGCGGCGATACCAGCAGCGAAACGACGAGTCATCTTCTTCATTATCTAAACCTTTCTCTTTTGTTGAGCACTGTTCTAAGTACTTTTGTTGAGAACAAAGTCCACCGTAGGCTCGGCCGCGGCCGCCCCGCCACCGATGCACCTATGATTTGACAACAAAGAGCCTTCCTTATCTACGTTTCCGCTGCTGAGACCCCCTATATCTTTTCGATAACGGTTTGGAAATCGAGCCCTTGTGAGACTTTCCTTGCGACTTTCTGCGTGCTTGTTTAGCCTTTGCTTTGTCACGGGCACTGCGCTTCTCAGCAACATTGCGGGAAGAATTCCGCGTCCTTCCCTTCGCCACGCCGACGAAATCCTGAATCTCGTCACCATCGTCTGCTCGGCGCCACACCAAAGCGATCTCCGTGCGCGCAACAGTGGGATCCTCCAAGCCCAGTGCCACGACTTGCTTCTTGCTGAGCACCTTCAGCAGCGGTCGAGGTGCGATGGCCACGCCCACGTTGGCTGCCACAACTTGGAGAGCGGTACGCAGGGCAGGGACGTCGACGCTGCCATCCTGCGCAATCCGGTAATTCACGATCTCTTCGGCGACATCCTCCGGTGTAATGTCCTCCCCTACCTCGGCGTACACGGAATCCTTCGGAACTGCGATCCCAGGCGCTTCCTCGTACAGCCGAACCACATGAAAGCTGTCATCGATCCGCGGATCTGGCAGGCGGGTCAGAGCAAGGTCAGCTTCCTGGGCAAGAAGAGCCGCCATCGCATCATCGGCGTCGGCGGTCACCAGGGACTCGAGAGAATGCGAGTCACGGTAGCGGCGAAACCATTTACCGGGTTCTGTACCAGTGCAAAAGACAAGGCGGAGCATGCACCTCATACTACGGTGCTGCTAGCGTGGTGAGCGTGACTGATACCCCGAATAATGAAACCCCAGCCAACGAAACCCAGCAGCCTTCCGGTACCGCCATGCGCGCGCAAACCGCAGCTAAAAAACTGGGCATCTACCTGCCGGCCGCCCCGGAGGAGTTTCAAGCCAATGCAGTAACGCACGCGCAATTGCGCGACTTGCAGGAGAACCCACCGGAGTGGCTGGCCACCCTACGCCGCGAGGGCCCGCACCCGCGCCCGGTGGTGGCACAGAAGTTGGGCATTTCCGTGACCGCGCTGAAGAAGAACGACATGGACCGCCCTCTCACCACCGCAGAAATCAAAGAGCTCCTCAGCGCAATGCCCGAGTGGCTCGAGGCCGCCCGGAAAGCTCACGCTGAGGAGCGCAAGAAAGCTTAGACCAGCTTCCAGTCCTCAAGGCCGTCGTAGAGTGGGAAGTCCGCGGCGACCTTCTCCACGCGGGCACGCAGCTTGGCGACGTCCGCGTTCTTACCATTTGCTAGCGCGGTACCGATAACATCGGCCACCTCGGTGAAGGCCGCCGCGTCGAGGCCGCGGGTGGCCAGGGCCGGGGTGCCGATGCGCAGGCCGGAGGTGACCATCGGCGGGCGCGGATCGTTCGGGACTGCATTGCGGTTCACGGTGATGCCGACCTCGTGGAGGAGGTCCTCTGCCTGCTGGCCATCGAGCTCAGAGTTGCGCAGATCCGCCAGGACGAGGTGCACGTCGGTGCCGCCGGTAAGGACGTCGACGCCCGCCTTGGTGCAATCCTCAGCGGTCAGGCGCTCAGCCAGAATGCGAGCGCCCTCCAGGGTGCGCTCCTGGCGCTCCTTGAACTCCTCGGTGGCCGCAATCTTGAGAGCAATAGCCTTTGCCGCGATGACGTGCATCAGCGGACCACCCTGCTGGCCCGGGAAGACGTTGGAATTGATCTTCTTGGCAAAGTCCTGCTTGGCCAAGATAATTCCGGAGCGCGGGCCACCAAGCGTCTTGTGCACGGTGGAAGACACAACATCGGAGTGCGGCACCGGGGAGGGGTGCAGACCGGCGGCCACGAGGCCCGCGAAGTGCGCCATATCCGTCCACAGGTAGGCGCCGACCTCATCGGCGATGGAGCGGAAGGCCTCAAAGTCGATGGTCCGCGGGTAGGCGGACCAACCAGCAATGATCACCTGCGGCTTCTCAGCCAGAGCCTGCTCGCGGACCTTGTCCATGTCGAGGCGCATGGTCTCCGGGTCGACCTCATACGCGGCAACGTCGTAAAGCTTGCCGGAGAAGTTCAGCTTCATACCGTGGGTCAGGTGACCACCATGAGCCAAGGACAGGCCCATGATCTTGTCACCCGGCTGGATCAGCGACGCCAGCACCGCAGCGTTGGCCTGAGCACCGGAGTGCGGCTGGACGTTGGCAAATTCGGCGTCGAAAAGCGCTTGGCACGATCGCGAGCCAGGTCCTCCACGACATCAACGTGCTCGCAGCCGCCGTAGTAGCGGCGCCCCGGGTAGCCCTCTGCGTACTTGTTGGTGAGAACAGAACCCTGCGCCTGCAGAACGGCGCGGGGGACGAAGTTCTCCGAAGCAATCATCTCGAGGGTATCGCGCTGACGAGCAATCTCACCGGAAATAGCATCGAAGACCTCGGGGTCAAGATCGCGCATCTCCTGGTAGCGCACGTCTGAATTGTTCGTAGTCGTCATGAAAGCGTGGTGTCCCTTCCTACAGATGGTCAAGATAGCCAGCGGCGCCCGCTCGCAGCACAACACCACCGACTTTAGAAATCGCCGAAGCTAGTTCTACATCCTAACGCCCCTATCCCCCGCGCGGGGGCCTCTAAGAATCTTTTCATTCGGGGCAATTGCACGAGGCGCCGGATGCAGTGCGACAATAGTCGGCATGGCGCGAATGACCGATGCGAGCCCGTACCTCGATTTTGACCGCGATACGTGGCGTGCCCTGCGTAAATCCATGCCACAGGTGTTGACGGCCACCGAGGTGGAAAAACTCCGTGGTATTGGTGACCGCATCGATCTCACCGAGGTGGCTGAAGTCTATCTGCCGCTATCCCGTCTCATTCACATGCAGGTGGAGGCCCGCCAGAAACTCACCGCCGCCACCGAGGCCTTTTTGGGTAACCCACCGACGCACGTGCCTTTCGTCATCGGCGTCGCCGGCTCCGTCGCCGTGGGTAAATCGACGACGGCGCGCTTGCTCCAAGTGCTCTTGGAACGCTGGGATTCCCACCCGAAGGTCGACCTCGTCACCACCGATGGTTTCCTCTACCCCACCGCCTACCTCAAAGAGCATGGGCTAATGCAGCGCAAGGGCTATCCGGAGTCTTATGACCGCCGCGCGCTCATGCGATTTGTTACCGACGTTAAATCCGGCAAACCACTGGTTACCGCACCGCTGTATTCGCACGTGTCCTATGACATCGTCCCCGATGAATTCCAAGAGGTCCGGCAACCGGACATCCTCATCCTGGAAGGCCTCAACGTCCTGCAGACCGGGCCAACCCTCATGGTGTCGGATCTCTTTGACTTCTCTGTCTACGTCGATGCCCGCGTGGACGACATTGAGAAGTGGTACATCGACCGCTTCCTCAAACTCCGGCACACTGCCTTCCGCGAGCCGGGCGCGCACTTCGCTTCCTTCGCGGACATGACGGATGAGGAAGCCTACGCGCAGGCACGTGAGATCTGGCAGTCCATCAACCTGCCCAACCTCATTGAGAATATTTTGCCCACCCGGGTGCGCGCTTCCCTGGTTCTGCGCAAAGGCTCACACCATTTGGTGGAACAGGTCAGGATGCGCAAGCTCTAGGCGGCGTCACCCGGCTAGCGCCCAAAGCGGCGCGAGCGCTGAGAATAGTCGCGCAAGGCGCGCAGGAAATCCACCCGGCGAAATGCTGGCCAGTAGGTATCCGTGAACCAAATCTCGGAATAGGCTGCCTGCCACAGAAGGAACCCGGACAGCCGCTGCTCACCGGAAGTGCGGATGACGAGGTCGGGGTCCGGCAACCCTTTGGTGTACAGGTTGCCCGTGATGGCCTCCGCAGTCACGTTCTCCGCGATTTCTTCAGCGCTCAGCCCCTTGCGTGCTTCACTGCGGATCAGGTTCTGCACGGCATCCACAATTTCTTGGCGCCCGCCGTAGCCCACCGCGATATTGACGATGACGCCTTGGTGATCCTCGGTAGCCTCAGCCGCACTCTGCATCTTGGCTGTGACCTGTTCGGGGAGCAGATCTAAGTGCCCGACGAGACGGATCTGACAGTCCAAGTCACCCTGGGAGAGGTGCGTGACGACATCCGAGATGATGTCGAAGAGCAGCTGCACTTCCTGCTCGCTGCGCTTCAAGTTTTCCGTCGACAGCAAGTAGATAGTGACGACTTCAATGTCGGTGCCCTGGCACCACGAAATCATCTCACTGATCTTCCGCGCGCCTTGCCGGTGGCCGTGGCTGATATCCGTAAAGCCCGCCTCGCGCGCCCAGCGGCGATTGCCATCCGCCATGATTGCCACGTGGCGTGGTTGCGGTTTGTTTTTAATCTCACGCGTTAGGCGCGCCTCATACAGGGGGTATAGGAGCTGGCTTAGGAACTTCACGGTGGGGAAACGTCCTCTGCGTTAAAAGATGGACTTCTTGCTGTTATCGAGGATGCCGGCTTCCTTCATTGCCGCATCGACCGCCTCATCATCAAAAGGATCGATGCCATGATCCTGCGCGAACATGGTGCGGCGGCGGAAGCGCGAATAGCGGCGGTGAAAGTTCCAGCCTGCAAAAAGGACGGCCACTCCCATGAGAACGAGGATCAGCAAACCAATGGGCGAGGCCTTACCGAACTCCGGTCCCACCGGCCCGCTTTGGCTCCCTTGGGCGAGCAGGGCGACGTCATGCGCCGCGAAGTACAAAGCGTTCATACTTTAAGATTCCCCTACTTCCGGGATTCCCGCAAATAGGTCGTCCTCTGGCAGTGAGGACGAGACACGGGTCTTGGCCAACTCGAACTCCTCCGTTGGCCAATGCTCCTGCTGCACGGCGACGGGCGTAGCGAGGAAAGCACCAGCCGGATCGATTTGGGTGGCGTGCGCGCGCAGGGCGTCCTCCCGGTTTTGGAAGTAATCCGCGCACTCTACCTGCGTGGTCACGCGCGCCATGATGTCACCAAAAGCGGTGTCCCAGCGCGCCAACATCGGCTCATAGGGGCTAATCTTTCCCTCTTCTACCAGGAGGTCGTGAAAGATCTTCATTCTCTGGTACACGAAACCGTGCGTGTAGTAGAGCTTCTGCGGCTCCCACGGCTCTCCCAATTCTGGGTGGTAGGCGGCATCGCCCGCCTTCTCCCACGCCAACATAGAAGCACGGTAGACCATGAGGTGATCCGGGTGCGGGTAGCCGCCGTTTTCGTCATAAGTAATGATGACTTGGGGGCGGAACTCCCGAATGATCTCCACGAGTTCTTGGGCCACATCATCATCTTCTTTGAGAGCAAAGCAGCCCTCAGGCAGCAGGTCCTTGATATTGGGGGCCAGCGGATTACCCGGAAGGCCCGAGTCCACGTGCCCGAGCCACCGGTGCTGTACTCCCAAGGCGGCGGCGGCCTTCGCCATTTCTTCACGACGAATACTGCCCATGTTCTCGAGGACGCCGGGACGGTCCATGGCTGGGTTGATGATATCCCCCCGCTCACCGCCGGTGCAGGTCACGACGAGGACTTCCGCTCCCTCCGCGGCATACTTCGCGGTCGTCGCAGCACCCTTCGAGGATTCATCGTCAGGGTGCGCGTGAATAGCCAAAAGGCGCTTTGTGCTCACTGGGTGATACATCTCCCTACATCGCTTCTTTAAACAGAGGCCCAGTCTAGTGGATAGTAACTTCGTAGCGACCGTTGGATAGAATCAGACTCATGTCTGACGCCCAACCTGCTTCTCGCTCCGCACGCGCACGGTCTCGCTACGGTTCCTCGTCCTCCTCTGCTCGCACGGGGAAATCCTGGACCAATCGGGCCCTAGTCCTGATTTTCCTGGGCATGCTGGTGGCGGCCGTCGTCTTTGGCGTGCAGTACGTGCGCAGCCAACAGAAAATTAACGCGGACATCTCCTATGTCACCCACGAGATTCTTTCCGACGATACCGCCCGCGTGTGGGTAGACATCACCCGCAACCGCGTGGAGGAGCCTGCCTATTGCATCGTGCAGGCTTTTGACTATTCCAAGGCAGAGGTGGGCCGCCGCGAAATTGCCGTGCCGGCTGGCGGCGAAGCCGCCCAGCGCGTCGCCGTGGACATCCCTACCAATCACCCTGCCGTCGCCGGTGGCGTCTACGGCTGCTCCGGAAATATCCCCTCCTACCTCGATATCAGCACCATGGATTCTGCGGGTGAGGCAAACGCCGAGTAAAAGCCCAGCTATGCTAGTATGTTGAGCGTTCTGAATGGGCCGCGCCACCTGCGCTTTTAGGCCCAGTCTTTAAGAAATAAAACCGTTCATCAGGAACCGTCAACGGAAGGTTGCACTATGGCTGAGCAGCAGAAGCAGTACATCACCCCGGAAACCAAGGCCAAGCTCGAGGCCGAGCTGCAGGCCCTCATCGACCACCGCCCGGTCGTCGCCGCCGAGATTAATGAGCGCCGCGAGGAAGGTGACTTGAAGGAGAACGCGGGTTACGACGCCGCCCGCGAAATGCAGGACCAGGAAGAGGCCCGCATCAAGCAGATCTCCGAGGTTCTGGCTAACTCCACCACCGAGCGCACCGCCGTCCAGGAAGGCGTTGCCCACATCGGTTCTGTCGTCCATGTCTACTACAACGGTGACAAGGAAGACCGCGAGACCTTCCTTATCGGTACCCGCGCTGCGGCATCGGATAACAAGGATCTGGAGACCTACTCCGAGCAGTCCCCGCTGGGTGCTGCCCTCCTGGGTGCTGCTGAGGGCGAAACCCGCGAGTACACCGCGCCGAACGGCAAGACCTTGTCGGTGACCGTGGTCTCCGCGGCACCTTATGATTCCGCAAAGGCCGCAACTCCGCGCAAGTCCTAATTTATACTGCTCTTAGGTCATCGTTTTTCTGAGAAAGAGTTTTATCACATGAAGAAGTTCACTCGTTTCGCTGCCGCTGGTCTGGTTGTCTCCGCTGGACTCACCCTGGCTGCTTGCCACCCGCCGAGCGAGCAGGATTCCACTGAGAAGGTCGACACCGGTGCCACCTTCACCGGTGAGGCGCCGGGTGCTGGTGCATCCGAGTCCACCGCAGCAACGGCTGAGACTGAAGCCACGGCTGAGACTGAGGTTGCTCCGGCCGAGTACACCACTGCTCCGGTTCAGCAGTAGGCTCACCGTCAGCTTAAAGCGAAAGCGGCGTCCCGTTATTCGGGCGCCGCTTTTCGCGTTATGAGGTTATGAGAGAATATCCCTCACCCACGGCCCCTAGTTTTCTTCCCGGGCCCACTCGCCGATGACTCCGGGCAGCACCGCGGGCGCTTCACCGAGGAGATCTCGGCGGTTCGGATCGCGTTCAACCTGCGTGGTGACGGATTTGATCCTCTTTTCGCTTTCACCGCCGCGGGCTGCTCCGCCCATCATGGGCATCATCCGCATACCCGCGCCGCGGGTTTGTCCGCCGCCAGCCTTTGCGGCGCCTGCTCCCCCAGCGGCACCTACGACACTATTTGTACCGCCAGCGTTACCAATACCACCGGCGCTGCCGGCGCCGACGCCGCCAACTCCACCAGCGCCACCGATCACTCCTCCTCCGGCCATACTGCCTGCGCTTAGCGACGCCCTTCCGTCCCTCTGCAGTCCACTCCCCGCTACGGCCCCGGGAAGGCCACCGATAACCGGGTGCGTACCCGTCTGCGGTCCGCTGGGCGCAGTACCGAAGCCGCCTAGCCCCGCCGCTGCAGTCGTCGGATTCGCCGACATCTCCGGTAACCGGCCCAGCCCCCGGCCGCTGAGTCCGGCAACACCCCCAGGTAGCGCGTTGCCGCGCGCATTCGCAAGGCCAACGGCGCCAAGTCCCTGCCCACCGGCACCGCTGCCTAGGCCTCCTAGTCCACTCAGACCAGCGCCAATGTTCGGCGCACCAATCTGAGTTGCCGACGTCCCCGGAACACCAGCATGAGACGGGTTCAGTGTTCCTACGCCTGCGCTCGCGGCCGACGTGTTCACGTCCGCCGCACTAACGGGTGCCAACGAATCTCCGAAACCCAACTCGCTGAGGATCGTGCGTCCACGATCATGCAATGCGCTATGAAACTTCGCGATGTCACCAGCATCCATCCCAACGCTTTCAAGCCCCTGGATTTCACCGTCTGCAACGCCGAAGGAACCTGGCCCGACGGCGCCGCTTTCCATCGCCTCAGCAATCTGCTGCGGCCAGGCAACGCCTTCCGTGGTGTAGCGGGATCCATCACCTGCGACCGCGCCGAATTGGGTACTGACATCCCCACCACCGCTGGGTGGTGCCGCATCCATGAGCGCGTGCTGATAGGGCATGGCGGCAATAACCTGCTGTTGAAGCACGCCCTGCATATATCCCAACGCCGCCTGTTCTGCGGCCTCGCGTGCGACGGGATCTGGAATTGCTGCTACCTCGAAGGCCAAGGCGATTGCCTCTGGCTGCACATTCATTAGCTGCGCTTGGAAGCCGAACAGCTTTTGTTGCATGACCTCGGCATTGGCAATGAAGTGTGTGCCCGCCTTCGCAACTTCACGAATCTTCTGGGCCGCTCGCGTGGTGGCTTCGCTATCATTCTCCTCCTCCAACGACGCGGTCCGAGTTTTCCAGCCCCGCTACGATATCGGCGACTTCTCCACTCAAGGCTCCCCACCGCGCATTCGCTTCCGAGACATCCCAGAAACGGGTGCTGAACAAGTTGGATGCCAGTCCCATGATTGATGCACCGGTGTCAACGATCGGAACCGTAAACCCAAATGGGCTATATCCCGGATCTGGTTGCGACACGATCGGCATCGCCTCCGCCGCGCCCCCGCCACCGGCGTCTGCGACATCCAGCCCTCTGCTGTTGAGTTCATCCTGTGATTCGAAGCCGGCGAGCTCGGTCTGGAGCGCCTCCCCAAGCCAAGAAACCTGTCCTCTAAACCCTTCCAAAGAATTACGCGCCGACCCCGGGTCCGTTGCCAGCACGCGTTGGTGGATTGCGCCGACTTCGCTTAAGCCAGTAACTGGAGAGAATCCTCCGTCAAGGGGGCTATGTGCCCTGCCAGACGCATTCTCAACCTTCATTCCCAAATCTGCTACACGCGCTACTTCTTGAGCTAGTGCATTCTGATTGATGATCATTTCCCCGAGCCCCTTAATTCAAAATAGTTCTAACAATAATTTTCTCGATTGTTCACATTTTTCCTGCATAGAGACATCAGCTCGCAGTTCGGTCCATGCAACCGAAATGACACCCCGAGTTGTCTCGACGTAAGAGGTGCAAGTCGCACCCTTAATAAATGTGTCCTCTACCGTATAGATGCCTTCTTGAGCATTGTCCGGGCCGAAATACGCCTCAGGATAGAGCTCACGAATACGGTCCATTCCTTCATGCTGCGCTGCCAAAGCAATGGCGGCCTCCCTTCCATTACCCAAGTCCTTTGAGAAGAAGCAGGTCCTGTACCCTGACTCCTTTTCCGGCTCCGAAGTCATCTGCAGCTTCAACTCCGAAAAAGTCTCGCCGGGTATTTCTAAACATGGATCAAACACCTGGAAGCCAGGCTCCGTACGATCAAATTCACCAAGTGGCGGTAGTACCCCACCGCCCGCACGAGACTCACTGCTTGAAGCTTGAGACTCTCGCACCTTCGTGGCGGTGGCTTCAGCGACCCCCGAGTCCACTGAGCCACCGCCGGACATGTCGCCAGAAAAGTTGCTAAAGCCCCCCGAGTTTTTACCATTGTCGCGAGCACTAAGGCCCAGCGGAGCTGCGCAGTTTGAAAGCACCCCTATACAAACCGCCACCAACGCAAGGCCCCCGATTCGCTTCATGGTTTCCCTTCAACCAACTTTTCTGACTATCAGAAGCCCTTCGCCAGAGCCAAGCTCAGCGAGCGGCTTCTGCGACCAGAATGCACGAGAATGCGCAATATGTCGCGCCAACCCCACATAGTCCATTTTCAATGGGTTGCAAATAATGATGTATTAGATGCGAGTAATAAAAGGTTCATAAATAGGTGCTGGTCGTCGCCTGTAAAAATTGTGAGTGCGCGCCGTGAGACTCTTGTGCCTGCGCTGCCGATTATGACCATGCAGGTGCCCCCTAATTACAACACTGTTAACATTCGATTGTCGTTTTTCACCCTGCAGGCACGACCCCATCACGCGTTTCGGAAGTAAGTACCAGATTCATCCACGCAAGTGTCCATAAAACCACCTATGACCTTGTATAACTTCCATGGAGAAGGGTGGCAACCAGTCGTAGAAAGTGAATCCAGGCCACACGCCGTACTGCTGCCAAAGTTCACTCCGGAACACCGTGGACGGGATTCTCCATCCGTTTTTCCGACTTGGGTGATCGAACATTTCTCCCAAGACAACGGCATCTTCTCGCCGATTTGCACTTTTTGCAAGGCTTGTTTCTTTCTCTTCGCGCCCCGCCTGGCAAGGTGAGAAATTGCCAATTGAGGCACACAAATAATCGCAAGACCCCTGGCACACGTGTACTAACAATGGGGAAGGCACTCTTCTCATGCCTAGGACATCGCCACCTATCGCGCAGCACTGAGCGCCTTGCTTCCCCACGGGGGTTGTAGTTGCAAGCGAACTGGACATAGAAAACCGGCGGCCGGCACCCAGAAGTCGTTGTGGGTGCGGCGCCGGTTCTTAAAGGCGGTGCCGAGGCTAGTCCCTGAAGTAGCTCAGCAGACGGAGAATCTCGGTGTAGAGCCAGACCAGGGTCACAGCCAAGCCGAGAGCGATGCCCCAAGCATACTGAGCCGGAGCGCCCTGGCGGATGAGACGGTCAGCCTGATCGAAGTCCGTCATGAAGGACAGGGACGCCAGCACGATGCAGACGAGGGAGAAGATGATGGCGAGCATGCCGCCATCACGCAGCGGGTTAAAGCCGAAGAAGATGGCACCCAGCAAGTTGCCCAGCGCCATCACAGCCACGCCGGCGATGAGGCCGAACATGATCTTGTTGAACTTCGGGGTGACCTTGACTGCACCGGTCTTGTAGACCATCAGCATGCCGATAAATACGCCAACGGTGCCCATGATGGCCTGGCCGATAAGCGCCATACCATCGGAGTTACCGAAGGATACGCCGGCAAACATGAGCGAGAATCCGCCCACGAAAAGGCCTTCAAACACTGCGTAGATCAACGTCACCGCAGCAGATCCGAACTTCTTACCAAACGTTGAGACCAGAACAGTAACGAAACCGCCCAGCGCACCAACCAAGGTAAGAATCATTGAGATGCCCGGGTTGATCAACTCACCAATAGCGAAGTTGAGTACGGCCATAACGATAATGACGCCCAAGGTGATGCCAGTCTTGGTCACGACATCATCAACCGTCAGCGGACGATCAGCGCTGCGGTTTTCTTGGCTGAATGGATTGTCACTCTGCCCGTAGGGATTACCCTGGGTCTGGCTTTGGCTGGACGAGAGGGAACTCATCACGGGGTTACTAGAACGCACGCGAATCCCGATTCCTTTCACAGTCTTTCTCTAAAAGCAGCCCCGGAGGGGGTGCCGTGTTTGTCATTTCACTGGGATCAACGTGCCCCATTGCTAGGAAGTTCCCAAAAATCCCAAAATTCGCAAAATTGTCCACACGTGCCAACGAAACGTCGGGAAGCACCGCTGCACTGCGGTAGCACACTGTGTCCTTGGCTAAGGACTGTGAGGTCTTCTCCCCGCTCCTCGTCCAAGGACGCTACGAAGAGGCTAGGGTTCTTTTCATTCACTATCACTTCAATGGAAGGCGGCAAGCAGCATGAAGAAATTTAGCCTTGCGGTTGCTGCTATTGCTTTTGCCCTCGGCAGTTGCAGCACCGGGCCCGCACCTGAACCAAGCCCAACGAGTACTAGCAACAACGAAACTGGGCCCGACGAGGCGCCACCAAGCACAAGCCCGTCCAGTACCTCCCCCGCAGACGCCTCCACATCCACGGAACCAGAGTCCCACGTGGAAGAGGCACAACCTGACCCAGAACTTCCCGCATCCGACGCTCCTGTAGCAGTAGAACAAGTACCCGCGGAACCCACCGTCGTGGAATGCCTTGAGGGCACCCCTGGCCCAGCACGATGGTCAGATGGCACAGTCTCTTACTCTCAATGGTGTTTCGACACCCGAGGCGGCGAGCAGTACCTCGAAAATGAGGGCCAGGCCGGACTAGAAGAAACTGAGGAATGCGTCGGCCCGGCGGCAACATGTGGATACGGCACTGCAGATAATGGCGCCCGTAACCCAACCTCGGGCGAAATCCAGACTTACCACGGCTGCCAAGACGGATACATTGATGACCCAGACCTGTGCTCCGCAGTAGAAGATATAGTCCGAGCTGCCGACCCAGACGGCTCCATCTATCAGTAGACAAACCCCGCATCACAACAACCGATCCCGACGCTGAAAGCACGGCCCGAATGCAGGGGCGGTACCGCTAGGGGCTTGTGAGTCAGAGACACAGTTCCAGCAAAACTGTGTTGTCTAGCGATTTTTTAGAGGGTTTTTAGAGGGTTTTCACTTTTTGCTCCAATTTTTCCAGCATTTCCGCTGGTCATGGTGCCCCCAGTGGGACTCGAACCCACACTGAATCGATTTTAAGTCGACTGCCTCTGCCGATTGGGCTATGGGGGCCAAACCGTGCCCACTTATCTTAGGGCACGGGTGGACACATGCCGAAAATAGGGTCGGCAACCGTAGAACTGTGCCGGTCCGCGGGACGGTACCGGCCTAGTTCGCTTAGTTTGCGACGAGGCCGCTAATGATGCCATCGAGGATGTCCTTCTCACTGATGAAGAAGGAACGGGCATCACTGTTGCGCTCAATCATCGTCATGATGCCCTCCACGGCCACGCAGCCGCCGCCGATGACATCGGCGCGGCCCGGGTGGATGACGGGGTTGAGGGCCCTCACGTCCGAGGACAAACCGATCATCTGTCGAGTGAGCACCCGCAGGGCGTCGAAGCGCAGCTCGGATCCGTGGATGGAGTCAGCATCGTAGCGTTCCATGCCCTGCGCCAGCGCCGAGAGCGTCGTGAAGGTACCGGCGCAGCCGACAAAGGTTTGGGCCTTGTCGATGGGCACGATCTTTTCCACTTCAGCCATGCGTTCAGCGACGTAATCAGTAGCGATCTCTATTTCTGCTTCGGTAGGCGGATCGTTGCGCATCATGCGCTCAGTGAGTCGCACGCACCCCATCTGCGCAGAGTGGGAGCCGAGAATCTCGCCGTCGATTGTCCCAACGACGAACTCCGTCGAACCGCCGCCCAAGTCGATGACACAGTAGGGCCCCTTCTCAGAGCGCAGGTCCCCCACCGCACCGGTGAAGGACAGCAGTGCTTCCTCCTCCCCGGAAATGATCTCCGCGCGGGCACCCGGCTGGACCTGACTAAGAAGCTCCTCGGTCATATCGAAGAACTCGCGGTGGTTTTTGGCATCACGCGTTGCCGAGGTTGCCACCATCCGCACGCGCTCAACCTTCTCAAACTTCATCTGCTTGACGTATTCTTCGAGGGCCGCACGAGTCCGTGCGAGTGCTTCCGGCTCGAATTCACCGGTGGCGTCGACGCCCTGTCCGAGGCGGACGATCTCCATCGTGCGGGAGATATCCCGAATCTTGCCATCCTCTTGGATCTCACTGATGAGCAGGCGGATGGAGTTGGTTCCGCAGTCGACAGCAGCGACGCGAGTCATAAGGCTAGCCTTTCTCTTAACCGGCGTTAGAAAAATCAAACTGGGTCATATCAATGCCCAGGTCCCCCACGGTGGGCCAATCCTCCGGGATGGCGCTTCCCCGGAGTTTACCGTGTTCTGCAGCCATCGCGACGGCCTCGGTGCCAAAGCGCACCCGGCCCGGGCCTTCTGCCAAGGCATAAGCAATAAGCACGTGGAGGCACTTAACGCGCTCAGGCATGCCGCCACCGGAAAAATCAGTGCCCAAGTCCTCCATGGCATTGCGGGTTTCCAGGTAGTGTTCGTGCGCTGCCTGGTAGTCCTTCTGCAAGTCCTCATCCGCCGCGAGACGCTGCTCCATCCATTTCATGACGTGGGCAACTTCAAGGCGCGACGCCTCAGCGGTCAGGCGCGGATCAGTGAGGTAATAGAGGGTAGGAAACGGAGTGCCGTCGGGAAGCTTAGGCGCGGTCTTAATCACGGCAGGGGCTCCGTCGGGGGTGCGGTAAGCAATGTCCACGACGCCGCGCGGGGTGCGGCCCAATTGTTCGCGGACGACTTCAAGATCAGCATCGGTCACGGTCATAGGAACCATTGTGACACGGAGGCGCGGGTGCGTCCTATTCAGCAGGAGCTTCGACTGAGTCTTCCGGCGGGTTCTCCGCTTCCGGTGGGGTTTCAGTGTCCGGTGGGGTCTCAGCATCCTGTGACACCGAATCCCACAGCACCGTGTACCACGCGCGCTCGTCGACGTCCTCGCGGCGTTCCGAGGTCACCGTTTCGCCTGAGTCCATCCGCGGATCCATGATGCGGAACGCGGTTTCTCCTTCATCCATCACACCGAAGCGGCGGCGTGCTTCTTGTTTGACGTATTCCTCCGAACGGTATTTATCAATCTCGGTGAGGAGGTTTTCTTTCTGCTCCTGTTTGGCGGCGATGGAGCTTTCCAGGCGCGCTATCTCCGACTGACCGTGGTAGTAATTGCGCAGCGGAACGGCTATGGATAAGAGGACTACGAGCACGACGGCGATAATGACGCCCACTCCCAGAATGTCGAGCCCCTTAGGCTGGGCCGGATTTTTTTTCGGCTTGGTGCGCTGCGCATCGCGGGCACGCGTCTGGACCGGAACGGTGTTCCGGCGCTTCGTGCGGGAAGAAGTAGTGCGTGCCATCGGGAAGTCATTGTATCCCGCTACAGCCCAGGTGGTGCGCGGCGCGCGTCGTGTCTCAGAAATAACATGCGCCACAGCGCTATGGAGGCCACCCCGACGAAAAAAGGTGCCACAGTTTCCTGTGACACCTTTCGCTTCGACGCTATCTCAGCGAGTGGCCGGTTCCCGGCTATTCCTAGAAATTAGCCCTGGAAGCGCGGGAATGCGGAGCGGCCGGCGTAGACGGCTGCGTCGCTGAGCTCCTGCTCGATGCGCAGCAGCTGGTTGTACTTGGCCACGCGCTCAGAACGTGCCGGGGCACCGGTCTTGATCTGGCCGCAGTTGAGGGCAACCGCGAGGTCAGCAATGGTGGTGTCCTCGGTCTCGCCGGAACGGTGGGACATCATGGTGCGGTAGCCGTTGCGGTGAGCCAGCTCGACGGCGTCGAAGGTCTCGGTCAGGGTGCCGATCTGGTTAACCTTCACCAGCAGTGCGTTGGCTGCCTTTTTCTCGATGCCCTCCTGGAGGCGGGCCGGGTTGGTGACGAAGAAGTCATCGCCCACGATCTGGACCTTGTCACCGATGGCTGCGGTGAGCTTGGTGTAGCCTCCCAGTCATCTTCCTGCAGCGGGTCCTCGATGGACACAATCGGGTAGTTGGCAACGAGATCCTCGTAGACCTTGGCCATCTCCTCAGCGGTGTGCTCGCCGCCCTCGAAGTGGTACTTGCCATCCTTAAAGAACTCGGAGGAAGCAACGTCGAGTGCCAGGGCGATGTCCTCGCCCGGCTTCAGACCGGCCTTCTTGATTGCGTCAACGATGAGGTCGAGTGCAGCCTTGGTGGACTCGACGGACGGGGCGAAGCCGCCCTCGTCGCCCAGACCGGTGGACAGTCCCTTGTCCTTGATGACGTTCTTGAGGGCGTGGTAGACCTCGGTACCCTGGCGCAGCGCCTCGGAGAAGGACTCTGCGCCGATCGGAGCAATCATGAACTCCTGGACATCCACGCCGGAATCAGCGTGGGAGCCACCGTTGAGAATATTCATCATCGGAACGGGCAGGACGTGAGCGTTCGGGCCACCGACGTAGCGGTAGAGCGGCAGGCCAGCAGACTCGGCAGCAGCTTGGCAGCGGCAATGGAGACGCCCAGGATGGCGTTGGCGCCGAGGCGGGACTTGTTATCAGTACCGTCCAGCTTGATGAGGGCCTGGTCGATCAGGCGCTGGTCATCGGCCTCAAAGCCGGCAAGTTCATCAGCAATCTCTTCGTTGACGTTTTCAACTGCCTTGAGAACACCCTTGCCCAAGTAGCGGTCACCCCCGTCACGCAACTCGTGAGCCTCGTGAACACCGGTGGAAGCGCCAGACGGAACGCCGGCCACACCGCGTGCTCCATCGTCGAGGAATACTTCAGCCTCAACGGTGGGGTTGCCGCGGGAATCAAGAATTTCGCGTGCCATTACGTGGATGATGTCAGCCATGCTGCTTTCACTCCTATAGAGCCAAATTGATCTTGGGTTCGTGTTCTGGGAGGGGCTCCCAAACCACCTGCAGCCAATTGTTCCAGAAAACTTCGGAACGTGTCGGGCGGAAACGGACAACGTGATAAAGATCTAGAAAGGCGCTAGGACGTCGCAGGCTGTTCGATGGCATAGGAATTCGCCGCAGCGGCCACTTTACGCAGGTAATCCTCGGATTGGTTGTAATTGAGGATGGCTGAGCGCCAGCTTCCGGCGTCGAAAGGTCCCTATCCCCGAAACACAACAAGGCGGCAGCACCCAGCGCGGCATCATCGATTTGATTTGGATCGGCTACGCCATCACCGTTGGCGTCGCGACCAAAATGCTCCCACGAAGACGGGATGAATTGCATGGGGCCTACCGCCCGATCAAACTCAGTATCGCCATCAAACACGCCGCCATCGCTGTCCGGAACGTGGGTGGTGTTGTTCGTACCGTCGAGAGGGATACCCACGATGGGCGGCTCGGGGTGACCGTTCTCATCGAGTGAAGAACGGTGGAAGATATTGCCGTTATAGGTCCCGTGACGGGTTTCCACCCAGCCAATCCCGGCGAGGGTATTCCAGCGCAGATTGCAGTTCGGCCACGACTGCCGCGCGATCAATTCGGCGTTTCCATAGGCCCGCAAAGCTTGGGCGGGGATGCTGGTGGCGTCGGCCAGCTGATCAGACCACCACGTCAATTTGTCCGCGGTGCGCCCTGGCGCTTCGACGTCAATATTGGGCACCTCTGCCCCACCGACGGGTGGAAGATCCTCCGGAACGGGGGACAGCTGCCGGAACGGGGAAGGCTTATCAAGGAAGGAAAGACTCCACGCCACCAGGGAAATGATCAGAATGATGGCCAAGACAATGCCGAGGCCACAGCCCCCAATCCTCCGTAGCCCCTGTGTCATAAAGGTGAATACTACAGACGGTTTCACGTGTGGGTTAGACCGACACAGAGGGCGCCGCTTGGCGACGAAAGGAACCTAGCTAAGCAAAAATATTTCGAGTAATTATGTCAAAGTATTCCCATGCGTAACATTGTGCGCTACACTGCACCGATGAACGGTCCGCCGCGCCTACGCCGGTCCTGCACGTTCTTTCAACGCCCTTTCTTCAATCTCAAGGAGTTCCATGTTCATCCGTCGTATCGCTGCCACTGCTGCCGCTGTTGTCACCCTGGGTGCTGTCGTGCCCGCCACCGCGTCCGCCGCATCCCTCGAGGAGTTGGGCGGCTTCCTTTCCCAGGGCATCCAGAATGCTGACTGCAACACCCTCCGCAGCACCCTGACGCTGATCGATCAGACGACCGAGGGCGAGCTGCTCGGCCCGGACACCACCCGCAACCAGCTATCAAAGAACCTCATGGCTCTGGGCAACACCGAGGAACTCGGCCCGCTGGCCCTCGCCGCTGTGAAGTACTCCGGCCAGACCGCTGACCGTGCCCTCGAGTGCAAGATCGTTAAGGAAGACACCATCGTCACCGGCGGCACTGGCCTGTCCTCCACGCTCACCGACTACGCTCCTCTGCTGTCCTCCATCATCCAGAAGGGCTAGTCCTTTTCTCGGGCCTTACCTTCGGCCCACAGGCGCTCCTGCTCCTCTACCTCCACGACGTCCTCCGTGCCGTCAAAAAGGTAGGGCGCGCGGGAGCGCATTTTGTTGACGAAGGACATGGCGACGTCATCGAGGCTAAAAGCTCCGCGGCGCGCCGCTATCTCGGCATGGAAAAGGACTTGTAAGAAAACATCACCGAGTTCCTTGAGCAGCTCGGCCTCAGAGGCGCGCTCCCGCACCGCCTCGGCGAACTCCGCGGACTCTTCCTCCAGATACGGCAGCAAGCTCTCATGGGTTTGATCGCGCTCCCACTCCCCGATGCGCCGGGCCCGCGTCATCACCTCGCGCGCCTGCCACATCGGCTCCTCCAGGGAGGGGGCAAGGATGAGCTCCGCGTGGGCGTCGATAAGCGCGCGCACCTGCGGGTGGGACGGATCTGTGCTCACCACAACACCGTGGCCTGCCGGATCCTCACCGCACAGGAGCTGGTCGAAATTCCACCGCACCTTCACCGGTACTTCATCGGTAAAAACAACAGGTCCCTGCAGTTTTCCAACGGCCTCCAGAGGGATTAGGGTGGGCCAGCGCGGATCTAACAACAGGACAGTCATAAGCAACGAGTATAGGTCCCGGGTTCCATGAGCTTTCGCTGCAGTTGCACAAAAGCCCGCCTTAAGGGGTATTTTTAACCAATGACCACTTCCAATCTCACCGAATCGCCGCGCACGCACTCCGTGACGCTGTGGACGCTTGTCGCGCTCATCATCGGTTCCACGGTGGGCGCGGGTATCTTCTCTCTCCCGCAAAACATCGCCTCCGTCGCCGGCCCGGGCGCCATGCTCATCGGCTGGCTCATCGCCGGCGTGGGCATGCTCTCCGTCGCCTTCGTCTTCCAAATCCTGGCGCACCGCAAGCCGCACCTCGACTCCGGTGTGTACTCCTATGTCCGCGCCGGCTTAGGTGATTTCATCGGCTTCACCTCCGGTTGGGGCTACTGGCTGGGCTCCGTGATGGCCCAGGTCGGCTACGCCACATTGTTCTTCAACACCATCGGCCACTACGTCCCCCTCTTTGACGCCGACCACCGCTGGGTTTCCGCCATTGCGGTGTCTTTGCTGTCGTGGGGTATTTTTGCGGTGCTGGCCCGCGGTATTAAGCAGGCGGCCATCATGAACATGGTCACCTCCGTGGCCAAGATCGTGCCCATCCTGGCCTTCATCGTCATCCTCGCTTTCGTGGGATTTAGCTGGGACAAGTTCACCCTGGATATCTGGGGCAAGGCTTCTGATAAGTCCCTCTTTGAGCAGGTGCAGGGAATCATGCTCTTTACCGTGTGGGTCTTCATCGGCGTGGAGGGCGCTTCGGTCTACTCCAAGCAGGCTCGCACGCGTGCCGACGTCGGCCGCGCCACCGTCATCGGCTTCATCAGCGTCTTGGCGCTGCTGGTGTCCGTGTCCACGCTGAGCTTCGGCGTCCTTACCCAGGAGGAGCTCGCAGCGCTTCCGGATAACTCGATGGCCTCCGTGCTCACCGCCGCGGTCGGCGAATGGGGCGGCGCGCTCATCTCCCTGGGCCTGTGCCTTTCCGTGCTCGGCGCCTATGTGTCCTGGCAGATGCTGTGCGCGGAGCCGATCGTCATGATGGCTGTCGATGGTCTTCTCCCCCGCAAGATCGGCACCGTGAACATCGCCGGCGCGCCCTGGGTTGCGCAGCTGATTTCCACGCTGACGATTCAGCTCTTCGTCATCGTCTTCTTCCTCAACGAGACGTCCTATAACGCGATGGTGCAGCTGGCCACCATCATGTACCTGCTGCCCTACATCTTCTCCTCGCTGTACCTGGTGCTCTTGGCGGTGCGCGGCAAGGGGCTAACCCACCCGCATGCCGGGGTGCGCTTCGACTTGTCTGGCCCGGAGGTGAGCCGCCGTGAGAACCGCCGCCACCTCTACATCGGCCTCGTCGCCTTCATTTATTCCGTCTGGCTCATTTACGCCGCCGACCCGGTCTACGTGCTGCTTGGCGCGCTGGCTGTGGTCCCGAGCATGATCCCTTATGTGGCCACGCGCTTGTACAAGAAGGAGCGCGTGTTTAACACCTTCGAATGGTGCGTTGTGGCGCTGGTGATTGTCGGCGCTGTCGCCGCAGTGTGGGGCTTGGGCACCGGGCGCCTCGTTCTCTAGAACACCTCAGGTGCTGAGCGGTGCGAGAGCACCGCGTACGTGATGCAGCTTGCGAGCCACATCACGTGGCCGATGCCGCTGATAACGAGGAGGATGCCGCCGGTGATTGTGGCCGCTTCCTCGTTGCCAAACCACCACGTCGGTACGGTGGCCGGTCCGATGTCTCCAAAATCCGGCAGGTTGGCGTTGCCCAGGATGAAGCCGATGAACACCAGGGCCATGGACACCCACGCCCACTCCAGCTTGCTCTCGTAATCACTGCGGATAAAGAGCGGCAGCAGCCCAAGCAACACCCAGACACCAACCAGGATTACCCCAAACATCATCAACATGAAGGTGAGCCAGCCGCCGTTCTCACCGCTGAACTTTATGACCAGCGAGACGGGGATGCTGATCAACGCCGCGAACATCCACACCGCCACCATGACGATCCGTTGATTCGCCCGAGGATAGCCAAGGCGGTTGTTCGCGGCGTCCATTACTTCTCTCCTACGCTAATGACGTTTTTCTTAGTCTTAGCACCACTGACGTCAACGTGCTCGAGTTCAAACATCGACGCTAGGAAATCCGCCACCCATTGCAGCAGCTCAATGTCACGCAGCTTGGGGTCTGTGACATTCCGTCCTGCCTTGGGGAAGCTGAGCTGGATTGCTTTAGCCGCCGCACGGTAGTTGGAGCCCGGGTAGAGGCGCTTGAGGCGTACCTGTTTCGAATCCGCCAGCTCCACCGGGTGGACCTTGATGCGCGTGCCCTGCACCGTGATGTCGCTGACCCCAGCCCGGCGGGCCTGGTGGCGCAGGCGGGCCACGGCGAGAAGGCGTTCCACCGGCTCCGGAACGGGGCCGTAGCGGTCCTGCATTTCCTCCACCACGTGTGCCAGGTCCGCGTTGTCTTTGGAGGCTGCGAGCTTGCGGTAAACCTCTAGGCGCAGGCGCTCGGAGTTGATATAGGACTCCGGGATGTGGGCGTCCACCGGCAGGTCGATGCGGATTTCCTTCGGCCCTTCGTCCGTGACCACGGGGGTCTCCCCACGCGCGAGCGCCTTGAAGGTCTCCACCGCCTCACCGACAAGGCGCACGTAGAGGTCGAAGCCCACGCCGGCGATGTGGCCGGACTGCTCCGCGCCCAGCACGTTGCCGGCACCGCGCATCTCAAGGTCCTTCATGGCCACGGCCATGCCCGCGCCAGATCGTTGTTCTGGGCGATGGTGGCCAGACGGTCATAGGAGGTCTCCGTCAGCGTGGCGCCCTTCGGGTAGAGGAAGTAGGCATAGCCGCGCTCGCGGGAGCGGCCCACGCGCCCGCGCAGCTGGTGGAGCTGGGATAGACCCATGTGGTGGGCGTTTTCCACGATGAGGGTATTCGCATTAGCGATATCCAGACCGGTCTCCACGATGGTGGTACATACCAGCACGTCGAACTCGCGGTCCCAGAAACCTTGGACGGTGCGTTCAAGCACGTCCTCGTTCATCTGGCCGTGTGCGACGACGATGCGCGCCTCCGGCACCAGGTCCCGCAGTTCGCGGGCCTTCTTTTCGATGTCGGCGACTTTGTTGTGGATGAAGAAAACTTGGCCGTCGCGCAGCAGCTCGCGGCGGATGGCCGCTGCCACCTGCTTATCCTCATACGCGCCCACATAGGTCAGGACCGGGTGACGGTCCTCCGGAGGCGTCAAAATCGTAGACATTTCACGGATGCCCGCCATGGACATCTCCAAGGTGCGTGGAATCGGTGTCGCGGACATGGTGAGCACATCCACGCTGGCTTTGAGCGCCTTGATGTGCTCCTTGTGCTCCACGCCGAAGCGCTGCTCCTCATCCACCACGATGAGGCCCAAGTTCTTCCACTGCACGCCCGTTTGCAGCAGGCGGTGGGTGCCGATGACGATGTCCACGGAACCATCCGCCAAGCCGGCGAGAATCTCCTTGGACTCCTTGGCCGAGGTAAAGCGCGAGAGGACCTCAATATCCACCGGAAAGCCCTGCATGCGCTCGCGGAAGGTATCGGCGTGCTGTTGCGCCAGCAGAGTCGTGGGCACGAGGACCGCCACCTGCTTACCGTCCTGCACGGCCTTGAAGGCCGCGCGCACCGCAACCTCGGTCTTGCCATAGCCCACATCGCCGACGACCACGCGGTCCATCGGCACCGTGGATTCCATATCCTGCTTGACGGCATCGATGGCCAGCATTTGGTCTTCAGTCTCGACGAAGGGGAAATTATCCTCCATCTCCGCCTGCCACGGCGTATCGGGCCCAAACTGGTGGCCAGGGGCTGCCTGGCGCTTGGCATAAAGCTCCACCAGCTCACCGGCGATCTCACGCACCGCGGCACGCGCCTTCTTCTTGGTGTTCTTCCAATCCGAGCCGCCCATCTTGGACAGCGTCGGCGCCTCACCGCCGGTGTATTTGCTCAACAGATCCAACGAATCCATGGGCACCCACAGCTGGTCGGCCGGCTGACCGCGCTTGGACGCCGCATACTCCAGCACGATGTACTCGCGGCGCGACGTCTCATCACCGGACTGTACGGTGCGCTCGGCCATCTTGAGGAACTTGCCGATGCCATGGGTCTCATGCACCACGTAATCCCCCTGCTTCAGGGCGAGGGGATCCACGCGGTTGCGGCGCTTTGCTGGGCGACGCTTCGCACCCGCAATATCACCGACGCGGTTACCCGTCAGATCAGTTTCCGTAATAACCACGAGCGGCAGCGCTTCAGCATCCTTCAGCTTGCGCACCTTTGGGAAAACCAGACCCGCATGGGACAAGGCCTGATAGAGGGTGACCTCGCCGGGGCTCGGCTCCCACCCAGGCGTGGCCACCTTGGTGGGAATCCCCTTCTCCGCGAAACGCTCCACCATGCGCTTGATCGCACCCTGGGCAGGAGCAATAAACGCAGCCCGCCCACCAGCGGTGGTGTGCGCTAGAAGCTGCGCCATCATCGCATCAATCTCTGAGATATCACCGCGTGGGGTAGGTCCGGGCTCAAAATCCAGCGGCAGAGTCTCCGATTCAGCGGCGGCGAACATCCCCGGCGGGGCAAAAGTCCACAGCGGGGCCTCGATATTCCGGCACGTCGCCTCAAGCGACTCATAGGAGCGGTAACTCGACGCCGAGGTATCCAAGCCCTCGGCAGCCAGCGGACCATCCGCGCCCATCGCGGCGGCCTCCCAGCCAGCAGCCAAGAACTCCGCATCGGTGGATTCCAGGTCCGCAATGCGCGTGCGGATCTTTTCCGGTGCCACGAGCACCACGTGCGTGCCCGCCGTGAGGAGTTCGGGGAGGGTGACAAAGGGGTCGTCGGCTAGCACGGCAAGCAACGCCTCCATACCGTCGGCAGGGATGTGCTCGCCTACCTTGGTCAGCAGTTCTGCCAGAGCCGCATTCCCGCCAAACTTCTGAGCCAGCTCACGGGCGCGTGCGGCAACCTCATTAGTAATCGGCAGCTCGCGAGCGGGATAGATGGCGACCTCGCCGACCTCAATCTCCGGGATGGCGCGCTGATCCGCCACGGAGAACTGGCGGATATCGGTAATCTCATCGCCCCAGAACTCCACACGCACCGGGTAGTCCGAGGTGGTGGGGAAAACATCGAGGATGCCGCCGCGCGTGGCGTACTCGCCGCGCTTGGCCACCATATCCACGTGCTTGTAGGCGCGAAACTCCAACTCCGAAAGGATATGTGAGAGCTCGTGCTCAGCTTCTTCCTTCAGGAAGATGGGCTCGCGGCCTTCCACTTTGCTCAGGATAGGCTGGCAATACCCGCGGGCAGAGGTCACCACCACTTGGGCTTTGCCCGCCCCCACTAGGTCGAGCACACGCGCGCGCTTGCCGACGATATCCGGGGCCGGCGACAGCCGCTCATGCGGCAACGTCTCCCACGCGGGAAAGTAGGCGACCTTATCCCCCAGCATGGCTGCCAGCTCTGCGGTGAGGTCCTCCGCCTCACGCCCGGAGGCAGTCACCACCAGCACCGGCGCGTGGTGCGCCAGCGTTCCAATGGCCCAGGGGCGGGCCTGGTCGATGCCCGTGATGTGCAGCGACGGTGTGCCCACTTGAGTAGCGAGACCTTTGAGTTTCGGATCTGAGGCGGCTACTTTGAGCAGCCCGCCCAGCATCGGCGTTGCCACCTACTTGGCTCCCTTCAACTTCGGTGCTGCTTCCATGCCGGAAAGACCATTCCAGCACAAATTGACGATGTGCGCTGCGACTGTCTCACGCGAAGGCTCGCGTTCATCTAGCCACCACTGGGCCGTGGTGGCCACCATGCCGACGAGCGCTTGGCCGTAGAGCACCGACAGCTCGGGGTCGAGACCGCGGTGTTCGAAGGCCTCACCGAGGATATGCGCAATCTGATTTACCGCTGTGTTCAACAGCGTGGAGAAGCTACGCTCCTCCCCTGGCTTGGAGTCGCGCACGAGGATTAAGAAACCATCGGTCTCCTCCTCCACGTAGGTCAGCAAAGCGACGACCCCCTGCTCGATGCGCTGGCGCCACGAACCCGTCTGCAGTGATTCCGTGACGACCTTTTCCAAAGCGACGAGCTCGCGGTCGATGACGACGGCGTACAGGCCTTCCTTGCCGCCGAAGTGCTCATAGACCACCGGCTTGGACACGCCGGCGCGCGCGGCGATGTCTTCCACGCTGGCACCATCGAAGCCGCGTTCTGCGAAGGCCGCGCGCCCAATGGAGATCAATTGCTCACGGCGCTCACGCCCGGTCATCCTTTGTCGAACCATGACTCCTACTGTATCTCCCCCACCGGACATCGCCCTCACCAGCCAAGAGCGCCGGCAGCAACGTGAAGGTCGGCCACCTGTTTAGGTCTCGTGTGCACCCGTCAGGTAACATGTCCCCCAGCGCTCACTACAGTGTGCGCAGTTTCCCCATGGTGTAATCGGCAACACTACGGTTTTTGGTACCGTCATTCTAGGTTCGAGTCCTGGTGGGGAAGCACGTTAAAACACCAATCTACCTGTCTTGATTCAGGAGAGCGGTGTTTTATTTTTACTTTGGCGGCAATAATTGGGCCCCTACGATTTATCCGCGTGCTTCCTCGCACAGGGGGTTACCGAAGGTGGCGAAGGAGAAAACAGCACAGGGACCTGACCCCTGTTTGGTAGACACCTGATATCCAGCCCGGTTGGGCTGGGAAGAAAGGTAATCTACCACCATGCCTAGGTACTCCGAACAGTTCAAACGTGATGCTGTGGCCCTCTACGAAAACAATGAGGACCTCTCACTTCACGCGGCTTCAGCAGAGCTTGGAGTCAATCGTTCCTCACTTTATTCGTGGCTTAAGCAGTACGGCACCGGCAAGCGTGCC
>NZ_LAYQ01000014.1 GCF_000988205.1 Corynebacterium minutissimum | reverse complement strand
CTTCAGCTACCGGAGCCAGCCTTGACGTCATTGTTCAGTTTCGGTTTGATGTCGTAAACACGGTTGAACATCCTTGCATGATGAGCTGCGTAATTACGCAGAATATTCAAGGATTTCAGCCATGATTCAAGCTGAGGACCAGTTAAGCCGCAGGGCTCGGCAATCCGTTTGCGCACGATATTGGGTGACATGCCGTACAGGTACGACAGCATCCCCCAATCCATGATCCTGACTTGGCTCACGGTTAGGTGATGAAGGTCACCCTTGACATTGTGGCCTGGAGGTTTGGTGTTGTGGCGGTTATTTTTTCGGCACTAAGCGGGTATCGGCGGGGGTAGCCGGTAGTCTGATTTTGTGAGTCCATACATTCGCACTGTCAAGACCGCTTCCGGGGCGACGGCAGTTCAGGTGGTGTGGTCTGAGCATCGAGGGTCGAAAAAGCTTCAACAGGTCGGATCAGGACACTCACCTGATCAAGTTGAGCAGCTTAAAGCCCAGGCCCGGCGTCTTATTGATGCAGATCAACTCACCCTTGATCTTGGAGTAGAGCCTTCAGCAAGCAGGGGAACCGCTGATGACCCGGTGCCGGTGACAGCACAGCGAGCTGGTTACTTGTTGGACTGTATTGATGCGTGTTTCAACGAGTTAGGTCTTGCTGTAGCAACTGGTGATGATCAGGTGTTCCGGGATCTGGTGCGCGCTCGGTTGATTAATCCTGGTTCGAAGTTTGATTCGATTGAAACCCTGGCTGAAGTTGGGGTGACAAGCGCAAGCTACGCCACGATTAAACGCCGACTACCTGGCTTTGCTACAGATGCCTTCGGCGAAGGATTAACCAAAGTGCTGGCGCATCATGCAGGTATCGGTCCAGGCACATTCATCTTGTACGACGTGACCACCTTGTACTTCGAAACCGATACTCCTGATGAGCTTCGCAAACCCGGATTTTCCAAAGAGCGCCGTATAGAGCCGCAAATCCTTGTCGGGCTGCTTACTGATGCCACTGGTTTTCCACTACATGTTGGAGCGTTTGCCGGAAACTCGGCAGAAACCCACACGATGCTGCCGATGATCACACGGTTCCAAGAGGCCTACCAACTCGATGAAGTCACCGTCGTTGCTGATGCGGGCATGTTTTCAGCGGCGAACAAACAAGCATTGATAGATGCAGGCCTGCACTACATCTTGTCGGTGAAAACCCCCACCGTGCCTGAGGTGATCGAAACCTGGCGGCGGGAAAACCCCGGTGACGACTACACCCACGGCCAGATCTGGACGCAAGCCTCGGCAAGTGATGGGCGCAAACACGCTACCCCGAATTCGGTGACGCATTACCAGTACTCTCACGACCGGGCTAGGCGCAGCCTGCGCGGAATCAAACAGCAAGTCGCAAAAGCCAAACGCGCTGTTGACGGCGATATCGCAATCAAGCGCAACCGCTATATCGATCTTTCCGCCCCGAACAAGAAGGTCAACTACGCTCTTGCTGCCAAACACCGAGCCCTAGCCGGGATCAAAGGCTATGAAACCGACCTGACCGCTCTTCCCGCTAGTGAGGTTATCGGGCATTACCGCAGGCTATTCAACATTGAAAAGTCGTTTCGGATGTCGAAATCAGACCTGAAAGCACGCCCAATCTACGCCAGGAAACAAGACTCGATCACAGCCCACCTCAACATCGTCATCGCAGCCCTAGCCGTGGCCCACCTGATGGAGACCCGCAGTGGTCAATCCATCAAACGCCTCGTGAGAACACTCAAGAAATACCGCAGCTTTCAACTCGTCGTTGGCGGCGAAACCATCCACGCCGCAGTACCACTACCCCCGGAAATCCAAACCCTCGTCAACACCATCACCACCCCAACCCTTCGGCACTAATTTGAGCCAAGTCAGGTTTGATTCCGGCTAGGGCTCGGTGTTTGGCAGCAAGAGCGTAGTTGACCTTCTTGTTCGGGGCGGAAAGATCGATATAGCGGTTGCGCTTGATAGCGATATCGCCGTCAACAGCGCGTTTGGCTTTCGCTATTTGCTTGCCGATTCCGCGCAGGGTGCGTCTAGCCCGATCATGGGAGTACTGGAAGTGAGTCCTACAGCGGTGTCACAACCGGACGCAAGTGGGGGCAGCTGAAG
>NZ_LAYQ01000013.1 GCF_000988205.1 Corynebacterium minutissimum | reverse complement strand
CGCGCGGTGCGAGCACCCGAGCTGGTCTTCAATCTGGCGGTAAGAACGCTTCCTAATCAGCAGCGTCATCACCGCACGGTAATCCGGCATAAGCGGACTCCTTCCAGTACACGCCGCACCCGAGTGGTGCGGCTACCGGAAGTATCATCCCGAGCACCCTGAGCTGCTACCAGAAACCCACTGAAGCGCTACCGGATAGTCACGACACTGCTACCAAATAGCCGGTCGCAACAACCATGTCCACGCTCCTCCCCCTTCGCGCTCACCGTGGAACCCCAATCAGCATCCTTACCCACCCCAGTGAGCGCGAAGGGAGGTTTGCATGAAAGGCGGCACCACTGGTGGTTTCTTTGACGACGAACACCGGGACGGGATTCCACAGGTGAAGCAACGAAGGCCGCGAAAACAGTCACACATAGCGACGCGCGCCACTAGTTAAGCCCCAGTGCCGAAGTGCGCGAACGACGTCACCGGGTCAACCAATACGGTATCCGCCGTTTCCCCTCCCCACAGTCTGGGCTCTGCCCCAATACACCGCATTGGCTCTCAACAACGAAATCGAACCACCGCACTGAACTAGGCAAAAGAGAAACGCCCGAGCATTTGCTCGGGCGTTTCAATCACGGCTTAGCAAACCGTGTCTTCAGGGCAACCCGGCCCTGAAGCTTCCTAGCGGACTAGGACTCCTTGCGGCGACCAGGACGCAGAAGCAGTACTGCTCCAGCAATCAACGCCCACGCTGCGGCGAGAAGCCACAGGATATTTGCACCGGTATTCGCCAAGGTGCTAGAAGAGGAGCTCTTCTTGGAGTCCTTCGTGCTCGAGGGCGAGCTAGTAGAGCGGGTGGTGTTGTCGCTCTGGCTCGGCTGAGCATTGTTACTGGATTCCACAGCACTCGGCTGTGCTGCCTCACTTGGTGCCAGCGGCTGCGGCTGTTCCGGCTGCGGTTGCTGCGGAGCCTCGCCTGGGGCCTTCGGCTCCAACGGCTTCAGCGGCTCGAACGGCTTCTGCGGCAGTGCAGGATCATGCGGCGGCTTGAAGAAGTGACTCAAGACTGGCGGCACAAGAACCAGCGGAATGAGCAGCGGCCACAACCCACCGAGCTCAGGTAGACGAGGCTCGTTAGGCTCACCTGGCTTGCCCGGCTCTCCCGGCTCACCTGGCTTGCCCGGCTCTCCCGGCTCACCTGGCTTGCCCGGCTCACCTGGCTCGTTCGGCTCATTTGGCCCGTTCGGCTGAGTCGGATCCGTCGGTTCAGTCGGAACCAACGGAGTCGTCGACTCGTCGGTCGGCTTCGGTTCCGGCGTGCCCTTGGTCTCTGTCACAGTCACCGTCACAGTCGGGTCCTCCGACGGCTTCGGCTTGTCTGTGGTCGGCTCCTCCGACGGCTTCGGACGAGACGGATCCTCAGTCACCGTTACCGTGGTGGTCGGCTTAGCCGTGTTGGACGTCGTCGGCTTTGCGGTACCAGAGGGTTCTGGCTCCTCACTCGGCTTCGGCTCCGGAGACTCCTTTGTCTCAGTGACAGTTACCGTCGTAGTGCCACTATCAGAAGGCGTCGGCGTTGGGGTTTCAGAAGTCGGCTGAGGCTCCGAGGGATCCTCGGATGGCTCGGGCTCAGACGGATTGACCGTCGTGGTGACCGTCACCGTCGTCGTTGGATTTGCGTTCGGCTCGTCGGTCGGCTTGGTCGGCTCGTCGGTCGGCTTGGTCGGCTCGTCGGTCGCTTGGTCGGGTCGTCCGTCGGCTCGGTCGGCTCGGTCGGCTCGGTCGGCTTGGTCGGGTCGTCCGTCGGCTCGGTCGGCTCGGTCGGCTTGGTCGGCTTGGTCGGGTCGTCCGTGGGTTCTTCGGTCGGTTCATCCGTTGGTTCGGTTGGTTCCGTCGGCTCAACCGGGCCGCAGCCACAGTTATCGCTAACGACACCGATAACAGTCTTCACGTTGAAGACTTCACCGTTCTTCGTGGTGACCCTAACCGGAATCTCCTTGATGGTGCCGCTTGGGGTATCAGCCGGCGGAATCACCGTCAGCTCACCCGTGGACTCATCAATGGTCACGGTCCAACCAGCCGGCACCTCACCCAACTCGTAGGTGTTGCCCTCAGTATGGCCATAGTTGATGCCAACCTTCTTGGTATCGCCGGCCTTGATGACATCCGGGTTGTAGGTCGGTGCCTGAATTATCTCCGGGTCATTCGGCTCCGGAGCGATCGGCTCGTCTTCCTTCACGATGAAGACAGCGTTCGTCTCGTACGGCTTGCCGCCCTTCGGGGTCACCCTTACCGGAACCTTGATGTAGTCGCCAGACTTCGCCGTCGACGGTGCGGTTGCCGTCACTCGGCCGTTCTCATCAACGGAGACGGTCCAGCCATCCACGTCCGACGGCACCTCATAGGTGTTGCCATCCGTGTGCTTCTTCACGTCCTGCGACTCAGACTGGCCTGGCTTAACCAGCTCAACACCGTAGAAGGAGCGTTCAATCTCCGGGGCCGGCTCCTTCTCCGTCACCGTCGTGGTGGTGTTGCTGGTCTCGGTAACCTTCTCCGTCGTGGTGACCTTAGAGGTCTCCGTGACGGCCTTGGTACCGATGCGCAGCTTGCGCGGCGTCGGCTCCTTGGTGACCTTTTCAGAGGTCTCTGGGTCACCTACGGCCTTTCCATCCTTGAGCTTCCAAACCTTCGTGACTTCCTTCTCGCCGAAGGAACCGGCCTGGTCTTCTACAACCTTTCCGGCCTCAAGGTTCGGGTCAGTCTCAATGAGGGTCTCATACGGAGTCTGCTCGGTGTGCTTATCCGTCAGCTCGGTCTGAGTCGGCGCAGTACCGACCTCGATGATCTGCTTGGTCGGCTTGCTGATCTCCGTGGCGTCATCCTTGGTGGAAATCTCACCGTTGTCGGAGGTCACCGTAACGGTGTGCTTGACCTCGCCCGGCTTGCCTTCCTGGACAACCTTGGTCTCACCAGCCTTCAGGTTCGGATTCTCGCGAACCTCGACCTCGAATGGGGTGTTTTCGGTCCACTCGATGGTCTTGGACGTGGTCTTGCCCTTAGTGCCGACCTTGATGATCTTCTTGATCAGGCTCGGTCACGCGCTCGGTCTTGGTCTCGGTACCGACAACATTTGAGTTCTCAATCTTCTGAGTCGTCGTTACCTTGTCCTTACCCGGCTTACCTTCTTGAACAGTCTCCTGTGTGCCGGCCTCCATGGTGTCGTCGAACTGAATCTCGGTTTCGAATGGAACGTCAATCTCGGTAACCGTCTCATGAGATCCTTCGGTCTTGGTGCCCACACGAATCTCGGCCGCAACCGGCTCCTTGGTGCGCTCAGTCGTCACGGTCGGCTCGCCGAAAGGCTTGCCATCCACGATCTTCTGAGTAGAAGTCTCGACATCAGTGCCGAGCTCACCCTGCTTGTCGACGACCTGCTCGCCAGCCGGCAAGCTGTCGTCGAACGTAATCTTCGTCTCGAACGGCACCGGCTTCTCAGTCTTCGTCACGACAGAAGTGTCCTCAGCCTTCGGACCGTACTCGACGATGCGCTCGACAGGTTCAGTGCGGGCCTTGCTTTCCGCAACCTGTGCTTCACCGTTGGTTGCGGTAAAGACTGCAGCATAGGAAGCCTCGCCGTTCTTGCCTTCCTGAACGACCTGCGTCTCGCCCGGAGCGAGGTCAGGGTTCGGTCGCAGGGTCGTGCCGAACGGAATCGGCTCCTTCCATTCCACCTTATCGGTCGCCGTGGCCTGCTTGGTACCAACGGTGATGACCTCGTCGACAGGCTTCTTCGTGATCTCTTCAGAGATCGTCGGCTCACCGTCCGGGGTCGAGTTGGTGATGTTGCGCTTGATCGTCACCGTCTTCTCACCCGGAACGCCCGGCGTGGTCACCTTGGACTCACCAGCAGGCATGCTCGGGTCGTACTTCACAACAACCTTGAACGGAGCTTCCGTCTTGAAGGTCTCGACGTTCTCACCAGTGGTCTTGCCACCAACGCGGATGATCTGCTTGACCGGAGCCTTAGTCTGCTCCTTTGTGACTTCTGGTTTACCGGAAGGCATTCCGTCGACAAGCTTCTGCTTAGTCGTAACGGTCTCTTCGCCTTCTTCGCCCTTTTGTTCAATGACCTGCTTGCCAGCTTCAAGGGTGTTGTCGTAGACAATCTCAGTCTCAAACGGGACGCGGTTCTTGTCAGTGAAAACCAGTTCCTGATCCTCAAGGCGCGGGCCGTACTCCACGATGCGTGGCTTCGGATCCTTGGTCACGGTATCGGACGTGGTCTTCACCGTCGGAACGCCACCAGGTTCGAGCGTGGCGTCGAACTTCGCAGTAATTGTGCGCTCGCCAGCTTCGCCCTCTTGAACAACGTTTACCTCACCCGGCTTGAGTGCCGGGTTCGGACGCATGATGGTGTCGAAACCAGTAGACATCTTCCAAGTCATTTCATCGGTAGCCTTTGCAGGCTTGGTACCAATGACGACGACCTCATTGACCGGAGCCTTGGTCTGCGACCACTTGCCCTTTCGGTCCTGTACCTCTGTGCCTGGAACACCTTCGGTTTCGACCTTGTAGGTGCCCTGCGGGACGGTGTCATCGAACTTGTACTCAACATCGAACGGCACCTCGCGCGTCGGGGCATCCTGGATGTTGATCGGTGCATAAATCCGATCGGTGGACCCATCGGAGTAGGTAACCGTGACCGGAACCTTGATAGAGTCACCCGGCTTCGCGGTCTTAGGTGCAGTAGCAATTACGTTGCCCTTGTCATCCAGGCCGACCAGCCAATTGCCGTTGGCCGTCGCAACCGTGTACGTCGGATTACCAAACTCGTTGGTATCCTCGGTTGCCGTGTAGCCATCAGCGGGAGTGATCTTATATGGCTGATCCTCCGCCACGGTAATACCTTTAGGCAGCTCAATCGTAAGCGGTGCGGTAACCGTCTCACCAGGGAAAGTAGTCTCTGGCGGGTAGGTTGGATCGACCTCAAAGTTCTGAGTCAAATTCACCACAGTGGTAACTGGAGTCTCATCGGTCGAACCATCAGGGTAGGTCACGGTCACGTTATGTACGTGCTTGTCACCCGGCTTAGAGTCAGCGGGCGGGGTTACGGTGACCTCACCGGTCTTCGGATCGATCCTGTAGGTCCACCCGTCAACGGTGTCCTCAGTTTTCGGCTTGTCGCCGTCCATGCCGAAGGAGAAGGTCGTATCTTCTGGTGCACCGTCCCGGTTAACGGAACGCTTCACCTCGGTGCCTGGCTTGGTGGATTGAACCGGGTAGGTAGGCTCGCTGATGTCCTTCTGGTTCTCCTTCACATTGAACGGTGCATAGACCGTGTCGGTGGAACCGTCATAGTACGTGACGGTAACAGGGATATCCACACCGTCACCAGGTCGAGCGTCCTTCGGTGCGGTGGCGGTGACGACACCGTTTTCGTCGACGCTGACCTTCCATCCATTGAAGTCTGAGGGCACCTGGAAACGCTTCGAAGGATCCTTAGCGAGGTCGCGTTCAGGAATCCTCGTTACTTCCGTAATCTCGGACTTAATTGTTCCACCAGGCGTGGTGTTTTGCAGCAAGTACTGTGCCTCATAGACCTGCCGTACTTCCGCCTTAACGACGACTGTGGCAATCGTCTTATCAGTCGAACCGTCTTTGTATGTGACACGAACAGGGATATCCGCAGAGGTTCCAGGCAGAGCAAACTTGCTGATCGGAGTGGTGATGACACCCGTAACCGGGTCAATCTTCACATCTTCCCATTTCAGGTTGCGGGGTGGATCAATATAATCCGGGTCATTCGGATCCGTAATAATGGAAAACTTCGGTTCAGCAGCATCGTACAGGTTAGTACGATCCACCTGGCTAACCACTAATGTACCGGGTTGACCACTAACCGTCGGATACAAGGGGTCATTCGTACGCGCGTAGGCATCGATGACCGTAAACTCTGCCGGAACAGTAGCGGTGGAACCATCCGGGTAGGTTACTTCTACATTGACGGTGACAGTCGTACCATTCTCCACTGTCGCATTCGGGGTTGCGGTAACCGTACCCTTCTCATCAATGCCGAACTCCCAGTCCTGCGGCAAGTTATCAGGCAACTTGTACTTAGCGAGCTTCGGATCGGACAACATCGTATCGATATCCGAAGTCACCTTCTCCCCTGCCTTAGTCACCTGCGCAGGGTAGGAAGCGAAGTCCTTGCCGGTGCCATCACCAATAACGTTGATGGTTCCGGTCACCACCTGTGGGGTAGCGCCCGTAGCGTAGTAAGCCTTCACTGGGATGGTTAGTCGCGCGCCAGGTATAGCTGTTTCCGGAATCGTCGACGTCAGCTCACCAGTCTTTTCGTCAATAGTGACTGTCCAGTCACCATACTTGTACTCCAAAGAACCGTCTGGGAAAGTATAGCGATTGGGCTTCTCGTCATCGGCGCGACCGCCCAAGCCAATCTCCGGCAAGGTCGGCTGAAGCGTAACCGTTTCATTTACGTGGCCGGATTCCGCAGTGTAGTCCGGAACCTTGATCGCATTGACGATCTGGAAGGGAACCTCAACGGTATCGGTCGTCCCATCTGGGTAGGTAGCGATAACCCTCGGCAAAATCTTGGTGTTGTTCGCAGCAGCTTCCGGCGACGTCGCCTTGACCTTTACAGTTCCGTCATCATCGACCTTTACTATCCATCCGTCCGGAACGGACGTAGGGTCAACATCAAAAGACTTGGGCCAGACTGGGTCGTATCCCTCAAAGCTGGGCTTTAAATCAAGCTCTGAAACGAGTACTTTTCCAGCTGGGCCCTCAACTGTTCCCCTGACAGCTAATTCCGTAACCTGAGTATCGTTCGGGTCGATGACAGCGAGCAGCGGAATAATATCTTGCGAGCCATTGGAATAGGTGACGATAACACGAGGCTGAGCAAACGTGCCCGGCATCGGATTGGCTGGGGTCGTGACCGTGACGTCATAGGTGTTTGGATCTAGCTTGGCGTCCCAACCCCTATAAACGTAGCGCTTATCAAGTTTAACCTCGGCTTCAACGCCGCCATCCTCACGTCTTCTCACCAGGTCAGCGATCTTGTCACCGACCTGCTTATACGTAAGGGTCTGGGGCCCACTGACAACCGTATTCGAAGTCTTATCAACACCAGAGGTCACTGATTGCTGGACTGGAGAATACTCCGGATCGTGGAACTGGGTGTCGTCGAAGCTCCACTGATAGTTGCTCACTACGTTGGCCTTATTGTAGCGAGAAAGCGAATTAGAGCTATCAAAAGCACTACCTTCGCCGTAATTATTCGTCTCAGCGGCAGCTTGAAGCTGCTCCACAGAACGCGGCTTTGCCAACACGCTAAACCGCATGCCCTGCTGTTGACTCAGCTTCGTGCCCTTGTACTCCGGCATGGTGTAGAAGATATCGCCGGTAGTCTGATCAATACGCAGGCTCGACGTGCCGCCACCGGAAGCAGCGGTGTCGCTCGTTCCGATGAAGCTACCCTGGGCGTCGTAGGCCTCCACAACCATGCGGGACAGGGAATCATCCACGCCCCCGTCTTTAATCGCTGGAACGTTAATCTTGCCGACCTTGAGCTCTTCGCCCGGCCTGATCACCAGCTTTTCTTGGTTCTCCCATGACACTGTAATCGGGTTACATTCGATATTCTCGCTCGGCCACGGGTTCACCACGGCCGAAAAGGATGCACTGTCTCCCTGGGTGGCAAACGGACCGGAGGTTCGGTCAGTCTTATAGTTACCCTGCCAGGCGTAGCGTACCGGGTTCGCGGCAGTGGCCTCAGCGAACTGCTTGACTTCCGCATCGGTCAGTTCCGCGACAAGGTTCAGGTTTCGCTGTCGCCCAGAGCCATCAATCTTGAGGAATTCGTCGGCCTTGTGTGTGACTACCTTGTCAACAAAGGTCTGGCCCGCGTCCGTAGCGGGAATTTGAGCTACATCGAGGTACCCACCCATAAGGCCTGAATTGGTAAAGGCCCAATCAGCGAATGTGCGGTCCTTCGAGTTGTCAAAGGAGACGCTCAATCCCCAGGCTTTCTTGTTGGGGCTGGACGCAGACGGCTCAGAGGTATACCAGCTGAAACCAGCCTGGCTACCATTCTCAGCCTTTCCCGAGACAACACACGAACCGGCCGGCAGGTCGGAGGCCTTCTGGGCATCCTGCTCCACCGCTCCCGACTTGTCGCGGATGCCGCCGCTCAGGGCGGCGGCGGCTTCGGGGACGACAGTATTAAAAGAGGTAATGCTGAGGCCGCTCAGCGCGAGTGTAATAGCAGAAAGAGCTGCTACTCCTTTACGGGAAGAGCGCCTACGGGCGGAGCCACTTCGTGGTGCATTCATTCCTTAGGTCCTTTCAAATACAGTACCCTGCCCCACCCCACAGTGCAGAAACCCGAAAGCCGCGGCGGCTTCTCAAGACATTTCCTCACAAATTCGTTTAAGAATTGACAGGAAATAGGCAGGTGAACGCTAAAAATTGTACCCTCCTATACATTAATCCGCAAGAAAAACAGGTATTTGCCTGGAATCTTTAACAATAAGTACACAAGCGTGTGGGAACTATAGATTTCCCAGCATCGACCACTCTGTGAGACACTGGTTCGTTTCTGCACGTAAGGAGCGGACGGTTCGGTGGGACGTCGCGAAGCAGGGCGTGTCCAGCGCCGTTTTATACAGTCCCGTTTCGCCACCCCCCCAAGCGCCGAGGACTGCACCCCTTTTTGCTTGTCTCTCCTAGGATTCCTCGTGGACCAAATCCGAGCCACCGGAAGAGTTGGAGTCCCCCTCCTCGTTGAGGTTCTGCATGAGGTTGGCCTCCATCCAGGCACGTACGGTCTCCTCAAAATCCTCGGAGTCTTCGACTTCCTTCACCACTTCATCGAGGTCCTGCGCGGTGAGGAACTTGGTAAAGGAGGCAACTTCGAGCTTCTCATCGCGGTTGAATAGCCCGTCTTGGTAGACCACGACGTAATTCTGTGGAAGCTCCGGCTTTGACTTGGGGCAGCCTTCGGCACCGGCGGGCTCCACGACAGAGACCTCCGGTGGCAGCGAGGCCATGAGGGCGACGTGGGTGCGCTCCAAAAAGTCCACGTCCTTGGTGCCTTCTTCCTTGGCAGCCACGTAGTCCTTGGAAATCGCGCGGGCTTCCTCCGGGTTGTAGACGCTTAAGAATTCACCCGTGCAGCCCACGAAGAAGTTGCCGTTAGTGCTGACCCCGCTGATGTGCTCCCCTCCTTGACGCACCAGCTTTGGCTTCTGAGAAACGGTAGCCGCGCGTCCCTCATCGCGCAGGGTCTGGCGGTAGATCTCCGCCAGCACGCGCTGCTCATGGGATGTCGGGTCAATCATGATGGTGATAGGCGCCGAGTTCACTGGGTTCGGATCCGGCTTGGGTTCATACCCAGAGCAGGCGCTTAACGACGCCCCCGCAACCCCCACCAAGGCCACCCCAACAACGCGGGCGAAGGTGCGGGAATGTGCAATAAGGCGGGGCATCAGAATCAGGCGCATTCTTTCTATTCAACCGGACATGCAGCACACATGTCGCTGTTCTTCAGGGTCCTCAGTCCGCAGCGCTGGGCCGCAGCATCTGGCTGAATCTTACACACCTCGCTGGCCAGACGGCGGTGTGGCTCTCCCCGATAGCAAGTGACTAGACTAATGCGCGTTATGACTAGCGCTATTACTGAATCTTCCGTTCGCGACGCGCTCACCCGCGTCGATGACCCAGAAATCGGACGCCCCATCACGGAGCTCGGCATGGTGAAGTCCGTGACCGTCACCGGCTCGGACGTGGACATCGAGCTTTATCTCACCATCGCCGGCTGCCCGATGAAGGGCACCATCGAGTCCAATACCCGCGCGGCCGTGGCGGAGCTCGACGGTGTCGGCAACATCAACATCTCGATGACGCCGATGAGCGACGAGCAACGTAAAGAGCTCAAGCAGAAGCTGCGCGGCGGGCAGGCCGAGCCGGAGATCCCCTTCGCCAAGCCCGAGTCCACCACCCGCGTGTTCGCGGTGGCCTCCGGCAAGGGCGGCGTGGGCAAGTCCTCCGTCACGGTGAACCTTGCCGCGGCCCTGGTCAAGAAGGGCCTCAAGGTGGGCATCGTGGACGCCGACATTTATGGTCACTCTGTACCCAGCCTGCTGGGTTCCACGGCGGGCCCCACAGTGCTTGACGACGAAATGCTGCTTCCCCCCATCTCCCACGGCATCAAGCACATCTCCATTGGCCAGTTCGTGGAGGGTAACGCGCCCGTCGTCTGGCGCGGGCCCATGCTGCACCGCGCCCTCCAGCAATTCCTCGCGGACGTCTTCTGGGGCGACCTGGACGTGCTCCTGCTGGACCTGCCGCCGGGTACTGGTGACGTCGCACTGTCCGTAGCCCAGCTCATCCCCAATGCGGAGCTGCTCATCGTGACCACCCCGCAGGCGGCCGCGGCCGAGGTGGCTGAGCGTGCCGGTTCCATCTCCCAGCAAACGCGCCAGCGCGTGGCCGGCGTGATTGAGAACATGGGTGCCATGGTCATGCCGGACGGCTCCACCATGGATATCTTCGGCTCCGGTGGCGGCACAGTAGTGGCCGAGCGCCTCAGCATGCTGCTGGGCCACGAGGTTTCCCTGCTGGCCAGCATCCCGCTGGATCCGAGCCTGCGCGCGGCTGGCGATGCCGGAACCCCCATCGTTATTTCCGCGCCCGACTCCCCCGCTACCCAGGCCATCAACAAGGTGGCGGATTCCATTGCGGTGCGCTCCGATTCTCTCGTGGGCAAGAAGCTCGGCTTGGGTGTCACCCGCAAGAGCTAAAAGCCTTAGGTGACGTCCTCCCAGGAGGAGCTGCCCTCGCCGGTGGATGCATTTCCGCCGCGCGGGGGCTGTGTCGTTTTAGCCGCCTTCTCCCCCGCCGGCTGCTCAGCGTCAAGGTCCGGATAGACCTGCGAATAATCAAAGGTCGGCCGGCCAGTGTTCTGCTCCGGCGCTGGCTGCGCCGGCCCCTGCTGGTTATGCGCGGGTTGGTTGTTTACTTCCGCGTCATGCTCATACGGGCTGGTGCTCTTCTTGATGTCCTCAGCCATCTTCTTCGGGTTGAAGTCGTCCCAGGCGGAATCGTCGCCGTCGAAAAGCGCCTTGGTAATCACCCCGCGCGGGCCCATGCGCGTCCACTCCGCCGCCTGGCTCAGGGGCACCCGGAGGTCATCGAACTCCGCGCCGAGACCGCTCATCTCACCGTTGAGCTCCGCCTTGGCGTTCGCAATGGCCTTGCGCGCCGCGTAGATAGCCGCGCGAACGTCCATAATCACGCCGGGCAGGCGCTCGGGGCCGATGATCACCAGACCCAGCAGCACGATGACGAGGATCTCTACCCAACCAATTGAGGAAAACACGAAACTATCTTAACTACTTCGCTAGTGGTGCCTGGGCGACGGGCGCGCGGAAGGCTTCGGTCTCTTGTTAGCCCCGCTGGTTGTGCCGGATGGCGCGCACAACCATCTCCACCTTGTCCAGGAAATCCTGACGTGGCTGGTGCGCAGGAGCTTCCGCATCCGGCCCGGGCCCTACGCCCTGATGAGCGATACCCGCGAGCTTCGCCATCAGGGAATCAGGAGCCTTGACATGGGATTCCACGCTGCATTCACGAACCCACTCGGCGGCGTTGCGCTGGTGGTGGATTTCTGCCCGGCATTCCGGGCAGTGCACGAGGTGGATGCGTACGCGGTGGGCATATTTGGCTGGCATCTCGCCGTCGACGAAAGCGACGACCGCCTCGGGCCCCAAATGGCCGATGGTATCTGCCCGCTGGGCGCGGGCCTTCGCCTTATCGCGGACTTTGGCTTGGGCCTCGGTGAAGAATCCGGACAGACTCAGGGACTGGCCGTCGCTGCTATGTCCTTCTGCTTTCACCTCAACGTCACCTCACCTCAGTGCGCGCTCCTCTGCCCTAGGCGGCAGAATTCTCGCGGTCTCAGACTTAAACGCTGCCCAGTCTAGCGCGTACGCAGCAGGCTGCGGGTGTCTGCGTTGCTCTCGGCTTCCTTCTCCAGAGCGGCACGCAGCTGGGAGCGGCCGCGGTGGATGCGGGAGCGCACGGTGCCCATCTTGACGCCGAGGGTTTCGGCGATTTCGTCGTAGCTCATGCCGACGACGTCACAGAGCACGACGGCCACGCGGAAATCCGGTGCGAGGTTATCGAGCGCGGACTGCAGCGCCGGATCCAGGTTAGCTACCGAATAGGCCTGCTCCGGGGTCATGTCGGTTCCGGGGACGCGTTCATAATCCTCCGGCAGGGCCTCCATGCGAATCTTGGAGCGGTGGCGGACCATATCCAAGAAGAGGTTGGTGGTGATGCGGTGCAGCCAGCCCCCAAAGGTTCCCGCTTGGTACTTATCCAAAGAACGGAAGACGCGCATAAAGGTCTCTTGGGTGAGGTCTTCAGCATCGTGCTGGTTGCCGGAGAGGCGGTAAGCCAAGCGATAGACATCATCGGCGTGCTCGGCCACGAGTTCACCCCAGGAAGGCATATCGGCCTGGCCGGCGTCGAACGCAGCGGTTCCGGTCAACTTCTCAGTTTCAGCGCTGGCATCATGGCTGCCAGTGGCGGAGGAATCGGTGGAACGGTGAGCGGGCTCAAACTCGCGCTGCTGTGTGGTCATGCCGAATATCTTTCTATAGTGCGCGGCGAAACTCCAGCCACGGCCCTGTGAGCAACCTGTGAATCCGTCACACCGCTTACATGCGCTTCTTGCGTCACAGCTGAGGAGAGTTGCGGGCGATTCTCGGCACGCAGCTGTGGCGATTTCACTATGGTTTTCTTTTGTGACTACTACGGCTTATGACGCAATGCGAACCTACATCGAATCCACCAGCGAGGTCTCCGAGGTTCTCGCCGGCGCCCGCGCCCACGCGGAGGAGTATGGCCTGCCAGCACCGGATGAGGCAACCGGCCAGTTGCTCACCACGCTCGCGGCGGTTTCATCCGGCACTACCTCGCGGCCGCAGGCGGTGGCGATTACTCCCGCAGCATCCGTCGTAGGCCTCTACCTGCTTGCCGGCATGCCGGAGAACGGAATCCTCACCTGTATTGACCCGGAGGCAGAACACCAGGCCAGCGCCAAGCGAACCTTCCGCGAGGCCGGCTACTCCCCCAGCCGCGGCCGTTTCTTACCCTCGCGCCCCCTCGACATCATGGGCCGTCTGGCTAATGACACCTACCAGGTGATCTACGCCGAGGTCCCCGCGCTCGACATGCCTGCGCTGCTCAAGGCCGCCTGGCCGCTGCTGCACCAGCACGGCACTTTGGTGCTGGCCAATGCGCTTCTCGACGGCACCGTGGCCGACCCCTCCCGCACCGACCGCGACACCGCCGCTGCCCGCGAGGCCGACGAGGTTGCCCGCTCCCTCGAGGGCGCGGCCGTGACGCGCCTGCCCTACGGCGCGGGCCTGACGCTCATTACCAAGCTGTAGCCGCCTTCTGAAACTGCCCGATCTGCCAAAACCATCGCCCGTTTTTCGATCGGCACGGAGACTTTCGTCATTTAGGGCACCATTGGTTTAGCCACTGATACGTCTCCGAGCAAACCCCGCCCTGTGGCGCCGGTGTCCTTCTTTGCGCCCACTTTTACTCCTTCTCCGTTCCCACCCCCGCCCTTCGCGCTCACCGTGGGGCTTCGCCAAGCGGCCTGCGCGCGCTCGGTGAGCGCGAAGGGTGTGTTGTTGCAGGGTGTGGTTGTGCCGCGCGTGATGTTGCAGGGCGTTGTTGAAGGGGGTTGCTGCGCAGGCTCCTGAAGCACCTCGGAACTCGTCGGCGCCATCAAAGCCACGAAAAGCGGGCGTGGAGTGGACTTCAATCCACCCGCACGCCCGCTTAAACTACTGTGCTGTCTCGCGGCTTAGACCTTTACGTTCTTACCCACGACGACCACGCCGCCTTCGGAAACCTTGAAGCGCTCCTCATCGCGCTCGCGGTCCACGCCGATGATGGCGCCATCGCTGACCACCACGTTCTTGTCCAGGATGGCGTGGCGGACCACCGCGCCGCGGCCAATGCGCACGCCCGGCAAGATGACGGAGCCTTCCACCGTCGCACCATCGGCCACGTGCACGTCCGAGGAGAGCACAGAGTTGCGCACCGTACCGCCGGAGACAATGCAGCCCGGAGCCACCATCGAGGACTGGGCGATACCGTTCTGCACGAACTTCGCCGGCGGGAAGTTCGAGTCATCTGTGGAGTGAATAGGCCACGAGCGGTTGTACAGGTTGAAAATGGGGTGCACCGAAATCATGTCCATGTGTGCCTCATAGAAGGAGTCGATGGTACCGACATCGCGCCAATAGCCATGGTCACGCTCCGTAGAACCGGGCACCTCATTGGCCATGAAGTCGTAGACGTGTGCCTGCTCACGCTTCACGAAATAAGGAATGATGTTGCCGCCCATGTCATGCGCGGAGTCCTCATTCTTTTCGTCTTCCAGCAAAGCGTCGATAAGCGCCTGCGTGGTGAAGACGTAGTTGCCCATGGAGGCGTAGGTCATGTTCGGATCATCCGGGGTGGCCGGGGGATTCGCAGGCTTCTCGACGAACTCCGTAATCGTGCCCATCCCATCCGCCTGGATGCAGCCGAAGGCAGAAGCCTCCGAGCGCGGGACGCGGATGCCCGCCACGGAGCAGTCCAGGCCAGTCGCGATGTGCTCCTCCACCATCTGGGCCGGGTCCATGCGGTAGACGTGGTCGGCGCCAAAGACGATGACGTAATCCGGCTTCTCGTCATAAATCAGGTTCAGCGACTGCAAGATGGCATCGGCCGAACCGTTGTACCAACGCTTACCGCGGCGCTGCTGGGCGGGTACGGAGGCGATGTACTGCGGAGTCGGGCCAGACAGGTTCCACGCCTGGGAAATGTGGCGGTCCAAAGAGTGGGACTTGTACTGGGTTAGCACCGCAATCTTGAGGTATCCGGCGTTAACGAGGTTGGACAGCACGAAGTCGATCAGGCGGTAGGAGCCGCCGAAAGGAACGGCGGGCTTAGCGCGGTCTTCCGTCAGCGGAAAGAGGCGCTTTCCCTCGCCGCCGGCAAGGACAATGGCAAGGACATTAGGAAGGCTTCTCACACCACCCAACTTATAGACATTTTCCGCATCGTGCAGTAGAAGTTTGCGTGTTTTTACCCCCTTTAACCTCCCTCACCCCTCTTGCGTGCTTCCTTCGTGTTTGCGTCCCAAAGCCGCTGCGCGCCGCGCCCGAGGCGCGCGATAGGAAGGTTTAGCGCGCGCTGCGGAATGTCCGTATTCTGGCGAGTATGAGAGCCGGAATTTTTTCTAAGGAGTATCCGCCTGAGATTTACGGTGGAGCTGGCGTCCATGTTGCAGAGCTCACCCGTTTCATGCGCGAGATCATCGATGTCTCCGTCCACTGCATGGGGTCTGAGCGCGACGAGAAAGACGTTTTTGTCCATGGCGTTGACCCCGCATTGAAGGATGCCAACGCTGCGCTGCAGACACTGTCTACGGGTCTACGCATGGCCAACGCCGCCTCCGACATCGATGTGGCTCACTCGCACACGTGGTACACGGGCCTTGGTGGGCACCTCGCCAGCCGGTTGTACGGTATCCCCCACGTGGTTACCGCGCACTCCCTCGAGCCGCACCGCCCGTGGAAGCGCGAGCAGCTGGGCGGCGGTTATGAGGTCTCCTCTTGGTCGGAGAAGAACGCGATGGAATACGCCGACGCCGTCATCGCCGTATCTGCCGGCATGAAAGATTCCATCTTGGATGCCTACCCCCGTATCGACGCCGATAAGGTGCATGTGGTCCTCAATGGCATCGATACGCAGGTGTGGCAGCCGGGTGAGTCGGCGGTGCTGGATAAGTTGGGCGTCGACAAGCAGCGTCCCGTCGTTGCCTTCGTGGGCCGGATTACCCGACAGAAGGGCGTGAAGCACCTGCTCAAGGCGGCCCAGAGCTTTGACGAGGATATCCAGCTCGTGCTGTGTGCGGGCGCGCCGGATACGCCGGAGATTGCGGCGGAGACCGAAGCCCTCGTGGAGGAGTTGCGCTCCAAGCGCGATGGTGTGTTCTGGGTTAAGGACATGCTGTCCCGCGAGGAGATTAAGCAAGTCTATTCCGGTGCCGATGTGTTCGTCTGCCCGTCGATCTATGAGCCGCTGGGCATTGTTAACCTCGAAGCCATGGCTTGCGGCACCGCGGTCGTAGCCTCCAATGTGGGTGGCATCCCAGAGGTCGTCGTGGATGGTGAGACCGGCGTTTTGGTCAATTACGATGCCGCTGATGAAGCCACCTTTGAGGCTGATCTCGCCGCCGCCGTGAATCGAGTGGCAGCGGACAAGGAACTGACGCAGCGCTTTGGCAGCGCCGGTCGCCAGCGCGCCATTGATGCTTTCTCGTGGGCTACCATCGCGCAGCAGACCGTGGACATTTACCGTTCGTTGATGTAGGAAGGACTGCCGTGACTCTTAACGAACCGCCTCATCGCCCAGAACTACATTTCGTTCCCGACACCGGGATCCTCGAAGCCCCCGCGGGAATCGTCCGCGACGGTAACACGTGGCACCTGTTCCACCAGTACCGGCCCGCGGCTGACCAGCCCGCACGCTGGGGCCATTCCACGTCGGAAGAAACAGCTTTTGAGTGGCTCGACTGCGACGATGTCCTCGCCCCCGTGGGCGGAGAGCTGTCGCTGCGTGCTGGCTCCGTCGCGGAGGGCAAGGAGGCCCTCAACCTATATTTCACCTCGGTGACCTCGGTGGGTACGAGCGTGCGCCTAGCGCGCTACACCGACTACGCCGATGAGTGCGTCGTCTCCGATGACCCTACGGCGCTCGACCCGGATGTCGTCCGCTTCGGCGAAGCTGTCGGTGCCAGCACCAATCACGACCGCTTCCGCTCTCCCTCTGTGGTCCCAGATTGGGCTAAGGAGGACCGCGAGGAAGGCCACGATGGCTGGCTCATGCTTGCGCTGACCGGGCACTCGGACGCGCCGGTGCCGGTGATCCTGGATAGCCCCGATGGCGAATCCTGGACGCTCCTCGGGCCGTTGAGCTTCGACGGCGACCCCGGTTTTGAGGAGGGCGAGGTTCCGGCTACCTCCCCCATCCCGCCGGTGGTCTCGCCGCGCTTGGTGCGCCTGCGCGACGAGGTCGATAGGGAAATCTACGATGTGCTCTTCGTGACCTTAGAGCGCGAGGGCCGCGATGTTTCCGGCTATATCGTGGGCCGCCTTGATGGCACGGTGTTCACCGTGGCGAAGGGTTTCCAGCGCGTGGACTTTGGCCACGATTTCTCCCGCCCGCGCAACACCAACACCACGACCGGAACGATTCCGCAAGAGCGCCGCTACGACCGTGCGGTCATCCTCGGTCTGCTCAACGGCAACGGTCGCGGTGACGACGCCACCAAGCACCCATCCTGGGAGGCGGAGGGCTGGGCCAATAGCCTGTCGCTGCCCCGTGCGGTCACGCTGCAGGGCGGTGTGCTGTACCAGACCCCGGCGGAGGGTCTGCCGGATGCGGTGAAGCTCTCCGATTATGCCCAATCCTGGACTGGTGTTTTGGAGGTTCCGGAAGGCTCCGCCGTGACCGTCACGCTGAAGGACGGTAACGGTGATGCCGCCGCGGTCATCCGCCACACCGGCTCCGAGATCAGCCTGGATCGCTCCATGTCGAAGGCCTTTGATCACTACTTCAAGGACTCTGCTCCTGCGGTGACCCAGCTGGCTGAGGGCGATTCGGACACGCTCACCGTCATCCAGGACGGCGCTAGCGTTGAGGTGTTTGTGGATGGCGGCTTGGTGGCCATGAGCTCTCGCGTCTACTTCGAGGGCGGGTGCTCTGCCATCGAGGTCAGCACGGAGGGCGAGGCTGTCATTGAGCAGTCGTGGAGCCGAAAGGGCACCAAGCGCTCTTAATCGCATCGCGCGTGTGTTGAACTATAAGAGGAGGACCGGGATGACCGGTCCTCCTCTTAATGCGCTCCCCTACCCTTCGCGCTCACCGTGGACATCAAACAACCACCGCGGGCGCGGCCGGTGAGCGCGAAGGGAGATTAGCGAGGATGCCCTCGAGCGCCAGCGGGACCACGCAGCTGACGCGCGTCACTCAGCCAAGTCAAATCTCATCCCCGCCCTTCGCGCTCACCGTGGACTTCAGACAACCGTCGCGTGCACTGCCGGTGAGCGCGAAGGGAAGTTTTGGTAGCCGCGCGGCGTCAAGGCCGGACCGGGGATGTAGCCATGAAATGCTGAGGATGGACCGGGGATGTAGCCATGAAATGCTGAGGATGGGCCACAGCTGCAGCTTTGAAGCGTTTAGGCAAGAAATGCAACCAGCATGCGACCCGAGAATAAAGCCGCCTATTAAGCAGAGCGCAGGCGGTCCAGACGAGCATGCGCCGTCACGGTCAAGGTTTGCGGCAGAGAGGCCATACGCTCGGCCAGCTCTTCCGGGCTGATGTGGCGCGCCGAGGGGCTCATTCCCACCTGCGCGGCGATAGAAGCCTTATCCAAGACAATGGGGAAGGAAATATCGACCGGGTCGGCCGCCTGCTCAAGGAAACCTTCCGCCTGCGCGTAAAGGCGTTCCACCTTTCCTTCCTCGACGCCGAGGATGCCCAAAGGCTCCCGCAGCTCATCGAGGTGGCCAGCCTGCGGAGTCAGCACAATAACCTCCCCGCCGGGGGCGAGCACGCGCTGGAATTCCGCCGGGTTGCGCGGGGCGAAGACGACCGAGATGGCGTGAATCGAATCATCCTTCAGCGGCAGACGCTCCCACACATCCGCGACCACAGCACCGACGCGCTCGTGCGACTTGGCCAGGTGCTTGGCCGCATGCGTAGAGATATCCAGGCCCACGCCACGAGCGCCCTCAATCGAATCGAGAGTGTGGGCAAGGTAGTAACCCGTGCCCGCGCCCACCTCAAGGAGCGCGGGGGCGGTGTCCACATCCAGGCCAGCCGCGTGCTCAGCCGCATCCTGGGTTTCCAAAGAGTCCTGGACCGCGCCGGTCACTGCCTCCACGAAGGGCGCGAAGTGCCCCATGGCCAGGTAGGTCTCGCGGGCGGTAACCATCGCGGCATCGTCGCCCTGATGTTTCAGGCCCGCGCCGGCCGCCAGCGTGACGTAGCCCTGCTTGGCCACGTCATAAGAATGGCCGGTCTCCGACACGAGGCGAGAAAAATCATCCGCGCCCTGCAGGGCGCTGCCATCGGCGGGATCGGCCAGAATATCGACGATATGTGAAAGCATGCTCCTAGACTAGCTAGAAACTGCTACGAGGAGTGAACCCAGCTCCGCTGCTTCTTCTTTGCTGAGCTCAATGACAATGCGCCCACCCCCGTCGGAAGGAATGCGCATCACGATCTTGCGGGACTCCTCTACCGCTTCCATCTCTCCACCAGTGGTACGGGGCTTCATCGCTGCCATATTGAGTCTCCTTCGACTATTTTTAGAACGTCCTTCTAGTCTAGCTCTTTTTCGGCTGACAGCGGCAGGCTCGTTGCCGCACCCGCGGGGGATGGTTCCGCAGAATCATCTGCAGAACCATCAGAAGCCACCGGCGCAGCGCCCATGCGGCGCTCGACGGCAGCCAGCAGCGCATCCACTTGGTCCTGGCGGTAGCCGCGTGTCACGACGTCGAAACGCAGATCATCGAAGCGCCCCTCCTCAAGGGCGCGCAGATTCTCCTCGTTGGTATCCACGGCCGTATCAGGAGCCTCCATCACGGTCCCCCGACCCACGATGGTTCCCCACGCCCATGTGCCAATGATGACGAGGGCAATAAGGACGACGATAAGAAGAATCCAGGACATCATGCGCTAAATCTTACCCAGCAGCGGCGGACGTTGGGCAACGGGGCCAACCACCCCCGCGCGAGAAAGAATGGTGCGCGCGACAACATCGGCCATCGGGGCCAGCTCCTCAAGCGGCCGGTTGCGGTGGGCGCGGGTGCCCAGGTCCACCTCGGCGATAGCGTGGGGGCCATAGCGCTTGGCGACGTCTATCAGCAACCCCGCCTCCACCCCATAGCCCGCCACAAAAGGCAGACCCAGGGCTGCGTCGCGGCGAATCGCGTACTCCCCGCCCAGAGGTTGATCGATGTGCGCGAGCTCAGGGAAGAACATGCGCAGCAGCGGCTTGGCGCTCAGCTCCGTAACTCGCCCGCCACCGGTGGGCTGGCCGTTCAGGCTGCGCGCGTAGCGCGCCTTGACCAGCTGCACGTGGGGATCCACGAAAGGCTCAGTCAGCACGGTAACCATGCCGGGCGCAGCAGATTCCAAATCCGCGTCGATGAACACGACCACCTCACCACGGGCCGCGACCACCCCGCGCCACAGGGACTCGCCCTTTCCTGGACGCGGTTCCTCGTCCAGCACCTCGCGCCAGTTGCACACCCGCGCCCCGGCCGCGGCGGCCCGGGCGGCGGTCTCATCGGTGGAATCGGCATCGATGACGATGACCTCTAAAGGCTCATCCGCCAAACACGCACGCACCACATGCGCGACGGTGCGCTCCTCATTCAGCGCAGGGATGACCACAGAAATGCTCGGAAACATGCCTTAGGCCAGCCCCCGCGTCGTCGCAAGCGGCGCCATTTGTCCCTGAATGGCAGCGGTCATGCGGATGACATCGAGCGTCGGGCCCACCTCATGCACCCGAAACGCCGCCACGCCGCGCGCTGCCGACCACGCCGTCGCTGCCAGGGTGCCCGCGACGCGCTGGTCGACGGCTCGGTCGAGGGTCTCGCCCACAAAGTCCTTATTCGATAACGCCATGAGCACCGGCCAGCCCGTTGCCACGATCTCATCGATGCGCCGCAACAGTTCCAGACCGTGGAAGGTGTTTTTGCCAAAGTCGTGCGTGGGGTCGATGAACGTCAGCTCCTCCGGGCAGCCGAGGTCGGCGGCGCGCTCCGCCAGTCGCGTAGTCTCGGCGATGACGTCAGCGACCACGTCGTCGAAGTGCACCCGATGCGGGCGGGTGCGCGGGGTCACGCCGCCGGTGTGCGAGCACACGTAGCCCACCTTGTGGTGGCCGGCGACTTCGATGAGCTCAGGGTCCCAGCCGGCCCACGTGTCGTTGACCAACCCGGCGCCCGCGGCGATAGCTTCCTCTGCGACCTCGGCGCGCCACGTGTCCACGGAGATCAGCGCCTCAGGGCGGCGACGGTGCAGCTCCGCGATGGTGGGCACGACGCGCTCGATTTCCTCGGCCGCGTCGACGTGCTCACCCGGGCCGGCCTTGACGCCGCCGATATCGATGATGGAGGCGCCGTCGTCAAGCGACTGCTCAGCACGCTGGATTGCGGGGTCGAGCTCGAAGGTGGCGCCCTTGTCGTAGAAGGAGTCCGGCGTGCGGTTCACAATCGCCATGACCCGTGCGAGGTGAGGAGCGGAGGTCACTTGTCTTCTTGCTCCCGCAGGCGCTTGTCCGACATGACCTTGTGCGCGGCCAGGATGTGAGCGACGGCTTCATCGATATCGTCGGTGACGAGGAAGAGATCGAGGTCCTCGGGGTTGATGAACCCACCCTCGGCCAGGGTCTTCTTCATCCATTCCACCAGGCCTGCCCAGTACTCGGTACCCATGAGGACGATGGGATAGTTGGTCACCTTGCCGGTTTGGACCATGCACATGACCTCGAAGAACTCATCCATGGTGCCCATGCCGCCGGGCAGGCAGATGAAGGCCTGGGAGTACTTGAGGAACATGGTCTTGCGGGCGAAGAAGTAGCGGAAGTTCAGGCCCAGATCGACGTATGGGTTCAGGCCCTGCTCATGCGGCAGCTCGATGCCCAAGCCCACAGACAGCCCGCCGGCCTCATGCGCGCCGCGGTTGGCCGCCTCCATGATGCCGGGGCCGCCGCCGGTGATAACGGCATACTTTGCCTCTACTAGGCGGCGGCCCAAGGCAACGCCCAGCTGGTAATTCGGATCATCCTCTGGGGTGCGGGCGGAACCGAAGACGGTCACGGCCTTGGGTAGCTTGGCCAGGGCGTCGAACCCGTCCACGAACTCGCCCTGAATGCGCAGGACGCGCCAGGGATCGGCGTGCTGCCACTCGTGATCCGCGCCGGACTGCAGCAGGCGCTGGTCAAAGGTAGAAGACTGCTCCCCGGCGGTGCGCACGAGAAGAGGTCCGCGCAAGGTGCGCAGTTGCTCAGGAGTCATGGTGGTTTTATCCCTTCAGGTAATTCAAGAGTGCGGTCGAGACTTCGGTGATCTGGGCGATGGGCACCTGCTCGTCCTTCTTGTGAGCAAAGCCCGGATCCCCGGGGCCGAAATTAACGGCTGGGGTTCCCATCTCGGAGAAACGGGCCACGTCGGTCCAACCGTATTTGGCGCGGACGTTGCCGCCGACGGCGTCGACAAGCGCGCGTGCCGCTGGCTGGCCCAAACCGGGCAAGGCCGCACCCGCGATGTCATCGACGTCCACGGTGATGTTCTCGTGCTCGCCGAGGACCTCCATCAGGTGCGCCAGCGCCTCCTCGGAGCTGCGGTCAGGGGCAAAGCGGAAGTTGACGAACATCCAGGCCTCATCCGGGATGGTATTGGTGGCCACGCCGGATTCGAGGTGGACGATGTTGAGGCCCTCCTTGTACGTGCAGCCGTCAATCTCCACGTCGCGCGGCTGGTAGTTGGCCACGTTGAGCATCACCGGCGCCAAGGTGTGCGCCGCGTTGGAGCCCAGCCAGGCGCGGGCCGAGTGCGCGCGGGTGCCGTGGGCGGTGACGCGCACTCGAATGGTGCCCTGGCAGCCGGCCTCGATCATGGCGCCGGAAGGCTCGCCCAGCAGCGCCAGGTCTCCCTGCAGCCACTCCGGGTGGTCCTTTTGCAGGTGGCCCAGGCCGTTGAATTCGGTGGCGACCTCCTCGCCCTCATAGGCGATGACCGTGAGATCGTGCTTGAGCTCATCGGAGTCGTACAGCTGTGCAAAGGCGTTGAGGTAGACCGCCATGCCGGACTTCATGTCCACGGTGCCGCAGCCATACATGGTGGCGCCGTCCTCCGACATGGTGTGGGGGACGTTATCGGCCAGGGGCACGGTATCGATATGACCGGCGAGGACCACGCGGCTTTCGAAGCCCCGATTCGTCCGGGCGCAGACGGTGTTGCCGTAGCGTTCCACCTCTACTGTGCTCTGGTCCAGACCACGCAGGGCTTCCTCGACGGCATCAGCGATCGCTTGCTCGTGGTGCGAAGGGCTAGGGATATCCACCAGCGCCTTGGTCAGCTCGATGGGATCGGAGAAGAGATTTAAAGTCACAACCCGCCATGCTAGCGCCCCCGGTTGCTTAGTGCATTGCGTAAAGTACTTCCCGTTGCAAACAATCAACAGCGTTGAAGGTGATTTCCCTATGGCTGCGGCCACTCAACTCAAAACCCGCCACCTCACCATGATGGGCCTCGGCTCCGCGGTGGGCGCAGGCCTCTTCCTGGGCGTCGGCCTAGGCATCCAGGTATCCGGCACCTCCGTCCTTATTTCCTATGCGGTGGCTGGCGCGCTCATCGCCTTGGTGATGTGGATGCTCGGCGAGATGGCCGCCGCGCGCCCTTCGCTGGGCGCTTTCTCCACTTATGCGGGCCAGGCCTTCGGGCCCTGGGCCAGGTTTACGTTGGGCTGGATTTACTGGTTCATGCTGGTCATGGTGATGGGCGCGGAGATTACCGGTGCCGCAGCGATTGTCTCCAACTGGTTCGGGGTGGACCCCTGGATTCCGGCATTGGTGGCCGTGGTCTTCTTCGCCATCGTCAACTTTGCCGCCGTGGGTGGCTTCGGCGAATTCGAGTTCTGGTTCGCCATCATCAAGGTGGCAACGATCGTGGCCTTCCTCGGCGTCGGTGCGCTCATGGCACTGGGTATCCTGCCGGGTATGGACCTGTCCATGGCGGGACATAACTTCACGGAGAACTTCCTGCCCAACGGCGGCCCCGGTTTTGCCGCCGGCTTGCTCGCCGTGGCTTTCGCTTTCGGTGGCATCGAACTAGTCACCATTGCCGCGGCGGAATCTGAGGACCCAGCCCACAACGTCGCTACTGCCGTGCGCGCCATCATCGTGCGCATCATGGTCTTCTACATCGGCTCCATCCTGGTCATCACCATGGCCTTGCCTTTCAGCTCCATCCAGGACGCCGATGTGGCCGCGGACTCGCCCTTCACCCTGGTCCTCGCCGCCGCGAAAATCCCCTTCGCCGCGGGATTCATGGAAGCCATCATTGCCCTGGCGCTGCTGTCCGCCTTCAACGCGCAGATCTACGCCACCTCCCGATTGGTCTATGACATGGCCAAGGACCACAGCGCGCACCACGTCTTCTTGAAGACCAACACCTCCGGCTCCCCTATCTTCGCGGTCGTGCTCTCCATCATCTTTGCCTTCGCATCGGTGGTGCTGCAGTACTGGAACCCGCCGGGGCTTCTGGCCTTCCTCTTCAACGCAGTGGGCGGCTGCCTGCTGGTCATCTGGTGTTTCATCGTGGCCTCCTACATCAAACTGCACCCTCAGATGAAGGCCAACGGCGAGCTCACGACGCTGCGCGTGCCGGGCTTCCCCTGGCTGCCGTGGCTGACTGCCCTAGCACTGGTGGGTCTTACGATTCTCATGCTTTTCGACGCCTCCGCCCGCAACCAAGTCCTCGCCGTCCTCATCCTGACCGTGGCCCTGGTTGTGATCTTCCACCTACTGCCGGGTAACAAAAGGCGCGCGTCGAACGCGTAGCTGCTAGGGTGTGACCCTATGACTTCAGCATCCGCACGCGGCCTGGCAACCATTACCCACGACGGCACCGTCCTGGACGTCTGGTTCCCCGCAGTTCACACCGATATCTCTGTAGAAGCCAGCGGCACCGAGCGCTTGGAGGAGGTTCCGCAGCAGTTCGCTGACCTCGTTGGCCCCGACGAGGAGCGCGGCGTCGCCCGCATCGCGGTGGAGACGTCCATCAAGGATCTGGACGAGGCTCCCGCCGACACCTACGACGCTTACCTGCGCCTGCACCTGCTCTCCCACCGCGCAGTCAAGCCTCACGGCCTGAACGTAGACGGTATCTTCGGCAAGCTGGCCAACGTCGTGTGGACCAACTACGGCCCCTGCGCGGTTGCCGATTTCCAGATGGTCCGCGGCCGCCTCGCTTCCCGCGGCCCGGTCGTGGTCTACTCCGTCGATAAGTTCCCGCGCATGGTGGACTACGTTGTCCCGTCCGGCGTGCGCATCGGTGACGCCGACCGCGTTCGCCTGGGCGCCCACCTCGCTGAGGGCACGACCGTGATGCACGAGGGCTTCGTTAACTTCAACGCCGGCACCCTGGGCGCCTCCATGGTCGAGGGCCGTATTTCCGCAGGCGTCGTCGTGGGCGATGGCTCCGATATCGGCGGCGGCGCCTCCATCATGGGCACCCTGTCCGGCGGCGGCAAGGAGGTCATCTCCATCGGTGAGCGCTGCCTGCTCGGCGCGAACTCCGGCGTGGGCATTTCGCTTGGCGACGACGCCGTCGTCGAAGCCGGCCTCTACGTCACCGCCGGTACCAAGATTGCGGTCTTCGGCAAGATCGCGCAGGCTTTGGGCCTGTCTGAGGGCGACACCATCAAGGGCTCTAAGCTCTCTGGCATTTCCGGCGTACTGCTGCGCCGCAACTCCGTCACCGGCGCCGTCGAGGCCGTGGAGTGGAAGTCTGAGGCTGTGGCCCTCAACGAGGACCTGCACAAGAACTAAACGCTGTTGCTTGAGGCCCCCGTTCTTGCGGGGGCTTTTCTTGATCCCGGGCCCTTTATGCCCACTTACCGCGAGCGGCTGCCTAGAATGCTAAAGGTGACTGCTCAAAACGATTCCTCTCCTCGCTCACTCGGCAGCGGTTTGAAAGTCCGCCACCTAACCATGATGGGGCTGGGTTCCACCATTGGTGCCGGCCTTTTCTTAGGCACCGGCGTTGGCATTTCTGCTGCCGGCCCCGCGGTCCTCTTGGCCTACCTCATCGCGGGTTTCCTTGCCATCCTGGTCATGCAGATGCTCGGTGAGATGGGCACGGTCATCCCCGCATCCGGCTCCTTCTCCGAATACGCGGAACACGGCATCGGCCGCTGGGCAGGATTTACACAGGGCTGGATTTATTGGCTCGCCACCGTCGCGGTTCTGGGCGCGGAAATCACCGGCGCGGCCGGATTCATCGGCGCGTGGTTTAACTGCCCGCCCTGGATCCCCGCAGCCATCTGCGTGGCTCTCTTCGGCACCATCAACCTGCTGCGAGTGCGCTTGTTTGGTGAGTTTGAGTACTGGTTCGCCTTCATCAAGGTCGCCGTCATTATTGCTTTCCTCGTTATCGGCGCGCTGCTCATCTTCGGCCTTCTCCCCGGCCACACCTTCATCGGCACGTCTGTCTTCCTCGAAGACGGCTTCATGCCCAACGGCCTCGGAGGCGTCGCCGCCGGCTTGCTTGCCGTGGCCTTCGCCTTCGGCGGCATCGAGGTCGTCGCCATCGCCGCGGCGGAATCCGAGGACCCTGAGAAGTCCCTCGTCAACGCAGTGCGCACCACCATTACGCGCATTTCGGTGTTCTACCTGGGTTCTGTCCTCGTCATCACCTTCCTCCTGCCCTATTCCTCGCTCGGCTCCGCGAAGTCTGCTGCCGAGTCGCCCTTCACCATGGTCTTGGACCGCGCGGGAATTCCAGGTGCTGCTGCCATCATGGAAGTGGTCATCGTTCTCGCACTGCTCTCTGCTTTTAACGCGCAGATCTACGCTTCCTCCCGCATGATGCACTCGCTGGCTAGCCGCGGTGAAGCCCCCAAGCTCTTCGCCGACACCGACCATCGCGGCGTCCCGACGGCGGCCATCGCGCTGTCTGTCATTCTTTCCGCGGTGATGGTTGTTCTCAACTATGCAGATAACGGGTGGCTGCTGTCCTTCATGCTCAACGCCGCTGGCGCCTCGCTGCTCATCGTGTGGGTCTTCATCGCAGTGAGCCAGTTGCGCCTGCGCCCACAGCTCGAGGCCATCCACCCGCTGCCGGTGCGCATGTGGGCCTACCCCTACCTCACGTGGTTCGCGCTGGCGCTCTTTGCGGCCATTGCGGTGCTCATGCTTACCGACGCCTCCGCCCGCATCCAACTCTTCTCCGCCGCCGCCATGTTCGCGGTACTCGCAGTTGCAGGTGTCATCAACGCGAAGGCCCGCGGCATTGCCCCGACCTCGCGCCTGCCCCTACCGACGGCCGAGGAGCTCGAGGCCCGCTAGCCGCCCCTCGCCATCTCGCCGCCCCACCCCCTCGTTTCCATCGCCGCCCCACCTTTCGCGCTCACCGGCCGACCAGCGTTGTACAGTTTGTCCGCTCTTGGTGGCCGCCAAGGGTCAGGCGCAGGAGCTTACCCACTCAATCACTCCCTTCGCGCTCACCATCGATGAGCTGAAGAGCGCCAGGCACGTGCTCCGTGAGCGCAAAGGGGAAGGCGGAACCAAACGGGGCCGCTTTCCCGCCACGCCTATCACTGACCACCCTTCGCGCTCACCGGCGACCGGGGTGTCGCCTTTTCAAGGCTGCCCGTGGGCGCGAAGGGAGTTTCGGGACGGGCAAGAGGTGCAAAAATTGCGGACGCGACAGCTTTTTAGCGCAAAATCGACGCCGCAGGGCCAAGTTATCCACAGGCGGGGAATTGACCCTCGACGCGTCGTTAAGCACTGCATACCTTGAGCTTCATGAAGGCATGGACGACCGCGGAGCTTCGCGAGCAGGGCTTGAGCAAGGAGGCAATCAGGCGGAAGCTTCGCGCGGGGACGCTCTTTCGCGTGCACCGAGGGATTTATAGCGACGAGTGGTCGCCTCTTGCCGTGGCGCGGGCTCTGGCACACGGGCTCAGTCGAATACATGTCACGGGCAAGACCGCGCAGGAGATTCACCTGGGGAGGAAGCTGACGTTTCCGCTGGAAGCCGAGGGCCCGCGCACGCTTAAGGGCAAAAATTTTCGCGTGACGCATTCACGCCTGTCGGCTACTGCCAAGGTGAATGGCCTGCCTGTTGTTCAGGTGCTGTGGGCAGCCCGTCGTATAGCCGCGGCGTGCGGGCAGCTGCTGGAAGCGCACTACCGCGGCAAAACAGGACCAGCCCGCCTCGAAGAAGACCGGCGAAGGATGCGTCGGGTTCCCCGGCGCTTGAAAGAGACTATCCGACGCACGCCGATTGGGGCCGATAGCGTACCGGAGCGCCAGCTCAGCCGAAGGCTTAGCGCGGACGGGATCTTTCCTGAGCACAACGCGCTCATTGCGGGGTACCGCTTTGACCTGAAGATTGGCAAGCTCATCATCGAGGTCGACGGCTGGGAGTACCACAAAAATGATCGGGCGTTTCAAGCGGACCGCTCGAAGCAGAACGCGGCCGTAGCCCATGGGTATACGGTTTTGCGCTTTACTGCCGACGATATCCGCTACCACCTCAACGACGCCTTCTTGCTTATCAAAGCGACTCTTGAGCTGCTCAAAGGACGAAATCCCAAGCTCCCTTCTGCGGCGACCCAGCCTTATTGGACTTGGCACTTATGCATGCAAACATTGCCATCGTGACAAGTTTTCTTTACACTTAGGCATGTAAGAGTTACACACCGTAAAGGAGGCCAGATGGCCGAGCATCAGAACATGGTTCGCAAATGGCGGCGCTGGCTCGAGATGTCTCAAGCCGACCTTGCTGAACGGGCCGGCGTTTCCCGCCAAACTATCGCCAATATCGAACGCGGCAACTACTCCCCCTCCGTCTACCTAGCGCTAGACATCTGCCGCGAACTGGGAAAAACCATCGAAGAAGTCTTTGGAGATGAACAACATGATTAACGCCCTGGCCAACTACACGCTCCGCGAGATCGACCGCGCCTCTCGCGACGAATTCGAGCGCGAGACTTTCTACAAGGCCAACACCATCAGCGCTACCCCGACCCGCTTCCTCGAGCTCGTCGCCGCAGCCATCCTCGCCTGGGTCCTTCCTGGTCAGATGAGCATGCTGTGCTTCCTCGCCATCGCACCGTCTATCATCGGCAATCTCTTCGGCACGGCGTGGCTGCGCAAGCGCGTCGCCACCCCGCCTGTTGGCCGCATTTGGCCTGCGATGACCGTCTACCTCATCCCGCTCATTGTGATGTTCGTTGGAATTGCCCACAACGCTTACGCACCGGACTCCACCTCCTACTTGCTTGGCGCTGGGGCTGGCGTGACCGCCGCCATCATCTTCACGCCATTCCTTCGCCGCCGCCAGCATCAACGCGACCAGGCCCGCCTCGACTCCGAGCTCGACGACTAGACCGCACTGCCCGGCCAATCCCCATCCATCCCGCCCTTCGCGCTCACCGCGGACGGCGGGTCTTGCTTTTTACAGGCGCCGGTGAGCGCCAAGGGTAGTTCAAGCCGATACTGCCGGCCCCCGCAAAGAATGCAGCCTTGCCCTGCCCCGCTAAACCGCTGCCGCCGCCCCTTCCCGCTCACTGTAAACGGGAACTAGCGAATCTATTAGATGCCGGTGAGCGCAAAGGGCGGGTTTCCGATTTTCGTCCCTAAGCGCTCACCAGCACGATGGAGCGGTTCCACGCCGTGTCTCCAGTGAGCGCGAAGGAAGCGGTGCGTGCCGACGCCTCCCTTCCCGCTCACCGCCGCGACACAAAGGCCCCGCAGCCTTACGCTGGTGAGCGCGAAGGGTGCGGGGCGAGGCGGGGCGAGGCGGGGCAAAGGCCCGGTATTAAGCCGGTTCGGTCTCGTGAACCACGACCGGCGTCTTTGGCGTCGAGCGGAAGGTCCACAGCTTATTGAAGATGAAGTTAATCGGCATCGCCACCACGATGGAAATGGCGTTGGCCCAGTAGTACATCGTGCGGAAGCCGGTAGAGTCGTCGAAAATATGCGGCGGCAGCTGCAACGGCGAGGTCGGATTCATCAGCAAGTACTGCACCGCGAGGGTAACCAGGTAGGCGCCGATACCCGTGATGAGGAATGGGAAGAACCCACGCAACCAAGACACCTTGTTCACGGACTTAAACGTCCACATGCGGTTGAGCTGGTAGTTCCAGGTATTCGCCACCAAGAAGGCAATCGTGGAAAAGAGCATGAACCAACGCACGTGGAACTGCGTGCCGAACAGGTTGAACATCGCGTCATGCGGCGTGGCACCAAACCACGCCAAACCGCACTTTGCAGCCACAATCGAAGTCGCAATGTTGACCAACGTGCCCGAACCACCGACCAGACCGAACTTAATGAACTGGCCAAGATTCGAGGCAAAGCGAGCAAAGCTCAGATCCGCCATGGACACGCCCTTCGTACAAAATGCTCAATTATGATGAATAAAACTTCGTTTGAGTTTAGTCCCTCATTCAGCGCAAACTAAAACGCGCGCCGCAAGAGCGCCGAATCTCACAGCTGAAACTCACGCTTCTCACCAGAAAGCGGATCCTTAAAGCTCAAAGCTACGTGAGTAAGCCGCAGGGGCGTGGAAAAATCGTAGAGGGACAACCCGCGATCCACCGGATAAGTATCGTCCCCCACAATCGGATGCCCCAGGTGGTTAAGCACCACGCGAATCTGGTGGGTATGGCCGGTCAGTGGCCAGACATCGGCCACCGCTCCCCGAGCGCGCACCCGAGTCACCGTAGGCGTGCCGATAGGATCCACGCGGACCTGGCGCTCACCCCGCACTCGCCGCATGCCCAGCCGCACCGTGCCGTCGAAGGAGAAGGGCGCGGCCACCCGAGCACGGTAGCGCTTCACCACCGCACGCTCCTGAAAAAGCTGCTGGTACGCAGCGCGCGTGCGCGGATTACGCGAGCACAGCACCAACCCCGACGTCAACCGGTCCAGCCGGTGCAGCGGCACAATAGAGTCCTCCCCGTAGTCCACGCGCAGGCGGGTTTGGAGGGTCTCGCGCACGATGCGCCCGTTCGACGTCGTGGGCAGAAAGTGCGGCTTGTCCGCGACTATCAGGTCCCCGTCCTCAAACACCACGCGGTAATCAAACGGAATAGGCTCTTCGGAAGGCACCGAAGGGTGATACCAGGCCAGCGTTGGGCCGGGAAGCACAGTGCCGGGCTCTAAGCGAGTACCGGGCGAAAACGCGGAATCGCCCGCCTCACCTGCCCAATAGGTAGGAGTGGCGGGCACGATGCCCGTGAGCATCACCTTACGCGGGCTAATCCCCTCCCGCGCTGGTGGGCGAAAGGCCATTTACGCAGCCAAGCGGGCCACGGCTGCGGCGATGCGCTCATCAGTGCCGTTGAGGCCAATGCGCACGAATTGCTCGCCCGCTGGGCCATAGAAGTCACCCGGTGCAACGAGGATGCCGCGCTCGGCCAGCCAATCGACGGTCGCCCGGCAGTTCTCACCGCGCGTTGCCCACAGGTAGAGCCCAGCCTCGGAGTGCTCGATCCGAAAGCCCGCGCCGGTCAGTGCCCGCATGAGATCCACACGGCGCGCGGCGTAGCGTTGGCGCTGGAGGGCTTCGGAGGGGTCGTCGTCAAGCGCGGCGACCATGGCCGCCTGGATGGGGCCTGGAACGATGAGCCCCGCGTGCTTGCGCAGCTCCAACAGCTCCGCGATGAGCTGGGCATCGCCCGCAAAGAAACCCGCGCGGTAAGAAGCCATGTTCGCGCTCTTGGACAGCGAATGCATCGCAATGAGCCCGGTGTTATCCCCATCAGTCACGCGCGGATCCAGGATGGACACCGGCGGGTTCTCATCATCCCAGCCCAGGCCCATGTAGCACTCGTCCGAGGCCACGATGGCATTGTTCGCGCGCGCCCAGGCAACGATCTCACGCAGCTTCTCGACGCCCAACACCCGGCCCGTCGGATTCGACGGCGAGTTGATGAACACCAGTGACGCATCCTGGAAATCCTCATCGGCGCGCAAAGGCTTGGCACCGGCCAGAAGCGCACCGACTTCATAGGTGGGATAAGCCACCGTCGGGAAAGCCACGGTCTCGCCGCGCATGCCCAGCAAGGTAGGCAGCCAGGCGATAGCCTCCTTGGTGCCGATGACCGGCAGCACCGCGTCCACGTTCATGTTGTAGCGGCGCTGCAGCGCCTTCGCAATGGCCTCGCGCAGCTCCGGGGTGCCCTGGGTCTGCGGGTAGCCGGGGGCCTCGGCCGCTGCGGACAGCGCTAGCTGCACGCCAGGGGCAACCGGATCAACGGGATTGCCCACCGATAGGTCAACGATCCCGTCCGGATGCGCCTGGGCTTTCTTCTTGGCGTCAGCGAGCGAGTTCCACGGAAAATCCGGGAGTGTGTGTCCAAGCGGCGTGCGGCTCATGGTCTACTCCTGGTTCTGAGGCGGGAGTGCAGCGATCATCGGGACATCAAAGTCCTGCGGGCCGAGTGCTGCCGCGCCGCCCGGGGAGCCGAGATCGTCGAAGAAGGCAGCGTTAGCGTCGTTGTAATCCAACCACTCATCCGGGACATCATCCTCGTAGAAGATGGCCTCCACCGGGCAAGCCGGCTCGCAGGCGCCGCAGTCCACGCACTCGTCCGGGTGGATGTAGAGCATGCGCTTGGCCTCGTAGATGCAGTCGACCGGGCACTCTTCAACGCAGCCGCGGTCCATCACGTCGACGCAAGGCTGCGCGATGGTGTAAGTCATAAGGTGTTTAAACTCCTGTGTGTCACGGGTTTTCTACGACTAACAGTATGCTACTCCGAGGCGAAAAATGGCCAAACGCTACCCGCGATTCCCGCGGCGAACAGCAGCAGGCTGAGAATATTATTGGCCAGCAAGCTACCGTCCCCGATAGCGGCTCCCAGCATGAACGCGAGGAAACCCGCCACCCAAGCTAAACCGGGCAAGCCCGCGATGTAGGGATTCTCACTCCACAGACGCGCTGTGCGGGTCAACACCCCGTTGAGCCAAAAGGCGATGAGGATGGTGATCGGAAAGGCCACGCTGGCCCCGTCGAACCATGGCACGCGGGCGGTGAGATAGACCACCTCTAAAGTCAGCGAGCAGAGTGCGCCTAAGACGAGCCACACTAGGCCCCCTACTTGCTCGCCGCGGGAGAAGTCGGTGCGGATTGCGCGCTCGCTCATTTCTCCCCCAACAATGAATCCTGCGGCTCACCTTGGCCCAGCTGGTAGAACTCCTGGCGCAGCAGCGGCATGGTGAGCAGGTTGGACAAGGCATAGGCAGCGGGAACCTCCACGGGATCCTTCAAGCCCGCCTGGGCGGCGTGAGGGTTGACGGTAGTGAGGGAGCCGTCGGCAAGCCAGATCTGCGTGGCGTGGGCCAGCATCGCGGCGCGCTTGGCAGCAAGTGCCGCGTCGCTGAGCTCGTAGGTCACATCGCAGCCAGCATTGGTGAAGTTATCCAGGTACTCTTTATCGGGCAGGCTCCAGCCTCCGGAGGGGTAACAGCATCGAGGCCGCGGTAGTGCGCGGCGCGCTCAAAGACGGCCCACCAGATGCGCTGCTCAGGCGAGGCAGCCGCATGCACGGCCTTGTGCACAGCGATATGGTCGGGGTGCCCGTAACCGCCGTCCGGGCCATAGGTCAGCACTGCATGTGGACGCAGCGCGACAAGGTGGCCCCGCAACAGGTCGGCGGCCTCTTCCACGCGGTTGACCAGGGCCCGCGGATTCTCGTGAGCGGGCGAGCCTTCCATGCCGGAATCGCGGAAGTGCCCGAAACCACCCAGCTGGATGCCGTCGACGCCTAAAGCGTCGAGCGCGTGCTTAAGCTCCCAGGCGCGGAACCCTCCCAGCTGGTCGGTCTCCGCGAGGCCCTGGTAGGGCTCGCCGATGATCTCGCCTTCCTCACCCAGCGTCGCGGTAATCACGGTGACCTCCGCACCGCGCGCGGACAAGTCCGCCAACGTTCCGCCGGTAAAAAGCACCTCGTCATCTGGGTGGGCATGAACGGCCACGACACGGTAGCCGGTGAGATCCTTAGTCATCATCTTTCCTCCACTGCGGTGCGCTGATGAGGCCGGAGTCCCAGTCCTCAATGCTTTGTCCGGGGCCAACAATACCCTTGCCCAAAGCGTGGATACGCACCTCGTTGAGCAGCGGGACGAAGAGCGCTTCCTCCCTGTTGAGATGCTCTACGCGCTCCTGCGCGGTCGCGGAATCCACGTCGCCAGAGAGAATGCCCAGGGCAGTGTCGGCGGAGTTGTCCGGGCAGTACCCGGACAACGTTGCCGCCGGGCGCGTGGGTGTCGCGCACACGAAATAGTTGGCCAGGCTGAGTGCGTCCTCGCCGTTCTCATCCCACGCCACCACAGCATCCACCTTGCCCGCTGGGAGCAGGTCGGAGGTAATCGTGGTCAGGCGTTCGGTGACGACCTCCGCGTCGATGGCCTTGGCTTGGAGCACGTCCACGATGGTGGTGGCCGCCGCCAAGGCGGTGGGGTACTGGGGATCCACGGCAATCCTCACCGGCTTGCGGCCCGCACGCTCGCGCAATGGGGCGAGCTCCGCGTGGCTATCGAAGGGATTGTTCCCAGCCTTGAGCTCCGAGGCGCGGCCGGTGGCGAGGCGGGCTAGTTGGTCGGTGTCGAGAAGCGAGGCCAACGCACGGCGTTGCGCCTGTTCATCGAACGCTCCCTCGACGGCCGACATGTTCAGCCGCAGCTGGCGTTGCCGGGTCACCACACCGGTATTGACGTTGCTGAGCAGGCTCAAATTCTCCAGGGTGGTCTGCTGCGGGGTGATATCAGCAAAACCGATCTGGTGCGAGCGCAACATGTTCACCGCCTGCGCGGTATCGCGCACAGCGCGCAGCTGAATGACGTCGATATTCGCGGGATCTTCTCCCCAGAACCGGTCGTTGCGGTTGAGGGTAATGATTCCCCGGCCGCGATCCATTCCGGCGACGAGGTAGCGCCCGGCCGAGGCGGGGATCCCGTCAGCCAGGGCCGAGGCGAAATCGCGGTCTTCCAGGAGGTGGGAGGGCACGAGGTTGGCAAAGAGCTTCTGCCAATCCTCCACGCGATGGGCAAAGTCAACGGTGACCACGCGCCCATTCCCGGAGGTCCGCACGGCTGTAATTGCCCGGTAGCCAGCCACGTCCTTCGCGCCCGGCGTGCGCGTTATCTGTGACCACAGGTAGTTAAAATCGGAGCCGCTGATCGGCGTGCCATCCGACCATTGCGCCGGCCCGGCGATGGTATAGCGTACCCGCATGGCAATGCTGCCGGGGGCTTCGATCTCCTCTGCGGATTCCAGGACATCCGTATCCATCTCAGAGCCGTGGAAAGCTGAAGGAAGGACCAGCTCCGCAATCTGGTTGACCAGCTCGGAGTTGTTCGCCACTAGGTGTGGGTTGAGCCCGCCGCGCAGCGGGTCCACCCCAATCGCCACGGTGCTGCGCTCCGGCAGAAGGTCCTCTTCGGGTGCTGCCTCAGGTGGCGGGGCCGTGGTGCTGGAATTCGTTGGAGTGGTACTGCGATCGTTCTCATCTACCACCGGCGGCGGACCGGGGTTGGCCTGGCAGGCGGTAAGCAGGGCGGCTGCGAGGATAACGCCAAGCCGAGGCAGGAAACGGTCCACTCCACACAACCTTTACATTCCGAAAACTTTCCCTACCACTGTAGTTGCCCGGGGCGGCGCTGAGCGAACTACTTGTTGAGCTGCTTGGCGCGGGCGGCCGCGCGCTTGCGGTCGGTGGCGGACAGCTCGACCTTGCGCACGCGCAGAACGTTCGGGCCGACCTCGACGCACTCGTCGGTGCCACAGAACTCCAGCGCCTCTTCCAGGGACAGGGTCCGGGCCTTGGCGAGGGTGACGGTGGCATCCGCGGTGGCGGAGCGCATGTTGGTCAGCTTCTTTTCCTTGGTGATGTTGATATCCATATCCTCATCACGGTTATTGGCGCCGACAACCATGCCCTCGTAGGCCTCCATGCCCGGCTCCACGAAGAAGTCACCGCGGTCCGCCAACTGCTGGAGGGCGTAGGCGGTGATCTGTCCGGAACGGTCGGCCACCAGCGAGCCGGTCGGCCGGGCCTTGATGTCACCGGCCCAGACGTCGAGGCCATCGGAGATGGAGTTGGCGATGCCAGCGCCGCGGGTCTCCGTCATGAACTGGGTGCGGAAACCGATGAGACCGCGGGCGGGAACGCGGAAGACCATGCGGACCCAGTCGCCCTCGCGCACGTCCATGGACTGCATCTGCCCCTTGCGGGTGGCCAGCAGCTGGGTAATAGCGCCCTGGTGCTCGGAGGGGGAATCGATGGTGAGCATCTCATAGGGCTCCATCGTCTTTCCGTCGATGACCTGGGTGACTACCTGCGGCTTACCGACGGTCAACTCGAAGCCCTCGCGGCGCATGTTCTCGATGAGTACGGAAAGCGCCATCTCGCCGCGGCCCTGGACTTCCCAAGCGTCGGGACGCTCGGTCGGCAGCACCTTGATGGAGACGTTACCGATGAGCTCCTGGTCCAGGCGGGCCTTGACCAAGCGGGCGGTGAGCTTATCGCCGCCGCCCTGGCCTGCCATCGGGGAGGTGTTCACGCCAATGGTCATGGAGATGGCCGGCTCGTCGACCTTGATGCGCGGCAGCGGCTGCGGGTTCTCCACGTCCGCGATGGTGTCACCGATCATGATGTCGGAGATACCGGAGATCGCCACGATGTCACCGGCGATGGCCTCGGTATCCGGCTGGCGCTGGAAACCGACGGTACGCAGGAGCTCCGCCACCTTGACGGTCTTGGTGTGCATCTCCCCTTCCTCGTCGTAGTGCATCCAGGCCACCTGCTGGCCCTTCTTGAGGGTGCCCGAGTAGATACGAAGCAGGGCGATACGACCAAGGAAGTCATCGGAGTCCAGGTTGGTCACGTGTGCCTGCAGAGGGGCGTCGACCTTGGCGGAGGGCTCGGGGAGGACGTCATAAATAACGTCGAAAAGCGCCTGCAGATCATCGGCGTTCGGAACGTTGCCATTGCCTGGGTTCTCAGTGGAAGCCTTGCCCTCGCGGCCGGAGGTGTAGAGGACCGGCAGGCCCAGCAGCTCCTCGGCGGCAGCGGCTGCTTCCTCGTCCTCGAGGCCGGCGGCGATTTCCAGCAGCAGGTCCTGGGCCTCGGTGACGACCTCGTCGATGCGGGCGTCGGGGCGGTCGGTCTTATTCACGCAAATGATGACCGGCAGCTTCGCCTCCAGTGCCTTGGTGAGCACGAAGCGGGTCTGCGGGAGGGGGCCTTCGGAGGCGTCGACAAGCAGCACAACGCCGTCCACCATGGAGATACCGCGCTCGACCTCGCCGCCGAAGTCGGCGTGGCCTGGGGTATCGATGACGTTGATGATGAGATCCCCGCCGTCCTTGCCCAGGCCCTTGCGGTGGATGGCGGTGTTCTTCGCCAGAATGGTGATGCCGCGCTCGCGCTCCTGATCGTTGGAGTCCATGACGCGATCCGAGTGTTCGCCATGGTCGCCGAAAGCGCCGGACTGCTCCAGCATGCCGTTGACAAGGGTGGTTTTACCGTGGTCAACGTGCGCGACGATGGCTACGTTACGGAATTCAGTATTACTCACGTGTGGGGTGCTCCTTCAAAGCATGGTGCGTTAGCGATGTGAACGGCCCTTAAATATACTCTCTAGCCCTTTGATGTGCAGCATCGCGCGCATCATCCCGCAGAGCGCTGCGGGATGTAACAGATTGGTATCAAGCACCGACATACCGCACAGTAGGGCTCTAAAAAGAGTTGACTACGCCGAAAAAGTGAATATTGTGACAGCAGATACTATTGTGGCTGATGTGATCACTGTGTAGTTTCTGTGACGTCACTTCCCCCACCCACACGCAAGGATTCTCCATGGCCTTTTCTGAACAGCACTCCACCGGTTCCGCCCGTCGCGGCGTAGCCGGACTCACTGCTGCCCTGATGGTGGGCCTGCTCAGCATCACGCCCGCGCATGCCGGCGCCCCTGATCTCTCCTCGCTGGTGAACGTTCCTCAGAGCAGCAACCCGCTGGACAGCCTCGGCCGTCCCACCCCGGAGACGCAGGAGCGCGTTCGTGCTTTCGCGGCACAGCCATGGATCCCGCAGGAGGCCCGCAGCGCCATCCTCACCGCACTCAACTTCACCGCTGGTGACGGCGGTGAGGGCGGCGTCGCGATGCCGGAGGGAAATAACCCCGGCTTCCGCCAGTTCTACTGGCCCACGGTCTCCGCGCAGTGCATCGGCGGGCAGGGCGATTCGGTGGGTTCCGCCATCGCCGTACCGGGCCCAACCGATATGCCGGCCCCAGGCGCCGGTGAAGGCGAAGCCGTCTTCCTCTTCACCGCCCTGGGTACCCCGACCGCCGCTGAAGAACAGGGCGCCATGCGCGTCCAGTGGTTCAACCTGGACACCTTCCAGTTCGGCACCACTCCCCTCTTCAACAACGGCATCAACACCGATGGGCCAACCACGGTCTCGGGCCGCGCAACGACCGGCAAGGGTACCGTCGTGGCGGTCCTCTCCGGTGCGGTCAACACTGCTGAATCCTCGTGTTCCTTCCCACCTACCGCGGCTTTCCTCGAGGTGAACTAATGAGCACAGATCTGCACCCAGTCAAGCAAGAGACCTTCAATACGGCCGACAACATCAATGTCGACCCGAAAGGTTTCCAGCGCGAGGTAGACACCTACCGGGTCACCGATTTTGGCCTGTACATGGCCCGCGGCGCCAACCACCCGCGCTTCGGCTACCTCGAATCTTGGCTGCTGCCGGAGCTCGGCCTGCGCGCCAATATCTTCCACTTCCGCGAGGGCGTGGACGTGCACCAGGACTTCTACATCGACATCGCCGACATCGACGTTGACGGGGACGTGTGGACCACCCGCGATCTCTACGTTGACTTGGTTTCTACCTCCGGCGAGCCGGTCGACGTGCTCGACATCGACGAGCTAGCCGCGGCCACCTCCAACGGCCTTATCAGCGCCGAGGAGGCCGAGCGCGCCATGGAGCGCACGCTGGCCGCCGTCGAGGGCATCACGCGTTACGGCGATGACGCCATGAATTGGCTGCGCACGCTGGGCATGGACCTCACATGGGCAGAGGATGTAGAGCTCGTTCCTGCCGAGTAAAGTTGGGGAGACACTTCTCCCCTACCCCTAAGGATGTGAGCCATGGCCGGTGGCCTCTTTGCCCTGCTTGACGACGTCGCCTGATCGCCCGCTCCGCTGCCTCCAGCGTCGACGACGTGGCAGCGCTAGCCGGAAAGACTTCGATGAAAGCCGCCGGAGTCGTCGTCGATGACGCCGCCGTCACACCCCAATATGTCCAGGGCGTCAAGCCGCAGCGCGAGCTGCCAATGATCTGGCGCATCACCAAGGGCTCGCTCATCAACAAGCTCGTCATCATCCTGCCCATCGCGCTCATCCTGTCGTGGATCGCGCCTTGGGCCCTGACTCCCATCCTCATGTGCGGCGGTACTTACCTGTGCTTCGAGGGCGCGGAGAAGATCTTCCACTCAGTTTTCCACCGCGGCGAAAAGGAGGAAAAGCCAGCGGAAGAAAGAGGCCCTGAGGCCGAAGACTCCCTGGTCAAGTCCGCTATCACCACGGACCTCATCCTCTCCGCCGAGATCATGGTCATCTCCCTCAACGAGGTCATGGACCAACCCTTCTGGCTGCGCCTCGGCACCCTAGTCACCGTCGGTGTCCTCCTCACCTTGGGCGTCTACGGCGCCGTCGGGCTGCTAGTCAAGATGGATGACATCGGCGTCGCCCTGCTCAAGCGCCACGATGGTGACTCCGCCCTGGGTACCGCGTTGGTGAAGGGCATGCCCATCGTGCTCAACATCATCGGCATCATCGGCACCGCCGCCATGCTGTGGGTGGGCGGCCACATCGTGGTCAAGGGCCTGAGCGAATTCGGCGCCGAGCAGCCTTATGGCTTTATCCACCACGTGACAGAGAGCATCAACAACGGCGCCCTCGCCTGGTTGGCGGACACCGGCTTGTCCATGCTGTGCGGCTTTATTCTGGGCGCCGTTATCGTCAGCATTGTCATGGCGGTCAAGGCCACCGCGGAGCGCGTGAAATAACCTCTAAATAAACAGCGCGAGTGAAACCGCCATGACCGCCATGCCGGCGATAAGCCCGTAGATGGCGCAGTGGTGTTCGCCGGTTTCCTCCGCCGTGGGCAAGAGCTCATCGAGGGAGATGAACACCATGATGCCGGCGATGACGGCGAAGCTGATGCCAAATGTCATCGGCCCGATAAACGGCATCAGCAGCGCGAAGCCGATGAGAGCGCCGAGGGGCTCGGCCAACCCCGATAACGTGGCCCACCAGAAGGCCTTCTTCCGCGAGCCCGTTGCGCTGCGCAGGGGTACCGCCACCGCAATGCCCTCGGGGATGTTGTGAATGGCGATAGCCACGGCAACGGGGATGGCGATCTCTGGAGCTTCAAGTCCCGAGAGGAACGTGGCGAAGCCTCCGGGAAATTGTGAATGGCCAGCGCGAAGGCGGTGAACATGCCGGTCTTCATCAGCCTTTTGCGCCGCGCCTCTTCTTCGGTCGTGGCCGGCTCGTGCGGGTTGATCTCTTCAGGTACCAGGCGGTCAATGATGGCGATAATCGCAATGCCCGCGAAGAATGCCGCCATCATCGTCCAGGTGGCGCGCGCTTCGTCCCCAAGGGTGCTTTCTAGCTTCTTCAGGGCCTCCGGCAGGATTTCCATGAAGGAGACGTAGAGCATCACGCCCGCGGACAGGCCCAGGGCAGCGGCCATGAACTTAGGGCCAGGTTCTCTCTTGCCTACGGCGAGGGCGCCTCCGATGGATGTCGACAAGCCAGACAGCAACACGAGGCTGAAAGCGAACGCGATGGTGGCTAAGTCCATAGTGGCAAACTATAGCGTGTCTAACCCGGCCTCTGCGTAAGCTTGAAAGAAGTCCATCGCATCCCATCTGACTCTTGAGGTGACTGTCGCAACTATGGCGCTATATCCGCTGGCTCCGTCTTACTTTGGTGTTGAGCACGTCGCGATTCTCGAGCATCTTAGCCTCGGCACCGCGCTGAGCATCCCGGGGTTGGCGCAGCAGCCTGCGCTCGTCGACGTGTCCTTGCTCCCCGACCCCACCACGGGAGGCTGGCGTGTGCGCTCGGATTTCGGTTTTCTGGGCGCGCTCGATGGCGAGGAGTCCTCCGGGTATCAGGCGCTCAATCGTCTGCGCACTGCGGCGATGACTCCAACGACGCAAGCCACCGTCGAGATTGTTGATGGCGAGGTGGAGGTCGCCGTTGCCCTGGGACTCGACCCGTGGATGATTCCCGCAAACAATCAGCCGGCGGGTACTGCCCTGCTCAGCGGTGGGGACGGCGTCCTCGTTCGTGTCGCGGAAGGTGAGCTCACCGCGCACCAGGTGCGCGAGATGGGAACCGAGCAGCTTATCGTGACGCTTGCGCTTCTCGACGGCACCGTCCTCGCCACCCACGACAACCTCGTCCTCGGACCGTGCGCGGAGCTCTCCGATTCCCCGGCGCTGGCCGCCGCATTCGCGGCCGCCACCCAGTCCGGTGCTTCCCTGGCCGCCCGCGCCTATGCCGCCGGGGGCCGCATCGCAGTGGACCTTCCCCTCGCCCCCGCAGACCCTGTTGAGCTCTTCGCCCCCGCGGTCCCACCGCTGCCGCTCGACTCGGACAAGCCCGCCATCCCGCCAGCGCTCGACCCTGACGCCGATTGGGAGTTCACCACGCCTGCGGATCCTCTTGCCTCACCTCTGCCCACCGGATCGCGTGCCTTCACGTCCCCCAAAGGCACCTTTTGACTGGCACCTTATGCACTTACGCTAATTCATTGACCTGGGATTTCTCCGAAAACCGGCGACAAATGGTGCCTTTACTTTGGTTCCTTTGCCCCTGGCCCGAATGCGAAGCGCTTGCCGTCGACTAGGCGGGTCGCGCCGGTGGCATCGAGGTGCTCGAAGAGCGGGATGGCAACCCGGCGCGTCGTCCCCAGGGCTTGGCGCGCCTCCGAGAGGGTGAAAGGCTGTTCCAACGTAGAGACAACTTCGAGTGCCTCGCGAGGAGCGGAAGGCAAAAGCACAACGCCTTTGTCTAACCGGAGCACACGCCCGGCGCGCTCGGCAGCGGCGAGCTCTTTGGGGCCCAGTCCTAGTTCCTTGAGTTCTTCTGCCTCCGGGGCAGCGAAAGGCTCGGCGTGCAGGCGTTGCTCGAGCTCAGCTACTCCCCTCTCCGCGGGGCCCAGGTCGACGGACTGACCGGGCACGCGCAGCACGCCATCGACCGATTCGAGCTTGGCTGCCGCTACTGCTAGGCCCAGCAGGGCCGGCTCTGACAGGTTCAGCGCGTCCATGGCCGCTGCTTTCGTCAGTCCTGGGGATAGCGGGTTGGCTGCCCTGTGTTCGTCGACCGCACGCAGAAGTGCGTCCTTCCACGCGGTCACCTGTCGTGCGGCAATCCACCACTGAGCGAACTCGATGACTCCGGCAGGCTTTTCCTCCACCGAGAAGCCATCGCGCACGAGCTCTTCACGTGCAGCGTAGCCGCAGCGCTTGAGCCACTCGGACGGGTTGGTTGCTTCTAAAACTTCTAGCGCAGCTGCGCGCTTCTTTGCATCACCACGTCTACTCAGCACGGCCGGGTGCACGTCCACGACTTCGAAGCCCGCCGTTACGTGCCGCCCGCCGGGGCTGCGCACCACAAACCTATCGAGCAGCGTGAGTGGCAGCGGGCATTCCAGTGTCAACCGCGCGAACTCACCGCCTAAAGGCCGCAGACGGGCACCAACGCCCGCGGTGCCGATGTGCACCACGAGGTTCTGGGGAAGCTCAGCCATCTCAGTGCCAAAGGTGCGGCGAATATCCACGGTATCGAGCACCCGCCAGCGCCCTGGGCTCAGCAGTGCATCCCCACGATGAACCTCATCCGCGGCCACCCCACGAAGGTTGAGCGCTACACGCGTAACCGGACCAGCGCTGTCCACCGACATGTTTTCACTGTGCACGCCGCGCACCGTCACGAGTTGCCCGCCAAGCTGCAGCTCATCCCCCACCGAGACAGTCCCCGCCGCCAGCGTTCCCGTCACCACGGTGCCAGCGCCCTTCACGCTGAAGGCGCGATCGACCCACAACCGCACGCGTGCCTGAGGATCCGGCGCGGGCATAGCGGCGAGCACCCGATCCAGCTCAGTGCGCAATGTCCCCACGCCTTCGCCGGTCTTTGCGGAGACTTCGACCACGGGAGCGTCGGCAAGCGCTGTTCCAGCCAGCTCTGCCTTGACCTGCGCGGTGACCTCAGCGCGGCGGGCAGCATCCGCCTTATCCGCACGAGTCAGCGCCACCACGCCATGTTCGATTCCCACCGCGCGCAATGCATCCCGATGATCTGTGGACTGCGCCTGCCAGCCTTCATCGGCCGCCACGACAAAGAGCACCACCGGCGCGGGCCCCACCCCGGCCAGCATGTTGCCCAGGAACTTCTCGTGCCCCGGCACATCGACAAAAGCTACGTCAGCGCCGGAGTCCAGCTTCATCCACACGAAGCCCAAGTCAATGGTTAGGCCGCGCCGCTTCTCTTCCTCCCAACGATCCGGCTCCATTCCCGTCAGCGCCTTCACCAGGCTCGACTTTCCGTGATCCACATGCCCGGCGGTCGCCACAACGTACACCTACATCACCGCCTGAATCGCAGCAATAAGCTCCGCGTCCTGCGCCTCCGGCACGCAGCGCACATCCACCAGGCAGCGTCCCTGGTTCACGCGTGCCACCACAGGAGGCTCGCCCAACCGCAGTGGACGCGCCAGCTCCTCTGGCAACGCCACAGCCCAGCCCGGCAGCGGTACCTCGGGCGCCCCGCCGCCGCCCACACGCCCGGCATGCTCGACAACCTCGCCGCCCACCGCCGCGGCGACCTTCTCGGTACGCTCGCGATGACGTTTAGCGTCAATGTGCAGCGCATCCTGCACGGCGTTGGAGGGAGTGGCAAGGGAGGCCTCGAGCGCGTTAAGCCGCAGCTTGTCGATGCGCACCGCCCTCGCCAGCGGATGTTTCTTACACGCGGCGATCGCTTCCTTCTTTCCCACAAGCACGCCGGCTTGCGGTCCGCCGAGGAGCTTATCCCCCGAGAAGAGCACTACGTCCGCGCCATCCCGAAGAGCCTCGCTGGCGGAGGGTTCCTCAGGAAGCACCTCATCGGGTGCGAGCAACCCTGAGCCGATATCCACGATGAGCGGCAGATCTGTGAGTCTGCGCAGGGCTGCAACCGACACAGAAGACGTAAACCCACTGATCAAGAAGTTCGAGGGATGCACCTTGAGAATCGCCCCGGTGTTCTCCCCGAGCGCCCGCTCGTAGTCCGCCACGTGGGTGCGGTTCGTCGCGCCCACCTCCCGCAGCCGTGTGGCCGTGGACTCGATGAGCTCCGGCAGACGGAAGCCCGCACCAATCTCAATAAGTTCGCCGCGGGAAATGATGACCTCCTTGTCCGGGGCCAAGGCGGCGGTCGCCAGCAACAGCGCGGATGCCCCATTGTTGACCACCAGTGCATCCTCCGCGCCGGGGCAGGCAGCCAAGACAGCGTCGACCGCGCCACGGCCCCTATCCCGTGAGCGCAGGCCGCTGTCCAAGTCCATCTCGACGTCCGTGTAGCCAGCTGCTGCCACGAGCGCATCTACCGCTGCCGGCGGCAAAGGGGCGCGGCCCAGGTTCGTGTGGATGATCACGCCCGTGGCGTTAATGACGCGGCGCAAGGAATAGGGCTGCGCTGCTTCCAGTCTGTCGGCCAGCTCCTCTTGAATGCGGGTGGGGTCGAGGGAGCCGGAGCGGGCGTCGGCAAGCACGGCGTCGATGATCGCGCGGACCGAATGCGGCGCCAATCGTTGGTGGGCGTCCTGCACCGCTGGGTACTGGAGGATCTCATCCATCTTCGGGATGAAGCGGCGGGGGTCAGTCATCAAAGTTCCTCCTAGCTGCGCTAATGGCGGAGACGGACAGGAATCGAACCTGCCAGACCGAGATGCTCGGCCTCACCGGTTTTGAAGACCGGGGCGCCCACCAGGACACGTACGCCTCCGTCTGCTCACCATACACGCGGCTAGAATAACCCCCATGTCTGACATCACACTTACCTCCTTTGCCGCCGGTGGCGGCTGCGCCTGCAAGATCCCCCCGGGAGAGCTCGAATCCGCCGTCGCGGGCCTCGTGGGCACCGCGGACCCCAACGTGCTGGTCGGGCTTGACGACGGCGACGATGCCGCCGCCGTGCGCATCCCAAACGGCCTCGCGGTCATCTCCACCGCGGACTTCTTCACCCCGATGATCAACGACCCCTATGACTGGGGCCGGGTGGCGGCAGCCAATGCGCTTTCCGACGTCTACGCCATGGGCGGCACTCCCATCACCGCCATCAACCTCGTGGGCTGGCCGCGCGAGAAGCTCGGTCTTGATGTATTGCGCGAAGTCCTGCGCGGTGGCATGGATGTGGCCAGCGAGGCGGGGATATCCATTACTGGTGGACACTCCATCACTGCCCCGGAGCCCACGTATGGTTTGGCTGCCACGGGCATCGTCCACCCCGACAAGATTATGCGCAACGACGCCGCCGAGGCGGGCCTGCCCATCACGCTGACCAAACCAATCGGTGTGGGCATCCTCAATAACAAGCACAAGGCCACCGGTGAAGTCTCCCAGGCCGCGGTGGATTCCATGACCACGCTCAACCGCGACGCTGCCGCGGCCGCCGTAGCCGCGGGCGTGCGCGCGGCCACGGACGTCACTGGCTTCGGGCTTCTGGGCCACCTCTACAAGATGTGCCGCGCCTCCGGTGTCGGTGCGGAGCTGGATTTTTCCGCTGTTCCTGCGGTGGACGGCGCCATGGAGGCCCTGGCGGAGGGCTTCATCCCGGGCGGCTCGCGCCGCAACCTGGATTGGGTCCGCCCCCACCTCGACTCAGACTTGAGTGAAGAGGACTTGGTCTTCCTCGCCGATGCCCAAACCTCCGGTGGCCTGCTGGTCATCGGCGAGATCCCCGGTTACCCGGTCATCGGCCGCACCGTGACGGGCGAGGCGCGCATTACTATCCGCTAGTCACCGTCGAGTGCGTGAGGCCTTCTGCCTGGCGGCGGGCCTCAGCACGGCGCTTCTGCGGGCCGATGCTTGTCGCGGGGTCCTTCACCGCCTCTAGCCCCGCATTGAGCACGCCGAAACGCGTGCAGGCAGAACCCGCCAGAAGCGCCAGACCGGAGACCACCGACACCGCGCGCGACTTTGTGACCGACGCGATTGCGGTTCCCACCCCGCCCGCGGCAATGAGCGCCTCGGAGGCCTTCATGAGTTTCCCGGGCGTGCCTTCGTGCAGCGGACGCAGAGGCTCGGGCTCCATGTTCGCTTCCATGACACGGGTCGCGGCCAGATCGGTCGCCGCGGCAGTGATACCGAGTACTCGTGCCGCGCCAGCATTCTCCACCGGTGTGAAGACCATGGCGGCGCCCGACGCCGCCGCCGAAGCCGAGGACACGAACACATAAGGCAGATGCTTCTTCGCGTCATTCCACGTCGGGTTTGACGTGTTGGCCAACAGCACCGCCGTGTAGCCCGCCAGCGGGCCACCAAGCACGCCGGCGACAGCGCCTGCTGGACCCGCCGCCTTATCGAGGAGGCGGCGAAGCGGCTTCGGCAGCACACCGCCGACCAGTGCGTCCGCTTCCACGACCGCCGGCAGGGCCGCGGCGGAAGCGAAGCTGCCCAGGATCCACGAGCCGATGGACATCGGCGAGGTCACCTTGAAGACGCGGAACATGTTGAGCAGGCGCTCTGGGCGGCCGAGGTCGAGCACCAAAAAGACCGAGCCTACCGACGCCGCGGAGAAAGCCGTCAGCCGCGTCGAGCGTTTCAGCGGTGCGTTCCCCGTGGCCTGGGCACCGGCGGCCAACATCGCAGAACCGCCGGCCACGCCGCCGAGGAAGAGATAGCCGCCGATGGGCCACTCCCACGGCGGGGCCTTGACTACGGGCTTGCCGTAATACGAGGAGAACTCGAAGTCCTCCGCCATACGCTCTTCTTTGGAACCATCCTGTGCCCCAGCGCCGACTCGTCCACGCCGGCGCTTCTTGCCGCCGCGCCGGCGCCGCGGCTCCTGGGGCGGGCGATACTCATCAAATTCGCTCATTTGCGGCCTCCCAACATGAATGCCCCGGCCACGGCCAGCGCCATTCCTCCGATAGCTTTCACTGCGGTCTTGTACATCTGCGGCAAATCCGCCGTGGGCACGCGTGGATCCGGCGGCAGCCCGTAGACCTCTGGGGAATCGAGCAACAGGAAAATAGAACCCGTTCCACCGACCCCATCCTGGGAATTGGCGCCGTAGAGACGAGCCTCCGTCAGCCCCTGCTCGTGCAGGACGCGCACACGCTCCTGCGCAGCAGCGAGCATCTTCTCGTAAGGGCCGAACTGGATGGAATCCGTCGGGCACGTCTTGGCGCACGCGGGCTGCTCGCCGATCTTGAGTCGGTCATAACACATGGTGCACTTCTGGGCCACGCCCAAGTTCTTGATCGGCATCGCCTGCCCCGGCATGTGGTCAGGTCCCTGGGGTTTCAGCTGCTTCAGCTTGGCCAGAACGTTGACGCCCGCATGATCCGGGACCTCATAATCCACGGTGGCGGTCTTGTCTGCCTTGAGCGTCACGCCGCCGTCATCGCGGCGCTCAATGACGCCGAAGGGACACCCGGCCACGCACGTACCGCAGCCATTGCACACATCATCCTGCACCACGACGGTGCCGAACTCAGAGCGAAAGAGCGCGCCCGTCGGGCACACGTCCAAGCATCCAGCATTGGTGCAGTGCTTGCACACGTCGGAGGACATGAGCCAGCGAAAATCATCGGTATCTGGGGTGACGCTCGGTGCGGACACCGTGGGCAGGCCCAGCGAGACAAGTTTGCGCCCGTCCTCGCGTGCCTGCTCAATACGCTCGTTGTTTTGCTCGATGAAAGCCACGTGGCGCCACGTATTCGCGCCTAGCCCACCGGTGTTGTCATAGGAATTACCGGTGACCGCATAACCCTCCACCGGGTTGCGATTCCATTCCTTGCACGCCACCTCGCAGGCCTTGCAGCCGATACATACCGAGGTATCGGTAAAGAACGCCATTCGCTGATAGGTCTCATAGCCGTGTCGATCGGCCTTTTCGGTCAAGAAATTCGCCATGAGTCCTCCTTAGCTTTCTTTGCCTTCGTAGTCCGCTTCGTTGCCAGCTGTGGAATCATCACCAGTGTTTTCTGCAGAAGCAGTGTTCTCTTCCGTGCTGAAAGCGTCTGAGACATCGAGGATCCGGTTACCCGAATCTACAGTGAGGTGCGCCCGCTCTTGGTATTCGCGCAACAGCTTGACGCGTGCTTCGCCACGCGGACGGCGGCCCGGCTGGATATCGCATGCCCCCACCTTGGAGTTCTGGATGAACACGTTCGGCTCTAGGGTCAGGCCCAACAAGTCGTTGGCGCCATCGCCGGCCACCTCGGTGGTCTCCGATTCTCCGTAGTGATACGGCAAGCCGATCTGGTGGAAGTCCTCACCATTGATGGTGAGCATCTCCATGCGGTCCGTCACCAAAACCTGAGCCTCGATGACGCCGCGCGGGGACACGATGGTGGCCCACTCGCCGTTGACCAATCCACGCTTGGCGGCCAGTTCCTTGTCCACCTCGCAGAAGAGCCCCGGCTGCAACTCCGCCAAGTAAGGCAGGCGGCGTGACATCGCGCCCGAGGTGTACATCTCCGTCAGACGGTAGGTGGAGAAGACAAACGGGAACACGTCCTCGCCCCGCTCCCCTGGCTCGGGGCGGGAAAGGTTGTCCGCGCGTTTGATAGTCAGGCGCGTCGGTGACTGCTGCTGCTTGTACAGCGCGTTGTGCACCGGTGATTCTTGCGGCTCGTAGTGAGTCGGCAGCGGTCCGTCGGACAGCCCCTTCGGCGCGAACAGCCAACCCAAGCCATCCGGCTGCATAATGAAGGGATCATCACCGTCCAGGGCGTCGGGGCCGACGGCGTCGACAGGCGCGACGTAGTCCGGGCGCTTGGTCACCGGGAAGTCCGGGACATCATCGCCGACCCACTTGCCCTGGTCCTCGTCCCACCAAATGTACTTCTTGCGCTCCGACCACGGAGTGCCATCCGGCTTGGCGGAGGCGCGGTTGTACAGGATGCGTCGGTTGGCCGGCCAGACCCAGCCCCACTCGAGTGCCACCTCGTTCTGCTCCGAACCCGGGACCTTCTTCGCGGCGTGGTTGATGCCGTCCTTGTACACACCGGTGTAGATCCAGCAGCCGCCGGAGGTAGAACCATCGGCGCGCATCTCCGTGAAACTCGGCAGCAATTGGCCCTTCTTCGGCCCGTCGAGGTAGTAGCCGTTGATCTCGCGCAAGATCTCGTCCGAGCTGGGATCCCCGTGCTCATCCTCGGTGTAATCCCACGTCACGGACTTAATCGGCAGGTCGCGCGGGTCGGTCGAATCCGCCAAGCGCTCCCTAATCTTCTTGCCTAGGTGGTAGAAGAACCACGCCTCACTGCGGGCCTGGCCCGGCGGCGGAGTCGCCTGGAAGCGCCACTGCACCATGCGCTGAGTCTGGGTAAAGGTTCCGGACTTCTCCACGTGCGTTGCCGCCGGCATGAGGAAGACCTCGGTGGCAATCTCCTCGGTCTTGAGCTCGCCGTTCTTGACTTCCGGCGAATCCTTCCAGAAACTTGCCGTTTCAATCTCCTGGAAATCGCGGACAACCAGCCACTTCAGCGAGGCGAGCCCGCGGCGCTGCATGCCGCCGTTGGACTGCGCCACCGCCGGGTTCTGGCCAAAGACAAAGTAGCCTTCCACCTCCTTGCGCAGCATGGCGAGCAAGGTCTCATACGTCGAGTGCGCACCGGACAGGCGCGGCATGAGGTCAAAGCCCCAGTTGTTCTCCTTGGTGGCGGCATCGCCCCAATAGGACTTCATGAGCGAGACCGCGTAGTTCTCACCCAGCTGCCAGAAGCCCTTCTGGTCTTCCTGCCGGAAGGAATCCAGGTAATCTGCCCAGGTCTCCTGATCCGCGTGCGGCATCGGCAGGTAACCCGGAAGCGAATTGAACAGAGTCGGGATATCCGTCGAACCCTGAATCGAGGCATGCCCGCGCAAGGCCATGATGCCCGAGCCAGGTCGGCCCACGTTGCCCATGAGCAGCTGCAGGATCGCCGCGGTACGGATGAACTGTGCACCCAGGGTGTGCTGGGTAAAGCCCAGCGCGTAGGCGAAGCACGTCGTGCGCTCCGGGGTGGAGTTCTGCGCAATCGAGTCCGCCAAGTAGTAGAAGTCCTCCGGCGAAATGCCACAGGTCTCTTCCACCATCTCCGGGGTGTAGCGCGAGTAGTGGCGCTTGAGAATCTGGAAGACCGTATTCGGATCCTCCAGCGTCATGTCCTTCTCCACGTTCCACGAGGAGCCCTCAGGCTTTCGCACGTACTGCCACGAGTCCGTGACGTACTTGCCCTTCTCCGCGTCGTACCCGGAGAACAGGCCTTCCAAGTCCTCGGTGTCCTTAAAATCCGGTGAGATGATCGACGCCGCGTTGGTGTAATTCACCACGTAGTCATGGAAGTACAGGTCATTATCCAGCACGTACTTGATAATCGCGCCGAGCAGCACCACGTCCGTGCCCCCGCGAATGCCAATATGGCGGTTCGCAAAGGCAGACGTACGCGTGTAGCGCGGATCCACGTGGATAATGCGCGCGCCGCGCTTCTTGGCTTCCACAACCCACTGGAAACCCACTGGGTGGCATTCCGCCATATTAGAACCCTCGATGACGATGCAGTCCGCATTCGCCATATCCTGCAGCGGTTGGGTTGCGCCGCCGCGGCCAAACGACGTTCCTAGACTAGGAACAGTGGCGGAGTGTCATATGCGCGCCTGGTTCTCCACCTGGATCGCGCCGGTGGCGGTAAACAGTTTCTTAATGAGGTAGTTCTCCTCATTATCTAGCGTCGCACCACCCAGGCCCGCAATGCCCATGGTGCGGTTGAGACGACGCCCATGCTTATCGACGTCCTCCCAGTGCCTCGCGCGCGCCTCCACGAAACGGTCCGCGATCATATCCATCGCGGTTTCTTCGTCGAGCTCCTGCCACTCGGTGGCATAGGGAGCGCGGTACTTGATCGTGGTGATGCGTGTCGAGGAATTAATAAGCTGCTCAGAAGCAGAGCCCTTGGGACACAGGCGGCCGCGGGAAATCGGGGAATCTGGGTCGCCCTCGATTTGGATGACGCGGTCATCCTTGACATAAACGCGCTGAGAACAACCCACTGCGCAGTAGGGGCAGACCGACTGGACGACGCGGTCCGCGTCAACGGTGCGTCCGCGCAGGTCTTCACTCTTAGCCGACTGCGTGGACACGTCGCGGCCGAAGGCATCCTTGTTCCGGATTTGGCGCACAACGGGCCAATTCAGTGGGCTAAAACGTGACATGATTCAAACCTACTGGCTTGGCTTTGTGTTTTCCACCCTGTTCAAGACCAGAAATACTGAACAAACCCAAAACGCGAAAAGCTGGAGCTTTGCAGCTCCAGCCTCTTAGCCCTTAACCGAGATTACTTGCGGGTCTCGGTGATGCCGTCGGTATCGATTTGCTCCTTGCGCAGATCCTCGGTGTGGGTCTCGGTGTCCTTGATGGTCTCCTTGGAAAGGTTAACCTTCTCCACCGGGACGGTCTTCTTCTCTACATTCACGCGCTCTTCGTGCAGGGTAACGGAGGCTTCCTCCGCGCCGTTATCACCGATGGTGCCGGTGTAGTTGGCAGCGTCAGCCTCGGAAATCGGGGTGCGCTCGACGCGAACCTCTTCGCGCTCAACCGGAACCTCGACGGTCTCGGTATCGGTCACGACGTACTTGCGCAGGCGCGCCTCGCCGGTGGCCACGCGCTCCTTGTTGACGTCCAAGCGCTCCTCGGAGCGGATAACCTCGCCCTCATTGTTGGTGAGGTTGCTGCTGGTAGCAGCAGTCTCATCCTTAGCGTGTGCACCTGCACCAGCACCGGCAACACCAGCGCCAGCTACGCCAGCACCGGCAACGCCAGCGCGCTCATCACGCTCGTCACGGTAGGTGGTTACGTCCTGTGCGTTCTCGAGGTCGTAGTGCTTGAAGATGTCCGCCTGCGCCTCAGGAGTCAGCGGCTTATCGGAGTCAAAATCCGGCGCGTTCTCGATGCGGTCCTTAGAGAAAGCCAGCTTGAGCTCATCACCGGTGAAATCGTGACCACGGAGCGGAACCAAGCTGGAGCTCATACCGAACAGACCGTGGTTGACCTCAACGAAAGTCGGCTGACCGGACTGCTCGTCGACGAAGACCTCCTTGACGGAGCCCAGCTTCTCGCCGGCCTTGTCGTATGCGGTTGCGTTAAACAGATCCTTGATGTTCTTACCCATTGTTTCTCTAAACCTTTCTACATTTGGTCTATATCTCGATGGCAAACGATAGCTTTCATCTCTACCCCCATAAATCCCAGGGGATTGGGGGACGATTTGCTATTTCGTTTGCATTGACACCCACCATACGGACGAAACTACAATGCGCCACCGCCGCATCCCCTTCTTTTGTCAAAATCGCGCGTAGCCGCAGGTCATATTAGCTATAACGATTAGATTACAGACTATTTGAGCACCTCAAACGCCCACCAGTCCCCACTCTGCACTCCCGCCCCATATCCTAGAACGAAACATTAAGGCGCTAACTTGCGCCCGCAACATAGCGCCCAACAGCGACTCTCTACGCAACCCCTTACGATTCCCAAAGGCACAGCCAAGAGACGTTAGCTACCCCCGCCCCAGTTTCCGAGTTCATTAAATGGTCTACTCCCCCAATCGTCACACCGCCATACCTGAGTACCCTGAACACCATGAACCAAACTGAACACTTCGAGCTCAAAGTCCCCGGCGGCAAACTACTCGTCGTCGATCTCGATATTGACGCCGACAGCACCGTTACCGCAGCCAAGGTCTCTGGCGATTTCTTCCTCGAACCGGAAGAGGCCTACGAGGCACTAGCCCCAGCGCTGGTCGGCATCACTACTGCCACAAGCACCGAGGACATCCAATCCCGCCTCGATGCCGCGCTTGCGCGAATCGATTCACCCGTAGCTCTCCACGGATTCGACACCCACCACCTAGCTGTCACGGTCAAGCGCGCGCTGTCAGGCGGCACCGATTTCACCGACCACAGCTGGGAGATTCTGCGCCCAGGAGTTCTGCCTACCCCAGTAAACGTTGCCCTCGATGAAGTCCTCCTCAACGAAGTCGCGGAAGGAAAGCGCGGGCCCACGCTCCGCTTCTGGGAATGGGAGGACCGCGCCGTCGTCTTCGGTTCCTACCAGTCCTATGCCAACGAGTTGGACCAGGAGGGCGTCGACAAGCACGGCATCATTCCAATACGCCGAATCTCCGGTGGCGGTGCGATGTTCATGGAGGGCGGCAACTGCGTGACCTATTCCCTGTACGCCCCGGACTCGCTCGTGGCCGGCTATTCCTACGAGGCCAGCTACGAGTACCTGGACCAATGGGTACTCGCGGCACTTGGCAAGCTTGGCGTCAACGCCTGGTACGTGCCGATTAATGACATCACCTCGGACGGCGGAAAGATTGGCGGTGCCGCGCAAAAGCGCCGCAAAGGTGCGGTGCTCCACCACACCACGATGAGCTATGACATCGATGCGGACAAGATGATGGAAGTCTTGCGCATCGGCAAGGTCAAGGTCTCCTCCAAGGGCCTGGCCAGCGCAAAGAAACGTGTGGACCCGCTGCGCCGCCAGACCGGCGTGCCCCGCGAGGAAATCATCGACACCATGGCACGCGAGTTCGCCACCCGCTACGGCGCCGTCGACGCTGAGCTTTCCGACGACTCCCTAGCAGCCGCCCGGCGCCTCGTCGACACCAAATTCCTCAACGAAGAGTGGACTAAGCGCATCCCATAATTTGCAGGGGAATTTCTGGGCAGCGTACGGTGTTATAAGTTCTAGTGAACCGATCGGTATAAATCTACCGAACCATTTGGTCCATTTCTATACAACACTGTCTAGAAGGAAAATCTCGTGTCCGACACTTCCTCCCGCGCATCCTCGCGCACGCTGCCCTCTTGGGCCACCGGCTTTGGTGCCCAGGTCATCGCCGGCCTCATCATCGGCCTGATCCTCGGCTTCATCGCCTCCGGCATGGAGTCCGAGTGGCTCTCCGATACCCTGTCCGGCGTCGGCGGCGCGTACGTCCAATTGCTCAAGGTGATGGTCCCGCCACTCATCTTCGCGGCCGTCGTCACCTCGGTTGCCAACCTGCGCAAGGTGGCTAACGCCGCCTCGCTGGCGATCTCCACCCTTGTATGGTTCGCCATCACGGCCTTCTTCTCCGTCTTGGCTGGCATTCTCGTCGCCTCGTGATGAAGCCAGGCGTAGGCACGACTGTCGACGCCTCCACCGCCGCCGATCCCTCCAACGTTGCTCCTGGACCGCATTCCTCCAGCAACTCGTCCCCGCCAACTTCTTTGGACTCAAAGCTTCGCTTAGCGACGGCGAAGTCTCCCTCAGCTTCGGCGCCCTTCAGCTCCTTGTCATTTCCTTGGCCTTGGGCATCGCTGCGGTCAAGGCTGGCAAAGCAGCCGATCCCTTCCTGCGCTTTACCGAGTCCTTCCTCAAGGTTATCCAGGTGGTCCTCTGGTGGATCATTCGCCTCGCCCCGATTGGCACCGCCGCCCTCATCGGTAAAGCCGTGGCCACCTATGGCTGGGATGCGCTCAGCTCCTTGGGCAAGTTCGTCCTCGCGATGTATGTCGGACTCGCCCTTGTCATTGTTGTGGTCTACCCTGCCGTCCTTGCTTTCAACCGCATTCCAATCATCGGCTTCTACAAGCGCGTATGGCCAGTATTCTCCCTCGGCTTCGTCACCCGTTCCTCCATGGGAGTCATGCCGGTTACCCAGCGCTTTACGGAGAGGGCCATGGGTGTGCCTCGCGAATACGCCTCCTTCGCCATCCCGCTCGGCGCTACCACGAAGATGGACGGCTGCGCCTCCGTTTACCCGGCTATCGCCGCCATCTTCATCGCTCAGTTCTACGGAATTGACCTTTCTCCGACCCAATACCTTCTCATCATCTTCGTTTCCGTCATTGGCTCCGCAGCTACTGCCGGCACGACAGGCGCCACCGTCATGTTGACATTGACGCTCTCCACGCTGGGCCTCCCGCTGGCAGGCGTCGGCCTCTTGCTCGCCATCGAGCCCATCATTGATATGGGCCGCACCGCCGTCAATGTCACCGGTCAGGCACTGTGTGCCACGATCGTAGCCAAGCGCGCCGGCATCCAAGACCAAGCAACCTGGGATGCTGCCGAGGGTGGCGTCAATGACATCATGAACGCTGATGAGAACGAACGGGACAGCGTGAACGTTTAGGAACATAAGTGACGTGGAACACACATAGTTTCTGTACGGTGGAAGCTATGTCCACGTCAACCCAAGCACCACCAGACCCCGATTCCACACAACACCGCAGCGCCATCAAGGCCTCCTTCATAGGAACCTTCATCGAATGGTTCGACTATGCGGCCTACATTTATATGTCGGCCATTATCTCCCGGGTCTTCTTCCCGGAGATGGAAGGGCGCCGCGCGCTCATCATGACATTCGCGCTCTTTGCACTCTCCTTCCTCGTCCGCCCGCTCGGGGGAATTGTGTGGGGACACTTTGGTGACAAACATGGACGAATTCAAACCCTGACGGTATCGATCACGATGATGTCGCTGGCAACAGCCGTGATCGGCTTCCTGCCCAGCTATGAAACCATCGGATTCGCCGCCACTCTGCTGCTTCTGCTTTCGCGTATGGTCCAAGGTTTCTCCGCAGCGGGCGAGTATGCCGGCGCAGCCACGCACCTGGCGGAAATCGCTCCGACGCATAAGCGGGGTATCTACGCCGCAATCGTGCCTTCCGCCACGGCATCAGGCCTGCTGCTGGGTTCTCTCATCGCGGCACTACTCACCGGCGTACTAGACGACGATGCTCTCATTTCTTGGGGTTGGCGCGTCCCCTTCCTCATCGCACTACCTCTGGGCCTTTATGGCCTGTGGATTCGCCGCAACGCCGACGAGTCTTCCCGCTTTGAGAATCAAGATGACACGGAAGAATCCCCTCTTCGCGAGGTCATCAAATACCCCAAGGCCCTAGCAATTGCCTTCTCGGGCGCAGTTCTCAACGCCATCGGTTTCTATGTCATTCTGACTTACCTGCCGACCTACCTCTCCCAGGAGCTGGGCATGGCGGAAACACCTGCCTTCATAGCGTCCTCCGTCGCTTCCGTGTTCTATGTCGGCTTCGCACTTCTCACCGGCCTGCTTTCGGACCGCCTGGGACGCCGCACCACCATGCTGTGTGCTGCACTTTTCATGGGCCTCTTCATCGTCCCTGCCTTCATGCTCCTAGACGGCGCTGGGATTCTCCTGGTCATCATCATCCAGGTGTGCCTGGGCGGCGTGCTTGCGCTTAACGACGGCGTCCTCCCCTCCTTCCTCTCCGAACAGTTCCCCACCCATGTTCGCCTTTCCGGCTTTGCACTCACCTTCAACACAGCTAACGCTGTCTTCGGCGGCACAGCGCCCATGATCGCCACCTGGCTTATTGACAAAACAGACAACCAACTCGCCCCGGCGTATTACCTTGTTGCCGCTGCGATTATCACCGGCGGAGGCGTTCTCTTCGCCTCCAAGCGGAATCGCCTAAAAGAGATCTAACCCACCGCCTCACTCTCCCCCTCCTGGTAGTAACTTCCATCAACGACCCACACTTGAGCTTCAGGCAGCGTCAATCGCCCGACCGCTAGCGATCCGAATTGTCGTTTCAGACGACGAGCAGGGCCGCACGAATTGACTTCCGGCCTGATGCCGCTGTACCAACCTGTCCTGATAGGCGGGCGCCTCGTTTGCCAGAAGATGGGCAAGGTTCCCTCTCCCCCTTGCTTTTTGGGAGTCCTCGGCCAGCCACGGGATCGTGCCTGGCCGGTCCTCGGTCGAGTTATTGTCCGGAGTTGGTGTGCAGCAGTCGGGTTCCCCGCTTTGCCCGGGGCCCTCGCCTGTGGGCGGCGTTCCCTGTCTGATGCGCAGTCTCCTGCGCCGGTTGAGGGCGGCCAATGCCGATGCGAGCACCACGGCTGCGGCGAGGGCTGCGATCAGGGTGCTGTTGTCGCTGATCCAGGCGCTGGCGGCGGCTGACCATACGGCGAGGCTGTTGGCCTGTGCGGTTCCGCCGGTGGCGGCGGGATACCAATACCAGCTGAGGTAGGCGCCGGTTATGGTGAGGATGAAGGCGGCGATGCGGTTGCTGTGCTTGGCCAGGCCGGTGATTCTTCGCCCGAGGCGGCCCCGGCGATGGCCGTGCCTGCCGAAACGAGCATCAGGACAGTGGCCGAGCCTGCGGCGTAGGCGGCGAAGACCGCGAGCAGCCCGGCGTAGCTGGCGACGGCCTGGGCTTGGGCGATCACGGCCAGGAGCACCCCGAGGGTGCAGCCGAGGGATGCTGCGGCGTATCCGATCCCGAAGGCCACCATGCGCCCGGTTTTGTGACCTGCCCCTGCGGCTTCTTGTGTGCGGGGTTTCGTGGCCCAGGCCGGCAGACGGAGCCGTGGTGTGAGTCCGGTGAGCATGGCCAGGCCCAGCAGGAGAAGGATCACCCGGTGGCCATTCCCAGCCAGGGCGCTGCGCTGATCAGGGTCCTGGCGCCCGCGCTGACGATCAGCCGAAGGCTGCCAGGGTCCCGGCGAAGCCGAGGCTGAGCGCGAGCCCGGCCCGAAGCCCGTGGGCCAGACGCAGCGCGAGCGGGCGCGTCCGGGCGTCCCCGATGGTCTGGGCTATCCAGGCGGGCAGGAGGGCGAAACCGCAGGGATTGACCGGGGCAATCATTCCAGCGGCGAAGGCCAGGGCAAGCAGGGCTGTCATTGGGCACCGGCCTTGGTGAGTTCTTCTTGGATCTTTTCCGCAGACGGGTCGGTGGCCCGGAAGGTAACGTCGCCCTTCGCGTCGACCACCACCAGGGTGCTTATGGAGGTGACCTTGTACTGGGTGGTCAGTGTGGCCTCGGTGTCGATGACGGCAGGGAGCTCAGGGGCCTTGATGTAATCGCGGAATCCGTTGATGGTCTCCTTCGGTTCTCGGGGGTCCACGTCCACCAGGAGGTAGTCGGCCGAGCTTCCCAGGGCCGTGGAGGCCTTGTTCAGGGAATCGGCCCCTTCCACACACTCACCGCATCCGGCAGAGAAGAAGAACAGTGCTGCGGGCTTACCGTCCGGGATGGTCCGGGTAGTGCCGTCAATGTCGGAGACCGTAACAGCAACGGCACCGGCCGCGTCGGGCGACGAACCGCCTGGCGCGGCCGACGGGCCGCTCGGTGAGCTGGCGCAGGCGGTTGTCAGTGCCATGACCGCTGCCAGAAACAGGGCGGAGGCGAGGTGCCTGGGCCGGGGAACGGACAGAGAACGGCGGGATCTCGGGTATGTCATAGTGTCTGGTGGTTCCTTCCAGGAATGGGGATGGGGACTCAGGCGGTACCGTGGTCGGTGCGGTGGTGCTCGGGGACAACAGATAGGTGAGGGCCTGGTCGGTGGCGGTCAGGGCATTCCTTTGCTTCGGTAGTGGGGGCTTGGAGCTCAGGCGCAGCAGGAGAGCTCGGAGACGTCGGTGGTGAAGGCCTTGGCGGCGATCCTGATGCCCTCGGCCATCGTCAGGTAGGGGCTCCAGGCGGCGGCGACCTGCGCGGTGGTCATGCCCGCTTCGAGGATGTAGACGCCGGCGGCGGCGATTTCCCCGGCGTCCTTGGCCACCGCGGAGAGGCCCAGGATCCGTCCGGTGTCGCGGTCCGCGACAACCTTGATGAAGCCGCGGGTGTCGCGGTTGACCACGGCTCGCGGCACGTACTCCAGGGGGAGGACCCGGCACTCGCAGCTGATCCCGGCGGCGACAGCTTCCTTTTCCGTCATCCCGACCGCCCCGATGGCGGGACTGGTGAAGGTGACCCGGGGCAGGTGCCGGTAGTCGACCTCGGCCAGGGCATCGGTGAACGCATTGTCCACGGCCAAGGCGCCGTGGGCCGCTGCGACGTAAACGAACTCCCGATGGCCGGTCGCGTCCCCGGCGGCCCAAACCCGCGGGTTGGACGTGGCCAGGCGGGAATCGACCACGATCTCGCCGGATGCGCCGGTCTTCACCCCGACGGCGTCAAGGTCCAGTCCCTCGGTCACCGGGCGGCGGCCCAGTGCCACGAGGATGCGGGAAGCGCGGAACACCTCCTCGCCCCCGGCCACGTTTGCCGTCACCGAGACCCCGTCCGGGCCGGAGGCCACGGAGTCGGCCATGGCCCGCCGGACCACCCGGATCCCCTCGTCGGCGAACACCCCCGCCAACGCCTTGGATGCCTCCGGTTCCTCCTGCGAGGCCAACCGGGAACGGACCAGCATGGTCACCCGGGAGCCCAGCCGGGAGAAAAGCTGTGCCATCTCCAGGGCAACATAGCCTCCGCCCAGGATCAGCATTGATTCGGGCACCTCGTCCAGTTCCATCGCCGTCGTCGAGGTCAGGTACCCGGCCTCGGCCAGTCCGGGAACGGGCGGCACGTAGGGTGCGGAGCCAGTGGCCACGAGGTAGTGCCCGGCCTCGATCGTTCTCACTGCACCATCCGGGGAGATCACCCGGAGCAGCGGTGCGTCCTGGGTTCCGGTGAACGACGCGTCCCCCGAGATCATCGTCCACCCGTAGTCCGCGGCCAGATCGACGTACTTCTCCGTGCGCATGCTTTCAACCAGCGCGGCCTTGCCCTGAATCAGGGCCGGCATGTCCACCGGGCCCGCCGAGGCCGCCACCCCAGGGAAGCGGGCCGAATCCAACGCCACGTGGCGGGCCTCCGCGGCAGCCAGGAGCGCCTTCGACGGGACGCAGCCCGTGTTCACGCATGTCCCGCCCACGGTGCCGCGCTCCACCATCACGACGCGCTTGCCCAGTCCGGTGGCCCGGATCGCGGCCGCAAACGCTCCGCCGCCGGAACCAATAATCGCCAGATCGAACTTTTCGTTTGTCATTCCAGATGTCTCTTCCCTGTGGTTCAAAAGTTCCTATGGAACCATTGTGAACCTTCCAGTACAATGGAAGGTCAAGTGTGGTGGCCATTGGAAGGGGAATCGGCGAACATGAGGATCGGACAGCTTGCGGAAGCAACCGGAACCACGACCAAGACCCTGCGGTTCTACGAGGAGTCGGGGCTGCTCCCTCCGGCCGAGCGATTGGCCTCCGGCTATCGGGACTACGCCGAGGATGCCGTGGGTCGGGTCGGGTTCATCCACCGGGGCCAGGCCGCCGGGCTGACCCTCGCCCAGATCCGCCAGATCCTCGACATCCGCGACGGCGGCCAGGCGCCCTGCGAGCACGTGCGCGACCTGCTTGACGTGCGCCTCGCTGAGATCGAGCAGCAGATCGCGCAGCTCTCCGTGCTGCGCGACACTATCGCGGACCTCAGACAGGACGCCGCACACCCGGACCCTGAAACGTGCAGCACCGATCAAGTGTGTAGGTACTTGTAATCCAATTGGGCACACCTCCTTAGCAACCACGCTATGCGAGAGTTGCAGCTCGACGAGAGCCAGGATGACAGGATTAACCGCCAGGAGCTATCTATAAATAGGGACTATTTCTTACCTGGAAGTAACATTTTGGCGGTTGAGGATAATACCTTTGGTGCATTTTGAGCCAAAGTAAAAATAGTCCCCTACGGGAAGACGGAAATAAGACAGTTCCCGGTGGACAAGAACAGTCTTCGCGAGCAGGTAGTTGGTGGGCCCTTGCGTTCATAATTCTGTGCACCATCACCACCATGATCGACAGGCGAAAACCAGGTTCTTCGGGTGGGTTGGCCCGCCTTCGGCCCAGTTGTGTCGGTAATCCAACTGGCTGAGAAAAGCAGGCTCGCCACAGCCGCCGACCCGGCAGGTACCGTCGCGGCCTTCGACAAGTTTGCGCATGATGATTCCTGGCTGGTAGCCATCGGCCTCTTTTATCTCTTCGGTTAAATCCCGCATCTTGTCATGTGGCATGGGCTCAGCTCGCCAGCCGAAGCCTTCAATAAAGGTCGGTGCATCCTCAATATCGCAGGCCTGGTAGGTGTGGAGCACCACCTCAGCTGGTGGCTTTATCTCACCGGAAAGCAGTTTGATGACTGCCTCAGCGACAGTGATGTCTTCCTTGGCGGCGGTCTGGTGGATGAAGGCATCGAGTTTAATGCCGGTGTCTTCCCCAACCTGCAGTTCCAGCCAGGCAGAGGTGCCGTTAGAAGAAAACCGGTACGTATCTTTAGGCCGGGTATCTTGGTAGGCGATGGAATCATCCAGGGTTTTACAAATATCGCGGACTTTGCGCCTGATTTGACTACGTGTAGGAAAAGCTTGGTTCGGCTTAGAAGGGGTGAAGAAGTCAGCCAGGAGGGTGTCGATAAACTCTAGGGTTTCATCAGTCAAGGCTGTCAGTGCTGACATGGGTTGATCGATAGCAATGAGGGATTCAATGTCGAGCAGGCAGTGGGTGTCTTGTATGGCTTTGACTTTCGGCAGACTTTCTAGCCGGTGGATAGCACGCAGGCCGGATTTGATGTGGCCTTCCGGCAGTGACCAGGCGGCGACTAGGGATAGTGCGGTGGTGTTGATATCGGCGTGCAGGCTGGGCATGGCCCCGACCCAGGTTTTATAGGTGGCCCGGCGGGCTTTGGAGCGGGCTATGGCGTGTGGGTTATTAGGGTTGGTGGTGGAAAAGAAAAAGGTAGGCGGGCGTGTAGCGGTGGTGGTCATGGGTATCTCCCCCGAGATAAACCTGTGTTAGAAGAAGTGTTCTAACCATAATCCTAGCGGCCACCGCCACACATGGCTATAGCGGCTCTTCCGGTTTCGGGGTGCGTAGCGGGGTGAGGTAGAAATCGACGGGATCAGCGGGTCAGCACAACATGTAGGGGTCCCTGGTGTGAAGATGAAAGTTCCTACACAACCATCTAAACCCACCAGGAACCCGTACTGTGAAGCCTACTGGAAACCTCGTTGCCGACACCATCTGCCGTACCGCGGAAATCGGGCTTGCTATCACCGGTGCTGCTGATGCCGGACCGCTGACCATCATTGAGGCTACGCCAGTAGCCGTTAGCGGCGTGTGCCCGGACTGCGGACAGTCAGGAAAGCTGCGCGACCACACCACCCGTCGACTCGTTGATCTTCCCGTTGTTGGATTCCCCACCAGGCTGCACGTAAAAGTTCCTAGGTTCCGGTGCACAGCCGCCTCATGTAAAAGGAAAATCTTCCAAGAATCCTTACCCTGCGCTGATGACGGTGCCAAACTCACTGACCGGGTCACCCGCTGGATCTTGCAACGCCTCGCTATTGACCGGATGAGTGTGTCAGCGACCGCCAAAGCACTCGGTGTGGGCTGGGACCTGGTCAATAAAGTCGCACTAGATGCCTGCCGCCAGCTTGTCTACGGCGACCCCTGTCACCTAGACGGGGTTCGTATCCTTGGAGTCGATGAACATGTATGGAAACACACCCGCAAACCAGGCCAGGCATCAAACCTGGTGACCATACTCGTTGACCTCACCCCGCTGGTAGACGGGCGTGGTCCTGCTCGTTTGTTAGACATGCGACCGGGCAGATCCGCCGACGTGCTCAGCGGGTGGCTTAAAGAGCGTGCCCCCAGCTTCCGGGAGCAGATACAGGTGGTGACCATGGATGGGTTTACCGGTTATGCCACCGCAGTCGAAGAGCAACTACCACAGGCGGACAAAGTCATGGACCCTTTCCATGTGGTGCATCTAGCAGCCGACAAACTCACCAGTTGCCGACAAAGACTCCAACGCGAGACCACCGGGCGCCGCGGACGCAAAGATGACCCGCTGTACAAGCACCGGCGCACCCTGTTGACCAGGACGAACTACCTCACCGAGCGGCAAAAGCACCGCTTAGAAATGCTGTGGGCCACCGATGACGACTACGTGGCCCTAGAAGTAACGTGGCTGCTCTACCAAGACATGATCGCAGCGTACGCGCATCCGAAGAAATCGGAAGGCAAAAAGCTCATGAAACGCATCATCCACACCCTACGTAAAGGATTACCACAAGGCCTAGAAGAGCTCGCCCAACTAGGACGCACCCTGTGGCGTCGACGCAAAGATGTGCTCGCCTACTTCGATATCGGTGCCTCCAACGGCCCCGTCGAGGCAATCAACGGCAGACTCGAACACCTACGCGGCATCGCCCTAGGATTTAAAAACCTCAACCACTACATCTTGCGGAGCCTGATCCACTCCGGACAACTACAGGACAAAATCAACGCACTCTAAAACCGGAAGGGCCGCTTTGCGCGAGCGCAGCCGTGCGTGCGCTTCATTCAGGCGCTGTCGTGTCCACACGATGGGCTCGACGCTTAAGTCACCGTAGACCGCGTCGGTGGAGGCTAGGGTGAGCAGGCGCAGGACATCATCAAGCAGCTCTTCCGGGATGTCGTAGTCGGGCCACACCTGCGCTCCAACCACCGGAGGAGTGGGGGCTATTTCGACGAACATTTGGCGCTCGGCATGCTTGCGACGAAACCCGAGCTCAAGGTAGGCCTGCGACATTGGGTCATAGGTATGGTCCGCGTCTGGCGGGTACAGTATGCCAACCTGGGCAGTCGTGCGGCCCAGCTGGCGGGTAATCCGGAGTGCCTCGCGGGCGAGGGCTCGCGTCACGTCGAGAGCCTCTGGCTCTAGATCCTCCCCAGGCAAGGGCAGGAGATCCGCGGCGAGGACGCATTCGATATCGGCGTTCTCTGTTTCCTCCAAGAGTGGAAGAGAGATGTGGATGAAGCCATCGAAATCGACTTCGGGGCTGGGCTCTGCCGCTGAGATAACGGGTAGACCTAGTTCACCAGCCGGCCCCAAGGCGGAGTCAGTCAACCCGAAGAGATAGGTGCGAGACTCTGTGGAGCCTTGCAGGCGCTGAAGCACACGGCGCGGGGAACCGCTGGCAGCGGGATCGCCGCTGGCCTCTTGGGCGGCTAGGTTGGCGTCGAAAACGAAGCTACGCAGGCAATCCGCCGGCTCAGCTGAGGCCGAACCCGGCGGCGCGACAATCTGAACGAACACTCAGACTAGGGTGCTACTTGTCGTTGACAGCAGCCGCTGCGGCATCGGCGAATTCCTGCCACTGTTTGGCCTGGGCACGCAGATCTTCCGCCTTCTTGGTGTTGCCCTTGGCCTCGGCAGCTTCTGCCTGCGCGGTGAAATCATCGACCTTGGACTGGAACTGGGCCACGCGGGCCTGGGCCTCTGGGTCCGTCCGGCGCCATTGTGAATCCTCGGCGTCACTCACGCGCTTTTCCAGCGCCGAGATCTTGGCCTCGTACTCGCGCACCTGGTTGCGCGGAACGAAACCGATCTCCTCCCACTTTTCCTGCAGCTCCCGCAGCTTGGCTTTCGCCGAGTCGATCGACTTGGTGGGATCAATCAGGGAGTCATATTCCGCAATGAGCGCATCCTTGGCGGCGGCGTTCTCTGCGAACTGCTTGTCCCGCTCGTCATTAACGGCGTTGCGGGCGTTGAAGAAGTGATCCTGGGCGGCGCGGAAACGGGCCCAGAGCTTGTCGTCGATCTCACGAGGGGCACGGCCCGCAGCCTTCCACTCCGTCATGAGATCACGGTACGTGCGCGCCGTTTCGCCCCAGTTGGTGGAGTCCTTAATGGCTTCTGCGCGCTCTACCAGCTCTTCCTTCTTGGCGCGGGCGGCCGCGCGGTTGCGATCCAGTTCGGCGAAGTGGGAGCCGCGGCGGCGGTTGAAGGAGTCACGGGCGCGAGAGTAGCGCTTCCACAGGGCATCATCCGTCTGGCGGTCGATGCCACGGATCTGCTTCCATTCCTCCAAGATGGCGCGGATACGGTCGCCGGCGCCTTCCACTCCGTCGAGTTGGCGGCGATGTCCTCGGCCTCGGCAGCGAGCTTTTCCTTTTTGGCAATGGCTTCTTCGCGGCGACGAGCCTTGTCAGCCTGTGCTTGCTCACCGGCTTCCACGGAGTGTTCGATGATAGTGGCTAGGCGCTTGTCCAGTGCCGCGATATCACCAATTACTGCCTGTGTAGGTAGGGACTCTCGCAGTTCCGCAGCAGTCGCCTTGATCGACGCAGCATCGCCCGGATGGGCTGTGAGGCGGGATTCTAGCAGTTCGATCTCGGTGGACAGATCGTCATAGCGTGCACCAAAGTGCGCCAAGCCCTCTTCCGGGGTGCCGGCCTGCCACTCGCCGATTTTGCGTTCGCCTTCGGGGGCCTTGACGAATACCGATCCATCAGCATCAACGCGGCCCCACTGGGCCGGATCGTTTTTTGCGGGCTGCACGGGACGTGCTGCCGGGGCAGAGGAAGACGGGCCGGGACGAGCGCCCTTGCGAGGCATGGCTCCAGGGGAAGGAATAGCGGACATGCTAAGAAACCACCTTCGGTATTATCGCGCCGCGCGACACGGCTGCCAGAACTTATGTGACACAACACTACCGTTTCCGCCGCGCAGCCGCGTGTTAACCCCGAAAAACTAACCTTATAGGATGGGAGTTGATGCAAAATCTCATGGTTATGCCAGCCTCACCGGCCTTGGCGGAAGAATTGTCACCGAGCGATGACGCTTCGCGCGCGCTCCTTAGCGCCGCCTGCGAGCTCGCACGTGATGCCGCACGCGTCAACGGTAGGGCACCGCTTAAGGTCGACATCGTGGGATCGCGCGATGCGCGCTGGCGTACCGAGCGCACGGGAAGTTTGAGAGCGTGGGGCGCACCCCAGGTCGACGTCGGCGGCGGAAACTACCTGCCCGAAATCATGGCCCGCTACGTACTCACTAGCGCGCTCGGGGCAGAAAGCAGTCACCACGCCTTCACGGTGGAAGACTCCCGCGCCTCCCTAGGGGAAGTGCGTTCCGGACGGTTCACAATAGTGTGCGTTGATGGCTCTGCAGGCTTGACAGAGCGCGCGCCGCTCGCCCTCGTCGAGGGTGCGCGGGACACTCACCTGTGGTGCGAGAGCGTGCTGGCCGGCGCGGAGGAAGACTGTGACGAAGAGCTGCTCCATTCGACGGGAGTGCTCGAAACGGCACTGTGGGCGCAGCTAGCAGGCGTGCACCCGCATCATGCAGAACTCCGGGCTGCAGATTCGACGTTGGGCGTGGGCCGCTATGTGGCGGGGTGGCAGTGCTAATGCCAGAGACTCTCAGTAGCGGCCCAACCCCGATTGCCGTCGTAGGGCCGACGGCTCCGGAAAATCAGCACTCGGAGTCGCCTTGGCGCACGAGCTTGACGGGGAAGTAGTCAACGTCGATTCGATGCAGCTTTACCGGGGCATGGACATCGGCACGGCCAAGCTGACGATGGAGGAGCGCGAAGGTATCCCGCACCACCAGCTCGATGTGTGGGACGTGACGGAAACGGCGTCAGTAGCCCGCTACCAGTCCTCCGCCATCGCGGATATAGACAGCATTCGTGGCCGTGGCAAAACCCCGATCCTCGTCGGTGGATCCATGCTCTACGTCCAATCGCTCGTGGACAACTGGCAATTCCCACCCACTGATGCGCAGGTGCGCGCTCGCTGGGAAGCCCGGCGTCAAGAGATCGGCACCGATGCCTTGCACGCAGAACTTGCCAGCGTGGACCCGGCAGCCGCAGCCATCATCGAAGACAAGGACCCACGCCGTACCGTGCGCGCGCTGGAGGTCATTGAGCTCACGGGCAAGCCGTTCAAGGCCAGCCAGCCGCCGAAGAACGCACCGCCCCGGTGGGGTACAAGAATCCTTGGGCTGCGCACGGACTCCAGTTGGCTGAATCCGCGAATCGAGCTGCGCAGTCGCCTCATGTTCGACAAGGGGTTGGTCGAAGAGGTCGAGAACCTTCAGGCGCACGGCCTGAAGGCTGACTCGACGGCGGGGCGGGCCATCGGTTATGCCCAAGTCCTCCAAGCCCAGTGTGGAGAGCTCACCTGGGAAGAAGCGGTGGAGCGTACCATCACTGGAACCCGTCGTTATGTGCGTCGCCAGCGTGCCTGGTTTAACCGTGATAAGCGCATCCACTGGCTGGATGCCGCGGCTGATACGACAACGCAGGCTTTGCGTGTCCTCGAAGAGAGTTAGACTCTACTCCTATGAAGTTTGCTAAAGGCCACGGAACGGAAAACGACTTCGTCATTGTGGAAGGAACCGAGTCGCTACCGCCGGAAAAGGTAGTGGCACTGTGTGATCGCCGCGCAGGGATCGGCGCCGACGGCGTCTTGCGCGTCATACGTGCAGGTGACTTGCTCGCCTCTGGAGAAATCGATGAGCTCGCGCCGGGTATTAACACCGATGACTGGTTCATGGACTACCGCAACGCGGACGGTTCGGTGGCGGAAATGTGCGGCAATGGTACCCGCGTTTTCGCGCATTGGGTGCGCTCCCGTGGGCTGGTGAACACCGATACTTTCACCGTCGGCACGCGCGCTGGGGCCAAGCAGGTCACCGTCCACTCCTTCAACGAGACTGAAGCCGAAGTCAGCGTGGAGATGGGACCTGCACAGGTGCTCGGTGTCTCCACCGCTTCGATGGCGGGGGAGAGCTTCGCCGGGCTCGGGGTAGATATGGGAAACCCTCACCTAGCGGCCGTTATCCCGGGACTGACCGCGGAGGATTTGGCGGCGAAGCGCCTTGAGCAGCCCGTCTTCGATACTGACTTCTTCCCGGCAGGCGTCAACGTGGAGCTGGTTACTCCGCTGCACGATGGCGTGATTCACATGCGCGTCTTCGAGCGCGGCTCAGGGGAGACACGTTCGTGCGGTACCGGAACGGTGGCCGCAGCGTGCGCCGCGCTTGCCGACGCCTCCCACACCACCGGCCGCGTCCGCGTCGTCGTCCCCGGCGGCGAGGTCCAGGTAGAAATCACTGAGGACGGATCTACGCTGACGGGGCCTTCGCGCATCGTAGCCACAGGCGAAACCTCACTATAGGGTTTTCGGGACGGCGTTTAGCGTCCGTCCCCCTTTTTGTAGTTGGTCCCTAGCGCCAAGGCGGCGCGGCGGGCAGCGAGCCACGACTCCTTGAGCTCGGCGGCCCGATCATCGGCCACCTTGAGCAAGGATTCGAGTTCGCTGGTGCCAGTATCTGGCGAGTTAACCCGCGCATCGAGGCGGCGCAAGAAACGCTGCGCGCCATGCATTTTATAGTGGAACGCTTCGATAGTGGGGTTCGTGCAGTCGACGTCGGCAAGCGCTGGGCGGTGGAGCGTGCGGTCCGCCAATGCTTCAGCGTCGTCGCTCGTAGCAAATGTGGCGTAGTCCTCGAGGACGCCCGTGATGTCTTCCACCGTGAGCGCAATGGAAGCCCGCAGCGCCGCATGTTCCGAGGCATCGGGGCGGGCGCCGACAAACAGCCATAGCGCCCCGCAGATAAAGATAGCGAGAATAACTCCCGGCAGCTTCAGCGTCAGAACCAGTACCGTAGCGGTAACCCCGGCAAGGAGCAGGGCAAAACCCTGACGCTGAGATGCGGAAAAACTCATGCTTACGACTCTACGGTATGCCTAGTGGCCGCCGCAGCCTCCAGAGCCGCAGGCGCAGCCGCCGTCGCTGCCACAGCCGCCGGTGGGTAGCGCGATAGAGGCGGTCAGCATCGCCGAACCCGCAAGCACGGAATCCTTCGGCGGCAGCTCGCCAAAGCTCTCCGGCAGACACAGATCGAAGGGGAAGGTGCCATCCATGACGAGGTGCATGAAGCGCTCACCGGTGAGCTGGTTGTGGCGCCACTCGGACTCCATAACCCGAGCGGAAAAAGTGCAGCCCGGGGTAGGGGATTCGGCGCCGGAACCGGCCGCAACAACTGCCGCACCGGTGGATTCAAACGTGGCTGGGTAGGTGCCCTTCTCGGCTTCGTAGGCATCTGCGTTGTCGAACGCGGTGACATCGAGACCCATCGCAGTAAGCTCTACCTGCTGCCACTGCTGGGTGTCCTCATCAGCCAAGAGCGGGCCCTGCGCCAAGTTCGCCGTCGCTTGCGCGAGAACGTTTCCGAAAGGATCGATGATGTCCAGGTAAGCCAAGACATCGTTGATCATAGAGACGTGGGCGAAGCCTTGGGTGACGCCCTCAAACCCAATGAAGGTGGCGAAAGGTTCGACGGCAAGGATATTGAGTTGCGCCCCGGAAGGATCCGAGAACTGAATGAGTTGTCCTCCGCGAACCTCCCCCGTGACTGCCAGCTGGTTGGTCGAAATGGCTGCTTCGACGGCGTCCTGCCAGCGCTCGTAGTTGAGGCCAATGGCCTGCATCTCTGGGTGAGTGGTCTCTTTGACGGTCATGCGGCCCATTGTATCTGGCGCCGCGATGACTCAAAAATGTTGTCGGTGAGCCTTGCCGCCGGGATCGGCACAAGGTCGTGTGCAACGGAGATTCCCTGTTAAGAGGCGTGACGTGCAAGAATAGAAAGCATATGACAAAAGAAACCCATGATGATCTCCTCGCGCAGGCTTTTGGTGAGCCCGCGCCCACCTCACCGGAGCCGACTACCGGTGATCTCGACCTAGCTGAGCGCAACGCCTTCCGCCGAGTAACCCGCGAGACCACCATTCGCGCAGAAGACACCACCGACGGCTACGAAGTGGAGTACCGCAAGCTGCGCCTTGAACAAGTAGTCCTCGTAGGAGTGTGGACTGAAGGCACCGTGGCCGAGGTTGAGGCCACGATGTCGGAGCTCGCGGCGCTCACGGAAACCGCGGGAGCCGAAGTAGTAGAAGCCCTGTATCAAAAGCGCGATAAGCCGGACCCGGGTACCTATATCGGCTCCGGCAAAGTGAACGAGCTCAAGGATATCGTGGCTGCCACTGGCGCGGATACCGTGGTGTGCGACGGCGAGCTAACCCCCGGCCAGCTCTCTGCCTTGGAACGCGCTCTCAACACCAAAGTTATCGACCGCACCATGCTCATCTTGGATATTTTTGCGCAGCACGCCAAGTCCAAGGAAGGCAAAGCCCAAGTCTCGCTCGCGCAGTTGGAATACCTCTATACGCATACCCGTGGTTGGGGCGGCAACCTCTCGCGCCAGGCGGGCGGCCGTGCTGGTTCCAACGGCGGCGTCGGTCTGCGCGGCCCCGGTGAAACCAAGATTGAGACGGACCGTCGGCGTATCCGCACGCAGATGGCGCTGCTGCGGAAGGAGCTTAAGGCGATGAAGACGGCGCGTGAGATTAAGCGCTCGCGCCGTGCGTCATCGACGATCCCGCAGATTGCGATCGCCGGCTACACCAACGCTGGTAAGTCTTCGCTCATCAACGCAATGACGGGCGCTGGCGTGCTGGTGGAGGATGCGCTGTTCGCTACCTTGGACCCCACCACCCGGCGCGCCGAGCTTGCTGATGGCCGCCAGGTTGTCTTCACCGATACCGTTGGTTTCGTCCGCCACCTTCCCACACAGTTGGTGGAGGCCTTCAAGTCCACCTTGGAGGAGGTCCTCGCAGCAGACTTGATGCTGCACGTCGTGGACGGCTCAGATCCTTTCCCGCTGAAGCAAATTGAGGCGGTTAATGCGGTCATCTATGACATCGTGAAGGAAACCGGCGAGGAGGCCCCGCCGGAGATCATCGTCATCAACAAGATAGACCAGGCCGATCCGCTGGTGCTGGCGGAGCTTCGCCACGCCCTCGACCGTGACAACGTGGTGTATGTCTCCGCCAAGACGGGGGAGGGCATCGATGAGCTCACCACGCGCGTGGAGCTCTTCCTCAATTCTCAGGACGAGCATGTGCAGTTGCTCATTCCGTTTACTCGCGGGGACGTGGTCGATCGCATCCATACCCAGGGTACGGTGCGCAGCGAGGAGTACACGGGGGAGGGCACGCTTGTCGACGTCCGCCTGCCCGCCTCCATCGCCGCCGAACTCAGCGAATTTCGCGTGACTGGTGAGGACGCTTAGGTTTCGGTGCTCGCGTGAGCCATAATTATGGTTCGTGAGTAATTTTGGCTGGGCCGTCCACGGGGACGGAAAGACGATTAAGCCGGGCGCGGTTGTCGCACCCGAAGAACGATTGAGCTGGGGCCGCACCATCGGCATCGGCATGCAGCACGTGGTGGCCATGTTCGGTGCGACGTTGCTCGTGCCCACCCTGACCGGATTCCCGGTCAATACGACGCTGCTGTTTTCAGGCCTGGGAACAATCCTATTCCTCCTGATTACCCGCAACCGCCTGCCTTCCTACCTGGGCTCCTCTTTCGCGTTCATTGCACCGCTGAGCGCCTCCCAGCAGTACGGCATTGGCGCGCAGGCAGGTTCCGTCTTAGTGACTGGCCTGGTCTTGGTGGCGATTGGTTTCGCGGTGAAGGCAGCAGGCCGCAAGGTCCTTGACGCCGTCATGCCGCCGGCTGTGACCGGCGCCATCGTGGCACTGATTGGCCTCAACTTGGCGCCCAATGCTGCCACCAATTATTCGAGCCAGCCTCTGGTTGCCACGGTGACGCTGGCGGTCATCATCCTGGCCACCGTGGCCGGTCGCGGCATGGTTTCGCGTCTGTCGATTCTTATCGGTGTCGTCGTCGGCTGGGCTTTCGCGGCGGCCACGGGCAACCTGGGCGAGGGGGCCGTGGAGTCCATCCGCGAAGCAGCCTGGATTGGCTTCCCGCAGTTCCATGCGCCGGAGTTTCACGTCTCCGCCATCGCGGCAGCACTTCCAGTGCTGGTGGTGCTGATTGCGGAAAACGTCGGCCACGTCAAGGCGGTCTCGGAGATGACTAAGCGCGATCTCGATGATTTAGCCGGCGACGCTCTCATTGCCGATGGCCTGGCTACCTCCTTGGCTGGTGGTTTCGGCGGCTCCGGCACCACAACCTACGCGGAGAATATCGGCGTTATGGCCGCGACCCGCGTCTACTCCACGGCCGCCTACTGGGTCGCTGCTATCACCGCCATAGCTCTGGCCTTCATCCCGAAGTTCGGCGCGCTCATCTTCACCATTCCCACCGGCGTGCTGGGCGGCGCTTGCATCGTCCTCTACGGCCTCATCGGCATGCTCGGCGTGCGCATCTGGATGGACAACAAGGTCAACTTCAACAACCCGGTCAACCTCACTGCGGCGGCGGTGGCGCTCATCGCGGGCATTGGCAACCTCACCCTCGACGTCTTCGGCGTGACGCTGGAAGGTATTGCCTGGGGCTCTGTCGGCATAATCGTGCTCTACCCGGTGATGAAGAAGCTCTATAGCACCATCGGTGAGGGCCGCGGCGCGAAGTACTAGAGGCGCTTCCGCCGACTAGCGAGGATAAGGGACCGGAGTAAAGGCACCATCTGGGGGCTTTGATTTAGAAAGCCCCAGGTGAATTCGTGCAGGAATCTGCATAAGGTGCTTTTACTTCGGTCCCTCTGCGGTATGAAGACGCGCATACACATGGTTCCATTCAAACGGTTTGGGTCAGAAGGTTCTTCTGAGGTCAAATGAACCTTCTAGGCACCTCTATTTGGTTTCCTTGCCCCCAACAGAACCGTTTGAGTAGAGCCTGATGACTGGAACCTTGTGCTAGACAACCAAGCAACAGAAAGCTCCCGCTACCCTCAGCAAAGAGGGAAGCGGGAGCGTGGGCCTTAAGCGGCAGGATGCCGTTTAGGAAGCGTCGAGGTCCTGCTCGATGAGACCGGCGATCTTCTCCACAGCGGCCTCGTTCTCGGAGGTCACGGTGACTTCGTCGCCCTGCTCGGCGCCGAGAGCCATGATCATGAGGGAAGAAGCGGCATCGGTCTCATCCTCGTCCTCATCGCCAACGAGGGTGAGGAAGATGTCCTCATCGAACTCAGCGGCGGCGTCAGCGATGATGGAGGCCGGACGTGCGTGCAGTCCGACGGAGGAGCCAACCTTGACGGTCTTAGAAGCCATGATGATAATCCTTTCGAATTACGGTATTTCGTGCTTACAAGTGTACGCGGCTTAAGCGCTAGGCGGCAGCCTTGGCTTTGTCTGCCTTCGCAGCAGCTTCTTCAGCAGCCTTGTTCGGCCAGAATTGCTTCATCGCGATGACTGCAATGGCGGAGACGATGACGCCGGCAAGGATAGCCACAAAGTAGGCCCACGCAGGTTCGATAGCGAAGATAACGAAGATTCCGCCGTGCGGGGCGCGAGACATGACGTCCAGGGACATCGACAGCGCACCAGTTACTGCGCCACCGAGCATCATCGAAGGGATGACGCGCAGCGGGTCGGCAGCAGCGAACGGGATAGCGCCCTCGGAAACGAAGGACAGACCCAGCAGCCAGGCCGACTTGCCGTTCTCCTGCTCCGCGGGCGTGAACAGGTTCTTGCGTACGAAGGTAGCGATGGACAGCGCAATCGGCGGAACCATGCCGGAGGCCATAACGGCGGCCATGATCTTCATGGAAGCCTCATCACCCGTGGACAGACCAGCGGTGGCGAAGAGGTAGGCAGCCTTGTTGACCGGACCACCCAAGTCGGAGCACATCATCAGGCCGAGGATGATGCCCAGAAGGACAGCGGAGGATCCGGACATGGAGGCCAGCCAGTTCTGCAGGCCTTCCATGATGGCGGCCAGTGGGGCACCGAGAACCAGGTACATGAGCAGGCCAGTAATCATCGTGGCGAGCAGCGGGATGATAACGACAGGCATGAGGGAACCGATCCAGCGCGGGACCTTCCACTTGCCAATCCACATGGCCACGAAACCCGCGATGAGACCGGTGACCAGACCACCGATGAAGCCGGCGCCCAAGGTAACAGCAATAGCACCGCCGGCGAAGCCCGGCGCGATGCCCGGGCGGCCTGCCAGTGCGAAGGCGATGTAGCCGGAGAGCGCTGCGACGATGAATCCCATCGCCGCTTGACCGATAGCGAAAAGCACGGCGCCGATGTATAGGGCGAATCCTGCCTTCTGGAAGGTCATCATTTCGCCATCAACCATGACGTCATGGCCCGGCAGGTTGGTCAGCGAGTAATCGGTGGTGATGGCCTGCCAGCCGTTTGCCATGTCGTAGCCACCGAAGAGGAAGCCCAAGGCCAAGAGGAGGCCACCGGCGGCGACGAAGGGAACCATGTAGGACACGCCGGTCATGATGGCCTGCTGAATGCGCTTGCCCCAGCCCAGTCCTTCGCCTTCTTCCGCGGAACTAGAGGAGGCTGCGCCTGCAGTGCCCGCAACCTTGTGCGCGTTAGGGTTCTTGGACGCAGCGATAGCCTCATCGAGCATCACACCCGGCTCGTTGATGGCGCGCTTGACGCCCGATTCAATGACGGGCTTGCCGGCGAAGCGCTCCCGGTCGCGAACACCGACATCGGTGGCGAAAATGACGGCGTCGGCAGCCGCGATGGTGTCTGCAGAAACAGCGGTGTTATTGGAAGATCCCTGGGTCTCTACGGTGAGCTCGACATCGTCGCGCTCCTCGGCGGTCTGGGTGAGGGCGTCGGCCGCCATGTATGTGTGGGCAATGCCGGTCGGGCATGCGGTGACGGCCACGATGTGAGTCTTCTTTGAGTCCACAGCCTTACTTGAGGAAGGCGCTGCAGCCGCAGCGGCAGGTGCCGATTCACTGGACGTCGCCTTCTTCTTCGGCTTTTCGGCGTTAACCACGTCGAGTACCAGGGAGACGATTTCCTCCTTGGTCTGCGCGGTGCGCAGAGCCTCCAAGAAGTCCTTCTTCACCAGTGCACGAGCCAGCTTGGAGAGGATCTTCAGGTGTGCTTTACCGCCACCTTCCGGGGCAGCAATGAGGAAAACCAGGTGGGCGTCCCCATCGGGGCCAGAGAAGTCCACACCGCGGGAGAGACGGGCGAAGGCCAGGGTGGGTTCAGACACGGCAGCAGAGCGGCAGTGTGGGATGGCAACGCCGCCGGGGACACCGGTGCCGGCTTTGGCTTCACGCGCGATGGCCGGGCCTGCCAGCTCGTCCACGGAGGTAGCGCGGCCGGTGTCGTGAACAAGCGAGGCCAGATTGGTAATGACTGATTCGATGCTGCCACCGAAGTCGGCGTCGAGCGCTACAAGGTCGGTGGTGATGAGTTCTGATGACATCGGGTACGTACTCCTCAGTACTGCTAAAGGTCGGTGACGGCCTGAACCGTCGTGTGTTCAATATCGAGTTCTTCAGGGGTTGGTATTTGGGTTCCTGGGAGCGCTGCGGCAGCCGAGCCGTAGGCCACGGCCTGGCGCAACGCTTCGGGGTAGGAGGCGCCGGAGCGGCGGGCGAGGATATAGCCGGAGAGCGAAGAATCTCCGGCGCCTACGGTGGAGCGCAGGGTAATCGGCGGGGGAGTAGCGGCCCATGCTTCCTCGGCGGTGACCAGCACTGCGCCAGCGACACCTAGGGTGACGAGAACCTCGGGAATGCCACGCTTGACGACGATCCTCGCGGCCTCGACCACACCGCTGAAATCACCGTTCTCGGCGGCAGCTTCGAGGGCCTGGCCATCAACGTTGGCTAGCTGGCCAAGCTCAAGGCCATTGGGCTTGATGAGATCGGGGCTGGCTACCTCGAGGTTCTCTCCGAGAGCCACCATAGGGGCATCGGAGGTGTCGACGGCTACACGGATGTCGGGGTTCGCCTCGCGAGCGACAGTGATGAGCTGCGTGTACCAGTCGGTGGGGACCCCCTTGGGCAGGGAGCCCGCCATGACGATCCACTCGGCGTTGGCGCAGTGTTCAGCGACGGCCTGTGCCACGTCTTGCTGAACTGACTCATCGAGCGTGGGGCCGGGACCGTTGAGTTTGGTCGTCCGGCCGTCTGGCTCGGTCAGAGTGGTATTGGTGCGCACCGCGCCGGCCGTGTGTACTGCATGTACGGGGATGGACGCGTCATCAGCAAGGGCCAAGAAAGGATCAGCGGGGGCGGCGGGAAGCAGCGCCAAGCTGTCGACGTTGGCGAGCGTTACGGCATGCGTAACGTTGACGCCTTTACCGCCAGCAACGCTGGAGACAGACTCGGCGCGGTGGACAGCACCGGGTTCGAGCGCCTCGTTCAGGCGCACTGTGGCGTCGATGCTCGGGTTGGGGGTCAAAGTAAGGATCATCGTGGACAATGTCCCCTTTCGCGGAGTGCGTATATTGGGGGCAAACGCGCCTCGGCGGCTCGAACAAGAACTTCGGTGCAGATTGCCCGTGGTCAGCGTGAAACTAATGTTGCTTAATGTTGATTATTGCCCGTATGTGTCCGAATGTCAACGGAATCACTGTGGTTTTCGTTGCATTTTTGACCGACTTGTGATGATCTGGATAGAGAAAACATCGTCTCCGTAAGGATATGTGTCATGGAAAACGCATCCCCATCCACCATTAAAGGCACCGGCGTTGTCGCCGGCGTTGCATATGCTGAGGCGGTGTGGGTCCGCCCACGCCCAGAACTGCCCACGGCGGGAGAAACCGTGCCGGAGGAGCAACGTGATGCTGAGTACGATCGCTTCCTCGAAGCGGCGGACATTGTTGCCAGCCGCCTTGAGCAGCGTGCAGCTGGGGCTGAAGGCCAGGCTGCTGAGGTTCTCGGTGCTACCGCCGGAATGGTGAAGGACCGAGGTTGGCACAAGGCAGTGCGCAAGGGTATTCGTAGCGGCAAGAACGCCGAGTATGCGGTCGTCGGCGCAACGGACAGGTTCGTCACCATGTTTGAGGCCGCCGGCGGCGTGATGGCAGAGCGCACAACCGACCTTAAGGATGTGCGCGATCGCGTGATTGCACAGCTACGCGGTGAACAGGAACCGGGCCTGCCCATGGTCGAAGGCGAGGCGGTACTGCTGGCGGATGACCTCGCTCCAGCGGATACCGCTACCTTGGACACTGCGCATATCAAAGCACTGGTTACCGAGCTCGGCGGGCCGACGAGCCATACCGCAATCATCGCCCGCCAGCTGGACCTTCCGTGCATCGTCGCAGTTGGCGCTGATCTCCGCTCGATTGAAGCGGGAACCCAGATCTTCGTGGACGGTTCGATGGGCACCGTGGCGCTGGGCGCGGATCGCGCTACCTCCCTCAAGGCCGTAGAAGAGTACCGCGAGAAGGCAGCACGGGTGGCCGAGTGGCGTGGCCCTGCCCAGACCAAGGACGGGCATCGTGTGCAGTTGTTGGCCAACGTGGCCGACGGGAACGCAGCTCGCATCGCCTCGGATTCGCAGGCAGAGGGTATTGGCCTGTATCGCACGGAGCTTTCCTTCCTCTCTGCCAGCGAAGAACCGACCGTGGAGGAGCAAGCGCGCATCTACGGCAAGGTTTTCAACGCTTTCCCCGAATCCAAGGTCGTCGTTCGAACGCTCGACGCCGGATCGGATAAGCCGATTTCCTACGCCACGTTGGACTCTGAGGAGAACCCGGCCTTGGGTGTGCGCGGCCTGCGCATCGCCCGAAACAACGAGGCGCTTCTCACCCGTCAGCTCGACGCCATCGCACAGGCCGCGGAAAAGCGTGCTGATGGCGCTACCACTTGGGTCATGGCGCCCATGGTGGCCACGGCAGTAGAGGCGAAGTGGTTTGCTGAACTGTGTCGTGAGCGCGGGCTCATCGCCGGCGCGATGATTGAGGTGCCTGCAGCGGCCCTGATGGCCGATACCATCATGCCGCACCTCGACTTCGTGTCCATCGGTACCAATGACTTGACTCAGTACACGATGGCCGCGGACCGCCTGTCGCCGCAGCTGGCCTACCTGACCGATCCGTGGCAGCCGGCCGTGCTGCGTTTGATCCAGCACACGTGCGTGGTGGGTCGCGATAACAATGTGCCGGTTGGTGTCTGTGGTGAGGCCGCCGCCGATCCCATGCTCGCTTGCGTGCTGACTGGCCTTGGCGTCACCTCACTGTCCGCAGCGTCGACCGCAGTTGCGGGCGTTGGTGCACAGCTGGCTGAGCTCACACTCGAGCAGTGCCAGAAGATGGCGGAGGCGGCTATCAACGCCGAAAGCCCAGCAGATGCGCGATCCGCAGTGATTGCGCTGCTGGAGGAATACCAGACTGCCTAGTAGCTCTAGCTTGGTTTAGGCCGCTGCTGAAACAGGGAGGTGTGGTTCCCCGAGAGGCCCCTCGGGGAACCACACCGCCCTTACGCGGTCGTGGGATGAAACCGCCTATTTCTCCGAAGCGATAATCACGTCGATGCCGTGCTCGCGCAGGGCTTCGACGTAGGCGGCTGGAGCAGCGGCGTCCGTAATGACGACATCAATCTCATCGAGCGAGGCAAAGCTGACCAGATAGTCATTGCCGAGCTTCGACGAGTCACACAAGACGACGACGCGATGCGCGTTGGTAACAAAGGCCGACTTGATAGCTGCTTCCTGTGAGTCCGCCGTGGATAGCCCATGGTCGATGGTCAGGGCGTTGGTGCCGATGAAAGCAACATCTGCGCGCATCAGCGCCATGGTGCGAAGGGCGGTATCGCCGACGACGGCTTGGGTGATCGCGCGCACCGTGCCGCCTAGGAGCTGCACCTCGGAAACACCATTGCTGGCCAACGAGAGGGCGATCGGTAGGCTATTCGACACAATGCTGAACTGGCCAGCAGAATAGCGCTGTCCGATGAGGTCAGCGAGGGCGTTGGTGGTAGTTCCAGCGTCGATGAAGATACTGCCCCCGTCGGGAAGCTGCTCTAGTGCGGCGCGGGCGATAGCCATTTTCGCGCCCGTGGCGGAACGCTGACGAGTATCGAGTGTAAATTCTGCAGTCTGGAACGATTGGGAAGCAACCGCACCGCCATGAACGCGGTGGACAACTCCTTCCCGGTCTAAGACCGCGAGGTCGCGGCGAATCGTCTCAGCGGTAACATCGAAGCGTTCGGAAAGCTCAGTGACATTGACTCGGCCTTCGACGGCGGTCAATGACGCAATTTGTCGGCGACGCTCTTCTGCGTACATAGTTCCTCCCAGTGAAGTTTGCCTGTGGTAGTCGCTGCGCCCGGCGGTGATAATAAGTGGGGCCGGGGCATGTGAGCGAAGAGAGCAACGAATGTTGCGGCGATGCTTCTATTGTCCCACTGAATGCGAACAAAACGGAACCAAACAAATAAAAGCTCACATTGCTGGCGGCAACCGTGCGAGAAAAACAATGTTTATACTGCATGTTTGCAAATGTGTGATGTCGGACGCTTAAACGGCGCGATTCGGACATGTACACACACAAGGGGGTAAAAAGAAAAAATCCCTCCGTCCAGTTCGCCCGCACCGAGTGGAAATAAGCGGTGGCGTGGGCAACCGGTTGGGGGAGGGATAGCTGTGGCTTAGGGGTGCCTAAAGCTTGCGGAACACCGATACAACCTTGCCCATGATTTCGGCCTCATCGCCCTTGATGGGAGCGTAGGCGTCGTTGTGGGGGAGGAGCCACACTCCAGAAGAATCGCGGTGGAATTCCTTAACGGTTGCTTCTTCGCCTTCGAGGAGTGCAGCGACGAATTCGCCTTCTTCGGCGACGGACTGGGAGCGGATAATAACCCAATCGCCATTGAGGATTCCGGCGTCCTGCATAGAGTCGCCGACGACCTGCAGCATGTAAAGTTCTCCGCTTCCCAGGATCTCACCTGGCATGGGGAAGTAGCCGTCGATGTTTTCTTCGGCGGTGATAGGAGAGCCCGCGGCGATGCGGCCGACTACTGGGATGTAGTTCGGCGTTGCTGCATCCTCGGGGACGTCGGGAGTGGACTGCCCTGCTGTGGTGTTGGCCTGCCCGGCTTTGCGGCCCGGCTTCTTTGGATCGTCGGCGCCGGGGAAGTGGCGCACATCAACGGCGCGCGGCTTGTTTGGATCGCGGCGAAGAAAGCCCTTCTCCTCTAGTTGCTTCAACTGGTAGGCCACGGAAGACGTGGACTGTAGGCCTGTTGCATCGCCGATTTCACGAATGCTTGGCGGGTACCCGCGCAGCATGACAGCGTCATGGATGACTTCCAAGATGCGGCGCTGACGGGCGGAAAGTGAGTCGAGGGTAGGTTGGTCGCTTCGCTTCGGCTTGCGGGGCATTCTTACTCCTAGGGCTATCGGTGTGCGCAAAACAGCGCGTCGGGTTGAGGCGTGCAGGACGCTGGTGGGCATCGCGGTGACGTCTCGTTGGTTGCTCATCGTGGCGTGCGCCGTATTGGTGTTTCCGTTTCCTTTTTAGCACGTAAAGAAAAAATGTTCGACTAACGCCGCCTGAATATGGACAAACTTTCGAGCGCCTGCTATAAATCGAACATACAGACCAAATCGAACGGTTGGTCGATGGAAGTGTTCGACGATGTCGAACCTCGCTCTTACACTTCAGGCATCACCACAACGAAGAAGAAGTCCTGGAAAGGAACTATCATGGCCATTGCGCTCAATAATACCTCTGCTCTGCGTGGAGTAACTTCCAAGAAGTCCGGAAAGCGCCCTGTGCTCGTCCCGCCCGCGGCCGTATGGGAACCTGAGCGGTGTCACTCGTTCGCGTTAACGCGTGAAAGTGGTTTGTCGCGTGTTCGAACGCTCGAGCCGAGAGATAGAACACAGGGGCGCACAAATCGAATAGGGGATTCCTCAGTTTCATACCAGCGTGCTGCGTCCCTACCTCGTCGTAGCGGCTCGAACGTAGGTAACTATGTTCTTGGAGCAGTCTTCGGTGCAGCGGTATTTATCGGCACCGTGTGGGGTGGTCTTAGTATTGATGGTGAGGCCCCTAGCGCTAGCGGTGCATCAGCCACAGCGGTTGTTTCTTCGCGCTAGACTTCCCGAGGGGCCGGAAGGCGTCTGCGCAGCGGTCGAGAGGAAGGATACGGCACAGTGTATTGCCCGTTCTGTCACAACGAACAGTCACGAGTCATTGACTCCCGAGTGATCGACAGTGGAACGTCAATTCGCCGACGTCGCGAGTGTGCTGCGTGCCGAGGCCGGTTTACCACCATCGAGAAGGCTGTCTTGTCGGTGGTCAAACGTAATGGCTTGGCCGAGCCTTTCAGCCGGGACAAGCTAATCCGCGGCGTGAAGCGCGCGTGCCAGGGGCGGGATGTTAGCGATGATGCCTTGAAAAAGCTTGCGCAAGAGGTCGAGGAAACCGTGCGCAGTCACGGATCGTCACAAGTCAACGCCAACGATATCGGCCTCGCTATCTTGGAACCCCTGCGTGACCTCGATGAGGTGGCCTATCTGCGCTTCGCCTCGGTATACAAGTCTTTTGAGAGCGCCGACGACTTTGAATCCGAAATTCGCCTCATGCGCCGGCGCGACCGCGACAGCTTCTAACGTTTTAGCGCAGCTTGTCCGCGGCTTTTTGGATTCTCCGCACGGACACCGCATGCGCGGTACCCAGGCGTTGTGCGAAGAGCGATACGCGCAACTCCTCGATCATCCAGTAGATGTCCTTGACCTCACGGGTCTTCTCGCGGCCGGCGGGCAGCGTGCGCAAACGATTGTTCAGATATGCCTTCGCTTCGTCGACATCGGCTTGGCGGTCGGCATCCCGATCCGGGTCTAGATTCATGTCCTCGAGCCTGATGCGCGCGGCTTGGATATAACGCGGCAGGTGGCGAAGGTGCTGCATGCCGTGCATAGTGATCGCATTCGGGGGCAACAAGAACTTCAGCTGACCGCGAATATCATCGATTGCCGGCCCCTCCCACTGATTGAGCTCAGCGTTGAGGTTCGAATACTCTGCCAAGCCTGGGGCGATCGCGACCACCGCCTGGCGGACGCGGCCTGGCACCTCCGGTTTAACCGCGTTGAGAAGAGTGGTGAATTCACCAGGACTTCGTACCGGCCCGCCCTTCTCCATCATGATGTCGCGTACTGCGGCGACCCGAGCATCGTTGACGAGACCTTCGGCCCCGCCGTGCGGGTAGGCGTCGACAGCAACCCGCTGCTGCAGGGGCAGGCCCTTGACCATATGCTGCGTGTTTACGGAAATCTCTCGGAGTAGCAGCGTCAGGGTGGTGGTGATCATGGAGGCGTCGGCAGCCGCCTTGGTTGGATGCACCTTCAGCGCCACGCCCTCCTTCGTAGCGACAAGTGCAGGATAAGCGGTGACCTCATGCCCATCAACCACCGTGGTCACTTCCTCATCGATAGCGCCCAGCGTGTCTTCCGACCATTCCTTGACGGAAGCGGATTCGGCGGCGCGGCCGACGCGCGACACGGAGGACGAGATATGCCCGGCTTGGCGTTGCACGAGCGCCTTCAAATCGCGATCGGAATCGATGATCTTGCCCCGCTTGTCCACTGCGGCATAGTTCATGCGCAAATGGGGCGGGAGCTGATCAGGGCGGAAGTCAGCCGCGTTGATGCCCTGGCCGCCCATGTCCCGTAACACAGCTGCGAGCTGGTCGATGAGCGCTCCTTCATAGGGAAGGAGCTTGGGCAAGGCCCGCTCAGCGAACTCGGGGGCCGGAACCACAGTACGGCGCAGCGCTTTCGGTAGCGAGCGGATCAGCTCAGTGACAAGCTCTAGACGCAGGCCCGGCACGAGCCAGTCGAATCCCTCAGTATCCAATCCGGCCAGCAGTGGAACGGGAACCCTGAGCGTGACGCCGTCAAGCGGGTCACCTGGCTCGAACTTATAGGACAGGTCGTAATCGATGCTTCCCTTCAACCACCGATCCGGGAAGGCGTCCTCAGTGACATCGTGGTCATCCTCGAGGAGTGCTTCTGGGTCGAAGTCCAGAGAATGCTTGTTTTTCTGTTTCTTCCACCACGAGTCGAAGTGTCGGGCAGTGGTCACAGATTCCGGGATGCGCTGATCGTAGAAGTCGAAAAGCGTGTCCTCGTCTACAACGAGACCGCGGCGCCGTGCTTTTTCTTCGTATTCGGAAGCCTCGGCAAGCTTGCGCTTGTTGTCGTGGAAGAAGTTATGGTGGGTGGTCCAGTCGCCGTCGACAAGCGCATTGCGGATGAACATGTCACGTGCCGCAACGGGATCGACGCGATGGTAGGGAACGGTTCGATCGGCCACCACGGTGACTCCGTAGAGGGTCGAGCGCTGGGTGACTACCGCGGAGCCCCGCTTGCGCGACCACGTCGGGTCCGAATAGTTGTGCTTGAGCAGGTTCTTGGCCAGCTTTTCTACCCAAGCGGGGTCGATGGCCGCTACGTCGCGGGCCCACAAACGTGAGGTCTCCACCAGCTCAGCCGCCATGAGAAATTCTGGCGGTTTCTTTGCTAGTGCTGAACCGGGGAAGATGAGGAAGCGGGTATTTCGTGCGCCAATGAACTCCTTAGAGTTTCCATCGCGTGCGCCGATATTGGACAGCAAGCCAGACAGCAGGGACATGTGGATGTCATCCGCTCGGCGCTCGGTGCTCTCCTGGGCCGTCCAACCGAGCTGCTTAGCGACATCCCTGAGTTGTCGAACCAGATCAAACCACTCGCGGATGCGCATGTAATGCAAGAAGTCTGCCTTCATCCGCTTGCGGAAAGCATTGCCGCTCATCTCATCGCGAGCTTCTTGGACAAAGTCCCACAGGTTGAGCATCGCCATAAAGTCTGAGGACTTGTCCTTAAAGCGAGCATGGGCCTGGTCGGCTTGGGCCTGTTTGTCGATGGGGCGCTCGCGCACATCCTGGATTGTCATCGCGGCAACGATGACCATGACGTCGTGCAGGCATCCGGAGGTGTTGGCTTCAACGAGCATGCGAGCCATGCGCGGATCTACCGGGATGCGGGCAAGATCCCGCCCAATGCGTGTCAGCACCGGTAGCCCGTCTTTCTCCTTGCCCTCGAGTGCGCCCAGCTCGTGGAGGAGGAGCAGGCCGTCACGCACGGCTTTGGGCTCTGGGGCCTGGACGAAGGGGAAATCAGCGATGTCGCCGAGGCGCAGCGAAATCATTTGGAGAATAACGCTGGCTAGGTTAGTGCGCAGAATCTCAGGGTCGGTAAACTCCGGCCGGGAGAGGAAATCCTGCTCGCTATACAGACGGATAGCAATGCCATCGGCCACGCGACCACACCGCCCTGAACGCTGGTTAGCGCTGGCTTGGGAAATCGGCTCGATGGGCAATCGCTGCACCTTAGTGCGGGTGGAGTAGCGCGAGATACGTGCGGTTCCGGTATCCACGACATAGCGAATGCCCGGCACCGTCAGGGAGGTTTCGGCGATGTTGGTGGAGAGCACGATGCGGCGCCCCTTGTGTGAGCGGAAAACGCGATGCTGCTCCTGGTTGGACAGGCGCCCAAAGAGCGGAGTGACTTCCACGTTGCGCCAATGACGCCCCTCAATCGCTTCCATTGCATCGCGGATATCGCGCTCGCCTGGGAAGAAGCACAGGATATCTCCTTCGCCTTCCGCCATGAGCTCCTCGATGGCTTCACACAGGGCGTCCAGTGGATCGAGGTCAATGGTCTTTCCCCCTGACTCGACTTCGAGGGGACGGTAGCGGATTTCTACCGGGTAGGTGCGCCCGGACACTTCGATGATCGGCGCGGGCTTCCCTTCAGCGTCAGCGAAGTGTTCGGCGAAACGCTCCGGATCGATCGTCGCGGAGGTGATAATGACCTTGAGATCCGGACGCTTGGGAAGCAGCCTCTTGAGATAGCCGAGGAGAAAATCGATATTGAGGGACCGCTCGTGGGCCTCATCAATAATGATCGTGTCGTAGGCGTTGAGGAAGCGGTCGCGTTGCATTTCCGCCAGCAGGATGCCGTCGGTCATGAGCTTCACGGCTGTGGTCGAGGAGACACGGTCATCGAACCTGATGGCGTAGCCAACGGAGTCCCCGATTGATTGGCCGAGTTCCTCCGCAATGCGCTCGGCGACGGTCCGTGCTGCGAGTCGTCGCGGCTGGGTATGGCCGATGAGACCCCGGCGTCCACGGCCGAGCTCTAGACAAATTTTGGGAATTTGAGTGGTCTTGCCCGAACCAGTCTCGCCGGCAATGATGACCACCTGATTATTCTCGATGGCCTCGGCGATATCGTCCCGCCGTCCGGTAACGGGAAGCTGCTCGGGGTAGGAAATCGACGGCACGTTTACGTCGATGGCGCTCACTTTTTCCTGGGCAGATGCAATATCAGCCCGATAGCTGCAAGCGCTTTGGGGGAGCGAGCCTTGCGGAGGCGGCGGCGGAAAGCACGCTCATCACTCAAGGAAACTGTCGTGAGGGCGTTGTAGAGGTCTTCGCGAGTAGCAGTCATAGTCGACCTAGAAGTCTACTCGGAAGTGCTTTTCGCTCACAGGTCGAGGTGGAGAAATTGGTACTCTTGTGGTGACTGTGTGAAAAGAGATTACAGAAGGGCAGAAGTGTATGACCAATCCTTTTGATCCGAAACCGGATGACAACGGCTCCCACGGCGGGTTCGGCAACAATCCGGGAAACAACGCCAATAACTCCTCGGGAAACAATGGCGGCCTGCCGCGGTATGAACCCACCACGCACCCAGAGGATCAGGCTGGCTTCGGCCAGTCCGGCAGTTATGGCAATTACGGTGGCGAGTCCTACGGCGCTCAGCCTATGGTGGCAATTCCTATGGCGCCTACAACGCCGGTCAGCCGGGATACGCCGGGGCAAGCTACGGAGGCGATTCCGGATATGAGGGCCCTGGTCCGGGCGCCGGCCCTGCCTACACGGGCCCAGTCAGCGCCCTAGAGGCGATCAAATGGGGCTTCAAGGCTGCGCTGGGTAATGCGATGCTGTGGGTGCTGGGTGCTGTCGTGGTGTTCTTTATTCAGGTTATTCCACAAATTGGCATCAGCGTTGGCGAGCAGAACGCCGATGGTACGGGCGCGAGCGTCATGGTGAGCTTCTTCTCCTTTGCCGTGTCTATACTCTCCATCGTTATCTCTTTGATTGTGTACCGCTTGGCCTATCGCGAGATCGATAAGCCAAGCCCCACGTGGGGCACTCTTTTCCAAGGTGTTCGCTGGGTGTCGCCGCTTGTGGTGAACCTGGTCCTGGGTATTCTTGGCGCTATAGCCTCGTGATTGTTGTCGTCATTGTGTTTGCTGTGGGCTTCGGCGGGGCCTCTGCAATGGATATGCAGAACGTCGAGAACCTCGGAGACGGGGAGATTCTCGCGCTCGTCGGTTCCATCTTCGGTATTCTCGCCGTGCTCATGCTGATCGGGCTATTCATCCAGCCCTTCTTTACCCTCATGCCCTGGTTGGCAGCGGATACCTCCTCAATCGGTGAGGCGTTCTCGCAGGGGCTCAAGCTAGGCAAACAGAATTACAGCCACATCCTGCTGTTCATCGTTCTTACGGCTCTCATGTTTGCCGCGTCCTTCATCACGTTGGGCTTGGCGCTGGTAGTCATCGCACCGGCTATGCAGCTGGCAACCGCGCACCTGTGCCGCCAGTGTCAAGGGCGTTATGCCCCCGCAGCCTAAACACTAAAGGCCACACGTAGCGCATTTAACGCGCGCCGCCGCCCTGACTGTCCTCTTCGGATAGCCCTTTCACAGAGGAGGGCCTAGACAAGGAGGCCGGTCAGTGGCGGCTTTGGCGTTTTGAGTGTCGCGCTGGGGCACGCGTGTTGATCAGAGGGAGCTGACTAGGGAGACGAAAAGAGGTCCCGAGAGCGCTCGACGGCGTCCTCAAATGCGCTGGTGACCAGTGTCCCGAAAGTGCGGTATTCATCGGCGCGGGCGGCAGAGGAGCGAAAAACGAGCCCCACCTGGCGCTCTGCTGTTACCGAAGGGGCAAAGCGAGCAACGGCAAGCTGCGGGTTCTGGCATTCCGTAACGAGTGCGGATTCAGGTACGAGTGTGGCGCCGAGGTTTCCCATGACAAGCTGCAAAATAGTGGTCAATGACGAGGCGCGCGTGACGGCGTTGGTGGCCTCGGAGGGGTTCACTTTCGCGCGGCGGCACAGGTCGAGGACTTGGTCGCGGAGGCAGTGGCCGTCATCAAGCAAGAGCAAATCGAGATGCTCGAGCTCCGACAGCGTGAGGTCATCGCGCCCTGCGAGTGGATGCGCCGCTGGAGTTACTGCGGTGAAGGCCTCGGTGTAGAGAGGGATCTCCACCATGCCGGGAGCCTCAGTGGGTAGTGCAGCAACGGCTAAGTCAAGGTTTCCTTCGCGCAGCTTACTCAGAAGATGCTGGGTTTGCTCCTCGACGAAGCGGGGCTCCAAATCGGGGTAAGCATCATCGATGGATCGCAACAGACCCGGCAAGATATAGGGCGCGATGGTCGGGATGATGCCGATGGTGAGGGGACCGGTGAGTGTGCCGTTGGCGCCGCGGGCTTGGCTCAGGAAGGCATCGGAGGCTTCGAGGGCCGCCTTTGCATAGGGCAGGAGCATCTCGCCGGTGGACGTCACGATGACCTTGCGGGTGGAGCGTTCAATGAGCTGCACTCCCAGTCCTTGCTCGAGCGCGACGAGGGCTTGGGAGAGCGAAGGCTGGGAGATATCGAGCTTGGCGGCCGCGGAGCCAAAGTGCTTGTTCTCTGCGATCGTGACGAAGGTGCGCAACTGGGCGAGGGTCGGACGATACTCCTTATTGTTCATGCCTATAACTGTAACACTTCTAATTCGTCGGTCCTATTGACGCGCGAAGCCTTCCGTGGCATACTTGGCAGGTGAGCGACCGCGTACCTGCTAAAAGGCAGATTGACGTGTGGTCGTAGAGATTTGCATCACAGTTATGCATTGTTGTGACACTATAAGGAGTTGAGCCTTTAATGCCTATCCTGACCGTTGGCGAGAAGTTCCCAGAGTTCGAGTTGACCGCACTGAAGGGCGGTGACCTCCACGACGTTAACGCTAACCAGCCGGAGGACTACTTCGAGCAGGTATCTCTGGACAAGTACCAGGGAATGTGGAAGGTCGTGTTCTTCTACCCGAAGGACTTCACCTTCGTGTGCCCGACCGAAATCGCCGCCTTCGGCAAGCTGAATGAGGAGTTCTTGGACCGCGATACCCAGGTGCTTGGCGGCTCCACCGATAACGAGTTCGCACACTTCAACTGGCGTGCAACCCACCCGGAGCTGAAGGAAGTTCCGTTCCCGATGTTCTCTGACATCCGCCACGACCTGATCCGTGCCCTTGGTGTGGAGAACGCCGACGGTGTTGCTGACCGCGCAACCTTCATCATCGACCCGGACGGTGTCATTCAGTTCGTGTCCGTGACCCCGGATGCTGTCGGCCGCAACGTTGATGAGGTTCTGCGCGTGCTGGACGCGCTGCAGTCCGAAGAGGTCTGCGCCTGCAACTGGGAGGCTAACGACCCGACGAAGAACATCGACAAGCTCGAGGTTGTTCAGTCCGCTCTGTAAACCAGCAGTAAGCACAACCGCCCAACCTTAAAGGAGTTACATCAGTGTCTATCGAAAACCTGAAGTCCGCGCTTCCGGCATATGCTAAGGATCAGAAGCTCAACATTGGTTCCCTTACACGCACCACCGAGCTGAATGAGGAGCAGCTGTGGGGTAGCTTGGTCGCTGCTGCCGCTGCGACCCGCAATGATCTGGTGCTGTCGGAGATTCTCGAGGAAGCCCGCGAGCACCTCAGTGAGGAAGCAATTGACGCAGCTCTTGGCTCCGCCACGGTGATGGCTATGAACAACGTGGCCTACCGTGCAAAGAGCTGGTTGGGCGATGATTTTGCCCAGGTCAAGTTTGGTCTGCGCATGAATATCATTGCTAAGCCCGGCGTGGAAAAGGCCACGTTTGAGCTGTGGAGCACCGTTGTCTCCGCCATCAACGGCTGCGAGCACTGCCTGTCCGCACACGCTAATACTCTCCTCGAGGAAGGCGTGACCAAGGAGCAGATCTGGGAAGGCATCAAGGTAGCTGGCGTCATCGAGGCCGTGGCCCAGGCGCTGCAGGCCGAAGCTGTACGCTCCGCTGAGTAAAGCCAGCTAGCACTTTCCTAGCTAAACGTAGAGTCCCACTGCCCGCATTTGGCGGGAGGTGGGACTTTCTGTTTTGGGGCCCGTCGGGGAGGGGCGTCGGTGTGCAGAGGGCGCGTGGGACAGTTCTCTTCCTGCCTTTAGCCGACGACCCCGCCGAAAGCGACGCCGATGCCATAAGTGACGGCCAGGCCCAGTGCACCACCGATGACGAGGCGGAGCACGGAACGCCCAGTGTTCGTGTCGGCGAGGCGGGCGGAGACGTAGCCTGTGATGGCAAGAGCGACCAAGGTAACGATGGCGACTGTTGCTGCAGCCATGCTCATGGGGGCGAGGAAGATCGACAACAGGGGGAGTGCGGCGCCGGCGAGGAAAGATATGGCCGACCAGAACGCCGCGTGCCATGGATTTGTCAGGTCTTCGCCGTCGATGCCCATTTCAAGCCGGAGGTGTGCTTCGAGAAGTCTATCCTCGGCAGCGATCTCACGGGCGGCAGTGTCCGCGGTTTCGGTGTGCATGCCGTAGCTGGCGAGCATGGAAACGAGCTCGGCATGCTCTTGTTCGGGGATTTCCGCCAGCTCGCGGGTCTCCTTGTCGATCATCATCCGCTCGGAGTCACGCTGAGCGGACACCGAGACGTATTCTCCGAGCGCCATGGAAGCGGCGCCAGACACGGTGGCTGCCAAGCCTGCGGTGAGGATGGTGCTTGCCGACGCCCCCGAACCCACCACGCCGAGTAGAAGCGCGGCGACAGAGACGATACCGTCGTTGGCGCCAAGAACGCCTGCCCGCAAAGAGTTGAGGCGCGCGTTGTGTGAAGATCCGTGGGGTTCGTTGCCATGGTGGGGCATTGCCAGCTCCTCGATGTCCAGAGTGTCCGCGTCGTGCTCTAGTGCTCTCGCAATTGTCTAGAGAACTTCTTACTCTCCAGTATTGTTGCTGGTCAACGCCCTGTAAAGCGTGTGTAGGCTTAGCTGAATGCAGGGAGCGAAGGCTTAGACAATAGTGCCAGTCCATTCGCCACAGGCGGCGCCATCCACGGACAGCCCCATGGTGAAAACCTGGTCGGTGAGTTCAAAATGAGCCGTTGGCACGGTGACAACGAGCTCCTCGGGGGTGTACGTGTAGTGATAATCGACGGGCCGGTGGGCATCCCTGGTGTCCTCACCAAAAGACGCGATTTCCATGGAGACGAGCTGGTCTCGCTCGAAGTGGATGATGAGTTGAAGATCGAGGGTGTGCAGCTTAAACACGACGTCACGGTGGTGAGGAAGGCCTCCGAGAAGCCAGTGGACCGTGACGGCGTCATCCTGCGTTTCAAAGTGAACGCCCGCGAGGCGAATACTGGTGGCTGGGGAGTCTGGGGTATTCATAGCGCCACCCACTGTACTCCCCACGTGGCTATGTGAAATCGAGAGAAAAGTATTCAGATTTGGTGAGATGCAGGACCTTCTCGAAGAGCCAGCAAAAGAGCAGCGCAAGGGCGAGCGGCAGGACGAGGTAGACAAAGGTGATAATCATTACGTTGCCAGCGCTCCAGCCCCAGCCTTCGTAGTTGAGGGCGGCCAAGGGGCCCATCAGGCCGGAGATGCCGAAACCGGCGGAAATCGGGGTACCGGAAATCCCTAGGGCGCCGCCGACCCCGCCCAAAACTGCCGCGGAACAAAGTACCGGGAGGAAGGTCACTGGCTTGGACAGCATATTGGCCATCTGCACCTTGGGGGAACCGAGGACGTGCAGGATGGAGGTGGCGAAGCCGTTGACGCGCCAACCAGCAACCAGAAGGGTAAATCCGGCGGCCACGGCACCCAGGTTGGCGGTACCGGAGGCAACACCGTCAATGAAGATGGCAGTGGCAATGCCAACGGTGGAGACTGGGGAGACAATCATGATGGCGAAGAGGATAGCGAGGACCACGCCCATAAGGACCGGCTGCAAAGTGGTTGCGCCGTTGACCAAGTTGCCCAACCACAGGGTGAAGACCTTAACAACGGGGTAAGTGACTACCCATCCAATCGTGCCCGCGACCAGAGTCACAATGGTGGAGAGCAGCAAGATTGAGTAGTTCTTGAGTTTATCGCCGATGAAAAGAAGCAGTCCCACCGCGATGGCTGCGGTAAGTCCTGAGTTAATCACAAGGCCAGTACCTTTGAGGAAGAAGCCGCCCTCGGGATTCACTGTGGCCACGCCGGAGCCGCAGAAGGAGGCAATACCCACCGCGGCGGTTTGGATGGGTGTCATCTTGAATTCGATGCCAATGAGGACACCGATCATGACGGGCAAAAGGCTAGCGGCCAAACCGGTGAGGGCCATGACGGTGGCGGCGCCAGACCAGAAGGGCAGCAGAGCCTTGGCCAGTTCGCCCAGTAGAGCTTGCGGAACCAGCGACACCACGACGGCGATGGAGATGCCGTTGAGGACCTTCATGGTGAAGGAACCGGGTGTGAGGCGCTCGGCCGCGGGGGCTGCGCTGGCGTGAGGAATTGGGGAAAGCTTGCGTTCGTCTATCTGTTGTGCCGTGCTCATTCTCCAATCATACGAATAATATGCGATGAACGGAAAATATTAATTCAGAAAAGGGGGTATTAATAGTCCCTGCTTATGCGCCCTAGTACTCCACGCGCAGCTCAGAAAGCCGTACTTCCCCGGCTTCATCGGAGGCATCGAGATCTACGATGCCAACGAGCTGATAGGAGTTATCACCCTCTGGGTCCTTAAGGATCTGACGCACGGTCCACGACCGCGAGCCGCCAACTCCACGAGCGCCCGAGCCCGTGTCACCCTTATCCAAGACAAAATATTCCTGCCCCCTAGCCGCTGGCCCAGTGTCGATGTCATCGTAATCATCGAAGTAGTCATCGAGGGCGCGGCCGAAGTCGGGGATCTCCTCCAAGTAATCCAATAGGTTTGCCAAGCGCTCTTCCTTCTCCAAGGCAAAGAGCTGAGCAAGGCGGAAGAAGTAGTTGCGCACCATGATGCTGAAAGCCCGCTGATTCGCGGTCAAGGCAGTGGGATCCTCAACTCCAAAGGCCAACTCGCGGTCCAAATCCTCCTGGGAAATGGGGGAGTCCTCGCCAGCCATCTCAGCCCACTCGTCGACAAGCGAAGAATCTACTTGGCGGATAAGCTCCCCGAGCCAGACGATGATGTCCTCGAGTTCTTCTGTGAGGAACTCCGCGGGAATCGACTGCTTGAGCGTGCGCCAGGCATCCGTCAGGTAGCGCAAAATGACGCCTTCCGAGCGGGCAAGACCGTAGGTGGCGACGAGATCGGAAAAAGTCATGGCGCTCTCCAGCATGTCGCGCACTACAGACTTAGGCCGCAGCTCGAACTCCTTAGCCCATGGGTTGGTCTGGCAGAAGGTCTCATAGGATTGTTCGAGGAGTTCTTCCAGGGGCTTTGGCCACGTGATGTCTTCCACGATGGCCATGCGCTCGGTATAGTCCACGCCCTCCGCTTTGAGAGCTGCTATCTCCTCACCGCGCCGCTGCTTCTGTTGAGCAATAAGCACCTGGCGTGGATCATCCAGCACCGATTCAAAGACAGAGATGACATCGAGGGCATAGGTCTCGGACTCGGGATCCAGCAAGGTGAGTGCCGCTAGCGCGAAGGGGCCTAAAGGCTGGTTGAGGGCGAAATCGCGCGGCATCTCACGGACCACGTGGTAGGGGCGGCCGTAGATATCGAGCCCCTTCGTAGACTTTTGCACCACGCCCGAATTGAGGAGGCCTCGGAACAGACTCAACGCTGTGAGGATGTCCTCGTTCTGGCGGGCGCGCGTGTTGTGGCTCGTGCGGAGCAGGTGCTTAAGGTGCTCGTAGCCGTTGCCGTGGCGGGCGAGCACGTTGAGCAACATGGAGTTGGACACTCGGAACTGGGACGTCAATTGCTCCGGCTCGGCGTCGATAAGCCGGGCGTAAGTCTGCTCCGACCACGACACTTCACCGTCGCGCGCAGACTTCTTCTTCAGCTTCTTGAGGCGGGCCGGGTCATCGCCCACACGGCGCCGCGCTTTGGCGTTCTCAATCTCATACTCCGGCGCCTGCACTACGACGGTGCCTTCCGTGTCATAACCGGCGCGGCCAGCGCGGCCGGCAATCTGGTGAAACTCACGGGATTTCAGAATGCGTTGGCGGGTCCCGTCGTACTTGGCCAAACCCGTCATCAGCACTGTGCGGATGGGGACGTTGATGCCCACCCCCAAAGTATCGGTGCCGCAAATAATCTTGAGAAGGCCCTTCTGAGCCAGGCGCTCAACCAAGCGCCGGTACTTCGGCAGCATGCCAGCGTGGTGGACACCGATTCCCTTACGCAGAAGCTTAGAGAGGTCTTTGCCAAACGTCGTGGTGAAGCGGAAGCCTGCGAGCTCCGCGGCAATGGCCTCCTTCTCCTCTGCGGTGATGATCTTCGACAGCGAAGTGAGCGCCTGCGCACGCTCTGAGGCTTCGCGTTGGGAGAAGTGGACGACGTAGATGGGCGCCTTGCCATCGGCGAGCAATTCTTCGATTGTTTCGTGGACCGCGGAAAAGACATAAGAGAAGTCGAGGGGCACCGGGCGAGTTGTTCCCGCTACCAGCGTCGTCGTGCGGCCGGTACGCTCCGTCAAATCCTTCTCCAGCCATGCGGTATCGCCCAGGGTGGCGGACATGAGCAGGAACTGGGCCTTCGGTAGCTCCAGGAGCGGTACCTGCCAGGCCCAGCCGCGATCGGGTTCGGAGTAGTAGTGGAACTCGTCCATGATCACTTGATCGATGGCGGCTTCCGCGCCATCGCGTAGCGCAATATTGGCCACGATCTCAGCGGTGGCGGCGATAATCGGGGCGGAGCCATTGACCGTGGCATCGCCGGTCATCATGCCGACGTTCTCGGGGCCGAAAATCTCGCAGAGAGCGAAGAACTTTTCGCTCACCAAGGCCTTGATGGGAGCGGTGTAGAAGCTGCGCTGGCCGCGTGCTAAAGCAATGAAGTGGGCGGCGTTGGCCACCATGGATTTACCAGAACCGGTGGGGGTGGCCAAGATGACGTTATCCCCGGCGAGAACACCAAGGGAGGCCTCTTCCTGCGCCGGGTAGAGCGAGATACCGCGGCCGGAAGTCCAGGACAAAAATGTGTCCCAGATGGCCTCATCAACCATCGACTCGGGGACTTCGGCGAGATCGGGCAACATCTGAGAAAGGTTCACCCGTCCCACCTTAGGCGAAAAGCCCTATAGTGCAGAGCGTCGGCCTTGCGTCCGAGCTTCACCGCCCTGCCTGTTGTGTGCGGCTGGGCAAGGCATGCTTAGACGTCGTCATCCATGTCTAAGCCGGGGTCTTCATCGCGGCCGTAGTTGTCTTCGCGGTCATCGATATCTTCGGACAGGATGTCCGAGCTGTCATCGAGGCCAGCAAGAAAGGCCTCAAAGTCCGCACCGATCTCCTCGCCAGTGGGCATGTGCTCCTCACCTGGCATGATGGCCTGCGGGTGGCGGGAGCGGTAGCGCTCCATGTAGGCATCGTACTGCTCTTCTAGCTGACGTACGACGCCAGCGATCTCCTCAGAATCGGTAACCTGCTCTTCCAACTGCTGGTTGATGCGAGCAACGTCCGCTTCCAGGCTGCCCAGCGGAATGTTGAGGTCAGCTGCCGAGGCGACCGAATCCAACAGCCGTAGCGTGGCGGCCGGGTAAGGAGACGCCGCAAGGTAGTGCGGAACATGAGCGGTGTATCCAGCAACGCGGCGGCCCTTCTTATCCAAGGCTCGCTCAATATACAGGGCGGCGGCGCCGGGGACCATCATGGTGGATTCCATGCGCACCATGGAGTTAAGGAGCTCCGGCTCATTGCCGTGCGCCGTGACCACGGTGGGGCGGGTGTGCGGCACCGGCATAGGGGCCGAGTACAGCATGATGGTGTTCTTGATATCGAACTTTTCCACCAAATTCACTACCGCGTCCGTAAATGCCTCCCAGCGCAAGTCCGGTTCCGGTCCAGAAAGCAGCAGGAAAGGTGTGCCGGAGTTATCCCGGAGCACCTTGATGCCCAGATCGGTGTTCTCAATTTCTACCGTGCGATCGTGGTCAATGGTGACGGCGGGGCGGCGAGAGCGGTAGTCAATAAGCTCGTCATTATTAAACGAAGCCAGCTGGCGGTTCTCCAACGCGGCTTTGAGGTGATCAGCACTGGCTTCGACGGCCTGGCCCGCATCGGCATAGCCATTCATGGCCACGATCATCGTAGGGCCATTGCCTGGGGCGGAATCGTCCTTGACCACTGGTGCGGGATACTCCAGCTCATACATGCGGCCCTGTTCTTCCTGCATGATTGTGACTCCTCCTTCTATCCGTGCGCTTCTTTAGAAGCGTACGGACCTAATCAGCGTTCTGTGCCTTGCAACGCTGTAGGGCTACTACCTATTCCCAGCTGCGATTGTGCGTTCCTTGCCAAGCCGAGCTGGGATTGATCATGGGCACTGGTGATGATCGTTCAAGCATGCCACATGGCCATCCGTTGTGCCAGCATGTCGAGTGAGTGGGTGTGAATAACTCGGCTCTTTCCCTCGGATTGCAGACCAGTCCGGACTAGTTATCCACAGATTCTCCGTGTGTGGCGTGATCCCCCTAGCGTCCTGTGGCAGCCCTGGTTCAGGGTACAAGTATGAGCACATTCTCAACGCACACAGATAACACCCCACCGATTACGACACCTGGTCATCTCCTTGCTAACATCCCCGGACTCCTTGGCTTCTATCCCACCGAATCGGTGGTATTCATGGCCATTGACACCACCCCGCGCGGCCCGGCCATGGGTCCGCTCGCCCGCGTCGATATCCCCGATGCCGCCGGAGCCCTGCCAGACATCGCGGCGATGCTGGCAGAGAATGCCCGCGAAGGCGTCTTCGCCTTCCTCATTTCGCAGCGCCCGCTTACTGAATTACGGGAGGTGACCCACTGGCTCTACGGCCTGGATCGTTCCTGTGACGGGTTGGAGATTGACGCGGCCTGGTACGCCAAGGAAATCACCAAACATGAGCCCTACGTTCTGTTGCACGGAACCGTCAACGCAGATGGGAGCGGGCCGATGAAAAAGTGGGTAGAAGGCACTATACCGGCGCTTACCGACGCCTCCTCGATGCGCTCCTGCGTCAATCACAATGTTGTTCCAGAGCTCAATAGGGAAGAATTCTTTGCCATTTTCGCGCCGGGAAACCCACACCTCGATTCTGCCGAAGCCGAAGCCCTGAGCCGGCAAGCACGCGATACCGCGACTCAGTTTCGCGCCCAGGTGGCCGCGGCGAAAGGGAAGAAGCGCAAGGAACTCCTTGAGCACTTTGTGGATGATGCTCAGTGGGCGCTTCACCAGGTGGCGTCTGTGGAGGAAGCCGAAGAAGATGTAGAGCTGTTGGCATCATGCGCCGTGTGGCTGTCGACGACGTGGACGCGCGACCTCGTGGTGGGCATCTGCGCGGAGGCTGGCGAAACCGGTGCGTACCTTCTCCTAGCAGCAGCGCGCACATTCGGCGAAGAATTACGGGCGAATGCTCTGACCCTGTTTGCCCTGGCACACATGGAACAGGAGTGGGACATCCTGGCTGGACCGGCACTGCAGCTCGTCACGGAAGAGTTCCCCAGCCATCGCCTAGGCTCGCTGTTGTGCCAGGCCTATCGCCACGGGCTGCATGAAAAGATACGTGCTTCGATCCACGCAGGGGCGCGTAAGGCCTTCGACAACGCGGTAGGGGATACGGCTGGGGAGGGCAGCACTAACGCCGCGCGGAATGAGCCCGCTCGCCGAGCTGCCGGGTAAAGTTCCACGCATCCGTCACGATGGTGGTCAAGTCGGTGCGGCTCGGATCCCATCCGAGCTCGGACTTAATCTTGTCCGAGGAGGCCACGAGGGTTGCGGGATCTCCTGCGCGGCGGGGCGCCAGCTCAGCGGGGATGGGGTGTCCGGTGACTTCGCGGCAGGCCTCAATGACCTGCTTGACAGAGTAACCGTCTCCGGAGCCGAGGTTATAGATGCGGTGTGTACCCGCAGCGTTGCTTTCAAGCGCGAGCACATGAGCGTCGGCCAGGTCACGGATGTGGATGTAATCGCGGACGGCGGTGCCGTCGGCAGTGTCGTAGTCATCGCCGAAAATGAAGATCTTGTCGCGATGGCCAAGTGCTACCTGCAATACAAGCGGAATGAGGTGGGTTTCCACCTCGCGGTTCTCGCCAATGCTGCCGTAGGCACCGGCGACGTTAAAGTAGCGCAACGACGTCGCCCCCAAGCCGTAGGCCTGGGCATATGAGGTGATCATGTAGTCGATTGCGAGCTTGGATGCGCCATAAGGATTCGTCGGCTTCGTAGGCATCGTCTCTGTGATCGGAACCTGTGCAGGCTCGCCGTACGTTGCCGCGGTCGAAGAAAACACAAGGTTGGTGACGCCGAATTCGCGCATGGCGTTGAGCAACTGCAGCGTCGTGACGACATTGTGCTGCCAATAGTCAGCCGGAGCCTCAACGGATTCGCCAACGAGGGAGCGAGCGGCAAAATGCACAACGCCGTCGAAGCCTCCTTCAGATAGCACTTCACGAGCGACATCGGCCACGTCACCCTCGACGAGGCGGGCCTGCTCTGGGATAGCTTCGCGGTTGCCGGTGGAAAAGTTATCGATGATGGTGACGTCGTGCCCCTTCTCCACGAGGACGGCCGCGCACACGCTGCCGACATAGCCGGCACCGCCAGTAACAAGTAGCTTCATCGCCTTAGTCCTCCTTGACTCGGATAGCGTGCGCGAGGTCGTCGACAAGCTCGACGGTGTGGCCCGACTCCGTGGTCAGCGTAATCGTTCCGCTTTCATTGACCACGGTAACCTTCGAACCAACCTGAATACCGCACGAGTAAAGCTCGTGGAAAGTCGAGTTATCCGCCTGCAAAACCTCGTTGATCTGGACGATGGTGGCTGCAGTCTTTTGCCCGGTGGGAAGATCGATGGCGCGAGTCCCCAGGTCGAGTTCCGCGGGGGTCATGCCAAGCTGCGCCAAACCTGGGATGGGGTTGCCGAAGGGGGAGCGGGAAGAATCCTCAAGAACGGCTATGACTCGCTTCTCTACCTCTTCGCTCATGACGTGCTCCCAACGGCAGGCCTCATCATGAACCTTGTGAATATCGAGGCCCAGGACGTCCGTGAGCAAGCGCTCAGCGAGGCGGTGCTTGCGCATGACATTGGTGGCCAGTTCGCGACCTTGCTGGGTGAGGTCGAGGCTGCGGTCCGTGCGCACGTGGAGCAGGCCATCGCGCTCCATGCGAGCCACAGTCTGGGACACAGTCGGCCCAGATTGCTCTAGGCGCTCTGCAATGCGAGCACGCAGTGGGGTAATTCCTTCCTCTTCGAGCTCATAAATGGTTCGCAGATACATTTCCGTGGTGTCAACTAGATCCCTCACGTGGGCTTACCTTTCTGCGTTGTCGGCGGTCCGTAGCCACATAGGTTTAGGCGCGGTAATAGGAGTGTATTAAGAGAATATCTTAAACAATAGCGTATTTTTTCAGGGCTTAGCGCACGCAGCGCTGCACGCTGCGCGGGGTGAATAGGAAGATATGGACAAAGAGATTCACGGCCCTCGAGAAATGACGAAAGCCACCGAGCATCGACCTCCCCGAGCCCAGCCAAAATTTAGGTGGGCAGGAGGGATGAACCTCGATGGCTAGCGCCAAGCTATGAAACAGAACTTAAAGCGCGTATTCGCGGAGACGATCGGCGCGGTTGCCCTCCCGCAGCTTGGCCATGACCTCGCGCTCAATCTGGCGAACACGCTCGCGGGAGAGACCGAACTTGCGTCCAATCTGATCGAGGGTGCGCGGAACACCGTCGTCCAAGCCATAGCGCAGGCGGATGACATCCTGTTCACGCTCCTCGAGGGAGCCGATGACGGAGCGAATATCAGAGTGGCGCATGGATGCCACCACGGCGGTCTCCGCATCGGTTGCCTCGGCATCCTCAATGAAGTCACCCAACGGTGCTTCTTCATCGGTGCCCACCGGCATATCCAGGGAGACAGGATCGCGGGACTGACGCAGCAGCATTTCGATCTTGGACTCTTCGATGCCGGATTCTTCGGCCAGCTCCTCATTCGTAGCCTCGCGGCCCAAGGACTGATACATCTCGCGCTTGATGCGGGAAAGCTTATTGACCTGCTCTACGAGGTGCACTGGGAGGCGGATGGTGCGGGACTGGTCAGCCATGCCGCGGGTAATGGCCTGGCGGATCCACCACGTGGCGTACGTAGAGAACTTGAATCCCTTGGCATAGTCAAACTTCTCCATCGCACGAATCAGGCCCAAGTTTCCTTCCTGGATGAGGTCCAGCAGCGGCATGCCGCGGCCTGTATAACGCTTAGCCAGGGAGACCACGAGGCGCAGGTTGGCCTCGAGGAGGTGGGAGCGTGCCTTCTTGCCTTCGCGGGCGAGAATCTTGAGGTCGCGCTTCTCAGCGCGGGTCAGCTTTTCGGCATTGGCGAGCTTGTACTCGGCGTACAGGCCCACTTCGATTGCCTGTGCGAGCTCAACCTCGTCTTCGGCGCTCAGCAGCGCAGTCTTGCCAATTCCGTTGAGGTAAACGCGGACCAAGTCCGCGGAGGGATTGTCATTAGTCTGGTTACGGCGTGAGCCGCGGTCAACTTCCTGTCCGTCCTCGTCCTGGACGCTAGCAGCGGATGATGTGGCCATCTCATGCCTCCTAAGTTGCGGCTTGGTTCATCTCCTACAACGGACCTTCGGCGCAGATAGTTCCCACGGTTTGAAAAATGTTCACGCATCCCGGTCTGCGAGGTGGGTTTTAGGCCATTTTGGGGGAGGCGCGCCGAGGCTACACCTCAACGAGCACGGTAAACGGCCCCTCATTGACGGAGGAGACCTGCATCATGGCTCCGAAGCGACCTTCCTCCACAGTGATCCCGCGCTTCCGCAGGCGAGCGACAACCCCTTGGATCAGCGGTTCCGCCGCGTCCCCGGGTGCGGCATCTGACCATGATGGCCGGCGGCCCTTCGCCGTTCGCCCGTAGAGAGTGAACTGGCTTACCACTAGCACTGGAGCTCCACTGTCAACCACGCTGGTTTCGCCCTTGAGAATGCGCAGCTCGGCGATCTTGCGTGCCATCGTGTCCATCCGCTCCTCCAAGGATGGCCCGTCGGCAGGACCAGCTTCGGCGCCTGCCGTGACATCGTCACGAGATACACCAATGAGCGCTAGGATGCCGCCGGTGTCGGGACAGCTGATGGAACCGACAACGTCGCCTTCTACCGTGACGGAAGCTTCAGAAACGCGGGTGAGAACAGCACGCATGGACGGGGATACACAACCTTTCTTGTGGAGAAGTTTTCAGTACGCAAGGAGGCTGATGAGGATACAGCTAACGCGAACTACTTGGTCTACTCGGTGTTGCTAAAAGCTAGCAGCTCCGTGGGGATCAGCAGACCATGGCGGATGAGATCCACGATGGCAGGAAGCGCAGCACTCACCAGTGCGGTCTCATCAAAGCCTTGTGCGGCGGCGTAAAGCTCGATGGTTTCGCCGATGCTCAACCCATGTGGATTAAGCCCGGCGACGATAGCCGCGAGGTGCTCGTCGACATCATGCTGCCAGCGCGGACCGTCGGTCCGGCTCAAACGTAGCGCTTCGCGCTCAAAGCCCATGCCAAGCTCAGCATCTGGCAGGGCCACGTCCTCCCGAGCAACACTGGGGCGCAGCTGAACGTGCTTGGTCTCCAGCTCACCCGGCACCAAAGCGCGCAGCCATTCGACGCGCGCAAAATACTCTTCTATTTCTGGTCCGAGTGGACCAATGAGCGGCTGTGACATTGTCTCCGCCAGAATGTCCGAGGGCTCGTCGTCCCCAATACGCTGGATGGCTACGAAACCAAATCCGATGCCAGTGACCTCGTGCTCGCGGAAGTGTTCGAGCCAGCGGCGCGAACGCTCCCTTCCCTCAGGGCTGCGAACATCCACGGACTCATCGCTTAACCAGGTGGACACATACAGAGCAGGATCTGCCACGTCGCGTTGAATGATCCATGCGGCTACACCGGTGTCCGGTAACCACGAGGCAACCCGCTGTTGCCAGGACTCCTCGCCTTGATGAACCCACGCGGCGAGCACGTGCGCGGTTCCTCCAGGGGTGAGGTGTTCCACGGCTTGGGACACCACGAGCTCACTAGCACCATCGAGGTTGAGTCCGGAATCTCGGTACACATGGCCGACCTCAGGAAGGCCCACCACGAATGGAGGATTGGCCACGATGCGGTCGAAGCGCTCGTGTTGTACCGGCTCGAACCACGAACCCTGGCGCAGTTCGACCCGTTCCTTTGCGTCCGCTGCAGCAACGGTAGCGCGGGCGAGCTCAAGGGCTCGCTCATGGACATCAGTAGCGACGATGTGCTCTGCAGAATCCAGCTGCCCCAGGACCTGCACGCCAGAGCCTGTGCCCAGATCCAGCACCGATGACACCGGAGTAGTGGGAGTCGAATGAAGTAGGGAAAGGCTGGCAGAGCCGACACCCAAGACGTGCTCGGGACCAGGAACGTGGTCCACGAGGGAAGCATCAACATCGGAAAACACCACGCGATTCTTGCCCACGATGACGTGCGGCCGAATGTCGTATGCCACGTAGACAGTGCCGTGATCGTCGGTAAGCGCGACACCGCTGTCAAGCAATTGGGTGGCTAGGCGGGCACCGAGGACGTCGGAAAGCAGCGTGGCCGGCACGTGCTCGTGCAACACAAAGATGCGGATGAGGCGGTCGAGACGGGAGTCGCCGCTAGCACCCAGCGCCACGGCCTCGGGCTCCCCGCGATGTAGGGCTTCGGTGTACTCCGGCCCTAAGTGTCCCGCGATGCCGTCCGCGGTGAATCCCGCGTCAGTAAAGACACGGGCGAGGTCGGCCGCGACATCCGCGACGGGGTGCTCTGGGTTCATCTCCGGGCCAAAAGGAGAAGGCTGTTGTGTGCTCACAAAAGTGTCCTTACATTGCTTCGGGAGGTAAACGGTAAACGTCTAGTCTTCGTGGTCGATGGTGTTTTGCTTCGCCGTATCGTCGTGTGATGACGGCGCGCCGGGAAGCGCTCCATGGGACCGGCTTGTCAGTTGCTCGCGCTGGGCCTGCGCCATTTGCCGGGCCATAGCGGGCTTATAAACAGCCTTCTCGCGCTTGTCTTTCTTTTGACCCCGACCATTGCCAATGACCACAGCGATCCAGGGCAGTGGGAAGGTGACGGCCACGACGAGGGCAGCGGGGATCCACCACTGCCAAACATAAACCATGGCCCCGGCTATCAGGAGGGATGGAACGCGCAAAAACTGCAGTATTGAGTAGATGATCTCGCGGCGATGCCGGTCTTGACCGGGGGCGAGCTTGGCAGTCGTGATGAGGTGCGTCTCGCGGCCGAATCGGCGCCCGCGCCGCTGCCCCGAACGTGGGGTATGGCGGGGGTTATCGCGCGAGTTCGAAGGGGTCATGCCTACTAGCGTAGCTGCAGGACTCGCCAACTTCGATACCGATGCGGCATGATAGGGGGCGTGAGTACGACGACTAAGACTATTGAACGCCCTGATGTCCGCGAGGATACGTCGACCAACGACGACACCCCGAAGTTCTTCCACTATGTGAAGAAGAACCAGATCCTCGATTCCGCGGTCAACGGCAAGTACGTCGTTGCCCTGTGTGGAGAGACCTTCCCGGTGACCAAGCAAGCGAAGCCCGGCTCACCCGTGTGCCCAGACTGCGAGCGCATATACAAGAGCTTGCGCCGCCGTTAAGTCTGACGTCGACGCTCAACCTGCGTCGGCGTAAAGCGAAAACGTACGAAAAACTTCACAAGAGCGGGATGTTGGGATAACTAGAGGGGGAAAGTCGCTGACCGTGTCTACTCAGACTCCAGCACAGAGATTTGCCAATAATGGTTCGCTGCGCGTGTGGCAACGCGCGGCTTTGGATAAGTTCCTAGCCACCAAGCCAAAGGATTTCATGGCGGTGGCAACGCCAGGTGCAGGTAAGACCACCTTCGCCCTGCGGGTGGCCACAGAGCTCATGGCGGACCGCACCGTAGAGCGCGTCATCGTGGTGGTGCCCACCGAGCACCTCAAAGTGCAGTGGTCGGAATCCGCCTCCCGCGTAGGGCTAGCTCTCGACCCCAAGTTCACAAACTCCTCGGGAGTCAACCCCGCGATGGACGGTGTCGTGGTGACCTATGCGCAGGTGGGGATGCACCCGTACAAGCACCGTGCGGTCGCCTCAGCGCGGCGCACCCTGGTGATCCTCGATGAGATCCACCACGCCGGTGATGCCAAGAGCTGGGGCGATGGCGTGCGGGAAGCCTATGATGATGCGGAGCACCGCCTCGCGCTGACTGGTACGCCCTTCCGCTCCGATGACTCGCAGATCCCCTTCGTGCGCTACGAGGAGGACGGGGAAGGTCACCTCGTATCCCGCTCTGATCACACGTACGGCTATGGCGATGCGCTTGCCGACGGTGTCGTGCGCCCCGTCGTCTTCCTCAGCTACTCCGGCGAATCCCGCTGGCGCGATAGCGCCGGTGAGGAACATGCGGCCCGGCTCGGCGATATTCTCAATCCGGAGCAGACCGCCCGCGCCTGGCGCACGGCCCTCGACCCGAAAGGCGAGTGGATCCCCACCGTCTTGCAGGCGGCGCACACGCGGCTGATGCAGATGCGCCGCAACATGCCGGATGCCGGCGGTCTGGTACTTGCTACCGACACGACAACCGCGCGCGCCTACGCCAAGATCCTCAAGCAGATCTCCAATACTCCCGTCTCCGTCATCCTCTCCGATGATCCAGGCTCCTCCGCGCGCATTGCGGAGTTCTCCGAATCCACCGACGAGTGGATGGTGGCCGTGCGCATGGTGTCGGAGGGCGTCGACGTTCCCCGCCTCGCCGTAGGCGTGTACGCCACCTCTGCCTCGACCCCGCTGTTTTTCGCTCAGGCCATCGGGCGTTTCGTGCGCTCCCGCATGCCCGGCGAGACGGCCTCCGTCTTCCTGCCCTCCGTGCCGGTGCTCTTGGGCCTTGCCGAGAATATGGAAAAGCAGCGCGACCACGTCCTGGGAGGGGAGAAAAACCCCGACAAGGATGGCTGGGACGATGAGCTGCTCGAGGACGCCAATAAGAAGAAGTCCGAACCGGACATGCTCGAGCCTTCCTATGAATCCTTAGGCGCGGAGGCAGAGTTTTCCGGGCTGCTTTATAACGGCTCGCAGTTCACGACGGGCAATATCACGGACGAAGAGGAAGACTTCCTTGGAATTCCCGGGCTTCTCGACGCCGATCAGGTCAAGGACCTCCTGCGCAAAAAGCAGTCCGAAGAGTTGGACCGCCGAGAGGCAGAGGAGAAGGCGCGCCGGGCAGCGGAGGCAGCGGAGGAACAACACCGCAAGCTCTACGGCACCCCACACGCGCCCAAGCGTGGGGCAGAGGCGTCGGCAAGCAGCGCCGGTTCCCAGCCAGGTGTGGTGGATGAGATTTCCGCGCTGCGCAAAGAACTCAACACGGTGGTGTCTATCACCGCCCAACGCACCGGGCGCCCGCATGGTGCCATCCACACAGAAGCCCGCAAGGCCTGCGGTGGCCCGCCGACTGCGTTGTGCGACGCCGAGCAGCTGCGGGAGCGCATCGATTACCTGCGCAAGTGGTAGCCGGCGCGGCCGCGCTATCAACTAGTTGGTTGATGAGAAACTCAACCGGCTACGCGATGGAAACGCTGTGAGCGCGAAGCAGGATGGATAGCAGATGGTCTAAAGGCCAATCACCATCCTCGACGCAATCGCCACAGCAGCGTGGCTAGGAAGGAACACACAATGCAGTCCCTCTATAGAGCAGCCATCTTCTACCTTGTCATGGGGTTGAGCGCCGGCGTGTTCTACCGCGAGTTCACGCGCGCGAACGATTTCCCGGAGGGACAGTTCACCCAGCTAGGAGTGGCCCACACCCACCTCTTGGCGCTGGGGTTCATGATGTTCCTCATCTTCCTTGTGGTGGACAAGGTCTTCGCCGTGTCCCGCAACAAGAAGCTTTTTAACTCCTTTTTCTGGTTCTACAACATTGGCGTTGTGCTTACCGTTGGAATGCTCATCTGGCACGGTAGCTTAACTGTGCTGGGGGAGGAATCGACCGCGATGATCGCCGGAATCGCCGGCCTCGGACACATCTTCATTACGGTGGGTCTGGCACTCTTCCTCGTCGCACTTGGCCGCGCATTGAACGAGCCCGCTAACCCTGCCGCCGCAACTTCTGTGAGCGCCTAGCTATGCCCGCGGCTACAACAGAATCCAGCACGGTGGCACCAACCCGCCGTGACTGGATAAGCCTTGCGGTTTTATCGGTAGGTCTGGGCCTCATCGTCCTCGACGGCACCATCGTCGGCGTGGCATTGCCCGCCATCATCACGGACCTCAACCTGGATATTACCCAGGCACAGTGGGTCAACAGCCTCTACGCGGTGGTGCTTGCCGCACTGCTACTGTCCACAGGAAAAATCGCGGATAGTTGGGGCCGCAAACGAGCTTTCCTTCTCGGCCTCGCCGTATTCGTAGCAGGCAGCGTGTGGGCTGGTTTCTCCGAAACAGCGGGAATTCTCATCTCGGCACGTGCCGTGCAGGCAGTGGGCGCGGCTTTTATCATGCCCTCCACCCTGTCCACCGTGAACGCCGTATTCCGCGGGAAGTATCGTGCGGCCGCATTCGGCGTCTGGGGCGCCGTCATCTCAGGCGCTGCTGCCGTAGGCCCTCTAGCCGGCGGCGCGCTTACTCAGTGGGTGTCCTGGCACTGGATCTTTCTGGTCAACGTCCCCATCGGCCTTATCGTGGCCGGTGGAGCTGTCCTTACCGTCCGGGAAACCCGCAGCCCAGAGACTCGCCCTGGAGTCGACGTCGACGGCGCACAGTTGAGCGCGATTGCCTTTGGGGCCCTTGTTTTCGCTGTCATCGAGGGGCCCAGCCTTGGCTGGTGGACACCGCAATCCGAATTAACAGTGTTCGGGTGGACGTGGCCTACCACCGCGCCGGTATCCGCTGTGCCGGTGGCGCTGCTCATCGCCGCGGTTGGTTTTGCGCTGTTCATCCGTTGGGAGAAGCACCGCGAAAAGGTTCAGCGCTCCGCACTCTTGGACTTGGGGCTATTTTCCTATCCGACGTTCTCGTGGGGAAATACCACCGCCGGTGCGGTAGCCATCGGGGAGTTCGCCATCATCTTCGTCTTGCCGTTATATCTCATTAATGCGTTGGGCTTAAGCGTAATGTCTGCCGGCCTTGTGCTCGCGGCGATGGCCGTCGGAGCCTTCATTTCAGGTGCAGCCGCACGCCACGTCGCTGGGCGCTTCGGCGCCCCTGGCACCGTACTCATCGGCCTGAGCCTCGAGGTCGTCGGAGCTCTGATACTCGCGTTAATTCTCGGTCCCGACACCAGCGGATGGCTCATCGCGCTGCCGCTTGTGATCTATGGAGTGGGCCTAGGATTCGCTTCTGCGCAGTTAACCGGAACCGTCTTGCGTGACATCCCCGTGGAAAACTCAGGCCAAGCTTCCGCGACACAGAGCACAGTTCGTCAAATTGGTTCTTCCCTGGGAACCGCGATTTCCGGTTCGGTCTTTTCCGTCTCGCTAGCGCTGTCTCTGCCGAAGGCGCTTAATACCATTGGCTTCGATGGTCCGGCTGCGGAAGGAATAGCGGAAGCAGCGCGTCAATCGGCTGGGTCGAGTATCGAGGGGTTGCGTGCGCAGGGTGCCGCCAGTCCCTTCGGAGAGGAGACTGCCGTGTTGGTCCGAGCACTCAGCGACGGTATGAGTGATGCAGCGCGTTGGTCATTGCTGACCGCAGTTGCGTTCTTAGGGCTCGGTTTTATTGGTGCGATGCAGGTCCGCAAAGCAGCGCAGGGCTAAGCAAGGGGGCGTAGCCCACGGTGTTGGCGCAACGGTTCCAGCGAAACATCCAGCAGCGAAGGGTAGGCTCGGCAGCATTGTGAGAAGAGTGCTCTAGGCCAAAGACAACCTAAGGAGATGGATGATGAAAAAGCTCATCAACTCGCCGGACAACGTAGTAGCCGAATCAGTAGAAGGCTTCGCGTTAGCCCACGGTGACATTGTGACTCGCAACACGGAACCGCTGTTTGTTGCCCGCGCACAGAAGAAAGAACACGGCAAGGTGGCTATTGTCTCCGGTGGTGGTTCTGGGCACGAGCCTTTGCACGCGGGTTTCGTTGGCTACGGCATGCTGGACGCGGCGGTGCCGGGCGCCATGTTTACGTCGCCTACACCGGATGCAATCCAAGCAGCCACCGAAGCGGTAAGTGCTGGGGCGGGCGTTCTTTACATCGTCAAGAACTATACCGGCGATGTTCTCAACTTTGATACGGCAGCCGAGCTGGCTGACTTCGATGATATTGAGGTCAGCCAGGTCATCGTCGACGATGATGTCGCGGTGGAGGATTCTACGTTTACCGCCGGACGCCGCGGCGTGGCAGGAACCTTGTTGGTAGAGAAGCTGGCAGGTGCCGCAGCCGAGCGCGGCGACGATCTTGCTGCGGTGACAGCGGTGGCTAAGAAGGTAGTGGAGAATACCGCGACCATGGGCGCGGCACTGAGCGCCTGCACGGTGCCGCACGTGGGCAAGCCCTCCTTCGACCTTGGGGAAGACGAAGTCGAACTCGGCGTGGGTATCCATGGCGAGCCGGGCCGCAAGGAAATTCCACTGGTTTCTGCCGATGACGTTACTGATCACCTACTCGACCCCGTCTTGGCAGATCTTAAGCTGAGCGAGGGGGAGCGCACCATCGTCGTCGTCAATGGCATGGGCGCCACCCCGGCCTCTGAGCTGTACGTGGTCTACCGCCGCGTGGCCCAGCGTCTCCAGCAGGCTGGCATCGCCATTGAGCGCTCCCTCGTGGGTAACTTCGTCACCAGCCTGGACATGGCTGGGTGCTCTGTCACCGTCATGCGCACGGACGACGAGGACCTCGCGCTTTTCGACGCCCCCTGCCACACCTCCGCACTACGCCAAGGAATGTAACAATCTAACTATGACGAATTCTGAAACTCTTTCAAGCGCGTGGGCACAGGAATGGATGAAAAGCTGTGCCGCGGCCGCGCGTGAACACCGTGAGGAGCTCATCGAGCTCGACCGTGTCATCGGCGATAGCGACCATGGAGAAAACGTCGACCGTGGTTTCCGCGCCGTCGTCGACAAGGTTGCTGCGGATATCTCGTCGGATGACTCAACGGTCGCTGACGTACTCAAACTAACCGCGAAGACTCTCATGTCCACCGTCGGCGGAGCTCCGGCCCATTGTTGGGCACCGCCTTCTTGCGTGCGGCGAAGGCCGCCGGCACCGGTGACATTGATGCCTCTACGACGGCTGCGCTTATTGAGGCCGCCCTCGAGGGAATCATGACCCGCGGCAAAGCAACGGAAGGGAGAAGACCATGGTCGATGCTTGGGCGCCAGCGGCGCGCGCTGCCCGCGACGCCGCCGATGCCGCACAGAGCCCCGCCGAGGTCTTGCGCGCGGCTGCCGACGCGGCCGCAGCCGGCGCGGACGCTACTATCCCGATGGTTGCGACTAAGGGACGCGCTTCCTACCTGGGCGAGCGCTCTGCCGGACACAAGGATCCGGGTGCCGCCTCCTCGGCGCTTTTCCTCGCTGCGGCTGCTGACGCCGCCGAGACTACTGGGAAGGGGGCGTAGAGCATGGCACAGCCGCGCGTTGGACTCGTTCTCGTTTCGCATTCCGCGAAGCTCGCAGAAGGATTGGCTGAGCTCGCCGCCCAGATGGCCGCCGATGTCACCATTCTTCCTGCGGGTGGCTTGGAAGACGGCAGTATCGGAACGTCCTATGACTTCATTGAGGGCGCTATCAGCCACGCCATAGGTCAAGGTCTCAGCGTTGTCGTGCTCACGGACTTGGGCTCGGCAACGATGACCGTCGAGTCGGTTCTTGAGTTTCTGGACGAAGAGCAAGCACTGTTCGTTGATGCCCCACTGGTCGAGGCCACTATCGCTGCGGCAACCGCCGCCCAGCAAGGCGATGATCTGGGGGCAGTTGCTGACGCTGCTAGACGAGCCATCGAGGCTTTCACTCCTCAGCAGCCTGCTGCTCCTGGGACTGTGCGCGAGCAAGACCAAGAGGAAGATCCACATCGATACTCGCTGACTGTGACTATTGCCGATGAAGCAGGACTCCATGCCCGTCCCGCGTCCAAGATCGCTGAAATGGCGGCTGAAGCAGAGGGCGATATCGTCCTTACCTATAACGGTGAGGCAGTAGAGGCAGACTCCGCGATGATGCTGATGTCGCTCGGTGCTTGCCAGGGCGCATCGGTGACCATTAGCGGAGATGTCTCCGATAAGGAAGTCATCGACCGGATTGCCACGGCCATCGAGCTGGGGCTCGACGGTTAGAAGCGTGCCCCGAATGGTGCGGCGTGCGGGCACCGTCCCCCGCATGAAAGGACGCTTCCAATGCCTTCGAATAAGGTAAAGGCAGCGTCCTAGTTGAGTTCTCTTGAAAGCGGGGAATCCATGAACCAGCCCGATTACGTACAGGCTTATCCGAATACTTCCCCTTACTCCTCTGCGGGGTCGTACACGTCTCCGATAGAACACCCTTCCACGCCGAATCCCCTCGCGCCGTGGGTACTGGGGCTGGCGGTGCTTCCGCCACTCGTCATCATCGTACTGACACTCTTGTGGGGTGCAGTGGGATTCTTGTCGTCGATGCTGACGATCTTTACCGGATGGTGCGCGGTGGGGCTGGGGATCGTGGCGCTCATCCTCGGATCAGGGCGAAGCCCGGAGCATAGGCGAACCGGCATCACAGTGTCCGGGATGATCATCGGATTCTGTTGGAGTTGTATCGCACCGTTCGTTCCCATGGCCATGATGGTGGTCATGGGACTCAATCCCTAGAGCTGCTAGGAAACCCAGAGCCCTGATACATAAAGAAAAGTGGCGGCGAGGAAATCTTTCCTCGCCGCCATTGTCGTGTCCGCGGGCTTAGTCGAGATAGTCTCGCAGCACCTGGGAGCGCGAAGGGTGGCGCAGCTTGGACATGGTCTTGGACTCGATCTGGCGAATACGTTCGCGGGTGACACCATAGACTTGGCCGATTTCGTCTAAAGTGCGCGGCATGCCATCGGTGAGGCCGAAGCGCAGACGAACCACGCCCGCCTCACGTTCAGACAGGGTCGTGAGCACGTCCTGCAGCTGGTCTTGCAGCAAGGTGAAGGAGACCGCGTCGACAGCAATGACGGCCTCGGAGTCCTCGATGAAGTCACCCAGCTGGGAGTCACCCTCATCACCGATGGTCTGGTCCAAGGAGATGGGTTCACGAGCGTACTGCTGGATTTCCAGCACCTTTTCCTCGGTGATGTCCATTTCCTTCGCCAGCTCCAGCGGCGTGGGCTCGCGGCCCAAATCCTGCAGCAGCTCTCGCTGGATGCGGCCCAGCTTGTTGATGACCTCGACCATGTGCACAGGAATGCGGATGGTGCGTGCTTGGTCTGCCATCGCGCGGGTAATAGCCTGACGGATCCACCAGGTGGCATACGTGGAGAACTTGTAGCCCTTGGTGTAGTCAAACTTCTCAACAGCGCGGATGAGACCCAAGTTGCCCTCCTGGATGAGATCCAAGAAGGCCATGCCGCGGCCGGTGTAGCGCTTGGCCAAGGACACCACGAGACGCAGGTTTGCCTCGAGAAGGTGGTTCTTCGCCTTGCGGCCATCACGAGCGATGGCACGCATGTCACGCTTTTCCATGGGGGAAAGCTTGGCGGCCTTGTCGCCTTCGGCACGGGCCTTTTCCATCTCATCCATGCGGTACTGAGCGTAGAGGCCAGCCTCGATTCGCTTGGCGAGGGAGACCTCTTGCTCGGCATTGAGCAGGGCGACCTTACCGATTTGCTTCAGGTAGGCGCGGACAGAGTCTGCCGACGCGGTCAGCTCCGCATCCTTGCGGGCTTGGCGCAGGGCTGCGGACTCATCCTCGTCCCAGACCGAGGAACCATCGTCCTCGTCCTCATCAGCGTCGTCGCCCTCGAGGTCATCATCGTCGTCGCCGAACTCGTCTTCATCATCCATCTCGGCGTTGTCCGGATCGAAATCGATATCGGCATCGTCAGTGGTGTCGGCGTCCAACTCGTCGGTCTGATCCTCGGCGAGATCCTCGGAAGACTCAGCAGCTTCAGGCGACGTTGCCTTCGTGGCTGCTGACTTACGCACAGTCTTCTTGGCCGTCTTCTTTGTGGCCTTTTGTGCAGACTTGCGGGTGGTCTTCTTTGTTGCCTTCTTGGCCGTCTTTTTAGCCGTTTTCTTGGCTGTCTTTTTGGCGGTCTTTTTCGCGGTTTTCTTGGCCGTTTTCTTAGCGGTCTTTTTTGCCGTCTTTTTGGCGGTCTTCTGTGCAGGTGCAGATGCCTCGGAGGTGCTCTCGCCCGCGCCGAGTACCTGGTCTGAAGAATCAGTGGCTGCCACGTACGCCCTTTCGACTTGCTCTCTGAGTGGAAACTATGGGGACGCGCAAGTTAGTCGCGACTAGTCCCCGATGCTAGCCCGCCTCCGAGATGAGCAGGGGAGGCGCGCCGCTGGATATTGGATAATCGACAGCCCAGTATAGATCATTTCTTGCACTAGGCGGTGACTGGGGTCAACTCGGAAATGCTGGCCCCCGGTTGCCTTATGGGCGAATACCTTCTTGTGCTGCCATGGCTGCGCCTACTATACCGGCGCGATTACGAAGCTGAGCTGCAACGACCGGCGTTTCGATGCGGAGGTGCTCTCCCCACTTGTCAAACTTGCGGGAAATTCCCCCGCCGATGACGAAGGCTGAAGGGTTAAACAGGGCCTCATACTCGTGGAGTACGCGGTTGACGCGCTTCGCCCACTGCTTGGTTTTGAGCCCCTCGCGGTCCTTGACGGCTGAAGAAGCTTGGTGCTCCGCCTCCTTCTCGCCAACGATGAGGTGCCCAATCTCCGTATTGGGGAAAAGCTGGCCATCTAGCAGGAAAGCGGAACCAATACCAGTGCCCAAAGTGAGGAAGATGACGGGGCCGGAGCGCGCAATCTCGTCGCCATAAGCCACCTCGGCGAGGCCGGCCGCGTCGGCGTCGTTAAGCACGGTAAAAGGAACGTCGAGGTATGAGCTCAACAATTCCTGTGCATCCGTGCCGATCCAGGATTTATCAATGTTTGCCGCGCTGCGGATTACCTGGTCCTTTACCACCGCTGGCATGGTAATGCCGACGGGACCGTCCCAGTTCTTCTCTTCGATGATCTGGGCAATCACCTTGGCGACGGCGTCCGGTGTTGCGGGCTGGGGAGTAGCAATCTTGAGGCGGTCACCAACGAACTCTCCCGTTGCGAGGTCGACTTCGGCACCCTTGATGCCAGAGCCTCCAACATCGATGCCGAAGGCGTGGCCTTCGTGCTGGGGGCTCGGTTTCGTGTCCTGGTGCTGCGATTCATGGGCGGTCATACCGACAGTCTATGTGCACTCGCGCGATGATGCGGCACGATCTCATCGATGAAAAGGGCAGTAGCGGTAGTGCCGTGCGGTTTGCGGTGCGTGACGTGCTCCTTGGGCTAGAGATAGGTGCACATTGTGATGAAATCTTCGTGGCTCGCTAAAGGGCTGGAATTAGCAGCTCACAGGGGTAAAGGAGGAGTAATAGGGGGTAGGATAGTGCAGGGTTTGGTGCCCCCACGGCGGGGCGAGTGTGACACAGAGGCCAGTCTGGTTTAGGATGCCGTCGATAAACACACATACCTATCGATCTGACTCACAGGGGCAAGCATTATGGCCACGGATTATGACGCACCGCGTCGCCGCGCTGAAGACGACCTCGAGGCCGATTCCCTCGAGGGCCTGAAGGCGGCTGAAAACGACAACAATGGCATGGATGACGATGGAGAAATCGTCGAGGCCTTCGAACCGCCGTCAGTGGACCTGACCGGTGAAGAGCTCAACGTCACCGTCGTTCCGCGCAAAGAAAACGAGTTCACCTGCTCTGTATGTTTCTTGGTGCAGTCCAACAAGCGCCTTGACCATGAAGAGGACGGCGAGCCAGTCTGCATGGACTGCGCCTAGTAGGCCAGTTTCACCGAGGCGTGGCTGAGGCCTTAATTCAAGCCTTAATTGCTGCGCCTTGTAGCTGCTGCGGCCTGCTCGGGGACAAAGGCTGCGAGGAGTTTTTCGGGGTTGGTGGATCCGATGAGCCAGTAGGGCGTTGGATCTTCGGGGTCATCGAGGACGAGCATGACGTGTTCGGGTACCCAGCCGTGTGTGACGAGGAAGGCAGCCGGATCGAGCTGTGGACCGAGCGCGTTGCGGCGTGCAGTGGCCGGCACCGCGGTACTGCGGGCGACAACATCGTTCGGCAGCTGCGCGTCCTTGACGGTGAGCCACCGTGTGCCGTCGGCATCCTGTTCCACCTGCACCACCGTGTTGGACCATGTCAGCAGGACCCACGCGGCGATGGCACTGAGCAGGATGGCGGGGACGATGACCCACATGATTCCACGGTTGAGGCTGACTGTGGCGGTGGAGATCGCCACAACAAAGGCGGCCATCAGCCACCAGTACCACGGCACCCATTGGCGCTCACGGTAGAGGATCACTGGGGAAGCGGCTGGTGCCGAGGGGGAAGCAGACGAAGAACTCGAAGTCATGACCTTCGAGTCTAGCCGTCGGGGAAGGGGAGAGCCCAACACGCAGAGTAGGCGCGGCTGCCAGGCTGACGCGGCTTCCAGCCCTGACGGTTGGGGATGGAGGGGACAAGGTAGGCTGGGCCGCGTGAATGAGCAACACCCTCTCGTAGATCCGGTTAGTCCCTTCGGCGACATTCAGGTCAAGCGCCTTGATAAGGAGCTTCCGCTACCGCATCGCGCTCACGGCGGCGATGCGGGCGCGGATCTCTACGCTGCTCACGACGTTATTTTGCGGCCCGGCGAGCGCGCTCTTGTCGGTACGGGCATTGCCCTTGCCCTGCCGATGGGCACGGTAGGCTTGGTCCACCCGCGCTCGGGCCTGGCGGCCAAGCACGGCATTTCCGTCGTGAATACCCCCGGCACCATTGACGCCGAGTATCGCGGTGAGATTAAAGTATGCCTTATTAATCACGACCCAGAGGAGACCTTTGAGGTCACGCGGGGAATGCGTATCGCGCAGTTGATTGTCCAACGCGTGGAGCTGGTGGGCTTCCAGGAAGTCGAGGAACTTGATGACACCGCTCGTGGCGACGGCGGGTATGGATCAACCGGCGTTAACTAAGTTCAACAAAGCAGACACGGAATGAGGAAGGCTTAAACTATGGCGATGTGGCCCTTTGGAAAAAAGAAGAAGAACCCTGCCGTCCACCAGGAAGAGGCGGCTACCGAGGCCGTGGCCGAGGACACCACCACAGTGAACCCGGCAGCGGAGAACGCAAACGATGGCGCCGCTGAGGCCGCTCCCGAGCCAACCGCTGGTCTTGTCCGTGAGGATGAAGATGATGCTCAGGCTTCTCTAGCCGTGAAGGCTGTGGCTCACGATGCCATCAACGGCGACATGGGTCCCTACGATGGGGATAATGTCGACATCGCTGAGTTTAACTTTGAGGACTTCTCCGTAGGCCTGTTAGATCTGGGCTCACTGCGCATCCCGCTGCCGAAGGGCTCACAGGTCCAGGTGGAGATGGGTCAGGAAGGCCCGCGCATGCTCCACATTCTCACCCCACACGGCCGCATGACCCAGTGGCCTTTGCCGCGCCGCGCACGCCGGGGCAGTGGGCGGAGTCTGCGGAGGACATCATCAAAGGCTTGGAAGCCGATGGTTTTGCTGCCCACCCGGAGGATGGCCCGTGGGGTTCTGAGATCGTCGGCAGCAGCGAGAAAGGCGGCATACGCATTATCGGTGTGGAGGGGCCGCGGTGGATGTACCGCCTGACCCTGGCTGCACCTGCCGGCAAGGAAGAGGAATTGGCGCAGCTAGGGCGCGAAGTCGTTGCCCGCACCTTTGTCTACCGCGGTGAGGATCCCATCCTGGCTGGCAGCTCCCTGCCTGTCACGCTTCCGCAGCAGCTGGCTGAGCAAGTTCAGCAGGCGCTGAAGGAACGCCAGCAGCAGGCCGCGCAGGCAGACAGCGCGGATAGTGCAGCGGCAGCGGACACGGCCACGGATACAGAGAAGACCGCGGAGTCCCAGGCCCGCGAGCAGTTGCGCGACCTCGAAGACAACGAGAACAAGTAGCGCACTTCAGCCTGCCGGTCCAGACCCCTCCGGCACTACCGAAAAGGACCCCTTAAGCACGTGACCAGCCCTACTCCCGAAGAGCGCGAGCCTTACCGCACCCCGGCGTCTGCGCATGACCACGATAGCGCCGAGCGCGCTACTGAACCTGCCCCTGAGCCATCCTCGAATCCTGGCGCCGACATGGCGGCGGAACAAGCGACGGTGTCGCCAGAAGCTGATCCGGAGCCGTCGTTGCTCGACCAGATGGGTGGGCTGACCGGGCTCGTGTCTGCGACCCTGCCCGTGCTGGTTCTCATCCCGGTCAACAACGTCTGGGGGTTGGGGCCGGCGCTTGTTGCGGCACTGGGCGTGGCGCTGGCTATCAGCCTGTGGCGCCTTGCCCGCAAGGAAACCCTGCAACCAGCTTTTTCTGGTCTGCTGGGCGTGGCCATCTGCGCCGGAATCGCGTGGTTTACCGGGGATGCCAAAGGCTATTTCCTCTACGGAATTTGGATGTCGCTCGTGCTGTTCATCGTCGCGATCGTTTCCATTATTCTGCGCTGGCCGCTTGTCGGCGTGGTATGGAAAGGCCTCAACGGTGAGGACATGGGGTGGCGCACAGTGCCACGGGCGCGACGCTCCTATGCCTATGCCACCGCCGGGTGGGCGACGGTGTTCATCGCCCGTTTTGCGGTGCAACGCGCGCTCTACGATGCCGATGCCACCACAACGCTTGGTATCGTCCGCATTCTCATGGGCTGGCCGTTAACGGGTATTGTCACCCTCCTCACTATCTGGATGGTGCGCCGCGCGAATGCCGCCGTGGAGGAAGCACAGGGCGGCGACACTACGTCGCAGGGCGGCGACAACTCTAAGGAGAAGATCCATGACCGCGACTGATCACAACTCCGCGAAAGATCAGAGCGCCGCTGCCGGAAGCCTGAGCAAAGGGCAGTCATTCGACACCACCATCGAACGTATGGGGCACGGCGGTGTCGGAATCGGGGCGGCCCCCGACGGGCGCGTGTGCTTCGTCCCGGGTGCCTTCCCCGGCGACCATGTCACGGTGACTGCGACCAAGGTGAAGAAGTCCTTTGTGGAAGCCGCGCTGAGTTCCGTCGTACAACCTGGGCCCTACCGTGTCGAATCTGCGTGCCCGGCCGCGCAGCGTGGCGCTGGCTGTTGTGACTTCGCTGAGCTCGATCCCGCGGCGGAGCCAGACATCAAGGTCGCAGTCTTGCTCGATCAGCTGCGCCGCGTGGCTCACATCGAGGATGCTCCCGACGTCGAGACCATCGATGTGGCACCGCATCGCGGGTGGCGTACGCGAGTGCGGTTGGGCGTCGACAAGCAGGGCCGTGCTGGTCTGCGCAAGCGTGGCTCCACGGAGCTCGTCACCGACGTTGCGTGCAGCCAGCTGATTCCGGGGCTCGTCGACGGCCTAGTGGGGCCTGATGCCCGTACCTTTAATCCAGGTGCAGAGGTAATCGCGGTCATGGATAGCGACGGCAATAGGCACGTCGTGGAAACCCGGAAGGCGCCGCGGGGGCGGCGAATCGAGACCATTCGAGAGGTCATCGAGGCGCCAACTGAGAACGTGGTGCAGCGTGCTGACGGCCACGAGTTCCGCTTCCCGCCCACCGCTTTTTGGCAGGCGCACGTCGGAGCACCGGACGTTTACACCAGCCTTGCACGCGAGTGGCTCGGCGCAGAAGGCCACGGGAACGGCGGTGAACCTGAGGCAGCGGACGAGTCCGCTGTACATGCAGTGGCCTGGGATCTGTATGGCGGCGTTGGCCTGTTCGTTCCCGCGCTCGCAGAGGTCACCGCACCCCAGGGCGGGCACACGACCGTGTATTCCGTCGATTATTCGCCCGCAGCAGCGGCGCCGCAGCCGGGGCTCGCAGGCATTGACGTGCACTTCCGCACCGCCAAGGTGGAGCAGGTGGCCAGCCAGCTTCCGCAGCCGGCGTCGGTGATTTTGGATCCGCCGCGTACCGGTGCTGGCAACGACGTGGTGGCCGCTGTCGCCGCGGCAAAGCCGCAACGCATCCTGCATATCGGTTGCGATCCTGCTACGTTCGCCCGGGACTTGGCTGCTTGGTCGGAGCATGGTTACCGCGCGAAGCGCCTCGCCATGGTGAATGCTTTCCCCGGGACACATCACTTTGAAACCCTGGCACTCCTGGTTCCACTGGCCTAGGGCGCACAGGGGGTGCCGCGGGAGTGGTCGGGCAATGATTGACGCGTCACGCGTGTCAACGGGTACGGTGGTAAAGAAGAAAACGATCGATGAAGGGGTTTAAGGCAAGCTCTATGGGCATTCTGGATTCCATTCACTCACCAGGCGATCTTAAAGCCCTGAGCAAGACGCAACTGGTTGAGCTCGCGGCGGAAATCCGTCAGCGCCTTATTGAGAAGGTGTCCGCTACAGGCGGCCACCTAGGCCCTAACCTGGGCGTCGTGGAGCTCACGGTGGCGATCCATCGGGTCTTCGATTCCCCGCGGGATCCCATCGTCTTCGACACGTCACACCAGTCCTACGTGCATAAAATGCTCACGGGCCGCGCCTCCCAATTCGATACGCTGCGTCAGAAGGGCGGTTTGTCCGGCTACACGGACCGCGCAGAGTCAGAACACGACTGGACCGAATCCTCCCACGCCTCGGCAGCGCTATCCACGGTGGACGGGCTCTCCAAGGCTTTCAAGATTCGGGGTGAATCCCACCGCAATGCCGTGGTGGTCGTGGGCGATGGCGCCCTTACCGGCGGCATGTGCTGGGAAGCCCTCAACAACATTTCTGCCGACAAGGACCGCAACGTTGTCATCATCGTTAATGACAACGGGCGTTCCTATTCGCCGACGATCGGCGGCCTCTCAGAGAACCTGGGGCGCATTCGTGCGCAGCACGGATACGACGAGTTCATGGCGCTGGGCAAGAAGCGCCTCAAGTCCATGGGTTGGGTAGGCGAGCGCACCTTTGATGCATTGCACGCGGTCAAGGAGGGTGTGAAGTCGACCGTCATGCCCACGGAGATGTTCCCGGAGCTGGGCATCAAATACATTGGCCCGATTAACGGCCACGATATTGAGGCAGTTGTGCGGGCGCTGAGCTACGCCCGCGACTATGACGGTCCCATCATCGTGCACACGGTCACCGAGAAGGGGCATGGCTTTGCTCCTGCGGTCAACGAGCCGAAGGACCAGATGCACTCCACCGGCGCCATCGACCCGGTCACCGGTGTATCCAAGGGACAGAAGCAACCGGGGTGGACTGCGGCGTTCTCGGAAGAATTGATCAAGGCCGGCCACGCCCGCGAGGACATCGTCGCCATTACTGCCGCCATGGCTGGGCCGACGGGGCTAACTCCCTTCCAAGAGGAGTTCCCGGAGCGCTTCTTTGATGTCGGCATCGCTGAGCAGCATGCCATGGCTTCTGCATCCGGTCTGGCGCTGGCCGGGATGCACCCGGTGGTGGCGGTGTACTCTACGTTCCTCAACCGTGCGGTGGACCAAGTCATCATGGACATTGCGCTGCTCAAGCTGCCAGTGACCATTGTCCTCGACCGCGCCGGTGTCACGGGCTCTGATGGTGCTTCACACAACGGTGTGTGGGATATGGCGCTCATGAGCATCGTCCCCGGCATGCGCATCGCCGCCCCGCGCGATGGTGCCCGCCTGCGGGAACTCTTTAAAGAAGCCATCGCAATCGAGGATGGCCCGACCGTGGTGCGCTTCCCCAAGGGCAACCTCCTTGATGACCGCGACGAACTCAAGCGGCTCGATGACGGGGTAGACATCCTGAGCTATTCCGATGCTGCTGCCGCTACGGAGGAGGCTACTGATGTGCTTATCGTCGCCATCGGTGCCATGAGCGCGCGTTCCCTGGGTGCAGCTGAGCTGCTCGAAGCCCAAGGCTTCAACGTTACCGTCGTGGACCCGCGCTGGCCGGTACCGGTACCGCAATCCATCATCGCGTTGGCGGCCGATCACGATCTCGTGGTGACGGTGGAGGATGGCATCCTGCGGGGCGGTGTGGGGTCCATGGTGGCCGAGGCCCTCGACGCCGCCGATGTGGACACTCCAGTACACAGGCTCGGCGTACCCGGCTGCTTCCCCAAGCATGCCAGCCGTGGAGAAATCCTCGAGGACTTTGGCTTGACCCCGGAAGGCATCGCGAACTCAGTACGTGAGTGGGTAGCTGCACGCGATGCTGAGGAGTCTGCTAAGAGCGCGGGGGAGTAGGGCGCATCCGGGCTAACCCGCGCTGCAGGAGCGGCGTGGCCAGCTCGACTTGCCAGTCGCGCGCGCCCTGGGAGCGCAGGAAATCGGGGATATCGGCATCTTCCGCGATCTCCCCCGCGACGCCGCCTTCTGGCCCGAACGCTGCCCACACCGCTGTACGTATCAGACTGGGTTTGAGGATCAGCTCGTAGCTCATGCGCAGTTCGTCACCGAGGTCCTCGAAGTCATGGCGGATCTCGCAGTAGAGCTGCCACAGCTCGGGAAAATCCCGGTTAAATACTGATTTGGAGGGCACCGGGCGGGGGCTGCGCAGTGGCTTTGGCCACTCCTGGCGCGGGCTGTCCAGCGCAGTCGTGACGGCATCGAGCCAGCGCAACGTAGCCCCACCGCGGCGGCGGGGGAACCCTTTAATCTGATTGATGTCGTGCGGGGTGCGAGGCACGCGGCGCGCTATGTCCACGAGCACGCGGTGCGGCAGCACCCGGTTGGGGGCGATGTCCTGGGAACGTGCGATGGATTCACGGCGTTGCCACAACTCGCGAGCCACGGCGAGCTGTTCGCGTGTGCGTAGCGAAGACACACCTTTCAGCTCCCGCCATGTTCGAGGCTCAGGGCCGGTAATCCCGGCGTGCTCGTCGACGATCCGGTCGAATTCTTCAAAGGCCCAGTCGAGTTTGTCTTCTTCCGCAAGGATGTCGCGCAACGTCACAGCAAGCTCGTTGAGCAGCTCCACGTCGAGCGCCGCGTAGTTGCGCCATGTCCGGGGAATGGGGGTTTGGGACCAATCGGAATCCCCGTAACCTTTTTCCAGTTCGACGTCGAACAGCTCCAGCACCATCGCCCCCAGGTTGGGATGTGCAAAACCGGCGAAGCGGGCGGCGAGTTCGGTATCGAACAGTGTTCCGGGGTGTAGCCCCAGCCAGGCCAGACAGGGAAGATCGGAAGGAGCGGCGTGGACTACCCAGTCCTGACCGTTGAGCACCGGCGCTAGCGCGGAACTCAGTTCATGCCGACGATTCTCCGGGGCAAACAAAAGCGTGCCTGCGCCTTCCCGGCGAATTTGCACTAGAAAGGCGCGGTCATCGAAGCGGTAGGCCGACGCGCGTTCGGTATCAATGGCGAAGGGTCCAGTCCCCGCGGCCAGGCGCGCGGCACCCGCCTGGAACTCACGGGGAGAAAGCAGGACTTTCGGCGTGCCGTCGACGGGGACCTGGCGCAGTTCGCTCATGTTAGCGCCCGAGCTCGGTGACGCCTTCGGGCGGCAGGCCTGCGACGAGAGAAAGCACCTGTGCAAAAGCCTCGACGTGTGGGGCAAGATCCAAGTCGGCTGCGGTCCAGGAAGCTCGCATTTCCAGCTGATAGGCTCGCGGCGGGCCTCCGATCTCGCCGAAGCGCACCGAAGCAGTCGAGGTGACAGTACCTCCGAGGTTGGTGTGTGTTGCCTCGCGCACGTCGAGGGATTCGGTGAGCCACTCCCAGGCGACGTCGGGAAGCAGCGGGTCTCCGGCTACGGCATCCTCCAAGTCTGCCTGGATGTAGGCCACCAGGCGCATCGCACCTTCCCAGGCTTCCTCAGCGCCTGGGTCGTGCAACAGGATAAGGCGGCCGAAGGCATCACCCTCAGAGTCGGTGGGGATAGCCTCCTCCTGCTCGTGACGCTCAACCTCCAGGCCAATGGCATGGCTGAACGGGGCCAGTCGCTGCGGGGGTCGGATGGTGCCCAAGGTGATTTCTGGGCGCAGCTGCGCAGCGTGGAGGGACTCGACGGCCTCCGTGAAGGCAGCCGGAGTGCTCGGTTCTGCGGGGCGCGATTCGGCGGGAGAGGCGGCGGCGCGATCGTGCAGGTTGGTCGGTGCCCCTGCAAGGTTGCGCGAAGAAACGTCGGAATTGCTCACGGGGATCAAGGTATAAGCTCCGCCCGTGTGGCGGTGGAAGGCGCGCCGAAAGGCTAGTGGCGCGCGAGGGCGTCTCCAACTTATGATGGATAAGAAACTTTGTCGGTTGAAAAAAGGAGAGAGGCATGTCGAAGGTCAACTTCGCCGAGCTCAACAAGGTCCAGCGCTACTCGCAGCACGCGGTGTTCCAGGTCATCCCGGGGGCGCTGGGCACTGAGCGCGAGGAGATCGTCGCGCAGGCGCAGAAGTTCTTCTCTGAGCTCGAGGAAGCAGGCGTGGTTACCGTGCGCGGTATCTACGATCTGTCCGGAATGCGGGAGAGCGCTGACTTCATGATCTGGTGGCACGCTGAGGAATTCGCCGACATCCAGAAGGCCTTCGCGGACTTCCGCCGCGAGACCGTCCTGGGCCAGGTCTCCGAGGTGACCTGGGTGGGCAATGCACTGCACCGCCCGGCGGAGTTCAACAAGTCCCACCTGCCGTCCTTCATTATGGGCGAGGAGCCCGGAGAGTGGATTTCTGTCTACCCCTTCGTGCGTTCTTACGACTGGTACACCATGGATGAAGAAAAGCGCCGCCGCATCCTCATGGAGCATGGCATGCAGGCGCGCGACTACCCGGATGTCCGCGCCAACACTGTGCCGGCCTTCGCACTGGGTGACTACGAGTGGATTCTGGCCTTTGAGGCTCCGGAACTGCACCGCATCGTGGACCTGATGTACCTCATGCGCTACACCGAGGCCCGTCACCACGTGCGCGAGGAGATCCCCTTCCACACAGGACGCCGCGTGAAGGACGTGGCTGAGCTCATCGCGATTTTGCCCTAAAGAGTCGCGATAGCGCCGGAAGCCGGTTGAAGGTTTAGTCCTCGACCGGCTTTTCTTCTAGGTTGAGGCAGATGGAGTTAATGCAGTAGCGCAGGTCCGTCGGTGTATCGTAGCCCTCGCCTTCGAAGACGTGGCCAAGGTGGGATTCGCAGTTGGCGCACAGCACTTCGATGCGGCGCATGCCCAGTGAATTATCTTCGCGCTCAATGACGGCGTTGCCAGCCAAGGGGGAGAAGAAGGACGGCCAGCCACAGTGCGATTCAAACTTTTCGGTGGAGCGGAAGAGCTCGGCGCCGCAGGCTCGACAGGAGTACACGCCTTCGGTAGTGGTGTTGGTGTATTCACCGACGTGCGGTGCCTCGGTGCCGGCCTCGCGCAGGACGTGGTACTCCTCAGGGCTCAGGCGCTTGCGCCATTCGGTATCGGCAATGAGCTTGTAATCAGTCATGCGGGAATCTTATCGCTCGACTGAGCTTGCCGGCTAGCCCCTCGCTCCGCGCTCCACCAGCCGGCCACGGAGGCAGCGGTCACGACGATGAGCAGGCCCCACCCGATGGTGGCGATGAACACGCTCATCCAGTGCGCGGCGGTGGGCATGCTGGACGACGTCCACTCGAGCGGCGCCAAGAATAAAAATGCGGCCAACCATGCTCCCCACGTGTGGAAGACCGAGCGGCCCAGCACCACCGTAAACAGCATTGGGATAAGCCACATGGAGTAGTACTGCTGTCCCAAGGAGGAAAGGAAGAAGATGCCGACCATGATGGCGCCACTGGTGCTCAGCGCCCAGAAGGTCGGCTCGCTGTCGCGCCAGCGCAGCAGACCGAGGATCGCCACTGCGGCTAGCGCCGCGAAAAGGATCCAGATGGGGTAGTAGATGACGCCGGGGAGATCGAAGTAAGCGCGCACGCCCGGCCATGAGGCGTTGGCGTAGTCGCGCGTGGTGGACAGGTAAGGAAGAAGGTTGGCGCGGAAGCCTCCACGCCGGGGACGAACGGCCAAGCTGCAAGGTTGGCTACCAGCGGTACAGCTACACCCAGACCTAAGGTGAGCCAGCGTTTGCGCACCAAGGCGAGGAAGAGCAGCGGGGCAAATTGTGGCTTGACCAGAATTGCCAGACCGATGCACAGCCCGGCGGCCCATCCGTGCTTGTCCAACAAGACCAGAAACGCCACCATCGCGAGCAGCAACAAGCCATTGATGTTGGTAAAGACCAACGTGTTGATGACTGATTCGGTAGCGAAGGCAGCGGCGATGCTCACCGGTAACAGCGGGCCCCGCAGGCTGTGACCTACGAAGCGGGTCAGCAGAGCCAAGGCAGCGACGATGGCAGCGGCGTTGGCCAGAATGAAGGCGATGCGCGCGTGTTCCTCAGACACGAGCCCTAAGGGAGATAGCAGGACGGTGGCCCCTGGGTTATACAGGTAGAGCGGTTCCACGAAGGAATAGTTCTGTTCATAAACCGGGTTGCCTTCCCACAACCTCCGGATCGCGTGGTAGACGGTGCCGAAGTCATCAGTCACCGAGCCGTTAACAGCGAGCACGAACACGCGGTGAAGGACTAAGACGATGGCGGCGGGCCAGGCGGCGGCCGTCCACAGTCGCGCGGAAGCTGGGAATGAGGGAGCCGGAGAAGTCACGGCAGCAAAGTTTACGGGGTTTGTGCGCGCCGGTAGCGCAGAAACACCGTGCTGTCGACGGTGTCGACGTTCTCCAGCTCGAGCTTGAGTGCGGGGGAGGTGGCCTCGCCGTCGACGACGGGCTTTTCGACGGAAGGGGAAAGGTGCGGATCGAGCGTCAGATAAAGCTGGTCGACGAGGCTCTCTGCGATAAAGGCGGAATAAACGGATGGGCCACCTTCGCAACTGATGCGGCGCGCGCCTAGAGCGTGAAGAGCTGAAACAGCCTCGCTCATGGTTCCGGTACCTGTGCTGATGACTTCGGCACCGGCGTCGGCCAAGCGCCGTGCCTCGGGCGAAGACGCGCGCTCTGCCGGGGTAAGCACGATGGGGCCTGCTGCAATGAAATCCTCGAAACCGGCAAAATCGAGGGAGTGGCTAAGCACGGCGAGGCGCGTGCTTGTCGACGGCCCATATTCCTCCGCCTTCACCGTGGCTGAGCCGACGACGGCAATATCGGACCACTCGCGTAAAGCCGCCAAGAGCTCGGCGTCAGTGTCGTTACCCATGGGACCGGAAGTGCCATCGATGGTGGCGGAGCCGTGGAGCGTACTCACCGCAATCAAGCGGATTCCTTCTCGGTCTGGCCCCAGTAGGCGTTCTATCAGCGCAGTGTCACTCATGGCGCCCCACGGTACCGCAAAGGGTGGCTACTGCCTGGGGAAGTGGATCTCATGCCATTAGGCGCGCTGGAGCCGCCATGTGCCGAAGCGCAGCGCGCAGGCTCCCCAATGGAGCAATAAGAGCACCAAGAGAACGAAGGACAACCGGTGCCAGCCTTCATTCCATGAACCTAGGCACAGTGTTCCGACCGGGAAGGTCGAGCCCCACCAGCCGGGGCTGTAGGGAGTCCACTCGAAGACCGCTCGGTAGAAGCAGTACATTGCGAATGCGACGCAGGGTGCTCCAATGGTGAACATGATGATGCCGTAGAGGTGGGCGTCAAAAAGCAGTGTCGAGGCTGCCGTTGACTGTCCAACCACGCCGAGCGGGATCCACGCTGTACCTGCAGCTGCCCCGCGCGGCCTTTCTCGGCGTTGTACAAGGGACCAGTAACAGTAGGCGAATAGTGGAATTGCGGTGATGAACGTGAGGAAGAAGCATAGCTCGCCGGCAAAGTGGTAGAACTGCCCGTGGTTCATAGCCAACTGACCTGCGGAGGTCGCCGCCACCATGGGAGAAACAAGTGCCAGGCCCCAAGGAAAAGCGGGCTTGTCGTAGAGGTGCGGCTGTTTGAACAACCCCCATAGCTGCCACAAACAGACCACCACCGATAGCGGTGCACCAATCCACCAACTTGCCAACTGGAAGGCATCGCTTCCGGTAAGCGCGGTCCATGCCGAGCCGCACGCCAGCAGCCCCATCGTGTACATGCCCCACGCCGCCATGTTCTGGTGCCGGGGAGGCTCATTCTTCGTCCCCGCGGTAACAATCACCAGCAGCACCGCTGCGATAAAAGCGAAGACGAACTGCGCTACGCCTAAACCATGCAACCCCGACAAAGTCGATGCAATCGAGGTACCCATCAAGGCACCGGCCCAGGCCGGGCCGCACTTTGGCAACCGCATAAAATCACCCTATTCCTGCACTTGTTGCTATCGAACCCTTATGGAGCAATCGGATAAGTGTGCGAGGGGGACAGGTTCAATGTCATGCAGTCTTGTGTAACCGTGCCGTGTCCCCAACGCGTCGAGGTTTTCGTCTAGCCCTTGTGGCCAAGATGAGGCACAATGAGAAAACGCCCCCGCGAGAAACCATTAATGTAGATTTATAATCCACATAGTATCCACGCGAAGGCTTGTGCCACATGCTGCAGGTCTCTGACCTGCAGTTATGATGGTGGTTCTAGCTGGGATTGAACCAGCGACCTTTCCGGTGTGAACGGAACGCTCTCCCACTGAGCTATAGAACCTCGGTGCAGCACTTAAGGTACACCGCGCGTGTAGTAACCCCCTAATCGTCCAGCTCAAACGCGCTTTAAGCTGTATGTGTGGGCGCTGGCTGTCGTGGTGGAATCGGTAGGGGGTCTCTTGTTGTCATCGCCGCCGCTCGCTGTAACTGCAGTCTCAATCACACTGATGTAATCCGCAGGCTTTGGGGAGTCTGGGGATTAGTGCCGTGGGCTGCGGATTTGGAAACTACGGCGGCGCACGATAAAGTTTCTTCTCGCACCACGGCATACCGGCCGGGAACGTGCAATGCGGATGTAGCGCAGTTGGTAGCGCATCACCTTGCCAAGGTGAGGGTCGCGAGTTCGAGTCTCGTCATCCGCTCCAAGACTTTCTTGACGCCAAACTTTTTGGCATAAGTGAGTGGAGGGGCTTGATAAATACATATGCGCGATTAGCTCAGTGGGAGAGCGCTTCCCTGACACGGAAGAGGTCACTGGTTCAATCCCAGTATCGCGCACAAGGACTTTGTCCTAGAAACCGGGCCTGGTTTCGAATGCGGATGTAGCGCAGTTGGTAGCGCATCACCTTGCCAAGGTGAGGGTCGCGAGTTCGAGTCTCGTCATCCGCTCCAGCACATGTAGTGTGTGAGGCGGTATCGCCACGGTGGAATGGCCGAGTGGTGAGGCAACGGTCTGCAAAACCGTGCACACGGGTTCGATTCCCGTTTCCACCTCAAATGCTGGCGCCCAAACAGGGCGCTGCGAGCGCGTTTAGCTCAGCGGGAGAGCGCTTCCCTGACACGGAAGAGGTCACTGGTTCAATCCCAGTATCGCGCACAGGGTTTCCATTTGGAGCCCGCGACGAGCGAGAGCTCGTCACGCGGATGTAGCGCAGTTGGTAGCGCATCACCTTGCCAAGGTGAGGGTCGCGAGTTCGAGTCTCGTCATCCGCTCCGGCGAAAGTGTCCCCCCATGACGGAGGGGCACTTTTTTATTTTCTTCGCCCTTGCCTCATTCACGGTAGATAGTGGCACAAAATCGCAGATTTTTGATGCCTTGTTTACCGTGAGCGCTCAGGTTGGATAAGTTTGCCCGGGAGGTTGCCTGGGAGATGTCCAGGTTTGAGGTGGGGGCGTGTTGGAAGGGGACTTTTCCCCGTCGGTGGCCGAGCTTTTCGCCAGCCATTTATGATGTTTCTCACAGACTTGTCATCTCAAAGAAATGGACATCATGAGAGCATTCGCCCCGTTTTTGACTTCCAGGCAGAGCGCAGTACGCACCTTTTTCGCCGTTTTCGCCGTTGCGCTTCTCGCACTTCTCAGTGCGATAGCCGTGCCAGCGTTTGCACAGAATCCCACGGGCGTCACGCGCAGTGAAGAGCCTAGTTCGGCGTCCGCGGCTGACTCCGAGTCTGCACCGAGTGGAGATTCAGCAGAGGCACAGAGCGGTGCGACGATGCTTGTGCTCGACTCTTCGGGCTCTATGAATGTCCAGGATGCTGGCGGGCAGACCCGCCTTGACGCCGCTAAGGACGCGACCAAGAGTTTTATCTCCGAACTCGGCGGCACCATCCCGTTGGGACTCGTCACGTATGGTGGCACGGTCGACGAAGCCCCTGAGAATCAGGAAGCCGGATGCCGTGATATCCACGTGGTGAGTGGGCCTAAGGAGGACGTGGGGGATTCTTTCACTGGGCCAATCGATGACCTTCAAGCTAAGGGCTATACCCCGATTGGTGATTCCCTGAAGAAGGCCGCCGAAGAGCTGGGCGGTCAGCACGGGACGATCGTCTTGGTATCGGACGGCATTGATACCTGTGCGCCGCCGCCAGTATGTGAAGTAGCCAAAGAGCTTCACGAGCAGGGGGTTGATCTTGTCATCAACACGATTGGCTTCAATGTTGACGAAGAAGCCCGCAAGGAGCTTTCCTGTATCGCAGGTGCCGCAGGCGGCGAGTATCTCGACGCCGGGGACGCAGATTCACTGGCAGCGATGATTAAGAAGGCAGCAGGCGCGCCGCAGACATTTACAAATCCGATGTCGAGCAGATTGAAGGCAGCGAAGATATTAGCCAACCAACGCAGCTTCCTCGCTGGGAATCCGGAGAGGACTTCATCTTCCGTGCGCAACTGGAGCCGCCGACTAACGGCGGCGAGGATACTCACAAGGATTTTCACGCTGAGTCATGGTCTATTCCCGTCAAGCCTGGGGAGCGCTATGTAGCGACGATGTACAAGACTTTGGACGGCGCGGTGGTTAAGCCGCGAAGTCTCGGAATGTCGGTTTTCTTCGGTGACGGTTCCGAGCCACCGACCGGTAATCATGGAGGTGAACAAGGCTCCATTGAGTGCACTGCTGATCAGGACGAGTTCCATACCTCCATTCGCACAGACGCTTTGCCCAGCGCGAGTGCCTTTACCCGAGAAATGGGCTCCGAAAAGTGTCCAAGTGACGAACTTGTCTTGACCGCGAAGCGAGCGATGACCCATAAGGCTGAGGAACCCCTAGACGTAGAAATCCTCCTCCACCGCATTGACCCTGTGTCCAACATGGATGAGCTGGTGAGCGGGCTGGACAGCGAGGTAGAGGGTGAGCTTCATGCCAATTTTGAAGGCGCTGAAAAGGTTCGCGCGGCTAGCTGGTTCAGCGATGCCATTGAGCTGGAAAGCGGAGACACCATCGAGACCGACATTGTGCGGGGCGAGGCGCAAGTCTTCAAGGTTCCCATGAAGGAAGGACAGCAGCTTGCTGCTGCCTTGAAAGTAGGCGAGATGTCTGATGAGAATGCCTTGAAGTACTCGTCCCTGAATTTGGAGATTCTTAACCCCGCGCGCGAGCGAGCTGGTGACAACGATTATATGTCGGCGTTGAACGAGGGCCAAGAAGTTGCAGCACACTCAGTTATACCGACGGCCTTCGCCAACCGTTTCGGTCAAAGTCAGGCAAACGGGCAAGGAGCCCAAGCTAACTGGTTGGAGGGTGACTATTACATCTTGGTCACCCTAGATGCGGGCACGGATACCGAAAAGGAAGATGAGGTATTCGATGGCAAGCGAGACACGGCGAAATATGCCTCACCACCAAGGTGTTGGGGGATCCAATCCAAGGGCCCATCTATGAGCCTGTCAAGGACAAGACTGAGGCACCGAAGAGTGATGGTGACGAAGGAAATGTGGACCAAGCAGCAAGCGCCGACGAGGATAAAGGCTTGGGTCTTGGCACCCTAGGATTTCTCTTGGCCGCAGCCTTGGGCATCATTGCGCTTGCCGTCATCATCTTGGTGGTCATCCTTCTTCGCGGGCGTAGACACTAGTGCTACCTGCGGGAACTGCGGCAGAATCCACGCTTGCGTAGGCATAGGGAACTTTTCTGTCGCGTGCAACGACTACTTGATAACCCCACGCACTCCACGTGGGGTTAAGGATTGGCTAGGAGATCCCTCCCAGCGATAGGATGAGGGAACCTTCAATCAAAAGTTTCATCACGCCATCAAGGAGTCATCCAAGAAATGCAGTTGCGTCAGGTCACCACAGTAGTCGCCGCTGGGGCCGTGAGCCTCGTGATTGGGCTGTCCGCGCCACTAGCCGCGGCACATGACTCAGTCATTGGCGGCAACGTGGTGGGTGACGCACCGCTGGAAGAATTCCCCCGTGAAATCACGCTGGAGTTCTCTGGCATTCCTCGGGATGACTTCAACACTTTCGCCGTGAGCGACACAACCTCCGGCGACGTGCTCTTTGATGCCACACCCACCATTGACGGACGAAACCTCACCATTGAGGTTCCCCAGGACATCGAACCTGGTGACGGCGAATACCAAGTAGGTTTTCGCATTACCTCCTCCGATGGTCACTCCACACTCGGCTCGGTGCCGTTCAGCGTAGCTTCCGGTGCTGCCGGAGGGGAGGCAGGCAATGGGTCGTCTGGAGCCTCTGGCCAAAGTGACGCGGATGCTGCCGCGGAAGACGGCGGTGCAGAGGACTCCCAGGACCCCCTGAGCTCCCTGCCCGCAGCTGCTAAATGGATCATTGGTATCGGGGCAGTTCTCGTCGTCGGTGCGGCAGTCTTCGCCTTCGGGGCGAAAACACGTCGCTCCGATGGCGCAGGCTAGGCCACACAGGGCCTCGATGACGCGCGAGCCAATCCACCTCATCCCCTTCAGGTAATTACTCCAGAAAGGCATGTTCCATGCTGAAATCCCGTTCTTTCTTCCGTACCTCCGTAGTTGCTATCGCGGCTGTCAGCCTCACCTTGGCTGGTTGCTCGCCGAGCGAGGAGGACTCGACAGCTACCGCGACGAGCACCGCGGCCAGCGCTGACAGCAGCGCAGAGAAGGGTGCGGAAACCAGCACGTCGGCTTCTTCCTCCGCTGAGTCTGGCGTAACTTTCGAGGATGCTGTCGTGCGCGCCATGGAGAAGGACTCCGATATGACCGCTATCTTCGGCACGCTCCACAACAACACGGACAAGGACATCAACGTAGTTGGCTTCAGCTCTTCGGTGAAGGCTAAGCACTATGAGATCCACGAGGTCGTAGACGGCGTGATGAAGGAGAAGGAAGAAGGCTTCGACATCCCCGCTGGCGAATCCCTCGAGCTCGCGCCGGGAGGTTTCCACTTCATGCTGATGGGAGTAACCGAGCCCGTCATGGCCGGTGAGACCGCAACCCTGACGCTGGAGCTTGCCGACGGCTCCACGATCGAGCTCGGCGATATCCCGGTGCGCACCATTGGCGCCGGCGATGAAGACTACGGCGACATGGGCCACATGAACCACGGCGATATGGACCACGGATCCATGGATCATGGTGAGCACATGGACCACTCGGACTCCGCAGACATGTCTGACATGAAGAAGGAAGAGCACGCGCACTAGAAACCAGCGTGTTCCGGGCCAAGGTAGGCAAGAAATCGGTTCTCACGAGATAGGGAGATATCAAAGATGAGCGGGTTCGAGGAACCTGTCAGTCGGCGTGGACTGCTCGCCGGAAGCGCTGTGGCGGCAAGCGCGGTAGCGCTTGCAAGCTGTGCGAAAGGGGATGAACCTGGACAGGCGTCTGCGGATGCCTCCGCGGATGCCTCTCGCGCAGCGCAGGCTGGGGACGCCGGCAGCACAGGCCCGGAAAATCGCGAGGAGACCATGGGTGGCGATATCGTCGCCTTCGACGGCAAGCACCAAGCAGGCATCCAAACTCCGGTCCAGGCGCACGTGGAGCTGGTGGGCTTTAACCTCAAGAAGGACACCACCGCTCGCGGCGCGGCCGCGTTGATGCGCCTGTGGACGGAGGATGCCCGTCGCCTCTGCACCGGTGAGAACCCGTTGGGCAGCCTCGAACCCGAATTGTCTACCACCCCAGCAAACCTCACCGTCACGTGCGGTTGGGGAGAGGGATTCTTCGACACGGTGGACGTCGCCAAGCCCAGCTGGCTGCGCGATATCCAGGCTTTTGACCATGATGACCTCCGCCCGGAATGGGGCCAAACGGATATCGTCCTGCAGATCTGCAGCGATGATCCTTTCACTGCCGCCTTCGTGTTGCGGCATATGACCCGTGCGGGCAAAGATTACGCCGACGTTGCGTGGATCCAGCAGGGATTCAGCCATGCCTATGGATCTGCACCGAAGGGTGTTACTCCCCGCAACCTCTTCGGGCAAAAGGACGGAACGGTTAATCCCCGAAGCGAGGAAGACTTCAACGAGCAGGTGTGGATCGAAGACGGCCCCTTCGCCGGCGGCAGCGCCATGGTGGTACGCCGCATCCACATGAACCTGGACACATGGGAGCAGCTTGATCGCGCAGCACGTGAGAACTCGACTGGGCGCACTCTCGATACCGGAGCTCCTATAGGTGCTAAGGACGAGTTCGACCCGGTGGATTTGGACGCCCGCAATGAGTTTGGGCTCAAAGCCATTGATGAGAACTCTCATGTCGCCAGAGCGCATCCGCCGGCGGAGCATCCAGAGCAAAAACTGTTGCGTCGCCCGTATAACTACAACCTGCCGCCGACTCCGGAGACCACCCAGCGCGGTGAGCTCAGCAACGCCGGGTTGATCTTTATTTGCTACCAGAAGGACCCTACGACCCAGTTCGAGCCTATTCAGGCGCGCCTTGACGAAGCTGATCGGCTCAACGAGTGGATCACCCACATTGGTTCGGCCGTGTACTTCATGCCAGCCGGAACTGAAGGCGAAACCTTCTGGGGCGAGTCGCTCATACGCAGTTAAGAGGGGTAGACTAAGCCGCTGTAACTTTCTCGATGAGTGCTGCTCGGCCAGGTATGTCGAGTGGCGCGTGAGCGCAAAGGAGCGCACCAAGTCATGGCGGAAATGATTCCAGCAGTCCCGGTGAACTACGACCCGATCACGGTCCCGGCCGGGACTGCCGTGGGAGCAGCGATGCGCGAGCATGAGCTGCCCAACAAGGGCCCCGAAGCAGTTGTCGTCGTCCGCGGCGCCGACGGCACCCTCTACGACCTTTCCCACACCCCGGACACGGACGCCGAGTTCACCCCGGTTGCTGCCTGCGAGGAAGATGGCCGCGCCGTTATCCGCCACTCCTGCGGACACGTCATGGCCCAGGCAGTACAGGCGGAATTCCCCGGCACCAAGCTGGGCATTGGCCCGGCCATCGAGAATGGCTTCTACTTCGACTTCCAGACCGCTGAGCCCTTCACCCCAGAGGACCTCAAGGCCATTGAGAAGCGTATGAAGAAGATCATCAAGGGCGGCCAGCGCTTCGAGCGCCACGTCTATGCCACCACCGAGGAGGCTGAGGCGGCATTGGCCAACGAGCCCTTCAAGCTGGAGCTGGTCCAGGACAAGGGCAACGTGGACCCAGATTCCGATGAGGCCGCCGAGGTGGGCGCCGGAGATCTGACCCACTATGACAACGTCAACCCGCGCACCGGCGAGGTGGAGTGGTTCGATCTCTGCCGCGGCCCGCACGTGCCGACCACCAAGTACATCCCGGCATTTGCCCTGACGCGTTCCTCTGCTGCCTACTGGCGCGGTGACCAGTCCAAGGCTGGTTTGCAGCGCATTTATGGCACCGCCTTCGAATCCAAGGAGGCCCTGGAGTCCTACAAGACCATGGTGGAAGAAGCTGAAAAGCGTGACCACCGCCGCCTGGGTGCTGAGCTGGACCTGTTCTCCTTCCCGGATGAGATTGGTTCCGGTTTCCCCGTCTTCCACCCCAATGGCGCTACCGTGCGCATGGAGATGGAAGAACACTCCCGCCGCCGCCACATCGCTGACGGCTACTCCTTCGTGTCCACCCCGCACCTGACCAAGGGAGACCTGTTCAAGAAGTCCGGTCACCTGGATTTCTACGCGGATGGCATGTTCCCGCCGATGCAGCTCGACGGTGAGTGGGACGAGGATGGCAACTGCACCAAGCAGCCGCAGGACTACTACGCCAAGCCGATGAACTGCCCAATGCACAACCTCATCTTCGCCTCCCGCGGCCGTTCCTACCGCGAGTTGCCGCTGCGCCTCTTTGAGTTCGGAACGGTCTACCGATACGAGAAATCTGGCGTTATCCACGGCCTGACCCGCGCTCGCGGCTTTACCCAGGATGACTCGCATATTTACTGCACCCCGGAGCAGCTCGAAGAAGAGTTGACCAAGGTTCTGGAGTTCATCATTTCCTTGCTCAAGGACTACGGCCTGGATGACTTCTACCTTGAGTTGTCCACCAAGGACCCGAACAAGTACGTTGGCTCGGATGAGATCTGGGAGCGCTCGACGAAGATCCTGCAGTCGGTGGCGGAGAAGTCCGGCCTCGAGCTGGTCCCGGACCCGGCAGGCGCGGCCTTCTACGGCCCGAAGATTTCCGTTCAGGCTCGCGATGCCATCGGCCGTACCTGGCAGATGTCCACCGTGCAGCTGGACTTCAACCTGCCGGAGCGCTTCGAGCTCGAGTACACGGCGTCGGATGGCTCCAAGCAGCGCCCGATCATGATTCACCGTGCGCTCTTCGGCTCCATCGAGCGTTTCTTTGGCGTGCTCCTAGAGCACTACGCGGGTGCATTCCCGGCGTGGCTGGCCCCGCACCAGGTGGTGGGCATTCCAGTCGCTGATACCTTTGCCCCGCACCTCGAGGAAGTTTGTGCACAGCTGCGTGCACGCGGCCTGCGCGCTGACGTGGATACCTCCGATGACCGCATGCAGAAGAAGATCCGTAACCACACCACCGGCAAGGTGCCATTCATGCTTCTGGCCGGTGAGCGTGACGTCGAAGCGGGTGCGGTCTCCTTCCGCTTCCTCGACGGCACCCAGGTCAACGGTGTGCCGGTCGAGGCGGCAATCAACGTCATCGAGGCGTGGGTTCGTGAGCGCAATAACGAACAACCGACCAAGGACAGCATCGCCGAGCGCGTCTAGATGCATATGCATCTAGGCAGAGGCTAGAAAGGGAGAACATACAGAGTGGGAGAGTACGTCGATACCGGCCTGGGAACGCCCGACCGCTTAGAGCGCCTATGGGCGCCGTACCGCATGAGCTACATCAAGCGTGAGGGCGGCGCCGGCGACGTGCCGAAGAAAGCCCACAATCCGTTCGTGGAGATTCCGCAGATGTCGGACGAGGACGGGCTCATCGTGGCCCGCGGCGAGCTTGTCTACTGTGTGCTCAACCTCTATCCCTATAACGCTGGGCACATGATGGTCATTCCGTACCGTCAAGAATCTGAGCTGGAAAACCTCACCGAGGAGGAATCCCGTGAGCTCTTCCAGTTTGCCCAAGCAGCTATCCGGGTTCTCAAGAAGGTCTCCGGCCCCGATGCCGTCAACGCTGGATTCAATCTGGGGCGCGCCTCCGGTGGATCGGTGGGGCAGCACCTGCACATGCACATTGTTCCGCGCTGGAGCGGGGACTCTAATTTCATGACTATCGTGGACGGCGTCAAAGTGCTGCCGCAGCTCCTCAAGGACACCCGCTCCCTGCTGGCGCAGGGGTGGGCAGAGCTCGCCGCCGAGGGAATCATCTTAGGAGAAGCGCATGCTTAGTGTTCATGGGCGCAAGCCCGCCGCCGTGGTTGTGGTCCCAGTGGCCAAGCTCTTCCTCAAGATGGGCCTGACCCCCAATATCGTCACCATCGTGGGGACGATTGTCACCATTGCTATCTCGGTCATCCTCATCCCGCTCGACCACCTTTTCGCCGCAGCGCTACTCTCGGGGCTTTTCGCAGCCTTCGACATGCTCGACGGCACCATGGCACGCCTGACTACGGGCGGTTCCAACTTCGGAGCTACTCTCGACGCCTCCTGTGACCGCATTACCGACGGCGCATTGTTCGCAGCGATTGCCTTTTGGATGGTGTACGTCGACAATGCTCACCCGCTTAACTTCGCCGCCTGCATGGTGGTGCTCGTGAGCTCCCAGGTCATTTCCTATGTCAAGGCGCGCGGTGAGGCCTCCGGCTTTAAGATGGTCGGCGGACTCGTCGAGCGCCCCGAGCGCCTGATTCTGGGCCTCGGCGGCGTGGGTCTGGAGGGACTGGGGGTTCCTTATGCCCTAGAAGTCTCGCTCTGGCTCCTAGCTGTCGGTTCTGTCTTCACCATTTACCAGCGCATGCGCCAAGCGGCGCGCCAGGACACTAAAGCGCGTTTCAAGAAGGATCTTTAGCCTAAGTAATCGCTCCGCTCAGCCGGCACCCGACCCCGGCCCGCACAGAAAGGCTTCTCAACCGTGGCTCTAGTGGATCGTGAACGCCTGACGGCCGCCGCGTACATCGCGTGTTGGAAAGTTGTACGTTTTCTCCCACAGCCACTGGCTGCCTGGCTGTTTGAGCGCGGCGCGGATCTGGCCAGCGACAATGGCAAGGGCATGGAGCAGCTGCGCCGCAACCTCAGCCGCGTGGTGGGCGCCGAAAACGTGACGCGCGAGCTGGTGCGTGACTCGATGCGTTCCTACATGCGTTACTGGCTCGAGGCCTTTCGCTTGCCTGCCATCCACTCGGACCCCGAGCTGCAGAAACGCCTATTGGCAGGGCTGCGCGGCAAGGAGCACGCGGACGCCTCCGTGGCATCGGGCCGCGGGGTGATCTTCGCCCTTCCACACTCCGGCAATTGGGACATGGCGGGTGTTTTCTGCGTGGGTCATTATGGCGGATTCACCACCGTGGCCGAGCGCCTAAAACCCGAGGCGCTTTTCGACGCTTTTGTGGACTACCGCGAGAGCCTTGGCTTTACCGTCTTGCCGCTGACCGGCGGAAGTTCCTCGCCTTTTCCGCGTTTGAAAGACACCCTGGAGCGCGGTGGCGTGGTGTGTTTGTTGTCCGAGCGTGACCTCACACGCACTGGTGTGCCGGTAGACTTCATGGGCGAAGAAGCCAACGTTGCCGCAGGCCCCGCCCAACTCGCCATCGAGACGGGAGCGGCCCTCCACGTGGTGCACTCATGGTTCGATGGTAAGGAATGGGGCTTGTCCGTCAGCCCCGAGGTGGAAGTTACCACTCTTCACGAGACCTGCCAGCGGCTCGCAGAAGGCTTCGCAGAAAACATCCGAGCGCATCCAGAGGATTGGCACATGCTGCAGCCGCATTGGAACGCCGACGTAGAACGCCGGCGGGCGGCGCGCGCGAAGAAATAGAAAGGCAGAACACATCATGCGGATCGGTATCATCTGCCCCTATTCCTTCGACGAACCTGGCGGCGTTCAGGCCCACATCCTTGACCTAGCTACTGTTTTTATTGAACAGGGCCATTTTGTGGAGGTGCTGGGGCCGGCGTCGGCAAGCACGCAGGTCCCCAGCTTCGTGCGCAAGGGAGGCTGGGCGGTGCCGATCACCTATAACGGATCCGTGGCCCGCCTGTCCATCGGCCCGCACGTGCGCCGCAACATCAAGCGCTTCATCCGCGAGGGCAACTTCGATATCCTCCACATTCACGAACCGAACTCCCCAAGCTATTCCATGGCAGCCTTGGCACTGGCGCGCGGGCCGATCGTGGCGACGTACCATGCATCCGCCTCCAGTTCTCTCGCGCTGACCCTAGCTAAGCCTTTCCTGCGCCCATATCTGGAAACGGTCCGGGGCGGGATCGCGGTCTCGGAGATGGCGCGGCGCTGGCAGGTGGAGCAGCTTGGCGGTGACCCCGTGCTTATCCCCAATGGCGTGGATACCTCCGTGTATGCCCGCGAGCGGGAGCGAGCTGAGCGTGAGCGACGCGATTCGGAGATTGAAATCGTGTTTTTGGGGCGCCTCGATGAACCGCGCAAGGGGTTGGACATTCTTCTCGAAGCCCTGACGCTTCTCCCAGAGCCCGTCCGCGTGACGGTCATGGGAGGAGGGCACCCGCGAAGCGCCCCAGGGGTTGACTTTGTGGGGCGGGTCAGCGATGCCGAGAAAGCAGCCATCCTCGGACGCGCCGATATCTATGTGGCGCCCAATACAGGCGGCGAAAGTTTCGGCATCGTCCTCGTCGAGGCAATGGCCGCCGGCTGCGCGGTCGTGGCTTCAGATTTGGAGGCCTTCGCCGCGGTGTGCAACGTCGATTCGGACACACCCGCCGGTGCTTTGTTCCGTAACGGTGATGCCGCGGATCTAGCCCGCGTGCTGCACGATGTGGTGAGTGATTCCGACAAGCGACACGCCTTGACCGCAGCGGGAATGGAGAGGGCTCGCGAATACGATTGGGACCATGTGGCCGCAGCCGTAATGCGCGTCTATGAAACGGTAGCGGACGGAACAAAGGTGCGTGTGTCTTAAATGCCGATCGAAGTTGTCATCATCCTTGCTCTGGCGATTGTGCTCGGAATGTGGGCCCTGTACACAGCACAGCGGCTCAACTCCCTCCACATCCGCACCGATGCGGCGTTAGCGCAGTTGGAGTCCACGCTCGACCGCCGTGCGGCGGTCGTGAGCGCGCTGGCGCCGGAGCTCGAGGGCATTGCGGCGAGGGCGGAGTCTACCGAGCTAGCACAGGGGAATTTCGATGAGCGTGCCACCCGGGAGCGAGAGTTGTCCGCAGCCATCCAGCAGCGCTTTGAATCACGCCCGGCCTTGCTTGCCGACGCGGAAGGGCGCATTCACCTAGCTCACCGCTTCTACAACGAAGCAGTCAGCGATACTCGTGCGTTGCGGTTGCGCCCCGCTGTCAAGCTGCTGCGCTTGGGGGGAACGGCGAAGCTGCCTGAGTTTTTCGAACTAAGTCAGATCGACATGTGAGCTGCTCGCGCTGCGCGATACTCGAGGCGGTGCCAGTAGAGAGCCAGTACAGCCATGACGAGGATGAGCTGGTTGCGCAGTACAAGGGCATACACCGGGTTGGGGTCCTCACCGACATAGAACCAGATGTAGTCATAGCCATAGGGGTAGATGACGGTTCCCAAAGCCGCTGTTCCCACGGCGAGGATGGCCATGATGGTGCGTACCCCTTTGATATCGGCGGCCCTTTGGCGTTGCCCGCCGGTTGACTTGGGGACGGGGGAGCGAAGCGCCACCGCTAGTATCGGCCCGAGCCACACGATGTACTGCGGGGAGAAGACTTTATTCGTTGCGATGAGAAGCAGAATCGCCGCGATGAAAAAGACCACGGTGGAATGTGGGCTCCAGAACCCCCGTAGAAAGTGCACGAATGCTACGCCCACGAACCACACGAGGGCCGCGCCCGTCGCGATGGTGCTGATAGCGAGTGCCGTGTCGACGCCGGGACCGGAGATCTCATAGCTCTTCGAGGCCGCGTATCCCATCGTCCACACATTAGGATGGCGATGCGCCTGGTACACGAACCACGTAGCGGCTAGAGACTCAATCTGGAGGCCGCGCTCACCTTGATACGTCAACGGGGATAGAACCCTATCCACGCTGGTCATCGCTGCTACACCGAGGCACAGGGCAACGAGACTTCCAAAGAACGCGGCCAGCCGCTGCCAGGTATCGCGGGAGTTTGCTCTCCCGACAAGCCCGGCAGCGAGGACCCCCGGCCACAGCTTCGCGGCGGTGGCCCACGCCAACAAAGCTGAGGCGAGCCGCGGGCGGGTAGCCAGAAGCGCGCCCGCGCCGGCAACCAGCAAGGCAGGATAGAGATCGAGCCGCCACGCGAAGACGTGGCCTGCCGCCGTGCCAAAGAACACCCAAAACCATCCGGCGCTATATGCCCCGGGGTTGGAACGGTGATGACGTAGGAGAAGGGCGAGGAATGCGCCGTCGGCAAGCAGCACCATTGCCGTAAAGCCGATGGCATAGGCCTCGAAGTCGTCGCCGGTAATCCACGCAAGGAGGACGCTGGGCCAGGTGCCCACCTGGGGATATTCCGTCATGTCACGGGGGTTATCCCCGTATACGCCCGCGAGGTAGTACCGGACATCCCCGAGCGGACCCGTTTCGTTGACGAGTAGGTAGATAAGGAAAAGGCGTGCCAGCACCCACCCAGCCAGATAGTCGGGACTTTAGCGATTATTTTCAATGGCGGATTCGACGTCGACGGGTGGGCCCAAAAAGAGAAGGATGCTAAACACTACGGCAACGACGAGCAGCGCGATGAGCGCGGTGCGGACGGGGTGGCGCACTGCCTGGGCTAAGAGCTTGTCGAAGAAATTCTGCGGCTCCGCGTCATCGCTAAACCGCCACGGACCAGCAACGAGCCCGCGCCGCGACACCCACAGCGCAAAAGGCAAGGCTGCGAAAGGAATCACGGTGACAACCAGGCCCAGGATCCCGATACCCAATGGCCACCGGTTGTTGATCCACACCAGGGCCGTCATGAGCAAAAAGCACAGGAAGCCGAAGCCGTGGATACCTCCCGCAAGTGGGGTGAGTGCTGCGGTGGTGCCCGAGTACTTGAGGATCATCGAGAGGATCAGCAATCCCCACGTGACCATTTCCAGGTAAGCGGCTACGCGGTGCACGCTGTGCGGCGTGGTTGAAGTCATGCGGAATATAGTACGCAACCTCCGGGGGTGGATCAGCACGTGAGTAGGATAGTCGGGGTTAGTGTGGCGGGCGCCATATCGCGGCGAACGCTACAACGCACAAGGAAGGGAGTAAGACATGGCAACGGTGGCCCAGGCGGTCGACCTCGAGCGAATCGGCGACGACGAGTTCCGCGGCCCTGTGGTTCCATCGCTCATTACGCGCACCTTTGGCGGGCAAACCATGGCGCAGGCGCTCCGCGCGGCGCAGCTCACCGTTGACGACAAGTTTGCCCACTCCATGCATTGCTACTTCGTGGGGCCGGGCGATTCTGGCGCACCCACTACCATCCGAGTTGAGCGGATTAGGGATGGCCGCTCTTTTGCGCACCGCCACGTGCGGGTCTTTCAAAACGATCGCTTGATCTTCATGCTCAGCGCCGGTTTCCAAGCGCCAGGGGACAGTGGCCCTGAGCACCAAGCAGACATGCCGCAGGTGCCGCCACCGGAGAGTATTAAGGACTCTCCCTATTCCACCCGAATCATCTTGAAAGAGTGGGAGGACTGGGACGTGCGGCTTGTCCCGGACGCGGACCGCGACGCGGTTGCCGCGGAAACCACCGGTGCCGGGTTTAGGAACATTTGGTTCCGTAACACCGGTGACCTTCTTACCGCTGCCGACCAGTCCCTCCACCAGGCGGCGCTGCTGTATATGTCGGACATGACGCTGATTCGTACAGCATTGCTTCCGCACCAGGGTGAGAGGATTCAGCTAGCCAGCCTGGACCATTCTCTGTGGTTCTTGCGGCCAGTTCGAGTGGATGAGTGGATGTTGTATTCGCAGTCCAGCCCCTCAGCACAAACCGGGACGGGGCTAGCAGAGGGCAAGATCTTCAATCAGCGCGGCGAGCTACTGGCCGTGGCGATGCAGGAGGGCCTGACGCGCATCCTGCATCCGGACGCCGAAGGCTCAAGCGCCAACGGGAATTGGCAAAACGTTTAGCCACCGGGGGTCAGCACCACGGCGTGCGAGACGCACGCGCGGACCCCTGTTCCGGTGGATCCAGGACAAGGCCGTATAATTGCAGCAGTTTCTACAAGCTTTTTATATAGCCACATCGAAAGGAATGACATGGCAGGCCACTCTAAATGGGCAACAACGAAGCACAAGAAGGCGGCGAACGATGCCAAGCGTGGCAAGGAATTTGCCAAGCTGATTAAGAATATCGAGGTGGCCGCCCGCACCGGTGGCGGTGATCCCGCCGCAAACCCAACCCTTGATGACATGATTAGGAAGGCCAAGAAGGCCTCTGTTCCTAACGACAACATTGAGCGCGCCCGCAAGCGCGGATCCGGCGAAGAAGCAGGCGGTGCCGATTGGGAAACCGTGATGTACGAGGGGTATGGCCCGAACGGTGTCGCCATGCTCATCGAGTGCTTGACGGATAACCGCAACCGCGCGGCGACGGACGTGCGCACCGCCATGACCAAGAACGGCGGCAACCTCGGCGAGTCCGGCTCCGTGGCATACATGTTCGCCCGCACCGGCTTGGTGTTGGTGGAAAAGGGCGAGCTTAATGAGGACGATGTCCTGCTCGCTGTGTTGGAAGCCGGCGCCGAAGAGGTCAACGACAATGGCGAGAAGTTTGAGATTACCTGTGCGCCGGGTGATATCCCCGCCGTGCGCGAGGCTCTCGTTGCCGCCGATATCGAGGTCGATGACACCGATACCGACTTCCGCGCCTCAGTCGAGGTACCGCTGCAGGCAGATGATGCCCGTAAGATCTTCCGCCTCATCGACGCTCTTGAGGACTCGGACGATGTCCAGAACGTCTACACCAACATGGACCTGAGCGAAGAGGTCCTCGCCCAGCTGGACGAGGACTAACGCGGCTAGTCGAGCTTGAGGTCTTCTATGCCATGAGCAGTTACCGTCTCTGACAGCGGGGCACGGCCCGGGGCTGTGTTGAACACAGGACTGGACTCGTCTGCAAATGCCGAAGGTCAGGGCGGTGACAAGCTTGTGCTCCTCGTCCACTCCGAGGAATTCACGGACGGTCGGGGCGAGGAGTGAAATCATGCCTTGCGGGACACCGCGGTAGCCGTGCGCCTGAAGCGAGAGCAAGAAATTCTCCGCATAGGTACCTTGATCAAAGGCAGCGCGGATACGGTCGCCCATTGGGGGAATGAAGAGCAAAGCCGTGTGTGGGGCGCCGAAGAAGCGAAGGTTCTCACGGACAAATTCCGTGCGCGCTTCCTTATCCTCGCGCGCAATACCGAGGAGACCGTACATCTTGGCTGCTAAGGCCTGCGAGCGCTGCAGGTGGACGCCCTGACCGTAGTCAATCGTGAAGTCCGGGTTGATTCCATTCTTATCGAACTCAGCAATGAGAGCGGCGCTCAAGTCCTGCAATGCCGTACCGCCAACCAGGTGCACATTCCAGGGTTGGGTATTGGAGTTGGAGGGGGCGGATTGGGCGTCGATCAGCACCTGTTCTATAACCTCTGCGGGGATGGGGTCCGGAAGGAACGCGCGCGCGGAATGGCGGGAACGAATGAACTCAGAAAAGCCATTAGGATGTTGAGACATGCGCGCCACTCTACGCCCCACAATCTGAGGGAGTGTATTCGGCTCGGGGGACTGCCTGCACTAGAACACATGTGTGTACACTGTTTCTACATAAACAAGTGGTTGTATAGGGTGAGAATAAAAAGGGCGAGGAGGCAGCCGTGAACTTGGAGGGGTTGCGTGTCATGGGTATTGATCCCGGTCTGACGCGTTGTGGCCTGTCTGTTGTCCAAGCCGGACGTGGGCGCGCGGTCATTCCCATCGCCGTGGGCGTCGTCCGTACGCCCAGTGACAAGGATCTGGGAGAGCGCCTTAAGCGGCTGTCAGTCGCGGTCCGGGAATGGATGGATGACTATAAGCCGGATGTCGTGGCGCTCGAGCGCGTATTCGAACGCGGTCAGGTGTCAACCGTGATGCAGACCGCGCACGCAGTCGGGGTCTTGGTGCTTGCAGCCGCAGAGCGCGACATCCCAGTACACATGTACACCCCTTCGGAGGTGAAGAAGGCGGTGTCGGGCAACGGGCGCGCTGATAAGAAGCAGATGACCGCCATGATCACCCGAATTCTGGGGCTCAGCGAGTCGCCTAAGCCAGCGGACGCTGCGGATGCCTTGGCCCTTGCTGTCTGCCACTGCTGGCGTGCGCCGGCCCTGGCATGGATGAGCGGGGGTGATCCGAGTGCTGGCGTGGGGGCTGGGGCACGAACGAGCGGTGTGCGCGGCACCTCACCACGCACCGCGTCCGTTTCTCGGGCAGCGAAGACGACCTCTTAAGCTATGTGGTACATCCACTCGAACCAAGGAACCTGATTAATGATTGCATCTTTGCGCGGAACTGTCCTCGACATCCAGCTTGATCATGCCGTGCTCGAATGCGCCGGCGTGGGATACAAGGTGCTGGCCACCCCAGCCACACTGGGCACGCTCCAGCGTGGTGAGGAAGCCCGAGTCATGACCACGCTCGTGGTGAAAGAAGATTCGATGACGCTGTACGGGTTCACCAGCCAGGATGACCGCGACATGTTTCACGTCCTCCAGACGGTCTCTGGGCTGGGGCCCAAACTGGCTCTAGCCGCGTTGTCCGTGATGAGCGCAGGTGATTTGGCCCAAGCAATTGCGGGGGAGGAGGCTGCACGGCTGCAGAAAATCCCGGGGGTAGGAAAGCGCGTGGCGCAACGCTTGATCCTAGAACTCAAGGAGAAGGTGCAGGCGTTTGCACCCACGGACGGTGCTGATCCTGCGGCCTCCGCCCCTGCGGCTGCCGGCCCCGTGGTGGAGGATGTCGTTGAGGCGCTTATTGGGTTGGGCTTTACAGACAAGATGGCTCGACCGGTGGTGGAATCGGTAGTGGCTGAGCAGCCCGATGCGGCGACGCCGGTGGTGCTGCGAGCAGCCCTCAACCAACTCGGGGCCAAAAAATAGGGGAGAGTGGACGACATGTCAGATGTAGAACGCACTGAGTTTAAGCTGCCGGAGGGGATGGATTTAACCTCGCCTCCGCAGCGTAACCAGGATGTGGACGCCACAGAGCAACAAGGCGAGCACGATATTGAGCGCTCACTGCGCCCGAAATCCCTCGATGAATTCATCGGCCAGCCCAAGGTGCGCGAACAGCTATCGCTCGTGCTCAATGGCGCGAAAAACCGTGGTGTCACCCCGGATCACGTGTTGCTCTCCGGCCCGCCTGGGCTGGGCAAGACCACGATGGCGATGATTATCGCTCAAGAACTGGGAAGTTCCCTGCGCATGACGTCCGGCCCCGCACTGGAGCGGGCCGGAGACTTGGCCGCGATGCTGTCGAATCTCATGGAAGGTGACGTGCTCTTCATCGACGAAATTCACCGCATCGCCCGTCCCGCGGAAGAAATGCTCTACATGGCAATGGAGGATTTCCGCATCGATGTCATCGTGGGCAAAGGCCCTGGGGCGACCTCCATCCCGCTGGAAATCCCACCTTTTACTCTGGTGGGAGCGACGACGCGCGCGGGCATGCTGACTGGTCCGTTGCGTGACCGCTTCGGTTTCACCGCGCAGATGGAGTATTACGATACCGAGGACCTCACCCGAGTGATTACCCGAGCAGCGCGAATCTTGGAGGTTGATATCGACCAGGATGCCGCGGTGGAGATCGGCTCCCGATCGCGCGGGACGCCGCGTATTGCTAACCGGCTGTTGCGTCGTGTGCGCGACTATGCCGAGGTCAACGGAGATGGGCACATTAATGTGGCAGCTGCCCAGGCAGCGCTTCGGGTCTTCGACGTTGATGAACGTGGGCTGGACCGTCTTGACCGCGCGGTGCTCGAGGCCCTCATTAAGGGACACGGCGGTGGACCCGTGGGGGTTAATACGTTGGCTATTGCGGTGGGCGAGGAACCGTCAACCGTCGAGGAGGTCTGCGAACCCTACCTCGTGCGCGCCGGAATGATCTCCCGCACCGGGCGTGGCCGTGTTGCCACGGCAGCGGCCTGGCAGCACCTGGGCCTTGAGGCGCCCGAAGGAACTGTCGGCGGGACACTCTTCTAATCGTCCCGGCAATTGGCCGGGAGGCGGGCAGGTCTGGCACACTGGCCTTTTATGAACGGAACCCAACTTATTCTTCTCCTTGTTCTCGCCGTCCTCGTCATTTTGCCGAGCTTCATGTCCATGCGCGCGCAGCGCAAGCGCCAAGCGCAGATGAAGGAGCTCCAGTCCTCGTTGCGCCCAGGCTTAGACGTGATTACGGCCGGTGGCCTGCACGGAACCGTGGTGGAGGCCCGCGGTGAACAGGTTGATTTGCGAGTCAAGGACGGCACGGTGATGACCTTCGACACCATGGCCATCGTGCGCTCCGCGGAGCCGATTGCTTCCCAGAACGAAGCAGCGGCTGAGCCGGAGGAGGGTGAGGACGAACGCTTTCCGAAGCTCTAAAACAAGTTGCACTCGTCACACTGCGGGTGCCTCACCTTAAACCTGTTAAGGATTATGCCGGTCCATGACGTACGATGATGGACTGTGCTTTAGTCATGGTGGCGCCGCGACACTCAGCACGTGCGTGGCAGTGGCTGCCATGACCCATGATTTTTAGCCCTGTTCCTCACAACACAGGAGATCTTTGTGTCCGCTTCGAAACGTGGTGGCGTTAGCAGCCGTCAACGGCAATGGCCCAGACGAGCAATGGCGCTCTTTGTGCTCATCGTCATTGTGGTTTACGCCCTTATCTTCCTAACCGGCGATAAATCGCCGACTCCCAAGCTCGGCATTGATTTGCAGGGCGGTACGCGAGTAACCCTCGTTCCGCAGGGCGAAGACCCCACCCAGGATCAGCTGCAGCAGGCACGCAACATCCTGGAGCAGCGTGTCAACGGTATGGGCGTCTCCGGCTCTGAGGTCGTTATCAGCGGCTCTAGCCTGGTCATTACGGTGCCGGGCGAAGACGCTTCCCAGGCGCAGGCTGTAGGCCAAACCTCGCAGCTGCTGTTCCGCCCAGTGGGTGAACAGCCGATGCCGGACTTGGACAAGCTTGAAAAGACCATGACGGATATGGCGAACCGCTGGGTCAAGTTCGGCGTCGTGGCACCGGAGCAGGCGAATGACGCACTGGCCTCTATCCACGACGCGCTTAACCAGAGCGCCGATGCTGCCCAGGGTGAGGATAAGAAGGAAGAAAACAAGGACGCGAAGAAGTCTCCGGCCCCGACCGTGAGCGAAAAGCCGCTTCCGGACCCAGCAAACTCTCTGGAAGAAACCGAACGTCGCGACCAGGTTAACGAGGTTCTTCTCAAGGACCGTCAGTCCGAGGATCCCACCGTTCAAACCGCGGCCCTGGGCCTGATGCGGTGCGATGCCGATTCCGATCCGCTGGCCGGCACGGACGATCCGGCAAAGCCGCTCGTGGCGTGTGACTACTCGAACCAGCAGCCCTATATCCTGATGCCGGCTCCGCTGCTGGATGGCATTGAGGATCCACACGGTACCCGCCTGACCGGTAACGAAATCGATACCCAATCCCCAATTCAGGGCGGTCTCAACGGCCAAACCGGCCAGATGGAGATCAGCTTCGCATTCAAGACTGGCGACGGCCCCAACGGCTCTCAGACGTGGTCCACCCTGACGCAGGAGTACCTGCAGAAGCAGGTGGCCATCACTCTTGACTCCGCCGTTATTTCCGCACCGGTTATCCAGGGTGCGACTCCGGTGGGTTCTGCCACGTCCATCACGGGTGATTTCACGCAGGAAGAAGCCCAGAACTTGGCCAACAACCTCCGCTACGGTGCGCTCCCGTTGTCCTTTACGGGCGCTAACGGCGAGCCGGGCGGAACGGTGGAAACCGTGCCTCCGTCACTGGGTAAGGCAGCTCTTGAGGCAGCGCTTATTGCGGGTATTGTCGGCCTGATTTTGGTCTCCCTGTATTCCATCTACTACTTCCGCGCACTGTCCGCCGTGGCCTTGCTGGTGCTCATCGCCACCTGTGTCCTGCTCTATGGCGCTCTGGTTCTGTTGGGCCGGTGGATTGGCTACTCGCTGGACCTGTCTGGCATGGCGGGCTTGGTCATCGGTATCGGCGCCACGGCTGACTCATTCGTGGTCTACTACGAGCGCATGAAGGATGAGCTCTTGGGCGGCCGCACATTCCGCTCCGCTACCCGCACGGGTTGGGAACGCTCCCGTGCAACGATCGTCACGGGTAAGGCAGTTACCCTGATCGGTTCCGTCGTGGTCTACTTCCTGTCCATCGGTGCGGTCAAGGGATTTGCCTTCACCATGGGGCTGACCACGATCTTCGACCTCGTCGTATCCTTCCTGATCATGGCACCGCTCATGCAGCTCCTCGGCAGCCGCCCGGCCTTCGCTAAACCATCCATGAATGGCCTTGGTGGCATCTACAACCTTGTGGAGGAGCGCCGTGAACGCGGCTTTTATGCCAAACCGGCCAAGAACCCCGTTGCTACCGCTGCGGATGAGGAGAAGTAAACATGGCTGTCGAAACCACTAACCGCAAGATTTCCCGCTTTGACCGTCTCTACGTGGACGGCAGCGGATTCGACTTCGTGGGCCGGGCCAAAACCTGGTACACCATCGCCGGCGTGCTGCTCATCGCGTCCATTTTGGCCATTGCGCTCCGCGGCTTTAACTTGTCCCTTGACTTTGAAGGCGGTACGAAGCTCAACATGCCGGCGGGAGACCTCAGCACCGAGCAGGTAGAGGAAACCTTCAAGGATGCCACCGGTGTCACACCGGAGCTGGTGCAGATTGTGGGCGCCGGTTCCTCGGAGACATTGGAAATCACCTCCGAGCGCCTGTCCCAGGATCAGGTGAATCGGGCACGCCAGGCCATCTTCGAAGAGTTCCACGTCAAGGATGAAAACGGCAAGCCCAGCCCGGACGCGATCGGTTCCTCGACGGTATCGGAATCGTGGGGTGCCTCGATTACCAAGCGAATGGTCATCGCCATGGCGGTCTTCCTGGTGCTCGCCACTATCTACGTGGCGGTTCGCCTGCAGCGTGATATGGCCTTTGCCGCTATCCTCGCCCTTATCTTTGACGGTGTTTTCATCTCTGGTATCTACGCCCTCTTTGGAATTGAGGTTTCACCGGCGGTCATTATCGGCCTGCTGACTGTGCTTACTTTCTCCCTCTACGACTCCGTCATTGTCTTTGACAAGGTAGATGAAAATACGAGTGGGCTGGAGGGCCAGCGTAAGAAGACCTATGCCGATCTCACCAACCTGGCCATCAACCAGACCGTGATGCGTTCTATCTCTACCTCGGTCATTTCCGCGCTGCCGATTATCGCCTTGTTCGTCGTCGCTGTGTGGTTGATGGGTATCGGTACCCTGCGCGATCTGGCTCTGGTCCAGTTCATCGGCGTTATCGAAGGCGTCTTTTCTTCCATCTTCCTCGCAACGACGCTGCTGGTGACATTGTCGAACCAGCGCAAGAGCGTCAAGAAGCATAACGCTGAGGTCGCCGCTTATCGGGCGGAAGGCGGGGACGCAGACGACGCCGACGATGATTCACCGAAGCCTGCGCGCACTGTGGTATCCCCGGCAGCAGTTTCCCCATCCACGGCCTCCGAGCCCGCAACGAAGCCGCGCGGCGAGGAGTCCGGTGGCGCGTCCTGGCGTCCTGGGCGCTAAATCGTGCGCGCCTCATCAGTTGCGGCACTGCTCGCTGTTGCTCTTACCGTTTCTGCGTGTGGAGCGAAGGAGGACAGGGCAGGCAAGGATGTCCCGCCGCCGCGCTTCGCAGTACTGAGCGACGCCCGCATCGCCACCAGCAATGCGGCTTCTGACTGGGGCGAAGCTGCGGGCGCCGCGCAGCTTGCCAGCCGCGTGTTCCCTGCGTTGTACGTGCCAGGCCCGGCTGGGCAGATGGTTCCGAACTCGGATCTGGCAGATGCTGAGTACGTTCCGGCCGAGAGCGAGGGCGTCGGCGCTCGTGTGGACTTCACGCTCACGGAGCAGGCACGCTTTGCCGACGGAGAACCTGTCACATGTGATGACTACCTTTTGGCGTATATCGCCGGGCAGTTGAGCGAGACCTTTGGCTCCCACCTCCCGTTGGCGGAAGACATAGCCGAGATGGAGTGTGCACCGCATAGTAAGAAGTTCACCGTCTGGTTTAACCCAGATGCTGGTTCGCGCTGGCGCTACCTGTTTGGGCCGGGCACGGTGGTGCCCGCCCACGCGTTAGCTAAGCGAGCAGAGCTCAGCATGGAGGAGCTCAACGCGGCGCTTCACGCCTACGACGTGACGACCTTGCAGCCTGTGGCGGAGGCGTGGCGCGAGGGGTTTTCTACCGAACCAGGCCGTTTCGATCCCGAGCTACAGATTTCCTTTGGTCCTTACAGCATTGATCGCGTCGAGGACGACGGCGCCATCGTACTCACCGCCAACGACAACTACTACGGCGACAAGCCGTCGCTGAAGGAGATCGTCATGCTGCCGAACACGGCGGATGCGGCTGCATTTGTGGCCTCGGACGAGTTGCGCGTGGCCGAGTCACCTACCGCGGCACCGTCGTGGCTGAATCGGGACGCAGAAGGAAAACCGGTCGACGTTAACTCCGTTGCGGGAGGCATGACCGATACTTTGGTTTTCTCCGAAGCCGGCACCTTCGCGCAGCCGTGGGCACGCGCCGCTTTCGCTGCCTGCGTCGATGCACAACGCATGGCAGAAGTTTCCGCAAAGGAATCCGGCGTGGAGGTACCCGCCGTCTCCGTGCGGACAGTGAGCACCAGTGATTCGGTGGCATCACAAATGGCGTCGCTCACCACAGTCCCTGTAGACACCGCCACTGCTTCCGGCCTCGCTGGCTATACGGTCGGCGTCGGATACCTGGCACCTAACCCGCGCTATAAAGCGATGGTGGAGGAGCTACGCGCAGCCTGCGAACCAGCCGGGATTACGGTGGAGGATCGTTCGGGGGATCGTGTATCCCGTGCCCAACTGGACGCCGACCCCTCGACGGGGTTGCCGGAGATCGACGTCTACCTTGGAGCCGTCGACCCGATGCGGGAGTATTCCGCGCCCGCTGCCAGTGTGAAGAACGCTGCGGCTTTACGCACACTGGAACAAGAGCTTTGGGAGGAGCTGCCGTCTATTCCCATTGCCGCGCAGCCCCGAACCTTCATCGTTGATCGCGCTGTGACTGGCGTGGTGCCCTACACTGGCCCTGCGGGTATCGGGTGGAATCTCGACCGCTGGGGCTATACCCGAAATGAAGCAACCGAAACAAAGGAAGAGTCGTGAGCGAGATTTACGTCGCAGCAGCACAAGCCCTGAAAGACAAGGTGCGCCTTGTCCCGGATTTCCCGGAGGAAGGAATCCTTTTCGAGGACCTGACTCCGGTGTTGGCCGATGCTGAATCCTTCGCCGCCGTTGTCGATGGCTTGGCTGAGGCGTGCAAGGAGCTCGGTGCTGACATGATCGGCGGGCTCGATGCGCGCGGATTCCTGCTGGGTTCAGCCGTAGCGTACAAGTTGGGGGTAGGTATTTTGGCCATTCGCAAGAAAGGCAAGCTGCCGCCACCGGTGCTGACCCAGGAGTACGAGCTGGAATACGGTACCGCCGCGCTGGAAATCCCTAACAGCGGCATCGACATCAAGGGCAAGCGCATTGTGCTTGTCGACGACGTCCTCGCCACCGGCGGCACTCTCCACGGCGCCACCTTGCTCCTGGAGTCCGCAGGAGCAGAGGTCGTGGGCAATGTCGTGGTTCTGGAGGTTCAGGGACTGGAGGGCCGCGAGCGCCTGGAAGGTTCTCCGCTGATTGTGCTCAACCAGATGGGGACAAAGGACTAAGGTTGTATGCCTAAGCTACTTCGCGGAGGCAGACATGACGACTGAAAAGCAGGACAAGACTGCATGGCGGCCAGGCGGCGTCCGCGGCATGTCCGCCCGCCTGGCTCGTTCGCTGACGGGCGGCAGAGTAAAGATCAATCCGGCGCTCGACCCGCTGATGTCCATTCACCGGGAATTTCATCCGAAGGCCGACGCGGAACTACTCAATAACGCCTACACCACGGCACAGCGTCTGCACGAAGGCGTTTTCCGCAAGTCCGGTGAGCCATACATCACGCACCCGCTGGCGGTAGCCACCATCGCCGCGGAGATAGGTATGGACACCACGACCGTCGCAGCAGCGTTGCTGCATGACACGGTGGAGGATACCGACTACTCGCTCGAGGATCTGACTCGTGATTTTGGTCCTGAGGTGGCCCGACTCGTCGATGGTGTTACGAAGCTCGACAAGGTTGCACTCGGCGCCGCTGCGGAAGCGGAAACGATCCGCAAGATGATTGTGGCAATGGCTACTGATCCGCGCGTGCTCGTTATCAAGGTGTGCGACCGCCTCCACAACATGCGCACGATGCGCTTCCTCCCGCCGGAAAAGCAGGCTAAGAAGGCACGCCAGACTCTCGACGTCATCGCGCCGCTGGCTCACCGCCTCGGAATGGCCAGCGTCAAATGGGAACTTGAGGATTTGGCCTTTGCCATCCTGTACCCGAAGAAGTACGACGAAATCGTACGCATGGTGGCCGACCGTGCACCCTCGCGCGATCGAGCGCTCAAAGAAATCAAGGCTCAGGTTAGCCAGGCGCTGAAGGCCAACGGCATCGAGGCCGAGGTGATGGGCCGCCCGAAGCACTACTGGTCGATTTACCAGAAGATGATTGTGCGCGGACGTGACTTCGCTGAGATTTTTGATCTCGTCGGTATTCGCATCCTTGTCGATGACATTAATTCTTGCTACGCGGCGATCGGCGTGGTGCACTCGCTGTACCAGGCTCTTCCGGGGCGCTTCAAGGACTACATCTCCTCACCACGCTTCGGCGTGTACCAATCGCTGCATACCACCGTAATTGCGGAGGGCGGATCCACCCTTGAGGTGCAGGTGCGCACGCACGAGATGCACTACAACGCGGAGTTCGGCGTGGCAGCGCACTGGCGCTACAAGGAAACCAAGGGCAAGAATTCCGGCCACCAGGAAGAAGTCGACCAGATGGCGTGGATGCGCCAGCTGCTGGATTGGCAAAAGGAAGCAGCAGATCCCAACGAGTTCCTCGACTCCTTGCGCTATGACCTGACCGCCAAGCAGATCTTTGCGTTTACGCCGAAGGGCGACGTGGTTAACCTGCCTGCTGGTTCCACCCCCGTTGACTTTGCCTACGCTGTGCACACCGAGGTGGGGCACAGGTGTATCGGCGCAAAGGTTAATGGCAAGCTCGTTGCTTTGGAGTCTGAACTCAAGTCCGGCGACAAGGTGGAAATTTTCACCTCTAAGGACCCGAACGCAGGACCGTCGCGGGATTGGCAGGAGTTCCTGGTGTCGCCCCGGGCGAAGACGAAGGTGCGGCAGTGGTTTGCCAAGGAGCGCCGCGAGGAACACCTCGAAGCCGGGCGCGATGCCCTGGCCGCTGAGGTGCAGCGCGGTGGTTTGCCCATGCACCGCTTGTTCACCGCCAGCTCGATGAAGCAGGTGGCCGAGCAGCTGCACTATCCCGACGTGGATGCGTTGTACACCGCTATCGGCGCGGGCCACGTATCGGCGCAGCACGTTGCTAATCAGCTCATGGCTCTCTTTGGGGACCAAGACGATGCAGTCGATGCCTTGGCTTCGCGCACCCCGCTGAGCGAGCTGGAGAACTCCCGCGCGCAGCATACGAAGGATTCCGCATCCGGCACCGGCATTCTGGTGGAGGGAAGCCCAGACGTCATGGCGAAGCTGGCGAAGTGCTGCCAGCCAGTGCCAGGAGACGCCATCTTTGGCTTCGTTACCCGCGGCGGTGGGGTGTCTGTGCACCGTGCTGACTGCACCAACGCTGAAAAGCTGAAGTCCGAGCCGGAGCGCATGATGCAGGTGGAGTGGGCCGGTGGGCCGAAGTCTTCCGGCGCTTTCTCTGCGACACTGCAACTTGAGGCCATCGACCGCCAGGGCCTGCTCTTTGAGCTGACCCGGATCTTCAGTGAACAGAGCCTCAACGTTTTGTCGATGACGTCCAACCGCGGCGATGACCACATTGCGACCGTGCGCTTTACCTTCTCGGTGTCCGATACCAAGCAGCTGGGGCAGCTCATGACGACGCTGCGCAACACCGAGGGCGTCTTCGACGTCTACCGCGTCACCGCCTAGGCGAACTGAAGCCCACGGCTAAACCACCGCCCCCTCAACCGGGGGTGTGTGGTTGAACACTGGGTTGCGCTGGGATGAAAACGGGGAAGACGCTAAGTAAACGTGCAGGTGGAGGCGTTAGCGAGCCCTGCGCAACCGTGATGGATGCGTTATAAACGCGTGGACAAGATTCCTCTCATCTTCAGGAGTACCACGTGAATTTCCGCCGCTTTGGCCAGCTGTTGGCCGCCACCACCGTTACCGCCGTTGCCGTCTCCGGCGCACCTGCCTTCGCCGCTGAGGCCGACCAGGTGACCATCTCCGTCACCAACTTCACCGACTTCCACGGCCACCTTGAGCTGGCCGAAAACTTTGATAAGGAAACCGAGGAACTGGTTGGTTACTCCGAGATGGGTGCTGCTCGCATGGCTGCGCTCATCAAGGCCGTCAACAAGGACCAGGAGTACGCCTTGACCTCCTCCGGTGATAACGTTGGCGGTTCCGCTTTCGTGTCTGCGATTTCTGAGGACAAGTACACCAACGAGGCCCTCAATGCTATGAATCTCGATGTCACGGCCGTGGGCAACCACGAGTTCGACAAGGGCGATAAGGATCTTATGGGCCGTATCAAGGACCAGTCCAACTTCCCGATCCTGGGCGCCAACGTCACCAAGGATGGCAAGCCCTTGCTCGATGCTTCCTTCGTCAAGGAGGTAGACGGCGTGAAGGTGGGCTTCGTTGGTACCGTCACTGAGAACACCAAGTACAAGGTGTCTGCTGCGTCCATCCCGGGCGTCGAGTTCTCCGACCCGGTCGAGGCCACCAATAAGGAAGCCAGCCGACTGAAGGAATCCGGCGAGGCCGAGGTTGTTGTGGCGCTCATGCACGAGGATGCTCAGCAGTTCGCTGAGGGCTTCAACAAGGATGTGGACATCCTCTTTGGCGGTGATACTCACGTCAAGACCCAGGGCGAGGTTGCCCGTGAGGGCGCATTGCCGCTGTACTGGGCACAGGGCTACGAGTACGGCAAGGTGCTTAACGACGCCGACATCACCTTCGACAAGGCCGAGAAGAAGATCACCAAGATTGATCTCAAGCAGTACGACGTGGCCGACGCAGAGGTCTTCGCCCAGCTGCAGGGCCTCGAAGACGACCCCGAGGTAGCTAAGGTCGTCGAGGAAGCAAAGAAAGTAGCGGAGATTGAGGGTGCCAAGACTGCTGGTACCACCGAGAAGGCCATGTACCGCGGCTCCGATGAGGGCAAGGACACCGGTTCCAACCGCGGTGTGGAGTCCACCCTTAACAACTTCATTGCGGAAGGTCAGCGCTACGCTCTAGCCAAGCCGGCGGGCAAGGACATCGAAATTGGCGTCATGAACGCGGGCGGTGTGCGCGCCGACCTCAAGGAAGGTGACGTTACATACCAGGACATCTTTGCTGTTCAGCCTTTCGGAAACTCCGTGATTACCGCTGAGGTCAGCGGAGCTGACTTCATCACCGCACTGGAAAACCAGTGGAAGCCTGGCCAGTCCCGCCCGCGCCTGGCTCTGGGCCTGTCCAACAACGTCACCGTTGTCTACGACCAGAAGGCTGAGCAGGGCAAGCGCGTTAAGTCTGTCACCATTAACGGTGAACCGATTGACCCGGAGAAGAACTACAGCATTGCTCTGTCCTCCTTCCTTGCCTCCAGCGAGACGGAGGCCGGCGGCGATGGCTTCTTCGAGCCCGGTTCCATCAAGAACCGCAATGACGTTGGCTACATGGACACCCAGGCGATGATTGACTACATTGCGTCCGGAGAGTCCAAGGTCCGCACCGGCCAGGGTCAGATCGGTGCTCACATTGAGGGGGACCTGAAGCCGGGCAGCGAGATTACCATTGACCTGTCTTCCCTGAACTACTCCAACGCTGAGGAGCCGCAGGCTAAGAAGGTCACCGTTGCACTGGGTGACGCTAAGGCTGAGGCAGGCATTGATAACGCAGCACAGCCGGGTGATGAGCAGTTTGGCGAGCGTGGCCGCGCAACCGTCAAGCTCACCATCCCGGAGGGCCTAGAGGGCGAGCAGAAGCTGTCCATCACCACGGATGCTGGTACTAAGGCTGTCCTGCCTATCACCCTTGAGGGCGCGGGTAACGACGAGGACCCGAAGGACCCAGAGAACCCGAAGGATCCGAAGGATAACGGCTCCAACAAGGATGTAGCGTCCTCCGTTGGCCTGGGCGTGGGGATCACCGTAGCGATTGCCGCTGCCATTGCCGCTGTGATTGGCGCTATTAACCTGCCGGCAGGCGCGCTACCGGCTCCGGTACAGCAGATGATTGAGCAGTTGCGCAAGCAGTTCAACATCTAGTCAGTCTCGTTCCTAAAGCCCGCACTGAGGTGCGGGCTTTTCGCATGCGGAAGGTATGGTGGGAAGCTGTGGATACACTGAGGCTATTTGGACGCGAGGCAATGTATCAGCTCGGCATCGAGCCTCACCGCATCCCGGTGGTGATGTTCGCAACGCTGGGCATCTACTTGGCTTTCATGCTCTTGGTCAAGCTTTTCGGTAGTCGGGTGCTGACGTCTATCACGGCCTCAGATGCTGTCATCATCATTATGTTTGGTGCGGTTTCGGGACGCGTCATCGTAGGCAACCCGCCCACGCTTGCCGCCGGCATCATCGGACTGTTTACGCTCATGTTGTTGGAGGCCGCTTTCGGCACCTTCAGACAGCTGGTGAGGTGGTCGAGGTTCATTGACCGAAAACCGGTGTTCAGAAGACTGAAATGGTAGCGGTGTGGTGAGTATCTGGTAGCGCCTGAGTGAGTATCCGGTAGCGGTGTCTCACTCAGGCGTTGTTGGTGGTTATGCGTTGGTGGTGAGGCGCATGTTTGGGCCTTCGAGTGTGATGATCTCGGCGCCGGAGACGAGTCGGTTGAGGATTGACTCGGAGATCACGGCATCGGGGATGGACTTGTACCACTCCAGTGGGGTGAAT
>NZ_LAYQ01000012.1 GCF_000988205.1 Corynebacterium minutissimum | reverse complement strand
ACGCACAAAGTCATCCACGTCCTTGAGGGCCACCAGTGTGTTGACTTGGACGAGCTCAACGGAAAGATTGTGGGCTTGGTCGACGCGATCAACACCTCCGTGCCGTTTCGCAGTCAGCAGTCAAGCCGCAGGGATCTCTTTGAAGCACACGAACAGCGTCTGCTTGCCGATCTGCCGGCAACCCCGTGGCAGCACACCGAGTGGAAGCGTGCGAAAGTAGCCCCAGATTTCCATATCACGGTTCCAACCGTGCGCTACTCCGTCCCGCACCAGCTTGTTGGCCGCACTGTCGATGTGCGCATCACCGGGCAAGTCTTGACCGTCTTTGACCAGGGGACAACCGTAGCAACCCACCGGGTTTCGCATAAGCGTGGGGCCTATGTCACTGACTATGAGCACATTCCATCTGGAATGGGGGCCTGGCCCCCCAAACGGCTGAAGTTCATCCAGCACCTCCACGACGTCGACGTCCTGGTCTTAGATGACTTCCTCACCACACCTATTGATGCCGCGACCGCGCACCAACTTCTCAACATCCTCGCCGGACGAGAAGGCAAAGTCTCAACGATAGTGACCTCACAATTCACCCCACTGGAGTGGTACAAGTCCATCCCCGATGCCGTGATCTCCGAGTCAATCCTCAACCGACTCGTCTCCGGCGCCGAGATCATCACACTCGAAGGCCCAAACATGCGCCTCACCACCAACGCATAACCACCAACAACGCCTGAGTGAGACACCGCTACCGGATACTCACTCAGGCGCTACCAGATACTCACCACACCGCTACCATTTCAGTCTTCTGAACAGCAGCCTCGCGCTGTCCAAGCTGTCTTGGTGGTACACCCTTGCCATCTTTATACCGACCTTGATTTTTGGATTCCTCCTCAAAGACAAGATTGCGAATCCCTTCGTGCGGCCCAATCCAAACAGGGGGCCAAGCAACGACCGCGCGACGTGGTCGCGCGTATGCCTCCCCCTCGCCATGATCATGTCAACTACACCGACCCCCGACACGTGGCCGTGGATGATCGCTTGCGGAGTCATAGTTACTGGCGCGACAGCCTGGATGCTCTACGAGAACAGCAACGCCGCCGTAAAGGGCATCAATGTCTAGGCAAACATCTCACCAGACCCCTGAGCTGGACCCAGTCATCCACCCCATCAATCGGCTCAAGATCTGCGCCATGCTCTTCTCCGCCGGCGCCACCGACGGTCGGCAAATGAAGTACAGCACGCTCGCCGAGTTGACCGAGCTCCCCGCCGATACACTTTCCAAGCAGTTAAAGCACCTCGAAGACCGCGGCTATATTAGCCGCACCCGGGAATACGGCTCCACACGCGCCAAGGACACCGTGTGGGTCACACTTACCACAGCTGGCACCCACGCCTATATTCGTCACGTCGAAGCCCTCAAAGCTATGACTAAGGGCCTTTAACTGTCAGATGCGAGTTTTTGGTACCCCGGTGTTCTGGGGACTCGGTACTGTCGTGTCCCGGGTAGTTGGTACCGGGCCGAGGGGTGCGTCGGCCCGGACCGTTAGTCTTAGTCGTCTGGGGTGGTGGGGGCGGTGGCTTTGCGCATGTCGAAGTCTCCGATATGGATTCGGTGGCCGTTGTTGAGGCGGCTTACGAGTGAATCGGCTCCGACTCTGTCTGGCAGTGTTTCAACCCAGTAGGCGGCGGCTGATTGGGAGGAGATCAGTGTTGGGAGCCGACCGTCGCGGTCGAATATGATCTTGGTTAGGTCTTCTTGCCCGCGCTGGTTGATGCTGATGGTCATAAAGTCTTGATCTGCAGGCTTTTCACCAGTTTTGGCTGGTTCGGTCCTTGAGTCTGCGACGGCTGTATGACCTCGCATTAGACCCCGCCACCTCACCGGCGCCCCTATCTCCAGACTCCACTCTAGATACTGACAGGAAAGATCTAAATGAACATCCCCATTGCATTACTATTTAGTTTTTGCGCAATAGCATTTTCGAAACCCTAGATTGAAGAATAGCTGAACACGGTCCATCCAGAATTGAGTCGGAAAAGGCTGCAACCTGCCTTGCTAGCGCCTATCGCGGTCCTAGTTGCTTCTGATACTCAAGGTAGCGTCACCAAATCGACATTGTGCGACTTTCGGCAAGCTCCAGCCCCTTCTTTAGGTCCTTGTCCTTGTTTATTCTAAATCGTTTCAATTCTCCTGTTGTCCCGTAATCGGGATGCCACTTACCGTAAAAGAGTTTCACGAGGCGCCACTCGTGCCTTCATTCGACCATCGGATTATCTGGACCGGGGCCGTATCTCCGCGCTCCCATTTCTTAGGGAGCACAAAACAAACACTGTGCCTTGCCCTAGTGACTGCGACATAGAATTTCGAGATTGTAGCGTGAGACTTGAGGATAGTCCCGTCGGCCAGGAACTTCCTCATCCCAGCAGTCGGAAAGATCAAGACATGATCAAAAGTCAGACCTTTACAGTCACCGAAGTTATTGAAAGATAATTTGTCATTCCATTCTTTCCCGGTAGTGACGTTGTAGCGAAGTCCACGCGGAGAGATCGCCCTACAGTAATCAGGGATCTGAGACTCCTCAATACGAAAGATTCCTACGTGGCCGTCATTCGTCTCGTCCTGCCCGCTCACCGCATCCTCAAACCCAAGCTCAGGCGGAAATAACGCATTAGAAAGTCGAACGATATCTTCGTGACAGCGCCGATTGGTTAAGTCGAATTCAAGCCGGAGACTTCCCAGGTCTTGCATTTCTTCGAACCATTTCAGTTTATTCAGTTTTCCGTACTGAGAGTTCTTTCTGTCTGAAACAGTTGTCTCAAAAACGGTCTGACGAATGTCCCCTACCATAAATACTTCGATCCGTGACTCTAAAAGCATTTGCAAGATTTCAAGATCATTGCCAGCAAGGTCTTGCACCTCGTCAAAGACGATTGTTCGAAAGATTCGTTCTAATCGTTTGATAGGCTCTCGGTCATCTTCATCACAGATCTTTCGTGAAAGTAACGCCATACGATCGCTTGTAATCTCTCCGGAGTCGTTGAAATAGTATCCCTCGCCCCTACCAAACTTTACAGTGGGGTCATTCAGGCGCATCCCGTTGTAAACCCTAGTAGGGAAGACGTCGCACAAAAACGGCTTCAGAAAGTGATCCGCCAAAAACTTAAACCAACCAATAACCTCAAATTCCGCACCAGGATTTTCTTTAAGGAGCCGCTGCTTCAGCTCTTCCTGACCATTCTGGGTAAAAGTAACGAATAGCGTGCCCTCTGGTTGGTCTTTATATCGCTGAACAATAGTTTCAGTCTTTCCGGAACCTGCAACCGCGATCAAAGCCTGGTTGTTCATCAATTTTGTTCCACGTTCAATGTTTCGACAGCGTCTTGGATGTACGCTGGAATATGCCAAAGGCTATGGTCGAGATTTCTCAACTGGAGTGCAGCGTTTGCCTTTTCCTTGATTGCCCATTCCGCAAAATCAGTTTCAGACTCTAAGTTGAGCGCGCTGAGCAAGTCTTTCATATTAGTTTGGTTAGCGGTCGCTATTTGATTTTCCAGAGTCCTCCCATCTTTAAAATTGCCGACAAATAACCGGCTACTGCCGATTGAATCTTTGTATGCTTCCTCCCAATGACCGTCAGGCTTTCCGTCATTGTCACGAATAGCGATCACCGGCTTGTCAAGAAGCTTAGCTAGCTCGAGCCATCGCCTATGCTTGGTGCCCTCCATTGAAATAATGTCCAGACCAAGTTCCTCTGACAGTTTCCCGTATCTGCGCCTAATGGCTTCTTCTACAATCAGCAGATCGCTAATACCCTCGACTAAAATTACTTGGTCACCTAGGATTAGACGCAGGGTGTCAAAGTTGGGAAGCTTCTGAAAAAATTTGACGTCATCGTCTGGCAACTCATTAAATCTGCCAGTGTTCCCTTCACCCATTAAAATGAGGGAATCGATTCCCAGGCGGTTCAAGACGAATGAACTGTGCGTCGTCACAATCAGCTGTTGATTCTGTCCGAGCTCTGCAATCCTCGCAAGCAGGGCGCGAAGCTTTGTATGCGATAGATGATTCTCTGGTTCTTCAATCAGAATGGTCTTGGCCTTGTCTTGTCTTTGAAGAAGCGCAACCTCAACCTTTGCGACGGACTGTGCCCCTTGCCCGGCATAATCAAACGGAAGCCCAGCAATCGATGGTGCTACACCGTTTTGCCACTGAATGAAATTGCTCGGGTCAATCTGCACGCCAAACTGCTGAGGAGCAGACTTTGTTTCCTCCATTATCTGATCATTAACGCTTGCTAGAGCGTCGCCAGCAGTCTCACTAAATGCCGCCCTCAAATTAACCGACAGACTTGCTCCAACTGTATCCGGGATGTTGTCTGCCAGCAGCTCTCGTGTAAAGCGATCGATTCCTCGTCCATAGAGATTGGATTTTGCATCGATCAAAGCAAAATCCACTCCTTTAGGACGCCGAGGTAGTCTCTCCGGAGCAGCGAAAGATCGCCAATGAACATCAAAGTATTCGATCGGCAGCAATCGCTCGAGGTTGCGCCCTTTCTTTGAGGTCTCATTTCGATTGCGCCATTCATCAATGAAAGTCTGATATTCAGCCCGAAATTCATCACTGAGCTTCACTTCGAATGCTAGACCACGCTCGGTCGCTTTTTGGCTATTCAGTTTGCCCTCAAGTCGAGATAAGTCAGGGTCTTCAATTACTTTGTCTAAAATAAGCTCAATAGATATCTCGGGTACCGGAAGGTACTTGCCTTCAGCAACCTCGGAAAAGTAGTGGTCCACAGTCGCCTGGTTAAACCAATATGGCGACTTCGCTTCGTCCGGCCACTGACCACGAAATCGTCCACTTAAAGCCAGGCCGATCGCTTCTAGCAGTGTGGATTTACCAGATCCGTTAGCACCTACGATGACATTAAAGTCTCGATTGAAGCGCGTTCTAAAATCGCGCAAAGCCTTAAAATTCTTAACTCGCACTTCTTTGATCATCTCTAGCCCACTCTGTCACGAATCAATTGATGTCTGCGAATCGAAAGAAAAATGGAATAAAGGTGCCTAAGAACAGCCAAACTGCTTAAGCGATTATCGTGCACTATCTTAACTTTTGTTTTCACACCTACACCCGCTCCATTTGTTCACCGCTACTCGCCCACAACTCCGCCTGGGCGATCACCAGTTCAACGGCCTTCTCTTCCTGGTCTGGCGGGTAGTCGTATTTGGCTAGCAGACGTTTGATTTTGGAGCGCATCTCAGAGCGCACGCTTTCTTTCACATTCCAATCAATCGTCACCGAAGCACGCACGGCGTGGACAAGGTCAATCGTGATTTTCTTCAGAGTTTCATCGCCCATCTCCAGCACGGCGGTATCGTGATGGGCCAGCGCATCATAGATTGCCACCTCGGCATAGGACAGCTCCATCTCTTCGGAGCGGTGATGTTCGTCGCGTACCTCTTTGGCCAGGCGCACCAGCTCTGACACAATCTCGGCCGTAGACAACGACCGGTTGGTGTAGCGGTTGACTGCCTCCTCTAGCTGCTCGGAGAACTTCCGCCCCTGCACAAGGTTTTTGCGCGAGATGGTCTTGATCTCGTCGTTGAGCAGGCGGCGCAAGAGCCCAATCTGCAGGTTGGGTTTATCCTTGGCAGTCAGAGAATCCAGGAACTCGTCGGAAAGCAACGAAATCTCGGGAGTATCTACGCCTGCCATCTCATAAATATCTACGACCTTATCTGCAGTAACAGCTTCGTTCAGCAGCTGGCTCAACGCTGTGTCAATCTCCACCACCCCGGAACCACCGGAACCCGACCCCGGCGATTGGATCTTCAACAGTGCGGTGCGGACGTCGGTGAACAGGCGCACATCATTGCTAATGCGCTGGGCCTGGGGCTGTCCGCCCACCAAGGCATAGGCCTTGGCCAACGCCAACACCTGGTCCAAGTAGCGCTTGGTCCGGTCTGGATCAGCCATGACGTGGTCCAAGACTTTCGCATATTGGGCCAGGCGTTCCGACGGCGACAAATCCGGCGAACTATCAAACTGCGCAGCGTGAACGATGCCGCGCACCACGTCGTACTTTTCTAGCATCACGTCGATGAGCTGATCGATCGGCACGCCAACCTGGCTTTGATCCGACGGCGAGTACTCCTTCAACGCCTCCTGCAAATTGGAGAACAACCCGATGTAATCAACGATCAAACCACCCGGCTTGTCACGGAACTTACGATTCACACGAGCAATGGCCTGCATCAGGCCCGCGCCCTTCATGGTCTTGTCCACGTACATGGTGTTTAGGCTTGGGGCGTCAAAACCAGTCAGCCACATATCCCGCACGATCACTAACTCGAGTTCGTCCTCGGGGTCCTTGGCACGAGCCTTGATATCTCGTTGCTGGTCCTTGTTTAGCAGGTGTGGCTGGAAGGCCTCTGGGTCGGATGCAGCCCCGGTCATGATCACCTTGATTTTGCCTTCATGTGATCATCAGAATGCCACTCGGGGCGCAGGGCGACAATCTTGTTATACAGCGCCACCGCGATACGCCGCGACATGGTCACGACCATCGCCTTACCGATCATCGTCTCCTTGCGTTTCTCCCAATGCTGCACAATGTCGCGGGCTACCAGGTCCAACCGGTCGTCTGCGCCAACGATGGCTTCCAGGCGCGACCAGCGAGATTTCGCAGCAGTTGCGTCCTCCTCTTCGACCTTCTCGGTGATCTCGTCGGCAAGCAAATCCAGCGAGGCATAATCTTCCTCGGACAACGCCACTCGGGCAAGGCGCGACTCATAGAAAATCTTCACCGTCGCTCCGTCTTCGACAGCGCGGGTGAGGTCATAAACATCGATGTAGTCGCCGAAGACGAAACGGGTGGACTTGTCGCCGGACTCAATCGGCGTACCTGTAAACCCGAGGAAGGTAGCCTGCGGCAACACGTCACGCATGTGCTTGGCCAGGCCAGACTTCAGCTTGCCGTGCTTGTCCAGTTTCTCTTGCAAGCCGTACTGGGAGCGGTGGGCCTCATCAGCCACCACGATCACGTTGCTGCGGTCTGAGAGCTGGAAGTTCTTCTCCGCGTCCACCGGCGGGGCGAACTTTTGCAACGTGGTAAAGATGATGCCACCAGAACGACGCTTCAACTTCTCGCGCAGATCCTCCCGCGACTCCGCCTGCACCGGGGCTTCCGGCAGAATCTTGGCCGGGGCGAAGACTTCTGCAAACAGCTGGTCGTCCAGGTCGTTGCGGTCGGTAATGAACACCAGCGTGGGGTTGGCCATCCGCGGGTCTCGCATGATCTTGGCGGCATAAAACACCATTTCAAAGCTCTTGCCTGATCCCTGCGTATGCCAGACCACACCACCGCGTCTGTCGCCATCGGGACCAGAAGCCACCACAGTTGACTCAATCGCAGCGTTGACCGCCCAATACTGGTGGTACTTGGCAATCCTTTTGATCAGCACCAGCGACTTCTCTTTGGTGTGTTTATTCGTGACGGTCTCTTCAGAAAACACGGTGAAGTTGAGGAGCAGATCAAGGAAGCGCTGTTTGTTAAACACTCCTTTGATCAGCACCTCCAGTGCCGGACGATTGGTCACCACATCCCGGCCATCAATGGTCTTCCACGGCGCGTAGTGCTCAAAGAAACCGGAGAACGTACTCATCGCCGCCGACGTACCGTCAGAAATAACTGTCAGCACATTGGTGGTGAACACCGACGGGATATCCCGCCGGTAGGTTTGAATCTGGTTCCACGCCGACTTCAACGTGGCGTTTTCCGTCACCGGGTTCTTCAGCTCCAGCAACGCCAGCGGCATCCCGTTGACATAGACCAGCACGTCGGGCCTGCGGTTCTTATTCTCAATAATCGTTAACTGATTGATTGCGGCCCAGTCATTGTTCTCTGGGTTGGCAAAGTCAATAAACCACACGTGTTCATAGGTCAGCTGCCCGTCACGCTCGCGCTTTTCGACGGACACCCCTTTGGTCAGCAAGTCATGCACACGCAGGTTCTCGTTGATAAGACTCTGTGACTCCGCCCGCTGCAGCTTCACAATCGCCTGCTCAATCTGGCGCCTGCCCAACCCAGGGTTGATCCGGGCAGCTGCTTCACGCAACCGATCCCACAAGATGACCTGGGAGTAATCCTCGCGCTCGGAAGCTAGCTCACTTGGAGCAATCAAGGCCCCATTGATCGTTAGGTAGCCCAGCTCTGCGAAATAATCCAGGGCCGCTAGCTCGACAATATTTTCGTTGAAACTACTCATCGTGATCCTCCTTGGCGGATTCGATCACACGCTCGCCAGCTTCGACGAAATTATCGAAATCCGATTTAAAAGTTTGGTCCTGCTCCACCCGAAACTTCGAATACTCCCCCAGCGCGAACTCGTCGGCAAGCTTTTTTGAAATCTTGCCGGCGTGCGTTAACAGCTCGCGCCCATCGATGGCTAGCACCTGATCCAGAAGGCCCGCCCACTGCTCCATTGTCGTTGGGATGTGGCGCTCAGCCCGGCTTTCGGCCAGGTTCAAAAACGTTTCGACGAGCCGCCCGAGGTCATTGAGTTCTGATTTAGACAAGTAATTCTTGCCTACCGTCACATCACCGGAAAGCACCTTGCCATCAGGCCCTTTCGCCCAGGTAGTCAAGCCCATGTGCGGTTTGTCTGCCGACGCCCGCTCCCGGATCAGCTCGGCCGCTGTGTGGCCATGAACCGCAAAGTGAAGCTTGTTTTGCACCGTGGCAAAGAACGTCTTTGTCACCGGAGCGTCTTTGTCGTAATCCGTTGCGGTGGCGTAAATATCGGTGACCTTTTGGTAGAACCGGCGCTCTGAGAGGCGAATTTCCCGGATCTCCTGAAGCAGCTGCTCAAAGTAATCCTCGCCGAAGATTTCGCCTTGAGCCATGCGTTGCTTATCGACGACATACCCGCGCAACGTAAAGTCCCGCAACACCTTGGTGGCCCAGATGCGAAACTGTGTGGCCCGCTTGGAGTTCACCCGATAACCGACCGAGATGATCGCGTCAAGGTTGTAGTGCTTGACGTTGCGGGTAACCTCGCGAGTCCCCTCGGTTCGAACTACTCGGAAATCCCGAGTAGTTGACTCCTTTTGAAGTTCGTCAGAGGAAAAAATGTTTTGAAGGTGCTCAATGATTGTGGGTACCGATACCCCAAAAAGTTCGGCCATTAGCGCTTGGGTCAGCCAAATGGTGCCTTCGTCGAACCGCACCAACAGATTGTTCTCGAGCTCAGCCGAAGTAAAGGTCAGGATCGGGCCTGCCGACGAGATCCCCACCTCGCAGGGTTGGTGCGCCTTGTCGCTCATAGACCGCCCTCCAGCTGCTCTGGTGTGATCCGGCCTGAGAGGAGTTCAGGGAGGAGGGTATCGCGGAGGGCAGCGAACCGCCTATTCTCATTCCTTCTAACACGGCACAATTCCAAAAGACCCGCTGCTTCTTGGTTAAACGCCTTCAAAATGTCTGGATGGGGTGACTTGATTCGATAGGTTCCAAATGCTGACGCCGGAAATCTTTGCCGCCCGGAAGAACCATTCATCTGCTTAATGGCCCACTCACGGATATGCTCATTTCGGACGAAACCGTAAATCCACGCGGTGGAAAAGCTGCCCCTTGGAGCTAGGACGATATACTCTGTCGAACCAAATCCGACCTGACCAGGAGGCAGCATATCCACAATAGCTGTTTTACCGTTTTCTAAGCATGGCGTAATTCTCGCCATCAGGACATCTCCGTTTATGAATCTCTGACCCCCTGAATATTCCTTCTCCCCCCATTCACCGACTGACAATGAGAACTCAGGCAGGTGCGTCATGCCAACATAAGGAGCTACACCGCCCTTGGTAAAACTACGTTTGGGTCCTACTTCAATAAGTTCAGAAACCGGAACCCCATCTTCGCATTCAGCCACATCAAAGCTACTGTTGAAACGAAAAAGTATGATCTGTTCAGCAAGAAAAATCTGCCGCTGGTTCGATTCGATCTTGTCGTCGAGAGCGCCTAGGACATGGGCGATCCTACGTTGCTCGGCAATCTCTGGAATAGAGATATCCAAGTCCTCAGCATGCGCCCGATTTAAACCAGGAACAGCACTATCGTTATTCATCGTTGATAGTGGCAGCGTCTGTAAGAGATAAAACCCAAACCGTAAATCAATACTCGGTGTGCCAAGCGTATAGAAAACGGTATCAATCGGCCACGAAGGATCTTCAACAAAATAGACCGATCCAATGGTTCCCTTCCGCCCAATGACGATGCAGGGTTGGTCGATCAAAGCTGAATCATGCTTTCCCGTCATACCAGCTGAGCTGTAGACGGGTACTAAGCCATCCTCGTTTCGCTCCCGTTTAGGCAATCCTTTGCCGTATTTGAAGGGCAGTACCTCGCCAAGCTTTACTCGCTCCCAATTCACTAGAGCTTCCTCCCGAACAGAGTGAGAATCTCTGCCTCTAGCTCCCGCCCCCGCTCAAACTCTTCGAGCAACTCCCCTGTGAGGCGCTTGATCTTGTCCTCGACGGGCTCGTCGTCAAGCTCTGTCTCCTCAAGGCCAACGTAGCGGCCGGGGGTGAGGACGAAGTTGTTCTTCTCGATCTCCTCGAAGCTGGCGGATTTCACAAAACCGGCGACATCCTCGTAGTCGCCGTCGTGATTACGCCAGGCGTGGTAAGTATCGGCGATGGTGGCGATGTCCTCGTCAGGGAACTCGCGCAGGCGACGGGTTTTAAGGGCGCCCATCCTGCGGGCGTCGATGAAAAGCACCTCGCCGTCGCGGGCGCGGTGACCGTTGCCGAGACGGTCCTTGGAGACGAACCACAAGCAGGCCGGGATACCAGTGTTGAGGAACAGCTTGTCCGGCAGAGCCACGATGCAATCCACCAGGTCTTTTTCGATCAGGCTCTGGCGGATCTCGCCCTCACCGCCGGTGTTGGAGCTGAGCGAACCATTGGCCAGAACGAAGCCAGCGGTTCCCTTGGGGCTCAGGTGGTGAATGAAGTGCTGCACCCAGGCAAAGTTGGCGTTGCTCTGTGGTGGGGTGCCGTACTTCCAGCGGGGATCGTCGACAAGCGTGGGATTCCACCAATCCGAGACGTTGAACGGTGGATTAGCGAGGATGAAGTCCGCACGCAAATCTTTGTGCTGGTCCTGAGTAAACGAGTCGGCGGACTTGGTGCCAAGGTCGGCCTCAATACCGCGCAGCGCCAAGTTCATCTTTGCCAACTTCCAGGTGGTATCGGTGAATTCCTGGCCATAGACAGAAATGTCGTTGCGGTTGCCACCGTGGGCTTCCACAAACTTAGAGCTTTGCACAAACATGCCGCCCGAACCGCAGGCCGGGTCGTACACGCGGCCTTTGTAGGGCTCCAGCATTTCCACCAACAGGCGCACGATCGAGCGTGGCGTATAGAAGGCCCCGGCGTCCTTACCAGTTTCTTTACCCGCAAACTCGCCCAGGAAGTACTCGTAGACACTGCCAAGGACGTCATCAGAGCCGTGGTCATCCTTCTCGCCGAAACCGATGGAACCGATCAGGTCTACCAGCCCGCCGAGGCGCTCCTTGTCTAGGCCGTCGCGGGCGTAGTCCTTGGGTAGCACACCTTTAAGCGTTGGGTTTTCCTTTTCGATGACATCCATCGCTTTGTCGATGATGATGCCGATCTCCGGGCTCTTGGCCTGGTCTTGAATGGCCTGCCAGCGAGCCTCGGATGAAACCCAGAACACGTTGCGCTTTTGGTACTCGTCGCGGTCTTCGAGGAACTTGGTCCTGCGCTCCTCGTTGGGAACAAAACCGTCACTGTCTGGGTTGGACAGGCTTTCTTCCAGCTCCGCGCGGCGCTCAGCAAAGCGGTCAGAAATGTACTTTAAGAAGATCAAGCCAAGAACAACGTGCTTATACTGCCCCGGTTCTTGATTACCACGCAATTTATCTGCTGCGGCCCAGAGCTTCTGTTCTAATGTTTGTTCACTCTTCTTGGATGACTTCTTCGCCACTATGTTTTCTCTCCGTATTGTTAATGCTTGAGTTTCGAACATTCACCTAAAACGCCTGTGTATGCTCGAAAAACACTGCTGTAATTATACCACAGCTGGTGGTCAAAGAGTTCGTGGAACGGGACGTCTCCGGCACCTCCACCAACCGCCCCGCACTCAAAGCAATGATGCGCTACCTAGGCGAGGAGCGCGGACGCATAGACTACGTCGTTGTCCACAAGCTGGACCGTCTGGCCCGCAATCGAGCCGACGAAGTCGCGATCACCAACAAGTTCAAAGAATACGGTGTCCGACGAGTCTCCACCTCGGAGAATATAGACCAAACACCAGGCGGCATGCTGATGCACGGCATCATGAGCTCCATCGCCGAGTTCTACTCCAATAACCTAGCCAACGAAGTACTCAAGGGTATGAACCAAAAGGCGAAAGCCGGAGGCACCCCAGGCAAAGCTCCAATCGGCTACCTCAATGTCCGAAATTGGACCAACGGAGTCGAGAGCAGAACGATTGAAGTAAACCCAGAAAGAGCATCCCTGGTGCAGTGGGCGTTCGGGCGCTACTCCCAAGGTGACATCTCTGTCAAGCAACTCGCCGTCATGCTCAAGGAAAAAGGCCGCACCACCCGACCCACCAAAAAGAGGCCAGCCCGCCCACTCAGCGTCAGCCATGTCCACTCCATCCTGACCAATCGCTACTACCTCGGCTTCGTCATATATAAAGGGGTCGAGTACCCCGGAAACCACGAACCACTCATCTCCCAAGATCTATTCCGAAAAGCCCAGATAGTCCTCGCTGGCCGCAGGCAAGGAGGGCGCCAGAACAAACACCACCACTACCTCAAGTCCATCCTCTGGTGTGGCGAATGTGGTGGTCGAATGAACCTACAGAAACCTCGCTCCCACACCGGCCATGTCTACGAATACTTCGTTTGCAACGGCAGGCTATCCAAGCACACCAACTGCCACATGCCCGCAGTACCGGTTGAGTTCTGCGAGAAATGTGCCCACGAGCTTTACCGTCAAATCCAAATCTCCAAAGAACTAATGGAGCGAACGGAAGAGAAAGTAACGGCAGAAGTTCGCCAGCATTACTCCATTGAAGATGCTGAACGCCGAAAACTGGAGAGCACCAAACGAGAACTAGAAGCCAAACAGCAAAAACTGTTTGACCCCTTCTACTCCGACCGGGACGCAATAAATACGGCGGTCATGGCCCAGGAGCAAAAGGACATCGACCACCGACTCACCACCGTCGAGCGACAGTTGAGCAACATGAGCAAGACCCGAAAGGACCACCGAGAACTAGTCTAGATAGCGATGAAACTCGCCGCCAATTGCTACCGCCTATACTCCACCGTCTCAGACTCCGAGAAACGAATGCTCAACACCATCTTCTTCGAGCAAGTCATCGTTACCAGCGACCCGGACAAGCACCACCATATACACGGACATTTAGGCCGACATTTACACCCCTGATCCAATAAAAATGGCGGCAAGCTTTACTGCTTAGCGCCGTCTTATTTGTACCCCGTACGGGATTTGAACCCGTGTTACCGGCGTGAGAGGCCGGCGTCCTAGGCCGCTAGACGAACGGGGCTTAGAACTGTGACGACGTACTGTAACGTGCAGTGCCACGTTACATCGCTATCACTGCTGGCCTACCAGGACTCGAACCTAGAATGACGGTACCAGAAACCGTTGTGTTGCCAATTACACCATAGGCCATTATCGCTTCGAACTAGCTCGGGGCTTTAACCCCTCGCTGCTCGCTGCAACGGTTTATAACTATATCCAGCACTACCGATACACACAAATCGCCAGGCCAGAAAGCATTTTCGGGGCGTTAGGAGTGACACCTAACGCCCCGAAATTACAGCTCTGTGAGACTGCCCAGGAGGACTACTCAGCGCTCCACGGCGTGAGCGCCTGAGCAGCCTTAAGGCGAGCCAGCGTGGACTCCTTGCCCAGCAGCTCCATGGACTCAAACAGCGGCGGGGAGACCTGCTGGCCCGAGATAGCTACACGCAGGGCACCGTAGGCCTTGCGGGGCTTGAGGCCGAGGTCGTCGATAAGCGCGGCGGAGAGAACCTTCTCAATCTCCTCCGTCTTCCACTCTCCGAGCTCCTCCAGCTTGGCAATGGAAACCTCCAGCGGCTGCACCGCATCCTCCTTGAGGTTCTTCCGGGCCGCCTTCTCATCCAGCTCCAGTTCGGCGTCCGGCGTGGTGAGGAAGGACATGAGGCCATAGGCGTCGGACAGCGTCTTGATGCGGGTTTGCACCAGATCTGCGGCGAAAGCGAACTTCTCCTCCGGATAGTCGGCCGGGAAGTCGGTGTACTCGGTGAGATAGTCGCGCAGGCGCTGCGCAAAGTCTGCCGGCTCCAGCAAGCGAATGTGATCCGCGTTGATGGCCTCGAGCTTCTTCTGATCGAAGCGAGCCGGGTTCCCCAACACGTCGTGGACGTCGAAGTTGGCGATGAGCTCGTCGACTGAGAAGATGTCCTGGTCCGCAGACAGGGACCAGCCCAACAGCGACAGGTAGTTGAGCATTCCCTCCGGGATGATGCCGTTGTCACGGTGATTGAACAGGTTGGACTGCGGGTCACGCTTGGACAGCTTCTTGTTCCCCTCACCCATCACGAAGGCAGGTGGCCAAACTCAGGCGTCTTCTTGGCAATGCCGAGCTCCACGAGCGCCTCGTAGAGGGCGAGCTGGCGCGGCGTGGAAGACAGGAGGTCCTCTCCGCGCAAAACGTGGGTAACTCCCATAAGCGCATCGTCGACCGGGTTAACCAGGGTGTAGAGCGGCGCACCGTTCGAGCGCGCCACGACGTAGTCCGGCTGGGTCTCCGACTTGAAGGTCATCTCACCGCGCACCAGGTCGGTCCAGGACCAATCCTTGTCCGGCATGCGCAGGCGCCAGACCGGCTTGCGGCCCTCCGCCTCGAAAGCGTCGATCTGCTCCTGGGTGAGGTCGCGGTCGAAGTTGTCGTAGCCCAGCTGCGGGTCGCGGCCGGCTGCCTTGTGGCGCTCCTGCACCTCTTCGTTGGTGGAGTAGGCCGGATAGACGTAGCCGCCATCCTTCAGCTTCTGCAGGACGTCGGCGTAGATGTCCATGCGCTGCGACTGGCGGTAAGGCTCGTCCGGGCCGCCGACGTTGACTCCTTCATCCCAGCCGAGGCCAAGCCAGTTCAGGGAGTCGATGATGGCCTGGTAGGACTCCTCGGAGTCACGGGCAGCATCGGTGTCCTCGATGCGGAAGATCAGCGTACCGCCAGTGTGGCGGGCATAAGCCCAGTTGAACAGAGCCGTGCGGACCATGCCCACGTGGGGCGTGCCGGTGGGTGAAGGGCAAAAACGGACGCGGACGTCGGATGTTTTTTCAGTCATGCCCACCATCGTAGTTCAGCGCCGCATCGCCGCACCGCCCGCCCCACTTGGGGGTAGTTGAACTCCGTTTCCACTAAGGCTGAGCAGCACCTTTTCCTCACACTTAACGGTACTGGTTTCCATTACCTATAGTGAATTCTCGTTCAAGAACTGAAGAAAGGTCTCCCATCGTGGTTCGTACCCGCTACGCGGCTCTGCTTACGTGCGCCGCACTCCTCGCCTCTCCCGCCACCGCCGTTGCCGGCCCCGACGACGGCAAGCACGTGGCCACCCAAACGCACATCGACTCCCCCAAGGCGTTTTGGGAGGGTAATTCTCTCACCCTCAAGAGCCATTCCGCAGAAAGCAACCACGACCTTGCCGACACGGTCACCTGGGTGGGCAAAGGCTGGGACCAGAACGGAAGCAACCAATACCAGTTCACAGTCCCCGAGGACCCGGCACTTTCCTTCCTCGGAAAGGCTGGCACGACCTACTACATGGCACCTGCCCGCGTACAGGGCAGCCTGGACCCGGTATGGATGGGCTTCGGTGCGGACACCGAGCTGCCTGTCGATGACTTCCGCGACAACATCGCTTCTCTCGACCTCTTAAGCGTCGATGGCCCCGGCGAGGTAGAGATGTTTGGCTACTACCCCGGCCCCGGCGGCCTGCAGCGCTTCTTCGGAACCACCGAGGGTGCCCCGCATTCTGCCTGGCTGACGAGCGGCACGCACACCCACAACTACACCGTCTTCACCAAGCCTGGGCGCTACCAGCTGACCTACCGCACCACCGCGCGCGACAAGGACGGCAAGCTCATCGCTTCCGCACCGACCACCACCTCCATCCAGGTGGGCGGTCAGCGTCCGGCCGCCGATCCAACACCGTCACTCAAGGAGCGGTTCGACAAGGCCACCGCGGGAGATGCCAGCGCACAGGACTACCGGTTGACCATCGCTCCGAAAAAGTCCGGAGACAAGGATGGGGATGAGCGCCTCTCCTCCATCGACTTCACCGGCGGCAGCAACGGCACGCTCACGCTGCTGATCGACGGCTACTTCCTCACCGATCTGCCCGTGAAAGACGGTCAAGCACACTTCGATGAGTTCCTAGGCCCAGAGTCCTCCACGATCCAGGCTGTCTACACCCCGGAGGACGGCAGCCCGCGCTGGATCTCCGAGGAGCTCGCCTACTCAGAGAACGCCGAGCTTTCCACCACCTCGAAGAAGTCTGCGGAGTCCTGGGCAGAGACCACCAACCCCCGCCAGCTCTCCTCCGATCAAGAGGTTTCGGTATCTAACCCGGAGCTGTCCGCGCGGGCCATTCCGGAGGGCGAGGACGCAACACGCATCATCGTTGAGGCCGCCGATAAGAAGCTCGAAGGCTACGTCCATGGTGGCTTCTTCAGCAAGGGCAGCGAGCTTCCCGACGTGGAATTCGACGGGGTCATCAGCAACGGCCGCGCGGAGTTTGTGGTCGGCGCAGACGCAAGCTTCAACGGCAATACCGTGCGCCTGGATATCCTCCCGCACCCGAGCATCAAGCAAGATTCCGGAAGCATCACGCTCACCGAGAACTTCTCCTTTGGGCAGAAATACGAGGGCCGCGGCGCACTCGGCACAACCTCCAAGGCCCCTTCCACCAGCCCGGACAACAACACCAAGCCAGAGGCAGGAAAGTACACCGGTACGTGCGTTGACAAGGCGGTGCTCGACCATGGCCACGTCGATATCGCTGTCACTCGTGACGGCGATAAGTTCCGCACCCGCCTCAAGGATGAGACGGCCATCGTAGACAAGAAGACTGTCGAGCGCCCGCTTGATGACGTTGTCCTCGCCATCCACAACAATGCCCTGCGCCCCCGCCCGGAGGCGCTCAAGGGCAAAGACTTCGACTACCTGGGCGAGGATAAGTTCTTCCTGCTCCCCCAAACCCAAGAGCAGAGCATCATCTGGCCGGGTTATAACACCCAGGCGCTTGACTACCAGGACTACAAAGACGGCACGGTCACCCTCAACATCAAGCCCGTTGAGATGCCCGACGGCGCACAGGTGGGCCTATTCACCACCGAAGGGTTGGGCAAGGGCTTTACTCCCTTGATCAACTCCGCCGAAGGTGACTACTCCATTGAGACCACCTTCGCCTCCCACACCCACACCAACTGGGCGTTTACGAAGCCGGGCATGTACAAGCTCGAGGTCAGCTACTCGGCTACCACTACAGACGGCAAGGAGATTACCTCTGAACCGCAGACGCTCACCGTGGCCGCCGGCGACGCCGCGATCAAGGACTGCGTGAGCGCGAAGGACGGAAACGAGGGCGGAAACAAGGGCGAAGGCAACGACAAGCCCGGCAGCACCAAGCCGAACGACAACAAATCCAGCGGCGAGAAGAACATGAAGTCCTCTATGCCCAAACTCGAGGGGTTGTGGGGCCTCGTGCTTCCCGTTGTCTTGGCCATCGTGTTCCAAGGTTTCCTCAACTTCTACAACAACCACCGCGGCCAGATTGAGTCTCGCCTCAACGGCCTGCTTCATCGCTAGAAAGGACACCGCGTGCACCGCACCACAGAGCTGCACAGAGTCACTGCTGCCCTCTGCGCCATCGCCGTGGCGCTGGCAGTCGTCTTCACGGGCCACCCGGCCCCGGCCCGCGCCGATGGCGAGGTTTTCGACACCGGGCACGTTGATGCCTTCTATGTCTCCGCACCCGGCGGTGAGCTCACCTTGTCGATGAAGGAAGACATCACCGGCAGCGGTGTCGTCCGCCCAGGCAACGATGTCACCCTCAAAGTCGCCGAGGAGGCCTGGAGCGAGGCCACCGAGGGCATCGATGGAATTGGCGTACCGACGTATTACCTCCCCCAGACCCAAGACAGTTCGCTGCTCTGGCCGGGATGGGATACCCAGTCTGCACAATCGGCTGGCTACACCGACATCAACTTCGAGTTCGTCGAGGTCACCGGCCCGGTGATATCTTCGTCTTCGAAACGGCAGGCTTCGGCGATATCCAGCCTGTCACCGACGCCGGCGCGCTGGACCTGGTGTCCGGGGATGTCATCAACCAGGCCTACCCGGCACACAGGCACGTCAACTGGGCTTTTAGCGAACCCGGTATCTACACCATGACGGTGCAGGCAGAATCCAACGGGGACACGAGTAACCAGGTCACCTATACCTGGGACGTCGGTGACGCAGAAGCCACGCCCCGGGAAGAAGAGTCGGATACCGACCACGGTGCTGAGAGCTCTGCTGAGCCCGACGACGTCACCCTGGGAGAGGCCTCTTCCGACGAGCCTGTCTCCTCGAACTCAGGCTCCCGCTCTGGGGGCGGAAGCTCCGGAGGCGCTACCCGCGGTGCGGCGTCGGCTGCGGGAACCAAGGCCGCAGAACAACAGGCACAGGACAAGAATCGAAAAGACCGCTCAGAGCGAAAGGAAAGGAAGGAGCGCAAGCCTGCCCGCGTAGCCGACAAAACCACGCCAGCCGCGGAGAACGTGGACACGGTCGCTGCCGCCGGCTATTACGACAGCGGGCAAAACCTACTGCCGTGGGGCATCGGAATCTTGGGCCTTGGCATGCTCGTGCTTGGCTTGGCGCTAGCACGTCTCGCACTCATTAAGGGCCGCGACTAATGCCGCACGGAGTACGCACCCGGACGCACCCCATCGCGCTACTCTCGGCGGTGCTTATTGGCGCGTCCACGCTCAGTGGTTGCGCGAGCACCGCCAATGGGGACGATGCGAAGCTCAAGGTGGTGGCGACGACGCCGATTCTGGGGGACGTCGCCAAGCACGTGGCCGGGGACGACGCCGCGGTGACCACGTTGATTCCCGCGGGCAAGGACCCACACACCTTTGAGCCGAGCTTGCGCTCGGTGCGGGATGTCGCCAACGCGGATGTGCTGCTGGCCAATGGGTTTCTCCTCGAGCCGCAGAACCTGCTGAAGACGCTGCGGGAATCATCGGATGTTCCGGTCACCGAGGTAGCGGACCAAGCGTCCACGCGCGGGGCCCGTCTCGTGCCGCTGGTGGAAAACGTTGCCCTCGATGCCGTCTGGCTGGGGTTGCGTGTGCGCAATGCCCAGCCGGGTACAACGAGCGTAACCATGAGCCTGCTCGATGCCGAGGGGCCAGGCGATGTTGCGGCTTACGTCGTATCCACGTTTGGTACGCCCGAAGCACTCTTTAACACGGCTGATGGTCTGGACGAACGCGACGATTCCACGACGCTGCCGGCCAACGCCCACACGCACGTCTCGTGGGCCTTCACCAAGCCGGGCATATACCGTCTCACTTTTGGCGCAACGGATAGCTCCCCGCAGGAATTCACGGTGGCCGTGGGCGTACAGCCACCTGATGGAATGACCTCCCTGGATTCGGGACACGTAGATATCACCGCGGACTTGTCCACGGGCGAGCTCGATTTGGAGGATCAAGGCGAAGGTTTCGACCCGCGCACCACGGCGTTGAGCATTCCCAACTCCACCCTGCAGCAGATTCCGCCGGATCCTGCGTACCGCTTCCTAGGGCGCCCAGGTGACGAGACCTACCTGCTGCCGCAGGCGGTCCTGGGCAAGCACATCCACGGTGAGGTTGACCCGCACCTGTGGCACAACGCGGCCAACGGCATCAGCTATGCCGAGGTCATCGCCGAGCAGCTGGCCGTGGCGGATCCGTCCCACGGCGCGGACTATCGGGAGCGCGCTCAGGACTACATCGAGCAGTTGCACGACGCGGACGCGGAGGTGCGGCGGCTCATCGAAGACATCCCGGAGCGCAACCGGCACTTGGTCACACCTCATCACGGCTATGCCTACCTGGAACAAGGTTATGGCCTTGATATTGCGGGATTCGTCACTCCCAACCCGGCCATCGAGCCTTCACCGCGGGACGTCATCGCCCTGCGCCGCACGTTGGAGAATCTCCGCCTGCCCGCGGTCTTCGTCGAACCTACTCAACAGGCCAGCGCCGATGTCATCCGTGAGGCTGCCGAATCCCTTGGGATCGCGGTCTGCCCCATCTACGGCGACACTCTCGATGACACCGTCCCCACGTATCTCGACCTGTTGCGATTCAACGCACACTCACTCAACCGCTGCTTAGGCAGCACCACGAAGGAAACTCATGTCTAATCGCACCATCCACACACTAGGCACGTCCCTGGCGGCAACACTGACCGCTGCGGCGTTGGCTTTCGCACCGGTGACCGCGTGGGCCGGTGATCTGGCCCAGGTCGTGAGCGCCGATGAAGAGGTCGCCACACCTGGAACAGAGGCCACCATCGACCACGGTCACGTGGACCTCGGGCTGTTGCTTGTCGACGGGCAAGCCCAGTTCCTCGCCCGCGACGATTCAGCAGCCACGCCGGTGTGGCGTGATCCTGCTGACGTAGTCTTCGACGTCGGCGACAATGCCCAACTCACCCTTCCGGAGGACAAAGCCTTTTCCTTTGTCGGCGCCGAGCCCGGATCGCAGGTGTGGGTCGTTCCCCAAACAGAACAAGCCGACGTGCCGTGGCTGGGCTGGAATACCCAGGCGCCCTCGCTAACGGACAACGTTGACCGCGGCCTCACCATGGAGTTCTTGGGCCACCAAGGGCCGGGCGAGTTCTCGCTGTTCCTGCAAAACGGTGGCTTCGAAGAACCGCAGCTGCTGTGGTCCACCGCGACCGGGGCCACGGACGGTTTCTGGGTGGACCTGGGCACGCACACGCACGCTAACTGGGTATTTAGCGAACCCGGCATCCACCAGGTTCGGGTGCGCATGAGCGGGCAAGGCGCGGGCGAGAGCGCCGGGAGCGATGTCGCTGCCGAGGCCACGTTGACCTTTGCTGTCGGTGCAGGCACCGACGTCGCGCAGGCGCACGCCGCGCAGTGGGATCCGAGCGCCGTGTCCTCGGATGCCTCGGCGGGCGCCGCGGTGCCGGTGTGGGTCTGGGCACTCGCCGGTGCGGGCCTACTCGTCCTCGTCGGGGCTGTGTTTGCGGTGCTACGCGCGAAAGGCGGGCGCCGTGGCTAATCCCTTCATCTCAATCAACGACCTGGCAGTATCGCTTTCTGGCCGCCAGGTCATCGACGGCGCATGCTTCGACGTCAACCCCGGCGAGTTTATTGGGCTTCTCGGGCCGAACGGAGCCGGTAAGACCACGCTGATGCGCGCCGTCCTGGGGCTGGTCCCCTTCACCGGCACCATCGACGTCACCACCTCGTTGGGATACGTCCCGCAGCGTCACGACGTGGAGTGGGACTTCCCCATCAGCGTGGCCAAGGCGGTGCTCAGCGGGCGCACGGGAATGGTGGGCTGGTTCCGGCGGCCGGGCCGAGCTGACAAGGAGGCTGCCCGCCGCGCCATCGAGTTGACCAATTTGGAAGAGTTCGCCCAGCGACCTATCGCGCAGCTGTCCGGCGGCCAACGCCAGCGCGTCCTCATCGCCCGCGCTCTGGCCTGCGAGCCCGAGGTGCTGCTTCTCGACGAACCCTTCACCGGACTCGACGCTCCCAACACCGAGGAGCTACTGACTCTTTTCCAGAAACTCACCGACCAGGGAAGCAGCGTGGTCATGTCCACCCACAACCTCTCCGAAGCCGCGCACTCGTGTTCGCGCCTGGTGCTCTTTAACCGGGGAATCGTCGCGGATGGGCCCGCTGAGGACCTCCGCCTGACTCCGCAGCCGTGGAGCGAGACCTTCGGGGTATCGGCCTCCTCACCGCTGCTCTCTGCGATTGGGGTGGCGGCATGATCGACATTTCGCTTGTTGAGTTTTTCCAGGACCTGGCCAACCCGCACCTGGACTTTTTGGCCCGCGCGGTCGGCATCTCCATCCTCGCTGCAATTGTGTGCGGGGTGGTGGGGTGCTACGTCGTGCTGCGCGGCATGGCCTTTATCGGCGATGCTGTCTCCCACGCGGTGTTCCCGGGTCTGGCTATCGCTTTCGTGCTCCAGGCTCAGTGCTGCTCGGCGGCGCCGTGGCGGGCTGCACCGTCGCCGTGCTCATCGCGTGCTTCTCCCAGCGGCGCACGGTCCGCGAGGACTCCGTCATCGGTATTTTCTTCGCCGCATCCTTTGCGCTTGGCATGGTCATTATCTCCCGGGTGGAGGGCTATACGGCCTCGCTCACGAGCTTCCTCTTCGGATCGCTGACGGGTGTCTCCCGTGCAGATCTCTACACCGCGTTCACCGTCACGGTGCTCATCGTTGGGGCCGTGGTCTTGCTCGGCCCCCAGCTCACCGCCACGTGCCTGGACAAAGAAACTGCCCGCGCGATGGGACTGCCCGTCTTTGCTCTGGACATCGTGCTCTACCTCTGCGTGACCGGCGCGGTGGTCATCTCTGTGGGCACCATCGGCAACGTCCTCGTGCTCGCCCTACTCATTACCCCAGCGGCCACGGCGCGGCTGCTCTGTGACTCGCTGGGGTCGATGATGATCGCCTCCGCGGCCATCGGTTCGCTCGGCAGCTTCTTCGGCATCTATCTGGCGTGGGCCATCGATCTTCCCGCTGGGGCGACCATCGTACTGCTGCTTACTGCTTGCTTCCTCGCGGCGTGGGCACTGTCCCCTCTTCTGCATTCTCGTCGTGCCACGGCGTCCTCCCCGCACCCATCTAATTCAAAGGAGTCCCTGTCCGCATGAATATCCGTCCCTTAACCTTGACCGCTGCCGCCGCTATCGCCCTGAGCTCGCCGACGATGATTGCTTCTGCAGCGCCCGCTGTTGCCGCGGAGCGCGCAGGCGAGTCCTCCTGCGATGCCAGCTCCCTGCATGCCTTTAGCCGCGGACACCAAGACCTCGCGCTGGTGGGAAATTCTGGCGATATCTCCTTCATCGCCCGCGACGATGAGTCCGGCAAGGACTACGACTCCGGCGAGTTCTACGTGGAGGTCGGCAGCAATGCTGCCTTCGATGAGTCAGCCGGAAGCGATATCCCGTCGAGTGGTTGGCAGATCCCCCAAACCCAAGACCCGGCAATCCCCTGGCTTGGTTTCAACACCAGCTACCTCGACCCGGCAACGGCCGAGGGCGCTACCCTGTCGCTAACGCTGCACAGCGCACCGGAAGGCGGACGTATGGTGGGATTCCAAAACTCCCTGGGTGCAGCGCCCACCGTCCTCTTTGATTCGGAAGACCCAGACATCACCTGGGACTACCCCGATCACTTCCACAGCCACACCGGGATCATTTTCACCGAGCCAGGCGCCTATGCCGCAACCTTCACGTTTACGCTCAACGATGGCTCGGAGCATTCCATCGACGTTCCTTTCCTCGTAGGTGAAGCGGAGCCCGACGAGGTGTGTCAACTGGATTGGGGTGCCAGTGCCGGCGCTGGGCAGGGCTCTGGTTCTGGCAGCGCGAAGAACCGCCCGCAGCAGTTGGCCAAGGAGATCAACGACACCTCTAAGTCGATCGCTCAGTTAGACAAGACGATGGATAAAACCTTCAAGGAGGCCGAGGCCGTCCTCAACGGCGCGCAGCCCTCCACGTCCAGAGACGCCAAAGACTCGAAGCAGTCTGAGCGCTCCGCGCGAAGCACCGAAAAGAAGCCGGCTGCAGATGCTTCTGAAAGAAGCCAACGTCCTGAGACGCAGGGCCAGCGCGCCCCACAGAACGGATCATCCCACACTGTGGAACAACAGAGAGATTCCACACATCGGAACACCTCGAACGGGCGCTCTGCTACTCGCGCGAAAGAGTCCGGGAGTACCGCGGCGCCCAAGAAGGAACGAAGCACCAAGCATACCGCCGCGGCGCAGCGCCCCGCCCCAAGCACGGAGGAACAGCAGGCTGGAAGCGCAAACATCCAGGCTATGAGCTATGGCGCACCGATGGCCGGCTTCTGGGCGGGCTTCCTTGCGGGCATGGGTTCCCTTGCGCTTCTCCTCGGTATCGGGCTGTTCATCGCGGTGCAGTTCTTCCGCCCGCGCAACCGCGACTAGTCCCCTAGGGGCGGTCACCCCGCATAAGGAGTGGATCTGGTTTCGGTAAGAAGGAAAGAAGGAACTAGAGTTATTCCTTATGTGTGAAAACAGACCCTCCACCGCCCCCGACTTCCTCCTGTCCCGCGCGACGGGGTCTGTGCGTACCCAAGGTTCGGCTGCGACCTTCAGCGATGTCGATGCCGCCGTAGCCGAGCTGCGTGCCGGCACGGTCCCGATGATCGTCGGAGCGCTTCCCTTCCACAAGGGAGATCCAGCCGCCTTGACAGTCCCGCGCAGCATCATCCGCGAGGACGGCCCGCTCGAGCCGCATGCCTACTACCGCAGCGGCACGCTCAACGCGCGGGTTACCGGTTTCGATCCGGAACCGGAGGAACACCTTCGCCGCATTGAAGCAGCCATCGCCACGATCGAGGCGTCCAAGCTGGACAAGGTAGTCCTCGCCCGCGCCGTTGACATTGAGTTCAACGCCCCTGTCGATCCGCTCCTCGTCGCCGCGCGGCTGATCGACCTGTCCTCCCATCGCGATGGTTTCATCGCCGACCTCACCCCGGCGGGGCGACCCGGAGCGATGCTCGTGGGCTCTTCCCCGGAGGTGCTCATCAAGAAGCAGGGTTCAACAGTCACGGCCTTCCCCTTGGCCGGATCCGCACCCCGGCAGGCAGATAAAGCACGCGACATCATGGCAGGTCAGGACCTGCACAATTCCGAGAAGGATTTGCGCGAGCATGCCTTCGTGGTCGACCACATCCGCCGCATCCTGCAGCCGCTGTGCGCGACTCTCGACGCCCCCGCCTCACCCCAGCTCACCTCCACCAATGAAATGTGGCATCTGGGCACCCCGATTGCGGGAACCCTCAAGGACTCCAGCATTACGGCACTGGAGCTGGCCGAGTTGGTTTACCCCACCCCAGCTATTTGCGGCACCCCCACCGAAGCTGCGCAGGCGCTCATCGAAACTGCTGAGACCGACCGCGGCTTCTACGCCGGTGCAGTTGGCTGGTGCGATGATTCCGGCGATGGCGAATACATGGTGGCCATCCGCTGCGCGGAGGTCGCGGGCGATGGCCTGTCCGCCCGCGCGTGGGCGGGCGGAGGAATCGTTGTGGATTCCGACCCGACGGCCGAGCTTCAGGAAACCACAGCGAAACTGCGCACCATCCTCCGCGCGCTCAACCTCTAGAGCAGCGCCTAAGCGCGCTCAATCGGGTTGGTCAGGCTGCCCACACCAGGGATCTCAATTTCGATGGTATCGCCCGGAACCATCGGGGCCGTACCCGCCGGGGAGCCGGTGGTGATAACATCGCCCGGCAGCAGGGTGTAAGACCGCGAGATCTCAGCGATAACATCGCCCATCTTCACAATCATCTGGTCGGTGTTGGAGTCCTGCTTCTGCTCGCGCTTGCCATCGTGCGTGAGGTATGCGTTGATCCTCTGATCGTCGAGATTGATGCAGTCCAGGTCCGTCTCAATCCACGGGCCCAGCGGGCAGAAGGTGTCGATGCCCTTCGCGCGCGCCCACTGGCCATCCTGGAACTGCAGGTCACGCGAAGAAACATCGTTACAAATGGTGTAGCCGACGACGTGGTCGCGCCACTTCTCTGGGTCGATATTCTTCGAGACCTTGGAGATCACGACGGCGAGCTCACCCTCGAACTCCACGTTGGTGGCGAACTCCGGAATCTTGATGGGCGCACCCGGGCCAATGACCGCGGTGGAAGGCTTGATGAAGATCGTCGGCGGCAGGTGCTCGGCAGACTCCTTGAAGACCTCCGCCACGTGGTCGGCGTAGTTGCGGCCGAGCGCTACGACCTTGGTCGGCAGGGTCGGCGCCAACAAGCGCACCTCACTCAGCGGCCACTCGCGGCCAGTGGGCTCCGGCGGCGTAAACGGTGTGCCGGAAATTTCCTTGGCCACCAGCTGATCCAGCGGGGCGTCGGCGGGACCATCGATGATGGCAAAACAGATACCTTCGGTGTGAGCAATTCGTCCTAAACGCATAACGGCCATACTACTCGCAAGGATTTTTAACACACGATCAGGGGTCTGCAGTAAAGGTTGCAAAGGAAGCGTTGTCTATCTCAGCGCTGGACGACGTCCCCCAGGGTCACCGCTCGCGTGCTCCCCCGCTGCGCTAGGTATAGCTCTGCGCAAGCCAGGGCGTCGCTGAGCGCATTGTGGCTGCCATAGCGCGGCAGACCATAGCGCTCACGGACTCGGGGAAGGCGTAGGTCCTCGCCGCGCGGGTAGGTGCCCATGCGCTCCATGTGGCGCCGCTCCAACGCAAAGGTATCCACCACGCTCAGCCGCGGGCGCTCTCCGAACACCGCGCGCGATGCCGCCTCAATGAATCCCACCTCCAGCGCTGAGAAGTGTGCGAGCAACGCGCGTCCCTGCACCGCCTGGCGCAACTGCTCCATGGCGCTCTCCAGCTCCTCTCCGGCGTCGATGACGTTTTGGGTCAGCAGGTGGACATGCGAGTCGTCGGCCACCTGCGCACCGCGCACCACGATATAGCCAGCACCGGATAAGTCGATGGTTCTGCCATTAACCGGAACCCAGCCAATAGAGACGATCTTCCCCGTGCGGGGGTTAAGGCTGGTCGTCTCCATGTCCACGGCCAACAAGCCCACGTCATCAAGGGGTGTGGTGCGCGGGGGCGCGCCCCAGTCCGCCCGGCGGCTCCAGCGATTCCACATCTAGATATTCCTCACCGGGTATTTGGTCGCGAGGGCATTCTGCATCGACTTGATCGCCCGGAAGGCATCGCGCAGGTGCTCGCGTTCCATGCGCCCCAGGCTCTTGGGGCCGATGTTGTAATTGGGCTGCTGTCCCTCGCGCAGCTGGTGGGCTTGGTGTTGGAAGGAGAGGGAGCGTAGGTAATCAAAGGCGTCGAGAAGCTCCTGCGCCCCCTGGTGGCTCACCGCGTTACCGGCGGCTTCTCTGAGACGCTGGCGGGTATCCACCACCGTCGAGCCGGAAGCCAAGGCGAAGAGCCGGGCCATCTGCACGATTCCGGCGGTCCCGCCCTTCTTGATGTCGAGGGTGTTGGCGTAGTCGCCATCGCGCTCCACCACGAGCCCCCGGAAGAAGGTCAGCGGCGGCTCGCGGCGCGCTGCCAAGCTGGCCAGGTGCGCGTGCAAGCGAGTTGCCCCTTTACCCATTTCTACGGCAGCAGTGTGGACTTCTCGGCCCAGCTCCTCGCTGCCATAGAGGACACGGAAATCGAAGAAGATCTGCGCGTTGAGCAGAGCCTCCGGTTGGGGCTCCCGGATCCACCTACGGAAGGTATCGATCCAGTGGGTCCGGGTCATCCGCCATTCTTCGTTCATCGCCATCATGTTGCCGGGGCAGAGAACTTGGCCGGCGTCGGCAAGCCCTTGGCAGACGAAGGAGCTCATCCGCGCGAAGTAGTCGCCGTGTACCGCGGCATCGTAGTCATCAGCGAGAACCAGAGCATTGTCCTGATCCGAGGCTAGCGCCATTTCCCGGCGGCCCTGCGAACCGACGGCCACGAAGGCATACTCGACCGGCGGGGGTCCGAGTTCCTCCTCGGCTAGCGTGCACAGTCGGCGGGCCACTGCATCGGCGGCGAGCGTGACCAGGCTGGAGGCTTCCGCCGGGGTGGAGCCACGCTCCACGTAACGCCCGGCCAGGCGCGTGGCTTCCTGAAAAGCGCCACGAAGCTCAGCGGCACTGCTGCGCCGTGAGAGATCCGCGGTGAGGTAGAGCGGATCGTTATGGAGCAGGCGCGTAACGTCCGACTGCGTGACAATGCCCTGCAATGCGCCCTCGGTGACCACCGGCAGGTGGTGGATACCTCGCTCGGCCATGTGCAGCAGCGCCTCCATGGCGGGGGCATCGGCAGATACCGTCAGCGGGTTGGGCGTCATGATCTCCCCCACCGCCTGGCCAGGATCCCGGTGAACGGCGAGCACGCGCGAACGCAGATCGCGGTCCGTCACGATGCCCTTAAGGCGGGTGCCGTTCTGGTTCCCGGGCTCCACGACGAGGAGCGAGGACACACTCCGGTCAGTCATCAGGCCAGCGGCTTCCGCGATCGTGGTGGTGGGCGGAGCGGTGAGCACGTCGGTGCGGATAAGGTCCTGCAGCGGCGTGCGGAGAACATCCGTCGGTGCGGAATCGGACAGCTCGCGGGCTGCTGCTCGGATCTGGCGCGACTTGGCCGAAAAGAACCGTGCGATGTCTGGGTTGCGTTGGGCGCACTCGCTAAAAGCGTGCTGCGGCAGGGTGAAGACCAGACTGTCTTCGACCGCGACCATCTCATAGACGGAAACCGGCTCACCCTGCAGCGTGGAATAGCCAAAGGTCAGCCCGGGTTCGCGCCGATCGAGAAGGACGCCATCCTCTCCCAGAACATCTATTGCCCCGGTGCGGATGATGTGTAGGAACGCGTTCTCCTCCCCGAGCCGGACGGGGACATCCCCGCGGCGCAGGTAGATCATGCTCAGCTGTGCAGACAGCGCGGTGAGCTCTTCCTCCGGCAGGCGGGAGAAAGGCTCGTGCTGGGCGAGGAAACTAGTGACCTCGTCTATTTCGACGCTCATGCGCCAACCATACAGTGCTAGGCGCGCAGCGCGGAGGCGATTCGGTCACCAATTTCGGTAGTCTTCGGCTGCGCATCCCCGCGGGAGGAGACGTCGGCAGCAACGGCCTCCTCGATGCGCACAGCGTTGTCCTCGTCGCCGAGGTGGCGCAGTAGCATCGCGGCCGAGAGGATCGCCGCGGTCGGGTCCGCAATCCCTTTGCCCGCAATGTCCGGGGCAGAACCGTGGACAGGCTCGAACATGGAGGGATTCGCACCGGAGGCGTCAATGTTTCCGGAGGCGGCTAAGCCGATGCCACCGGTAACAGCACCGGCCAGGTCAGTCAGGATGTCACCAAAGAGGTTGTCGGTCACGATGACGTCGTAGCGCGCGGGATCGGTGACCATGTAGATGGTTGCGGCATCGATGTGGTTGTAGTCCACGGTGACCTCCGGAAACTCCTGTGCCACCTCGTTCACGGTGCGCTGCCACAGCCCGCCGGCATTGACCAAAACGTTGGTCTTGTGCACCAGCGTGACGTGCTTGCGGCGGGACATCGCACGCTGGAAGGCATCGCGCACCACGCGCTCAACGCCGTAGCGGGTGTTCTGGGAAACCTCCGAGGCCACCTCGTGCTCAGTGCCTTCGCGCAGCGTGCCGCCGTTTCCGCAGTACAGACCTTCGGTGCCCTCACGGACAACGACGAAGTCGATATCGCCCGGGTTTGCCAGAGGCGAGGTAGACGTCGGGTACAACTTGGAGGGGCGCAGGTTAACGTGGTGGTCGAGCGCAAAACGCATCTTCAGCAGCAGGCCGCGCTCCAAGACGCCGGGCGGAACCTCACCCGGGGCGCCAATCGCACCGAGCAGGATGGCGTCGTGCTCGCGCAGGGAGGCCAGGTCGGCGTCGGTAAGCAGCTCTCCGTTGCGCAGGTAGCGTCGAGCACCCAGGTCATAGTCGGTCACCTCGATGTCCTCGCGCACCGCGCGCAGAACCTTGAGCGCTTCCGCGGTTACCTCGGGGCCAATGCCGTCGCCGCCAATCACTGCAAGTTTCATTTTGTGGGATTCCTTTCTCACATATTGGATACTTGAGAGAGTACCACCCTCGTGCCCTCCATGAAGCCGAAACCCCCTGAAGAACCATGGCTGGCTCTGCAGGGGGGCGGTGGACTCCACTCAGGTGCGGTGTGGATTAAACATCCAAATCGAGCTGGTGGCAGGTAGCCCCCAGCGCCGAGTTGATCTCCTCGACGAGCTCCTCTGGTACCTCGCGCTCGACGCGCAGAATGAGCACAGCGTCGGAAGCGTCCTTACCCTGGGTCAAGGCGGCGGCGACAATGTTGATGCCGGCAGAGCCCAGCTTGGTACCCACGGTACCCAGCGCGCCCGGGGCATCCTTGTAGGAGAAGAAGAGGTTGCGGCCGGTAGCGCGCATATCGACGCCGCGGCCGTTGATGCGGATAATCTTCTCCACCCCGTCAATTCCGGTCAGGGCACCGGTCAGCTGCGATACCTTGCCGTTGGGGCCAATCACCCTGGCGCACACCGAAGAGCGGTGGCCCTTCGACTCCACGTTGGTCTTCACGTCCACGGTCACGCCGCGGCTTTCGGCGATCTTCATTGCGTTAACGAAGGTGACAGCCTCCGAGACCACGCCGGAAAACAGTCCGCGAACAGCAGACAGACCAAGAGCCGAGACATCCTCGTTGGCCAGCTCACCGCAGGCCTCGACCTCCACGGCAACCGGTGCAGCATCCAGCAGGTTGCCGGCTACCAGGCCCAGCTTGCGGGTCAGGTCCAACCAGCCGGCGACTTCCTCGCCGACCCGGCCGCCTTCAACGTTGACGGCATCCGCGACGAACTCGCCGGCCAGTGCCTTCAGCACGGAGGCGGCGACATCGGTACCGGCGCGGTCCTGCGCTTCGACCGTGGATGCGCCCAAGTGCGGGGACACGGTAACTTGCGGAAGCTCAAACAGCGGGGAATCGGTGCAGGGCTCGGAAGCATAGACATCGAAGCCCGCACCGCGGTGGTGGCCAGACTTGATGGAGGCAGCTAGCGCCGCTTCATCGACGAGGCCGCCGCGGGCGGCGTTAATGATGATCTGGCCCTTCTTGGCCTGCGCCAAAAGCTCGGCATCGAACATGCCAGCGGTCTCCGGGGTCTTGGGCAGGTGGATCGTCACAAAGTCAGAGCGGGACATGAGCTCCTCAAGGCTCACCAGCTCCACACCCAGCGCTGCCGCACGGGCCGGGTTGGCATAAGGATCGTGCGCGATGATGGTGGTCTCAAAGGCCGCCAGGCGCTGGGCAAAGAGCTGGCCGATGTGGCCGAAGCCCACGATGCCGATGGTCTTGCCATAGATCTCGACGCCTTTGAAGGACGAGCGCTTCCACTCGCCTTGGCGAAGAGACTGATCCGCCGCCGGCACCTGGCGCGCGGTGGCCAGGAGCAAGGCGATGGCCTGCTCGCAGGCGGAGTGGATGTTGGAGGTCGGTGCGTTGACAACCATGACTCCACGCTCGGTGGCGGCTGGGATGTCAACGTTGTCCAAGCCAACGCCGGCACGGCCGACGATCTTCAGGTTCTCTGCGGCGGCCAAAACCTCCGCGTCCACGGTCGTGGCGGAGCGGACGAGGAGCGCATCGGCCTCAGGCACTGCGGCGAGAAGTTCCTCGCGGTTTGGGCCATCAACCCAGCGAACCTCAACGGTGTCCCCGAGGGCATCAACTGTGGATTCGGCAAGCTTATCGGCGATAAGTACGACCGGCTTCGACATAACTTCCTTTACTAGTCAGAATTGGAGATGCCGAGAAGTGTAGTTTATTCTTTCCAGCCCTGAGTGATTTTATGCGTGAATTCTGTCACTGAACCGAATTCCGGTCCGAGGGCCACGATAGGCCCCTCCGATAGCCCTGCCGTTATCGCCGCGCCGGCCTTCGTCGCCGACGGATCTGGCTCGGTCATGACGAAGACCGTGCCACCGTAGGCGGTGGCGTTGACCACGTTGGCTAGGGGGCTTTCCGCGGTCGCCACAATCACCGGCGCCATTTGTGCGTCGCGGCGCGCCTGGGCCGGAATGGCCGGCATCTTTTCCTTCGTTATGTGCTGCGGCAGGGGCTCCCAGGCGGCCTTGAGCTCCGTTTTCGTAGAGGAATCCAAGCGTGCAATGTTGTCAACCATGCGCTCGCGTTTCATGACCACCTTCGACGTGAAACGAAAAGCGGTGTACTCCCCCAGCGCCTTGGTGTTTCCTGGGTCGTGGATAACTTCAAGTTGCCCGTTCTGGCTAGCCCACGGAACGTTACCGATAACGAGAAGCTGGTCTACATCGAGATCAGCGAGCAACTGTGAAATCTGCGGGCGAATCGACGCATCGTACGTCACCATGGGCACGCGCTGGGACACGCTCAACGTCGCCGCACGCAGGGCCGCGGCATCCGTCTCTTCGGCGAGGATCAGCGTATTGCTCTCCTTGAAGAACAAGCGCGCAGAGTCTATGCCCCAGCGTTCCCCCACCACGGTGACCTCGTTGGCGAATTGGGGGTCGATAAGCCGCAAGCGGTTCTCCTCGCTCGCGCGGGCCAGGTCGATGTCCGCTTCGGGAAGGGCGGTGATGTCCTGCGTGAGGATCGGCTCGCCCCGTCCCAGCGAGGAACAGCCCGCAGCGCCTAGGCCCGTCACGACTAGCAGCAGCGCTACAGGCACGACCTGTAGCGCACGTGGAGAAGGAACCTTAACGCGCAAAGGCCTGCGGGCCCTCCTCGCCGCCGGAAAGGTTCGCCTCATCCACGTCGCGCACCACCTGCTTGTTGAGTGCATATTCGACGATGCCGACAAAGCGCTCGCGGCGATCGGCGAAGAACTGGTGCGCGGTCTTCGCAGTCAGCAGCTCCGGATCTAAGTCGTGGGAGGCCAACACACTATCGAACTCGGCATCCTCCATGATCGACTTTGACTGCACGCGCGGCAGGTAGCGCTCGGGCGAATGCCCGTCCAGGACCACCTCGGTGCGCTTGCCCATCGGTGTGCGGTTGAGCACGGAGTTCGCCAGTACGCCGCTGATACCGTGGCGCTCGCACCAGCGAAGCGGGAAGACCGGGAAGAATCCCGGCTGCAGCTCCTCGAAGCTATGGCGGTTGAAGGGGCGCCCCGTCCGCCAATCCTTGGCGCCGCGGGCCATGAGCAGAGCGTAGAGGCCGTGCCATACGCCGTCGTTCTCCCCCACGGACAGCAAGCGGGACTCGCGGAAGGAAGCATCGCGCACCGTCTTCGGAACGCTCTCGGTATCGCCGGCAACCCAGCTGGTCACCTCGTCGACATCACGGGCAGCGCGCAGCTTGACGGCCGAGGAGCCGTAAAGCTCACCGAAGACACCGCTCCAGAACCACTGGTTGAGGCGGTCCCAGGATTCCTGGCTGGATAGCACGCCCTTCTTCTCAGCCAGACGTGCCAGGATGACCGCCAGCGGGATAATCTGCTCGGAATAGGGAACCTGCTCCAGGGACAGGATGCAACGCTCAGCCAAGAACTCGGCGACCTCACGGAAGGTAATCACGAGGGTCTCCGCGGCCTTGCGGTATTCAGCGAGCGTCAGTTGCAGGATGTCTTCGCGCTGACCACCAGCGTTGCCCTTCTCCCCCGACACCAGCAAAGACACGGCCGAGAGGAACTCGTTGCGGCCAATGCCGTCGAGCGCCGGGAAGGAACGCAGCTGCTTCTCGACGGCCGCCCAATCCTCCGCCAGGTGGAAGTCCGGGTCTTCGGAGGCAAAGACAGCCGTGAGCAGATCGAAGACATCCATCTGCAGACCAGCCGAATTTACCTGCGCAAAGATCGAGCCGATACCGGCGCTTGCCGTCTCCCGGGAGAGGCGGATCATCGGCACGGTGTAGCCGGACAGCGGGCGCAGGATGCGGTTGTTGAAGGCTGCAACCACATCACGGGTGGCACCATCGTTGGCGGCTGCGAGCTCGAAGAGCATGCTGGTGCCTTCCTCGATCAACAGGGCTGAGACCGGGATGCAGCACTCTTCGATTGCGGCTTCGCGGTTGTTCAAGGAGCCTTCGATATCCGGCGCGAAGTGGGAGCGCAGCTCGCCATGCTGGTTGACGGCGAAGACGGCCTCGTCCGGCATGATGTCCTCCGAGGTCGCTATGCGCAGGTCCACGTAGTACTTGCGGGAGACCTTCTTGGAACGAAAATCAGTGGTATCGACGAAGCCCTCGCCGCGGAAGCAGTGATACAAGGTGGTAAGGCGCTGCTGCCCATCAAGCAAGAGCAGGCCCGGGTTCACCCCGGTATCCGGAGCCCCAGCCAATGGGCGGGGGCGAAAGCGCATGGTTTCGTTGCGGGTATCCAAGGCCATAAATGCGCCGAGCGGGTAGCCGCGCAAGACGGTGACGATCAGCGATCTAATGCGGTCCTCATCCCAGGAATAAGAGCGCTGGAAGTCAGGCAGCTGAATATCACCGCGATCGATGCGAGCGAAAAGGTCATTAAGGTCATAACTTGGCGTAGAGAAACCCATGGCCTCGAGCCTACCGCCAAATGTGGGAACGTGCCCGTTTGTGCGCGAACATCACATTGCGGGCACCAAGCCCCGGGTAATGAAAAATCCCGCCAGCCGGTGGCCAGCGGGATTACTCAGATCCAGTGCGATTTATGCAGTTGCATCCAGCGGGTTCTTGACCCAGCTCATGAGATCGCGCAGCTTCTCACCAGTCTTCTCGATCTCGTGATCGTTGTAGCTGGCGCGCAGCTCCTCGAGCTCCTTGTTGCCGCCCTCAACGTTGGCGATCAGGCGCTTGGTGAAGGTTCCATCCTGAATGTCGGACAGGATGTCCTTCATGCGCTGCTTGGTGTCGGCGTCGATGACGCGCGGACCAGAAATGTAGCCACCGAACTCTGCGGTATCGGAGACCGAGTAGTTCATGTTCTTGATGCCGCCCTCGAACATGAGGTCAACGATGAGCTTCAACTCGTGCAGGCACTCGAAGTAGGCCATCTCCGGCTCGTAACCGGCTTCCACCAGCACCTCGAAACCGACTTTCACGAGCTCCTCGGTACCACCGCACAGAACGGCCTGCTCACCGAAGAGGTCGGTGACGGTCTCGGCTTCGAAGGTGGTCGGGATAACGCCGGCGCGGGCGCCGCCGATGGCCGCGGCATAAGACAGGGTCAGCTCGCGGCCCTCGCCCTTCGGATCCTGCTGGGTAGCGATCAGGCAGGGCACGCCCTTGCCGTCGACGAACTGTCGGCGGACCAGGTGGCCCGGGCCCTTCGGCGCAACCATACCGATGGTGATGTTCTCCGCCGGCTTGATCAGTTCGAAGTGAATGTTGAGGCCGTGGCCGAAGAACAAAGCATTGCCGTCCTCCAGGTTCGGCTCAATGTCCTCGGTGAAGATGGTCGCCTGGGATGTATCCGGGGCTAGCAGCATGATGACGTCAGCCCACTTGGAAGCCTCAGCGTTGCTCAGGACCTTAAAGCCAGCCTCTTCCGCCTTCTCGCGGGACTTGGAACCCTCGCGCAGGCCGATCGCCACCTCAACGCCAGAGTCACGCAGGTTCATTGCGTGGGCGTGGCCCTGGGAGCCATAGCCAATGATGGCGACCTTGCGGCCCTGGATGATGGACAGGTCGGCATCGGAATCGTACAGAGTCTCAATAGCCATGTTGTTGTTCCTTCTCTCTGCGGTTCGTTGTCACTACTCAGTGAATAGTGACGTGGTCTACTGAATTTGTATCACATTTTGGGACAAGATGCCCACAATGTGAGATTATTTATTTGCTCGGTGCCATCGCCTTCGGGCCACGCCCCAGCGCGACGTTTCCGGATTGCACCAGCTCACGGATACCGAAGGGCTCGAGGACGTCGAGAAGTGCCTGCAGCTTGCCCGGCGTACCGGTGGCCTCCACCACCACGGACTCCGGCGATACGTCCACGATGCGGGCGCGGAAGATGTTCACCGCGTCGACCACCTGGGGGCGGTTCGAGTTATCCGCGGCCACCTTGACCAGCATGATGGCGCGGGCAATGGTGTTTTCTTCCTCCAGCTCCACCACCTTGAGCACCGGAACAATCTTGTTGAGCTGCTTCGCCACCTGCTCGATGACAACCTCGGAGGCGTCCACAACGATGGTCAGGCGGTTGATCCCCTCGGTTTCGGTCCGCGCGGAGACCAGCGAGATGAGGTTGTAGCCGCGGCGGGTAAACATACCGGCCACGCGGGAGATGATGCCCTCAATGTCCTGGACCCGCACGGACAGGATGTGTCGGGTGATGTCGTCTTTAGCCATTGTTCTTAGGCCTCCTCGAGGGATTCGTGGATGTCGGCCGGATCCTCGGCCGCGGACTCGTTTTCATCAAACAGCGGGCGCAGGCCCAGGGCGTACTGGATTTCCTCGTTGGAGGCACCGCCGCCAATCATCGGCCACACCTGGGCGTCCTGGCCCACGATGAAGTCAATGACCACTGGCCTGTCGTTGATTGAGCGCGCGCGCTCAATCGCGGGGCCAATCCCTTCTGCCGTGGTGACGCGAATGGACTCGCACCCCAGGGCCTCGCTGAGCTTGACGAAGTCCGGAACGTACTCATCGTGCTCACGCAGCTTGGTATGGGAGTACTTGTTCTCATAGAAGAGCGTCTGCCACTGGCGCACCATGCCCAGGTTTCCGTTATTAATGACAGCCACCTTGATGGGGAATCCCTCCACCGCGGCGGTGGTGAGCTCTTGGTTGGTCATCTGGAAGCAGCCATCGCCGTCAATCGCCCAAACCTCACGCTCCGGGCATGCGGCCTTAGCGCCCAGCGCTGCGGGTACGGCGTAGCCCATCGTGCCGGCACCGCCCGAGTTGATCCAGCTGCGCGGGTGCTCGAAGTCGAGGAACTGTGCCGACCACATCTGGTGCTGGCCGACGCCCGCGCAGTAGATAGCCTCCGGCCCCACGATGGAGCTGAGCTGCTGGATGACCTCCTGCGGATTGAGCAGCCCGTCCGACGTCGGCTCGAAACCGCGCGGGTAGCGGCGCTGCAAATCTCCCAGGTACTCCATCCAGTCACCGAGGTTCGGGGCGTCCAACTCCGCGTCATTGGCATAAGCCTTGGTCAGGCGCAGAAGCACCTCGCGGGCATCACCCACGATGGGAACAGCTACCTCACGGATCTTGCCGATCTCGGCCGGGTCGATGTCGGCGTGGATGACCTCGGCGTGCGGAGCAAAGGTATCGGTATCACCGGTCACGCGGTCATCGAAGCGCGCGCCCACGGCGATGATAAGATCCGCGCGCTGCAGCGCCGCCACCGCCGGCACCGTGCCGTGCATGCCGGGCATGCCCATGTGCTGCGGGTGGTTATCCGGGAAGGCGCCGAGCGCCATGAGGGTGGTCACCACCGGGATGCCGGTCAGCTCAGCAAACTCGCGCAGCTCGCGGGAAGCCTCCGCCTTAATGACGCCGCCGCCAACATAGAGCACTGGGCGTTCCGCGCGAGCAATGCGCCGAACAGCCTGCGTGATCTGGCGCGGGTGCGGGGTCGTGGTGGGCTTATACCCCGGCAGGTCCGGCATGACTGGGCCGGAGTACTCCATCAGGGCGTTCTGGACATCCTTCGGGATATCCACGAGGACCGGGCCCGGCCGTCCGGTGGACGCCAGGTGGAACGCGGCAGCAATAGCTCCCGGGATGTCCTCTGCCTTGGTGACGATGAAGTTGTGCTTCGTAATCGGCATGGTCACACCGCGGATATCGGCCTCCTGGAAGCGTCGGTGCCCAGCAAGGAGCTGCCCACCTGACCGGTGATGGCCACGACCGGCACGGAGTCCAGGTTGGCGTCCGCCAGCGGGGTCACCAGGTTGGTAGCACCCGGACCGGAGGTGGCAATCATGACGCCTACCTTTCCGGATGCCTGGGCATAACCTTCGGCGGCGTGGCCGGCCCCCTGCTCGTGGCGGGTGAGCACGTGGCGCAGCTTCGTGGATTCAAAGAGGGCGTCGTACAGCGGAAGCACGGCGCCGCCCGGAATGCCGAAGACAAGCTCGGTGCCCAAATCTTCGAGGGTACGGACAATGGCGTGTGCGCCCGTGATGCGCTCGGGCGCCCGCTGTGGCGGAGTGGAAGCTGTCACGGTTGTTGTGCTCCTTCAGTGGGGATGGATATCGGAGAGATCATCCAACTAATAACGCCCCCGCTGTCCTTCCTGGGTGTGAAGGTAACGGGGGCGCTTGCTGGTCGACGTCACTAGTGGATTCGCTACGGCTCGCGCCGCCCGGGTACTACTACGAGGTGAAGTCGAATAATGATCATGGGCTAAACTGTACACTGATAGAAACGCCACCGCAGGCATTTACCCCCATTTTTGGGATCTTTTTCTCATTTTGCGAGATTGCACAGGTGGGGCGGTTCGCCACCGCGCCACGCTGTCAATTACGATGACCCACTATGACGTCCTCACACCCGCAGAACGCATCTTCTCGCGCCGAACACCCCACGGCCGAAACGTTCAAGCCCACCCGCGAACACCTCCTCGGCATTGGCATCCTCGCCGCCATCGCTTTTCTCAGCATTGGCTGGGCCCCGAAATACCTCTTCTGGATCCTCATCTTCCCGGTGTTGGCCATCTGGTGGGTCCTGCGGGCCCACACCACCGTGGACGCGAAAGGCATCCACATCACTTATGGCTTCCGCGGCCCCAAGGACATCGCGTGGAAGGACTTTAAAGGCATCGGATTCCAGCGCTCGAAGGCCTACGCTCGCACCACCAGCGGCGACAACCTCAACCTGCCGGGCGTGACTTTTAACTCTCTCCCCCGCCTTGCCGCCGCTTCCAACGGCCGCATCCCCGACGCCCTGACCGCTGGCCGCGAAGCCGCCGATGACAAGGTCGTCATCGTCCACCGCGATGGCCAACAAATCCTCCTTACCAAGGAGGAATACGCCGAGTACCTCAAGAAACACCCCGAACTGAAGGATTAACCATGTACCCTCTCCGCTCTAAAGTCACCACCGTTGGCCGCCAGGCATCCGGTGCGCGTGCGCTGTGGCGCGCTACCGGCTCCAAGGAGAGTGACTTTGGCAAGCCGATCGTTGCCATCGCCAACTCCTTTACCCAGTTCGTTCCCGGCCACGTCCATCTCAAGAACGTCGGCGACATCGTGGCCGACGCCGTGCGCGAAGCCGGCGGCGTGCCCAAGGAATTCAACACCATCGCTGTTGACGATGGCATCGCCATGGGCCATAGCGGCATGCTCTACTCCCTGCCCTCGCGGGAGATCATCTCCGATTCCATCGAGTACATGGTCAACGCGCACACTGCCGACGCCTGGTGTGCATCTCCAACTGCGACAAGATCACCCCGGGCATGTTGAATGCCGCGCTGCGTCTCAACATCCCCACCATCTTCGTGTCTGGCGGCCCGATGGAAGCCGGCAAGGCCGTCGTCGTCGACGGTGTAGCGCACGCACCGACGGATCTGATTACGGCCATCACGGCGTCGGCCAGCGATGCCGTCTCCGATGAGGGCCTGGCTCAGGTGGAGGAATCCGCCTGCCCCACCTGTGGTTCCTGCTCCGGCATGTTCACCGCCAACTCCATGAACTGCCTCACCGAGGCGCTCGGTTTGGCCCTTCCAGGCAATGGCACCACGCTGGCTACCCACAGCGCCCGCCGCGATCTCTTCGAGCAGGCCGGCCGCACCATCGTGGACCTGTGCCGACGCTACTACGGCGAAGAAGACGACGCCGTCCTTCCGCGCTCTATCGCCACCAAGGAAGCCTTCAGCAATGCCATGGCTTTGGACATGGCTATGGGTGGTTCCACCAACACCATCCTCCACACGCTGGCCGCCGCGCAGGAGGGCGAGGTGGACTTCACCCTCGAGGACATCAACGAGATCTCCTACCGCGTACCCTGCCTGTCCAAGGTGGCACCCAACGGCACCTACCACATCGAGGACGTGCACCGCGCCGGCGGTATCCCCGCCATCTTGGGCGAGCTGCGCCGCGCCGGCCACTTGAACCTCAAGGTCCACACCGCGCTTTACGACAACGCCGAGGAGTGGCTGGACGATTGGGATATCCGCGGCGGCAAGGCCACAGAGGCCGCCCTCGAGCTTTTCCATGCCGCGCCTGGCGGTGTGCGCACCACCGAGCCATTCAGCCAGTCCAACCGCTGGGATGAGCTCGACACCGACGCGGCCAATGGCTGCATCCACGACGCCGAGCATGCCTTCTCCTCCGACGGCGGCCTGGTTGTCCTGCGCGGAAACCTCGCCCCCAACGGGGCCATCGTCAAGGCCGCCGGCGTGGAGGAAGAGCTGTGGACCTTCACTGGCCCGGCCCGCGTGGTGGAGTCCCAGGAGGAGGCCGTCTCCATCATCCTCAAGAAGGAAGTCCAGCCCGGCGATGTCATCGTCATCCGCTACGAGGGCCCCGCGGGCGGCCCCGGCATGCAGGAGATGCTGCACCCGACCTCCTTCCTCAAGGGCTCCGGTTTGGGCAAGGCCTGCGCCTTGATTACGGATGGTCGCTTCTCCGGTGGTACCTCCGGCCTGTCCATCGGCCACATTTCCCCCGAGGCTGCCCACGGCGGTCTCATCGGCCTGGTGGAAAACGGTGACCCCATCACCATCAACATCCGCGAGCGCCAGCTCACCCTCGACGTCGACGAGGACGTTCTCGAACGCCGCCGCGCCATCGAGGAGCAGCGTGAGAAGCCCTGGACGCCGAAGGACCGCAACCGCCCGGTCACCAAGGCCCTGCGCGCCTATGCCAACATGGCCACGTCCGCTGACCGTGGTGCGGTGCGCGTGGTGGATGGTTACGTCAATTAGAGTATGGGGCGATGAATTTCGCCACTAACGCCGCAAGGCGCACACTCCTGACCGCCGCCGGGCTCATCATTGGCCTGGTGGGCGTCATCCGCCACGTCCTCCACACGGACTTCCCGGTGGACATGATCATTTACCGAGAGGGCGTGCGCGCCTTCATGGAGGGCCGCTCGGTCTACTCGGAGCCCATGTACGCCGGGGATTTGGCGCTCCCCTTTATCTACCCGCCCTTCGGGGCGCTGGTCATGGTGCCACTGACTGCTTTTGACTGGATGAGCGATTCGCTCGCCGGCGACATCATGATCGTCCTCTCGGACGCCCTGGTCTTTGCCTGCCTCTACGCGATCTTCCGCGCGCTCAAGGTGCCGCACCTGTGGCCCACCGTGGCGATCGCGTGGGCCGCGGCCATGTTCTTTGAACCCATCCGCCTCAACAATGGTTTTGCGCAGATCAATATCGTCATCATGGCGCTGGTCATCTTTGATCTTGTTCCCCGCGAGCGCAAGCTTCCGCAGGCTGGCTGATAGGTCTCGCGGCGGCCATCAAGATCACCCCGTTGGCCATGCTGCTCTACTTCCTGCTGCGCCGCGAGTGGCGGCCCATCCTCACGGCCTTAGCCTCCGCCGTCGTGGCGACGCTGTTGGCCGCGGCCTACCGATGGCAGGCCTTTGTCGAGTTCTTCAGTTCAAAGCTTCTCGATATGGGCAAGGGCGCAGACTTCGGCGTGGCTACTGACTATCAGTCCAATTCCTCGCTCAAGGGCGTCATCCAGCGCCTCTTCACCTCCCAGGAGGCCATGGACAACCACGGCACGCTCATCAACGTGCTGTGGCTTGTGGCTGCGCTCGCAGTCATCGGCCTTGGCTCAGCCCTCATCCTGGCGCAGATGCGGCGCGGCTTGCTTGTCGACGCCCACCTCACCACCGCCACAACCATGCTGCTCATCTCCCCCGTTTCGTGGTCCCACCACTGGGTGTGGCTATCGCTCATCGTCCCCGTTCTGGTCTACCGCGCCTGGTCCTGGCGCAATTCCACCTGGGTCGCCGGCAGCTTGCTGGCTGTGCTGGCTGCCTGGGCTGGCATGCTGCTCACCGTTCCGCCGAAGTGGTGGTTCGGTGACAGCATCGATGTCCACGCGATGCCGCTGTACCAGAAGTTCTTGGTCGATGATTTCGTGTGGCTAGCACTCCTGTGCTGGATTCTCTACGCCATCTGCCTCAAGGTTCAAGGCAATAAAGCAGACAAGCCACAAACCGAACTCGCTGCGGCCCAAACCAACTGAGCCCCGAAACGCAAACTGCCCGTTCTGACAAAGTTATGCGCCGCCATTGCGGCGGGAGGGAAAACTTTGGCAACAATGGCACCTCATTCACTCCGCAGCGACGCCATACTATGCGCCCAACTCAGCCCTCAGCTAAATCCTTGAGTGCTACCAAGTGACCGTCGAAGGCAATCTTGCCTTGCTCAGTCAAGGCGACCCACACCGAGTCCTTAGCGCGGCTGGTGCCGTACTCGCGGAAGCGAGTCACGTAGCCGGCTTGTTCTAGCGCTCCGAGCTGCTTGGACAGGGAGGCATCGGAAAGCTCCGTGCGGTCGCGCAACATGGCGAATTTCATCTCACGGTTTACCTCCCCGCCCTGCGTGGCGCCGAAGGCATTGAGTGTGGCGCAAATTTTGAAGCGGTTGAGTGGGTGGATTATCGGATCGATCTCACTCATCGCGGCATCCTATTCAGCGCACCGGTGTGCAACGTCCAAAAGACCGCCAAGGCGCACAGCACACCTGCAATGCATGAGGGAATAACGTGTCCTTCGACGAAGGGATTGAAGAGCGACGGCAGAATCATAAATCCTAGGCCCGCGAAGTACCGCCAGGTCACGCTTCGGGAGGCGTGCGGATCAACCTTCTGGCGCATTGAATCCCTCACCCCCGTGCGGTAAAAGACGGCAAGACTCACCAAGAGCGCGAGTAGAAGAAGCAGTCCACCAACAGGAACGAGAGGATGGACGTCATCCTTGATCCACATGTAGGCAAACCACGCGCCGTACGCCGCCGCTGCGAGCAGACTTAGCCAAACGGGTGGCCGTTTGGCCGTGGCCAGCCGTTGTTGTTCCTCAAATGCGAGTGCGTCCCGAACATCCTGATTGGACAAAACTAAAGCTCCCCTCCTGCGGCACCAAAGTCATTGTTTTCCATTACGGAAAGCAACTTACTTTACGCAACGGAAAATAACAAGAGTTTGTATATAGCTGCAGGCTGGGAGCGTAGAAACGTGCTAACAGCGCCTAGTTCAGCGGGTTAACGCCCGCGCCAAACCACCAGATGGCAACGAGCGCGGCCACGCCAATGACGACGAAAATCCAGGACGTTGCCAATGGGCGGCGAGTCCACGAGCGGTTAAAGTCCAGGGAGATGAAGCCCGGACCGGTGAACTGCAGGGCCACCGCGATAACGAAGAGCACCAGGCCCAGCCAGACGCTCTCATTCCAGGCAAAGACATCCAACCCAGCACCCGAGGCGTTGAGGCCGTGGATAGCGGAGAAGCCAGTGACGATAAGACCGAACATGGCCGCCAGCGGCGTCACCAGTCCCAGCAGCAGGAAGGCACCGGCGATAAGCTGGACGGTCGGCACGCCGATGGCAAGTGCCGCTGCCATGGTGTACTCGCCGAACTCGTTCTCCAGACCCGACAGGCCCTCGTTGCCGCCGAGCTTGAAGAAGGTCGAGGCACCCGCCACGAGCAGGTAAACGCTGAGCGCCAAGCGCACGAAGAGCAGACCGAAGTCGATGGTGCCGCGGCGTGCTGGCTCCGGCTTCTCCTCCACGGCTGCAGGCTCGGAGTCCACGGCGGGGTCGGCAACGGCAACCGTGCTTGGTACTTCCTCGTAGGTCTCAGTTGCTGCGGACTCGGTTGCGGTTGCCGATACCGGCATAGCGGTTGTCTGCGTATCAGGCTCGGCCATGGCCTCCGCGCGCGGGAAGGCAGTGGTCTCGGTTTCAGCTGCAGCGCTGTCGAAAGACAAGGACTCGCGGGTGGCGCTCTCAAAGGTTTCGGTTTTGGCTTCAGGCTCTGCCTCAACAGCAGGCTCTTCAGCCTTCTTCGGCTTAATCACCTGCGGCTCGGCGCGGCCGGGGCGTTGGAAGAGGCTACTCTTCTTCGGCTTATCGGCAGCTTCTGCCTCAGGCGTGCTGTCCTTCACGGAGTCTTTCCCCGTGTAGGTCGGGATATCGTCATCAAAGTCGGTGGCTTTATCAGGAGTTTTATCGCTCATGCCTCCAATTTAAGGCAGCACAGCGCCTTATGGTGCATCTTTATCGGCGCGGCGCGTAGCTAAAACCGCACGGCCTGCGTCTAAGACATCTGCCGTGAGGTCCGCGAGCACCTCCGACTCCAATCGCCAGCGTTGCCAATAGAGGTCGATGTCGAGCGGGAAGTCGTCGAGAAGCACCAGCTCCCCCGTCTCCAGCAGGGGCTGGGCCTGCAGTCTCGCCACCAGACCCCAGCCCAGGCCGTAGCGCACTGCTTCGACATAACTCTCCGAGGAAGGAATCTGTGAGACCCGCGCGCGCAGGACATGGGAGTCGATGAAACGCTCGCGCATGGCGTCGTCCAAAGTCGCGTCGTTCGGCCCGAAGCCCACGATGGGCAGGGTCTCCCAATCTTCAAAGCCCTCCGCCAGGCTGGGTGCGGCGACGGCAAAGTAGCGCATGGTGCCGAGGTATGTAGATTCACAACCGGAGACTGGGGTTTGCTCGCGCGTGACCGCGCCCAGCACATCACCCCGGCGCAACATCGCGAGAGTGCGGGCCTCATCCTCGATGCGAATGCGCAGCGCAGCCTCACCGCGCTCGGCGGTGCGCTGGATTACAGGTCTGAACCACGTGGCCAGGGAATCCGAGTTGATGGCAACAGTCAACGGCACGCGGGAGAGGCGCTCGGTGAGCCGCGCATCCGCCTCGGCTTGGACCAGAGCCATGCGCCGCGCGGCTTGGGCGACGATCTCCCCTGCCTCGGTCACGGTGACGGGAGTTCCGCGGCGCAGAAGGATTCGACCAGTCGATACTTCCAGCGCCTTGATGCGCTGACTCACGGCCGAAGGAGTGATTCCCAACACAGCCGCAGCGCCCTCGAAGGAGCCTTCATCGATGATGGCCAGCAGAGTTTCAGTATGGAGCGGGTTCATGAAGCTATTTTAAACCAGCTGTAGAATATTTAACTGGACTTCATATGCCGTTATACGCACACTAGAAGCCATGTCAGTTTTGCTCGCAGGATTTGCGCTGGGTTTGTCCCTCATCATCGCCATCGGACCGCAGAATGCTTACATCATCAAGATGGGTATTAAACGCGATCATGTCGGCCCTATCCTGTTGGCATGCTTGCTTTCCGACGTCATCCTGATCACCGGCGGCACCGCCGGCGTCGGCGTCCTCGTCGAACGCTTCCCCACCGCGCTCATCGTGGTCAAGTACTTGGGCGCGGCTTACCTCATCTACTTTGGGTTCACGTGCTTCCGTGATGCGTTTAAGAAGCAACAGGAATCACTGGTCATTGAGGAAACCGCACCAGTGGCGCAGGTCGTTGAAGAGAACTCGGGCAGCTCGGGAGCACCGGGAACCTCCGTGCTCACTAAAATTCGCCCCCGCGTGCGCTCGAATTCCTGGGTCAAGCCGGTCCTCGGCGCGTTGGCGCTCACGTGGCTCAATCCCTTGGCCTACGTCGACGCGCTGGTCATGCTGGGCTCCATTGCCAACCAGTACGGCGACCAGCGCTGGGTCTTCGCCGGCGGTGCGATTCTGGCCAGCGCCGTATGGTTCCCCTCCCTCGGCTTTGGTGCCTACAAGCTCTCCCACGTGCTGGCCAAGCCGACGACGTGGCGCGTAGTCAACATCGTCATCGGCTGCGTCATGCTTGCGCTGACGGCGAAGCTCCTGCTTCTCTAGTTCTTCTTTGATTCTTCAGGGAGCTCTTCGTCTTCGGCGGGGTCTCCCACCGCGCCGGTTTCCTCGACCCAGGCCTTGATTTCTTCGTCGGTGCGATCTTGCTCCACAGCCTCGCGCTCGGTGTAGTAGGAGTGGTCGTTGCGGTTTTCCTCCCACTTTTCCTTGTCGAAGTCGAGCTCTTCATCCGAGTCCAGCTCCTCCACCACATCGGAGACGAGATCCTCGAAGAGGGCTTCATCGTCCATGTTGGAGTCAGCGATCTGCTGGCCGATTTCATCGTCATAACGCGCTGCGTCGTACTCTGTGTCGGGGTGCAGCTTGAGGTGCAGCAGGGCGCGGATGCGCTCACGGCGCAGGCCCTCGTCCTTAATCTTGCCCAGGGAGCGCAGCCACCCAATCACCAAGATGGCCACGAGCACAATGCCCATATAGCCCAGGACCGGGTAGACGTACTGCATCAGAGCCTTGAAGCCGGCGAAGGAGACGGCGAAGCCAGCGAGGCAGCCGGCGATAAAGATGATGCGGTACTTGGACTCGTTACCGGAAGACAGGCGCTTGCCGAGCGCATAGAACATGCCGATGGCGGTATTGAAGATCATCAGGTAAATGATGATGGCCATGATGACGCCGAGTGTCGGGTGGATATTATCCACCAAGGTCAGCATCGGGATATCGGAATCGCCGACGTTCTCCGCGTTCATCACCAGCGAGAAACCGGCGATGGCCATGAGCACCGCGTAGACCGCGCCACCCACGATGCCGCCGACGCCTGCTTCGCGCGGGCTGATGTTATCGCCGCCGATCACCAGGGACATCGATACCGCCAGGATGAGGGCCAGGCCGTTGTAGTTCAGCGCGGAAATGAGCCAGTGCGGGATTGGGGACTCAATCGCCTCGGAGGCGGCAATGGCCGCATCGACGTTGTCCGGCATGTGCAGCAGCGTGTAGGTGCCGGCGAAGAGTACGGCGATAATGATGGTCGGCGTAAGAAGACCGATAACGCGGGAAACCTTATCGACGTCGAACATGCCCGTGATAAGAACGAGCACGAGCATGAGCAGGGAACCCACCCAGCTGGCCAGCCAAATTGCTGCTGCATGTTGGATCCGGCGCCAGCCAGCATGACAAAGCCCACCGCAAAGAGCGTGAGGATCACCGCGACATCCAGAATGCGCGAAATGATCGGGTGGGTAATGTTCCGGAACACTTGGTTGTGTTCGCTGGCGTGGAAGTAGCTTCCCAGCTGAAGGAACACCGTGCCGGCGAGGGTCATGACCAAGCCGGCTACCAGGATTCCCCACATGCCAGGAATACCAAAGGACGTAAAGTACTGGACAACTTCCTGTCCCGTGGCAAAGCCCGCACCCACGAGCAAGCCAATGAAGGACAAAGCGATGCCCACGACGTTTTTATAAGACACGTTTTCCTATCTGTTTTCTAGTTTCTTCTTTTTATGCTTAGTGGCTAGTGCATAAAAACGCGCCATACTTTGGCACTAGCATGGCGTTACATAGCTCTACCTTACGCCAACCTGATAGGAAAACATGTGTGCGGCTGTGGAGAGATTGCTCCTACAACCGCTCAAGCATGAGCCGGCTCACCTCTTAGTGCTCGGCAAACGTCGCGGTATCGATGACGAAACGGAATTTCACATCACCCGCGACGACGCGCTCATAGGCCGCGTCTACCTCGTCGACGCCCACCTTTTCGATCACCGCGCCCAGGCCATGCTCGGCGCAGAAGTCCAGCATCTCCTGGGTTTCCGCGATGCCACCAATATTGTTGCCGGTCAGCACCTTGCCGCCGCCGACCAGACGGCTGAGGCGCAGCGGCAGTGCTTCCGGCGGTAGGCCGACCACCGACATAATGCCGCGCGGCTTGAGGAGGCGCAGGTAATCTTCGAGGTCATACTCGGCGGAGATGGTCGACAGGATAAGGTCAAATTCGCCGCGGTGGTTCCGGAAGAAGTCTTCCTCTTCGGTGGTGGCCAGGGTACGGCTCGCCCCCAGCTTCGCGGCCTCCTCTGCCTTGCGCGAGGTGCGCGAGATGACCGTGACATCCGCGCCCTTTGCGGCAGCAATCTGCACGCCCATGTGCCCCAAGCCGCCCAAGCCCACGACGGCTACCTTCTGTCCTTCCTTGACGTTCCAACGTGCCAGCGGAGAGTACGTAGTGATGCCAGCGCAGAGAAGGGGTGCTGCCACGTCAAAATCAAGGGAATCCGGGATGCGCAGCACGAAGTCTTGATTCACCACGATCTTTTCAGCGTAGCCACCTTGGGTAATCGTGCCATCGACATCCGTGGAGTTATAGGTTCCCACACCGCCCTTGAGGCAGTTCTGCTCCATCCCTGCCTCGCACTGCTCGCACTCACCGCAGGAATTCACCAGGCAGCCCACGCCGACGCGGTCCCCCACCTTGAACTTAGTGACCTCCTCCCCCACGGCGGAGACCACGCCGGCGATCTCGTGGCCAACGGTCAGCGGAAAGTGCGCCTCGCCCCACTCGTTGCGGATGGTGTGGATATCCGAGTGGCAGATGCCTGCTGCTTTGATGTCGATGACAACGTCATCGGCGCGCGGCTCGCGGCGCTGGATGGTCACGACTTCGAAGGGCTCGTTCGGACCGGTCTTCTGCAGTGCTTTAGTAGAAATAGTCATGGCGACCACGGTACCCCGCAGCCGCCTGACCTCGCCTAATGGAAATCTCTACCGACTAGGAGAGCTTCTTCGCAATCAGCTTGTTGACCTGTCCTGGGTCAGCCTTACCCTGGGTGGCCTTCATGACCGCACCCACGATGGCACCGGTGACCTTCTTGTTGCCGGCCTTGTACTTCTCCACGATGTCCGGGTTAGCGGCCAGGGCATCATCGACGGCCTTCTCGATCGCGCCATCATCGCGCACGACCTCGAGCCCGCGCTTGGCGACGACCTCGTCGACGTCACCCTCACCGGCCAGCACGCCGTCGACCGCCTGGCGAGCCAGCTTGGTGGTCAGCTTGCCTTCCTTGACCAGCTCAACAACGCGAGCGACCTGCGCCGGGGTAATGCCGAGAGTGCTCAGTTCAACGCCAGCCTCATTGGCCTTACCGGTCAGGTAGGACACCCACCAGGAGCGGGCCTCGTCAGGAGTGGTGCCGGCTTCCACTGTTTCGATAATGAGATCGAGAGCGCCGGCGTTGACCAGGTCACGCATCTCCTCGTCCTTGAGGCCCCACTCCTCCTGGATGCGGGCGCGGCGAATCCACGGCATCTCCGGCAGGGTCTGACGGATTTCCTCGACCCACTCGCGGGAGACAATCACCGGCGGCAGGTCCGGGTCGTTGAAGTAACGGTAGTCCTCGGCGGTTTCCTTCGGACGGCCCTTGGAAGTCGAACCATCCGTTTCCTGGTAATGGCGGGTTTCCTGGACGATCTCGCCACCGTCGACAAGCACCTGCGCCTGGCGCTGCATCTCAAAGCGCACCGCCTGCTCCACCGAGCGCAGGGAGTTGATGTTCTTGGTTTCGGTACGGGTGCCGAACTCCTCCTGGCCCACCGGGCGCAGCGAAACGTTGGAATCCACGCGCATCGAGCCTTGATCCATGCGGGCATCGGACACGCCCAGTGCCGCGACGAGCTCACGCAGAGCAGAAACATAGGCGCGGGCGACCTCGGGGGCGCGCTCGCCAGCACCAATGATCGGCTTGGTCACAATCTCGATTAGCGGGATGCCGGCACGGTTGCAGTCCACCAGCGAGGTCGTTGCGCCGTGAATGCGGCCATCGGCACCACCCAGGTGGGTCAGCTTGCCGGTGTCCTCCTCCATGTGAGCGCGCTCAATCTCAACGCGCCACTCAGTGCCGTCGTCGAGGACGACGTCGAGGTAGCCGTCGTAGGCAATCGGCTCATCGTACTGGGAGATCTGGTAGTTCTTCGGCTGGTCCGGGTAGAAGTAGTTCTTGCGGGCGAAACGCGAAGATTCCGCAATCTTGCAGTTCAGCGCCAGGCCGATCTTGATGGCGCCTTCCACGCCCTTGGAGTTGACCACCGGCAAAGCGCCTGGCAAACCGAGGGACACCGGGTCCACGTTGGAGTTGGGGGCTGCGTTGAAGTTCGTGGGCGAGGTGGAGAACATCTTGGTCTCCGTGTTGAGCTCCACGTGAACTTCCATGCCCATAACGGGTTCGAACTTTTCAAGGACCTCGTCATAGTCCATCAGGTCATACATCGCAGCAGTCATGCGTGCCATCTTAGTATGTCAGCGCGACACCGTGCGCAACCGCCTAACCCAACAAGGTGATGCCGTGCGTAATGAGAATCTTGGCTATCATCGCCGCCGGATACACCATGGCATAGCCCAAGGCGACGCGCTGGTCAGTGTTCGTCCGATTGTTCACGAAAGCGAGCACGGCCGGCTGGGTTTGCGCGCCCGCCATAGCACCCGCGGTCTTCGTGGCACCGACGCGCAGGAAGCGGCGCATGACGAGTGCGAATCCGGTCGCCACCAGCGTCGTGATGATCATGCCGAGCAGGAGAATCTTCCACCAGGCTCCACCCGTAAAGGCACCGGCGATTTCCCCGCCCGCATTCGTTCCGGCCTGGGCCAAGAAGAGCAGCAGTCCGAGTTCGGAGAGGATTGTGTTGGCCGAGTGCGGCAGTGCGGTGACGGTATTGCCGATGCGCCCGATACGCGCCATGATCAACGCCACGATGAGGACGCCAGCGGCAGCGCCGAGGCTAAAGGAAGAGCCGCCTGGAAGCGGGATTTCGAGGTGGCCCACGAAAACGCCGAGGGCCATGCCGAGGCCCAAAGACACCGGGTTGATATCTGTCAGGCCTTGCGAGGAATCACCAAGAAAAGTGGAAATCTCCCGCAGGGACTTCTTGGAACCGACGACGCGCACGCGGTCGCCGAGCTCCACGATGTGTTCTGGGATAGCGACCTGATCATTATCGGCGCGACGTACTCGCGAGATACGCGCGCCCCAGCGATCCGCCAGCTGGTTATTGAGCTCCGCGATGGTCAGGCCCGCCAAGCTGTGCTCGGAAATAGTGATGCGGCGAAAGTCCAACTCGTGGCGGTCATCATTGAGGATCTGCGGGGACTCGCGCCCGGCTCGCTCGATGATGTTGTCCAGGTCCTCCGGGGCACCAACGAGCGTGACCACGTCACCGGGGTGCAGCACGTCGAAGAATTTCGGCAAAACGATAAGGTTGCTGCCCACGCGGCGCAGGCGTGTTACCTGCACTTCCCCATTGCCAATATCAGCGATCTCCGCGACTGAGATCTCGCGTTGAATCTGCATGTGCTGGCGCGTGACGGGTGACAGGGTGTCGTCGTCATTGCCGGCGTCGCGAAGCACGAGCACCGTCGCACCGAGCATGCCGATGACACCGAACAGGTAAGCCACCGCGTAGCCCACCGTAGCCGAGCCCGGATCGCCCGTGGCTTCCGACGCCGCCGCCAACGCCGGGGTATTCGTCACCGCACCGGCGAAAGTACCAGCGATGGTGGCATTCGACAGCCCAAAAACATACGTGCCCAGACCCCAGGCAGCAAGGGCGGCAACGACGAAAACCCCGATCATGGAGAGCACCGGCCCCGTGGCCGTCTTCAGCGACTTGAAGAAGGACACACCGGAGTTATTGCCAATGCCGAAGGCAAAAAGCACCAGGCCGAACATGCCCAAGATGGGAGGAACGGAGGCCTCTACCCCGGCAGCTGATGCGGCTGCCGAGAAGGCGATGCCGAGAAAAAGCACGGCCGCCGCGCCCAAGCTGATGCCCCGCGTCTTGATGCCGCCGAGTGCCATGCCGACACCTATGAGCAGAAACACCAAGAGGACCGGCTGCTCAGCCAGATAAGCTAATACGCTTGTCATCGCTACCTTTAGAAACTATGGATGAGCTAACGGTGGTGTTTAGCCAAACAGGGCCTGTGCGTTGGCATAACGCTTGGCCGGAACCACCTTCAGCTTGCCCACTGCGTCCTCGAGAGGCACGAGGTCAATATTCTCGCCATGGAGAGCCACACACATGCCGGACTGGCCGTTGTGCGCAGCACGGGCGGCATGGGTGCCGTAGCGAGTGGCCAGCACACGGTCATAGGCCGTCGGCGTACCGCCGCGCTGGATGTGGCCGAGTACGGTGGTGCGCACGTCGTAGCCGGTGCGCTTCTTGATCTCATCACCGATGACCTGGCCAATTCCGTTGAAGGTCTGGTGGCCGAACTGGTCCACACCGCCTTCTTCGAAGTCCATGGTGCCTTCCTTCGGCAGCGCGCCCTCAGCGACGCAGACGATGCCGTACTTCTCACCCATCTGGAAGCGGCGCTCCATGGCCTTGGTGATATCGGCGATATCGAACGGGACCTCAGGGATCACCGTGTAGTGCGCACCGCCGGCCATGCCAGCGTGCAGCGCGATCCAGCCAACGTGACGGCCCATAACCTCGACGATGAGGATGCGGTCGTGGGATTCAGCGGTGGTGTGGAGGCGGTCGATCGCGTCAGTTGCCACGGATACTGCGGTGTCGAAACCGAAGGTGTAGTCGGTAGCGTTGACGTCATTATCGATGGTCTTTGGCACGCCCACGACCGGGATACCGTTATCGGAGAGCCACTTGGCACCCTTGAGCGTTCCCTCACCGCCGATGGCGATGAGCGCATCGACCTCAGCATCAGCCATGTTGGCCTTGATGGTGTCCAACCCAGCCTTGAATTTATCTGGGTGGAGGCGGCCGGTGCCAAGGATGGTTCCGCCGCGCAGGAGGATGCGGTCGATCTCTGCGTCGTCATAAAGGTCACGGCGGCGGTCTTCCATCAGACCAACCCAGCCGTCCTCGTAGCCGACGACCGTATCGCCGAACTCGTTGGATGCGGTGCGAACGACCGCGCGGATAACAGCATTCAGACCGGGGCAATCACCACCGGATGTCAGTACAGCAAGACGCATGACATCCAATCTACTCGCTTCCCTATAGCCTCGCAGTTTCCGCTACCGCATGCAGGGTGTCGCGGAAGAAGAGCGAAGCCACACACCCCACCGCCAGCATCGCAACGATGACCACGAGGGAATTCGCGGCCCCCGCTACCTGCATGACTGCGGACACAGCGGCCACACCGATGACCGACCCCACCTGCCTGGACGTGTTGTAGACGCCGGATGCCGCGCCCATGAGATCTGCGTCAATATCGCGCATCGTCGTCGCGGCGTTGGAGCCCCAGATGAAGGACTGTCCCGCTCCCAGCGCCGCGCAGGGCAAGCACAACCACCAGGCCGACACTTCGGCCTGCATGAGGAACCACAGTGCGAGGAAGGTCGCAATCAGGATGCCGAAGCCCGCGACCGCCAGACGTCGTGGGTGCAGCTTATCCGCCAGAATGCCCGCCAAGGGCGACACGCACAGAGAGACCAGCGCCATGGGTGTGACGATGATTCCGGCATCGCGCGCCGACATGTCCTGCTCGACCTGCAGCCACATCATGATTGGAATCATCATCGACGCCGCCATAAAGCCCATGGACACGATGGCCACTGAACCTGCGGAGTAGTTGCGGTCCTTAAACAGCACGAGCGGGACGAGCGCCGCCTTCCCCCGCGATGATTGCAAGCGCACGAAGAGGTAGATGCCCACCACACCAGCAAGGAGCAGGACCCAAATCCACCACGGCCAACCAGTCTCTGGGCCCTGTTGCACTGCGAAGACGAAGCACGTTAACGCGATAAACGACGCCCCCACCGACACGAAGTCAATCTTCCCCATCGCCGTTGGCAAGGAAGGCACCCACAGGCCGGATAAGACAATCGCGGCGACAACAAAAGGAATATGGATCCAGAAAACAGCCTGCCACCCAAATGCAGCGACGACGAAGCCTCCCAAGAGCGGTCCGGCAAGTGTGGCCAAAGACCCAACCACTCCCCAGACGCCGAGCGCACGGCCGCGCCGCTCCCGCGCGAAAATACGGTTGATGACGGCCATAGTCTGCGGCATTTGAATCGACGCGCCGAAACCTTGCAAGGCTCTTGCTGCAATAAGAAACTCCACCGAGGGCGCTAACGCGCACAACAGCGCGCCGATGCCAAAGAGCCCGACGCCCAGCTGGAACATTTTCTTCTGGCCGTAGATATCGCCGAGGCGGCCGGTAAACAACAGCGGCACGACCACGGCGAGCAAATAGATGGCGGAAACCCACAGCACCTGGTTGACATCGGCGTGGAACTCACGGCGGACGTCGGGAAGCGCGACGGCAATCATCGATTGGTCGAGCAAGGACATGAAAAAGCCCAGTGATAGCGCGGCCATGGCGAGCCACCCTTGCTTCTCCGACGGCGGCGTTCCTGCGAGTTTCATGCAGCGAAGTCTAGCCACCGCACGCTCACGCGGCCTAAACTGAGGCGCATGGGAATGATTGATATCAAGAAACCGCAGGACGTATCGACGGCAGCGACCGTCACGCTGGGACTTATCGGCGGCTGGCTCACCGCCCGGGAGACTGGCATTCGCCCGCTTGGCGGCGTGGTGCTCGCCGCCGCTGGCGTGTGGGCGGGCCGCAGCTGGTGGGCTAAGACGAACCCGGCCACTACCGCTGGCCTGGCAGCTCTGTACACCGGCGCTTTTGGCCTCTCCCACCCGCTGGCTAAGAAAATGGGCTCCTGGCCCGCAGTCCTCACCGTCACTGCCGCGAGCGCTGGCGCTACCTACGCGCTTTCCGACGCCAAGTAGATCCCCCTCCCACGCCCCTTCACGCTGTCCTTGACGGCTGGAGGGGCGTTTTACGTCCTCGCGCGGGCAAAGGCTCCAACATTTTTGCGTCGAACGTGCTGGCTAATGTGGGGTGGCTACCCCCGTTTATAGTAACGACTTGACACGAATTTAACGCAGGCTATGGCTATACGGGGTGTGTGGCACTAGAATCATGGTTAGAACACTTCTTCTAATACATGTTTATCTCGGGGGAGATACCCATGACCACTGCCACACGCCCACCAACCTTTTTCTTCCTCGACTACTAACCCGAATAACCCACACGCCATAGCCCGCGCGAAAGCACGGCGAGCTGCCTATGACACCTGGGTCGGGGCTATGCCCAGCCTGCAGGCTGATATCAACACCACCGCACTATCCCTAGTTGCTGCCTGGTCACTGCCCGAAGGCCACATCAAGTCCGGCCTGCGTGCTATCCACCGCCTGGATAGCCTGCCTAAAGTCAAAGCCATACAAGACACCTTGTGCCTGCTCGATATCGAGTCCCTTATTGCTATTGATCAGCCCATGTCAGCACTGACAGCCTTGACTGATGAAACCCTGGACTTTATCGACACTCTCCTGGCTGACTTCTTCACCCCTTCTAAGCCGAATCAGGCTTTTCCCACACGTAGTCAAATCAGGCGCAAAGTTCGCGATATCTGCAAAACCCTCGATAACTCCATCGCCTACCAGGACACCCGCCCTAAAAATACATACCGGTTTTCTTCTAACGGCACCTCAGCCTGGCTGGAACTGCACTGTGATGAAGACACCGGTATTAAACTCGATGCCTTCATCCACCACACCGCCGCCAAGGAAGACATCACCGTCCCGGAGGCAGTCATAAAACTGCTTTCCGGTGAGATTAAGCCACCAGCTACCGTGGTGTTACACACCTACCAGGCCTGCGACATTGAGGATGCACCAACCTTTATTGAAGGCTTCGGCTGGCGGGCTAAGCCGATGCCGCATGATAAGACCCGGGACTTAACCGGTGAGGTCGCCGAAGCAGACGGCTACCAACCAGGAGTCATCATGCGCAAACATGTCGAAGGCCGTGACGGGACCTGCCGGGTTGGCGGCTGTGGCAAACCAGCTTTTCTTAGCCAGTTGGATCATCGGCATAACTGGGCTGAAGGCGGCCCGACCCATCCGAAGAACCTGGCGTGTTTATGCCAGGGGCATCACAACATGAAAACTGATGGCAGCCTCAAATCCCTGCTCGACCCGTATAGCGGGGATGTTATCTGGCTATATGAAGACGGTACCTGGACTATTACCGAAGCCGACGGGCCACTAGCACCAAAACAGAAACGGTGGGCACAAACAGTAGCCCAACGCATCACCGCCACCAGGAAACGCGTACGCGAAGACGCCCAACACTTAAAACAAGAACTCGACGACTACGCACAACAACAAGCCCAAGCCAAAGCCAAAGCCAAAGCCGAAGCCGAAGCCAAGGATGAGAGCAAGACCGACGCTGATGCCGGCACCGACGACATCCCCTTCTAAACCCGTCGTTCCAAACGACGAAGAAGTGGCCGAAGGCGCCGTCGTTCCAAACGACGAAACCTGGCAAAGGAAGCTGAAAGGAAAAGAGAAAGACTACGAACCAACGGACCCACACCGTCGAATAAAACGACGAAGCACAGCCACAAGCCCCAAGCTTGGCACCGTCGATTCAAACGGCGGCTACACCGCCAGGCTCTAGCCGAGGCTCCCGACTGCTGGCGAAGGGGCCGGCTGGTCTTCGTCATGCCGGTTAGGATGGAGTGAATGCAGATCTATATTGCTTCAGTGCCCGTTGATGATGTTGCCCGCGCGCACGACTTCTATGTCAATACTCTCGGATTTCGAGTCAAGGATGACGTAACCCACGGAGACTTTCGATGGCTCACGGTCGCCAACGCTGAGTGCCAAGGGGATATGGAGCTCCTGCTCGAGCCCAAGGCCCACCCCGCGGCCAAGGACTACGCAGCAGCACTCAAGGCTGATGGTATTCCTGTCACCCAGTTCCTATCTGCAGACGTGGAGAGAGAATATAGCGAGCTCACAGAAAAGGGAGTGCAGTTCACTATGGGGCCTACCGACGTCGGCCCCTCCACCATCGCCGTCTTCGATGACACCGTAGGAAACCTCATCCAACTGGTACAGCTCAAGAAATAGAGAATAAAGAATGTCACACTCACCATCTTCCGTCGCCGTCATCGCAGCCATTAGCGCCGTATGCGTGATGCCTCTAACTGCATGCGCGGAGCGCGGGGCGGAAACGACTCCGGCGCCGCAGTTCAGTGCACTTCCTTCTAGCTCCGCCGCCACCGATGCGCCGGAGCCGCCACCCAGCGACACGCTGGCTGCTCCCTCACAACAGGTCGCCAACGTTGCGGCCTTTGCGGGGATGGGGACGGCTGCGCTCGATGACCAACACCACATGCCGGATCAGTTGGGCGGTCTCACTCCGACGGGCGTGCGCGTAGGTACTCACGACGGTTTTACTCGTGTGGTAGTTGACTTCGAAGGTGAAGGTGAGCCCGGCTGGTTCACCGCCTATACCGACGATCCTCGTCAGCAGGCATCAGGTTATCCAGTCGAAGTAAAGGGAAACACTTTTCTCAATCTGGGGATCGAAGGAACACCGTGGCCTTCCACCCCGGAGCTCGAAGAAAAATATATGAAGCCGGGAACTACTCCCGGTACCGGTGTGGTAAGCGAGGTTGTATACACCACCTCATTCGAGGCACAAACCCAATTGATCATTGGCCTACAGAAAAAGACGCCGTATTCGGTGACCTTTCTAGAGGAACCTAAACGGCTCGTACTCGACTTCCAGGATTAACAACGTGTGCAGAAACGATAAGGGCCCTGTCCCCCAGCTAGTTTCTGGGTTACAGGGCCCTTGTTCTAGGAGGCACTAGTAGTCCTAGCTAGTCTGAGGATTAGTCCTCCTCAACCGGAACCAGGGAAATCTTGCCGCGGTTATCGATGTCGGCGATTTCCACCTGAATCTTATCTCCAACGTTGACGACGTCCTCGACCTTCTCAATGCGCTCATCGCCACCCAGCTTCGAGATGTGCACTAGGCCATCGCGACCCGGGGTCAGGGAAACGAAGGCACCGAAAGCCACGGTCTTCACTACGGTGCCGAGGAAGCGCTCACCCACCTTCGGCAACTGTGGGTTAGCAATGCTGTTCACGCGGTCGATGGCAGCGTCAGCGGCTTCACCCGTAGCGGCCGAAATGTAGACGGTGCCGTCTTCCTCGATGGAGACATCGGCGCCAGTTTCCTCAGTGATGGCGTTGATGGTCTTGCCCTTCGGACCAATGAGCTCACCAATCTTGTTCACCGGGATAGTCACCGAGGTAATGCGCGGAGCCAGGCCAGACATCTCGTCCGGCCCCTCGATGACCTCAGACATCGTGTCGAGGATGGCGGCACGGGCGTCGCGGGCCTGTTCGAGGGCGTCGGCAAGCACGTGCGATGGAATGCCATCCAGCTTGGTGTCCAGCTGCAGGGCGGTGATGAACTCGGAAGTACCGGCAACCTTGAAGTCCATATCGCCGAAGGCATCCTCAGCACCGAGGATGTCGGTGAGTGCCACGAACTTTTCCTTTCCGTTAACTTCACCAGAAACCAAGCCCATGGCGATACCCGCCACTGGGGCCTTCAGCGGAACGCCCGCGTTGTAGAGGGACAGGGTGGACGCACAGACGGAACCCATGGAGGTAGAACCGTTGGAACCAAGGGCCTCAGACACCTGGCGAATGGCGTAGGGGAAGTCCTCACGGGAGGGGATCACCGGCAGCAGGGCGCGTTCGGCCAAAGCACCATGGCCGATCTCGCGGCGCTTCGGGGAGCCTACGCGACCGGTCTCACCGGTGGAGTACGGCGGGAAGTTGTAGTGGTGCATGTAGCGCTTGGACTCCACTGGGGTCAGGGAGTCGATCTGCTGCTCCATCTTCAGCATGTCCAGGGTGGTCACACCCAGGATCTGGGTCTCGCCACGCTCAAACAGGGAGGAACCGTGAGCACGCGGGATGAGGTCAACCTCCACGCCGAGGTCACGGATATCGGTCACACCACGGCCATCGATACGGAAGCCCTCAGTGAGGATCTTGGTGCGCACGATGTCCTTCATCACGGCGTTGAAAGCATTGCGGATCTGCTTGGATGCATCGGCCTCATCGAGGTCATCAAAATCGTCGATGAGCTTAGCCTCGACCTGCTCCATGAACTCGTTAGTGGCGTCATCGCGGTCCTGCTTACCCGGGATCGTGAGGAGCTTCTCCAGCTTCTTGGAGGCTGCCTTTTCAACGGCCGCGTAGACATCATCACCGTAGGGCGGGAAGAGCGGGAACTCCTGCGTCTCCTTTGCTGCACGCTCTGCCAGACCTGCCTGCGCTTCACACAGGGACTTGATGAAAGGCTTCGCAGCCTCCAAACCTTCAGCCACAGTGGATTCTTGCGGAGCCGGTGCACCTTCCTTGATGCGCTCGGCTACGTTCACACCAGCGCCGGCCTCCACCATCATGATGGCCACGTCGTCCTTGCGGCCCTTCTTCACGATGCGGCCGGCAACGACCATCTCGAAGAGAGCACGCTCGTGCTGCTCGTTGTTCGGGAAGGCCACCCACTGGCCCTTCGGGTGCTTGTCATCGGCAATCAGTGCCATGCGCACGCCGCCCACCGGGCCGGACACCGGCAGACCGGAAAGCTGGGTGGCGGCGGAAGCACCGTTGATGGCAACGACGTCGTAGTACTCCTCCGGGTCCATGGAAAGGACCGTGACAACGACCTGGACTTCGTTGCGCAAGCCCTTCACGAAGGTTGGGCGCAGCGGGCGGTCGATGAGGCGGCAGGCCAGAATAGCCTCAGTAGAGGGACGGCCCTCACGGCGGAAGAAGGAGCCCGGGATCTTACCTGCGGCGTACATGCGCTCCTCGACGTCCACGGTCAGCGGGAAGAAGTCGAAACCTTCGCGCGGCTGGTTTGAAGCGGTGGTCGTGGACAGCAGCATGGTGTCCTCGTCCAGGTAAGTGGTCACGGAACCACCGGCCTGGCGAGCCAGCTGGCCCGTCTCAAAACGGATGGTACGCGTGCCGAAATCGCCATTGTCCAGGGTGGCGATGGCCTCGGTGATTCCGTAATCGTCGTCGATAAGGAACTCGACGGAATTGTTTGGTTGCTTCTTAGCGTTCTTAGCGCTCATGTATGAAACTCTCCTTGGAGCTGTCATGGCGATCTTCGGTGCCGCCTCTTCTTCGATGTTTTTGACAACGCCCAAGGATTTTAGCAGATGGGACAAGAAAACCCCCGCACACAAGGTGCGGGGGTGAAAAGTTCAGCGCTTAGCGGCGCAGACCCAGGCGAGAAATCAGGTCGCGGTAACGGTCAACGTCGTTAGCGGCCAGGTACTTCAGCAGGCCACGACGGCGACCAACCATGAGCAGCAGACCACGGCGGGAGTGGTGATCGTGCTTGTGATCCTTGAGGTGCTCGGTCAGGTTGTTGATGCGGGTGGTCAGCAGGGCAACCTGTGCCTCCGGGGAGCCGGTGTCGGTCTCGTGCAGGCCGTACTCCTTGAGGATTTCAGCCTTCTTCTCGGTGCTCAAAGCCATGGAAAATCTCCTATTGTATTTCAGTCCACATGAAATGATGCGCCGTGAGGCGCTGCCCGTGACTACTGTGGACCGCAGTCAGCAAGCCGAAGTAGAAGTATAGAGGCTGCCCAGCTTCGACATCAAATCATCGACGAAGCGCGCATCATCCACCGCAACGGCGACACGGGCGGTGGGGTTATCCAGTCGTTCCGGGTCACCAATAGTGCGCCCGTTCTCCTCACACCGCAGGTTGAGATCTAGGCATGTAACCAGCGAGGGATCCGCTGCCACGGCCACCGCCAAAGGATCGTGGAGCCCACAACCGCCAAGGTGCGGCGAGGTCGTCTTATAGGCGCGGATGTAGTAGTCCACGATGTCCGCGTAGATGCGGCCGGTGCGCGTGCCCCGCCACTGTTGTGTGTGCTCCCTGGTGAGCAACGTGCGCAACGTGACGTCGAGCCCCACCATGGTGAGATCGCGAGCATGCCGGAAGACATAGTCCGTAGCCTGCGGGTCTTGGAAGACATTGGCCTCGGCATAGGGCGTGACGTTCCCGGGCACGGTCAGCGCCCCGCCCATCATGACGATGCGGGCGTTGCGGGCGAAGTCCGGGTCTTCACGCATGGCAGCTGCGATGCTTGTCGACGGCCCCGTCGGCACAATCACCAGATCCTCACCATGCTCACGGACCGAACGGATAAGAAAGCCCACTGCATCCTCATATGCCTTGCGGCGCGGCGGAGGCAGAAGCACTTCCCCAAGTCCATTGCGGCCATGGATGAACGCTGAAATGGGGGCAACGTTAAAGCCCAGGCGTGTCGGCCCAATGAAGACGGGGACATCCTCGGCGTCGAGAAGCTCCAGCAACGCCAGCGAGTTACGCACGCCCAGCGCCACCGGCACATTGCCATAGGTGCCGGTGACCCCGATCAACTCGAGATCAGGGTGCGCTACGGCATAGGCGAGAGCGAGGGCATCGTCGATTCCGGTGTCGAGGTCGAGGATGATCTTCATTTAAGCCTCGCGTGCCAGAATCTCACGAACTCGAGCAACGTCTCGCTCCATAGCCGTCAGGAGTTCCTCCACGGAGTTGAATTTCTCCATGTCTCGCACGTGGTCGACAAAGTGCACGGTGGCCTCGTGCCCGTACAAGTCTGCGTCACGGTCCAGCACGAAGGACTCCACAGAGCGCTCCTCGTCGCCGAAGGTGGGGTTCGTACCCACCGAGATAGCGGCTGGATAAGGAACGCCGGGCTCCATGTCGCCTTCGAGTGGAGCGCCGGTGGGTTCAACCACGAACCAGCCCGCGTAGACGCCATCGGCCGGGATGGCGACGGATTCCGGGAAATACTGGTTGGCGGTCGGGAAACCAAGCTCCTTTCCGCCGCGTCCTGCACCGCGCACAACGGGCCCGGTCACCGTAAAGTGGCGTCCCAGCGCCCAATTGGCGCGCGCAATATCGCCCTTAGCAAGAGCGGCGCGGATATTGGTGGAGCAGATGCGCTCGCCCTCGTCGTCAAGCAGAGGCACGATGTCAACGTCGAACCCGAATTCGGCACCGAATTTCGCTAGCGCCTCCGCGGTGCCGGATGCACCTGCGCCGAAGGTGAAGTTCTCCCCCACCACGACGTGTTCTGTGTGCAAACGCCCCACCAGGAGTTCCGTCACGTACTCGCGCGGCTCGACGCCCTGGAGTTCCTCGGTGAAGTCGATGACGAGCACGGCCTCGATGCCCATCTCTTCCGCCAACTGCATGCGGCGCTCAAAAGTAATCACGGAGAGCGGCGCGCGCTCCGGCAAGAACACGGAGACTGGGTGCGGATCAAAGGTCACCATCATTGGGCGTTGGCCATGCGTGCGCGCATGCTCGACGGCCTTTGTGACCAACTGTTGGTGTCCGCGGTGCAGGCCATCGAAGACACCAATCGTCACTGATGTCGGACCAAGGTCAGCGGGGATGCTATTGATTCCGTACCAAATATCCACGGCCACCATGCTATCCCACCGCGGCCGGTGCCCTAGACTGCAGGGCATGACTGATCCGCTCGAACGTTCCGGCCTCGTGGTCGTCGACAAACCCGCCGGCATGACCTCGCACGACGTCGTGGGAAAACTCCGCCGCTTCTTCCGCACCCGCAAGGTGGGCCACGCGGGCACGCTTGATCCGATGGCCACGGGAGTGCTCGTTGTAGGCCTCGAACGTGGCACCAAGTTCCTCGCGCACATGGTGGCCTCCACCAAGGCCTACGACGCCACGATTCGCCTCGGCATGGCTACCCACACCGACGATGCGGAAGGTGAAGCTACGTGGGGCAAACCGGCAACCAGTGTGGAAGATTCTGCCATTGCGCACGAGGTTGCTGCGCTGACCGGCGATATTCTGCAGCGGCCGGCAGCGGTCTCCGCTATCAAGATCGATGGTAAACGCGCGCACGAAAGGGTGCGGGCAGGCGAAGAGGTTGAGATCCCCGCGCGCCCAGTAACGGTCAGCCGCTTCGATATCCTCGATACGCGGCGCTGCGGCGAATTCGTAGATTTAGACGTGTCGGTCGCGTGTTCTTCGGGAACCTACATCCGCTCGCTGGCTCGGGATCTGGGTGAAGCCCTCGGCGTCGGCGGGCACCTTACCGCGCTGCGCCGCACGGAGGTGGGCCCTTTCACGCTTGACGACGCCCTCCCCCTCTCTGCTCTCGAGGACTCCCCGACGCTGTCCCTGAGTCTCGATGAGGCTCTCACTCGCAGCTATCCGGTTTTAGAAGTCACCGATGATGAGGCCCAGGCTCTGGCTATGGGCAAATGGCTGGAGCCGCGTGGGCTGAAAGGCACGTACGCGGCCGTCGATCCGCAGGGACGGTCAATTGCCTTGATCAAGGAGAAGGGCAAGCGCTTAGCCACGGTTTTCGTCGCGCGGCCCTCGACGCTTTAGTGACCCGGTTTACCTGTCAAAATTGAGCGCTGGAACGGCAGCAGAAACGATGACATAGCCATCCCGGATGATCCAGTGCCCCGTAATAAACGGCACTGGAGTCGGCCGTGCCAAGAGGTAAGAGACGAGCGTTCCGTCTAGGCGCAGGTCAATTTCCGCTTGGTCAAAATCAAGCCACCGCCGGGTCATGGGAAACCAGGTCTTGTAGGTGGCCTCCTTGGCACAGAACAACAGGCGGTCCGGACAGGAAATACCCGCCGCTTGTAACTGAGCCAGCTGCGGCATCTCCCCCGGCCGAGCGATCATCGTCAGCACATGCTCCGGCAAAGGCTCCGCGGGTTCGGCATCCAGCCCCATCGAGCGCACGTGGGTGGTTGGCGCTGCTACCGCTGCACGCAGGCCTTCGGTGTGCGTCATCGATCCGGTATAGCCCTCCGGCCACAGCGGCATGCCTCGCTCGCCGCGCAGAATCGGCTCATTGTCGGTGTAGTTGAGCTCCTTCAAGGCTTGGTGGGCACACCAGCGTGCATCCCCAAATTCGGACTTGCGCACGTCCACGGCTTGGGAGACCACGGAGCGCTCCTCCGGGGATAGGTGGTTGTAATTGAGCAGATCGGTCATCGACTCGTCTGTACGCACATAGCAATATCGCGCTGACTCCGGGAAGAGGGAAGGCTCAAGCATGCTCTGCCCTCCCTGTCTTCGCATCGATACTCAGCACCGGATATGGCCACGGCTGGAGATGTCCGTGCGCTTGCCACTCACGCGGATAGCCCAAAGACACCTCAATGTGGTCTACTCCATCAATGTTGGCTCGGTTAGGCATATGGAGGTGACCGTAGATGACCGCCTTGGCGTTGTAGCGCCGCGGCCAGGAACGCGTGTGGCGGGTTCCACACCACAACGCCACCTCGGGCCAGCGCAGGTACAAGGTTGGCTCCTGCACCAGTGGCCAGTGATTGATCAGGACGGTCTCGCCCTCAACCCGTGATAGGCGCTTGATGGAATACGCCAAGCGGTCCCAGCACCACGCGCGGACATCGACGAACGGGGCGATAGCAAATTCATCGGTCATGATGATCTGCTTCTGCTTCGCGCTCGCGAGCGCCTGCTCTACCGTTGTTCCCGGCGGACGAAAACTGTAGTCATACAGCGTAAAAAGCGGGACGACAGTAACCCCTCCAAAAACCGGGAAAGGGTCTTCTGGGGTAACCACGCCAATCTCCCGGCAGCCCTCCACGAGCCGATCGTATTTTTCACGTCCCTGATACGCGTCCTGGCCGCGGGAAAAGAGTTCGTGATTGCCGGGCACCCAAATCACGGTGGCGTAGCGGTTTTTCAGCCGCGCCAAGGTGTTGATGACAAGGTCAATGCGCTCGGCCACATCGCCCGCCACAATCAACCAGTCATTCGGATTCGGCGGAACGAGTTCCTCGATACGGTCCCCGTTGACTCGCACCGCCGCGTGGAGATCGGAGACAGCCCACAACGTGGTCATAGCGCCTCCTTCACACAAACATTCTCTCTACTTTTACCACAGGGCTAAACCTGCGCCCACCGCATTGAGTAGAAGCGCCACACCACGCCCACCATGCGGATGAGGATGAACGCGGCGATTCCGCCCCACACCCCGGTCAGGCCGGTGCCGAAAACCAGGGCCAACCAGACACCGGGGAGGAAGCCCAAGAGCACCGATGCGAGGGTGAGCGTGCGGAGGAAGGCTGCGTCCCCAGCGCCTAGGAGAACGCCGTCTAGGGCGAAAACGACGCCGCCAATAATGACGAGGAAAGTCATAACCCACCACGGGCCGGAAATGACCTCGAGGACCTCCGGGCTCGTAGTAAAAATCTGCGGAATGACACCGGCGCCGAGGCCTAGTACCGCTGCGAGCGCGAGGGAGAAAGACGTCGAGTAGAGCGTCACCTTGGTTCCCACCGTGCGGGCATAGCGCGCTGACCCTGCCCCCAATGCCGCGCCGGTCAATGCTTGGGCAGCGATAGCGAGGGAATCCAGAACGAGAGACAGGAAGTTCCACATCTGCATCATGATTTGATGCGCAGCCAACTGGGCAGTTCCGATACGCGAGGCCACCGCTGCCGCCGACAAAAATGCCACTTGGAAACTCAACGAACGCACGATGAGGTCACGCCCCAACACGAGCTGCCGACGCACAACGCTCCAGCGGACCTCCCACGAACCGGCATGCTCGCGGCGCAGCTCCGCCACGAAGAACGCCGCGATGATCCCCATGCCCAGCACCGTGGCCAGAGCTGAGCCCGGCAGACCCCAGAAGTGCACGAAAATAGGCACCGCGATGGCGCCAGGAACCATACCTGCAAGGGTGAAGTAGAGAGGCTTGCGGGTGTTTTGAACACCGCGCATCCAGCCGTTGCCAGCCATGTTGATGAGGGTAAAAGGAATAGCGACGGCCGCGATTCGCAGCCACTGTGCTGTCCCCCGCGCCGTATCTGGATTGCCAGTCAACCACAGCGCAAAGACGCCGGCAAAGAGCCACATGATGATAGCGAGCACCAACCCCACGCCCACGGCAACCCACGTTGCTTGCACACCCTCCGCCACGGCCTCTTCCCGCTTACCCGCACCGAATAAACGAGAGGCTCGCGCGGTCGTGCCATAAGACAAGAAGGTCAGCTGGGTCGTGACCACGGAATGTAGCGTGGCCGCAGCTCCCAGCGAGGCCAAATCCTCCGCTCCAAGCCGACCCACCACCGCGGTATCCAGGAGCAAATAAAGCGGCATCGCCGCGAGAACGCCCAGAGCGGGCACAGCGAGGCGGAAAACCTCCGCGGCAGAAACCTTGACTGGTTGCTCGGAAGCCATTTAGGACAACGCACCTACCAGCTGCGCGATAACCTCCTCGGGCGTTCCGTGCGCGGTATAGCCAGCAGCCGGAACATGCCCACCGCCGCCGAAGGTGAGGGCCACTTCGGCGCAGTTGACCGCAGAGGAACGCAAAGATACTGCCCACACATTGGGCGCCTGTTCCTTGAAGACCACTCCAATGTCAGTGCCCTTCAATGCGCGGACATAGTCGACAAAAGACTCAATAGCGGAATCGGCATGAGACGCGACTTCCTCATGCGGCACGAAGAGAACCGCCAGGCGGTGCTCCCCTGCTTCCTCAATTCTGAGGCCTGAGAGCACACGTCCGATCATCTGCAGGTCATCGGCCGTGCTGGAGTCCATGAGTTCCAGCGCAATCTGCTTGGTGTCGAGCCCATAGAGCATCAGGCGCGCAGCGATATCATGCATCGCTGGGCGGCCCCACCGGAAGTTACCGGTATCGGTAACAAGGCCCGCGTACAGGCAGTGCGCGATGACGCGATCGATCTGGATGGAAAGCCTATCCAGGATATCGAGCAGAACCACCGTGGTGGACTCACACACTGGATCCACCACGTTGATGGCACCAAAGCCGTCGTTAGAAGCATGGTGATCGATACATAGGACGCGGCCGACGGCGGCCATTTTCTCGAGCCCCTGCGCTACCGAACCTGTCCGTTCTATCGAGCCACAGTCCACAGTGACATAAAGGTCGTAGCCCTGCGGAAGCTCATCCACCAACTCAATCTCGTCCACGGTAGGAATGGAGAATAGGTTGGCGGAAATATCGCGGCGCTGCCCGATCACGGTGCGGGTCTGCTTCCCGCGCTGGCGCAGCGCCAAGGTGAGGGCCGCCGCAGAGCCGACAGCATCGGCGTCTGGGCGCAAGTGCGTGATAATGCAAATACTGCTGGCCTGCACCAGAGCATCAACTGCGGCTTCGTAGTTGGTTCGTGACACTTAGTCCTCTTCCTTATCCGAGGTCTTGTACGGATTCGCATCACCAGCCGGCTGCGCGCCTTCCTTCAACTTGGCCAACTCCGCATCGCGGGCACGGGCGCGGGCGAGCAAATCCTCCATGTGAGCGGACGCCTCGGGGACAGTGTCAAGCTCAAAGGACAGCGTCGGCGTAAAGCGAACCGACAGTTCGTCGCCCACGATCTTGCGCAACTGCCCCTTAGCTCGCGTGAGAGCCTCGGCAGCCTGATCGTAATCCGGCTCGGATTCGATATCCGCGCCGCGCACCGTGTAGTACACGGTGGCATCGTGCAGGTCACCCGTAACGCGGGCATCCGTGATAGTCACAAGCTCAAGGCGACGATCCTTAATCTGGCGTTCAATAGCGCTGGCAACGATTGTCTGAATGCGCTTTGCCATGCGCGCGGCGCGTGCGTGATCAACCATGGTGGAGCTCCTTTGCGTACGGGTACTGGCAACTAGTCTAGGATACCGATTCTGCACCTTTCGGCCGAAATGATTAAAGCCCAGCCAGGAAACTTTCCTAGCTGGGCTTTGTTATCTGAGCGCTCTTAGTGAGCGGAGAGCTCAGATGTAATTAGTCGCGCGGGACCTCGACTTCCTCGTAGGCCTGGATGATATCGCCTACCTGGATGTCCGGGTAGGACAGGACCATACCGCACTCGTAGCCGGCGTTGATCTCGTTTGCGTCATCCTTCTCATGGCGCAGGGACTCGATCTTGGCATCGGAGACGATGACGTTTCCGTCGCGCACGAGGCGAACCTTGCCGTTGCGCTTGACCTTACCCTCGGTGACCATACAACCGGCAATGGTGCCGACGGCGGAGGACTTGAACAGCGCGCGGATCTCCGCCGCACCGGTATCCCGCTCCTCGTAGATGGGCTTGAGCATGCCCTTGAGAGCTGCCTCAACCTCTTCAATGGCGCGGTAAATCACGGTGTAGTAGCGGATGTCAACGCCCTCGGCATTCGCTTCCTCCGTCGCCTTGCCTTCAGCGCGAACGTTGAAGGCGATGATGACGGCGTCGGAAGCCGCAGCCAGGCTGACGTTGGTCTGCGTCACAGCACCGACACCACGGTCGATGATGTTGAGCTGAACCTCGTCGTCGACCTCGATGTCCAGCAGGGCATCTTCCAGAGCTTCGACGGAACCGGCATTGTCGCCCTTGAGGATGAGGTTGAGCGTCGAAGTTTCCTTGAGCACTGCATCTAGATCCTCGAGGGAGACGCGCTTGCGGGCCTTGGCCTGCAGAGCAGAACGCTTACGCGCGTCACGCTGCGCGGCAATCTGGCGAGCGACGCGGTCATCTTCGACAACCAAGAGGTTGTCGCCGGCACCAGGCACGCCGTTGAGACCCTGTACCTGGACCGGGCGGGACGGGCCGGCCTCTTCAACGTCGTTGCCAAACTCATCGAGCATACGACGTACACGTCCATGCGCATCGCCAACCACGATGGAATCACCAATGCGCAGCGTACCGCGCTGAATGATGACGGTAGCCACCGGACCGCGGCCACGGTCGAGGTGAGCCTCGATCGCAGAACCCTGCGCATCCATATCCGGGTTAGCGGTGAGCTCGAGTGCAGCGTCCGCCGTCAGGATGACAGCCTCCAGCAACTCGTCGATGTTGATGTTGTTCTTCGCGGAGATGTCCACGAACATCGTGTCGCCGCCGTATTCCTCCGGCACCAGACCGTACTCAGTGAGCTGACCACGGATCTTATCCGGGGAAGCTTCCGGCTTATCAATCTTGTTGACCGCGACGACGACCGGGATGTCCGCTGCCTTGGCGTGGTTGATCGCCTCAATGGTCTGCGGCATCACGCCGTCATCAGCGGCGACCACCAGGATGGCCAAGTCGGTGGACTTGGCACCACGGGCACGCATGGCGGTAAACGCCTCGTGGCCCGGTGTATCCAGGAAGGTGATGGTACGCGGGCCATCCTCGAGATTCACCGTGGTCTGGTAGGCACCGATGCCCTGGGTAATGCCACCGGCCTCACCCGCACCTTCGTTGGTCTTACGAATGGTGTCCAGAAGGCGGGTCTTACCGTGGTCAACGTGACCCATCACGGTAACGACTGGCGGGCGCTTCTCAAGGGCTTCTTCGCCGCCCTCGTCCTCACCGAACTGCAGGTCGAAGGACTCGAGCAGCTCACGGTCCTCGTCTTCCGGTGAGACAACCTGGACCTCGTAATTAATCTCCGAGCCCAAAAGCTGCAGGGTGTCCTCGGATACGGAGGCCGTAGCCGTCACCATCTCGCCGAGGTTGAACAGTGCCTGAACCAATGCTGCGGGATCCGCACCGATCTTCTCGGCAAAGTCAGCCAGGGAAGCACCGCGGCGCAGGCGAACTACCTTGCCGCCGCCGTCAGGCAGGCGTACGCCGCCTACCTCATGCTTCTGCTGCTCTTCAAACTCGTGGCGCTTCTGACGCTTCGACTTCTTGCCGCGACGCGGTGCGCCACCAGGGCGACCGAATGCACCAGCGGTACCACCGCGGCGACCGCCGCGTCCGCCACGGAAACCACCGTGGCCTGGGCCACCCTGGCCCGGTCCGCCGCCACGACCACCTCGGCCGCGACCGCCACCGCCGCTGCCTGCGGCCTTCGACGGCATGCTGGCCGGGTTCGGATGCGAAGGCATCATGGCCGGCGATGGGCGGCGTCCGCCGCTGCGATTGCCATCACCCTGCGGGCGTGCTCCGCCCTTGCCACCGCGGTTATCACCAGGCTTGCCGGCGGAGCGCTGCCCCTTGCTGCCGCCCGGACGTGGTCCGGGGCTGGGGCGATCGCTCGAGCCGCCCGTGGAGAACGGGTTATTGGCGACGCGACGGGTACCACCAGGCTTCGGCATGGAGCGCGGTGTAACTGCGCGCTCGCCAGGCTTGTCCGCATTCTTGCGCTGTGCACCCGGCTTCGGGGCACCGCCCGGCTTAGGCGCAGTTCCCGGCTTCGGGGCGCCGCCCGGCTTGGGAGCGGCACCCGGCTTCGGCGCTGCCCCCGGCTTCGGACCAGGCTTAGCGGCGGTAGCCGGCTGCTTCTCTGCTGGTTTCTTCTCTGCCGCCTTTTTGGCAGCAGAAGCCGGGGAGGCTGCCGGCGCGGTTTTCTCCGTCGGCTTGTCGTTGCCACCCTTAGCTTCATAATGTGCGCGCATCTTCTTGACCACCGGCGGTTCGATGGTCGAGGATGCGGTCTTGACGAACTCGCCTTGTTCCTTCAGCGTGGCGAGTAGTTCCTTGCTGGTTACGCCGAGCTGCTTTGCCAACTCGTGTACACGTAGCTTTCCGGGCACTTGTCTCCTCTTTAATCTTTCTAGGAGCCAAGGCCGCGGAATACGGCTTGACCCCTAGTTAATGGCTATGGACTTTCATCGCTGATGCTGCTTCATGGTTGTGCGCTCATCAGTGTTCGGTCTTCCTTTTTAACTCTGGGTCGCACGGGCTGTTGCCCGCCGACTGCACCTGCTGCCGAGCAGCGAGGTACTCACGTACGTGACCTGTGTCCACGTCTGTGGACAATCGGAGCGCGCGCCTGAAGGCACGGGTTCGCTCCGCCAGCTCTACTGCCTCCAGATCTGGCCTAATCCACGCTCCCCTGCCGGGGAGGCGGCGGCGCGGATCCGGAACAACACGGCTTCCTGTGGGATCGTCCCTATCGGCGACAATCCTGAGCAATTCCGTGTCGGGATGCTTTTGACGCGTGGCGATACAGGTGCGGAGTCGCTGTCCCTGAGACATCCCACTCCTTACGTCGAATCACCACTACTACTACGCCACAGCATTCCTGCATGTGGGCCGTTGTCTAGTCTACGCGAAAATAGGCCAAACCTTTAATCCCACCGCAGGCAGGTTGGAAAGCTAGTCACGAGCGGCATCGGAGTGAATATCAATCTTCCATCCGGTCAGGCGAGCTGCGAGGCGAGCGTTCTGTCCCTCCTTGCCGATAGCGAGCGAGAGCTGGTAATCCGGCACGGTTACCTTGGCTACCTGTGCTTCCTCGTCGAGGATTTCTACGCGCACGACCTTCGACGGTGCGAGAGCATTACCCACGTAGACGGCTGGGTCTTCGTTGTAATCGATGATGTCAATCTTTTCACCGCCGAGCTCACGCATCACGTTGCTGACGCGGGAACCCTTCGGGCCGATGCATGCACCCTTGGCGTTGAGGCCCTTGGCGTGGCCGCGAACGGAGATCTTGGAGCGGTGTCCAGCCTCACGGGCGATGGCGATGATCTCGACTGCGCCGTCGGCCACCTCTGGGACCTCCAGCTCGAAGAGGCCGCGAACCAGCTCTGGGTGGGTACGCGACAGCGTAATCTGCACCTTCGCCCCGTTGCGGTTTACCCCCACGACATAAGCCTTAACGCGGTCACCGTGCTCGAGCTTCTCCCCCGGCAGCTGCTCGGCCGGCAACAGGAAAGCATCCTGCGAATCGTGCTCGGTACCCAATTGCACCACGATAACGCCGCGCTTGTTGGCGTGGATATCGCGCTGGACGACGCCCGACACCACCGTGCCGATCAATTCTGAATAGGAATCATAGGTCCGCTCCGCTTCGTTTTCGCGCAGCTTGCGCAGGATGGCATCGCGGACAGCCTGGGCGCCGATGCGCCCAAAGTTATCCGGGGTGTCGTCGTACTCGCTGACGACCTCTCCGGTCTCCAGATCGCTTTCCGTCACGATGACGGCAACGGCGCCGGTATCGGCGTCGATATCCACGCGGGACTTTGTCCCCTCCGCCTTCGTCTCAGCGGACTCAGCACGGTGATCCAGGTAGGAATACAAAAGGGCACCCGCGATTGCCTCGAGCAAGTCCTTCACCGGGACGCCTCGCTCGCGCTGAATCGTGCGGAGTGCCTCTAGATCAATATTCACTTGTTAGTCCTCTCGGGTTGCCGAGTTCTGCTCGGCGAAGTCGAACGTCTGCATTGCCGCCTCCAGCTCCTGTGCTGAAGGTTGAGCAAATTCAATTTCTACCACTGCACGGCTCACATTTTCCAATCGCTCGACCTGATAGCGCACCTCCTTCTTCACGGCCGTGATGAGCGCCACTGATTCTTCGTCCGCGGAGAGAGCACCGATTCTGGCGACACGGGTGGTGCCGGGCTCGTCGCTCAACGCATAGCCGACCAGCCTTCCTTGGTTCCGACGCCAATGGCGTGGTGCGCTGAGCGGAAAATCCACGCCGGGGGTCGAGACCTCTAGGGTGTAGCCTGCCCCAAAGTTAAGAGTGCCCGCTTCCTCCTGTGCATCAAAAAACTCGGAAATCTCCTGCGAAAGTTCTTCGATGAGATCGGAGCTCGGACGCTCATCACAATCAATACGGATGATGACCTGCGACTTTTTACCAGCTCGTGTAGTCTTCACATCTTCGATGTCGAGGCCGCGTGCGGCGGCAACAGGCTGGAGGATTTCGGTCAGTTGTGCGGGTGTTGGGAATGCCATGCGCTCTAGACTAGGTCACACGGGTAGGGTCTATCGCGTGAACCGCCGAGTAGTTGTGCCCGCCCTCCTTGTCTGCGCCGCCCCATGGTTGGGCGGCTGCCAAGCCACCGACGCGATCGTGGACTATTTTGGCCCCCACGCGGACCCTACGTTGACCTCTCTGGCTCACGATGCCAGCGCCGACGCCCACGCACTGCAGGAACTCGATCCCGATGCCGCGTCCCTGCGCGCGCAGCACGCAGACGAGCTTTACTCCGAAATTGAGCGGCTCTGCGGCCGCGACGAGGAAGGACACGTTCCGCGCTCCTGCGAAGTGAATCGTGAGGGTGAAGCATACGAGGCCACTGATGCGGCTGCCGTGCTTGCCGCAGCTTCTTCATCGATTGAAGAGCAACTTGACGCGGTCTCCCCGGAATCTCGGCCCTTGCTCGTCGCCCAAGCCATCGCAATGGAGGCCCGCTCCACCGATGAACCGGGCGCTGTGCCGGAGCTGACGGAGGATGACGCTGACCTCGCCACCGAACTCTTGGACTGGGAATACAGGCAGGTGTATGCCTTGGACTTTGCTCGTTCCTATGTCACACCTGACGTCGAAGAGCTGGTTGATGAGCGCCTCGCTCTGCACGAGAACCGCGTCCTCGCGCTCCAAGAAGCAGTAGCCAAAATCGGACCAGTGCCACAGCCCGCAGTGGCCTACACCTCGACCTCCGGTGAGCTGCCCGTAGACGCCGCCTCAGCGCGCGCGTTCCTTGACGACGTCGCGCATAGTGACACGGTGACATGGGCCTCCGCCGCCTCACAGGAGGTGCCCGACCAAGCGGCACCCAATGCTGAATGGCGAAGCTGGCTTATTTCTGTAGCCGCCCAATCTCACCGCATCAGTGCAGCTTAATTCCTCCCTCGCGAGCTCGATTTTCCTGAGCTACCGACGTTTGGCGTTCGTTTCGGCGTACAGCGACCAGGCATAGCGCATGACCGGAATCTGCAACGGCAGACGCACCGCGTGGTAGATCTTCTTGCCGGTTGATGCCTTGCCGCTTTCTAAGTCCCTGTAGGCCTGGTAGAAGTTCGCCGGCCACACGGCAGCGAGCAAAGCTAGGGCTGAAAGGCCGCCTGCAGGCCGCGTCGATGGGTTCGCCAGGAGTGCACCGGTCACCACTTCCCAGGCGCCAGAGGTGAAGTTGTAGAAGCGAGCCGACCCTGGAAGCTGTGGTGGGATGATGGACTCGAAGGGCTTCGGCTTAGCAAAATGCAGCACTCCCATGGCAGAGAGTGCTGCAGCCATTGAATATGTCAGTGCGGGGTTGTGAGAACTCATACCCGCGAGACTACGCGCTTAACGCACCTAGCCGCGGATGAGCTCCGTTAAGGTGTCCACGATGGAGTCTGCGGGGACCTCACGGGTCTCGCCGCCGCGGATGCGCAGCTCGATGATGCCGTCAGCAAAGGCACGGCCCAAGATGGCGATGAACGGCATGCCCAGAAGCTCTGCATCCTTGAACTTCACACCTGGGGAGACCTTGGGGCGATCGTCGAAAAGCACCTCCACGCCCGCACGGTCCAGATCCTCCACCAGCTTCTGGCCTGCCTCGAGGGCAGCGGCATCCTTGTTCGCTACGGCCACGTGCACCTGGAAAGGAGCAACGGCCACCGGCCAATTGAGGCCCTTCTCATCGTGGCGCTGCTCCGCCAGCACCGCGAGCATGCGCGTAACACCAATGCCATAGGAACCCATGGTCGGCACGGCGCGCTTGCCGTTCTCATCCAGAATCTGGACGTCGAAAGCCTCGGTGTACTTGCGGCCCAACTGGAAGATGTGCCCTAACTCGATACCGCGCTCCAGCGTCAGAGTGCCCTGGCCGTTCGGTGCCGGGTCCCCTTCCTTGACCTCGGCGGCCTCGATAAACTCATCCACGGTGAAGTCACGGCCAGCCACCAAACCGACGACGTGACGCTGCGGGGCATCGGCACCGGTAATCCAGGAGGTGCCGGAAACCACGCGCGGGTCGGCATAAACCTTCACGTCGTGAGCGTTGAGGGCACGCGGGCCAACGTAGCCCTTGACCAGGAAGTCGGTCTTCTTGAAATCCTCATCGCTGGCGAGCTCGAACTCGGCCGGTTCGAGAGAGGCCTCCAAGCGCTTTTCATCCAACGCGCGGTCGCCCGGAATGAGGACGGCCGCGAGCTCCCATTCCTTCTCTTCCTCCGTAGCTGCGGGGGCTGCCACCTTGATCATCATGCACTTGAGGGTGTCCGCTGCGGTGACTTCGCGGCCGGCGACCGTAATGCCGGCGCTGTTAGCCCACTCCACCAGCGTTTCGATGGTCTCGGATTTCGGAGTCTCATGCTCCTGTGCCTCCGGCAGGCCGTCGAAGGGAATCTCCTCCGGTGCCCGGGTCACCACTGCTTCCACGTTGGCGGCGTAATCGCCCTCGGTGGCCCGCACGAAGGTATCTTCGCCTACCTCAGACACGGCGAGGAACTCCTCAGAGGCCGAGCCACCCATCGCGCCGGAGGTGGCCTTACAAATCGCGTAATCAATCTCTAGGCGATCGAAGATGTTCTGGTAAGCCTTGCGGTGGCGGGCATAGGACTCATCGAGCCCCTCATCCGTCATGTCGAAGGAATAGGAGTCCTTCATGGTGAACTCGCGGCCGCGCAGCACGCCCGCGCGCGGACGCTCCTCATCGCGGTACTTCGTCTGGATCTGATACAGCGTGACCGGGAAATCCTTGTACGAGGAGTACATATCCTTCACTGCGGTGGTGAACATCTCCTCATGGGTAGGGCCAAGCAGCATGTCAGCGCCCTTACGATCCTTGAGGCGGAAGAGGTTATCGCCGTACTCCGTCCAGCGGTTCGACTGCTCGTAAGGCTCGCGCGGCAGCAGCGCCGGGAAGAGCATCTCCTGGCCGCCGATGGCGTTCATCTCCTGCCGGATTACGTCTTCAATCTTGCGCATGGCGCGCAGCCCCAGTGGCAGCCAGGTGTACACACCCGGCGCGACGCGGCGCACATAACCTGCGCGGACGAGAAGCTTGTGGCTGGGGACTTCGGCATCAGCCGGATCCTCACGAAGAGTGCGGAGGAAAAGCTCAGAAAGACGTGTAATCATGGTTGCTCAGTTTACATCGCTAGCATGTAGCCATGCTGATCATCCTCCCTCCTTCTGAGACCAAAGCACATGGCGGCAGCGGCGCGGCCCTGAATTGGGACGAGCTTTCGTTTCCCGCGTTGAATCCGATCCGCCAAGAAATCGCTGCAGAATTGTCTTCCCTCGACGTCGAGGAGGCGCTTAAAGTACTCAAGCTCTCAGAGAAGCTGCGCGGGGAGGCCGAGTCTAACCGCGAGCTAACATCCTCCCCGACCATGCCCGCGCTGGAGCGTTTCACCGGCGTGCTGTACGACGTCCTCGACGCCCCCACCCTTCCCTCGGAAGCGCGGAGCTACCTCGCCGTGGGCGATGCACTATTTGGTCTGGTGCGCGCCGATGACCTCATCCCGCACTACCGACTCTCCGGTAGTACGAAACTGGGCGGGCGGACGCTGAAGTCGCGCTGGGGTACGGCCATTACGGAGGAGCTGCGCGCGCTTGTCGACGCCGACGAGTTCCTCCTCGATATGCGCTCGGGCACCTACCAACAACTGGGCAAGCTCAAGGACGCCGCCACCGTGCGCGTGGAGTCAGTGCAAGAGGATGGCTCCCGCAAGGTGGTCTCTCACTTCAACAAGCACTACAAGGGTGAGCTCGCCCGCGTGCTGGCCCTCCACGGTGAAGGCGTCTCCTCCCTCAAGGATGCGGCCAGTGTTGCGCAGGAGGCAGGCATGAGCACCGAACTACGCGGCAGCGAGCTCGTGCTCGTGGTCTGATTTATCTATTTATCATTTTATCAACGCTCGCCGATTTATCTATTTATCAATTTATCTGCCTGCTATATACTTCCAGCATGACTGGAAATCCTTTTCGCCCGACTTTTGGCGCTAGCCCACTTAAATGGGCTGGCCGCAGTGCGGTCCTCAATGACTTCACAGTTGGGCTCGACGGCGGAGTTGGCAACCCTAATCGCGCAATGCTCATTAGCGGTCATCGTGGGATGGGTAAAACAGTCCTATTAACAGAGCTTGAGGACATCGCAGCCCAACAAGGATGGGCTGTCATTCGAGTAAGCGGCCGAAGTAATTCGGTCTCCCAACTCGTCGACTCCATCATTCCAGAAAAAATCAACCAACTATCTTCGCCATCGAGCCGTCGAATCAAAGATATTCGCATTGCCGGCCTCGGTGGCATTGGCACTGAAGAGATAGGCACGCCGCCAGTACCAACCCTTGAGTCCCGATTGCGCGAACTCTCTACTCATCTCAGAGAGAGCGGAATTCTACTAACTATCGATGAGATTCAGGACGCCGATCCCCATGACCTTGAGAGCATTGCGGTCGCATTTCAGCATCTTGTTCGCGATGAATTCAACGTAGCCATTGTGATGGCAGGGCTTACTGCCGGTGTTGACAAGCTCCTGCATCTGCCGGGCACAACGTTTCTGCGCCGTGCCCGCCGCTTTCGCCTAGGACCTGTTAACCCACAAGCGACGTCCAGTGCTTTTAAAGATACAGCAGGATTGACGTCGATTGTTTTCGGCGACGAAGCCGCTGGCCACGCTACAGAAGTTAGCCATGGTTATCCCTTCCTCATCCAGCTTATCGGGTACCTAGCCTGGAACGCCGCGTTGCAAAGCAACGAAACTACCATTTCAGTACAGACCGTTGACGCTGTTCTTAATGAAGCAATTACGACTATGGGTACCCAAGTTCATGATCCTGCGGTACGTGCACTTAGCCAACGCCAATTTGAGTATCTCTACGCGCTGGCGGATATAGCAGATGAGGCGGGAACGGCCGCATCTGGCGCTATCGCTCATGAACTCAAGACAACGACAACATCTCTCAGTGAAGTGCGCGCACGTTTGCTGGAGCAGGGGCTTATCGATGCCCCACGGCACGGCACAGTTGCCCTAGCCCTGCCATACCTCCGCAATTATCTTCACGCAGGCGGCGAACAAACCTACGTGGACTAATCACGGCCGATTACACCAGTGGGTTATAGCGCAAGCTGTTGCGCTTGAGCTCGCACTCAGTGGCAATCGCGATACCGGAGGCAATCTTGCCGCGCTCGCGCAGGCGGAACATGGCATCCACGATGCGATCGCGCAATCCCCAGGGATCGATGGTGTTGATGTACACCTTCGTGCCGCCCTCAAAGCCGGCCAGGGTCGATACCCTGAGCTTGATCATCACACGCCACGGCTGCGGCAGATCCACGCTGGGCGGGCGGTGGTGCCACTCTTCATTGCAGGCCACATCCGGACCCACAGCGGCATGCGCTGCGTGGATAAGGTCCGACATCCCGCGTACCTCACCGGGGGTCTGCTCCCAGGGCTCACAGCGCGGCGACTTGGAGAAGATCTCCAGTGTGGGATAGCGGTGGCCAAAGCCGGCGAAGAGAACCGCATAGTCGTTTTCGGCAATAACGAGGTTGCGCTTTGCCGCGTAGCCAACCGCCCAATCGTTGTACATATTCGGGTGCGCCCGCAGAATCGCGTTTTCCTGGTGGGCAGCCATACCTAAGGCGTCAATAGCGACGAGCTGCTTGTGCAGGTGGTCGAAGGATGCGCCCGCCGGTGCTAGCCAGTTCTGGAACACGGCGACATAAGAGGCATATCGGTTGCGCTGGTAGAGCTCGCGCGTCGATTCCGCAGTGAATGTTGTCAGCAGGAAGTGCTCATCGGGGCTCAGCGTGCCGGAGGACGCGAGCTGACTATCATCGACCGCACCCTCCACAAAGTGGCGCGAAGAAATGATGACGTCGTGGCCACCTCCGAAGAAGCCATCGGCGAGGGCGAGCAAAGAGTCGTCGTCCAGCGCGGCATCCTTGCCCGCCGCCTTGAGCTTGGTGCGCACCACATTGAGCACATGCAGGCGCCCAGCTTCGTCGGACTCGTAGCGCTCCTTGTGGCGGGCCACGTCGGGGTCCATGGTGAAGCCATAGTTCTCGTGCCAATAGTCATAGGACACGATCTCAAAAAGGTTGGGCACGCGGCGAAAGGCTGGTACGGACTCATCCAGCTCGTGAGGAAGGAGGCCGCGCTGAATCTCCCCCGAAGCCAGAATACGGGATTTTTCCGGCGGGGTATCCAGCATGCGGCCTGAGCAAAAGGCGCAGGTGTGGGTGAAAGCATCGGTCGCCAGCGGTTGCGGGTCCTGTGCCGGATGCGCGAGCGGGCGGTTGCCGCGGCCAGGCACCGTCCACACCTCCGTTCCGGAGAAGGGGTTGACCTGCTTGACGGTCCCATCAGCCATGGTTTGGATGGGCTCGACGCGGCTAAAGAGTGCTTCGCTCATGCAGCCCAGCGTAGACCTCCGCACCCACCGGTGCGACTAGGCTTGGGGTCCATGCAGCACCGATTCTTTGAAGTAGATGTCTTCGCCACTGGTCCGTTCAGCGGAAATCCTCTCGCCGTGGTCGCTGATGCCGATGACTTGAGCACCGAAGAGATGCAGCGCATCGCGCACTGGACCAATTTCTCTGAGACGACGTTCCTGTGCTCGCCTACGGATCCACGCGCAGACTACCGGGTGAGGATCTTTACCCCCTACGAAGAGTTTCCTTTCGCCGGCCACCCCACACTGGGCACCGCCCGGGTGGCAGCAGAGCTGCTTGAAAAAAGCGGCACCTTAATTCAGGAATGCGGTGTAGGCCTGGTCACCGTGCGCCAGGAGGACGGACGCTTCGCCTTCGCTACCCCGCCCTTGGTGCGCGAGGGGGCTCTCAGCGATGCCGAACGAGCCGACGCAGCTGCAGTTCTCGGAGTTGACGTCGACCGCATCGTTGACTCCGGCTGGGTAGACAACGGCCCCGGATGGCGCCTCATCCAGCTGGATTCCGCCGAGGCTGTGCGCGGACTCAACCCCACGCCCACGCCTGGCGTGAAGGTCGGCGTGGTCGGCCTCACCGGTGGTGATGCCCCCGCGTATGAAGTACGAGCCATTACCGGGCACTTCGAGGATCCCGTCACCGGTTCCTTCAACGGCGGGGCTGCCCAATTCCTCCGCGCTAAAAATGCAGTTCCTGCTCGCTACACCGCGGCCCAAGGTGGCCAGGTAGGACGCGCTGGTCGAGTCTTCATCGATGACGACGGCGAGAACATCTGGGTGGGCGGCAACGCCCACGTGCGCGTCCGTGGCACTCTGGAGTCCCGCGATGCCTAAACCTTCCCTTCCCTTCGAGCTGCACACTGAGTTCGCCCACCGCCTACCCCACCTCGTCGCCGAGGCCCGAGGGGAGGAACAGCCCGCGGCGCGGATCGTGGTGCTCAATGAACAGCTGGCTTCTGCGCTCGGGCTCGACCCAGACTGGCTGCGCAGCGACGCAGGCGTGGAGTTTCTCCTCGGCCGCGGCCCCATCGCTCCCCACGCCATGGCCTACGCCGGCTTTCAGTTCGGGCAGTACAACCCATCCATGGGTGATGGCCGCGCTCTCCTACTGGGAGAGGTCACAGGCCCCACCGCTCCCCATAACCCGGCAGGTCTGTGGGATCTGCACGCCAAGGGGACGGGACCCACACCGTACTCGCGCTTCGGCTCTGATGGTCGTGGCACACTGCGCTCGATGCTGCGCGAGTATCTCTTCTCCGAGTCGATGCATGCCCTGGGGGTACCCACTACTCGGCCCCTCGCGGTCCTTGCCACCGGCCGCCCCATTCAACGCCAAGTGGTGGAGGAGGCGGGCGTGCTGGTGCGCGTAGCCGCAAGCCACATTCGCGTCGGCTCCTTTCACTTCGCCGCGCAGTCCCAGCGGCCCGGAATGCTCGAACAGCTCGCTGACTACACCATTGAACGCCACTACCCCGGTGCCGACTATCAGGAGTTGTTCATCCGTGCCATGGATGCGCAGGCCGCTACGGTCGCCGGATGGATGCAGCTGGGCTTTATCCACGGCGTGATGAATACGGATAACACCACGCTATCGGGCGAGACCATCGACTACGGCCCCTGCGCATTCCTGGAAAACTATGATCCCGATACCTGGTTTAGTTCCATCGATACGCTGGGCCGCTACCGCTTTGGCCGCCAGCCCGACATGGTGGGATGGAACCTCGCGCGGCTCGCTGAATCCCTGCTGCCGCTTCTCGACGACTCCCCTGACTCCGCCCTCGCTTGGGCGCAGGAGGCCATCAATTCCTTTGCGGAACGCTTCGAGAAAGCACGGCGAGTCGAAGCCCTGCAGCGTTTGCAGATGCCTGAAGAGCTTATTCAGGACTACAGCACCGCACTCGCTGAGGCGAGCCCTGACCTCACACAGGCCCACCGAGCTCTCGTCAGCGCCGCGGCAGGTACACCGGCAGCCGCTTATGAGGCGTTCGCGAGCACGCAGTTCGTTGACGCCTACTGCGCGAGTGGCCCCGACGTTGCGCGACTCGAGCGAACCGTGCCGCGCGTGATTCCCCGCCCGCGTCTGGTCGAAGCCGCGCTGGGCGATCTTGATGAGTTCTCCCGCCTTCTCCAGGCCACGACCCACCCCTTCGACCCCGCACCGGACTATGAACAGCCCGGTGGCACGGAGGGCTATCTCACCTACTGCGGCACCTAAGAGTGCAAAACAGAAGGGAACACACCACCGCCCCGAGTTCTCCGTAGGAAAGGAAACGGAGTCTCGGCGGTGGTGTGTCTCTATCTTTCACTGCCACGCTCCCAGTCGGTTTCTCAGGCCGACCGCCCCGCGCGGCTGGGGTTCTCTCTATCTCTCGCATGCGCTCTCTCAAACGCACAACATAAGTATGGAGCATCCTCCTTGGCGAAGCGTTCCGATGCACTGGACGCTTCCTGCCAGTTACTGAGAGTTACCTGCGAAGCGAAAAGCGGGACTACTTGGACTCAAGCTGCAGGGTCTTCTGCGTGTACTCCCACATCTCCTCGTAGAGCTTCTTGTCCTTGGAGAGCTTGGTGCCGTAGGACGGAATCATTTCCTGAATCTTGTCGCCCCACTGAATCATGTGCTCACCGAAGCAGCGCTCCAGCAGCTCGACCATGATGGCCGGGGTGATGGAGGCACCCGGGGAAGCGCCGAGCAGGCCGGCGATGCTGCCCTCGGGGTTGTTGATGAGGGTGGTACCGAACTCCAAGGAGCCGAACTGCGGTGCACCCGCCGGCTTAATGACCTGGACGCGCTGGCCAGCGATGACGGTCTCCCAATCGGCCGGATCGGCGCTCGGGACGTATTCCTTGAGGGTTTCGACGCGCTTGTCGAAGTCCTTGAGGACCTCAGTAACCAGGTACTTGGTCAGGCCGAACTCCTGTGCTGCCACGCCCAGGTAGGAGGTGATGTTGTCCGGACGGATGGACTTGAACAGGTCCAGGTAAGAGCCCTTCTTCAGGAACTTCGGGGACCAGCCACCATAGGGGCCAAACAGCAGGCCTTCTTCACCGTCGATGACACGGGTGTCCAGATGCGGCACGGACATCGGCGGAGCACCGACGGCAGCCTTGCCATAGACCTTGGCGTGGTGCTGCTTGACCAGCTCCGGGTTCTTGGAGCGCAGCCACAGGCCAGAGACCGGGAAGCCCGCGAAACCAGAGACCTCACGGACACCTGCCTTGCGCAGCAGATCGAGCGCGTAACCGCCCGCGCCGACGAAGACAAACTTGGCGTGGACAGCTTCGTAATCACCGGTGTGCAGGTTCTTTGCTACCACACGCCACTTGGAACCGTCACGCTTAATATCGACGACCTCGTGGCCGTAGCGGATCTCGGTGCCTGCAGCCTTAGCTGCGGTGAAGAACTGCTTAGCCAGGGCGCCAAAGTTAACGTCAGTACCGGCATCGGTCCACGAAATGGCCACCTTCTGGGAGCCGAAATCGCGGCCCTCAGACATCAGGGGCAGCTTCTCCTGGAAGGTGGCGTCATCATCACTGAACTGCATGTTGGGGAACATGTGATTGTCCTTCAGCGCGTCGAAACGGCGCTTCAGGTAATCCACCTGAATGGAACCCTGCGCGAAGGACACGTGCGGAACCGGGTTGATGAAGGCCTTCGGGTCAGTGAGGATGCCGTTGTTGAGCTGGTGGGACCAGAACTGGCGAGAAACCTGGAACTTCTCGTTGATGTTCAGGGCCTTGGAAACGTCAATGCGGCCGTTCTTCTCCGGGGTGTAGTTCAACTCGCACAGTGCAGAGTGGCCCGTACCGGCGTTATTCCACGGGGAGGAGGACTCAAGAGCAGGACCGTCCAAGCGCTCGAACACCATCTGAGTCCAGCTGGGCTCGAGTTCACGCAGCATGGCGCCGAGGGTGGCGCTCATGATACCTGCACCAATGAGTGCGACCTCAACCTCGTCTACTACTTGTGCTGTCTTCTTATCGGAGGACACTGTACTTATTACCTCTTAGAGTCGATGTATTCGATGTGGTCAAATGCCCTGCGCATGTGGGTGCGCAGGCGCGGTGAGAAAGCGCTCGACGATGCTAAGGCCAAGCCGGCATACAGACCTCCACTCAGGAAGATCCGTCAAGCATTAATTCCACCTTACGCCCCTTCCTGCGAAATAGGCATTCCTCGAAACATAAATGCCCGAATCCCAAACCACCACCCCTTTTGAGGTGCAGGCATATCAGCTCAGCTCCCCGCCCATCCGAACGGATCTGACCGCACGACCTATCATGAACTCCATGGCATTTGACAAACTCGAATGGTCAGAAGATCTTCTCGGCCCAGACTTTCAGGCTGCCACGCTCGAGCTCGGCACCGATCCCGATGGCGAAGGCGATGTCTGCGCGACTCTCGTGCGCTACAGCCCCGCCGCCAACGCCCACGACGATCGCCCCGCTCTAGTGTGGGTCCACGGCATGACAGACTACTTCTTCCACGAGCACGTTGCCCGCTACTTCTATGAGCTCGGCTACGCCTTCTATGCAGTCGATTTGCGCAAATGTGGTCGCTCCCGCCGGGAGGGACAAACCTGGCACTACATCAGTGATGTGCAGTATTACGATGCCGACCTCAACGCGGCCCTCGACGCCCTCCCCAACCCACGTGTCGTCATCATGGGACACTCCACAGCCGGCACCATCATCGCTCTGTGGCTTGATCGTCTTCGCCGCCACGACCCCGCGCGTTTCAGCCGTATCGCCGGTGTCGTTTTCAACAGCCCTTGGCTGGCCATGATGGGAATGTCGGACGGCGCTTATGAGGTGGTCAAGCGCATAGTTTATGCCGGCGCTGCTATCGCTCCACGCGTCGAGCTACCCGCCGGGGATCTCACCACCTACGGGGAATCCATCCATTCCCACGAACAGGGCGAGTGGGATTTTGATCGCCGCTTGAAACCGCTGGGCAGGCACGCGAAATACTTGGGCTGGGTCGCTGCTGTTTTCCACGGCTTCGACGCCATCCATTCCGGGCGTATCACCATTGGAGTTCCACTGCTGACGATGACCTCGGCGCGCTCACAACTTGATCAGCCTATAGCGAGTCCTCCAACACGGCCGATGTCGTCGTCGATGTCCGGCAAAGTCAGCGCTGGGCTAAGGAGCTGAGCTCGCGCTACACCCTCCACGTCGTCCAAGATGGCCGCCACGACCTTTTCCTCTCTCGGCCCGAACCGTTGGAGGACGCGCTGAATGCCGCGGCCGAGTGGCTTCGCGTCGTTGCGCCGATAAACGCAGAACAGCGTGCTCAGTAAGTGTGCGCACTGCGCGCTCTTCGACCTCCAGAAGCCGCGGCTGTAGAACCTTTACAATGGTCGCCATGACTTCTGCACAGCACTTTGATCTCGTCATCATCGGCACCGGGTCGGGAAACTCCATCCCCTCCCCCGAGTTTGACGATAAATCTATTGCCATCATTGAAAAGGGAACCTTCGGAGGCACCTGCCTCAACGTAGGCTGCATCCCTACAAAAATGTACGTCTATGCGGCCGACGTTGCGCTTGCTGCGCGTGAAGCCACGCGCCTTGGCGTCAGCGCCCACGTGGACGCTGTGGACTGGGAGGGCATTGTCAAGCGCGTCTTCGACAACCGCATTGATCTGATCGCCCAAGGCGGCGAAGAGTACCGCCGCGGCGAGGAGACCCCAAATATTACGGTCTTTGACCAACACGCGCGGTTCATCGGACCAAAGACCCTGCAGGTGGGCGATGACATTATCACTGGCGACAACATCGTCATCGCTACCGGTTCGCGCCCGGTACTACCTGAGCCCTATGCCAGCGCAACTGCCCCGATCCATACCAACGAAGACATCATGCGCCTGGATAAGCAGCCCCGCAGCCTCATCGTTGTCGGCGGTGGCTACATCGCTATGGAGTTCGCCCATGTCTTTGACGGCCTGCGCACCAAGGTAACCGTGGTCAACCGCTCGGAGACATTCCTCCGCTTCCTCGATGAAGAGCTACGCTCACGCTTCAACGACATCCTGCGAGAGCGTTTCGATGTCCGCATCGGTAGCGCCACGGCGGTGGAAGAAACCGCAGACGGTGTGCGCCTCACCTTGGATAACGGTGACGTCCTGGAAGCAGAGGCAATCCTTGTCGCCACCGGCCGCCAGCCTAACGGCGACCTGATGGATCTCTCCGCCAGTGGGATCGAGATGCACGAGGACGGACGCATCAAGGTCGACGAGTACGGCCGCACCACTTGTGAGGGCGTGTGGGCGCTGGGCGACGTCTCCTCGCCCTACATGCTCAAGCACGTCGCCAACGCGGAGCAGCGAGCAGTGCAGCACAATCTGTTGCACCCAGAGGATCTTCAGCCCATGCCCCACGAGCACGTTCCCGCCGCCGTCTTCACCCACCCGCAGATTGCGACCGTGGGCCTCACCGAAGCCCAGGCCCGCGAGCAGGGCTACGACGTCACAGTGAAGGTACAGAACTTCGGCGATGTCGCCTATGGCTGGGCCATGGAGGATTCAACGGGCGTCTGCAAGCTCGTGGCCGACCGCTCGACCGGTCAGCTCCTCGGCGCTCACCTCATGGGCCCGCAAGCCTCCACTCTCATACAACAGTTAATCACCGCAATGAGCTGCGGCCTCGACATGCGCACGTTCGCCCGTTCACAGTATTGGATCCACCCGGCGTTGCCGGAGGTCGTCGAAAATGCCGTTTTGGGACTAGAGTGGCTAGAGTGATCGTTACAGATCGTTCAGTGATTTATTTCACACTACCCTTGAACTAATTTCCCCTTATTTATCTATTGGCATTACAAGGCCGCCTTAACGCCCGCAACATCACTCAGCCAGCTTTCAGGGTTTAACCCAATTTGGGGGTACCCCTGCCGCTTGCGTAAAAGAACGCTCCAACTAGCGTGCATTTTGGCTGACCGTTGGATAGGTTTTATACAGACACCGGAACGAGTCGATGGTCTCTGTCGGCTCAGTGTGTTTTGGGGATACCAAACTCATCCCTATCCCTGTGAATCGAGGCTCCTCCGCCAGGAGGCCTTGCACGTACGACATTAAGGAATTTTGATATGCGTATCCGCAATGCAGCCCTCGCCGGCGCTACCGCTCTCGCAGTTGCCTTCGGCGGCTCCACCGTTGCCACCGCAGCCACCTTCGACGGCTCCAACACCACCGAAGCTGTCGAAGACGCAAAGGGCGGTCAGCCTTACGACAAGCCTGAGGGCTCCCTGTCCTCCAAGGTTGGCGGCTGGTTCAACGTCGACGAGAACGACAACATCGGCACCGAGGCTGACGGCCGTGCCATCTTTGGTTCCTCCAAGTCTGAGCACTGCGATGAGGGCGAAGCTGGCGAGTGCACCACCATCGGCGACCAGCCGACCTGGGCCAAGACCTTCTACGGCGTAGGCGTTGCTAGCGCCGTCGCTTCCATCGCCGGCCTCATCGGCGTGGTCTACAACTTCTTCGTCCACGGCCCGTCCTTCTAAGACGCCCCACACACACTTTCCGAAAGGCTTAAACTTCATGCGTAACTTCCGCACCGCCGCTGTTGCTGCTGCAACCGCCGCCTCCGTTGCTTTCGCTGGCACCTCCGTTGCTTTCGCTGCTGAGAACACCGAGGAAACCTCCCTCTCCTCCGAGCTGTCCTCCGCAAACGAGAAGGTCAAGGAGGACGACAGCGACGCTACCCTGTCCTCCAAGTGGGGCGACGCTACCGAGGGTGACAAGAAGGTCGCCGGCGCCGACCTCTTCGGCGAGAACACCGCTGATGACACCACCAACCCGACCTGGGCTAAGGCTTGGCGTGAGGGCACCTACGCTGCTATCGGCTCCGCCATTGCAGGTGCCCTGTTCGCTGCGTACAACTTCGCTGTGTACAACCACATCATTCCGGCACACGTGCTGGACCCGATCTTCCGCCGCTAATTAGTACGCGGACTCGCTGATTAGCTCAGCGCCTTAGAAAGCGCCCATCTCCTTATACGGAGGTGGGCGCTTTGTCTATCTCCGACCTCTGGCGCAACGGGCGCACGCACCCCCTCCAAACTGACGAAAGTGCTCCGGATCCTTTGAAGGATCCGGAGCACTTTCGTCAACAAGGGCAGCCCTGTGCGTCTTAAGAGGTAGTGCCTTAAGACCGAGCCTTACCGCCTCTTAGCTAGTCAAGCTCACCAGGCAGGGTGAGAATCTCGTTGCCGTCATCGGTGATAACGATGGTGTGCTCGAACTGGGCGGTGAACTTGCCATCGGTGTTCTGGACGGTCCAGCCGTTGTCCCAAATCTCATAGTCCAGCGATCCCAGGTTGATCATCGGCTCAATGGTCAGCGTCATTCCCGGCTCCAGGATGTCGCGGTAGGTCATCGAGTCGTAGTGCAGCACGACGAGGCCGTTGTGGAAGGTGGGGCCTACACCGTGACCAGTAAAATCGGTAACCACGTTGTAGCCGAAACGATTGGCATAAGACTCAATAACGCGACCAATAACGTTAATCTCACGGCCGGGCTTCGCCGCCTTGATCCCGCGCATCATCGCTTCCTTCGTGCGCTCCACCAACAGCTTGTGCTCCTCTGAGACATTGCCGGCGAGGAAGGTGGCATTGGTATCGCCGTGCACACCATTCTTGAAGGCAGTGACGTCGATATTGACGATGTCGCCATCCTCAATCACCGTGGTATCCGGGATGCCGTGGCAGACAATCTCATTGAGGGACACGCAGCAGGATTTCGGAAAGCCCAAGTACCCCAGCGTCGACGGGTAGGCACCGTGATCGCACATATACTCGTGCGCAACGCGGTCAATCTCATCCGTGGTCACACCGGGAGCCACAGCCTTTCCGGCTTCCTGCAGAGCGTTGGCCGCGATGCGTGAGGCCTCACGCATGGCCTCAATGACCTCCGGGGTCTGCACAAATGGCTCGCCCTGCGCTTCCTGGACCGTATCTTTCCACACGTACTCTGGGCGTTCGATATCCTTCGGTACCGTGCGGATTGGAGTATCTTTTTCTTGTTTCAGCATCGCGCGCTTAGTCATAACTACTCATGGTAGCCCTCTTCCCCAGCACCCGACAAAGAGCACCATTGGCACACTCATGAGCGCGCGCTACTGCTCTTGTGCGGGAGCAACCTCGCCGTGGCCTTCCGCGCGGAGGGCATCCAAACGCTGTAGGAAGTTATCAGTGATGTTGACGGAAATCGTCGAGCCACCACCCAACACCACGAGAGTGGCGAAAGCAATGTCATCATCGCGGAAACCGGTAAACCACGCGTGCGAGCCGTCGTTGATTTCTGCCTCACCGGTCTTTCCATAAATGGTTCCCTGTGCTTGCATACCCGCCGCAGTACCGCTCGCCACCACCTGACGCATCATGTCCCGTACCTGATTCAGCGTCTCCTCACTCGGCGCGGGGACCTCCTCGGAAACCTTGGTCTCCCGTGTCTCGATGAGAGTCGGCGTCGGGGTCCTGCCAGCCGCTACTGTCGAAGAAACAAGCGCCATGCCAAAGGGAGAGACAAGGTCAAGGCCCTGGCCATAGCCGGCTTCCGTGCGTTCAAGCGGGGTTTCTCCCTCTGGGATCGAACCGGTAATCGTCGAGAGCCCCGGCACCTCATAGTCGATGCCCAGCCCGTATTGCTTGCCCACGTCGCGAAGCTCACCCTTGGGGAGGTCGGTCGAGATCTGCGCGAACGTGGTGTTGCAGGATTGTGCAAAGGCTTGGCGCAGCGGTACCGAACCGAGCGAGAACCCGTTGTAGTTGGTCACGGTGCGCCCGTACAGATCCATGGTGCCCGGGCAGGGCACGATGGAATCTGTGGACAGGCCTTGCTTGTCGACGCCCGCCGAGGCCGTAATAATCTTGAAGACCGATCCGGGAGGGAACTGGCCTTGGAGGGCGATGTCGCCCTTCTTATCTGCTTCCGGGGTTTGCGCCACGGCCAGAATTTCGCCCGTGGAGGGGCGCATGGCCACAATCATGGCCTCGTACCCGGGGTGCAGATTAATGGCTTCTTGCGCAGCACGCTGAACGTCATAATCCAGCGAAACCTTGATGGACGGAGCCGCTTCGGGCTCGTGATACTCGACGTCGGATAGCGCAGCCCCGTGTTCGTTCACGACAGAGACGGACCAACCATTCTTGCCATCGACTTCTTCAGAAACCATGGATCGCACACGGGAGAGGATGTCGGGTGCCAGGCCGGTATCGCGAGTGATGAGCGCCGGCTCCTCATTGAAGCGAATCCCCTTCTGGTTTTCCAGGACGGGACGCAGCCTCGCTGCCTGGGCCTCGTTGAGCATGGTGACCGAGTAGGAGCCATCGATTCCTTCGAGGTTTGTGGCAAGTTCGCCAGAATCAACCTCCGGAATGGAATCATCCTCCCGATGCGCTTGGCTCAAAGCGCCGGAAATCTTAGCTGCCAGCGGACGCGGGTCATCGACAGCGTCGGTATCGACAACAAGGCGGTATTGCAGCCCCGGTGACATCAGCTCGACGCCATCGGAGGAGACCACGCCCGCGCGCTTCGGCGCGACTGAGCGCAGCTCGAGGTGCTGGTGCGCGCCGAGATCGGGGTGAATGATGCTGGGCTGCCAGCGGACAGTCCAGTCCTTGTCCTTGCGAGTCAAGGCCATAGACGTGTCATAGCGGAGGGAACGATTACGCGGCAGAGTCCACGTCACTGAATAGTGCGCGGTGGCCTGAGCCTCTTCCTGATCTACCCCGGTCAGTTCGACGTCGAGGCCCTCTGCTTGCAGGCCCGCGAAGGTGGCGTCAAGGGTGTTCGTGGCGGTCGAGCCATCGTCGATCAGCTGCACCAGCTCTTCGTTGTTGCGAGTTTCCATGCTCTCGAGAAACTCTTCTGCAATTGGGCGTGCGGACACCGGCTTGGGGGTACATCCCACCACAGACGACGCCGCGAAACCTACCGCACCCAGCAGCGCCACGAACCTCTTCATGCTTGGGCAGCGTAGCAGCCTGGGGCGGCGCGGCGGCCACCCCACACCGCAGGCGTGCTACTTGGTAACGCGAACCTCAGCCTTGGCGCCTTCCACGGCCTCCAGGCCCTGTTCTTCTGCCAGGCGCATTGCTTCTTCGATGAGCGTTTCCACGATCTTGGATTCGGGCACGGTCTTGATGACCTCACCCTTGACGAAGATCTGGCCCTTGCCGTTGCCAGAGGCCACACCGAGATCTGCATCGCGGGCCTCGCCCGGGCCGTTCACCACGCAGCCCATGACGGCCACGCGCAGCGGGAATTCCATGCCGTCGAGGCCTTCGGTGACTTCGTTGGCCAGCTTGTAGACGTCCACCTGTGCGCGGCCACAGGACGGGCAGGAGACAATCTCCAGCTTGCGCGGGCGCAAGTTGAGGGACTGCAGGATCTGGTCGCCGACCTTGATTTCTTCCACCGGATCCGCCGAGAGGGACACGCGGATGGTGTCGCCGATGCCTTCGGCAAGCAGGGCGCCGAAAGCAACCGAAGACTTGATGGTGCCCTGGAATGCGGGGCCGGCCTCGGTGACGCCAAGGTGCAGCGGGTAGTCACACTGAGCGGCGAGCTGACGGTAGGCCTCTACCATGACGACTGGGTCATTGTGCTTTACGGAAATAGCGATGTCTCCGTAGCCGTGCTCCTCAAAGAGGCCAGCTTCCCACAGTGCGGACTCGACGAGGGCCTCTGGGGTTGCCTTGCCGTATTTCTCCATGATGCGCTTGTCCAAGGAACCTGCGTTGACGCCGATGCGAATCGGAATACCGGCATCGCCCGCCGCCTTGGCAACTTCCTTCACGCGACCATCAAATTCCTTAATATTGCCCGGGTTAACGCGAACAGCGGCGCAGCCGGCGTCGATGGCAGCGAAGATGTACTTGGGTTGGAAGTGGATGTCGGCGATCACCGGGATCGGAGACTTCTTGGCAATCGCGGGCAAAGCCTCCGCGTCAACCGTCTTCGGGCAGGCAACGCGAACGATGTCGCAGCCCGATGCGGTCAGCTGGGCAATCTGCTGGAGGGTGGCGTTAACGTCGTGCGTCTTCGTCGTGGTCATCGACTGCACTGAAATGGGGTGATCAGAGCCCACGCCCACCTGGCCAACCATGAGCTGGCGCGTCTTGCGGCGCGGCGCCAAGGTAGGAGGTGGGCCGTCGGGGATTCCAAGACCAATAGGGGTCGACATGTGCGCTCCTTGCTAATTGGGGTTTAACGCCCCCACTCTAGCACCGCACAAGACAGCGGGATCACTAGCCAAAGAGCCGAATCGGGTTGACCACATCCGCAATCATGATGAGCGCGCCCACCGCCATGAGGAGGAAAGCCAGCACATAAGTAATCGGCATGAGCTTGGTATAGTCTGCCGGCCCCTTCGGCTCCTTGCCCATGAGGCGGCGCAAAGCATCGCGGATCTTCTCATAGATGATGACGGCGATGTGACCACCATCAAAAGGCGGCAACGGGATGAGGTTAAACAGCGCGAGGAAGAAATTGAGGGTGGCCAACATCATAAAGAAGGAAGACCACAGGCTGCGCTCCACCAGTTCACCGCCTACGCGGGAAGCACCCACCACGGACATCGGCCCGTTGACATCGCGCTCCTGCCCAAAGATGGAAGCCACCACGCCAGGGATTTTCGCTGGGAATTGCGCGAGTCCTTGGACCGTGGCGTTGAGTGCATAGCCCGAGTAGCGGGCGGTCGCCGGGATAGCGTCGACAAAGGAGTAGGTCTCCCTGATGTCGATTACCTGGTTACTCATGCCGATGGCACCGACCTCCACCAGTTGCCCCTCGGCGTTGAGCCGGGTCACCGTCGCCAGGGTGATATCGAAGTCACGCGGAGCGCCATCGCGCTCAACGGTGAGGGTGACGGTATCGCCGGGATAGTTCATGACCGTATCGCGCAGCTGCGCGAAGGAGTCCATGGTCTCGCCATTGAGTGCTAGGACGATATCCCCGGACTCCACGCCCGCCTCACCAGCTGGGCCCAGCCCTTGGCAGGAATCTAGGGTGCCGTCAGCCTTCTGGTTCACAGCACAGGACACTTCACCAACGCGCGGACGGACATCCGCGTCTGGGTTGGGCAGGCCCGTGGTCATGGCGATGAGCAGCAGGATAATAAAGCCCAGCAGGAGGTTGACCGTGATTCCACCAGCCAGCACGATGATGCGTTGCCATGCCGGCTTCTTGTACATGGCGTAGGGCTCTTCCTCCTCGGTGAGGAACTCATCCTGCGCAGTCATGCCCGCGATATCGCAGAAGCCGCCCACCGGGAACGCCGCGAGGCCATATTCGGTATGGCCTCGCGTAAAGGACGCTATGCGGGGTCCGAAGCCGATGAAGTAGCGCCGCACTCGCATCCCGAAGGCACGGGCGGTGAACATGTGGCCTGCCTCGTGTAGGGCAACGGTGATGCCGATCCCCAAAGCGAAGAGGATAATACCGAGGACATTTGCCATAAACTCTGGGGCTTTCTAACGAGCGAGCGAATCCACCAGCGCGTTCGCGCGACGGCGGGCCTCACCTTCCACGGCGAGGACATCATCGACGCTAGAGGGTACACCAGCGAACTCCCCGGCCTGACCCACGACGTGGCTAACCACGTCAACGATTTCCGGGAAGTGGATGCGGCCCGCCAAGAAAGCTGCCGCGGCCTCCTCGTTCGCAGCGTTGTACACGGCAGCATGCGTGCCGCCGGCAGCGGCTACCTCCCGGGCAAGGCGAACGGCTGGGAAGCTTCGTCATCGAGCGGCTCGAAGCGCCAGTCGTAAGCGGTGGAAAAGTCCAACGCCGGCTGAGCACCCGGCACTCTGTGTGGCCAGTCCAGCGCCAAGGAGATCGGCAGCTTCATCGACGGCGGAGAGCATTGTGCAATCGTGCAGCCATCGGTGAAGGTGGCCATGGAGTGCACGATGGATTGGGGGTGGACGGTGACGTCAATGAGGTCCGGGTGGACGTCGAAAAGCAGCGTCGCCTCGATGAGCTCCAGGCCCTTATTCACCAAAGTCGCCGAATTCAGGGTGTTCATCTGCCCCATCGACCACGTCGGGTGTTGCGCTGCTTGCTGCGGGGTGACATCCCACATCTCCTCGCGGGTCCACCCGCGGAAAGGACCACCAGAGGCAGTAAGAACGAGGCGCTCAAGCTCCACACCGCTGCCCGCGCGCAGGCACTGCGCCATGGCGGAATGCTCGGAATCCACCGGAATGATCTGCCCCTCCCCCGCCAAGCGGGTGACGATGGAGCCGCCGGCGACGAGAGATTCTTTGTTCGCCAACGCCAACAGCTCGCCCTTCTCCAAAGTGGCGATGGTGGATGCCAAGCCCATGGATCCAACGAGCGCGTTAAGAACCTTATCCGCATCGATGGCCTTGACAAGTTGTTCTGCGGAGTCTGGGCCCGACAGCACAGCGCCTCCGAGGGCCTCGGAAACGGTGTGGGCTGCCTCGGGCTTTGCGACGGCCACGTGGTCAAACGAAAGGTTGAGAGCGCGGGCCTGCTCGATAACGAGCTGCGGGTTGGACCCACCGGCAGCGATACCCACGACTGTGAATTTATCGGGATTATCCGCAATAACGTCCAGAGCCTGGGTGCCAATCGAGCCAGTAGAGCCGAGAATCAGAATGCGTTGGGTACTCACCCTGTTCACCCTAGCCGGAGTCATAGGTGCTCCGATAGCGAAAGGCGGGGGTGTTTAATCGCGGTTGTCGGCAGGATCATTTAAACTACTACACAGAATAACTGGCATTTTTCGTGCGCTCGCTCGACTCAACTAGTTCTAACCAGGGTGAGCTGCATGTACACGCAAAGGAGAGCAAGTGTCTTCCCACAAGCCGGCATCGCAGGTTTTCGACGGCGTATCCACCGATGACGTCCCGTCCGCAGGTTTCGGTTGGTCCCGCATCAGCCGCTCGGGCGTACAGATCGCCGGTTGGACGTCCGTCGTGTTCCTGCTTGCTTATAACTTTGGTAACCACAAGGGCCACGTGGAGACGATCTGGCTCATCACCCTGGCAGTCCTTATCGCCCTCGGTTTGGTGATTTACGCCCTGCAGCCGAAGCTCTCCCAGGTGCGCACCCTGACCGCCCGCAACAAGCCGGTAGGCCACGAGGAGCCGGACTGGGCATACGAGCAGAAGACCGTTCACAACGTCTACGCTTCCCTGACCGATGATGAGCTACGTGCCCTCAACATCGAGCCTTCTCGCGTTGCCCACCTTCGTGGTGTGACCGAAGGCCGCCACGCTGCCAAGCCGGTGGCTAACTAACGCTTCTTCGCTTTACGCAAAGCTCCCTTTCTGCAGTTCACGAATGGCCTGCTAAAAGGGAGCTTTGTTTTATCTTTTTCGCCCCCTAGGTCACGTAACGGTTGACCACCGCGTAGATTTCCGGGGTTCGCTCCTGCGCTCTGTTTCCGGCAAAGCGCCAGACAACGGCGTAAACCAGCGCCGGGACCAGTAGCGAAACCATCACCGCAACGTAAAGCAGCCAGCCTCCTCGCTCGTAAACGAGGGCAGAAACCACGATGCCGGGCAGCGCGGGCACCCATACCAACAGCATGCCGACGAACGCAGTGAGAAAAGCACCAGCGGAATAGCCAGATTTATCATTCCACCGGTTCTGCCCAGGGGCGGACAAAGGATAAGGATTGAGCACCGTCAACCCCAAGCCCACCGCCGCCGTGGAGATAAACACTCCTAGGGCCACAGCTGTGCTCACCATGCCCAAGGTGACGTCATCACTAAAGACAAGAACCACTACAGCAAGCAGAACAAACCCAATCAAAGGAATAGTCACGTGTGCGAGGTGGCGCGCATGAAGGATGGTGCGCGGGGCAACCGGCGCCACCATGTGAACCCAATTCGATGGCCCGTCGAAGCCATAATCATTAGCCAAGAGCGAAGAGAGCACGATTGCGCTGAAGCACAGCATAAAATAGGCGGTGAAATCATCGCCCTTCCACAGCTGATAGAGCGTCACCACGCCAAACAGAGGCATCATGTACAGCATGCCTGTTTGCCGCTTGTCACGGGTGAGATAACGCAACGCGCGGGTATATTCCATCGCCGCCGGACTGGAATAAGACCACGCGCCCAACTCCAACTTGGATACTCCCTTGCCCGTCACCTCGCTGGCTGCGTCACCACCCGCTCCCGGATTGCGCATGAGGCCGGTTATCTGACGGGACCACCCCCATGCCAACAGGCCAAGGCTGGCCACCGCGATGAGCAGTTGGGCTAGGGCGGTGAGGAAGTGGCCGTCGGCAAGCGCGAGCGCCCACCCCACCCCTGCACCAAACGGGGTCCAGGCGCTAACGGCACCCACCGCGTGAAGAGGCGGCAAAGACTCCAGGACGCTCTGCGCCTGCAGCATGCCAAAGACCAGCAAGCCCATGACCACCATCGCCGCGATTTGGGTGCGGGATTTCTGGGAATCCGCGATGGCGGAAGCCACTTGGCCAAGGCATTCGCCGAAGATGATGGTCGTCGCACACGAGAGAACCATGCCGACGACGAAGGGCACTGCGGCCCATCCTGTTCCTGTCAGGATGAGGAAAATGCTGCCGATGATCGCATATACCAGGGAAAAGACAACCGACATGATGGCGCGGGTGGTCAGCAAGCTGGAAAGGAAGAGGCCCGGAAGGACTTCGCGGGGAGTGAGCGGAAGCGCTCCCAGGGTTGTTGGGCTCAGTTGGTTCTCCCCCGCCGGCATAAAGAGAGCCAGGAGAACGTAGATGAGCATGCCGCCTGCCACCCCGACGGTCAGCGCTTGGTAACCGTGGCCCGGGGTGGTGATATCGGTATACACCATGAAGGCGAGCGAAACGAGACCGATAGCCCCGTAGAGAAGCATCATCAGCCCCATGATGAGCGTCGCCGGGTTGGAGGCGACACTGCGCCACCACAGGGTGCGGTGAAGCCTGAACAGAGTGGATGTCATTCGCGCTCACCTGCCGCTGGCGAGCGCAGCCACCCAAACTTCGAGACGTCCAGATCCCGTCCCCCAACGGCCGCGATGAACAGATCGCTCAGGCTTTGGCCCTGCCGGACATCCTCAACGTGGCCTGCGGTGATGACTTGGCCGCCGTTGATGATGGCAACGTGGTCACATAGCCCCTCAACAAGCTCCATGACGTGCGAAGACAAAATAACCGTGCCGCCACGCGCAGCATAGGCGCGCAGCATCTGCTGGATGAGGCGCCCGGAGACCGGATCCACGGCTTCCAGCGGCTCATCGAGGATGAGCACCTCCGGGTTGTGCAGGACGGCGCCGGCCAAGAGGATCTTTTTGGTCATGCCGGCGGAATAATCCGCGATGCGTTTGTCGGCGGCATCGGAGAGGGAGAGGGCGTCGAGAAGCTCCTGCGCACGGCGCAGCGACTCGGCGCGTTCCAGCTTGTGCAAAGCACCGAGGTAGTGGAGATACTCAGCGCCCGTGAGGCGGTCAAAGACCGGCGCACCATCCATGAGCAGACCCATGGCCCGCTTGGCGGGAATGGGCTCCTCCCACACGTTATGGCCCGCGATGAAGCTGTGGCCAGAATCGGGACGCTGGAGACCACAGGCCATGGTCAGCATCGTGGTCTTGCCCGCGCCATTGGGCCCCACTATCCCGTAGATGGATCCGCGTGGAACATCCAAGTCGAGGCTATTGACAGCGATCTGAGAACCAAAGGACTTGCGCAAATCGCGCACCGCCAGAGCTTGGGTGCGCGGATCAGCGGCTAAGTCCTCACGATAAGGATGAGTCATAAGCATTAACAGTATCAAGAACCATTAATGCTTTGTTCTCCAGCAAAACTATTGTTAGGAAACTGTAAGCAGGGTGCTTAAGCCGTCTCGCGTTCGTCGGCGGCAAGCTGGCCACAGGCCGCGGCAATTTCATCGCCCTTGGTGTCGCGCACGGTGCACGGCACGCCTTGCGCAATGACGCGGCGGACAAACTCGTCCTGACGCGCCTTCGGAGCGGCGTCCCACTCGGAACCCGGCGTGGGGTTAAGCGGAATGACGTTGACGTGAACCTTGGAGCCCAGCGCCGCATGGAGCTTCCGGCCCAGCATGTCGGCGCGGAAATCCTGATCGTTCTTATCGCGGATCAGCGCATACTCGATGGAGACGCGGCGGCCAGACTTATCGGCATAGTACTTGGCGGCGTCGAGCACCTCCTCGACCGGCCAGCGGTTGTTGACCGGCACGAGAGTATCGCGCAGCTCGTCGTCCGGGGTGTGCAGGGACACTGCGAGGGTGCAGGACAAATCCTCATCCGCGAGCTTGCGGATGGCCGGGGCCAGCCCCACCGTCGATACAGTGACGTTGCGCTGGGACAGGCCGAAGCCGCTGAGATCAGGTCCGGTAATCTGGCGCACCGCATGAACCACGCGCTTGTAGTTGGCCAGCGGCTCGCCCATGCCCATGAAGACAACGTTGCTCAAGCGCCCGCCTTCTTCCTCCATGAGGCGAGCAGCGTGCCTAAACTGCTCCACGATTTCCGCGGTGGACAGGTTGCGGTCCAGCCCGCCCTGGCCGGTGGCGCAGAACGGACAGGCCATGCCGCACCCGGCCTGGGAGGAGATACACAGGGTGGCGCGACCTGGGTAGCGCATGAGCACGGACTCCAGCAGTGTGCCGTCGTGCAAACGCCACAGGGACTTGGTGGTCTCGCCGTCGTCGGTGGAAGTCTGCCGGATGGGTTGCATGAGCGTGGGGAACAAACGCTCCTGGACTGCCTCACGGGAGGCAGCCGGGATATCCGTCATCTCGGAAACATCGGCGGTGTGGTGGACGTAGTAGTGCTTGGCCAGCTGCTTTGCCCGGAACTTAGGCAGGCCAAGTTCCGCGAGCGCCTCAATGCGCTCGGCCTCGGTCAGGTCCGCGAAGTGCTTCGGGGGTAGCCCGCGGCGCGGAGCGGAGAAATTCAGTTTCAGTGGTTCAGCCATGGTAGAGCCCATTTTCCACGTTTTCAGCCACATTATCCAATCTAGGCTCTGCTGGAGTGGCGAAAGTGACATCTCAACCTATTTAATAGATGCATGACGAATCCAGAAAACTCCCCTGAGGAATTCCGCACCACCGCTCCGGCCGACGAGCCGCTGACCGACCTGTCTGCGGAAACCACTTCCGGTGGCGGTGCGGTGGAGCCGGCTCCGCGCGCAACCGACTATGACAATAAAAATGACGGAAAGGTCAAGGGCTCCTTCGCCGCCAGCACGTGGATTGCCCTCATCGTGGGCTTCCTGCTGCTCATCGTCCTTATCATCTTCATCCTGCAGAACCAGCACCAAGTACCGCTGAACTTCCTTAACTGGTCAGTGCAGTTCCCCGCCGGTGTCACTTACCTCATCTGCGCCATTGCCGGCGCGCTCATTATGGCCCTGGTGGGCGGCTGGCGCATGTTCGAGTTGCGGCGCCAGGTACGCAAGCAAGCGCGCCGCTAAGACCTACGGCGCCAGGGTGGTCAGGAAGCTCATTGCCACCCACGTGACCATCGCGGATGGCAGCATGCCATCCAGGCGGTCCATGATGCCGCCGTGACCGGGCAGCAAGGCAGACATATCCTTGATGCCCAATTCCCGCTTAAACTGAGACTCCACCAAGTCACCGAGGGTGGCGCAGAAAACGAGCCCGAGGCCCATGAGCGCGCCCACCCATGGAGTGTGGTGCAGCAGGAACGCGAAACTCAATGCACCGGTCAGGGTGCCGAAAACTACCGAGCCGGCAAAGCCCTCCCACGACTTCTTGGGGCTCACCGCGGGGGCCATGGGGTGCGATCCAAACATCACGCCGGCGATGAAACCACCGGTGTCGGAGGCGACGACGCAGAGCATAAACACGACAATCGACGCCGCCCCCGAGGCGAAGGGCGTCTCCACCCGCGAAAGCATCGCGGCAAAGGTGCCAAAAAGTGGGATCCAGGTGAGAACGAAAATACCCACGGACATATCGCGCAAATAGTTGATCGGGGGGCGATGTCTGCCGTTGTGAAAGAGGCGGCCGAACATGAGCGCCAAGACCGCAACCACATAAACCGCGACGAGGCCGGAGGCATTGAGGAACCACGAGACCCACACCATGGCTTGGCCCAGGACGATGAGCAACGTCCGCGGAACGTAGTAGGAGTGCTCCCGCAGCCGAGTAAGAACCTCCCACATGGCTAGGCCCAGCGCTGTGGCTACGACGAGGTACCACACAAGGGGCCCGGCCCACACCGCAAAGACAACGAGCGCGCCCAAACCAACGCCAACGGCAATCGCCGCGGGCATGTCTCGACCCGCGGAGTTTTTGGGTTTGGGCATTCGGCTCGAGTGCTCAGTGCTCACGCGTGCTCCTCATTCAATCGTGGGGTAAGTCAAGGTCTACACAGAAAAGACCGCCGTGCTGGTCGGTGCCTGGCGCGGCGGCAAGTCAAAACTCTGTGAGCGCGGAGGCTAGACCTCCATGAGCTCTTCTTCCTTGTTGGCTACGAGCTGGTCCACCTGCTCGATGTAGCCGGACGTAATCTTTTCCATCTCCTTCTCGGCGGCGATAACCTCGTCCTCACCCGCGTCGCCATCCTTCTGCAGCTTCTTCAGCTGCTCCATGGCACGGCGGCGGATGTTGCGGATAGCAATCTTGCCGTCCTCGCCCTTGCTCTTGGCCATCTTGACCATGTCGCGGCGGCGCTCCTCGGTCAGCTGCGGGATGGTCACGCGCAGTACCTGACCGTCGTTCGTCGGGTTCACGCCCAGATCCGAGTTGCGAATCGCGTTCTCAATCTCATTCATCACGGACTGTTCATAAGGCTTGATGAGCAGCATGCGCGGTTCAGGGACCGAGATGGTGGCCATCTGGGTAATCGGGGTCGGAACCCCGTAGTACTCAGCGACCAAGCCGTTAAACATGGACGGGTTGGCGCGGCCGGTGCGAATGGTGAGCAGCTGCTCACGGGTGTGCTCTACCGAAGCGGTCATGTGCTCTTCAGCTTCGAGCTGGATCTCGTCGATCATGAGGGTAACAACTCCCTTGAAATAGTCAAAAGTTCTGGGAAAGAATTTAGCAGGTCGCAGCCCATTTGTACTAGGACTGAACCAGCGTGCCGATCTTCTCGCCGTTGACGGCACGCTTGATGTTGCCCTCGGTGAGGAGGTTGAAGACCAAAATCGGCATATTGTTGTCCATGCAGAGGCTGAACGCGGTGGCATCGGCCACCTTCAGACCCTTCTCAATAACCTCACGCGGGGTGATTTCGGAATACAGTTCGGCATCCGGGTTGGTCCGGGGGTCGGCCGAATAGACGCCGTCGACTGCCTTGGCCAAGAAGAGGACCTCCGCACCGATCTCCAGGGCGCGCTGCGCCGCAGTGGTATCGGTGGAGAAGTACGGCATGCCCATTCCGGCGCCGAAGATGACGACGCGGCCCTTTTCCAAGTGGCGGTCGGCACGCAGCGGGAGGTAGGGCTCAGCGATCTGGGCCATGTTGATGGAGGTCTGCACGCGGCAGTCGATGCCCTGCTGTTTGAGGAAGTCCTGCAGCGCCAGGGAGTTCATGACGGTGCCGAGCATGCCCATGTAGTCGGAGCGCGCGCGGTCCATGCCGCGCTGGGAAAGTTCGGCGCCGCGGAAGAAGTTACCGCCGCCGATAACGACGGCGATTTCGGTACCCTGCTGCGCCACCTCGGCAATTTGGCGGGCGACGTTTTCTACCACATCAGGGTCGATGCCGACCTTGCCACCGCCGAACATCTCACCGCCCAGCTTGAGCATGACTCGCTTGTATCCGGTTCGCTTCGGTTCAGGGTTGGTCACGGTCTTCATCGTCTCCTTCACGCATGGCGACGCTTCAGTTAAGCGCTTGAATAATTCTGTTCCATCTTAACCATAGGAAGCCGCTTGCTAATACTCAGCTGCGTGCGAGCCCCACCCTCAGGGGCAGGCTAAAACAGCGAACTCCCTCCCCCACTTCTTTCCTTTGGCCACACGGCGTAGGGAAAAGGAGTGGAGGAGGGAACGGAAGGCAGCCGCCGCACGACATGCGGCCATGACTGCGAAAGCTTCAGAAGCGCTTAGACGCCGACCTCGTAACGGACGAAACCGGTAATGGTGGTGCCAGCCTCGTCTGCGACCTGCTTAACGGTCTTCTTGGAGTCAGACAGTGCTGCCTGCTCCAGCAGGACCACAGACTTGTAGAAGCCGTTCAGGCGGCCTTCCACAATCTTCGGCAGGGCAGCCTCCGGCTTGCCCTCCTCGCGGGTGGTGGCCTCAGCGATCTCGCGCTCCTTCTCAACGATCTCAGCCGGAACGTCCTCGCGGGTGAGGTACTCAGCGTTCATAGCTGCGATCTGGAGAGCGACTGCGTGAGCGCCTTCTGCGTTGCCCTCGTAGGACACCAGGACACCCACTGCCGGCGGCAGGTCAGCGGAACGCTGGTGCAGGTACACAGCTACGTTGTCACCCTCAATGGTGACGGCACGGCGGGCCTGCAGCTTCTCGCCAGTCTTTGCGGACTCTTCGTCGACGACCTCGGAAACCTTCTTGCCGTCAATCTCCAGGTTGTTGAGTTCCTCACCGGAGTTGACCTTGGCCTCACCAGCAGCCTCAGCGATCTTGGCAGCGAAGGACTTGAAAGCCTCGTTCTTGGCCACGAAGTCGGTCTCGCAGTTGATCTCCACCATCGTGTTGCCGGAGACAGCAATCAGGCCCTCAGTTGCCTCACGCTCAGCGCGCTTGGACACGTTCTTTGCGCCCTTGATGCGCAGGTACTCGACGGCCTTGTCGTAGTCACCCTGGGACTCGTCGAGAGCCTTCTTGCAATCGAGCATGCCTGCGCCGGTAGCCTCACGCAATGCCTTTACGTCTGCAGCAGTGTAGTTCGCCATAGTTGGAGCGATCCTCCTTGGATTTAAACGGTATTCGTTGAAACAGCGTAGCTGAATCGCTACCACCACGTCGCGTTGAGGGGGTGTTAGCTTTCTCCCACTCCCCCAACGGAGGAAACCCTCTGCGTGGTGTTTCACCCCTGTGGTGTGTCACGCGCCTTCGCAAGCTTCGGAAAACACGTGAGAAAAAGCCCCCATCTCCGCGGACAGTAGGGGCCGCGCGGTACGGGGGCTTCAGGTATGCAGATTACTCTGCGGACTTCTCGGCGTCCTCGGACTTCTCAGCGGAAGCCGGGTCAGACGCAGCGGCAGCCTCAGCGGCGTCGCGGGCGTCCTTCTCAGCGGTGTCGCCGGCGGCCTCCTTGGCCTGTGCAAGCTGGCGCTCCTCGCGAGCCTTCTTGCCCTCATCCACAGCGGTGGCGATGATGCCGGAGAGCAGCTTGGTGGCGCGGATAGCGTCGTCGTTGCCCGGAATCGGGAAGTCGACCTCATCCGGGTCGCAGTTGGTGTCCAGGATGGCAACAACCGGGATGTTAAGCTTCTGAGCTTCCTTGACCGCGATGTGCTCCTTGTTGGTGTCAACGATCCACAGTGCGGACGGAGCCTTGGTCATATCGGAGATACCGCCCAGGACGCGCTCCAGCTTGGTGCGCTCGCGGGTCAGCATCAGAACTTCCTTCTTGGTGCGGCCCTTGTAGCCGTCCTCAGCCGCATCCATAGCCTGCAGCTCCTTCATGCGCTTCAGGCGCTTGGAGACAGTCTGGAAGTTGGTGAGCATGCCACCGAGCCAGCGGTGGTTCACGTACGGCATACCAACGCGGGTTGCCTCTTCAGCAACGGCTTCCTGAGCCTGCTTCTTGGTACCAACGAAGAGGATGGTGCCGCCGTGTGCGACGGTTTCCTTAACGAACTCGAAGGCCTCATCGATGTAGGTCAGCGTCTGTTGCAGGTCGATGATGTAGATGCCGTTACGGTCGGTGAAGATGAAGCGCTTCATCTTCGGGTTCCAGCGACGGGTCTGGTGACCGAAGTGGACACCAGCGTCGAGGAGCTCGCGCATGGTTACAACTGCCATGATTCGCTCGCTTTCTATACGTTGTTTCGGTTTTGCAAAAATTGTGCGGTGTTTTATCCCGCACCCTAGCAACGAAGGCCCTGGTCAACACCCCATTATCCCGGGGACCACGTCAACCACGGACTGTCTCTTCCTTAACCCAGGAAGCGACTACTTCGCCGCGCGTAGTCAGTCCATGTGGTAACCATTCGGTGCCGAGCACAGACTGCTGTGGGCTAGCTTAGTACTGCACACACGGTGATTCCAAACGACGCGACCGAATCACCTCCGCTGGATTGTTGACAGGCTTAACGAACTTTTCCCTAGCGCACCATGGGGTTACTTCTGTAACGAGTTATCCACAGGTCGACCGCACGCTCTTCCCTCGAGCCGCGCTCACGCGCAGGCTTGAGGTCATGCGTCACCGTCTACTTTGTTTATCTGCCCTGCTATGCGTCTGGGCCGCGCTTGCCGACGTCCCCCTCGCCGCCGCCTTCGTCGACCCCACCACTGGGGAGCCGGTTGCTTCGCGTGTCTTGCGTGGCTTCGAACCTCCTGAGAAGCGGTGGATGGCCGGGCACCGCGGTGTCGATCTGGATCTGCCCGTCGGCGGTAAGGTGCGTGCCGCTGGCGACGGCGTTGTGTACTTCGCCGGCTCCATAGCGGGTAAGCCGGCCCTTTCGATTGCTCATGGCAACGGCCTACGCACCACTTATCAACCAGTGTTCGCGCGGGTTAAGAAAGGTGACCGAGTGCAGGAAGGAGACGTGATCGGCACACTCGCGCCGTCCGTGGATGGCTATCCGGGACTCCATTGGGGCGCAATTAAAGGTCGCGAGGACTACATCAACCCGCTGGATCTCCTCGGCGAGCCCGTCATTCGACTCAAGCCCGCGGGTGGGAGCGAGCGTAGACGTCCTTAAGGCGCTGGGCAGAAACGTGCGTATAGACCTGCGTGGTCTGCAGAGAAGAATGGCCGAGCAACTCTTGCACGATGCGTAAATCGGCCCCGCCCTCGAGCAGATGCGTAGCCGCGGAGTGGCGTAAGCCGTGCGGGGTGAGCCCCGGCGCGCCCGTGACTTGTGCGGCGCGTTCGACGACGCGGCGGACCTGGCGCGCATCGATTCGGCGTCCGCGCGTGCCCACGAAGACCGCTTCCGTTTCACCGGCGAGCTCGGGCGCCCCGTCGTCAGCCAGGCGCGCAGCGCGTCGTGGGCCGCGTCCCCGAAGGGAACGACGCGCTGCTTATTGCCCTTACCGGTCACGCGCGCGGTGCGGCGGGAAAGATCCACATCCCCGATGTCCAGGCTCACCAATTCGGCTACACGCGCACCGGTGGCATAGAGAAACTCGAGCATGGCGCTATCACGCAGGAAATGGATCTCATCGGCGGAGACCGCATTGCCCATCAGTTCCCCGGCGGCGGCGGGCGACATCACAGTGGCAGATGCTTGCCCACCTTGGGCGTAGCCAGGCGCTGGGCGACATCAGTCTCGAGGTGCCCCTCGCGCGCGGCCCACGTGGAAAAGGCGCGCACCGCCGCGGTACGCCGCGCCAGCGTGGAGCGAGACTTTCCCTCATCGACGGCACCCGCCAGCCAGGCACGGAGGGCGTTGAGAGTAAATGACGAGAAACTCGGGACGTCGGCAGCCAGCAGGCGCAGGTCTGAACAGTAGCCACGGACGGTCGCCTCGGAGCGGCCGCGGACAATGCGCTGATAATCCGCAAAGTCCTCGATCGCTTCCTCCAGCTGGCCACCCACGCGCCGCTCACTGTTACCACATGCTCCACTCATGTCACATGAGTGTACTCAGGTGCGCTGCCACATCGCGCCCGAGCGCGTTATCACCCCCATCTTTTGCATCGCCACGAGCAGGTGGATGGTCAGCGCCACCCGCATTCCCGCAGCAGCCGCGATATCCTCCGCACTCGCTCCCTCCTCCGCACTTTCCGGCGGAGTGGAGTCATACACTTTGAGCTCGTTGCGGGACAAGCGTTGTACCGGGGTTGGCTGAAACTCAAGTTCATACTGACCCGCAGCGTCCACTTCCCCGACTTTGCCCACGAGTCCACGTATTTCGTCGACTGAGGCCACCAGTTGCGCTCGCCCATCCTGGATGCGTTGGTGGCACCCCAAGGACCCAGACGTCGTGACTGGGCCCGGCACCGCCATGGCAACCCGGCCCAGAGCCTCCGCCCAGTTCAGCGTGTTCAACGCGCCAGAACGAAACCCGGCTTCCACCACCACGGTGCCGCTGGTCATCGCCGCCACGAGGCGGTTGCGGGACAAGAAGCGGAAGCGCTGTGGCCGTGTGCCCGGCGCGAACTCGGACACGATGCACCCATTCCCGGCAATCCTGTCAAAGAGACGTGCATTGCGCGCCGGGTAGGAAATGTCAATACCGCAGGCCGCCACCGCGACGGTCTGCCCACCTGCGTCGAGAGCTGCCTCGTGCACCGCTGTATCAACCCCCACTGCCCCACCGGACACCACGGTCCATTGGTGCGCTGCGAGGCCACCAGCCAGAAGTGAGCCCGCCTCCCAGCCGTACCGGCTCACGGCGCGCGTGCCCACCAGGGCAACGGATTGGGCTACCGCTTCGCGCAGGTTCCCGCCGCGAACCCAGAGGCTGTGGGGCGGGACTGCTTGGTCATCAAACGTCGCCGGGGCATCGACGAGCCCCTGCTGGTAGAACCCAAAGGCACGGGCAAATTCCTCCCCGGGCCACTCCGCGTCATCGGGTGTGATGAGCCGGGCTCCGACCGCCTCTGCGGCAGCGAGGTCTTCGTCTTGTCGTAGCCAGTCCCGCCGCGATGCCGTGGCCTGCCGTAAGGGCCCGATCCAGTCCTCTCCCTTATAGATTCCTCGCGCTATCTCCTCAGCCGGGTATTGGGTCAGCAGACCGTGGAGGGTTGGTGAGGGTCCTTCCACCACGCGGTTGAGGTAAGCCCAGGTGTGACGGCTGGTCGACACGTTGAGTTCGCTCATGCGGCCAACCTCTCGATCGTGTCAGCACCACGGAGATCGAGTGCGCGGCTGACGTGGTCAAGCTCGGGACGGGCGGTTCCATCGAGGTCTGCCAACGTCCACGCCAAGCGCAGCACACGATCCACCCCACGCTGGCTCAGCTCCCCTTCAGCCAAGTAGGCAGCAAGCATAATCATGGCCGACTCCGCTGCTGGGCGATGACGCCGCAAATAGGAAGCAGACACGGCGCCATTGACTACGCTTCCCAGCCCATCGGCCTCCCAACGCGCCTTCATTCGTTCCCTGGCGGCGGCCACGCGTTGAGCAATGTCTGCGGAGGTTTCCTCCCCTTCTGGGTGCAGTACCGCGGATTGCCCCGACAAAGACACAATGATGTCGAGGCGGTCGCGCAATGGGCCCGAAAGGTTGGATAGGTAGTTCATCCTGTCTGCTGCCCGGCATTCGCAGCGTGACGGTTCCTCAGCGCCACAGCGGCACGGGTTCGCAGCCAACACCAGTTGAAAGCGGGCGGGAAAGATTACCTCGCGGCTAGCCCGAGTCAGGCGCACCTGTCCTTCTTCCAGCGGTGCGCGCAAGCTATCCAGTACTTGCGCCGGAACCTCGCTGACCTCGTCGAGAAAAAGCACGCCATGGTGTGCCAAACTCACCGCACCTGGCCGCGGGCGCCCCGATCCACCGCCGATCAGCGCGGCCCTCGTGACCGAAGCGTGCGGCGCGATGAAGGGCGCCCGGGAAATCGCCGTGCCAACGGCTCCCGCCACCGAGTGGATCGCGGTAGCCTCCACCGCTTCTTCCGTGGTCAAGCGCGGAAGGATGCCCGGCAAACGCGAAGCAATCATCGATTTGCCGGAACCGGGTGGCCCCACCATCATCACGTGATGGCCGCCAGCCGCGGCAACCTCTGCTGCCCACTTGGCTTCCCGCTGCCCGGCTACCTCGCTGAAGTCTGCAACTTGTTCGCGCGCGGGCGCCGCAGCGTGCGTGATCAGCTGCGCGTCCGGCAGGCAATCACTCCCGCATACCCAAGCGAAAGCATCCCAGAGGGTCTCGGCCACCAGCACTCGCATGCCGGGAACCAATGCTGCTTCCGCCGCATTACCAACCGGAATGACCAACGTGTCATAGCCTTGCGAACGTGCCGCCAGAATCGCCGGGATGATGCCGGAGACCGGGCGAACCTGCCCGTCCAGTCCCAACTCGCCGAGCACGAGCGCCCCGCTGAGCCGACTTTTCTCGCTCTGGCCTGCCGCTAAGATAGCCAGCGCCATGGGGAGATCGAAATGTGCGCCGGCCTTGGGCAACGATGCTGGTGACATGGACACCACGACCTTTGTTTTCGGCCACGGTAGGTGCGAGTTGCTCACCGCGGTCCGGATGCGATCCCGCGACTCCGAAATCGCGGCATCACCCAGTCCCACCACATGGACACCGGGCAGCCCGGGACCCACGTTGGCTTCCACGGTGACCACCCTGGCCAGCACGCCATCCAGCGCAATCGTGTCGCACCTACCGAGAGCCATGGTCAACCCCCTGGAAATACTCCACGTCGAAGGCCTCCCCCTTCTCAGCCCCTGTGGACACGAGCCCGAGTACATCAAAGCGAACCTTGCTTAAGGGCTGGGTAGTACTCCGCCTTGCGCTCAGCCACTGCGCGGCAGCCTTGCGAAGGCGCTTTAGCTTGCGCGGTGTTACAGCTTCAGCCACCCCAAAGTTGCGGCTTGCGCGGGTTTTAACTTCGCAGAAGACGATGGTTCCATCAGGCTCGCGCACAACGAGGTCGAGCTCGCCCACACGATAGTGGACGTTCGCGGCTATCACCTGAGCCCCGCGCGCTCGGTAGAAGTCAGCGGCGAACTTCTCCCCCGCTTTCCCCAGTGCATCCGCAGGGCGGATGGTCTGCCCCACGCTCGGTGAATGCACGGAAGTCGCTAGATTTTTTGTCATTATGGTGCTCCTTGGAATTGAACGTGTACACAACACGCCGCAAGCACGACACAAGACAATTCCTGTGCCGCACACCCCCTTACGGCACTTCCAGAACACCTCACTCGGCATCCCTCTGGCGAGAGCTTCGAGTCTCGCCACACGAAATCTGTGGATAACTAGTCCGGACTCACCACTTTATTGGCACCCGCACCCCGCACACGAGCTTTACTCTGGGAGGACAAAGTCCGGCTTGTCCAGCTCTTCAATGTTGACGTCCTTGTAAGTGATCACACGGACGTAGCGCACAAAGCGCGCCGAGCGGTACATATCCCATACCCATGCATCGGACATGCGGACCTCGTAATAGACGTCCGGGCCAGACGTATGCGGAATGAGCTCGACCGCATTGGCCAGGTAAAACCTGCGTTCGGTTTCCACCACATAGGAGAATTGGCTGACTACATCGCGGTATTCGCGGTACAGCGACAGCTCGACTTCAGCCTCGTAGTTATCGAGTTCCTCAGCGCTCACGGTGTGCTTCTCCTTCGCTCACAATCAACCGGGATCACGGTGTCACAGATTGAGCACCAGCTTAGTTCCCGCACCCCGCCTCAGGCTTCAGGCGCGCGCGAGGAATTGCGCATGAGCCCCAGCAACGTTGCGATAACTCATGCGGTGCTCCGGCGTCGCTCCCAACTGCACGATGGCCTCTTGGTGTGCGGCGGTGCCATACCCCTTATGCGATTCCAAGGCATAGCCCGGGTAGCGCTGCGCGAGCTCATCCATCAAGCGATCACGAGACACCTTGGCCACAACGCTTGCCGCAGCGATGCAGCGTGCGGCAGTATCGCCGCCGATGATCGGCAGTTGCGGGGTAGGCAGGCCGGGGACAAAGAGGGCGTCGCTCAGCACATAGCCCGGTCGGACCTTAAGCTGTGCCACCGCGCGGCGCATCCCCGACAGGTTGGCGTGCTGGATGCCAAAGGCATCGATGTCCTTTGCTCCCACGTGCACCACCGACCACGCCAGCGCGCGACGTTTGATCAGCGGCTCCAGCTTCTCCCTGGCCGCCGGCGTGAGCTTCTTCGAGTCATCGAGCCGCTCCAAACCGGGAATGATGCGATCGGGCAAAATGCACGCGGCAATCGTCACCGGCCCGCAGCAGGCCCCACGCCCGGCTTCATCCACCCCCGCGACAGGCCCCAGCCCCGCCTTGGAGAGCGCAACCTCATAGGTTCTCTTCTGTTTGAGACGGCGCATAGCGTTTACACCGGTTGAGCATCGATAGTCTGGGCGCGGCTGAACGGCATCACCACGGCGGAAACCTTCCCGCGCACGTTCTCCACGGGTACGGTGCCCTGCAGTTTGTCTCCGAGGTGAGCGCGCGAATCGAGCGAGTTTGTACGATTGTCTCCCATGACCCACAGGTGACCCTCCGGGACCGTGACGGGACCAAAGTAGGCGCCACCGCAGGCCTGCGAGCCCACGCGTTCATCAACAGGTATCTCCGGCGGATTCAGAACGAAGTCCTGGTTGGTGGGCTTGCCATCCACCATCACGGCTGGATCCCCCTCCTGGCATGACACGGTCTGCCCGCCGGTGGCGATGACTCGCTTGACCAAGATGTTGTCGCCGTTGGGAACGAGCCCCACGGCGGCACCAAGGTTTTGTATGCCGCGCAGGAGCACGTTGCGGGAACGCTTCACCTCAAAAGACGTGTTCCACGAGTCTGGCCCGGAAAAGACCACGACCTCCCCAGGACGCGGGTCGTTGAAGTAATAGCTCACCTTCTGCACGGCGATGCGGTCATTCGTACATCCCGGGCAGCCATGCAGTGTGGGTTCCATGGAGGAGGACGGGATGAGGTACATCCTGCCCACGAAGGCCTGAATCAGCGCCAGCACCACGAAGGTAACTGCCAGCGCCCACAGGACATCGCGAACTCTAGGACTGGATGTCCGGGTCATCGACTCCACCGATGCGGTTGAAGGGGAAGAAGATGAACATCACCTTGCCGCGAACGTTTTCCAGCGGGATAGTTCCTTGGTACTCATCCTGCATGTGATAACGCGAGTCCGCGGAGGCCGTGCGGTTATCTCCCATTACCCAGATATTGCCCTCAGGCACGGTCACGGGGCCAAAATACGCGCCGCCGCAGGCGTAGGAACCGGTGGTCTCATCAACGCGATAGGTTGGCGGATCCTGCACATAATCCTGCTCAATAGGCTTGCCATCCACCATGACTGCCGGATCCCCCTCCTGGCAGGACACCGTCTGGCCACCGGTGGCAATGACGCGCTTTACCAAGGTGTTCTCGTCGGGCGGGGTGAGCGACACGTAGCTCAGGGTATCCTGGATACGGTGGATCACCGGGTTATCGGAGCGTGGCGACACCCAATTGCTGTCCCAGTCCGGGGTCCCCTTAAAGACCACGACATCACCAGGCTCCGGGCTCTTGTCGCCGTAATAAGAAACCTTCTCGGTGAAGATACGGTCGTTGTTACACCCTTCGCAGCCGTGCAGTGTCGGCTCCATGGAGCCGGACGGGATGACATACTGCCGGCCCACGAAGTTCTGGAAAACTCCAACGACCGCGAGCACACAGACCACCACGATGACAGTCTCCAGCAACCAAGGCATCTGCTTCTTGTCCTCAGTTGGGGATGCCGCGCTTTCCGACGCCTCTCCCCCAGCGCCCTGGGAACCTTCAGTAAAGTCGTTTTCTTTTTCCACGGACTAAATCCTAGCAATGTGTCTTATCCTCACGGGCCTTGTGGGCCCCGCGCGGCGCGCGCTAGAAGGATGAAGCCAAAAAAGAAAGCCCTTCACCTTTCCTCGCGATGAGGATAAGGCGAAGGGCTGTGACGCGCTGTAAATTAGCGGCGCTCCTTGATGCGGGCCTTCTTGCCACGCAGGTCGCGCAGGTAGTACAGCTTGGCGCGGCGGACACGGCCGCGACGAACTACCTCGATGGAGGCAATGTTCGGGGAGTGAACCGGGAAGGTACGCTCAACGCCGATGCCGAAGGAAACCTTACGCACGGTGAAGGTCTCGCGGATGCCGTCGCCCTGACGGCGGATGCAGACACCCTTGAAGAGCTGGGTACGCTCGGTGCTGCCCTCGATGACCTTGACGTTGACGTCAAGGGTATCGCCCGGGCGGAAGGACGGGATATCGTCGCGCAGCGAAGCTGCATCAACCTTATCAATGAGGTTTGCCATTGGTGTTTTCCTTTTCAGTTTAAGACAGAGGACCCTGGCGCCACCGCGAGGCGGCTGACCGGTTCGTGCCTATTACACAGAACATCGCTATCTTTCCACACCCCACCCCCGCAGAACAAATTGCCCCAAACGCCTGACACCTGCCCACCGGGGGCTCTAAGGTGGGTGACGCACTGATACCCCACGGGTGCCCACGGGAAGTGGGCTGAGAGTGGCGCTGATACCGCGCCTGCACCGTTCGAACCTGTCTGGTTAGCACCAGCGAAGGAAGAGAGGAGCAGCCATGACGGCTACCCATAACCCCATCCAGTCCACCGACTCCGGCGAGATCCACCCCAAGCACTCCTACTCCCCCATCCGGGAGAAAGGTCTGGAGGTGCCCGAGACCGAGATCCAGCTGGATGATTCCCCCACAGGGCCCAACGAACCCTTCCGCATCTACCGCACGCGCGGCCCGGAGTGTGAGCCTGAAGTAGGCCTGCCGGCCCTGCGCGCCGAATGGATTGCGGAGCGCGGAGACGTTGAAGAGTATGAGGGCCGCGCACGCAACCTTGCTGACGATGGCCGCTCGGCCGAGCGCCGCGGTGCGGCTTCCTTGGAGTGGAAGGGGGAGCGTCGCCAGCCGCTGCGTGCGAAGGAAGGCAAGCGCGTTACCCAGATGCACTACGCACGCCAGGGGATCATCACCAAGGAGATGGAGTTCGTGGCTCTGCGCGAGCACTGCGACCCAGAGTTCGTGCGTTCCGAAATCGCCCGTGGCCGCGCCATCCTGCCTAACAACGTCAACCACCCCGAGTCGGAGCCGATGATTATCGGCCGCAAGTTCCTAACCAAGATCAATGCCAATATCGGCAACTCCGCGGTGACCTCCTCTATTGAGGAAGAGGTGTCGAAGCTGCGCTGGGCCACCCGCTGGGGCGCGGATACCGTGATGGACCTCTCCACCGGTGATGACATCCACACCACGCGCGAGTGGATCCTGCGCAACTCACCGGTCCCCATCGGCACCGTGCCCATCTACCAGGCGCTGGAGAAGGTTAATGGCGTCGCAGAGGACCTGACGTGGGAGATTTTCCGCGATACCGTCATCGAACAGTGCGAGCAGGGCGTGGATTACATGACCGTGCACGCCGGCGTGCTGCTGCCCTATGTGCCGTTGACCACGAACCGTGTTACCGGCATTGTGTCCCGCGGCGGCTCCATCATGGCGGGCTGGTGCCTGGCGCACCATAAGGAGTCCTTCCTCTATGAAAACTTCGACGAACTCTGTGAGATTTTTGCGCGCTACGACGTCGCATTCTCGCTCGGCGATGGCCTGCGCCCCGGCTCCCTAGCGGATGCCAACGACACCGCCCAGTTCGCCGAGCTCAAGACCATCGGTGAGCTCACCCGGCGCGCCTGGGAGTATGACGTCCAGGTCATGGTGGAAGGCCCGGGCCACGTCCCGCTCAACATGATTCAGGAAAATAACGAGCTCGAGCAGGACTGGGCTTCGGACGCTCCCTTCTACACGCTGGGCCCGCTGGTTACGGATATCGCCCCGGGCTATGACCACATCACCTCCGCCATTGGCGCGGCGCACATCGCCATGGGTGGTACGGCCATGCTGTGCTACGTCACCCCGAAGGAGCACTTGGGGCTGCCCAACCGCGATGACGTCAAGACCGGCGTCATCACCTATAAGCTTGCCGCCCATGCCGCCGACGTGGCCAAGGGCCACCCAGGTGCGCGCGCCTGGGATGACGCGATGAGCAAGGCTCGCTTTGAGTTCCGCTGGCACGACCAGTTCGCGCTCTCCCTCGACCCAGACACCGCGCAGGCTTATCACGATGAGACTCTGCCCGCCGAACCGGCCAAGACCGCACACTTCTGTTCCATGTGCGGCCCGAAGTTCTGCTCTATGCGCATCAGCCAGGACATCCGAGATACCTTCTCCGATTCCCTTGGTATGCCAAGTTTCCCGGGTAAGGACGCCATCGATCCCGAGGTTGTGGCCGCTGCCCGTGCCGGTGAGAAGCAGATGTCGGAAGAGTTTAAGGCTCAGGGATCTCAGCTCTATCAGGAGGAAGAAACCACGCATGCCTGATCTTCGCTGCTACTTCGTCACGGGCAAGGGCACGCCTGCGGAAATTGTGCGCATCGCTGCCGCAGCGGCCCGGGGCGGTGCCGGGGTGGTACAGGTACGCTCCAAGCCGATTTCCGCCCGCGACCTCTACCACCTGGGTCGAGAGGTAGCCCGCGCGGTGGCACGGGCTAGCCCAGACACGCGTGTGCTTATCGACGACCGCGTGGACGTCGCCGCCGCCCTACGCCACGCCGGCGAGCCGGTGCACGGCGTGCATGTTGGCCAGGACGATCTGCCCGTGGCCGCCGCCCGCGCGTTGTTGGGGCCGGACGCGATTATCGGTCTGACCACCGGCACCCGCGAGTTGGTTGAGTCCGCCAATGACGTCGCAGATGTCATTGACTACATCGGCTGCGGCCCGTTCCGCGCGACACCGACGAAGGAATCCGGCCGCACGCCATTAGGCTTCATGCCTACCCGGAATTGGTGAAGCTCTCCCGCGTGCCACTCGTAGCCATCGGGGATGTCACCGCTGAGGATGCCGCCGACCTTGCCGCGACGGGCGTTGCGGGCCTCGCTGTGGTGCGCGGCATCATGCACGCCGCCGACCCGGAAGCCTACTGCCACGAGCTGCTTGCCGGTTTCGATGAAGGTGCGCGATGAGTACCAGCTCTGATTCTTCAGTCATCGTCGTCGGCGCGGGCGTCATTGGTCTGGCCACCGCCGTGGAACTGGCCGCCCAAGGCTATGAGGTCACGGTGCTGGATCCGGCGCCAGCCTCCGGAGCTACCCACTTCGCCGGCGGCATGCTCGCCCCTGCCGCCGAGGTGGTCTACCAGCAGGATCCTCTCTTCCCGCTGATGCGTGCCTCCGGCGCGTGGTACCCAGAGCTTATCGATCTGGTTGCCGCCCACACGGAGGTCCCCACTGGCTACCGCGCCGAGGGCACCCTTGTCGTCGCCGCCGACCGTGCGGATGCTCAGCACCTCACCGAGCTGGCTGACTATCAGTCCCTCCACGGCATGGAGGTCGAGCGCATCACCGTGCGCGAGGCCCGGCGTGCCGAACCTTTACTCTCGCCACGTTTGGCCGCTGCAGTGAGTATCCCGGGCGACACGCAGGTCTTTCCCCGCCAGTGGGCGGCTGCCCTCATCAGCGCTGCCCAGGGTCTTGGGGTGCGCTTCTTCCGCACGGCAGCGCAGTCTATTGACGCCGCCACTGGCGTCGTGAGCACTCCCGCAGGCCAATTCCACGCCGACGATGTGGTGCTCGCTGCAGGCCTGGGGGCACGCGATATCGAGTGGGCAGCCGCGGCTGGGCTCACAGATTCCCCGCTGCACCTGCGCCCGGTGTACGGAGATATCCTGCGCCTGCGCGTACCGGACGAGCTCCAGCCGCTGCTCACCCGCGTGGTCCGCGGTTTCGTGGAGGACCGCCCCATCTACCTCATCCCCCGCGGCGATGGCACCCTCGCGGTCGGCGCTACAACCCGCGAGGACACGCTTGCCACGGCCCAGGCCGGCGGTGTCTACGCGCTGCTTCGCGACGCCATCCGCATCCTCCCCGCCATCGAAGAATGCGAATTCCTCGAGGCCAGCGCGGGTGCCCGCCCTGGCACTCCGGATGACTTGCCGTATCTCGGCCGCGTCAGCGACAAGCTCGTCATCTCCACCGGCTATTTCCGCCACGGCATTCTGCTGACGGCTCTGGCCGCGCGCTGTACCCGCGAGCTCATCGAAGGCACCGAACCCAGCATCGATCTCACCGCATGTGATCCCCTACGACACCTCAAGGAGCAACAATGATTCTGATCTTTAACGGTCAGCCCTATGACACGGCAGCAGACACCGTCGCCCAACTGCTGGAAGAAAAAGGCATCGACGCCGACGGCACCGCCGTGGCACTGTCCGAGCAGGTCGTTCCACGCTCGCAGTGGGAGTCCACCCCACTCACCGAAGGCGCGACCGTGGAAGTCCTCACCGCTGTTCAGGGAGGCTAGAAACTACATGCTCACCATCGCCGATACCACCTTTTCTTCCCACCTCATCATGGGCACCGGTGGGGCCACGAGCCATGAGGCCTTGGAGCGCGCGCTCGTCGCCTCCGGAACCGAGCTGACCACCGTGGCCATGCGCCGCCACGCTGGTACCCGTGACGGTGAGAGCATCTTCGACCTGTTGCGCCGGCTGGGCATCGCTCCGTTGCCCAACACCGCCGGCTGCCGCACCGCGCGCGAGGCCGTGCTCACCGCCCGCATGGCCCGCGAGGCGCTGGGGACATCCTGGGTCAAGGTAGAAGTCATCGCCGACGAGCACACGCTCCTGCCCGATGTCGTGGAGACCCTCGACGCCACCGAACTGCTCAGCGCCGAAGGTTTCACCGTGCTGGCCTACACCAGCGACGATCCCGTGGCCGCCCAGCGCCTCGAGGATGCGGGCGCTGCGGCCGTCATGCCGCTGGGCGCCCCCATCGGCACCGGGCTGGGCATCCTCAACCCGCACAACCTCGAGCTCATCTGCTCACGTGCCTCGGTGCCCGTGCTTGTCGACGCCGGCATCGGCACCGCCTCCGATGCCACCCTCGCCATGGAGCTCGGCTGCTCCGGCGTGCTGCTCGCCAGCGCAGTCAACCGCTGCCAAGATCCGGAAGCCATGGCCACCGCCATGCGCCACGCCGTCGAAGCGGGACGACTCGCGCGCAGCGCCGGTCGTATCCCGCAGCGCGAACATGCCCAGGCATCCTCCACCTTCGAGGGCCTAGCCTCCTGGGCCGACCAAGTTCTCTAGGCCCGTGACGCAGTTGACTGGATCCATGCTCAGCAAAGATGAACTCGCCCGCACCTCGCGCCAGCGCCTTCTACCAGGCTTCGGTGACGCGGCGCAGGAGCGGCTCCACGCGGCGCACCTGCTCGTCGTGGGCGCCGGCGGGCTGGGCTGCCCGGCTCTCCAGCAGCTCGCGGCGGCAGGCATCGGGCGCATCACGCTCATCGATTCCGATACCGTCGATATCAGCAACCTGCACAGGCAGGTGCTGTTTGGTGCGGGGGACGTCGGCAAGCCCAAGGCCGAGGTAGCCGCCGCGCGCGCCCGCGAGCTTGCCCCCGAGCTGCAAATCACCGCGCTCAACGCGCGGCTGACTTCCTCTACTGTTCTTGACCTCTGCGCCGAGGCCGACCTCGTCCTCGATGGCTCAGATACCTTCGACACGAAGTACCTCGTCGCAGACGCCTGCGAGCTCACCTCTACCCCGCTGGCTTGGGGAACCGTGCTGCGCTACGGCGGGCAGGCCGCGCTGTGGCATTCCGGTAAGGACTGCGCTGACGGGCGCGGGGTGGGCTTGCGTGATCTCTTCCCCGCCCCGCCGGAGGGCGAGGCGCTCGAGTGCTCCACGGCTGGGGTCCTGGGTGCTACGACGTCCGTCATCGCGGGGCTCATGGCCACCGCGACGCTGGGCTGGTTGGGGAAGCTTCCGCACCATGAGGAGCTGCGTGGCCGTGTTACGTCCTATGAGGCGCTGCCCGGTAGTTTCCGCACGCTCACAGTCGGCCCGGATCCTGCGCGCCCGCTGGTCAGCACCTTGCCCGGAGAGCGCAGCTTTCCGCCTGAGCTTCGCGACGGCCACGCCGCCCTCCTCGATATCTCCGAGAACACCGGCTTTCCTGATGCCACGGTGTCACTGCCCTGGCATACCGTCACCGATGATGATGCCGTGCGCCGTGCGCTCGCTTCGTGCTCTTCCGAACTGGTCTACGTTGCCTGCCCCTCCGGTGGGCGCAGCGCTGGCTTCGTCCTACGCTACGCCGATCTGGCAGCGGATATGGGCATCGAGCTGCGTAACCTTCCGGGTGGGCTCGCGTCTCGCGATTACTAGGCGTCGACCACCGCCGGAGCGCGGAAGAGGTGCTCGTCCACAATTCGGGCGGTGCCATGGTGGCGAGCCCGGAAGACCACGCAGGAAGCCACCAGTGCGAGGGCAGTCACAATAAACAACACTGCAATACCGGCCCAGAAAGTTCCGTCGTGGATGCCGTCGGTGGCGCGAGTAAAGGCATTCTTCGCATAGGACATCGGGTGGAAAGGATGCAGCATGCTCAACGGGCGCGGAATCGCCGCCACCGGCCATACACCGCCGAAGACCATGATGCCCAGAGCGAACGCACCTACGGCGAAGATGGCGCCGATCTTGCGTCCAAAGGTGACCAGGAGGAACTGGTAGGTCGCCGCCCCCACGGCGGCGATGGCGGCGATAACTAGCAGCATCATCGGCCAGCTCGCCGGTGACCATCCCATCATGGAGGACATGAAGGCCATGAAGGCTAGGACGAGGAAATTCAAGCCCGCCACGACTCCAAAGGCTGCGAGGATACCGCGCACCGGGCTCGTGGCCGACTCGCCCCGGCGCCCCAGGTAGTACGGCAGTGTCATGGCAACCAGCAGCATGACGAGGAATCCGAAGACGAGCACGAAGAGCATCGATACGCCACCGGTGATGTTCTTCTGGGTTGGATCGACCGGGTCGACCACCGTCTGCACTGGGTGAAGGTTGGAGGAGGTGAAGTTGATGGGCACGGCCATGTTCTGCGCAGACGTATCCGGCTGGGTAATGGAGGGGGCCTTGGCGGCGCCGTCGGCAAGCTTGGTGGCCAATTCGTTCGAGCCCGCCTTGAGCTGGTCCATGCCATCCTTCAACTCCGTGCCACCGGCGGCGAGCTGGCTCGTGCCATCCTTCAACGTGCCGGTGCCCTCGTGCAAGCGGGAAGCACCGTCCTTCAGCTGGGCGGCACCGTCGCTCAGTTCGCCAACACCCGCACGCAGCTGCTGGGAACCATCGGACAAGCGGTGCGCACCGTCATTAAGAGCCATCATGCCGCCCAGGTACTCCGAATTGGGATCAGCCAGGTTGTAGTAGAGCTGGCCGGTGCCGGCAGAAAGCTTCTCCAACTGCGCCACCATGTTGCCGCTGGCGGCCGGGTCCAGCTTGGAGACCAGTGAATAAAGCTGCTCAGCTTGTTGGTGCATGCCGAGGCCGCGGAGGACGTCGACAAGCTGCAGGAGTGCCGGGGCCACAGCCTGCGCCTGCTTGAGCACCGGGATGAGCATGCCCGTGAGCTGGTTAACACCGCCGTCGATCTGACCCGCGCCATCCGCTAGGCGGCCGGTGCCGGCAAGGAGCTTGTCGGAGCCGTCGGCAAGCTGGGCGGCGCCATCATCGAGCTGCGCGGCGCCATCGCTGAGGCGTCCTACTCCGTCATTCAGGCGGTTCGTGCCGTCCAGCAGCTGGCCCGTACCGTTGTTGAGATCGCCCGCGCCGGCGTCCAGCTTGGCGATTCCCTCGACCGCGCGCCCGCCGCCTTCCTGCAATTTGCCCGCACCCTCATCGAGACGGCCGGCGCCCTCCGCCGCGGTGCCTAGGCCGTCGCTGAGTTTGTTGAGACCTTCGATGACCTGGTCGGCGTATTTCTTGGAAATCGCATTTTCCACGCTGGTCTGGACCTGCGGGATGAGGCTGGAGGAAATCACCGAGCCATTCGTGCCGTAATAATCATTGGTGGCGAAATGAATCTCCGGTTTGACTGGTTTATCGCTGATGATGGTGACGGCCTGCTCGGAAAAGTTCTCCGGGATGGTCACCACCATGAGGTACTTGCCCTTGAGCAGGCCCTCATCACCATCGGCCTTGTTGACCTCCGCAAAGTTCAGGTACCCCGTCTCCAACAGGCCTTCGACGACCTGATCACCGTAGTTGGTGTATTTGCCCTGCTTCTCGACGCCCGCATCCTCATTCACCACCGCCAGGTCAATGTTGCGCATGTACTTTGACGGGTCCCACATCGCCCACATCATGGTGCCGGCGACGATCAGCGGTGCAACGAGAAGAAAAACGATGAGCACGCGCGACACAGTACTCGTGGGGCGCCAATCGAGGACGCGGTGCCAACCCATGGCTTCGCTGTCACGGGTCGCAGCACTCCCCTCATTCGCCCGACCAGGCGAAGAACCATTCTTCCGGTCTTCTTCAGCCTCACGGCTCATTCCCGCCTCCTTATAGTGATAGCTCAGGTCCGCTTCTAACCCTCTGTCCAGGCATATTCGACGAAAGAGCGAGCATGAGCGAGACCGCTAGATCGTTTGTTTCACCAAACATACCACTGGAGGAGTTGACGACATAAACTTATTATTATTCGTGCCATTGCGCCCCGTCCAGTTTTTTCGCGTGGATTACGAGCTCGGGGCTGCGTTTGGCCGTGTGGGTGCTGGCCATTCCCGCGTGAGATCCAAGTTATGAGGCACATGAACAGGGCGTTTTCTCCTCCGGTTGCGAGGCATTAAGGCCTGTTTTAGTCTCTGTGCCCATGGGGGATATCGAAACCTACATCCGCCTTCGCAATTCGGGGATTGCGTTGGTGGAAGCAGCAACCAGCACACCCGAAGGCTTACGTGCGCTCGGCGCCTCGGCCGGTGATGCCGCGGAGCTGGCGTCGCTTCATGCCATTTATTTCGGCGATACCCGCTTCACCGGAAAGCAGCGCGCAGCGCGTCAGGCGGCCCAACGCCAGGGCCACGACCTGGCCACGTTGAACCTGATTGAGTCCTACACCGCCAAGTTGAAGAAACAGCTCGATGTCTGGAATTTGCGCGTCGCGCTGGCATCCACGCCTTCAGAACGGGTTGCTTCAGTGGCGGTGGAGCGCTTGAAGGAGCTCAGGCCCAAACGCGTGCCTTCACCAGGGGTGCGGCTGACCTACCGCAAGAATGGCCCGCACTCGCTCACGGTTACCGATACCGCTCTGAACATATCCACCATTCGCAGCACACTCGAGTCCATCAACCCCGCCGACCTCCTGGACGCCACCCACCAGGTTTTCTTCAAAGAAGGCGTGGGCTCGCGGCCGGCGGTGGGAACCAACGTCGTGATAACGCTCGACGAGCTCGACAAAGTCGTCCGCCATGACGGCGACGACATCGAACTCGAGCTCACCAACGGCGGGCGCATGAGTGGCGCAGAGTTTCTCACCTACAAGTTCGCCGAAACTGGCTACGCCACATTGGTCCACCCCACCATCGGGCCGGTGTGGTTGCACCGACTTTCGCGCTTTGCCAGCCTCGAGCAGCGCATCATGGCCAGCGCCGAACACCCCACCTGCGCTATCGAGGACTGCAATAAACCGGCGGACTACTGCCAAGTCCACCACATCATTCCCTGGCAGGCAGGCGGGGAGACCAACCCGCCCAACCTGACCATGCTGTGCGCCTACCACAACGGCATCAACGACGATGACCCCACCAGCCCGACCGGCAGAGGCTATGTCTTTCGTCTAAAAGGGCCCGTTGACTACATCCCGCCCTGGGGAACGCCGATTACCGGGCAGCCCGCCTACCAAGAAGCGGTCAAACGGCTCGCCGCCGACAAAACCCACGCCCGACCGCCGGATCCACCAAACGGTAGCCCACCGCCCGGATAGCTCGCACCCCAGCACCGTGCCGCCAAAGCAGCTCATCCCCAGCATGGTGCCTACTCCACGCGGAGGCCCCGCAAAACCGCGAGGCTTTCCGCGCCTTCGGCGATCCCTCAGCTAAGTCTCATCCCGCCGTCTGCACTGAACGATCTCGGATTCTCAGGAGACGGACTCTAAAGCCGCCGCTGGGGCGAGAACACACAAAGCTCCGACCGTTTGAACGGTTAGAAGCCGGCCTTCTTGAGAGCGTCGGCCATTGAGCCACCGCCGCCGCGGTCCACGCGGCCACGCCCACCGTCGCGGCGGGAGTTGCGCCGGTCGGAGCGGCCGCCGCGCCCCTCGGAACGCCCACCGTCGTTGCGGCGCTTAGGCGCGGGCTGGCCGGGTTCGTCGTCAAGCCGCAGCGACAAACCAATGCGCTGGCGCTCCACGTCTACCTCCATGACCTTCACCTTCACTACCTGGCCCGAGCGGACCACATCGTGCGGGTCGGAGACGAACTTGTGGCTCATCGCGGACACATGCACAAGCCCGTCTTGGTGCACGCCAACGTCGATGAACGCACCGAAGGCCGCAACGTTGGTCACGGTGCCCTCCAGAATCATGCCCGGTTTCAAGTCCGAGACCTTATCCACGCCCTCCTTGAACGTCGCGGTCTTAAACTCCGGGCGCGGGTCGCGGCCCGGCTTGTCCAGCTCCGCGATGATATCCGTCACCGTCGGCACACCGAAGGTGTCGTCGGCGAAGTCCGCCGGCGACAGCTTCGTCAACACCCGCGAATTGCCGATGAGCTCCGAGACCCCCAGACCAGTCTTCTCCGCGATGCGCGCCACCACCGGGTAGGCCTCCGGGTGCACGGCCGAGGCATCGAGCGGATCCTTACCGCCATTGATGCGCAGGAAGCCCGCCGCCTGCTCGAAAGCCTTCGGCCCCAAGCGCGGCACCTTCTTCAGCTCCTTGCGCGAGGCAAACGTGCCATTCTCATCGCGGTAGGCCACGATGTTGGCCGCAATCGTGGAGTTCACACCAGCCACGCGCTCCAGCAGCGGGGCCGACGCCGTGTTCAGGTCCACGCCGACGCCATTCACCGCGTCTTCCACCACGCCATCGAGCGTGCGCGCGAGTGCGACCTGGTTGACGTCATGTTGGTACTGCCCCACACCAATGGCCTTCGGGTCAATCTTCACCAGCTCCGCCAGCGGGTCCTGCAGGCGGCGCGCGATGGACACCGCGCCGCGCAGTGAGACATCCATGTCGGGGAACTCATCGGCCGCCAGCTGCGAAGCCGAATACACCGACGCGCCCGCCTCCGACACCACGACCGGGCTCGGCCGCTTCCCACCCGCCTGCGCGATGAGGTCCGCGACTTCACCGGCAAGCTTCTCCGTCTCCCGCGACGCGGTGCCATTACCAATTGCCATGAGGTCCACCGAATGAGCCGCGCTTAACGACGCCAACTCTCTCACCGCCTCAGCCCACTTCTGCTGCGGCTGGTGCGGGTAGACGATGGTGGTGGCAAGGACCTTGCCCGTCGGGTCGACGACCGCACACTTGACGCCGTTGCGGTAGCCCGGGTCCAAGCCCAGCGTCGCGCGCTGGCCCGCCGGGGCCGCCAGCAGAACATCGCGCAGGTTGGTCGCGAAAACCTTGAGCGCGCCTTCCTCCGCCTTCTCTTTCAGGCGCATGCGCACGTCGAGGCCCGAGGAGATGGAGAGTTTGGTGCGCCAGCCCCAGTGGACGGCGTCGGCAAGCCAGCGGGAGGTGTCAACGTCTAGGTCGAAGCGATCTGCGATCATGCCCTCGTAGATGGCGTCATCGCCGGCATCGAGGTTGAGCTGCAGCACGCCCTCGTTCTCACCGCGCAGCAGCGCCAAGATGCGGTGCGAGGGAAGCTTGTCGAAAGGCTCGGAGAACTCGAAGTAATCTTTGAACTTTGCGCCTTCGGCTTCCTTGCCTTCCACCACACCGGCGTTCATGGAACCGCTGGTGTACATACGCTCGCGCACCTCACCGACGAGGTCCGCATCCAGCGCAAAACGGTCCACCAAGATGGCTCGAGCACCGTCGAGGGCCTTCTTCGTTTCCTCGAAACCTTCGGTGAGGTACTCCCCGGCCAGCTCGGCCGGGTCCGCCGAAGGGTTCTCGATAAGCTTATCGGTCAGCGGCTCCAAGCCTGCCTCACGCGCGATATCCGCCTTGGTTTTGCGACGCTTCTTATACGGCAGGTACAGATCCTCTAAGCGCGCCTTGGTCTCGCAGCCCTGGATGAGCGCGCGCAGCTCATCGGTCAGCTTGCCCTGCTCCTCAATCGCGGCGAGCACCGTTTCCTTGCGCTCCTCCAGTTCCCGAAGGTAGGTCGAGCGTTCCTCGATGATACGCAGCTGCGAGTCATCCAGCCCGCCGGTGGCTTCCTTGCGGTATCGGGCGATGAACGGAACGGTGTTACCCTCCGCCATGAGCTTGAGGGCGGCTTCGACAAACTGCTCTTTGACGCCCAGCTCTCCAGCGATGGTGGCTGCGATATTCACAAAACCTCTTTTTGGGTCGGGGACTTAAGACCTTCTCACCCTATACCCCGCCCTGCCACGCGCAGGAAGTGCCCAGGCCAAACTCGGTGTGACCAATCTCTGAGGTTCCGTACCAGAGTGTGTGGGGCGGCAAGCACTCCGCGACGGCGGCGGTGACCTTGGTCAGCGGCAGGTCAGAGGTGCCGTTGACGATGACCCTCCACACGTGCTCACTCACCGGCGGCTGGCCGTGTTTATCCATGTACTCATTGACCAAGATATTGTCGGGCTCGCAGGTAAAGGAGATGATCTCTGCGTTGATGTCGAGCGGTTCGACGCCTCCTTCGCGCAGGCGCTGCGGCATGGCCTTGAGGACCTTGTTCCATTCAGCCTCAGTCATAAGTATTGACAAGTCAGTGCTGACGTCCATCTCAATCCTCCTTTAAGGTTTCCAGGTAGGCGCGATCGGCCTCACTTAACTCCGCTGCATCGAGCAGCTCTGGGCGGCGCTGCCATGTTCGCGCCAGCGACTGCTCGCGGCGCCACCGGTCCACACGGGCGTGGTCACCGGAGGTCAGCACGTCCGGAACCTTGAGGCCGCGCCACTCGCGCGGCTTGGTGTAGCTGGGCCCCTCCAGCAGGCCATCGGAGAAGGAATCTTCTTCGTGCGAGCGTCGGTTCCCCAACACGCCGGGGATAAGGCGCACGACGGCCTCGGCGATGACGAGCACAGCTACCTCGCCGCCGATGAGCACGTAGTCGCCGATGGAGACCTCGCGTACGCGGTAACGGTGCTGCGCATCGTCGACGACGCGCTGGTCGATGCCCTCGTAGCGCCCGCACGCAAAGACAATGTGCTCCTCCGCAGACCACGCTTGCGCATCGGCTTGCGTAAAAGGCTCTCCCACAGGAGTCGGCACGATAAGCAACGGCTTATCCGAATTCTCGCTCTCGCCATAGGCGCGCGCCTCAACGCCATGGATATCGTCGTGGCGCGGCTTGCTTAGGTGCGGCAGAGCGCTCTGGAGGTCCTGGGTGGAGGCGGTGCCGGAGGAGACGTCGTCAAGCGCGGGCCCCCACACCTCAGGCTTCATCACCATGCCGGGACCACCGCCATAGGGGGAATCATCGACGGATTTATGCACGTCGGTGGCCCACTGGCGCAGGTCATGCACGCCCACCGCGAGCTTCCCCTGCTCGATGGCCTTGCCCAGCAATGCGTGGCGCAGCGGGTCGAGGTACTCCGGAAAGATGGTGACAACGTCGATTCTCATAGGTCGAGCAGCCCCTCCGGTGGGGTAATCGTGCAGGTTCCTTCCTCCAGATCGACCTCCGGCACGATCTCCTCCACAAAGGGGACGAGCGCTTCTTTGCCATCGGTGAGCGTGACTTCCAGGAGGGACTGCGTGGGGCCGTGCGTCACGCCGGTCACCTCGCCCACCTCTACACCGTCGAGGAGGACGCGCAGGCCTTCCAACTCGTGGTCATAGAAGCCGTCATCCTCGGGATCATCCAGGGGTTCGGCAAAGAACTGGGTGCCACGCAGCGAGTCCGCGGCCGTGCGGTCCGGGATTTCCTTAAAGGTGATGAGCAGGCGCCCCTTGTGGGCGCGCACCGCCGCGATGGTGAGTTCGTGTTCCTTCTTGCCTTGTGTGCCGTGGAGAACCTCGCCGACGGCGAATCGGGTCTCAGGGGAATCGGTGGTCACCTCGACGGAGACCTCGCCTTTAATGCCGTGGGATTTCACCACGCGACCAATGAGTAGTTCCATGCCTGCTAGCTTAACGGGCTACGCTGGGGCGGCATGACTGAGCTTCCCATCAATGATGCAACCACCTTTGGCGACGCCTCCCACAACAGTGCCGCCCTCACAACGCTGGATCTACGCGATGAGGCCCCCGAGCCACACCCCGCACGCCCCAGACCAGCCGTTAAGAGGGTCCTCAGTGCCGACGGCGCGAACCTCATCCTCTTCTCCTTCCTGCCTGGACAAGACCTACCTGATCACAAGGCCGCGCACCCCATCACCGTCCAGGTGCTCCAGGGATCGGTGATTTTTAGTTGCGGGGAACAAGATGAGGTGCTCGCTCCCGGACGCATAGTGCACCTTCCGGCGTACGTGCCGCATGCGGTGACATGTAACGAGGAACCTGCACTCATGCTGCTCACCATGTTGACACCGAACACTGGCGCGAATGTCTAGACTTTTAGTACTATTCTTATATCGTGAGTAGTTCGAAGCCGTATCATCACGGAAATTTGCATGAAGAGATCCTCCGAGAGGCCATTAAGCTCGGCCGGGAGGGCGGACCGGAGGCTGTGACGATTCGCGCCGCAACGCGCGCGGTGGGCGTCTCCCCCACCGCCGCCTACCGTCACTTCAAGGACCAAGCCGCGCTTCTCGACGCCGTCGGGGCCGTCGCCACCTACGAACTCATCAACAAGCTCAGCGATACCTTCGAAACGACTGAGGGCACCATCATTGACAAGATGATGGCGGCCGGTTTCACCTACTTCCACCACGCCTTGGAAGAGCCGCACTTCTTTATGTGCATGATGGCCGCGAGCAGCTTTGATATTCCGGCCGGGCTCGTAGCCGCGGCTGAGGGGCCCGGCGAAGATCCACGTGTGCAAGCCATGTTCAATTTCTACGGCTACATGGAGCAGTACGCGCGATCCATCGGCCAGCAACCCAAGAGGCAGCACATGATGCAAAATTGCCTGGCCGGCTGGTCAACGGTGCACGGCTTCACGGTCTTGTGCCTCAGCGGTCATTTGGGGTCGCTACCGGAGGAAAAGGTGGAAGCTATGGCGCAGTCAGTTATTGCCTCCGCTGTCCGCGGCTTGGACTTCGAAAACCCTCTGGAGGTCCGCCTCCCACGGCCGAAAAACTAGATAATCCCCGCGACCTACTGGTCAGCGGGGATATTACGTTTGGAGTGCAGGAATTACTCTGCGGACTCCTCAGCCTCAGCGGAGTCGGCCTCTTCAGCCTTAGCGGCCTCTTCCTCGGCCTTAGCAGCCTCAGCGGCAGCGGCTTCCTCAGCAGCCTTCTCGGCGGCAGCCTTAGCCTCAGCCTCTTCCTTGGCCTTGCGCTTCTTCTCGGTGATGGCCTCGATGGTCGGGCCGTTGTTGGCCTCAGCCAGAGCAGCGTTGAAGAGATCCAGCTTGGACGGCTTCGGCTCAGCAACCTTCAAGGTGCCCTCTGCGCCCGGCAGACCCTTGAACTTCTGCCAGTCACCGGTCACCTTGAGCAGTGCGAGAACCGGCTCGGTCGGCTGTGCGCCGACACCCAGCCAGTACTGAGCGCGCTCGGAATCGATCTGGATCAGGGACGGCTCCTGCTTCGGCTGGTAGATACCGATGTTCTCGATAGCCTTGCCGGAGCGGCGGGTGCGTGCATCAGCGACGATGACGCGGTACTCAGCGTTGCGGATCTTACCCATACGCTGCAGCTTGATCTTGACGGCCATGATTGGCTCCTTTTCTAGTCACCGGGCAGTTCAGACACGCGCCGCTTTCTGGCGCGCCGGTTCAACCCTTGGATTTATCCTGCGCGTGACGTGCCGGCCGTCCGTAGGCGGTACCGGCGTTACGCAGAGATGAAGTTTTGCGTGTCCTCCACGCGGTGCGTGAACAACCTCAACAACTTTAGCGGAACCCACACGAGATAGGAAATTCCCTTTAGCTCTTGCAGAGTTAGGCCTTACCCCGCGAAGGGGGTAGTCTGTAATGCGGTTATTTCGACGCCACACAATCCTCTTTTTATGAATAAACAAGCCCCCTCCACATTCCGCTACCGTTACGACCTTGACGGCCTCCGCGGCATCGCGATCGCCTTGGTTGTTCTGTACCACGTCTTCGTTGGTCGTGTCTCAGGTGGCGTCGATGTCTTCCTCCTGCTTTCCGGGTACTTCTTCTTGGGCTCGCAGCTGCGCTATGCCGCGCGGCCCAACGCCTCCCTGAACCCGTGGTGGCCCATCTGGCGCACGCTCCGCCGGCTTGTTCCTTCCCTCGTGCTCGTCATCGGCGTGAGCTATCTACTCGTCCGGCTTTTCGCTCCGAAGCTCATGAACACGGAGCTCACCAAGCAGATCACTGCGACGGTCTTCTACTACCAGAACTGGGAATTAGCGCGGCAGAACGCTGACTACGCCGCTGCCTCCGCAAGCACATCACCACTGCAACACATGTGGTCCATGGCGGTCCAGGGCCAGTTCTACCTGCTGGGCATCTTCTTCGCTCTCGGCCTGGCCGCTTTCATGCGCCTGCGCCCCAAGAACACGGGCCTGCGAGAACAGCGCTTCTCTTCCATTAATTCCATCGCTGGCCCGATTCTCCTCGTAGTTACCGTCGCTTCTTTTGCCTATGCATCCCGCGACGGGCTCTTTGGCACCCCGGAGAACTACTACTCCACATGGTCGCGCGCGTGGGAGCTGACTTTGGGCGCGGTGCTCGTTATCTATGGCTCGCACCTGCGCATGCCGCAACACTTGTCCAACCTCGCCACCGCCGTCGGTCTGGCCGCGCTCGCCTGCACCGGTCTGGTTATCTCCGATACCTTGGCATTCCCTGGGCCGCTGTCCCTGTTGCCGATCGGCGGCGCGGTGCTCATCATTATCGGTTCCGGCGGGTCTTTCTCGCGGGTGCTCACCACCCGGGTTTCTCGTTGGCTCGGTGATATCGCTACCCGCTCTATCTGTGGCACTGGCCTCTGCTCATCATTTCCATCGCCGCCCTCGGCCTGGAAACCCCTCCGTGGTGGCTCGGTGCCATCATTATCGTGGTGTCGCTGGGCTTGGCGGACGTGACGCATCGTTTCGTCGAGAAGCCCCTGCGCCAACACCGCAAACGCCCGCTTGCCGACGACCTCCCCGTCCACCGCGGCCTCGCCGACCTCCGCACCCGCACCGGCGCTCTCCGCGGGGTCGGTGGCGTCGTCGTTGCTGCCTGCACCATTGCTCTCGTGGCCGTTCAGCCGCTGTGGCTGCGTAGCCTGCAGGAGGCCAACCGCGAAATCCTAGATCCGAAGCTCTACCCCGGAGCAACGACCTTCGTTGAGAACATCACGCCGCCTGAGAACGTGGAGATCAAACCGGATCCGATTCTCGCTCGTGGCATCCAGCCGCCGGTCGCCGACAACTGGTGCTTCATCCCGGAGCAGGAACCAACGGACTACTTCATCGAGACGCAGAAAGACGGCGTGACGCCGTGCATCTTTGGTGACGTTGATTCCGACGTCGAGGTCTACTTGGTGGGTGGTTCGCATGCGGAGCAGTTCTCCTCGGCGCTGGATTACTTGGGCCGCGAGATGGGCTTTAAGCTCGTCCCGCTCACCCGCGTGGGATGCCCCATCGAGCTGGGCGATGAACTGAGTGTGAAGCCCTCTTGCGCCGAATGGAGCAAGGAAGTGGTCAAGCGCATCATCGACGCGGACCCAGCGTTGGTTGTGTCCAATTCCACGCGGCCAGGACAGCCGTTTGGCCACGGCCCCGATGCTGTCCCACCAGGCTACATAGCCTTTTGGGACGAGCTGGCCAAGCACGATATCCCCTTCGTAGGCTTCCGCGACAACCCGTGGGGCTTCGATGAACACGGCAATGGCCGCCAGTTTGATGAGTGCTACGTGGCCACCAAGGATTCTCTCGGGTGTGGCATGCGTTTCGAGGAGGTCTACGCGCCCTATGATCCCGGCGCTGAAGTCCTCTCGCAGTACGACAACATGCTCGCCGTGGACACCTCGAAGTGGTTCTGCAACGCCGACGGCGATTGCCCGGTCATCATCGGCAATATCATGGTCTATCGCGATATGCACCACTTCACCAAGGCCTTCGCCGACTCCGCCATCCCGCTCATCCGTGAAGCAATCGCGCCTATCCTCAACGGCGAGCAGGTCAAACAGCAGCCCCCGCAGATTCCCGCCGATAGCCCCGTGATCCCCCAGTCCGCTGAGACGCCTCCGGCCACACCCGCGGAGCCCATCCCCTATCCGGCCTACCCCGCAGGAGAAGCCATCTAGTACGCAGAAGGGCCGGCGCCACAGCGCCGGCCCTTGTCTCACCGAAGAAGGCTATGTTCTTCTTCGGTTATTTCTTCTTGCCCTGCCCAAAGTCCAGGTTGCTGAGGTCGATATTTTCCATGCCCTTAGGCATCTTGATATCGCCTAGCCCGGGCATGCCGCTGCCCATTTGCTCCTGCATCTTTTGCAGCTCCTGCATAGACGGCATGCCACCCGGCATACCGCCGCCGCCACCACGACGCTTCGGCGGCTTGCGCTTGCCGTTCTTGCCCTTGCGGCCCTTCGGCTTCTTCTTGGTAGCGGAACGCCCACCGCCCATGCCCGGCATACCAAAACGACCGGCCATCTGCGACATCATCTTCTTGGCTTCGGTGAAGCGCTCGATGAGCTGGTTGACGTCAGAAACGCTCACACCGGAACCAAGGGCAATACGCTTGCGGCGCGAAGCGTTGAGAATCTTCGGGTTCTCGCGCTCCTCCGGGGTCATACCGCGGATGATGGCCTGGATGCGGTCGAGCTGCTTCTCGTCGACCATGTCGGCGATCTGGTTCATCTTGTTGCCGCCCGGCATCATCTTGAGCAGGTTGCCCATCGGCCCCAGATTGCGCACCATGAGCATCATGTCCAAGAAGTCATTGAGCGTCATCTCGCCGGAGCCCATCTTCTTGGCGGCTTCCTCCGCCTTGGACTGATCCAGCTTGGACTCCGCCTGCTCGATAAGTGTCAGCAGGTCACCCATGCCCAGGATGCGCGAGGACATGCGCTCCGGGTGGAAGACGTCGAAGTCCTCGAGCTTCTCACCTGTGGAGGCGAACATGATGGGCTTACCCGTGACCTCACGGATGGACAGGGCTGCACCACCGCGGGCATCACCATCCAGCTTGGTCAGGACGACACCGGTAAAGTCCACGCCATCGCGGAAAGCTTCAGCGGTCTGCACGGCGTCTTGGCCGATCATGGAGTCAATGACGAAGAGCACTTCGTCCGGGTTGACGGCATCGCGGATGTTGCGCGCCTGCGTCATCAGGGTCTCATCGATGCCGAGGCGACCAGCGGTATCGATGATGACGATGTCGTGCTGCGTACGCTTAGCCTCTTCGATGCCGCGCTTGGCGACGTCCACCGGATCCCCATGCGAGGTACCCATCTCATGCTCGTGGGAGTCCAGGGAGGTGCCAGGATCCGGCGCGTAGACGTCGACCCCGGCGCGCTCGCCAACGATTTGGAGCTGCTGCACCGCGCCCGGGCGCTGGAGGTCACAGGCCACCAGCATCGGGGTATGTCCCTTGGAGGCAAGGTGCTTGGAAAGCTTGCCCGCCAAAGTGGTCTTACCAGCACCTTGGAGGCCGGCGAGCATGATGACCGTCGGCGGATTCTTGGCTAGGTTGAGGCGGCGGGTCTCGCCGCCGAGAATCTCGATGAGCTCCTCGTTGACGATTTTGACTACCTGCTGCGCCGGGTTGAGGGCCTCGGAGACCTCGGCACCGGCCGCACGCTCCTTGATGCGCTTGATAAAGCCGCGCACGACGTTGAGAGAGACGTCCGCCTCCAACAACGCAAGGCGGATTTCGCGCGCTGTGGCGTTGATGTCCGCCTCGGTCAGCTTGCCCTTGCCGCGCAGACCGGACAGGGCTGATTGCAAGCGGTCAGACAAAGACTCAAACACGGTGCAGTGCTCCCTCAACTATCGTGGATAAATTTATAACTTCCCCAGCTTAGCCGTTGACCAGTGCTTGGGTCACATTCCGGACGAGGGCGGCGCGGGGGACGTCGCCAAGCGGCACGGCGTGGAGCACCATCGTGGCGCCCGGCGCGGCGGTGGATACCCACTCGCACTCGGGAAGCAGCGCCAGCACGTGGCCGAGGGTACCCGGGTAGTCATCGATCCGAACCTCGAAGACTCCACTGCTCCACATCGCGGTCGCGGGCCCCGGCACAAAATCGGGCAGCACGGTATAGGTGCCGGATTTATAGGACTGAACGAGGCGCTCCTCCACCGTGGCGAGATCGATAGCACCGTGGAGAGCGCGGATGTCGAACTCGCCGGCATAGCCCTCCTCGGTGCGCACGAGGCGCGAGGAAAGAATGTTCCAGCCCAACGCGGCAATCAGGGCCAGGGGGCGCACGGCCTCCCTTTGGTAGTTGCCACGCCACAGGACGGTAAAGCTGTCATCCTCCGGGTTGTGGCGCAGACCGATGTCGCGGTCGGCGGCAACCAGAGGACGAACTGGGCGCAGTGCCTCCAACTGCGCAAAAGCACGCCCGCTGACCGCTTCAATGCCCTGATTTAGCCTGCGGTTCCACACACCGGGCCCGGTGGATTCGGCATCGGCGCGGGCGAGCACGACGAGGAGAGCCAAGGTGAGGTAGTCATAGCGCACGGCTTCGAGGAGCTCGTCACGGGCTTCATCGGATGAAGGGTCCGTGCGGGAGACGATGCGCGCCAGCGTGGTGTGCTCAGCGACCACGGTTTGGACGCGGGAGCGGTCCGCCAGGTCGAGTCCCAACTTGGCTGCGGCTCGCGCCACCATCTCCGCCCCCACCATCTCGTGCGGGCGCCCATAGCCTTTCCCGATGTCGTGATAGAGCCCCACCAGGAGCAGCAGGTCCGGCCGGGCCACGGAGGTGCGCGCTTCCGCACAGCGCGCGACGGTAAGGATGGAGTGGTAGTCCACGGTGTGAGCGTGCGTGCGCTCGCGCGGCAACAGCCCCCGGATGTGCTCCCACTCTGGGACGAGCCGCTCCCACAAGCCGTGAGCGTCCATCTCCTGGATGAGGCGCGGAGTGTTGAGCGGCGAGGACAACAGGCTGAAGAAGGCATCCGTCGCGGCGGCGGGCCAGCGTTCGGGCAGTTCCGGCAACTCGCGCAATTGCTCCCAGACGTGGGAGGGCACTGTTCTGCCCGAGCGCGCCGCAGCGGCGGCCACGCGCAGGAGCAGCCACGGCTCGTCGAGATCGGCGGTGCGAGCGAGGCGGATCTCGCCCCCGACATCAACCACCCCGATATCGAGGGGCTTACGTGTGCGGTTGTGGCTGCGCCTGGCCACCACGCCCCGCGCCGTTGCCAATGCCCGCTCCACGGCCTTGTCCACCGCTGCGGCGGCAGTCACGACGGCCGCAGACAAGTCATAGCGGTCGGCAAAACCCAACTCGTGAGCTATCTCCTCAGCGAATTCGGGATCGAGGACGTCGCGGTGTCGGCGGGCGGTGACGTGGAGGAGCGTGCGGACGTCGAGAAGCAGGGCCTGCTCTTCCTCGAGCGCTGGGGCGTCGGCGAGGTTGCCCAGGGCGAGGGCCCGCAAGAATTGGATGTCGCGCAGGCCGCCCCGCCCATTCTTGATATCCGGGTGGGTCATCGTGGCCAGGGTCCCGGACCGGCGCCAGCGGGTGATTGCTAGGTCGACGAAAGCATCGAAGTTGCTCTGCAACAGGCGGCGCCACGAGGCATAGACCTGGGCGCGGGTGGAGTCCACGAGCTGCTTGTCGCCGGCGACGAAAGCCAGATCCAGCTGCGCGAAGCCGGCGGCGGGATCAGATCCGGCGATGGCACCGAACTCGCGCGGGGTGCGCACGGCGTAGTCAAGCCGGTATTTGGCGTCCCAGATGGGGTACCAGATTTCGGAGACGACGTCCTCGGGAAGCTCGGTGTCATCCGGGTGGAGGAGAATCAGGTCGAGATCCGAAAAAGGGGTCATCGCCCGCCGGGCAAAAGAACCCGTGGCGGCAAGCGCACAGCCGGGCGGAAGCTGCAGGGACTGTGTGAGGCGCAGCGCCGAAGCGTAGGCGTCCTCACGCAGTTGGGCGGCCGTAGACACCTTTTAGAGAGCGGCCTCGCCGCGTTCACCGGTGCGTACGCGGATGACGTCCTCGACGTGCGTGATCCAAATCTTGCCGTCACCGATCTTGCCGGTGTAGGCGGCGTCGACGATAGCGGAGAGGATGTCCTCCACCTGCTCGTCGGCCGTCACCACCTCAAGCTTGACCTTGGGTACGAAATCGGTGGCGTACTCGGCGCCGCGGTAGACCTCGCTGTGGCCGCGCTGCTGACCAAAACCCTGGGTCTCGGTCACGGTCAGGCCGTGCACGTCGTGCTGTTCGAGGGCTTCACGGATGTCCGGCAGCGTGAACGGTTTGACGATGGCAGTGATGAGCTTCATCTGTTACTCCTTAGCTCCGGCGGTGTCGACCCGCGGCTGGACGGTAGGTGCAGGGTTAATCCTAGCGTCGTGGGTGTGGCGACGGTGAGACGCCACGGACTCACGGAAGTCATAGGCGGACTCGCGGTGCTCGCTCAGGTCGATGCCTTGGTCTTCATCATCGGCCCTCCACCCCAGGGTGGCGCGGATGAGGAGCGCCACAACCAGCGTAACGGCAGCGGAGAACAGCATGGCGACGAGCGCGATGACCGCCTGGACGACGAGCAGCTTGAAGCCTTCCGAGAGGTGACCGGTGAGGATGCCGTTATCCGTGGCGAAGAAGGCCAACCCGATGGTTCCCCACAGGCCAGCGCACAGGTGCACGCCGACGACGTCCAGGGAGTCATCGAAGCCCCAGCGGTACTTCAGACTGATACACAGGCAGGCGATAATGCCGCCGAGGAACCCGAGGGCGATGGAACCGAGCGGGCTGAGTGCTCCTGCGGCCGGGGTGATGGCGACAAGACCTGCAATCGCGCCGGATGCAGCGCCGAGAGAAGTCGCGGCGTGGTCCCGGATTCTTTCCACGAGCATCCAGCCGAGCATCGCTGCGGCCGCTGCAACAGTGGTGTTGAGCCATGCCAGGCCAGCAAGACCGTCCGCAGCGAAAGCGGAACCGCCGTTAAAGCCGAACCAGCCGAACCACAGAAGCGCAGCGCCCAGCATCACCATCGGAAGGTTGTGGGGCCTATCGATGTGCTTCGGGAAGCCCGCGCGCGGGCCCACGACGATAGCCAGAACCAGGGCAGCCGCGCCGGCGGAAATGTGCACGACGGTGCCGCCCGCGAAGTCGATGGGAGCAATGAGAGCCTCACCGTTTGATACACCGAAGAGCCACGCTGCGAGGGAACGCGGGGCATGGGAGAGCACTCCCCCGCCCCACACCATGTGAGCGAGCGGAAAGTAGGCGAAGGTGATCCACACGCCCGCAAAGGTGAGCCACGCGGAGAACTTCACGCGGCCGGCGAGGGCTCCGGAGATGATGGCTGTCGAAATAATGGCGAAGGTTGTTTGAAAACCGATGTCGATGATGTTGGGGTAACCAGCACTGCCGGCAAGGTACTCGGCGGAGGGCCCGGTGATTTGGCCGCGTAGCCCCCAGGCTTCAAACGGGTTGCCCACGATACCGGCCAGCGAGCTTTCCGCATAGGACATGGACCACCCCCACAGAACGTAGAGCACGGGGACGAGCGCTAGTGCGCCGAAGGACATCATCATGTTGAGGACGTGACGGTTGCCCGCCATTCCGCCGTAGAACAACGCCAATCCGGGGGTCATGAGCAGCACCAAGGATGCGCTGATGAGCATCCATGCTGCGTCGCCGGAAGAAAATGCTTCAGGAGTCATACGTCAACTAACCTCGTTTCTATAGCTTGATAGGTAACGGGACTTAATATACCTATCGCACTATAGAATTAGGAAGGAAAGTGAGCTGCAGATCACACTTAAGATCGAAAAAGCGGCGAGGGAAGCACTCTCCTCGCCGCTTGTCCCAGCACGCGCCCTAGAGCTCGTCCTCGGAAGCCTTTACCGTTTGCTCACGCTCGCGCATACGCTTGGCATACTTCACGTCGGTGACGGTCACGCCGTAGATGGAACGGCCCATGTAGAAGGAGCCCACCGACGCGATGATCCACACGCCGAAACACGCGATCATGACCTTGATCAGCGACCACAGGGAAAACCCGTTCTCAGCAAAATCCACGACCAACTTCGCCACAAGCAGCAGCGGAACGGCCAAACCGACCGTCGGCCCCAGCAGGTTGACGCGGGTCAGGGCATCGGGCGCACGCCACAAGGCGATGGCGGTCCCAATGACCAAGACCGTGGCTACGACCAACAGAATCGAGGCGATAATCTCCGCGATAGTCATGGTCTTACCTCCTACCCTTCGAGATGATGCGGGCCATCGACAACGTCGGCAGCACGCCGGCCGCAATAGCCGCGAGCATGGCGATGTCATAGACGATGGACGCGTGATTAGTCATGGACCACGAAATATACATGCACAGCATGCCGTAAAAGACCATGTCACTCATCACGGTTCGGGTGAGCTCATCACGGGAGCGCAACGCCAATACCAACGCCGCGCACACCGATGCGCCGATGAGGAAAATACTGACAAAAACTACCCATTGAAAGGCGCTCATCGAGGAAAAATCAATCATTTCTTATCATCCTTTCGGGCATCCTTGTTCTGTGCAACCTGGCGCAAGGGCCACACGGAGTACTTCTCCACATCGTGCGCGGCCAGCGGGGTATCGTCGGTCTTTGCAATGTCGGGTGCACGCATATGGCGGCCCAGCGTATCCAGCGGGTACTCGTAGAACGTGGAGGCGAGCTCCTTGGTGGGGCCCTGACCAGGAACGCCATAGTCAATGCCCTTCACTCGCGGGGCGAGGCGTTCCTCCATGTCCGCGAGATCCTCCATGATGCTGGCTGGGTCATCCCCCATGACCGCCTGAACCAGCACGATGCGCGGCAGGCCTTCTGCCACCGGCTCGCGCAAACCCAAGGACAGAGTCCCCGGGGTTGCCGTAATGGACGAGGTGAACCAGAAGATCTCCCACGCGCTGGTCACGCGCAGGGGGTACCGCACCACTACCGGGCGGTAGTTATTCTGCGGCTTGAAGGATTCCGCGGCGAGCGAGAAACCCGCAACGAAGATTTCCTTGATCAGCCATAGCGCGTAGACAACGGCATGCACTGCAGTCTTCATTTAACGGCCCTCCTGAAGGGAGTCGATGTCGGGTAGGGCTACGGGGTCGTCGCCAAGCACTGCGTCTGCATAAGCCTCCGTATCCAGCAAGTCCGCTGAGGCTTCCATCGTGACGCTGATGACCGGACCGGAGAGAATGAACATGGTCAGCGAGCCCAAGATGAGCGCCGCCGAGGGTGCCATCAGCTTCTTGCGGATCACCAGCTCATCGGGCACCTTCTCCTTGGGAAGGTCCTTGCCCCAGAAGACGCGACGCCACACGCGCAACATGGCAAGGAACGCCGCGAAGGAGGCGATGATGATCACCGTGATCACGGTCCAGGCCCATCCCCCGCCGGTACGGGCAATTTCCGCGACGATGAGGACCTTGCCCCACATACCGGAGAAGGGAGGGAAGCCCACGACGGAGAAGGCGCCTGCGGCGAAGATCCACGCGATAATCGGATCACGGCGCGCCAAGCCAGAAAGCTTGTTGAGCCTGCCCGTACCGTACGTCTCCTCGATGGCACCGGAGGCCAGGATGAGGGAGCCCACCGTGAGCATGTGGTGGATGGTGTATAGGATTCCGGCGGCCAGTGCGCGTTGTGCATCGTGGGTGGTAAAGGCCATCATCACCAGGATGAAGGGCATACCGTTGAGCATCTGGTAGCCCAGCACACGACGGATGGAGTTCTCAGCCAAGCCACCGAAGGAGCCCACCACCATGGAGATGATCATGATGACGATGATGAGCGTTCCCCAGCGCTGGTCCATATCGAACAGCTGCACCCACAGGCGGTAGAGCATGTACACCGCCACCTTGGTGTGCAGGCCGGAGAACAAGCCCATGACCGCAGCCGATGTTCCCGGGTAGGTCCGTGGCAGCCAGGACTGCACGGGGAACACGCCGGCCTTCGCAGCGATGGCGATAACGATGATGCCCGAGGCCACCGTCACCGGGCCGTTGCCGGCGGCAGCGCCCGTGAGCGCCGCCAGGTTGACCACGCCGGTCACCGAGTAGATATAGCCCACGCCGACCACCAAAAGCGTAGATGCGAACAAGTTCACCAGCACGAAGGCGCGGCCGGCAGCCAAGCGCGACCAGGTACCGGACATCGTGATGAGGCCATAGGACGGCAGCAGCATGACCTCGATGAACACGAAGAAGTTAAAGAGGTCAGCGGTCAGCAGGGCGCCGCACACACCAGTGATAAGGATTAGTGTCAGCGACGGGTAGTAGCGAGACTTGGTCTCACCGCCCACGATGGCAAACCAGTTGGCACCGAAGGCCACGATCATCGTCGTAATGAGCATGAGTGCCGAGAACGTATCGGCGGCGAAGGCAATACCCGCGTTGCCCAGGTAGTTACCCACACTGTGCGCCACCACTCCGTTGCTCATGGTGTAGAGCAACAGCGCAAAGGAGGCGAAAATACCCACGCCCGGAACGATGAGCATGATGGCATCGCGCACGCGGCTCCATGGCGCGAGGAGCGCCAGCGCCGCCGATACGAGGGGAACCGCTGGGAAGAGCGGGAGGAGGGCGCTTACGGTGTCATACATCTAGTTGTCCTCCTCTTGTTCGAGTTCTTTCAAACGATCCATCTTGTTAGCCGAGCGCTCCAGAATCTCCCGGTTCTGGGTGTCGCGTCCCAGCGTGGAGAAAGCGTGGTCAATGGTGTTGTCATCCACCGGCTCAACAACATCCGTGTCGTCGTTCGCGCCCATCGCTGCCATGGTCAGCAGGATGGTCGAGGTAGCCATGGAAATCACCACGGCGGTCAGCACAAAGGCCTGCGGCAGCGGGTCCGCCATCTGGTCCATGCCCACCTGCGATGGAAAGGACTCCCCGCGGTAGGAGTACACGCCGGTGGCCAGGAGCATGAGGTTGGCACCGTGGCCGAAGGCCATCATGCCCAGCACGATGTGCACAAGGCCGCGCTGCTGGATGAGGTAGACGGCGCTACCGATGAGCAAAGCAATGGTCAGTGCGAGGATCATGAGTTCTTCTCCTCTTGAGCCGAGATTCGGTGGGACGAGGACGCACGGTGGCGTGCCTCGGAGTCATTGAGCAACGCCGTTGGGTCCGAAGACGGGTTGATGGACTCGGGGTACGGGTCGTCGACATCCTCCATGACCACGCGCGGGGTATTCGGCAGCGCGGAATCATCGTCATGAACCCACGGCAAGTAGTCCCGCTCGGTGCCCGGGCGCAGGTAGCCGCCCAAGGCGTTGATGGCCATGGTGAGCATGCCCAACACCGCGAGGTAAATGCCGAGGTCGAAGATGAGCGACGTCGTCCAGTGCTGCCCCAGGGCGTGGCCATGGATGGCCGTCAGGAAACCGCCAGAGCTATGCGACGTCGGGATGTAGCCAATGAAGCCAGCCACCAGCGCCACGATAATTCCCACGCCGGTGAGATGAATCGGAGTCATGCGCCCAAAGACAATCTCATCGGTACCGCGGGACAGGTAGGTCAGGCCGATGGCCGCACCCATGATGAGCGCCGCCGGGAAGCCGCCGCCGGAAGCCTGGTGGCCGCGGTAGAAGACAATGAAGGACATGACCACCAGGATTGGGATGGCCACGGCAATGCCCTTGCGCAGCGGCACCGAGTTGAGCTGCGACTGGCCGAAGGGCGCCGGACGCGTACCGGAGGTGAACGGGAAGCGCGGCAGCGTCGAGGTGACCGCTGCGATAACCACGGCGGCCATGCCCAACACCGACAGCTCGCCCAGGGTATCGAGTGCACGGAACTCCACGATGATGGTGGCCACCACATTGTCGCCACCAGTAATATCCGGAGCGTTGTTGAGGTACCACATGGCCAGATCCGAGCGCTCGTGACGGCCCATCAGCGCCCACACGCCCAGGAATGCGGTGAGCCCAGCGAGCACGGCCACCACGATGGAACCCACCTTGCGGTTGTTGTTTTGTACTGGGTGGAATTTCTCCGGCAGATAGCGCAGGACCATCATCATGACGATGACGGACAGCGCCTCCACCGTGAACTGCGTCAGGGCCACGTCGGGTGCGCCGAGCAAGAACATCTGCAAGGTCACGCCGGTTCCCGCGGTACCAATCATGACCGCACCGGTGAGGCGGTTGCGGGTGCGCACCAAGCCAAACATCGACAGCGCGACGATACCCAGCGGCAGCAGATCCCATGGGTTGTCAAGGCCGTCCACGCGCGGGTTGAGAGCCACACCGTCGACGCCCGTGGACACCAGAGTGGAGCCCGCAAGGATGATGACTAGGAGAATGATCGGCAGGATCAGCTTCGACGGGTTGTGGGTATCGGACATGCGGCCAACGAAACGGCCGAAGGCTGCGCACACATCCTGGATCCACTTCAGGATTTGGTTACCGGTGCGCGGCAGGAGCTGGCGCTCCTCCATCGCGGTCCACAGCGGCCCGCGGAAGAACAACGCGATGATGCCAGCGATCAGCACCACCACAGAAATAAGCAGCGGGACGTTCAGCCCGTGCCACAGCGCGAGGTGGGAATGGCCCTCCATACCGATGGCCGCCACGATGTTATCGAGCGGCTTATCGAGCGCTCCCATGACGAAAATGATCGGCACCGACATCACACCCGGCAGAGCCGCGGGCAGCCACAACCGCACCGGTGCCTCATGGACATGCGACATGTTGCGCGGGCCATCGAAAAAGGCGCCGAAGATGATCTTGGCGGAGTAAGTAAACGTGAAGAACGCACCCACGCCGGCGACGATGAGCAGCAGCGCCTGGCCGGTAGAACCAATTGGTGCCTCCTCGAAGGCGGTGAGCATTCCTTCCTTCGACACGAATCCGAACAGCGGCGGGACCGCCGCCATCGAGGCAGCACCGATAAGCATGGAGCCGAAGGTCCACGGCATCTTGTTCCACAGCACGCCGAGGCGGCGGATATCGCGGGAACCGGCCTCGTGGTCGATGACACCAATGAGCATGAAGATGGAGGACTTAAACAGCGCGTGCGCCAGCGTGTGCACGAGGGCCGCCGCGATGGCGAAAGGCGTGCCAACACCAATCGTGGCCACGATCCAACCCAGGTGGGACACGGTGGAATAAGCCGTGAGCTTCTTCAGGTCCGTCTTCTGCACCGCGAAGACCGCCGACATCACGGCGGTACCCATACCGGCGACGATGAGCAGCCAGTTCCACACGGCAACGTCGTGGAAGATGGTGGAGAAGCGAATCAAGAGGTAGACACCGGCCTTGACCACTGCTGCCGCGTGCAGGAAGGCCGAGACCGGCGTCGCGGCCGCCATGGCTTCCGGCAGCCAGAAGTGGAAGGGGAACTGCGCGGACTTGGTAAACGCCGAGACCGCAATGAGAATGGCAACCCCGGCGGTCAGGCCTGGGCGCTCCGCCCACACGTCGGAGGCCAAGATGCCCTCAAGGTTCGTCGTCCCCGCTGCGGTTGCAGCAATCGCCACGCCCGATAGCAAGGTGAGGCCGCCAACGAAGGTAAGGATCAACGTGCGCTGCGAACCCGCCTCACCTGACTTACCGCTGCGCGCAATGAGCATGAACGACGCCAGCGATACCAGCTCCCAGGCAAGGAAGAGCACCACGACGTCGTTAGCGAGCACGAGCAGGAGAATCGACAGCGTAAACGCGGTCATCAGGACATAAAAACTGACGTTTCCTTTTCCTTTAGGCAGGTAAGCCGCGGAATAGGTAAACACCACAGCACCGATGACGAGAGCCAGCAAGGCGAAGAAGATGCCGAGTGCATCGCCGCGGAAGGCGAGGTTGACATCAACACCGGGCGCGATCACGTCACGCACCCACGTCACGGAATAGGTCAGTTCTTCGCCACGGGCAAGCGCCGGAAATTCTTTAGCCAACAGTGCCGCGGCGACAATAAAAATGCCGGCTAGCGGGTAGCCGGCTGCGCGATCAGCAACCTTGACGGCTACTGGTGCAAGCGCCACTGCGACAGCTGCGAGGAGGACAACATACAGGAGTGTCACGGAAGAGTAGCCTCACGAACCGTTGTTAGGGCTGTTTAATCAGCCTCACATAGACAGGACTTTCCCAGAGTATCATTGTGACCTCCCCCAAAGCACATCTTTAATGGGACGAAAACGACGAAAGCGCCCCACAAAGGAGGCGCTACGTCTCGAAAGAACTTAGGTCTAGCCCAGGGATCTATAAGGACTTACTTCTCCCCCAGCAAGGCATCAACAAATCCTTCAACCTCAAACGGCGCGAGGTCATCTGCACCCTCGCCGAGGCCCACGAGCTTGACCGGCACGCCCAGTTCCTCCTGCACCTGGAAGACGATGCCGCCCTTGGCGGTGCCATCCAGCTTCGTGAGGACAACGCCGGTGATATCAACAACATCACGGAAGATACGGGCCTGGGTCAGGCCGTTCTGCCCCACCGTCGCATCCAGTACAAGCAGGACCTCATCAACCTCGGTCTTCTTCTCCACCACGCGCTTGACCTTGCCCAGCTGGTCCATGAGGTCCACGGAGGTGTGCAGACGGCCAGCGGTGTCAACGAGAACAACGTCGACGCCCTGGTCAACGCCAGCGGCCACGGCATCAAAGGCCACGGAGGCCGGGTCCGCGCCTTCCTTGCCGCGGACAGTCGTAGCGCCCACGCGACGGCCCCAGGTCTCCAGCTGGTCCGCAGCCGCTGCACGGAAAGTATCCGCCGCGCCGAGCAAGACGTTGTGCCCCATGGACACGAGCACGCGGGCCAGCTTGCCGGTCGTGGTGGTCTTGCCGGTGCCGTTGACGCCGACGGCCATAATGACGGCCGGCTTGCCTTCATTCGGCATGGCCTTGATAGAACGGTCCATCTCCGGGTGGCCCACCTCGATGAGGGCCTCGCGCAGCATCGCACGCGCTTCGGCCTCAGAACTGACTCCGCGCTCTGCAATCTTGTCACGCAGGGAGTCGGTAACTTGCATGGTGGACTTCGTACCCAGATCCGCCATGATGAGGGTGTCTTCGATTTCCTCCCAGGCATCATCATCAAGGTCACCAGCAGAAAGAATGCCCATGAGGCCTTGGCCAATGGCGTTCTGCGAGCGCGACAGACGCCCGCGCAGCTTGCCCAAGCGGCCGGCAGCCGGCGCAATGTCCTCCTGCGGCTGGGCTGCCGGGGCCTCGACAACCTCGGCGTCGTCGGATACTTCGAGCTCCTCCGGCTCAGCCTCGAGTGCCGCGCTTGCCGACGCCGCCTGCGCCCCCGCTGCCGCGGCGGCCTCCTCTGCTTCGGCTTCCTCAGACTCGGCCGGTGCTTCTGGCTCAGGCAGTGCTTCTACCTCTTCTTCGGCCTCAGACTGGGCGGAAGGCTCCTCCTCGGCCGGAGCCTCAGGTACCTCCGGTTCCTCCTCTACCTTCGGAGTCTCAACTACCGGCTCCGGTTCAGCAATCTCCGGTTCGGCAATCTCTTGTTCGGTGGCCGGGACATCCTCTTCCGTGTCTTCGTCATCCTTGTCAACAGCAGCGGCGCCGGATACGGCAGCACCAGCGGCGGCAGCGCCCGCAGCTCCTGCAGCGGCTACACCAGCGGAAGAATCCTTATCCTCTTCTTCCTTTGCCGGTTCGTTCTGCGCAGCCGGTTCCGGCTCGCTCACCGGCTTCGCGTCTCCGACGGGTTCCGGCTTAGGCTCTGCCTGAGGCTTCGGTTCCGCCGCAGGTTTCGCTGCCTTCGGGGTCTCCTCTTCACCCTTGAGCTGAGCATTCGCCAGATCAGTGGCATCACGCTGCTCCGCCTGCGGCTCAGGCTTGGGCTTGGGCTCAGCCGGGGCCTGCGCGGGCTGCTCGGCAACTGGCGGCTGTGGCGCCGGCTGCTCGGGCTTCGAGGCGGTGACAGGCTCCTTAACTGCACCGCCGCCAGCCGGGGCAAAATTAAAACCAGACTTGGCCTGGTAGTTGCCGGACTTCTGCTGCTGGGTCAGCTCCTTCGGCTCCTCCACGGGCTTTTCAAAGGAGACCTTCTTTGATTCACCGCGCTTCTTGCCTAGGACAACGAACAAGACCACGAGCAGAATCAGGACGATGACTGCTATCGCAATCCACATAAAAGTAGTATTCATGCCCTCCATAGTGCCAGGGTTGCCCACGCCCGGCACGATGAGGAGGCCAAAAAGTCACGGAATGGTGCCCGCCTTTAGCGCGGGGCATCGACGCCGAGGCGCGTGGCGTCCTCGGCTGCCTGCGCCGTGCCCGGCGCCTCACCGGCGCGGGACATGCGCTGCGAAATCACGCGCGTCACGCCATCGCCGCGCATCGTCACGCCATAGAGCACGTTGGCCACGTCCATCGTCGGCTTCTGGTGAGTGATGACGATGAGCTGAGAATCCTTTCGCAGCTCCTCGAAAAGGGCGATGAGGCGGCGCAGGTTGACGTCGTCAAGCGCGGCTTCCACCTCGTCCATGACGTAGAACGGTGAGGGGCGCGCGCGGAAAATCGCCACGAGCATAGCCAGGGCCGTCAAGGACTTCTCACCGCCAGACAACAGCGACAAGCGCTTCACCTTCTTACCCGGCGGGCGGGCCTCCACCTCGATGCCGGTGGCCAGCATGTCATCCGGCTCCGTAAGGATGAGTCGACCCTCGCCGCCCGGGAACAGCGTCTGGAAGACCTTGGGAAACTCCGCTTCCACGTCGTGCCAGGCGTCCGTGAACAGCTGCAAGATCTGCGCATCCACGTCTTCGATAACGCCAGTCAGATCCTTGCGGGCCTGAATCACGTCATCTAATTGCGTGGACAGGAAGCTATAGCGCTCCTCCAGCGCCTTGTATTCTTCCAAGGCCAGCGGGTTGACCTTGCCCAAGGAATTGAGGTCCTTCTCCGCCTGCTTCAACCGCTTGGTCTCGGCGGAACGATCGAAATCCTCGCCCGGGGTGTAGTCCTTGAGCAGGTCGGGAATCGCAATGCCGAGCTGCTCCACGATTTTTTCCTCGGCCTCATCCACGCGCACCTGCGCCTGGCTGCGGGCGATCTCGGAGTTATGCGCGGAGTCGGTCAGGCGATCCAGCTGCTGGCGGGTCGAGGAGACCGCTTGCTTCGCCGATTGTGCACGGCCTTGCAGCACGCCGCGCTGGGTGACCAGCTCATCGCGTTCCTCGGCGGCCCGCTCGAGTGCCTGCGCGGTCCGGGCGGCCAAATCTTGGGCATGCTTGTCGACGGCCCCCGCCAACCTCGCCTGTGCTTGCCGGCGGGCCATGGCCTGATCGTGGCGAGCTTTGGCCTGGCGCTCGTGCTGGGCTTGGCGCCGAAGGGCCTCTCCCCTACCCGCTGCCTGGCCGACCTTCTCTTCGGCGCTGCGGGCCGCCAGCTGGGCCTCTACCTCCATGGCCTTGACCTGTTCCAGGGCCGTCGAGGCAGCATCGCGTTCCACCGAGGAGGGTTCATCAGCCTGCTCTTCAGCGTCCACGCGCGACAAGCGGTCACGCGCCTCCGCCAGCTCCTCGCGCAGGCGGGCCAACTGCACCTCGATATCCGTGGCGCGGGCGGCGGCCTTTTCGTGCTCAGCCTTGTTTGCTTCGTACTGCTTGAGCAAGCGCTGGTGATCGCGCTTCCACGCCTCTAACTCGTGATCGTGTTCCCGTAGCGCGGCCTTGGCGCTCGCCGCACCCACGCGCGCATCGTCCGCCGCCAGCTTCGCGCCTTCCAGCGTGCCGGATAGTTCTTCCAGCTCATGGGTGGCGGTCTCCAGCTGTTGCTCGGCCTCCGCAATCTGGCCGCTCACCTCCACCGTCGAGGCAGCTCCAGTTCCGGCCTCTACCCAACCTTCGCCGACGAGCAGCCCCTCAGGGGTCACAGCTCGCAGGCGCGGATCCTCCGCGATGAGCTCGCGGGCTGCGGCATAGTCATCGACGAGGACCACGTCGGAGAGCAAGCGCGTCACCGCCGCTGAGACTTCTGGAACCAAGACCATCTGGTCCAGCAGCCAGCTCGCCCCGGAGGGCAAGTCCGCGTCAAGGCGCCAGGCTGAACCGGTGGGCTCCGCGGCGACGTCGATCAGCGGCGTGCGGCTCGCCGCAGCGAGATCGCGCACGATGTCCCCGCTCACCGCGCCGGCTTGGGCTTCGGCGAAGGAGCCGAGTGCTGCCGCAACGGCCGTCTCATAACGCGTGGAGATGAACTCCGCGAGAGGTTTAAAGCCCTCACCGAGATCCAGTGCTTCTGGAACGGTCTGGCCCAGGGTATCGATGCGCGCGCGCAAACTGTACACGCTGCGCTCGTGTTGCCGCTGTGCGTCACGCAGCTGTTCCAAGCGTTTATCGGCCGCTGCGGATTCGCTGGCCGCGCGCACATGCGCTTCCTCCAGTGGCTCACGCTCGGCGGCCAGGTGCTCCAGCTTGTCCGCCACCTCATCAGCTTCCGCCTGTGCTCCCCTGGTACGGGCTTTCGTGTTCGCCAGCGTCTCTTCCTGCCGCGCCAACTCGGACTCCGCGGAACTTACTTGACCGGCTAAGTTCTCCTCAGCGGCGATGAGGCGAACCACGCCTTCGCGGCGATCCGCAATGGCGCGCAGCTGCGCCATGTGTTCCTTATCGGCGGCCTCGAAGGCTTCCCGGCGCTCAGCCACTTCCTCCCGGATCGATTCCAGACGCTCCGCCGCCTCCTCGGCCGCGGCCAGCAACTCATCATGCTCCTCGTCGGCCCGCTGGGCGCGTGCCTCCAACTCATCCGGATCCTGGCCCGCGTAGGCCACCTGTGAGCCAACGTTGCTGGCGCGCTCGGCCGCGATGCGCTGCGTGGCGGAGATACGCTCCGACAGCGTCGAGAGCTCGAACCACAGCTTCTGCGCGGCCTCCGCGCGCGGAGTGACATCCCCCAGCTCGGCTTCTACCTCGAGCTGGATTTCGGTCGCTTCTTCCAGCTGGGCTGTCACTTCCTCGACCTGCTCGGCGAGCACCGCCGCGCGCTTTTCAGCGTCGTCGAATGTCGCGCGCAACCGCACCACGCGGTCGCCGGCAAGACGCAGGCGGGCATCCCGCAAATCCGCCTGCACGGTTGCTGCGCGCTGGGCGGCCTCCGCTTGGCGCGCCAAGGGCTTGAGTTGTTTGCCCAGCTCATCGGTCAAGTCCTGCAGGCGATCCAGGTTGGCCTGCATGCCGGTCAGCTTGCGCTGCGCTTTTTCCTTGCGGCGGCGGTGTTTCAGCACGCCCGCGGCTTCTTCGATATAGGCGCGGCGATCCTCCGGGCGGGATTCCAGAATCTCTGCCAGCTTTCCCTGGCCCACGATGATGTGCATCTCGCGGCCAATGCCGGAATCAGACAGCAGCTCTTGAATATCCATGAGGCGCGCCTTCGCCCCATTGATCTCATATTCGCTCGCGCCATCCCGGAACATGCGGCGGGTGACGGAGACCTCCGAATACTCGATGGGCAAGGCGCCATCGGAATTGTCAATCGTCAGCGTAACCTCGGCGCGGCCGAGGGCCTTGCGGTCCCCGGCGCCGGCAAAGATGACGTCCTGCATCTTGCCGCCGCGCAGCGTCTTGGCGCTGCCTTCACCCATGACCCACGCGAGCGCATCGACGACGTTCGATTTACCCGAGCCATTTGGGCCCACCACGGCGCAGATGCCGGGCTCGAATTTCAGGTTCGTCGCGGACGCGAAGGACTTGAATCCTTTGAGCGTGAGCGATTTGAGGTGCATTCGGTTTAGTTTAGCGCTCGATGAAGCCCGACTCACCGCGCGGTGCGGCCCACTGCTCCACCACGGCGTTCACTACGCCTGGGCGGTGGGTGGTCGACGGTTCTTCACGCAGCAAGGCCAGCAGCTTCTCGCAATCAGCACGCGGCCCTTCAGCAACCACTTGGACGCGGCCATCCTGCAGGTTCGTCGCGTGTCCTGCCAGCCCTAGTTCGAGTGCCCGGGAACGCGTCCACCAGCGAAAGCCCACGCCTTGGACGTGGCCATGGACGAAAGCCGTGAGCCGCTCATTCCCTGTGGCCGCTGCCTGCTGCGTCATCTAGTACTCCCTCAAGTTCGTGCGGTCACCCAAGTCATGCTCGTGCTTGAGACGGCGGCGGTCCTCCGCGCTGCGGCGGGTTACCGGATCCGTGCCATCCCAGCACTCGACGTTCTGCAGTTCCGGCAGCATATCACGGTGGAAGACGGGATCCAGGCCCTTGCGGCGCTGTTCGTTGTAGTTCTTCAACAGCTTGATGGCCACGCCCGACAGCGGCACGATGGCGCACACGTTGAGCAGAACCATGATGGCAGCGCCGGTATCGGCCAGGTCGAACACGGTGCCCAGCGGGGCCACTGCACCGTAGAAGACGAAGGCCAACACGATGAGACGGAAGATCCACAGCACCGACTTCTTCTCAGAGAGGTACTCCACGTTGGACTCGGCAAGGTAGTAGTTGCCCAGAATCGAGGAGAAGGCGAGGAAGAAGAGGATGAAGGTGACAAAGTGGATGCCCCACTCACCCACCACACCGGAGAGCGCATTCTGGGTCAGGGTTACACCCTCAATCGCATCGGAACCGAAACGCTCGAAATCAGTACCCAGCAGGATGATGAAGGCGGTAATCGTACACACCACCAGGGTGTCGAAGTACACGCCGAGGGTCTGCACGAGGCCCTGCTTGACTGGGTGGGACACCGTCGCGGTAGCTGCTGCGTTTGGAGCAGAACCTTCACCCGCTTCGTTGGAGAACAAACCACGCTGGATACCCTTGAGCATCGCCATGCCCACGGTCGCACCGGCGGCCTCGCGGAAGCCGAACGCAGAGCCAATGATGGAGGCAAGCATGTCCGGCACCTTGTCAAAGTTCAGGACCACCACGATGATGCCCATGATGAGGTAAGCACCGGCCATGAAAGGCACGATGAACTGAGTCATCGAGGCGATGCGCTGCACGCCACCGATGATGATGAGACCGGACACTGCGACGACGGCGATGCCCACGCCTGCCTTGAAAGCACTGGAATCCTGCCCGAAGGAGGCCGCCAAGGAATCGGAGATAGCGTTGGTCTGGAAAGCGTTGTAGAACCAGCCAAAAGTAATGGCGATGGCGACGGAGAAGATGGTCGCCAGAGGCTTCCAGCCCAAGCCGCGGGACATGTAGTAGGCGGGGCCACCACGGTAGGTATCCCCTTCACGCACCTTCCATAGCTGCGCCAAAGTGGACTCGACGAATGCAGTCGCGCCACCAAGGATGGCGATGAGCCACATCCAGAACACCGCACCGGGCCCGCCCACGGAGATGGCCACGGCCACGCCCGCGACGTTGCCGGTGCCCACGCGGGAGGCTGCCGAAATGGTGAATGCCTTGAAGGCGGAGATTCCGCCATAGTCGGCATCCTCATCGGCACCGACGCCCTTGGGCTTTTCGACGACCGCCTTGAACATGTCCGGCACCATACGGATCTGCACCAAGACGGTGCGGATGCCGAAGAAGAGGCCCGCGGCAATGAGCAGCCATGGCAGGACATAAGACCACAGGCTGTCGTTAATGACACCGATCACGGTGCTGAAGATTTCTTGCATGCGTTACACATTAATAACTCACACCAGAATCGTCCTAGTTGGCCGCGGGCAGCCTCCCCTCTCCGCGGCGCTGACAGGACGGGCAGTAGTGGGTCCCACGCCCGCCAAGCACGGTTTTCACGATTTCCTCACCGCAGCGATCACAGGGCTGGCCACCCCTGCCATAGGCATGTAAGGAACGGTCAAAATATCCGGATTCACCGTTGACGTTGACGTACAACGCGTCAAAGCTAGTTCCGCCAACGGCGAGCGCCGCGCGCATGACATCACCGGCCGCGGATATCACCGCGACGGCATCGCGCTGCCGCAGGGCGCTAGCCTTCTTGAGCGGAGAAATCTGGGCCGCCCACAACGCCTCATCGGCATAGATATTGCCCACCCCGCTGAGCACCGTTTGGTCGAGCAGAGCTACCTTGACCGCGGTGCGCTTCGCGCGCAGGCGCCGCCCTGCCGCTGTAAGGTCAAAGTCTGCTTCGAGAGGATCGGGAGCGATATGCGCCATGGTCAGCCATGGCCCGAGACGCCAATAGCCGAAGGTGCGCTGGTCCACGAAGCTGAGGCGGGTGGCGTCGTCAAGCACGGCGGCGATACGCACATGCGGCGAATCTACCTCACCGATCCGCACCTGCCCCGACATACCGAGGTGGATGAAGAGCACATCGCGTGCCGGGTCAGTGTGGTCCTCGTCGGCGAACTCCAGCCACATGAACTTGCCGCGGCGCGCCACCGCGGCAATCTTCCTGCCCACCAGCAGCGCGGACAGCGGCGCTTCCTGGCCCCGGTTAGCGCGCGGGTGGAGAACCTCTACTGCTGCGAAGGAGCGCCCCACAACATAAGGCTCGAGCCCGCGGCGGACGGACTCAACTTCGGGAAGTTCTGGCATCGAGTCCTCGTGTTTTAGCTTTCTTTGCCGGCGGTGCCCTGCACCAGCAACGGCGTCTCACGCAAGGTTTGGCACGCTTCCTCCGCCGCCTGCTGCTCAGCGAGCTTCTTGTTGTGGCCCGTCCCCCGGCCGACGGTCAAACCGGCCACGGTGGCCACGGCGTTGAAGGTTTGATCGTGCTCAGGACCCGTCGACGTGGCTGAATAGACCGGCATCGCGGCCTTCAACTCAGCGCACAGCTCCTGCAAGGTCGTCTTCCAGTCCATGTGCCGACCGGACACCACGGCGTTGTCGATCTTGGCGGCGAACAGCTTCAGCACCACCCCGCGGGCGACCTCGAAGCCATGTTGACGGTAAATAGCGCCCAGGATGGCCTCGGTGGTATCGGCCAAGATGGAATCCTTGTCGCGTCCTCCAGTGGCTTGCTCGCCTTTGCCCAACAAGACGTGGTCGCCCACGCCAATCTCACGGGCCACGTCAGACAACCCGTAGCGCGACACGATGGACGCGCGCATCTTGGAAATATCCGACTCGGGGCGCGAGGGGTACTTGTCGTAGAGCTTGGCCGCGACGGACAAGCCCAAGACCGCGTCCCCCAGGAACTCCAAGCGCTCATTGTTGGGAAGGTGCCCGTTCTCATTAGCAAAGGAGCGGTGTGTCAGCGCCAAACACAGCAGCTCATCGCTGAGCTCCACGCCGAGTGCTTTCAGCAACGGGGCGTGGTCTACCTCCGCGAATGCTGCGGCAAGGGCCTGCTCACCGGTCAGTTTCTTCTTCTTGCTCATAGGAATTTCTCCAGCCCGGACCACCGCGGATCAACGCGTTCTTCTTCCCCGGATACCCCCGTGGTCACACCTTCGGGCACGTCCACCTCGCAGCCGCCTTCGCACGTTGGGGCAAACGGAAGGGACAACCCTGCCTCATCGATCACGGTCTGCAGGAGGTCAAGAATCCCGTCCTGAATCTCGGGTACCTCATCGCCCGAACCGCGATCCTCTTCCTCGATCTCATCCCCGCCGACGAAGGATTCGTCTGCGGAAAACACCTGGGACACGTGGAGATCCATCTCTGGGTGTAGCTCAGCCAAGCAGCGTGCGCATTCGCCGCTGAGGGTGCCGGTGACATCAGCGTCCACCAACACGCCGGAGCCCAACGGGGTCAAGGTGGCTTCCACCGTGACTTCAGCGCCTTCCGGGACGCCGATCATTTCCACGCCGATGCGCTCTGGCGCGGGTCCGGTCTGCACGCGGTGCTCAGGCAGCGCCTCGGTTCCTTGGCTGCGGAGCAATTCCGTCACGTCGAACTTCAATGGTGATTTCATAGCGCCCACCAGCTTACCCTGTGCTGCCCCCTGCGCCCTAGACTGGCAAGGACCTGAACGCAGGGTCATAGCCACTTAAGCACTTGCACAAAAGCCTCGATTCTTCCGCTTCAGGCTTTTAGCCTAAAGGCCCATGAGCTACACCGCTACGGGCACGGCGCCTCTGGCCGCCACGGCACGCGACCTCGCACTCAGCTTTCCGCTGCAGTGCCTTGTCCCCGCCGTAGCACTGGCCGTTGCCGGGGTGGCATGCCGCCACGTCATCACTCGACACCGCCCCAGCATCTTTGGCGATGCCGGCCTTTCCTTGCACCGCGTGGCTCTCGCCAGTGCCCTCGCAGGTGTGATCGTCGGCGCCGTGTCTCTTCTCCCCCTGCACTTTGGGCCAATTGTCATTATTTCTTCAGCGCTGTTCTCGCTTTTTGCTGCGCTCATCGCCTGGGGCGCGCGGGAGTCCTTTTCGGCCGCCAGCATGGGGATTGGATTGATGATGCTCACCGTCGGGGCGGTGGATGTGTTGCTGATGCTTGCCGACGCCGCCTGGGGCCCTCTCTCAGAACCCCACGCCGTAGACACGAATTTCGGCATCATGTGGCTGCTCTATGCACTCCCAGGCCTCATCTCCGCCGGACTTGCCGCAGCACTGAGCACCATGTCAGCTAAGGAAGCCGCCCGTATCCGCCGCGCGGAGGAGGCACGCGCGTTAGTTCACGTTAGTAGTCGCGCGGCGCGCGGGGTGCACGGCGCCCCGGCTCGCGGTGTTCGCGCGCACTAGTGCGCCCCTCGCCGCGGGACTCCCCGCGGGAGCGCACACCGGCGCCTCGCCGCAGGGCAGAGCGATCGTTGTTGACGGTGCGCAGGAGATCCGACAAGGTGGTTTCGAATTCCGCCAGCTTGGCGTCGACGAATTCATCGCACTCGGTGCGCAGTCGGTTGGATTCGGAGTGGGCGGATTCCACGATGCGGTGCGCTTCGTCGTCGGCGCGGCGCACAACTTCGGATTCAGAGACCAAACGGTCCTGCTCAGCTTGGCCCGCAGCAACGGTGCGCTGGTACTCCTCATCTGCCTGGGCGCGGGTGCGCTCGGCATCAGAGCGCGCGTTTTCTACGAGGTTGGTGGCCTCATCTTCTGCCTGGGCCACCATGGTGGTGGCGCGGTGCTGGGCGTCGGCCAGCATGGCGTCGGAGTCCTCGCGCGCACGGGTAACCGTGTCATCGGCTTCTGCGTTGGCATCGGAAATGATTTGGTTCGCGCGTTCCTCGGCACCCTGCAGGATCTCATCCTGCTTGTCCAGAACATCTTGGGCATCATCCATTTCAACGGGGAGGGCGTTGCGGAGATCGTCGAGAAGCGCCAGCATCTCGTGGCGCGGAACCATGCAATTGGAGGTCATGGGAACGGCATAGGCCTGTTCCAGGTTGCGAACAAGTTCATCGAGGGACTCAAATACGCGGTACATGGCACCAGACTATCCAAGCAAGAGCGCACCACCACGTATCCCACGCGGGCAAAACGGCGAAAACCTCCCCGCTAGGCGGGGAGGCTCAACCTGGCAATAGAGGACAGGAGCGGGGCTAGATAACGCCCTGTGCCAGCATGGCGTCGGCCACCTTCTTGAAGCCTGCGATGTTGGCGCCGGCAACGTAGTCGCCCTCCAAGCCATATTCCTTGGAGGTCTTGTCAATGTTGCGGAAGATGTTGGACATGATCTCGTGCAGGCGCTGGTCGGTGTATTCGAAGGACCAGGAGTCACGGGACGCATTCTGCTGCATCTCTAGCGCGGAGGTCGCCACGCCGCCCGCATTCGCGGCCTTACCCGGCGCGAAGGCGATGCCGCTTTCCACAAAGTAGTGCGCTGCCTCCGGGGTACAGGGCATGTTCGCGCCTTCGGCAACATAGCGGACCTGATTCTTCACCAGAAGCTTGGCATCGTCACCGTCAAGTTCGTTTTGGGTAGCGCACGGCAGGGCAACGTCGGCGCTCACCTCCCATACGTTGCCGCCTTCGTGGTACTCCACGCCCGCACCCGCTTCGCCGGCGTAGGTGGAAATACGCTCGCGGCGGACTTCTTTAATCTCCTTGAGCAGCTCCAGGTCCACACCGTTCGGGGTGGTGATGTAGCCGGAGGAGTCAGACATCGCGACGACGGTACCGCCGAGCTGTTGCACCTTTTCAGCAGCGTAGATGGCGACGTTGCCGGAGCCGGAGACAATAACCTTGGCACCGTCGAAGGACTCACCATGGGTCTTCATCATTTCCGAGGTCAGATACACCAGGCCGTAACCGGTAGCTCGGTACGCACGAGGGAGCCACCCCAGGACAGACCCTTGCCGGTAAGAACGCCAGACTCATGCTTGCCTTCCAGCCGGCGGTACTGCCCGAACAGGAAACCGATTTCGCGGCCGCCCACGCCGATATCGCCGGCCGGGACATCGCGGTATTCGCCGATGTGGTTGTGTAGCTCCGTCATGAAGGACTGGCAGAAGCGCATGACCTCGGCATCGGACTTACCCTTCGGGTCGAAGTCGGAACCGCCCTTGCCACCACCGATAGGCAGGCCGGTCAGGGAGTTCTTAAAAATCTGCTCGAAGCCGAGGAACTTGATGATGCCCAAGTTCACACTCGGGTGGAAGCGCAGGCCGCCCTTGTAGGGGCCGAGGGCGGAGTTAAACTGCACGCGGAAGCCACGGTTAACCTGAATCTGGCCGCTGTCATCTACCCATGGAACGCGGAAGATGAGCTGGCGCTCGGGTTCGCATAGACGCTCGACCAGGCCGTAATCAGCATAGTGCGGGTCCTTGTTGAGGACGATCTTCAGGGAGTCAAGCACCTCAGCGAGCGCCTGGTGGAATTCCGGTTCGCCCGCATTACGCTTGAGGAGCTTGCTGTAATAGTCGGAGATTTGCTGGTCGATGGACATGGCTATCCTTTCATTCGACACCGTGCCTCGCGGTCGGTGCGTCATCCATTGAACAAACGATAGTTTTCTATCAATTGACCTAAATTGCAAGACGTCCGTACTGCGGCGCGCCTTAAAGGCTGGTCAGAGCGCGAAAATTTTTTCTCACATCTCTGCCATATACTCGTGAACATGCGCATTCTTGTTGCCCCCGATTCCTTTAAAGGCACCGCCACCGCCGCCGAAGCCGCTGCTGCCATTGCACTCGGCGCGCGCCGCGCGCTGAGCTCCTCCCCGTATGCCGACACGGCGAAGGTACATGCCCTTCCCACGGCCGATGGTGGCGAGGGAACCGCGGAGGTTCTCGCTAGTGCCGCCGTGGCTCGCCACGGCACTGCGGGCCAGACCATTACGCTGCCAACTACCGATGCTGTTGGACGCCTCACCGAGGCCAGCTATCAGCTCGTCGGCGATACAGCCTTCATCGACGTCGCCGCCGCCACTGGGCTGCCTGCTGTCTCCGATGCCCTCGACCCGCTGCATGCGGACTCCTATGGCACGGGCGTGTTGGTGGCCGATGCCGAATCGCGCGGCGCCAAGCACATCGTTCTCGGCCTCGGCGGTAGCGCCAGCATCGACGGCGGGCTCGGCATCCTCGCCGCACTCGGCGCCGCCGCACACGATGCCCGCGGCTATGCCCTCCCCAAAGGGGGTGCTCCGCTGGTCAACCTCGACCACATCGACACGGCGCAACTAAACATGAAGGCGGCCATGTTGGACTACACTTTGGTCACCGATACCCGCGCCGTGCCCATCCAGGCCGCAACAATGTATGGGCCGCAGAAGGGGGCCAAGGGCGACCAGGTCGCGCTCCTGGCCGGCGCGATGCTGCGATTGTGCGAGGTCACGGACACCGATCCGGAGGCCGAGTTCTTTGGTGCCGCCGGCGGTATCCCCATCGCCCTGAGCTGGCTTTCGCGCACACTCTGGGGCACCTCGGAGCACTGCCGCATCGTGCCGGGCGGCCGCTATGTAGCTGAGGCCCTCGATCTTCCCGCCCGCATCGCCGAGGCGGACCTCGTCCTGACCGGCGAAGGCCGCTTCGACGAACAATCACTCACCGGAAAGGTGGTAGGCACGCTGGCCGAGCTCACTGGACCGCCCACTCTCGGCATCATCGCCGGCTCCGCTACCGCCCCGGCACCGCAGGGCGCGCTACTCGAAGAGCTCGACGGCGACGCGCACGCTAGCGTGGCCGAGCAACTGAGCGCCGCGGCCGAGCGTCTTGTGCTGAACTTCCTGCAGAATTAGAGCTTTCTGTGGGACTAAGGGGCTACCTGCACCGCCCACGGGAAGATAGCCGGGCGCTCGTGGGCGAGCTCATCTTCCAGCAACACATGATCCTTCGGTAGCACCGCATGCGGGGTCAGCAGGCGCGCGAGGACCATCGTCAGCTGGTTAACGGACCCCGTCACGCCATCGACGGCGATGGCGTAGCGATACACGTTTGCCCCCTCCAGGTCCCGCTCTTCGTGTTCCTCACGGTAAGTCTGGCGCAGCTGTTCTTCCAACCCCTCTGGGAATACAGGCTCAGGCACACGAGTAACCTCTGCAGAGGCCAGCGAGTTGTTTTCCACCAACTTACGGGTGGCAGTGCTAAAGATTTCGGCCACACGCTCCGCTTGGGCATCCGGCACCAGAACATCAAAGTGAATCATTGGCATGTAGGTAACCCTACCCAAACTTGGAGGACAGTAACTATGGCAGATCCCACACTTTCCCGGCTGAGCTCCCTGCTCCTAAAAGATTCAGTCGATCTCAGTTGGCAACGCGCGTTCTACGAAGATCTGCACGCCCACCCGGAGCTGTCCCACGAGGAGGAACGCACCGCCGGGCGGATTCTGGAACAACTAGAGAACTACCAGTGCGAACTGGTCACCGGCATCGGCGGACACGGTATCGTCGCTATCTTCCGCAATGGGGATGGCCCCACCGCGCTGATGCGGGCCGACTTCGATGCCCTCCCCGTAGCCGAGGAAACCGGCGTCCCCTTCGCCTCCACTAATGGCGCGATGCATGCCTGCGGGCACGATGTACACACCACGGCGTTGCTCGGAGCGTGCGCGATTCTCGACGCCCACCGCGACGCCTGGCACGGCACCTTCCTAGCACTATTCCAACCGGCAGAAGAATCATCCATGGGCGCCAAATTCATGATTGCTGACGGACTCACCGACCGCGTTCCCACACCGGATGTCTGCTTCGGCCAACACGTCATGCCGGGCCCCGCCGGCCAAGTACAGTCCACCGCCGGACCCATCTTGGCCGGCTGCGACTCCCTCCGCATCCGCATCACGGGGCGCTCCGCGCACGCCTCCATGCCGCACGAGGCCATCGATCCCTCCTATGTGGCCGCCATGGTGGTCACTCGCCTGCAGGCTATCGTCGGCCGTGAAGTTCCTCCCCATGACTTCTTCGTCATCTCAGTGGGCGAGCTGCATTCGGGCGATAAGAACAACATCATTCCGGGCAGCGCCGAACTCGTCCTCAACACCCGCTATTACAAGCCGGAGTTGGCGCAGCGCGTCTACGCCTCCCTCGAGCGCATGGTGCGAGCCGAGTGCGAAGCTTCGGGGTGTCCGAAAGAACCCACCTTCGAGTACTTTGCTCACGGCGAAGTCACCGATAATGATGCCACCTCACACGAAACCGTTCGCGCGTCCTTCGACGCAGTCTTCGGCGAGCGCTCCGTCACCGCTACTCCCTCCACCGTTTCCGAGGACTTCTGCTATCTCCCACAAGCCTGGGGCGTGCCTTATTGCTTCTGGTTCATCGGCTCCACGCCGGAAGACCTCCTGGACAACCCACCGGTTAACCACCAAGCCACTTTCCTTCCGGACTATGAACCCACCATGCACTCAGCCACCCGGGCCGGGGCCGCAGCTGTGTTGTCATTCCTCGGGCGCTAAGCATTTGTCACGCGCCGCCGTCGTCCTACATGAGCGATCATCGAAGGACGACGGGCAGTGTCCGCAACTGCAGTTGAGCGCAGAACTGGTTAAGCTTGGGAGTTGGTATTTTTCCGCATTTTTATGCCTAAGGTGAAGGGATTCTCATGAGTCAACCCCAGCACTCCGATTTTCAGACCGCAGTTCCTGGCCACGTTCGCGCCGCTGCCGGCGTCTCCCCCTCTGCCGCGACCAACCGTAAATTCTGGTCCGGCTTGTCTTCCTCAGTAATGGAGCAGATTGCTGACAATTGGGAGGCCACCCGCAACGCCTATTCCGCCGCCCGCCAGCAGCATTACTTCTCTGCTGAGTTCCTGCAGGGACGTGCCCTGCTCAACAATCTCACGAACGTCGGCCTCGTCGCCGAAGCCCGCGCCGCCACCAAGGCCGCCGGTCACGAGCTCTCCGATGTTCTCGAAGCCGAGCACGATGCCGCGCTAGGCAACGGCGGCTTGGGCCGTCTCGCCGCTTGCTTCCTCGATTCCGCTGTCACCCAGAACTACCCGGTCACTGGCTACGGCCTGCTCTACCGCTACGGCCTGTTCCGTCAGTCCTTTGACAACGGCTTCCAGCGCGAAGAGCCGGATGCGTGGATGGAGAATGGCTATGACTTCATCATTCGCCGCGCCTCCGAGCAGCGCCTGGTCCATTTCGATGACATGGATGTCCGCGCTATCCCCTATGACATGCCGATTACCGGCTATGGAACCGACAACGTGGGCACGCTGCGCTTGTGGAAGTCCGAACCCATCGATGAGTTCGATTACGACGCCTTCAACTCGCAGCGCTTCACCGAGGCCATCGTGGAGCGCGAGCGCGTCATGGACATCTGCCGCGTGCTCTACCCCAACGACACCACCTACGAGGGCAAGGTTCTGCGCGTTCGTCAGCAGTACTTCTTCGTATCGGCTTCGCTGCAGCAGATGATCGACAACTACATCGAGCACCACGGCGAGGACCTCACCGGCTTCGCTGAGTACAACTGCATCCAGCTCAATGACACCCACCCCGTGCTGGCCATTCCAGAGTTGCTCCGCCTGCTTCTCGACGAACACGGAATGGGCTGGGACGAGGCATGGAAGGTCGTCACCGAGACCTTTGCCTACACCAACCACACGGTGCTGGCAGAGGCCCTGGAAAGCTGGGAGATCTCCATCTTCCAGAAGCTCTTCTGGCGCATCTGGGAGCTCGTGGAAGAGATTGACCGCCGTTTCCGCGAGGACATGGCCCAGCGTGGCCTCGACCAGGGCCGCATCGATTACATGGCCCCGGTGTCCGACGGTCACGTCCACATGGCATGGATTGCTTGCTACGCCGCTTACTCCATCAACGGCGTGGCGGCGCTGCACACCGAGATCATCAAGGCAGACACGCTGTCTGAGTGGTACGAACTGTGGCCGGAGAAGTTCAACAACAAGACCAACGGCGTCACCCCGCGCCGCTGGCTGCGCATGTGCAACCCGCGCCTGTCCGACCTGCTCACTGAGCAGGCTGGTTCCGATGCCTGGGTCACCGATCTGACTGAGCTGGCCAAACTGGATTCCTTGGCCGAGGACGAGAAGGTGCTGCGCCAGCTCATCAACATCAAGCGCGCTAACAAGCAGGACTTTGCCGCATGGATCGAAGCACACCAAGGCGCCACGGTGGATCCGGATTCGATCTTCGACGTCCAGATCAAGCGCCTGCACGAGTACAAGCGCCAGCTGATGAACGCTCTGTACATTCTGGACCTGTACTTCCGTATCAAGGTCGACGGCGAAACCGTTCCGAAGCGCACCTTCATTTTCGGCGCGAAGGCCGCCCCGGGCTACGTTCGCGCAAAGGCCATCATCAAGCTCATCAACACCATCGGTGACTTGGTCAACAACGACCCGGCCACTAAGGACGTGCTCAACGTGGTCTTTGTGGAGAACTACAACGTCTCCCCTGCCGAGCACATCATCCCTGCCGCCGATGTCTCCGAGCAGATCTCCGTGGCCGGCAAGGAAGCCTCCGGCACCTCCAACATGAAGTTCATGATGAACGGTGCACTGACCCTGGGCACGATGGATGGCGCCAACGTCGAGATCGTCGAGGCAGTGGGCGAAGAGAATGCCTACATCTTCGGCGCCCGCAACGAGGAGATCCCGCAGCTTCGCGCCGAGTACAACCCGGGCGAGCTCTACAACACTGTTCCGGGCCTGTCCCGCGTCCTCGATGCCTTTACCGATGGCACGTTGGGCTCTGAAAATGCCGGGATGTTTGGGGATCTGCGCTCCTCACTGCTCGATGGCTTTGGTGAGCACGCTCAGGACACCTACTACGTCCTCGGAGATTTCGCAGACTACCGCGAGACCCGTGACCGCATGGCTGCCGACTATGACGCTGACGAGATGGCATGGGCCAAGAAGGCTTGGCTCAACATCTGCTACTCTGGCCGCTTCTCTTCCGACCGCACCATCGCTGACTATGCCAACGAGGTGTGGAAGCTGGCTCCGACCCCCATTTCCAACGTCTAGACAAAAACGTCTAGACAAAAAAGGGGTTTATAGACGCACTGTTGCCTATTAACCCTCGACGGGCTTTCCTCACAGACAAAGCGCCGCCTCACCACCGTTCCTCCTTCCCACTTAGTGGGTAAGGAAGCAACCGGGGTGAGGCGGCGCTGTCTGCTTATCTGCGACAGTATTACTTATCGCGCAGGGTCTGACCCAGTTCGTGGACCTGAATCATATTCGTGTTACCGGAGATTCCAGGAGGGGTACCGGCGATGACGATGATCATATCGCCCTCCTTGTACTTATCCATTCCCAGCAGCGCCCCATCGATGGCGGCCATCATGTCATCGGTGGACTCAACCGCGTCACTCAAGAAGGTCTCCGCGCCCCACGTCAAGGCCAGCTGCGAGCGCACCGCCGGGTGCGGGGTAAAGGCCAAGAGCGGCAACGGGGAGTGCAGTCGAGCCACACGCTTAGCGGTATCACCGGACGTCGTAAAGGCCACGATAGCCTTCGCGTTAAGGCGCTCAGCAATATCGCGTGCGGAGTAAGACACAACACCACGCTTGGTGCGCGGGACGTGCGTCAGCGGAGGAACCTGGCCGCCCTGCTCAGCATTCATCACGATCCGGGACATCGTGCGCACAACATTGTGGGGGTCGATGCCGACGGAGGTCTCACCGGAGAGCATGACCGCATCGGCGCCATCGAGCACTGCGTTGGCAACGTCGGAGGCCTCCGCACGAGTCGGGCGCAGGTTGGAGATCATGGAATCGAGCATCTGCGTTGCCACGATCACCGGCTTGGCATTCTCACGAGCGATCTGGATAGCGCGCTTCTGGAACAGCGGAACCTGTTCCAGCGGAACCTCGACGCCGAGGTCACCGCGGGCGATCATGATCGCATCGAAGGCTAGGACGATGGACTCGAGGGCGTCGACTGCCTCCGGCTTCTCGAGCTTGGCGATGACCGGAACGCGGCGGCCTTCCTCATCCATGATCTCGTGGACCTTGTCCACGTCAGCCGGGGAGCGCACGAAGGACAAGGCGACCATGTCTACGCCGAGCTTCAAGGCGAAGCGAAGATCTGCGATGTCCTTTTCCGACAGCGCCGGAACAGAAATGTCCATTCCCGGCAGGGACACGCCCTTGTTATTCGAGACCGGTCCGCCCTCGGTAACCTCGCAGACAACGTCGTTGCCGTCGACTTCCTTGCACACGACGGCGACCTTGCCATCGTCGATCAGCAGGCGGTCACCCGGCTTCGCGTCCTGTGCCAGGTTCTTGTAGGTGGTGGACACGCGGTCGTGTGTGCCTTCGACGTCATCAACGGTGATGCGGACGATTTCGCCGTCCTTCCACATCTCTTCACCGTTGACGAAACGGCCTAGGCGAATCTTCGGGCCTTGCAGGTCCGCCAAGACGCCGACTGCGTGGCCGGTCTCATCGGTGGCCTCGCGAACCCAGCGGTAGTTCGCCTCGTGGTCCGCATGCTCGCCGTGGGACATGTTCAGACGCGCCACGTTCATGCCTGCTTCAACAAGCCCAAGGATTCCTTCCTTGCTTGCGACTGCAGGACCCAACGTACAAACGATTTTGGTTCTTCTATCCAACATGGAGTGCCTTATTCACATCGGGAGTTTCTAACGGTTCCTAAACTACCCCCGTTTACTGGTCTCGGCCACCACGAACGAAGCTCATGCCGGGTTTTCGACCCGTAACGCCGGTATTCCAAGCGGAAAATGCGACGCCCACATTGCAGCTACAAACGGTAATAACCGGGCACATCCGGGCATTTCAGTTCCGCCGCACCGGTCTTTAGGTTGCCGTGTTAGGCACCGCAAAAGCCACGTGTGATCCCGGCTACTCCACAGAATCTCAGGGCTTTGCTCCGGTGGGCACTACCCGCACCGTCACCATTTAGACTCACCGGGGGCTACCCTCGGCAGCACTGCCCACCGCAGTCTCGGTGGTGCGGGTGGGATCGACTTCCTCCGGCGATTCCTGCCCGCGCGGCAACCGGAAATACACGATAAGCGCCACGACAAAGCAGACCACGGAAACGATGACGTTGACCCGGAGGCCGAAGATGTGCGTGGCGTCGTCCGCACGCATGTTTTCCACGACGAAGCGGCCCGCGGTGTACCCGGCAACATACAGCGCGAAGACACGACCATGGCCAAGCTTGAACGCCTTGTGCGCCCAAAGCAGGAACACGCATACCGCCACGTTCCACACAAGCTCATAGAGAAAGGTCGGATGCACAGAGGCCACTACTTCCCCAGTCGAGCGGCCGCTGATGGGCGCATACTCGCCGCTTTCATTAACTCGGTAGTAGATGTCGAGGGCCCACGGGACAGTGGTCTCACGGCCATACAGTTCCTGATTAAACCAATTGCCCAAGCGGCCGATGGCCTGGGCCAGGATAAGCCCTGGGGCGACGGCATCAGCAAAGGGCCCCAACGGAATACCCTTAATCTTGAACATGATCCACAGTGCCACCGCGCCCAGCGCGACTGCTCCCCAGATACCGAGCCCCCCGTTGGTGATTTTCACTGCATCGATAGGATCACACGTGGAGCAAAAGTACTTATCGTAATCCGTAATCACGTGATAGAGGCGCCCGCCAATGATGCCGGCCGGGATCACCACTAGGGCAGCATCCCACACCACGTCAGGGTTGCCTCCGCGAGCGGTATAACGGCGCAGCGTCATCCACATCGCGACGAGAATGCCGACGATGATGCACATGGCATAAGCACGAATCGGGACCGGGCCGAGATGCCACACGCCTTGTGGCGGGGAAGGAATATTGGCGAGGTTGTAGATCTGCACGGGAAACAGTGTGCCTGAAAATGACGGCCGCTACAACGCGCTTAGCTTCTACGCGAAGGGCACGCGGGGTGTTGGCCCGCGGCCACCAAGGAACGGGCCAAGGTCATCGGGTCCTGGGCAGCCATGATGGACTCACCGACGAGGATGGCATCAGCACCTTGCGAGGCATAAGACAGCACGTTGCGCGGGCTATTAACACCGCCCACCGCGATGCGAGTGATGCTCTCAGGAAGACCGGGCGAAATAGCAGAAAAGGCCTCCCGATTAATAGCATCGGAGGCCAATGACCACGCGTTGATCGCCACGACAGTTCCCCCTGCCTTGATAACGCGATCCACCTCGGCACAGGTGCGGACTTCCAGGATGGCGGTCATCCCGAGGGATTCCACGCGGTCGAGAAGTGACTCGAGGCGAGCTTGGCTGAGCAGCTCCACCTGCAAGGGAATCGCGTCTGCCCCATAGCACCGCGCCTCATGAATCTGATAGGGATCAACGATGGTGTCGCGGCACAGCATCGGTATATCGACGGCTGCGCGGGCGACCCGCATGTCCTCGAGTGACCCGTGGAAGCGGCGACGATCTGTCTGGCAGGCCATCACATGTACCCCTGCTTCCTCCAGGCTATGTGCCAATTCTGCCACCGACTTCGGGCTATCCAAATGGGCAATTTCACCGCCATAGGGCACGGCGCGTTTGATTTCTGTGATGATAGAGCATCCCGGGCGCAGCAGAGCTTTCGCGGCATCGCGTGGGGCGTCCATGTCGCGGGACCTTGCTTTGATTTCCTTGAACGGGACACGGGCCTCCCGCGCGGCTACATCAGCCAGCACTCCGGCCACGAGGTGATCGACGGCGATCGGGGTAGGCATGATTCCACCTCCCTTCCCCGAAGGAAACTCAAAGAAAGAAACAGGGGCGTTCGAGATCACATTTAGGCTAGCGCGCCCCCACCTCTAACTAGAAATCCGGGGCACCCGTTCCCCGCAACAGGGCCTTTCTCACTAGGCTCTCCATCATGCTGCGAGTGTTTAGGAGGAGCGGGGAGTTTAGGAGGAGCGGGGATCTGTGGGATCAATATCAGCATCCAGCGCGTCCCACATCACGCGGCCGGAATCTTGGGAGGTTTCGAGTTCTTCCTGTAGGCGCTCCTGCCGCACCGCCGGGGTTTCGTATTTGGTTGTGCGGGTTTTATCGGCACCCGGGTTGCTCGCCACCAGCACCGCACCAAAGAGCGCCAAGGCGGCGCCGACGAGAGCGAGAACTGGGCCCGCGATCGACGCGTCCGCGGTGAGGACGACGGCCCAATCGGAAATAGTCGTCGTATCCACGGAGGTATCGTTGGTCCCGCCTTGTAGAAGCTCCTGGGCACGCTCCGCCTCGGGGCCGGCAGTCAACAGCGCCACCGGACGCCATCCCGCAGCCGCAGCAGCGAGGGCGGTGATGACGGAGACGATGCGCCGGCCGGTGCGCCGGAGAGCGAAGGCAGCCACGCCACCGGCTAGGACCACCACGCTCAGCGCGATGAGTTCAAGGGACCATAAGGAGCCGGACAGCTCCACCACGCTCGATCCGGCCTTATCGTCTTCGACCGCCGCCTTCACCCACGTCATGCGGGAGGATAGCCACAATAAGATGGCCCCGACCAACACTAGTACGGGTCCGCTGCGCTTAGCCATGATCTTCCTCCCCAAGAAGGGTTCGAGCGTCGAAACAGGTTCGGTCGCCGGTATGGCATGCCCCGCCGCGCTGACGTACGGTGAGCAAAATGGTGTCACCATCGCAATCTAGGCGCGCACCCACTACCTCTTGGGTATTGCAGGACGTCAGCCCCTTGATCCAATACTCTTGACGCGAGCGAGAGTAGTAGGTCCCGCGGCGCGTCGCCAGCGTGTAAGCCAGCGCGTGGTCATCCATCCACGCCAGCATGAGTACCTCACCACGCTCCGACTGCACGATAGCCGGGACCAGGCCCGCCTCATTACGCTTGAGCTGCTGAGCAATGTCGTCACTCAGCTCATAGTCCCCGACGTTCGTGGTGCCGGCGGGGCCAGTGCTGTCCTTTGTCACTGACGGACCTCCTTTCCCGCAGCAGCCAATGCCTGCTTGACCTCGGAAATCTCCACCTCGCCAAAGTGGAAGATACTAGCCGCGAGCACGGCATCCGCTCCGGCGTCGATAGCCGGCGGAAAGTGCTCGGCCTTCCCCGCCCCACCCGAGGCGATGATCGGCACCGAAACCGCCGCACGCACGGCCTCAATCAATTCGAGGTCGAAGCCCGCCTTGGTTCCGTCACCATCCATGGAGTTCAGCAGAATCTCGCCGACCCCCAATTCCTCGCCGCGCTTGGCCCATTCCACAGCGTCGATCCCCGCGGAGCGTGTGCCGCCATGCGTAGTGACCTCAAACCCGCTGGGAAAGCCCGCCGCACGGCGAGCATCGACGGACAACACGATGCACTGAGAACCAAACACATCCGCGAGTTCGCGCAACAACTCGGGCCGCGCAATGGCGGAAGAATTGACGGACACCTTGTCGGCACCAGCCCGCAACAGCTCGCGAACGTCCTCCACCGACCGCACGCCGCCGCCGACGGTTAGCGGGATGAACACCTGATCAGCCGTGCGGCGAACGACGTCGAGCATGGTGCCGCGGCCATCCTTGGAGGCGGAGACATCCAAGAATGTCAGCTCATCAGCGCCCAGCTGACCATAGCGAGCGGCCAGCTCCACTGGGTCGCCGGCATCACGCAGGTTTTCAAAGTTGACGCCTTTGACCACGCGGCCATTATCAACGTCCAGACACGGGATCACGCGCACGGCAAGCGCCATGGTGACAATCCTCCTCATAGCTAAAGGTGAGATGAACGGCAGTCCACTTGGGCCCACCGAACGGTGATGAACATAGTAGGAAACCGGTAAAACGGTAAAAACAAGTCTGGGATTCAGCGCCAGTGCTGAGCACCGGTGCCAGCCCCCGGGACGGGAGCTAGCTAGCGGTCCCCACGGGGATTTCGAGCAATGGCCTCCAAAATCGTGGCATGCACCTGCGGGGTCCCGCCCACGAAGCCCTTCGAGTTTGCAGTCCACTCATTGCCCTCGGGGTCGCTCACTCGGCCACCAGCGGCCTTAATGATGAGCGCGCCCGCCGCGTTATCCCATGGGTGCGGCGAGAAATTCACTGCACCGTCGAACACGCCCTGAGCCACGAAGGCATTGTCTAGCCCCACCGATCCAGTCATACGGGGGCGCAGCCCGGTCTCACGAAGGTCGTTGAAGAGGCTCGTGGGCAGGTGCGAGGAGCAACCCACGTGTCCGCGCGCTTCGTCGAAGCCTTGGGCTTCTTCTCCTCCCCCAAACCCAGTCGTTGGGCCGCCGCTCGTGCGCAGCGGCATCCCTTGCGCCGCAACAACACGGCGGTTCAACAATGGAAAGTCGGCGACGGCGACGACCGGCTTTGCGTCGTGCAGGAGCGACACAAGAATGCCGCAGCACGGATTCCCGGCCGAGTAGTTCGCGGTTCCATCTACCGGATCCACAACCCACACCGTCTCCTCCAGGTTGCCACCGGACTCTTCGCCGAACACCGGAATGCCAGTGAGCTGGCCCAATGTCTGGCGCAACTGCTGTTCGATGAGCAGATCCACCTCGGTGGCAAAGTCGCCTTCGCCTTTGAAGCGCGCGGGTGCCGCGCCGAGGCCCCTGCGGAAGAGATCATCAACCTGGTCCACTGCGGCTTCCGCAAAGGCAACAAGTTCGCGCGGATCCGACGCTGAAGTTCCTGTCATCGGGGCCATAGGCTTACTTCTCCTCGATCGGTCGATGTATTCCTCTCCCGGCAGCGGGGAAACCTCCGCAACGGCTGCAAGAGCCTCCTCCAAGGTAAAGCGCTCCTCGTAGAGTGCCTTACCGATGATGGCGGAATCGATCCCTTCGTTCTCGTAAAGGGCCAACTCGCGCAGATCATCGAGCGTGGAAATACCGCCGGAGGCGGTCACCTTGGCGTCCGTGGCGGCCGCTACCTCACGCAGCAGCTCGATATTGGGGCCCTGGAGTGTGCCATCCTTCGACACATCCGTCACCACGAAACGGGTGCAACCCGCTGCATCAAGACGCTCGAGCACCTCCCAGAGGTCTCCGCCATCGGATACCCAGCCGTGACCGCGTGTGCGCCACTCACCATCCACCATTCGGACGGCGAGGTCCACTGCAATGCGGTCGCCATGTTCTGCGAGGACCTTGGCAATCCATTCTGGGTTTTCCAGCGCTGCAGTTCCAATATTGACGCGGCGGGCACCAGTGGCCAAGGCTCGCGCCAAGGAATCGTCGTCCCGGATACCTCCGGTCAATTCCACGTCTAGATCCACGCTCGTCGTAATTTCAGCGAGCAGCTCGTGGTTGGAGCCACGACCGAAGGCGGCGTCCAAATCCACCGCGTGCAACCACTGCGCGCCTTGGGCCTGCCATTTAAGGGCGGCCTCCCGCGGCGATCCATAGGACTTTTCGGTTCCTGCTTCTCCTTGGTCGAGGCGTACTGCCTGACCATCAACGACGTCAACCGCGGGCAACAGTGTAAAGCTCATGGTGGGTAGTCTACCTTTCACGCGGGCTCTTTAAAGCGTTCCAATCCAGTTCTTTAGCAGCTGCGAACCCACGTCACCCGATTTCTCCGGGTGGAACTGCGTGGCCCACAACGCACCGTTTTCTACTGCGGCGACAAAGCGGTCACCGCCGTACTCAGACCACGCCACCTTCGGTGGCTCGGTAATCTCCGTCTCGAGCTCCCAGTTCCGCGCGGCATAAGAATGCACGAAGTAAAAGCGATCCTCCGCGCTCACGCCTTCGAACATGCGGCTTCCGCTAGGAAGCTCCACGGTGTTCCATCCCATGTGTGGGAGAACGGAAGCCTGCAAGCGGGAGACCTCTCCCGGCCACTCGCCGCAGCCTTCGGTGTGTACGCCGTGTTCGGTACCTGAGTCAAAAAGAATCTGCATACCCACACAGATTCCCAGGACGGGGCGCCCGCCAGCCAAGCGTTGGCCGATAATCCGTGGTCCCTGCGCGGCGCGCAGCCCCTCCATGCAGGCGGCGAAGGCCCCCACGCCGGGGACTAGGAGGCCATCGGCTTCCACGGCTGTCTTGGGGTCCGCGGTGACCGTCACGGTAGCGCCGACCCGCTCCAGCGCGCGCACTGCCGACCGGACATTGCCAGCGCCATAATCCAGGACTACTACGTCGTATGAGCTCATCGTGGCTCCTTTCCGGGCCTCCTCGGCCTTCTAATCATGCGCAGGCGAGTCTGAATATCATTCAGCTCGCTCACACGGGTCTTGCCCAAGGCGCGGTCAGCCACGGACATGAGCAGGCCAACCGCGATGATGGCGGCACCAGCCGCGAAGGCGCCATCGTATCCGGACATAGCCACGACGGCGCCGAGAACCGTCGAACCAAGTCCAGTTCCACCGTCGTAGAAGATATTCCACACCGCAGAACCTTCGGACAGGCGCTCGCGAGGGAGGCGGTCGAACATCGACAACAAAGCCTCGTTCTGGACGATGCCGAAACCCGCACCATAGATGACAGTGCCGAACACGAGCAGCCATACTGACCATTCTTGCCACAGCACGGCGGCGATTAGACCCACGCCAAAGACTGAGAAAGCCTGGGCTGGAATCATCAACGTGCCTGGCTGGCCCACGCGGTCCGCCACGACACCGGCGACATAGCGTGAAATCATGGCCGCGCCACCGATCACGGACAGCATGAGGCCGCCTAGGACAGCGCCGCGCTCAGGATCCAGCTCGCGTACCGCCGGGGAAATGAAATTGGAGGCGACGCCGTAGCTCACGGAGAAACTGGTCAGAGCGAGCGCTGGGACGAGCACAAGCTTCCACATTGGTGCCCGCGGGGTGGTGTCCGTTGGGTCTGGCAACCCCACTGGAGCTGCCTTGATTTGCGGTACCAAAATGCACGTGAAGAATCCCAGCAGGCCAAGGCCAGCGGCTAGGAGATACACCGTGTTGTAATTAAAGGCTGAAGCCACCGCGAGACCCACAGGCAAGAACGCCATCTGGCTGCACCGATGAACAAACCGAAGATACCGGTGGCCTTGCCCAGCAAACGCCGCGGCGTAATTTCTGCGATGAGAGCGTTCTCCGCCACTGTGAGAGCGCCGAAGCCGATGCCGCGCAGGGCGGAGAATCCCAGGGCGATCGGGGCGGCATCGCCCAGCATGTGTCCCAACGCCGGCAGTCCCAACAACAGTGCTGAGGCCGCCATGATGGGGCGATAGCCAAAGATGCGCAGCAGCATCGGAGTCGCCATCTGGGTAAGCACCGTCGCCAACATGAACACGCCGGTGGTGGCACCAGCCAACGTGGCGGAACCACCGGAGTCCAGCACGGCCAGGGGCACCACCGGAAGCAGGACCGACCAGGCACCGAAGGCGGAAACCACCGCGATCATGGTTTCTCTAAAGCCGGCGACCTTCCATACGCTCTGCGGGGTGTGCTCCGTCACTTCGCTGCCACCCCCGCTGAGAAGATGTCAAGCATCCAGGCCAGCGCAGCGATCGCGGACACCGCCGCGAGCGCGCCTGCGACCACGGTCATCAGCACCGAGCCATTCTGATAAGCCGCCCACGCGCCTCCGACGAGCAAACCGGTGACCAGAAAGAGAATGAGAACCAACACGTTCATAACGGCTTAGAGAGCTCCCTTCGTCGAAGGAACTCCGGTCATGCGCGGATCCCGCTCAGTAGCCTGACGCAGGGCACGGGCCACCGCCTTGTACTCAGCCTCCGTGATGTGGTGTGGATCGCGGCCGTACCGCACGTTGACATGCAGAGTCGTCGCCGAGTGCGTGGCAAAGGTTTCGAAAAAGTGACGGTTGATCACCGTGGCGTAGTGCCCGCCGATGACCTGCCACTCCATGTTTTCCGGTTCGCCATTCATCACGAAGTAGGGGCGCCCAGAAATGTCGACGACGGCCTCCACCAGTGCCTCATCCATGGGCAGCAGCTGGGACCCGAAACGGCGGATACCGGACTTGTCCCCCAATGCTTCCAGGAAGGCACGGCCGAGAACAATCGCGGTGTCTTCGACGGTGTGGTGGGCATCGATGTCGATATCGCCGTCGGCGTGGACGCGAAGGTCGAAGGAGCCGTGGGTGCACACAGCATTCAGCATGTGATCAAAGAACGGCAGCCCCGTCGAAATATCCGCTTGGCCGGTGCCATCGAGGTTGATTTCTACAGAGACCTTTGTCTCCCCAGTAACGCGCTCGGCGCGGCCAATGCGGTCGCCGCCATCGCGGCGTGCAGCTTCATCAGCGCTCATCGTCCCCACGCTCCTCCTTCAAATCGTGCCCCATAGGAGGGGCTCAGTTAATCATCTCTACTGTATCTGCCAAGTCCTCTGCGGCCGAAAGGAAGGCATCATTCTCTTCAGGCAGGCCAATCGTGGCGCGCAGGAGTCCCGGTACGCCGTTATCTCGGATCAAGACATCGCGGTCCAGGAACCCCTGCCACACCGCGTGCTGATCGGCAAAGCGTCCGAAGGACACGAAGTTGGATTCGCTCGGCACCACGTAGTACCCGAGCTCCTGGAGCCGTGCGACAACCCGGTCCCGCTCCGCCGACAGCTTCGCCACGGTGCCCAAAGTCTCCTCCTTGTGTGTCAGAGCCACGGCGGCCGCGATCTGGGAGAGGACAGAGAGGTGATAGGGCAGGCGGACGAGCATCACGCTTCCACGAAAGCCGGATCGGCCACGAAGTAGCCCAAGCGTCCGCCGGCGAAATCGAAGGCCTTGGACATCGTGCGTGAGACCACGAGCTTGGTCGGATATTTCGCCAGCAGCGTGGTGGCAGAAGGTGAAGGCGAGAACTCCATGTAGCCTCGTCCACGATGACGATGCCCGGCGCGGCCTGCACGATCTTCTCCACTAGGTCGATCGGGGTGACGTCACCGGTGGGATTGTTCGGGGTGGTAATAAAGACAACGTCGGGGCGGTGCTTGGCGACGGCCTCCAGCGCCTCCTTTTCCGCAATGCGGAAATCCTCGTTCCGCGGGCAGGAGATGAATTCGGTTTGGGTGCCCGCGCACAGGATGGGGTGCATGGAATAGCTCGGGGTAAATCCCAGCGCGCTGCGCCCCGGCCCTCCGAAGGCTTGGAGCAGCTGCTGCAGCACCTCGTTGGAACCATTGGCCGCCCACACGTTGTCCACGCTGACATTCACGCCGGTCTGCTCACTGACATACCCCGCCAGCGCCGTGCGCAGTTCGACGGCGTCGCGCTCTGGATAGCGGTTGAGCTCTCGGGCGTGCTTTTCGACGGCCGCCACGATGTCCTTGACCAGCGCCTCCGACGGCGGGTAGGGGTTCTCGTTGGTGTTGAGCTGGTTGGTCACCGTCAGCTGCGGGGCTCCATAGGCACTGGAGCCGCGCAATTCTTCGCGCAGGGGAAGATCCTTCAACTCAGCCATTGCTTTAAGCCTCTACTTTCTGGGTATCTGGGGCATCGGCGAATCGTGCAGCAATTGCTTCGCCGTGGGCAGGCAGTGCCTCCGCGGTGGCAAAGGCAATCACATTCTCCGCCACCTCCCCGAGTGCTGCGCGGTCATACTCGATGAGGTTGACCGGGCGCAGGAAGGTGTGCGTCGACAGCCCAGCGCTAAACCGCGCGGTTCCCGAGGTGGGCAAGACGTGGTTGGAGCCAGCGGAGTAATCACCGAGCGGCACCGGCGAATAATCACCCACGAAAATGGCACCGGCGTGGCGGATACGCTCCGCTACTGCCCGGGCATTCTTCGTGTGAACCTCCAAGTGCTCAGCGGCATAGGCGTCCGCGACAGCAATGCCCGCTTCGAGGTCATCGACCAACACGATGCCGGACTGTTCGCCGCGCAAAGCCTCAGCTGCGCGCTCGGCGTTCGCGGTGGCGGTGTAGCGCTGAGCTACTTCCGCATTCACGGCGGCAGCAAGCTCCTCCGAGTCGGTGATGAGCACGGAGGCAGCCATCGGATCATGCTCCGCCTGAGAAATGAGGTCATAGGCCACGTAGACCGGGTTGGCGGTCTCGTCGGCCAGGATAACGATCTCGGTGGGGCCGGCTTCCGCATCGATACCCACCACGCCGTGTACCGCGCGCTTGGCAGCAGCAACAAAGACATTGCCGGGGCCGGTGATGATGTCCACGGGCTCAAGAGCATCCTCCCCCGTGGCGGGTTCATCGTCGCCGTAGGCCAGCAAGGCGATGGCTTGTCCACCACCGACTGCCCAGACATCGTCCACGCCGAGCATGTGGCACGTAGCCAGCACCGTCGGGTGCGGCAGGCCGCCGAATTCCTTCTGCGGCGGAGAAGCCACGACCATCGCTTCAGCGCCTGCTTCTTGGGCCGGGACGGCATTCATAATGACGGAGGATGGGTACACCGCCTTGCCTCCTGGCACATACAGTCCTACCCGCTCAATGGGTTGAAAAACCTCGGTAACCGTTGCACCTGGCGCCAGCGTTGTCGTGTGTGGGGCCGGCTTCTGGTCCGCGTGAACGGCGCGCACGCGGGCGATAGATTCTTCGATAGCTGCCCGGACCTGAGGGGCCAGTTCTTGGGCCGCCTTCTCGAGCTCCTCATGCGGGACCCGCACCGCGGCGGGGCGGATGCCATCGAATTTCTCACCAAAGTCGAGGGCCGCCGCAACACCACCTTCTCGCACCTTGTTCACCATGGGGATAACAATGTCCATGACTGAGGAAACATCGGTTCCGCCTCGCGGCAATACTCGGCGCAGGCGGGAGGTGGTGAGAGTCTCTCCGCGCAGGTCAATGGTTCGTAGCATGCTCAAGCCCTTTTCATAATATACAGCCGCATAATATGCAGCGGTTTCTATACCTTCCCATTACTATACCCGTGCCAAAAAGCCAGCGAGCTGGCAGGTGCAGGTTATAGAATGTGTCACTACTAACACGTTCCGGCACCCCGGCTCGGCGAAGGGAGGCGGCGAGATGAGCAACGGCGCCGAAGGTAATGACAGCCACTCCACCTCGGATCTGCTTGCCCGTGTGGAGCACCTCGCGCACCGCGAAAGCCTCCACTGCATCCGGGTCAGCGCGCACGAACTCCTCTTCCCCCATCCGCCGCTCGGGGAGACCCGCGCCTTTATGGATACCGAGGGCGAGCCCATTTTACGTTTCTGCACCACCCACCACGGGGTCTTGGGCTTCGGCGATATCCCCGCGCTCAGCGAGTTCGTCAACGACTGGAACCACGATTGTCTTTCGCCGCAGCTCGTGCTCAATTATTCCTCCCCGACCGAGGTCGAGGTGTGGGGCCATTCCTTCCTCGTCGTGCACCAGAAACCCACGGCGGCCCAGCTCTCCGCCTCTGTCATCCCTGCGCTGCACAACGCGGCGGCCTGCCTTGAGGAATTAGCGGATTATTTCCCCGTCTTGACGCTTCCCCGCCCGGCGGCTCCGGAAGAACAGATAGAGCTCGACGGCCCCGTCGGCACAGTCGATACCGCTCGTCTCGGGGAGCTTTTACCCGCCCTCGGTATTACGCGTTTCCAAGCAGATGCGGAAGAGGCCGTCTACGCGTGGATAAACGATGTCCTCTTTGCCTTCGCTATCGACTCTGGGCCGAGCCTCATCATTAAAGGCCATTGGGATCCCAACCTCCCAGGAAGCGAGTTCTCCAAAATTTTCCTCATCTGCAATGACTGGAACCGCACCAACCATTCGGCTTCTGCCTTCTGCCACTCCAACGTCGATGGCTTGCAGGTGCGCATTGACTACGCCGTTATGACGGGCGCTGGGCTTTCCGACGCCCAACTGATCACCGCCCTAGGCCGCGGCATCAAACACGTCCTCCACGGCATCGATGACATTTCACGCGATGCTGTGGGCTCCTCCCCCGTCGCTTGGCCCTAAGGAGCCTCTGCCTCAGCCGCCATTGCCTCCGCTTCTTCGTCGTCCACGGCACGAGGAGGATTGACAAATACTGCGGACCAGTACGTAAACATGGCCATGAACGGCCCCACGAGCCAGGCGATGCCGGGCGAGAATTTCGGCACGAACTCCACAATTTCCCCGGGATCGTCCGGGATACTCGTTGCGGTAGCTCCACCAAAGACGTAGAACGACGCCGCGCCAGCCAAGGAAGCCAGGGCTACCCACAGCAATACCCCGACGCCGCGGTAGCGCTCGCCGCGCCGATAGGCAATAAGCCCCAACGCCATACCCAGGGCACCGGTAATGAGTACAAAAGTGATGTAGGAATCAAACTGAACGTTAGCGACGTTGCGCAGGGCGTAGCCGCCATCATCAACCCGGTGCCCCTTCAGGGCAGGACGCCACAGCCCCCACGCGGCGCCGGCCACAGAAAACCCGAGGAGCGCTAACGCGAGCAACCCCGCACCAAATCCGATGGCGCGGGGTATGCGAAAGCTAGGTGCACGCAGTGCAGGCACGATATGTTCTAGCCGCAGAAGGTCCAGTTGCCGTTCTCACGCTTGAAGCGCATGGTGGAGCTGTCCATGCCCTTGCTGGTGTTGACGTTCACGGTTGCGGATGCATCGTCACCGTTGACCACGACATCGTTGATGGACTCAACACCGGTCTTGGACCAGTCGAAGCCCTCCATCTGCGAGGTGTCCTGGCCAGCTGCCGCCATCATGTCCTTGAGCTGGTCCATCGGAACATCCGGTACCTGGTTGTAGTCCACCTGGTCAAGGCCGGAGTTCGGGTCGTTGCGCACTTCAGCGCAGGTGTGCTCCGGGAGGTACTTCACGAAGGAACGCATGGTCTGCTGCTCGTACATGCCACGGACCAGACCATTGATGCCGTCAATGTCTTCCTGGCTTGCAGCCTCACCCTGGACCGGCTCAACCTTCGGCATGCTCTGGAACGGATCCACACCGTTCTCGAAGGGGTTAGCCATGGCCTGGTTTTCGCCGCCCTCGGGGTTCTCCCCTTCCGGCTTCGGATCGGCGTTCTCGCCGTCCTTATTCTCTTCGCCTTCCTTCTTTTCGTCTCCCTCCTTCTTTTCAGAATCCTTCTCCTTCGACTGCTCCTCGGAGGTCTTGTCCTTGGACTCCGTCGTGGTGGTGGTCTTCACCGCGGAGGAAGCGGTATCGGTAGCGTTCTCATCATCGGAACCGCAAGCAGCCAAGGAGAGCGGCGCGACGAGCGCAACAGCGACGAGGGACTTCTTGGCAGGTGTCAGAAAAGACAAGGGATAACTCCTAATATCTATAGAGAGCGATAGTAAAAACCACGCTGGGCGTGGCAGTTGCTCTTGGGCACTTCACATAACCCTAACAAGGCATGATTGTATAAACCCTACACTTCACCTTGAAGCTTCCTGTGAGCCACGCTTGGCGGTTCCTTCCGCCGCGTAGAGTAGTTTCCGTGCACCTTTCTCGCGACGCTATCGTTTCCACCGCCCTCGAGCTCTTGACACGCTACGGGCTCGCCGATGTCACCATGCGCCGTGTTGCCACCAACCTCGGCGTTGCTCCCGGCGCGCTGTACTGGCATGTGGCCAATAAGCAATCGCTCATCGCCGCAATGACCTCCGAGATCCTCTCCCCCGTTACAGGAGAGACCACAACGGAGCTGGTCAGCTCCCTTCATGGGGAACTCACGCGCTGGCGCGACGGCGCCGAAGTCGCCATAGCAGGTGCCGCCTTCCCCGAATCCTCAGCAAGTTCTGACTTGGAGAAGCTTTTCACCTCCGCGTTGAAGCGGGAAGCCCCCGGGGCATCACCGGAGGATAGAGGTGTCGCAGCCCGTGCTCTCATCCATTACGTCCTGGGAGCGACCTTCATGGAGCAATCCCGCGAACAGCTCAGTGGGGCGTCACCAAGCGCAGCTCCCTCAGCGTCGAATGCTGTGTCAGGCGTTGACACCTTGGTGCGCGCCGCAGAACTCATGGTCGCGGGTTTACGCACGCTGTGAACCGATCGCATGCAGCGGAATTGACTAAACTAAGCCTCATGACTGAGACCCGTGCTGATATAACGCCATCTCGCCAGGTGTGGCCTGGTTCCCCCTCCCCACTCGGCTCCACCTTCGATGGGGCCGGTACTAATTTTGCTATCTTTTCCGAAATCGCTGAGAAGGTCGAGCTCTGCCTCATCGATCACAACGGCAACGAAGAACGCATTGAACTGACCGAGATCACCGCCCACGTCTGGCATGCCTACCTTCCCAACGTCAGCCCGGGGCAGCGCTATGGCTACCGCATCCATGGCCCTTATGAACCAGAACATGGCCTGCGCTGCGATCCTTCAAAGCTTCTTGTCGATCCTTATGCTCGCGCCTTCGACGGTGATTTTGATGGCGATGCCTCTCTGTACTCCTACGATATCTTCGCGGACGAGCCCGGCACCGGACGCAACGACGATGATTCCCTAGGCCACACAATGCTGTCGGTGGTGATTAATCCCTTCTTCGAGTGGCACGGCGACAACCGCCCCCACACGCCGGATAACGAGACCATCATCTACGAAGCCCACGTCAAGGGCATGACGATGACGCACCCGGATGTTCCGGAGGAGCTGCGCGGAACCTATGCCGGCATGGCACACCCGGCCATCATCAACTACTTCAAGGACCTGGGTGTGACAGCCGTCGAGCTGCTGCCAGTCCACCAGTTCCTGCAGGATGATCGCCTGCGCCAGCTGGGGCTGCGCAACTACTGGGGCTATAACACCTTCGGCTTCTTCGCGCCCCATGCGGACTATGCCTACGCCAAGAAGCCCGGCGAGGTGGTCGCCGAGTTCAAGGCCATGGTTCGCGCCTACCACGAGGCCGGCATCGAAATCATCCTCGACGTTGTCTACAACCACACCGCCGAGGGCAACCACATGGGTCCGACCATTGCTTTCCGCGGCATTGATAACCACGCCTATTACCGGTTGGTTGATGACAATCCCGAGCACTACATGGACTACACCGGCACCGGTAACTCTCTTAATGTCCGCCACCCGCACTCCCTCCAGTTGATCATGGATTCGCTGCGCTACTGGGTAACGGAAATGCGCGTCGACGGCTTCCGGTTCGATCTCGCTTCCACCCTGGCACGCGAGCTTGATGACGTCGACAAGCTGGCCACCTTCTTCGATCTGGTCCAGCAAGATCCGGTGGTTTCCAAGGTCAAGCTCATCGCCGAGCCCTGGGACGTGGGCCATAACGGCTACCAGGTTGGTAATTTCCCGCCCATTTGGAGCGAGTGGAACGGCAAGTACCGCGATACCGTCCGTGACTTTTGGCGCGGCGAGCCGTCGACGATGGGCGAGTTTGCCTCGCGCCTGACCGGATCTTCCGACCTCTACGCCAACAACGGCCGCCGCCCCACCGCGTCCATCAATTTCATCACCGCGCACGATGGCTTCACGCTGCGTGATTTGGTCTCCTACAACGAAAAACACAATGCCGAAAACGGAGAAGACAACCGCGACGGTGAATCCCACAACCGCTCCTGGAACCACGGTGTGGAGGGCCCCACTGACGACGAAGAGATCAAGAAGCTTCGCCGCCGACAGGTGCGTAACTTCCTCACCACCCTTCTGCTGTCCCAGGGCACCCCGATGCTGTGCCACGGCGATGAGCTGGGCCGCACCCAGAACGGTAATAACAATGTGTACTGCCAAGACAACGAGATTTCGTGGATCGATTGGTCGATGTTGGAGCAAGAGAAGAACATCGCCATGCACGGCTTTACCAAGCGCCTGATTAATATCCGCAAGAACCACCCGGTGTTCCGTCGCCAGCGTTTCTTGGCCGGCGGCCCCTTCGGCTCTGAGGTGAAGGACCGCGATATTGCGTGGCTGGTTCCCTCCGGCAAGCTGATGACCCCTGAAGACTGGGACTTTGAGTTCGGTAAGGCGCTTATGGTCTACCTCAACGGCAACGCGATTACGGAGACGACTGCCCGGGGTGAGCGCATCACGGATGATTCCTTCATCATGATTTTCAACGCCCACCACGAGGAGATCGAGTTCACTCTGCCGAAGAAGGACTTGGGTGCTAGCTGGCGCCTCATCGTGGATACGTCTGACTCGGGCGGCTACCCGGATGAAGAAAAGCTCATCGCGGCTGAGGGATCCATCGTGGTACAACCACGCACGTCGCTCATCCTCCGCCAGACCGAGCCGCCGGTTTTCGATGACAGCGATGAGTCCGCCGGAGCAGACGAGAACTAGACTGCTCCTTTACCACCTACGCTCTGCTCCCCTGTCCTGAAAGGAATCTGTGTCCTATACCGCCCATGGCGCTGTCATTGATGTCACCGCCGATGCCCTCACGTTCCGCCGCTCCCAGCTTGCTGCGTCCCTCGGCGCACCGGCCCACGAGGCTCTCTCGATGGCCGATGCCACGAGCGTGGAGTGCACGGCGCCAACGGCCACGGGCTTCGGGCAGGTCGTGGTGCGCGGCACGGTCGATGCTGCGGGGAATGCTGGGGACACGGTCATCCGCTTCGCCCCAGGCCAGGACGCGGAGGCCTTCGCTCAGGCGGTCAAGGCCGCCCTCCGCGGCGAAGCGCCGGCGACCAGTAGCCGAGTTGACGGGCTGAATTTCACCGCTGTCGATGTGGAAACCGCTAACGACAACTGGGGGTCGGTCTGCCAAATCGGCGCGGTCCGCTTCCGCGATGGTGAAGAAACCGAGTCCCGCACGTGGCTGTGTACTCCCCCGCCGGGTTTGGAGCACTTCGACGATGTCAACATCAGTATCCACGGCATCACAGCAGACGACGTCGCCGGTGCTTCCCCCTTCGCGGACGCCGCTGCCGAGCTCTTCGAATTCCTCGGTTCCGACACGTTGGTCGCCCACAACGCGCAATTCGATTCCACTGCCCTGCGCAGTGGCCTCAAGAAGGCGGCGGCTCCAATCCCGGAAGTGCGCCTGGCATGTTCGCTAGCGCTGGCTCGCGACGCCTCCCGTGCCGGCGTTATCGACGTGGCCAACCATAAGCTTCCCACCGTTGCTTCCTACATTGGCACCGAAGATTTTCAGCACCACGAGGCCACGGCGGATGCCCGCGCCGCTGGGGAAATCGTCAGCGCCTTGGCTCAACGTTTTGGCCATTCCGGATCCATCGAGGAGTTGTTCTCTACCCGCGAGTTTGCCCTGGGAACCTTAAGCGAGGAGGCGGTTATCCCTGTCCTCCGCGCCAACACCGCACCGCTTTCCGCCGCAGACCTAGGCGCGGGTACAGATTTCCGCGACAACACCCGCATGGCGGGTGCTACCTCAGGTGCTCAGAAGAAGCGCTCATCCTCGCAGCAGCGCCGCGGGCCGGCCCCCTGGCAGTCCGTGTCCACCCCGGACACCATCCCGGATCCGAACCCCGATGCCGACCCGGAAGGCGCGTTGTTTGGCCAGAATGTCACCCTCACCGGTGACTTTGAGCCTTTCGACAAGGGCTTGTTGTGGTCCAAGATCGCTGAGCGCGGCGGCCAGGTAGGCAAAAACGTCACGAAGAAGACCACCATCCTCGTCGTGGGCCAGTGGGCCACCAAGACGTCGAAGGAAAAGCGTGCCGAAGAGCTGCAAAGCAACGGCCAGGACATCGCCATCTGGCAGTCCGACAAGCTCTTAGAGGAACTGCAGCTCGACGAAGCCCCACCGTTCTAGGCAGTAAAAGGCGCTAGCGCGCTAGGGCATCCGGGCTCTAGCGCGCGGTGAAATTTCTCTTCTCCGGTGGGAACCTGTGGGCGCAAGACACAGTCCAATAAAGGCAAGGAATCCGCACTAGCCTACCTTTCACGGAGACGAACACATGACCATCGCGCTGCCCACCTCGCTTCACGTCGATCACCTACTCCCTTCGCTCTGCCCGAGCGAAGAGCTCAACGGAATTAAGCTGTGCGATGATGGCTTCGGCGACTCGCCCGCGCGCATCCAGCTTTCGCGGACGCTATCGATGTCCATGGTGCACGGCACGGGTGCCGAAACCAAGCGCGTGAGCCAGCGTGCGTTGGACGATCTGGGCCTGACTACGCGCCAAGCGTGGGATACCGCAGCGCTTAATCTTCAACGCCGCGCGTTAACACAGCAGGGACTGCGTTTCTTTACCCGGCCAGCGGAGCACAGTCTCAGCGGCGCTGAAGGCAGCCTCGAGGTGCGCGTGCATCGCTGCACCGTATCGTCGTGGTTGGCGCATCCGCAGGCCTTCGTTATCCTGGATAATCATCTGAAACGCTTGAGCCAAGCCACGAGTATTACCTACCTCGTTCCTGATGCGCACACCCTCTACGCGCTGCTGAACGTTTCCCCACAGCGAGCGACGGAACTGGCCTGCCGCGCGGCCGAGTTGCGCCCGCGCCATCGTCCCCCTCTGAGCCTGCAACCACTAGTATTGGCTAACGGCTTCCCTCTCGAGGTGTAGATACGCCTCACGTCATTCTTGCCGTGGCCGAAAGGAGTCACGTTCTTCACAATGCCTGAATCATCCATGTCCCGCCTGGGCAACCAGTACCACTCCTGGTACGCGCGCACCCCACCGCGGCGCAAGACTTCCGCGACGCCATCGAGGACTTGCTGAACGACGCCGGAATTATCTTCGACCGCGTGGCCACCCGTGTAAAACAATGGCCGTCGCTCAAGGCCAAGGCGAAGAAGCGTCGAGAGAACGGCGAGCTCATGTATCCGAACCCGTGGGAGGATATTCACGATGTTTTGGGCGTGCGGATTACTGTCTTCCACTCCACGATTATCCCAGAGGCCCTGGAGGTTTTAGGAGAGACCTTTACCGTGCTTCGCTCAGTGGATAAGGCAGCGGAGACGCGAATTTCCGGTGGGTTTGGTTATGGCTCCCATCACTTGGTACTGACGGTATCGGAGGATAGCGCCGCCACGCTGGAGGAACTTGAGCCTTATATCGGCTGGACCTTCGAGATTCAGATTCGCACCGTACTCCAGCACGCGTGGGCCGAGTTCGAACACGATATCCGCTACAAACAGGGTCCGAATCCTCCCTCCCCACAGGTCGATCGGCTCTTTACGCTCGCCGCAGGCCTCATTGAGCTGGCGGATCAGCAATTCGATGAAATCGCCGCGCTCAAGGCTCCCAGCTCTGAGACGGACGATGACGTGGAAATCACGGCAGAGACCCTCCCCGGCGTCCTCGCCATCATTCTGGGTAACCGCTTTCCGCGTTCACGCTCGGAGCACTACCGCTTCCTGGCGGAGCTTTTAGAAAACAACGGCATCACACACTTGAGCCAGCTCAGGCAGCTACTCGATGATGACGACATCGCCCACGTTCACGACGCCATGCGCTACCGCTTCCGCCCGGGCCAGGTCAGGCTTATCGACGACCTGCTGCTCAACAAATTCGGCGCCCAGCACATCGAGGCCACCGCCGATGCCGGCGACCGCAGGGACCGCAAGCGCCGCTTGAACGCGCGCCTGAAGGCCTTAAAGAACTTCCGGAATAATTAGCGGAATCCGCCGCGGAACTTCTCCATCTGCCGGCGCTCCTTCTTCGTGGGGCGGCCGGCACCGCGCGGGCGGACCGGGACGGAGGGCATGAACTCCTTCGGCGGTGGCGGCGGGGCATGGTCGATGTAACAGGTGCGCGCAATCGGGGCGCCGACGCGCTTGGACACGGTAGCAAGCACCTCAAGGTCATGCTCGTGATGGTTGCGCCACACGCGCACGCGGTCGCCGGGCACAACCTGCTGCGCGGGCTTGGTGGCGTTGCCGTTGAGTTTGACGTGCCCAGCGCGCACGGCAGTGGCGGCTTCCGAGCGCGTCTTGAACATGCGCACGGACCAGACCCAGGCATCGATGCGCACGGGCCGCCCGTCGGGCTGATTCACCATAGGTTCTTAAAAGTTGTGGTTCTCGTTCACGATCTTCTGGATCTTGACCCAGTTGTAGACGCCGCCGACCACGGCGACGACGAGGCCAATCGCCATCCAAGTCCAGAAAGCGGTGAGCGCCCAGCCCAAGAGGACACCGCCGGCGACGCCGCCCACGACGCAGATAGCTCCATTGCGGGCGTGGGTGCGCACGGCTTGCTTGCGTTGCTCAATGGGGTTGTTGGGGCGTCGCTGCATAGTCATGGGGCTTATTCTACATGGACAGAAGCTAGCGGCCTGAAAGCTCGACCCAGGCAGTTCCAGCTTCCTTCGGTTCTGCCTCGCCCTGGGTCAGCGCCGCGAGCGTCGCCGCGAGTTCCTCCTTGCCGCCGGGCTCCACAGACACGGTGAAGGTCACCGCCTGGCCGTAGGCGGTATCCACCATGTCCACGCCACGGTTGCGCAACTCCGCCTCCAGCCGCCCGGCCTCCGCATGGGAGACTTCGACTGTATAGAGCTCGCGCAAGGCACGCGTGACGGGCTCAACCTGCTCCATCGTCTCGCTGACGGCGCCGCCATAGGCGTGCACGAGCCCGCCCGCGCCCAGCTTGATACCGCCGAAGTAGCGCACCACGACCGCGCAAATATCGAGCAGTCCGGAGCCCTTCAGAACATCGAGCATCGGCTTGCCCGCCGTGCCGGAGGGCTCGCCATCATCAGAGGAGCGCTCCACTGGATTCGAGCCGTCAACGTGGTAGATGTAGGCCGAGCAGTGGTGGCGGGCGTCAGGGAAGCGGTCGCGGGCGCCGTCGATAAGCGTGCGTGCTTCCTCTTCCGTCGTAGCGCGGCCGATGAGGGTGATAAACCGCGAGCGCTTGATCTCAATCTCGTGCTCGACAATCTCACCGGCGGCGGGGCGCTGATAGCTCTCCAGCATTATGCGACGAGGAAGTCGTACTCAGGCGTGCCGGGCTGAAGCTGCTGGCAATTGAGCTTCGACGCCTCCATGCGCTCGAGTAGTCCGTCAATGCCTGCGGCACTCCCCAGCTCGATACCTACCAGCGCGGCGCCGGTCTCACGGTTGTTGCGCTTGAGGTACTCGAACAGCGTGATGTCATCTTCTGGGCCAAGAACATCCTGGAGGAAGTGGCGCAACTGGCCGGGCTCCTGCGGGAAGTTCACCAGGAAGTAGTGCTTGAGTCCGCGGTGCACCAGGGAGCGCTCCATGATTTCGGCATAGCGAAGCACGTCATTATTGCCGCCGGAAATCACGCAGACCACCGTTGAGCCCGGCTGCAGGTTGAGCGTGCGCAGACCGGTCACGCTCAGCGCGCCGGCAGGTTCGGCGATGATGCCCTCGTTTTGGTACAGCGCGAGCTGTTCCGTGCACACGGCGCCTTCCGAGACGATGTCATGGTGCAGGCGGCCCTGGTTGGCTTCCAGAATCTTGAAAGGCAGCTCGCCGATGCGCTTGACGGCAGCACCATCGACGAAAGGATCGACGGTCTCCAGGGTCACCGGCTCACCGGCCGCAAACGCAGCGCTCAGCGACGCCGCCCCGGCCGGCTCAATGCCCACCACCGCGGTGCGCGGGGCCATATCGGCGAGGTAAGAGGTGATGCCGGAAATGAGTCCGCCGCCGCCCACGGGGACCACCACGGTATCCAAGGACTTGCCCATCGAGGACAGCTGGGACACGATTTCCGCGGCCACAGTCCCCTGACCGGTGACGGTATCGCGCGAGTCGAAAGGCTCGATGAAAAAGGCGCCGCGCTCGGAGGCATCCGCGTGCGCGGCCGCAGCCGCCTCGTCGAAGTTAGCGCCGGTGACCACCAACTCCACGAAATCACCACCGTGAACCAGGATGCGGTCGCGTTTTTGCTTCGGGGTCGGTTCCGGCACGTAGATCTTGCCGTGGATTCCCATGGTGCGGCAGGCGTAGGCGACGCCCTGGGCGTGATTTCCCGCCGAGGCGGTAACTATCCCCTGCGTGCGCTGCTCTTCGCTGAGGTTTGACATGCCGTAAATAGCCCCGCGGATCTTGTAGGAGCGCACATCCTGCAGGTCTTCGCGCTTCAGGTACACTTCATAACCTGTCTCTTGGGACAGGCGCGGGCAGTACTGCAGCGGAGTGGGGGCAATCTCCGAGCTAATTCGCGATTGGGCCAGTTGGATATCAGAGGCGTGGATAGGCTCGAAGTCTTGCGGGATGGTTGTCATGGTGGCTTATTTTAGCGCCCCGCCCTCCACGCGTCGCACATTACCTAGCAATCGACCGGTTCACCGAACGTTTACCCAGATCTCGCTTGGCCGCAACTTACTGTTCCCCAAAAGCACTAGGGGCAAAACGTACGGTGGTGCGGAATCTTTTCGTCTCGCAACAAGGAGTCTTTCTGCATGTCTCGTTCTATCTCCCGCCGCTCCCTCACCCTGTGCGCTGCGACCGCCACGTGCATTAGCCTGGCTGTGCCGACTTCCTCGGCTGCGATTGTAGAGAATGTCATCGAGCACTCTGCTGCCGACGCTAACCTCAAGGTCACCCCGATTGGCACCTATGAGTCTGGGGTCTACGAAGAGTCCGCCGCAGAGATCGTGGCCTTCCACCCGGCCTCCAAGCGCATTCTCACCGTCAACGCGCATGCGGGCCAGATTGATGTCCTCGATGCTTCGGATCCGACCAAGCTCACGCTCATCGGTTCCATTTCTGCTGGCGAGGGCAAGGAAATCAACTCCGTGGCCGTGCGCCCCGATGGCCTGGCTGTGGCCGCCGTCCAGCAAGCGGACAAGACCGAGGAGGGCGAAGCACTGTTCTTCAACGCCGCGGCCGAAGACCTAGCGACCGCCGAATTGGGCCGCGTGATGGTGGGCGCTTTGCCGGACAACGTCCACATCACCGCCGATGGTGGCTACGCTCTTTTGGCCAATGAGGGCGAGCCCTCGAACGAGCTCAACGCCGAGGGCACCGATTACGTCACGGACCCGGAAGGTTCCGTCTCCGTCATTAAGCTGCCGGAGGGTGTTGAGGCTCCAACCCAAGCGGACGCCCGCATCGCCGGATTCACTGCCTTCGACGGTCAGCCTCTGCCGGAGGGCGTGCGCGTCTTTGGCCCCTCCGCGCACGAGTCCAAGCCCTCCATCGACTTCGAGCCGGAGTACATCACCTCCCAGGACGGCAAGGCCTTTGTAACGCTGCAGGAGGCCAACGCCATCGGTGTCATTGACATCGAGTCCGCCACCGTGGAAAAGATTCTGCCTGCACACATTGCGGATCACTCGACAGTCCCGCTGGACCCCTCGAACAAGGATGACAAGGCGGAGCTGCGCACCATCCCGGTTAAGGGTCTGTCCATGCCCGATTCCATCGGTGCCTTCACCGCTGGCGGACAGACCTACTTCGCCACCGCGAACGAGGGCGACGCCCGCGAATGGGGCGTGGAGGAGAAGGACGGCGGTTCCGGCGTCTACACCGATGAGGTGGAGCTCAAGGACGTTGTCGAGGAGGGCAAGGTGTGCGAGGGCGCGCTGGGCGACGTCGACCTGGACAAGCTCGCCGACAAGAAGGAAGCCGGAAACCTGAAACTGAGCAACGCCTCTGGCTGGAACGAAGAGAAGGGCTGCTTCGACGAGCTTTATGCTTACGGCTCCCGCTCCTTCAGCATTTACGACGCGGAGGGCAACGTTGTCTTCGACTCCGGTGCCGAGTTCGAAAAGATCACCGCCGAGCTCAACGAGCCGGGCGTGTTCCACCACAACGCCGATAATGAGAGCGCCGAGTTTGATGACCGCTCCGACAACAAGGGCCCCGAGCCCGAGGCTCTCACTATCGGCACCGTGGGAGACCGCACCTACGCCTTCATCGGCGCGGAGCGCGTCGGCGGCATCTTTGTCTACGACGTCACCGACCCTGCTAACTCTTCCTTCGTTACCTACGTCAACAACCGCGACTTCTCCACCGACGAGTCCGCTGCTGCCGGCGACCTAGGCCCGGAGGGCTTTGCCTTCGTCGACAAGGCGGACTCCCCCAACGGCGAGTACCTGCTCATCGTCGGCAACGAGGTATCCGGAACCACGACCGTCTACTCCGTGAAGGATCTCCTCGCCGGCGACAAGGACGACGAGGAGAAGCCGGACGAGAATCCGGATGAGAACCCTGGCGATGACTCGCAGGACCAGGACGACCAGAACAAGGACGGCCAGAGCTCCCGCCCGTCCACCGCGGCCATCATCGCTGGTTCTGTCATCGGTGCCATCGCCGCCCTAGCCGCTGCCGTAGGCCTGCTGCGCGCCCCGGGTATCCGTGAAACGGTTCTCAGCCTGGCTCCTGCGCCGCTGCGCGAGCAGCTGGAGAAGTTCCTCTAGCCCCTACCGCGCTCCTGGGGAGGGCTGCTACATTGAGATGGGCTTGCTCGAAGCCCCTCCCCCTTTTTTCTCATCCCCTCGCATCCCTTCCCAAGGAGAACCCTCTGATTATGCGCCTTTCAACCTCCCTGATCGCAGTGTGCGCCACGACGATGACCCTGGTAACTCCGCTGGCTGCAGCGACGACGCTTCTGGTAGTGCCCAGCCCCAGAGCGGCCAGAGCTCCACTGGCGGAAGCTCGATGAACATCGGTCACATCAACACCTCCGGCCTTTCCGAGGAGTGCGCGGACGCGGTGCGCAAGGCGCGCGAGGAGCACGAAAACGCGGTGGCCGATGACACCGCGGGCTCGTCCTTCATGGGGCCGCAGGAGCTCGGACTCGGCATCCTTAACGGTTATGGTTCCTCGGGAATGCCAACAGAGCCAGACTGCGTCCAGGAAGAAAAGGACGCTGAGCTGGAGAAGGAATGGGACGAGATGCCGGACTGGGTACAGTCTGCACGCCCCAATGACACGGCCGAGGAGGTCTTTGCGTGGATCGGTGGCGCAGTTGCGTTACTCTCCGTCGGCATCAACCTGCTGGCCGCGGTCGCGCAGTCCAACCCGGCTGTTCTCAACGACCTGCGTGCCTTCCTCAAGAGTCATGGTTTCTACTGGGATAACACCAAGAAGAAGGAAGAGGCTGACGCGGCTGAGGAATAATTCCCTACCGCACGATCTCAAAGGCGCGAACCAAGTGTGGTTCGCGCCTTTTTATTTCGCCCTCGGACGGACCGCGCACTAAAGCATGTGCGTGCCCCAGCCTGGGCGGCGGGTTAGAACAGTTCCTCCGTGGCGATCTGTGCGCCTTCGACGAGGGACTCCAGTTTTGCCCACGCGATCTGGTGGTGCAGGCGTCCGCCGAGACCGCAGTCCGTCGACGCGATGACGTTCTCGGGGCCCACCAGCTCGGCGAAACGGATAATGCGATCCGCCACTAGGCGCGGGTGCTCCACCGCGTTTGTCGAGTGCGAAATCACACCCGGGTAGATGACAGTGCCCTCCGGTAGCTTGTGGTCCTGCCACACGCGCCACTCGTGTGCGTGGCGCGGCGAGGCGCCCTCGAAGGAGAAGCCGCCGACCTTGGCCTGCAGGATCTCTTCAATGATGTCCGCGAACGGAATATCCGTCACGTGCGGGCCATGCCAGGAACCCCAGCAGATGTGCAGGCGGGTCTGCTCGCGCGGGATATCCTTGATGGACTCGTTGAGGATGTCAATGCGCTCGCGCAGGAATGCCTGGAAGTCCTCTACGGTCGGTTCCGGGACCACCGAGTCCCAAGCTTCGGCCAGATCCGGGGCATCGAACTGGACTGTTAGACCGGCATCGGTAATGGCCTTGTACTCCACCTTGAGCGCCTCGCCACACGCACGCACGAGATCGGACTCATCCTCGTAGTACTTGTTGGGCAGACGTGCCGCAGCACCCGGAGATAGGGCGGCGACGAAGCCTTCGGTGCCTTCGGGGAGGGCGTGGGCAAGCAGCTTCACGTCCGCCTCGACCTGCTCCTGGCCGATGTACGTAACCGGGCCGGTGAACTCCGGGTTAGCGACCTTCTTGCGGCCGGTAAAGATACCCGAATCCGGATCGTTGTAAGCTTCGGCGAACAGTGCGCGGTCGCGGCGATCCTTCATCGAGGAAAGGCGAATCTTGCCCGGCTCGGAACGGATCTTGTCACCGATTTCCCAGCGGTCCTTGTCCGTCATGGTCAGTCCACCCAGGCGGGTAAAGGAGTAGTTCCACCAGGCACCATAGTCCACAGCGCCAGAGGTGATGTGGCCGTATTCGCCCTCGTTGATGATGTCGATGCCGAGATCAACCTGGCGCTTGACCACGTCAGCGACCGAACGCTCCAGAATCTCGTGGAACTTCTCATCGGAGATGGTGCCGGCGGAGCGCTCGAGGTTAGCCTCCAGCAGCTCCTTGGTGCGTGGCAGCGAGCCGACGTGGGTGGTGCGGATCTTATTGACCATAGGAGGTACATTCCCTTTCAACTAGACTGTGCTGTCTAGCGTAACCCACGGGCGAAGCACAGCCCGCTTCGTTCTGCACTTTTATTCAGCACGCGGCCCCAGCAGGTGGGCTCACCCAAGGATGCCGGCGCCCATCGTCGCCTTGAGATCACCCATGAGGTTGCTGGAGCGCTCCACACGCAGATGTTCGCCGAGGACCATCATGGTGGACTCTTCGCCGTCGACAAGCGTGAGGTACACGTCGGACTCACCCTTGTTGTTGACCAGGACCTGCTTGAGCCGCGCAATGTTGTCCATCGTGCACTGATCCGTGCGCATGGTCAGGCGCAGAGGCAGGCCGGCGCCGTTGCCCGGCCCCAAATCGGGAACGCGGATATCGGAGCAGAACAGGGACATGCGCTCATCGCGGATCTTCACCTGGACCTTGGCCAGGATGATGTTGTCTTCCGCAATCTGCGGGGCTACCAGCGAGTAGACCTGGTTGAACACGAGGATATCCACCTGCGCGCCGTTATGGTCTTCGATGCTGACGATGGCCCAGGGCGAACCATCGCGCTTGGAAAAGCGCCTATCCACACCTGAGATGATGCCGCCAATCACGAGCTCCTGGCCATTGCCCACTTCACCGTTGAGGATCTTCGTAATCGGGGTGTCGGTCTGCGCGTTGAGCGCTTCCTCGAAGCCATCGAGAGGGTGGCCGGACACGTACAGACCGAGCATCTCCCTCTCCAAAGCCAGCTCGTGTTTACGGTCCCAGTTCTCCTCCGGGATATCGATGGCAAAGGCGGAAACAGAGTCGCCCTGTTCATCCCCGCCGCCAAAGCCAGCGAAGAGGTCAAATTGGCCTTTGTCGGCTGCTTTCTTGGTCGTTTGCACTGAATCGACGGCATCTTCATGGATGAGCATGAGGCCCTTGCGCGGATGTTCCAAGGAATCGAAAGCACCGGCCTTGATGAGGGATTCGGTGACGCGCTTCGAACAGGCCGCCAGCTCAATCTTGTCCAGGTAGTCGGAGAAGGACGTAAAAGCACCCTTCTCCCGGCGCGTCTTCACGATGGAATCCACCACTTCCCCACCGACATTGCGGATAGCGCCCATGCCGAAACGAATATCTTCGCCGACAGCCTGGAAGGTCTCCACCGATTCGTTGACATCTGGGGAGAGCACGCGGATGCCCAGGTGGCGGCAGTCAGCCAGGTAGATGGCGGACTTGTCCTTCTTGTCACCCACCGAGGTCAACAGTGCGGCCATGTATTCCGGCGCATAGTAGGCCTTGAGGTAGGCCGTCCAGAAGGACACCAAACCATAACCCGCGGCATGGGACTTGTTGAACGCGTAGGAGGCGAAGGGCTCAATGGTGCCCCACAGAGCGTCCATGGCTTCCTTGGAGTAGCCATTGTCCTTCATGCCGCCCCAGAACTTGTCATACTGCTGGGCCAGCACTTCTGGCTTCTTCTTACCCATGGCCTTACGGAAGCCATCGGCCTCGCCGGCGGTGTAGTTTGCCACTTTCTGCGAGATACGCATGATCTGCTCCTGGTACACGATGAGACCGTAGGTCTCATCGAGGATCTCCTTGAGCGGCTCCTCCAGCTCGGGGTGAATTGGGGTAATTTCCTTGCGGCCGTTCTTGCGGTCCGCGTAATCCCAGTGCGCGTTCACGCCCATCGGTCCTGGACGGTAGAGCGCCAGTGACGCCACGATGTCCTTAAAGCCCGTTGGCTTCATTCTCTTGAGCAGCTCCTGCATGCCGCCCGAGTCGAGCTGGAACACGCCCAGGGTATCGCCGCGTGAGAGCAGGTCATAGACCTTTGAGGCATTCGGGTCGTCGGCATGGAGGTCTTCTAGGTGGACTTCCTCGCCGCGGTTTTTCTTGATGTTTTCCAGGCAGTCACCGATCACGGTGAGGTTGCGCAGGCCCAAGAAGTCCATCTTCAGCAGGCCGATGGCCTCACAGGCCGGGTAGTCCCAGCCAGTGATGTAGGCGCCGTCGGCAGGGCGCTTCCACATCGGGATGTGGTCCATAAGCCGCACAGAGGCCATAATCACCGCACAAGCGTGCACGCCGGCCTGGCGGACCACGCCCTCGAGGCCGCGGGCGGTCTCATAAATCTTCTTCACGTCCGGGTCGGTCTCAATCATCTGCCGGACCTCGGTCGCCTCCGAATAGCGCTCGTGCTCTGGGTCCATGATGCCGGCGAGCGGGATGTCCTTGGCCATGATGGCAGGCGGCAGCGCACCATTAATGCGGTCCGCCATCTGGAAGCCCGGCTGGCCAAAGTGCACCTTGGCGGAGTCCTTAATTGCCTGCTTGGTCTTCACGGTGCCGAAGGTGATCACCTGGGCAACCTTGTCCTCGCCCCACCTATCGGCGGCGTAGGTAATCATCTCGCCGCGGCGGCGATCATCAAAGTCGATATCGATATCAGGTGCGGAGGGACGCTCCGGGTTCAAGAATCGCTCGAAGAGCAGGCCATGCTCGATGGGGTCAATGTTAGTAATAGTCAGCGCGTAGGCCACGAGTGCACCGGCCGCCGAACCACGGCCCGGACCGACGCGAATGCCAATGGAGCGGGCGTGCTTGATGAGCTCGGCCACGATGAGGAAGTAGGAGGGGTAGCCCTTCATGTCGATGACGCTGATCTCGTACTCAGCGCGGTCGATGTACTCCTGCGGCACATCCCCACCGTTGAAGCGATCCTTCAGTCCTTCCATCACCTCGTGGGTCAGCCAGGAGGTTGGGGTGTGGCCCTCGGGGACGTCGGCAATCGGCATGCGATCGTGGGTGTGCTCCTCCCAAATCGCACCGTAGTCCTGCACGCGCTCGGCAATCCACAGGGTGTTATCGCAGGCCTCCGGCACCATGTGATCCCACAGCTCACGCATCTGCGCAGCAGTCTTGATGTAGTAGCCGGTGCCGTCGAACTTAAAACGGTCCGGGTCCATGAACGTCTTGCCGGTCTGCACGCACAGCATGGCCTCGTGCGCCGGGGCTTGAGACTCCAGCACGTAGTGGCAGTCATTGGTCACCAACGGCGGCAAGTCCAGCTTGCGGCCGATCTCCAGCAGGCCGTCGCGCGTGCGCTTCTCGATGTCCAGCCCATGGTCCATGAGCTCCAGGAAGAAGTTGTCCTTGCCGTAGATGTCCTGCCACATGGCAGCGGCCTCGAGAGCCTCGTTGAACTGGCCCAAGCGCAGGCGGGTCTGCACGTCGCCGGAGGGGCAGCCGGTGGTCGCGATGATGCCTTCGGCGTGCTCGGCAATAAGCTCCGCGTCCATGCGCGGCCACTTGCCTAACTGACCCTCGTAGGAAGCCAGGGAGGAAAGCTTGAACAGGTTCCGTAGGCCGGTTTCATTCTCCGCCAGCATGGTCTGGTGCAGGTAAGCGCCGGAGGCGGAAACGTCATCACGTTTCTGGTCCGGGGTTCCCCACAGCACGCGCTTCTTGTTGAAACGTGACTCAGGAGCCAGGTAGGCCTCGATGCCGATGATGGGTTTAATACCGGCGCTGGTCATCCGTTGATAGAAGGCATTGGAGCCATACATGTTGCCGTGGTCGGTCATGCCGACTGCAGGCATACCTTGGCGGAGGACCTCATCCGCCAACATGTCCACCTTGGCCATGCCATCCAGCATGGAGAATTCGGTGTGGTTGTGCAGATGGACGAAGGAGGAGTTTTTGGCCATGCGGCTCATCTTAGCGGGGACGTCAAACTTCGCCCGTAGGTCCTCGCTGAGGTACATTTTCTTAAATGTTCTACACCATTGCTGCCTATCTCATGTGGGGCTTCTTCCCGGCGTTTTTCCCGCTGCTGCGCCCCGCCAGCCCTTTCGAGATCTTGGCCCACCGCATCGTGTGGACCGCGGTTCTTGTCACCGCAATGCTCTTGGTAACCGGCGGCTGGCGCGAGTTACGCGCGTTCAGCTTGCGCACCTGGGGGTGGATGCTCGCCTGCGGCGTGGCCATCACCATCAACTGGGGAACCTACGTCATCGCCATCAACAGCGACCACGTGGCCGATGCCGCACTTGGCTACTTCATCAACCCGCTCGTCTCCGTGGCCCTAGGAATCATCTTCCTCAAGGAAAAGCTGACGAAGGCGCAGGTGGCGTCGGTCAGCATCGCCTTCATCGCCGTGTTGTGGCTAACCTTCATGACCGGTCAGGCCCCCTACTACTCACTGGCCCTAGCCTTCAGCTTCGGTATCTACGGCCTGCTTAAAAAGCGCATCACGGTCTCCTCCATGGGGTCGGTGGCCGCGGAAACAATTGTCATGCTCCCCTTCGCACTCATCTACCTGGGCTACCTCCAAGCACAGGGCGAATCCACCTTCACTACCGAAGGCCCCGGGCACGTCGCACTGCTGATTACCTCCGGCCTCGTCACTGCCCTACCGCTGCTGTGTTTCGCGCAGGGTGCTAAGCACCTGCGCCTGTCTACCCTCGGCATGCTGCAGTACATGACCCCCATCATGCAGATGCTGTGGGCGCTGTTCGTGACCCAGGAGCACATGTCCACCGAACGCTGGATCGGCTTCGCCATCATCTGGGTTGCGGTGATCATCTACCTTGCAGACTTGGTACGCATGGGCCGCGCTTCTCGACGCCGCGCCCGCCTCCACCCCGCTGGCGAGTCACGCGCCACCGCAGAGGACTAGCGGCGCTTCAGCTCCTCGCGCGCTTGCTTAGCCTGGGCGCGCCGGGCGGATTCCTCGCGCGCGTTCAGCGCCCACCGCGGCATGAGAATGGCCATGGCGATGCAGTAGATGGCCACCACGACGAGAATGCCGAAGGTGAGCTTGTCGGCACCCCAGATACCTTGCGCGATGGCAGCCCCGGAGGCGATGAACGCGCCCGCCCACATCAAGAGGTAAGCAAAGCGGTAGTTCGGCGGCCACGTAGAGGTGTTCGGAAACAAACGCATGTCTTCTCCTTGACTGTTTTAGCGGTTCTCGTTCTGTCCGACGTTAGCGGGCGGGCGCACGCCGAAGGATCCCCAGGCGGCATCGTCGGGGGCAACCTCCACGGTATCGACCCGCGGGTCGGAGGCGAGTGCGCGCAGTTGGGTGCCCGCAGAATAGACCACCACCGCATCAACGTGCGTGGGGACTTCCTCGCCCATGCCATTGGCTTGCGCAGCCACGCGGGCGAACACCGCCTCGATGACGTCGGCGCGCTCGGCTCCTGCGACGGGTTCGGGAACAGCGATAGGAGCGGCCAGCCCAATCACGATGGCATCCATCCGCTGGATTGGTTGCAGAGCCTCAGAGACGTCGTGTGGACTCAGCGGCTTATTAAAACCCACCAGCGCATAGGCTGGCTTATCCGCCTGCGCCAGCGAGGCCTCCGCGCGCTCGCGGTATTCGGCGGCAGTCTCGGTTCCATCCGGGCCCAGCTGGTCTCCCTGCAACGCCGAGCGAGGCTGCGTGCCAAGCAGACCGAAAAGGACAATCACCACCAGCGCCAACACGGCCAGCAGCACCAGTGCCGCGGCACGGCGGCGCCGGTAGATGCGCTGGCGCGTGCTCCGCTGCGGGCTCATCCGCGCAATACCTCCACGGCGTGCTTCAGATCGTCCGGGTAGGGTGCGGTGCATTCAAACCACTTGCCAGTTCCGGGGTGGGTAAAACCGAGCTCGACCGCGTGCAACCACTGGCGGTTAAGCCCCACGCGCTTCGCCAGGTTCGGATCACAGCCATACATCGGGTCGCCCACGCAGGGATGCCCCGTGGCGGACATGTGCACGCGGATCTGGTGGGTGCGGCCGGTCTCCAGGTGGACTTCGAGGAGGCTGGCCTCGCGGAAGGCCTCGAGCAGCGTGTAGTGCGTCACCGCCGGCTTGCCGTCATCAATGACCCCAAACTTCCACCCCGCGGAAGGATGGCGCCCGATAGGCGCATCAATGGTGCCGACGATGGGATCGGGCAGGCCTTGGACCACGGCGTGATAGGTCTTTTTCACGGTGCGCTCGCGGAAGGCGTTCTTGAGCTGCGAGTAGGCCCGCTCACTAGCGGCTACCACCATGACGCCTGAGGTTCCCACGTCGAGGCGGTGGACGATGCCCTTGCGTTCGGTAGGGCCGGCGTCGGCAAGCGCATAGCCCGCCGCCCGCAGCCCGCCGATGACGGTGGGCCCATCCCAGCCCAAAGTCGGGTGCGCAGCCACACCCACGGGCTTGAACACGCAGATGACATCCTCGTCCGCGTAGAGGACATCCATGCCCTCCACCAGCTCCTCCTTGGGGATGAGCGGCTCCTCGGGCGCTGGCATCATGACGTCGATCCAGCCACCGGCGCTTAAGCGCTCGGACTTGCCCACGGCCGCACCGTCGATTTCCACGTCACCCGCCGTGCACAGCTGGGCCACGCGGGCGCGGGAAATGCCCAGGAGCTTGGCTAAGGCGGCATCCACGCGCATGCCATCGAGCCCTTCGGGCACCGGCAACCTACGGCTTTCGCGCATTACTCTCCCCCCGTTTCCTTTTCTTCAGCTTTCTCGTGCATCTCCGCCCAAAACATCGCAATGATGAAGACCACGACTCCACAGGTAATGGCCGCATCCGCGATATTGAAAACAGCGAAGCTGCCCACGGAGATGTAATCCACCACGTGGCCGAACCAAAAACCGGGCTCGCGCACGAGGCGGTCGATGAGATTGCCCAATGCGCCACCGGCGATCATCGCCAGCCCAATGGCCTGCCATTTGTCATGGATGCGCGGGGCGGCGATTGCTACGCCAACAACGAAGGCGAGTTGGATAGTAGTAAACAGCCACGTCGAGCCTTCCCCTCCCATGGAGAAGGCGGCGCCGGGGTTAAACAGAAGGTAGAAGCGGAACCAATCACCGATTACCGGTAGGGCTTCGCCTTCCGTGAGGATGGACAGCATCAGTGCCTTCACGGCTTGGTCGACGGCGGCCACACCGAGCACCACCGCAACCATCACTCCGATATAACTCCTTACTTTCACCCGTTCCATTCTAAACAGGCTTATCCGGTAATTTGGAATGCGTGTTTCGTGTGAGAGCTCTAGCAGTCCTGTCCGCCACCGTCCTAGGAGTAGCCGGCGCGCTGAGCGGATGTTCCTATTCCCAGCCGGCCAAGCCAGTCGAAGAACCGGTCGGCTTGGCCCTCGATGCCCCGCGCGTCACCCTCTTGGAGCCCGGTGACGGCGCCAGCCGCGTCCTGGCGTACAAGGACCTCGATGCCACGCAGGAACTAACGTATGAGGTCGCCACGGGCTTCGACCAGCAACTACGCAAGGACGGCAGCTCGGCCCCGTCACCGGAGGCTCAGGACAAGGTCACTCTTCCGCTGCGGGCCTCGGTGGAGGCCGCCACCGAGAACGTCGAAGGCCAGCTCCCGGCGAGCCGCAACGCCTTCGTCACCGTAGGCAAGCCTGAGGCTGACGGCGCGGATGTCTCCTCCGCCGAAGGCTTCCAGTTTGGGTGGCGCGGCACAGATACGGGCCAGATGAATTCGCTACGCTTAGCCGCCCCGCAGGCGGCGACCGATCAGGCCCGCAGCACAGTCGAGCGCGCCATCACCAGCCTGACCTCCCTGCCCATCGTCTTCCCAGATGAGGAAATCGGCCGCGGCGCGACATGGGTGGTGGAATCGCGCGTCACTGGCGAATCCACGCTGTTGCAAACCACAACGTATACCTTGGACAAGCTGGACGGGGATGTCGCTGAGCTCAGCGTGAAGATTGAGCAGCGGCCTTCCCTGGGCGCACTATCCTTCGACGGCGCCGACGCCCCCGAAGAGCTACGTGGCAAGGAGCTGAAGGTTACGGACCACACATCGACCTCGGAGGGCTCCGTTACCGTTGATCTGACCAAGCCGCTTCCCACCGCCGGCGATGTCTCCGTGACCACCGCGATTTCTTATGGTGCGGAAGGCTCTGATCTTCGCGTGGTGCAAACCAGCGCCACCGAGATGGAGTTCACCACCGAGTAGCCTGCTTCGCGCCTCACCTTCCCGCGCGAGATCACCGCGAGACAGCCTCCGCACAAGGCAGCGCCCACCACCTGGCTGGCATGAGATCCAGCGAGTGGCGGGCGCTTAAGTAGCGAGTGGCGGGCGCTTAAGTTATGAAAACCTGGTTTTACTGGGCGGGAGCCTCAGCACCTTCTGCGGGGGCGTCGGCAGGCGCCTCAGCGCCTTCCTCGGCGCCAGCGCCTTCCGGCACGGAGTCCGCACACATCTCCGGGACCTCTTCCGGCGGGACGATGTTGGTGACCAAGACACAAGCCCAGGTCTTAGACAGCTTCCACGTACCACCCTCGTTGATGAACTCCACCTGGTCAGCGGTCTGCTGCTGGCCATCAGGGGTATTGATGTGGACGGTAGCGAGCGCGGAATCCGGCACGAGGCCAGGGATGACCGGGGCCACGACCTCGAAGGTGGCACCGGATTCGGCCTGGGACTGCGACATGACGTCGAAAAGCTCCGGCGCCGTCTCGCTGCCCTGGACCAGCTGCACCTTCTCTTCCTGCGGCAGGTTCGGGTCGGCGGCCTTGGCCAGGATCTCGTTGAGTTCCTCCACGGAGGGCATCTCGGTGGAGACAACCTGCGAGGCGGAGGTTTCGCCCGAGGGCTTAGCGGCGGTGCTGTTCTCGGCCGCGCCATCGTCGGAAGACGAGCAGGCGGACAGGGCAGTCGCGGCGCCCAAAGCCAGGACGGCGGCGCTCAGCTTGAAGGATTTCACAAATACTCCTCACGTTGGGGATCGTGGTTCATCCCTTTTACTCTAGCGCCCGCGAGCTTCACCCTGGGTTTCCCGCGCAGGTGTGCGCTTGTAGTAGCCTGCTGGCATGACTTTTGCACTCATCGCCACCGGTGGCACCATCGCCTGCACGACGGTCCGTGACGGCTCCCTCGTCCCCACCGTCAGCGGCCAGCAGCTGGCCGCATCCCTGGGGACTGCGGGCAGCCCTCACGATATCGAGGTGGTGGAGTTCCGCGCCCTGGACTCCAGCTCGATTACTTTGGCAGACCTCGATGAGCTGCTGCTGTGCGTACGTGACCAGCTGGCCCGCCCGGACATCGACGGCGTACTCATTACGCATGGCACCGATTCCATGGAGGAGACCGCCCTAGCGTTGTCTCTTTTCGACCTCGGTGCGGGCCCCATCGTGCTCACGGGCGCGCAGCGCGCCTTTGACCACCCGGATGGTGACGGACCGCGCAACCTGCGCGATGCTTATGAGCTTCTGTGTTCTGGGAAGCCGGGTGTGTGGGTGCAGTTTGGCGGCCGCACCATCCCTGGGCGTGGCGCGCGCAAGTGGCACACGTCGCAGCTCAACGGCTTTGAGGAGCTGCCGGTGGGAGAAACCTCCTTAGAGCCCCTCCCCCTGGCGCCCTTGGCCAATCACCCCGTTGAGATCATCGCGGCTTACCCGGGCGCCGGCGCCACGCTTGTCGACGCCTCCCTCCCCCACACCTCCGGCCTCGTCATCGAGGCGATGGGCTCGGGCAACATGGGCGCGGAGATGGGTGCTGGGGTAACCCGCGCGCTGCAGGCGGGTGTGCCCGTCGTGATTAGCACCCGCACGCCTTATGGAGTGACAAAGCTGGCCTATGGCGGTGCAGGCGGTGGAGCCACCTTGGGCGAAATGGGCGCGGTGGCTTCCGGCGGATTCCGCGCAGGCCAAGCCCGCATCATGCTCGCCGCTGCCCTCGCCACGGGTACCCCGGTGGGCGAGATGTTTAGCTCGACCCCGCCTGCCACGACCTATACCGCGAGCTAGCTGTCCTCTCGTGGTGGGGCCTCTACCGCGTCCTCGGGGTCGGCGTCTTCATCCGGCGTGATGTCCTCCCACGCCAGCGAGTCCAGCGGGTCGGCGGGGCGAAGGTCTCCATCCTCAGCCGCGAAGGAGCGCACGAACCCCGGGCCCGTAGCGCGGGTTTCAAAGCGCACGCTGACCACCCCGTGGCCCGAGCCCTGAATCCAGCCGTGGCCGAAGTCGGGTGGTAGACGTCTTGGGTCGCGCGCCACCGGTGACTCAGCGATTCTTCGGAATCCGCAGCTCCACCCGCCGGGGAAACACTCTCGGGGACAGATGGCGTCCCAGGCAGATAATCACTGACCCCGGTTTCGTAGTCCGTGTCCGGCGCCCGGCGCACAATCTCACGGTCCAGTTCCGGAAAGAGCACGTCTTGGCGGGCTTCTTCCAGCCCTGAGTAGCTCACGCCCACCAGCCTGATCGGTCCGAGCTCCTCCGGGTAGCGGGCCAAGCTCAGTGCTTTGGCTTCGAGCACCTTCAGGTCATCGGTGGCGTAGGGCAAGGTGGCTGAGCGTGACTCGATGTGAAAGTCCGCCATCCGCAGCTTCACCGTCACCGTGCGCGCGCCGCGCCCATCCTTGAGCAACCGAGAATGAGCACCGTGTGCCGCGCGGATCAGCGCCGCGTCTACCTCGGCTGCCGTGCGCAGATCCGTTGGGTAGGTGAATTCGGTGGAGATCTGTTTGGCAATCGCGCGCGGGGCGACGGGGCGCTCGTCAATTCCCTGGGCAAGCTCCCACAGCTGCACCCCCACCACGCTGCCGAGTGAAATCTCGACTTCCTTGCGGCTCATCGCCGCCAACTGGCCGATGGTCTCCACTCCGATGGCGGCCAATTTCTGCTGCGTAACTGGGCCCGCTCCCCAGAGCTTGCCCACCGGCAGCGGGTGAATGAGCTCGTCGAAGCGCTCCTGCGGGACCACGAAGGTGCCATCCGGTTTAGCTTCCCCGGAGGCGATCTTCGCGCTCTGCTTTCCCGCACCCGCTCCAATAGAGCTGGGAAGGCCCGTCTCCGTTCGAATCACGCGGCGGAGGTTCTCTGCCCACTCGCGGACCTCGGCTGGTGAGGCACCGACGAGTGCCTCAGGCTCCATAAAGGCCTCATCGATAGATAGTTGTTCGATTACCCCGGCGTGCTGCGCAATAATTCCAAACACCCGGCGCGAGGCTGCCGAATAGACCGCCCGGCGCGGTTGCACCACCACGGCTCGATAACCCACAAGCTGCTGCGCGCGGAACATGGGCATGGCGGAATGCGCACCATAAGCGCGCGCTTCGTAGGACGCACCCGCGACGACCCCGCGGCCGGATGTCCCTCCCACCAACACCGGCCGGCCACGCAGGGTGGGTCGGGTGAGCTGTTCCACCGAGGCAAAGAACGCATCCATGTCGATGTGAAGAACCCAGCGCTGCATAGCTACAAGTCTAAAACATATATTCGCATCCACAAGGAAGCCCTCGGCAGGCAAAGAGAACTAGCTCTCACACGCGGCATGAGTGATCTATGCCCCACGATTGGCGTGTGGTACTAGACACTAAGACCCACATGCATGCATCATGTATGCATGCAAAAAGACAAGGTACCTGCCGCAGAAAGGGCCTATGAGCACCTCAAGCGCCGCATCATCGATGACGAGGTCGATGACTCGGACATGCTCTCCGAAGCCGCCCTTGCCACCGAGCTAGGAATGAGCCGCACCCCGGTGCGTGAGGCGTTCCTCCGGTTGGAGGTGGAGGGCTTTTTGAAGCTCTACCCCAAGCGCGGCGCGTTGGTCGTTCCCATCAGCCCCCGCGAGATCCGAGAGGTTTACGAGGCACGCCTCCTCGTGGACGAGAATTCTGCCCGCCATATATGCGAGCTCCCCGCCGAAGAGCGTGGCCTTATCGCTGATGTCCTCGATGCCACGATCGAGGAACAGAAAGCCGCCCTCGACAACTCTGATCTGCGCACTTACACCCAACTGGACGCAAAGTTCCACCAGACCATCATGGACAACGGCGGCAACCGCCTCTTGGCGCACCTTGGCCACACGCTGCGCGAGCGCCAACAACGCTTCACTGCCACCGCCATTGGCCGCAGCGTCGAGAAGGCACGCGCCTTCGTAGCTCAACACGCCTTGCTTGCCGACGCCCTCCGCTCCGGCGACATCGACTCCTACCTCACCGAACTCCACTCCCACCTCAACTCCTCAAGGAAGCAACTGTGACTGTCTCTGCGCATTCGAACCCTGCTGTCGAGGCGCCCACCACCGAGCACGACGCCATTCTGGACACCGACGCTGCCGAAAGCCCCACCTCCTCGCGCTCGTCTATCCACTCGGACGGAACGCCGCTGTCGCCGCGCGCGTGGTTCCCCGTCGCCGGTTCCATGATCGCCGTGGCGTGGGGCGGAAACGAGTTCACCCCGCTGCTGGTGATGTACCGCGAGACCTCCAACTTTTCCCAGGTGACGGTCAACGGGCTCTTGGCCGCCTACGTCGTGGGCATCATCCCCGCCCTTCTGATCGGCGGCCCACTGTCCGATCTGCTTGGCCGCCGCCCCCTGTTGCTCCCCGCAGCGCCGCTGTCTTTGGCGGGGTCTTTCTTGCTGTCCATCGCGCCCAACGAGCCGCTCATCATCGCGCTGGGGCGTGTCCTATGCGGCATGGCTTTGGGCTTGGTCATGGCCGTGGGCTCAACGTGGATTACGGAGCTCATCACGAGGCTGGCGGTGACCCGGCGGCGGGCGCCCGCAAGGCTTCCTTGTGTTTGACTGCCGGTTTCCTCGTCGGCGCGGGCATCGCTTCGGTGCTCGCCCAGTGGGGTCCGTGGCCGACGCACACGGCTTATATCCTCCACATGCTGCTTACGTTGCTGACCGCCGTGTGGATCCTGCATACTCCGGAGACCCGCCAGCCCACCCGGGGCGACGTCAAGACCACCATCTTGGAGCTTCGGGTGCGCGACATGCTGGAGATGCTGCACATTCCCGCCGTTGCTCACAAGCGTTTCCTACGCGTCGTCGTCCCTGTGGCCCCGTGGGTATTCGGTTGCGCGGGAGCGGCCTATGCGCTCCTGCCGCAGCTGTTGTCCGACTCGGCAGGCGATGCCCCCATCGCTTTCTCCGGCCTGATGACCGTTATCACCCTGGGGTGCGGTGTCGCTGTCCAGATGTTGGGCCGACTGGTGGATACCCATAAGTCTGCGCGCGCCTCGGCGCTGGCCATGTTCGTCATCACCGTCGGCGCCATCCTCGGAGCCTTCGCCGCCCACTCGCTCTCCCTGCCGCTCGGCATCGCCGCCGCCGCGACCATGGGCGCAGGATACGGCCTAGCACTCGTCGCCGGATTGTCGGAGGTCCAACGCATCGCGGGCGAGCGTGAGCTCGCCGGTCTGACCGCCGTGTACTACTCCATTTCCTACACCGGCTTCTTCATCCCGATGGCTTTCAGTGCGCTTGCACCCTATATCGGTTTCACCGCGTTGTTCAGCATCGGTAGCTTCTTGGCTCTGGTCTGCCTCATCAATGTCATCCTTGCTTGGCGCGCGCACCTGCCCGGCACTCGCCGCTAGCACCGGCCCCACCAGTCGGGCGCCCTCCCCTGGGCCGCACTGCGCTACCTGTGCACAGATGCTAAAAGCTCCGCCTCCCACATCCGGGAAGCGGAGCTTTTCTGCGACCGTTAACGTCGCTGTTGCCGTCTTAGGCCTTAGCCACCGTGGCGGTTACGCCCTTGAGAACGTCGTGGACGTTCTTGTCGGCACCAGCCTCGAGAGGCTGGGTCGTCACGGTGAAGTCGACGGCGAGCACCTCTGCCGCGATGTGCTCGCGGTGGCGGTTGGCCCACTCTTCCTTCTCCGCAGGGACAGACAGGACCACCGTGATGCGGTCGGTGACCACGAAGTCCTCTGCCTTGCGGGCATCCTGCAGGCCGCGGATGACATCCGCGGCCCAGCCCTCAGCCTCGAGCTCTTCGGTGACGTTGGTATCCAACACCACTAGGCCATCCACGCCGTCCACGCGCGCCGTGGACTCCGGGTTCGCCGCCTTGAGACGTTCCGTGTACTCGTCCGGGGTCAGGCGGATATCGCCGTCGACGATAACCTCCTCGCCGTCGCGCTCGTAGTTGCCCGCCTTCAGGTTCTTGATGGCGCGCTGGACGTCCTTGCCCAAGCGCGGGCCCGCCACCTTGGCGTTGCAGACCACCTCGAAGGTGCCGACCTCATCGACGTCATCGGTCAGCTCAACGTCCTTGACGTTGACCTCATCGCGGATGATGTCCTTGAAGTCGGCCAAGCGAGCCGAATCCGGCATCGCGACGGTCAGCTTCGGCAGCGGCAGGCGGTTACGCAGCTTATTGGACTTGCGCACAGACGACGCCGCCGAAGCCACCGCGCGGGTGGCATCCATAGCGGCCACCAGGTTCGCGTCAGCCGGGTAGTCCTCAGCCTTCGGGTAGGAAGCCAAGTGCACAGAGCGCTCACCGGTCAGGCCGCGGTAGATGACCTCAGCCACGTGCGGCAGTAGCGGAGCCACCACGCGGGACACAGTCTCCAGCACCGTGTAGAGGGTGTTGAAAGCCTCTGCGTGGGTTTCCTCGCCCTCCCAGAAACGGTCGCGGGAGCGGCGCACGTACCAGTTAGTCAAGGCATCCGCGAAGAGGCGAACCTCCTCGGTTGCCGTAGCAATATCGGTATTCGCCAACGCATCATTCGTGTTCTTTACCAAGTCATGCGTCTTGGCCAAGATGTAGCGGTCCAGAACGTTGGTGGAGCTGACATCGAACGTCGCGTCCTGGGAAGCGTAGAGCTGCAGGAAGGTGTAGGCATTCCAGATCGGCAGGATGGCCTGGCGCACGCCCTCACGGATGCCCTGTTCGGTGACGATGAGGTTGCCACCGCGCAAGATCGGCGAGGACATGAGGAACCAGCGCATCGCATCCGAGCCATCGCGGTCGAAGACCTCGTTGACGTTCGGGTAATTGCCCTTGGACTTGGACATCTTCAGTCCGTCATTGCCCAGAACGATGCCGTGGGCCACAACCTTCTTGTAGGCCGGGCGGTCAAAGAGCGCGGTGGACAGCGCATGCATGACGTAGAACCAGCCGCGGGTCTGACCGGAGTACTCCACGATGAAATCAGACGGCGAGTGGGTCTCAAACCACTCCTTGTTCTCAAACGGGTAATGCTTCTGCGCAAACGGCATCGAGCCGGACTCAAACCAGCAGTCCAACACGTCCGGCACGCGGCGCATCGTGGACTTGCCCGTCGGATCATCCGGGTTCGGGCGAGTCAGTTCATCGATGTGCGGGCGGTGCAGGCTGGTCGGGCGCACGCCAAAGTCACGCTCCAGCTCATCCAGGGAGCCGTAGACATCCACGCGCGGGTACTCCGGGTCATCGGAGATCCACGCCGGGATCGGAGCGCCCCAGTAGCGGGTACGAGAGATGTTCCAATCGCGAGCGCCCTCCAGCCACTTGCCGAACTGGCCGTCACGGATGTGCTCCGGCAGCCACTCGATCTCGTTGTGGTTGAGCTCCACCATGCGGTCGCGGAACTCGGTCACCTTGACGAACCATGCAGGCAGCGCCATGTAGATGAGCGGTTCGCCGGAGCGCCAGGAGTGCGGGTAGGAGTGCTCGATGGTCACGTGGCGCACCACGCGGCCAGCTTCCTTCAGGTCCTTGATGATGCCCTTGTTAGCGTCGAAGACCAGCTGGCCCTCGTAAGGTGGCACCTGCGAGGTGAACTTGCCATCCTCATCCACCGGAATGACCAGGCCCACACCGTACTTCTGGCAGGTGAGCATATCGTCCTCACCGAAGGCCGGAGCCTGGTGGACCACACCGGTACCGTCCTCAGTGGTGACGTAATCTGCGAGCAGCAGCTGGTAGGCATTCTCGACATCCGGGAAGAAATCGAAGATGGGCTGGTACTTAAAGCCCTCGAGCTCAGCGCCCTTGAACGTTTTGAGAACTTCCGCCTCACCCAGCTCCTTGGCCAGGGTGCCGGTGAGCGCTTCGGCCATGATGAAGGTGCGGCCAGCAAAGTCGCCCTCGGTGGCCTTGAACAGGACGTAGTCGACCTCCGGGTGGACCGCCAAAGCCAGGTTGGACGGCAGGGTCCACGGGGTGGTGGTCCAGGCGAGGAAGGAGGCGTCGCCAAGCTCGGCGTTATCCGCCAACGTCTTCTGCGCTGCGCTTCCCTCCACAGCGCCAGCTACCGGGAAGGTCACCGTCAGGGTCGGATCCTGGCGCATCTTGTAGGAATCATCCAGGCGCGTCTCCTGGTTCGACAACGAGGTGTGCTCAGCCCAAGAGTATGGCAGCACCCTAAAGCCCTGGTAGATCAGGCCCTTGTCATAGAGCTCCTTAAACGCCCACATCACGGACTCCATGTAGTTCAAGTCCATGGTCTTGTAACCGTTTTCAAAGTCCACCCAGCGAGCCTGGCGGTTGACGTACTCTTCCCACTCATCGGTGTACTCGAGGACGGACTTGGCGCAGTACTCGTTGAACTTCTCCAGGCCCATCTCCTCGATCTGGGCCTTGTCGGTGATGCCGAGCTGCTTTTCTGCCTCCAGCTCCGCTGGCAGGCCGTGGGTGTCCCAGCCGAAGACGCGCGGAACGTGGTTGCCGGCCATAGTGCGGTAGCGCGGGACGATGTCCTTGACGTAACCGGTCAGCAGGTGGCCGTAGTGCGGCAGACCGTTGGCAAAGGGAGGGCCATCATAAAAGACGTACTCGGGGCAGCCCTCGGTTTGCTCGAGGCTGGCTTTAAAGGTGTCGTCGGCCTTCCAGTACTTCTGGACTTCCTGCTCCATATCGGGGAAACGGGAAGACCCAGCAGTCATATCAACTTTGGGATAAACATTGCCGACGTTCGCGGGGTTGCTACTCATCTAAAAATTCCTTCACTCGTTCGCTGTGGCGGGGACGCGCCTTACGGCTCGCGGTACCACCCCGCTTGGGCGCCGAGGCGCCCCGCTTCGTTGATGTGAAGGAGATGACGGTCCCTACCCGCCCGGTTCTAATAATGCTCTGCTAAGCGCGAAGCACGTTCTTCCGGAATGCTCCCCGGTGATAGCCGGCTCACTGCATACGTCTAAAAGTATAGCGAGGCGGTCAAGTTTTCACAGGCGCAGGTTCCCGAAAGCCCCAAAATAGAAACGCCAGTACATAAAAGAGGCACCCGGGATAAGGTTTTCCACAGGAACATTTTTTCTAATGCACGCAGGTCATAAGGTGTTTTAAGCTCCACTGTCATGAGCGCACTGCAGACTTTCCTTAACGCACTCGGGGCCGGCATCGATGTCGTCGCCGAGTGCGAAGGCATGTCTGAAGCAGACCTCATCGCCGCCGGTTCCCCAGACAAAACCGCCGCGGAGTTGGTACGGCTGCATACGAGCTTCTTTGGCAAAACCGCCATGACGCGGATGCAACGCGACGCAGTGAAGGCAGCGCGCCAACGCAAGCATTCTTTGCCTACCTTGGAGGTCATCGACCGCTATGCCCGCAAAGCCAAAACACAAGCGTTGGGCTGGAAGCTGCGTCTAGAACTCTGCCGAACGAGCGCTGACACCCTCGCCATGGAGGCGCTGGCGAAAAAGAAGCTCAAGGAGCACGCGGTTCTCCCCACGCCGAAGGAGGGCGTGACTGTCTACCGCCGCCGCAATGCACCGTGGACGATGGCGATCACGGGCCCCTCGCAACTGATTGCAGAGCTTAACGACGCCGTCGACCCGGCACGCCCCCTCGAGTCCATCCGCGAGGCCTTCTTCACAGGCGCTGCACCGCGCCGCGGCTTGCAGACCAATATCCTTGTGCCGCTGGATGCAATGACGAAAATTCTCGACGGTGACGGCGAAGAAATCACCCTCCAGATGACCAATGGCGCCACGATGACCGGCGCGGAGTACCTCAACAAGGTCATCGCCGGTGAAATCGATAAAGACGGCGCGCTCGCGACTCTTTTCCACCCCTACCACGGGCCGGTCAACCTCTACTACGAGGAGCGCTCCGCCAGCATCAAGCAACGCATCATGGCCATGGCCGAGTTCCCAGTCTGTGCTTGGGATGACTGCCTGAAGCCGGCCGATGAATGCCAGGTTCATCACCTCATCGCGTGGAAGAACGGCGGGTATACCAACCAGGAAAACTTGGTGATGCTCTGCCCGTATCACAATGGGGTGAACCAGGACGATCCGAATGCGCCGCCGGGCCGCGGCCGGATGGCCCGGGTCGGGGGAAAAGCGAAGAGAACGTACGGCCCTCCCCCGCCGCCCACGCCGTTGCAAGCGCCACCCGGGTTATTCACAAACCCCGCGGAGCGAGACGACTAGCGGCTTCACAAAAGTAGCCCTCCACCCAGAATTACCACTGGGCCGAGGGCTACGCGTCGTGCCTTAGCTGCGCGCGTTACAGATTTTCGGCGAGACCGAGCTACTCGTCGTGCTTGCGGCGCAGCTTGATCACGGTGTCTGCGATGAACAGGACGATACCCACCCCAGCCGAAGCGAAGAGCACGTACAAGGACCACTCGGCAGCGGTGAGGATGTAGTTCACGAACGCCAAGAAAGCAACAAAGGCCAGAAGCAATGCGCCGATGAGCATGTGCGTTCTCCTTTCCTCACCAATGACTAAGGGCTCTGTGCTTACAAAGAATGTATACCTACGGACGTATACCTACAGAAAAGAATAACGGCGCCCCCGCAGGGACGCCGCTCATTCAGAGATTAATTGTTGGACTTTCCGGCCTCACCGTTGGGGGCAGCGGTGCCGCGGGACTCCAACTCCTCAAGCTGGGACTGCAGCAGCGTCTTGAGGCGGGTACGGTACTCGCGCTCGAAGGTGCGCAGCTCGGAGATGCGGGCCTCCAGAGCGGTCTGCTGCTGCTTGACCGTGTTCATGACCTCGGTGTGCTTCTTCTCGGCATCTGCCTGCAGGGCAGCTGCCTTCTCCTCAGCCTGGCGAATCTGTGCCTCGGCGCGGGACGTAGCGTCGGCCTCAGTCTGCTTTGCCTTGTTTTCGGCGTCAGCCACCAGCTTCTTGGAGCGGGTATCGGCTTCCTGCAGCTGCGCGTCGTAGCGCTTCTGAGCGTCAGCAAGCTGGGCCTTGGAGTGAGAGTCAGCGTCGGCAAGCTGCTTCTCTGCGGCCGTGCGGGCCTCCGCCAGCATGGACTCGGAATCGGCCTTGGCCTCGTTGGTAAGGCGGTCTGCCATCTCCTGCGCCAAGCCCAGAACGCGGGCTGCCTGCATATGCGTGTCCGGGGTGGCGAGATCCTGTGCGGTGGACTGTGCAGCACCTGCACCAGCCACGGCAGCAGCGGAAGATGCGGTGGTGGAGGTTGCGGAGTTCTTCTTTGCGGACTCCAGCTCCTTCTTGGTGCTCTCCAGTTCCTTCTTGGAGGCCTCGAGCTCACGCTTGGCAGCAGCAGCTTCCTCGCGAGCAGCCTTGAGCTCTGCGGAATTGTCCTGCGCCTGAGCGGCCGGCGCCTGGGAAGACTGCGCCTGAGCGGCCTTTGCCTGTTCCTGGGCGCGCTTGGTTTCTTCCTTGGCCTTGGCAATCTCGTTCTTGGAGTCAGCCAGCTTCGCCTCATACTCAGCGCGCAGCTTGGATTCGACTTCCTTGCGCACAGCGGCCTCGTCGACCTTAGCGGCAGCGGCGCCGCCGGCAGCGCCGGCTGGAGCCTGAGATTTCAGCTCCTCAACCTGGGCGTGGAGATCATCGTTCTCATCCTGCAGCTGAGCAAGAGCATCCTCAACGAGATCGAGGAACTGATCGACCTCGTCCTCGTTGTAGCCACGCTTGCCAATTGGCGGCTTGCTGAAAGCGACGTTGTGTACATCAGCTGGTGACAGTGGCATTGACTTCTCTTCCCCTTACGAATCGGTCAAACCTCTAGAGGGTCCAGAGGCCGGGTACATATGCGGTTAATAATACGGATTGTGGTAACTCATTGTATCCGAATCAACACATTATCTAACGCGGGCACGAGTCTCAACGTTAACAGGAGGGTTTAATACACCCGTTAGTTACACCGCAAGTCCGTTGGTACCGAAAAATAGCCACGCAATAAGTTGCGAAAGAACGGACAAAAGCAGGAACAAAACAATGATGGAAACATCGAGCGCGATGCCGCCCAATTGCAGCGGCGGAATCACCTTTCGCAGCGCTTTGACCGGCGGATCGGTGACCACGAAAAGCACCTCAGCAACCATCATGAACCAGCGGGGCGGGTTGAATTGGCGCGAAAAAGACTGGATCATTTCAATGACGATGCGCGCCAACAAAACCCACGAGTAAAGACTCACGGCGACGAGGAGAATTGAACCTAAAGCACTCACAATGCCTGAGCCTATCGGAATCACCCCCGCCAGCGGTACTCCCCTGCCCTAAGGTTCGCCCTCGGCGAACAGAGAGGGCACCGCGGTAGCCATACCGCCGCCGAGAATGACTCTCCGATAAGGCCCCACGATGAAAACGACGAAACCGCCCCATCGCCTTCCGCCTCCCTTAAGCCAACACGGAGGAGAATAACGATGAAGCGGTTAAAGCCTGACGTCTCTAGCGCAGGTGTGCTGCTCGCTCCAGCTCCACGGTGGAGATATCAGCACCCTTCGGCACGATGGCAAAAACCTTGCGGCTGGTGTCCATGCCCTTGGTCAGGTTCTTCATGCGGCCTTCCAACGCGAAGCAGAGGCCAGCGGCAAAGTCCACGAAACGCTTGGCAGAGCCGCGGTCGGCATCGGTGAGTTCAAAGACCACTGCGTCACCGTCACGGAAAGGGCCGCCAACCTTTGCTGCATCATCAAAGGAGACGAGGGAGAGAGCCACGATGGTCGGGACAAACTCCTCTTCCTGCTTCTCGTAGGAAGGCGCGTAGGCCGGAGCGTTGTAGCTGCGCTCGTCGGCGTAGTAGGCATCGTCGGCGTCCATGTCCATCGGGCCCAGCCCGAAGAACTCTTTAGTCCTATCAATCAGTGACATTCTGGGTCTCCCTCTGACCTAGTGTGTTCTGTTCATTTGCTGTCTTGTAATGCAGTTTTACAATGACAATTAACCTAGCGGGCGGGCTCCCATGATTCCGGTTCCGACACGCACGATATCCGTTCCAGATGCAATCGCTGCCTCCATGTCGGCGCTCATGCCGGCGGACATTTTCAGGTCTCTCCCAAGCTTGGCCGCCACCTCATCCGTCAATGCCCTCACCTGGGTGAAAACCTCCGCCGGTTCGCTCTCCAGCGGTGGAACCACCATGAACCCACACAGCTGAAGGTTCTCCAGATCTTCGACCAGATCCACCAGAGCAGATACACCCTCTAGCGGGCAGCCGCCACGCGCGGTATCACCGTCGGCGGATACCTGGATATAGACCGGAAGCGTGTCCTCGCGCTGGCCGCGTTCCTGGGCAAGAGCCACGCCGCGGTCGAGTGCTCTGGCAAGTTTTTCTGAATCGAGCGAGTGAACACTATGCGCCCATCGGGCCACGTGGTTCGCCTTCTTGGTCTGCACCTGGCCAATCATGTGGAAACGCATCTCGGACAGGGCCTCCGCCTTGGCACGCGCTTCCTGCTCGCGATTTTCCGCCACATCTGTGATCCCCAACTCCGCTAGCAGCGCGATGTCTTCGGCCGGGTGAAACTTCGTCACCGGCAGCAGCTGCGGGGCGGGGCGGCCAGCGGCCTCAGCGAAACGGTGAATAGCAGCGCGGGTGCTCTCCAGGCCAGCCCTCAGCTCTTCACGGCGCACAGTATCGTTGTTCGTCATTAATCCTCCAACCAAATCACGCCGGCTTGGCGTCCGGTGACGCCCTCGCGGCGATAAGAAAAGAAATCTGTGTCCTCAATCGTGCAGCGCGGGTCCGATTCGATAGCCGTAACCCCCATCTCCATCAATTGACGAATCAGCCCAGCGCGCACGTCGACGCCCCAGGTACCCGACGACGTGCGGGTCTTGGAGCCGGGCAGATGCTTCTCGACGTCATCCGCCATCGCCTCCGGCACCTCATAGTTCCGCCCAGAAGCGGCCGGCCCCATGAGCACCTGAATCGAGGCGGGGCGGGCCCCTAACTCAACCATGGTATCGACGGTATTGCGGACGATTCCGTTGCGCGCGCCAAGGCGCCCGGCGTGGGCGGCGCCGATGACGCCCGCGGAGACGTCGACAAGCAGCACCGGCGTGCAGTCCGCCACGAGAACGCCTAGGCCCAAGCGCTTTTCGTTGGTTACCACGGCATCGGTGGCCGGCACGGGCTCCTCGACGCCGCGGCGCTCGGCCCCCACCACCGTCACGGTGTTGGTGTGGAGCTGTTCCATCCACACGATGTCCTCTAAGCCCGTGGCTCGGCGGAGCCGCTCGCGATTGGCGGCCACTGCGGCGGGGTCATCGCCAACGTGATCGCCGAGGTTAAAAGAGTCATAAGGCGACGACGACGCCCCGCCGGCACGGCTTGTAAAAACCATGCGGACGGGGCGTCGTGCTGCGTGTGCTTCCTCGTTTACTGGCATGCACTCCAGAGTAGCTGGCTGGAACTAGCGCATGAAGGATGGCACGTCGAGATCGTCATCGCCGTCATCGTCGAAGTCACGGCCACGACGCTCCGTGGGGCGCGAGAGACGGTACTCATCATCGCCGCCGCGGCGGTAGTCCTCACCGCGGAAGCGATCCGAGGTGGTAAATAGTCCGCTCGACGGGGCCGGCTCTGCCGGCTGCTCGCGCTCGTAGGAGTGACGCGGGGCGTACTCTTCACGCTCAATGCGCTGGGAGTCAGCGCGCTGCGGTTCGGCGCGGGTGTACTCCTCGCGCGGGGCCTCGGTGCGGGGCGCGGCGGGGCTCTCAGGCTGTGCCTCAGCGCGGTTCTCGAAGAGGGAACCCGGGCGTGCAGCCGGGGTAGCCTCCGCACCATGCTGCTGCGTCTGGCCAGGCTGTGCCGGCTGGGAGGTCATGTTGGCCTGGGCATCGAAGCCGGTCGCAATGATGGTGACGCGGACTTCGTCACCGAGGTTGTCATCGATGATGGTGCCGAAGATGATGTTGGCGTCCTCGTCGGCGCGCTCCTCCACCATGGAGGCAGCGGCGTTGACTTCGTGAAGGCCCAAGTCGGAGCCACCGGCGATAGACAGCAGAACGCCCTTGGCACCCTCCATGGTCGACTCCAGCAGCGGGGAGTTAATGGCCTGCTCGGCGGCGTTGAGCGCGCGGTTATCGCCGCGGGCGAAGCCGATGCCCATGAGGGCGGAGCCGGCGTCGGACATGACGGAGCGAACGTCCGCAAAGTCGACGTTGATCATGCCCGGGATGGTGATGAGGTTGGTAATACCCTGCACACCGTTGTGCAGAACTTCGTCGGCGGCGCGGAAGGCTTCGACGATGGACAGCTCCTCGCCGCCCAGCTGCATGAGGCGATCATTCGGGATAACGATGAGGGTATCGCAGACCTCGCGCAACTCCTCAATGCCGGCCATGGCCTGACGGGTGCGGCGCGCGCCCTCGAACTTGAACGGGCGGGTAACGACACCGACGGTCAGGGCACCCATCTTCTTCGCGATGGAGGCGACCACCGGAGCGGCGCCGGTACCGGTACCGCCGCCCTCGCCAGCCGTAACAAAGACCATGTCGGAGCCCTGGAGGGCGTCTTCAATTTCGGTCTTGTGATCCTCCGCGGAGGTCTTGCCTACCTCAGGGTTGGCGCCGGCGCCGAGGCCGCGGGTGGCCTCGCGACCGATGTCGAGCTTGGTATCCGCATCGGAGAAAATCAGCGCCTGGGAATCGGTGTTGATCGCCACGAACTGGACTCCCTTGAGCCCTTCTTCGATCATGCGGTTGACAGCGTTGACACCACCGCCGCCGACGCCGACGACCTTGATGTCCGCGAGGTTGTTGCTAGATGAGATCATACGAGGGTCTCTTGCCTTTCGAATAAGGTTTTAATGTAAACGAGGAGGCGCCCCTTTTTCTGAGAGGCGGTTACATCCATCTTTAACGACAACGGGGTAATTTCGGCGCACATTTTGCCGCGTGTCGGTACCCTCAACCTCTACTTTAGGGTTGCTGACATGCGGTTTTCTTAACAGGCGTCCCACCCGCCCCACTCGCGACGCGCTTAGCGACGAGTCACCAGCGACGGGTTCGAAATGTTCCAAGAATCGCCCTCGAGCTTGAGCACATCCTCAAAAGCAATGGCCTTGTTCGCGTTGTCTTCCGACGCACCCCAAAAGATGGTTTTGTCATCCTCCGTGCGGAAGGTCAGCGAATACCGGTCCTTAATTTCGAGGGCCGCGACCTTCTCCCGAATCGGCGCGGGGAGCGCAGCGACGGCGTCGACAGCCCCCTGCATCTCAGGCGAACCGGAGTCGGTGTGCCCTGTCAGCTCTACGGCTTCGGGTGGCGCTTCGTCCTCCACGAATTCCTTACCGTGGTTGTCCACCAAAATCGTCCTATCGCCCTGTCGTACATAAGCTACCGCCTCGTGCTCGACGAGCTCGATGTGGACGGTTGACGGGAAGGCCCGCGACACCGTCGCGCTCTCTACCCACGGCAGGGAGGCCACGCCGTGCGCGGCTTCGCGCGCATCCAGCCGCGCCAAATTAGAGCCCTTCACGACGCCACTGGCCTGCTCGACCTCCTCTGCCTCAACGTGATCATTTCCCACGACTTCGAAGGATGTCACCTTCAGGATGGGAAAAAGCCACACCGCCGCGGCAGCAACCGCCACTACGAGAAGCACCGCGCCTAGCGCGAGCGCCCCAGTCTTTTTAGACATTCGGTTCCTTCGGTTCCTCCGCGCCGCTCGCATTCTCAAGCGCCGACAAGATTTCACCCGCCACGTAGGTAATAGTTCCCGCGCCGATGGTAAGGACGATATCTCCGGGCTGCGCCAGGGAAATGACGTCGCCGGCAGCCTCAGAGAAATCCGGCTCGAAAATGACCGGCATGTCTTCGGGCATCTTGTCGGTGATAATGCGGGAGGTAATTCCTTCTACCGGCTTCTCGCGGGCGCCGTAGATGTCGAGGACGACGGCGGCGTCGGCAAGCGCCAAGGCCTGAGCAAACTCGGCGTCAAACTCCATGGTCCGGGAGTACAGGTGCGGCTGGAAGCAGGCGATCACGCGCGCACCCTCGCCCTCGGCGTCCGCCTTCGCGCGCGCCGCGGTAAGCACCGCAGACACCTCCGTGGGGTGGTGGGCGTAGTCATCGAAGACGCGGATCCCCTGGGCGCTGCCGCGGTACTCGAAGCGCCGGCGCACGCCCGTAAAGCCGGTCAAACCCGCGGCCAGTTCCGCCGGGTCCCCGCCAGCCAGCACACCGGCCAGCAGGGCCGCCGCCGAGTTGAGCACCATGTGATGGCCCGGGACATGCAGGTCATAGGACAGCTCCTGTGGCGCCTGACCCGGCAAGGTCAGGCGAACGCGGACGTGCGCGCCGGCGGCGGAGACGGTTTCTTCTAGGATCTCCGCTGCCAGCGGCACGGAAGAATCCGCGGCTACCTCGCTGCGCGTGCCGTAGCCCAGCACCTGAATCCCGCGCTGAGCCGCCCGCTCACCCGTGGCGGCCGCATGCTCATCCTCGAGGCACACGACGAGGTAGCCGCCCTCAACCACGCGGTCGGCGAAATCATCAAAGACCCGATAGTAGCTCTCTGCCGTGCCGAAATAGTCGAGGTGATCAGGCTCGATGTTGGTGATGACTGCCACGAAGGGGCTGTAGCGCAGGAGAGAGGCATCGGATTCGTCGGCTTCTGCCACGAAGGCGTCGCCAGTGCCGCCGTGCGCGTTGGTCCCAGCTCGGTTGAGTTGCCCGCCGATGGCGAAGGAAGGATCCATCCCCGCCTGCTGGAGCGCGGTGACCGCCATAGAGGTCGTCGAGGTCTTTCCGTGCGTGCCGGCGAGCAGCACCTGACGGTGGCCTTCCATGAGCTCAGCCAGCAGGTCCGAGCGACGGATCACCGGAATCCCGGCTTCCCGTGCCGCCACCAGCTCCGGGTTGTCCTGCGGGATGGCGGCGAAGGAGGTGACGACCACCGTCGGCTTGTCCCCAGCCAGATCGAGGTTCTCAGCCGCGTGGCCGACGGCGACGTGCGCACCCATCGCGCGGAGGACGTCAACGGCCGTCGACTTCTTAACGTCCGAGCCGGTGACGACCGCGCCACGGCTAACCAGGATGCGCGCGAGGCCGGACATTCCGGAACCGCCGATGCCGACGAAGTGGACGCGGGACAGGTCCGTGGTGGCGGGGGTATCAGTCATGGTGAAAATTTCCTTCTTTAATAAACCTGTACTGTGCGCCTAGCCGCGGGTATCGGCGGCGACGCGGTGCGCGATTCGGTCAGCGATCACCGCGGCGGCATCGCCGGCGGTGCTGGCGTCAGCAGCGGCACGCATGGCCGAAAGGGCGTCGGGATGGTCAAGGATAGCGCGAACTTCGGCGACAAGGCACCCCGGAGTAAGCTCCGCGTCCGGTATCTGGACCGCGGCTCCCGCTTCCACCAGAGCCCGGGAGTTCAACGCTTGCTCGCCGTTGCCGTGCGGCAGTGGCACATAGATAGCGGGCAGGCCGGCCGCAGACACCTCAGCCACGGTCATCGCGCCGGAGCGGCAGACCATCACATCAGCAACGGCAAGCGCGCCGGCCATGTCATCGATATAGGGCACGGCCGTGTAGTGCTCGTGCTCAGTCGGCACCGTGTTCTTTTTGCCGTAGGCATGCAGCACCTGGAAGTCTCGGCACAGGTCCTCGAGCGCTCCGGCGACGGCGGTGTTAATGCTCACCGCTCCCTGCGAACCGCCGGTAACCACGATGGTCGGGCGGCCTTCATCCAGGTTCCAGTTCTGGCGCGCAGCAGCGGCCTTCGTACCATCTGGGTCCTCGCCCAAGCCCGGGCGTACCGGAATGCCCAGGACCTCGCCCGGCATGCCAGATCCCTCTTGGGCATTGATTCCCGTGCCGCCAAGACGCACGCCCAGCTTATTAGCCATACCGGCCAAAGCATTCGTCTCGAGAACGAAGAACGGAATGCCCAAGGACTTCGCCGCCAGGTAAGCCGGCGCCGCAACGTAACCACCGGTGCCAAACACAGCGTTGGCCCCGACGTCCTTAAGCACCGCGCGAGTTTCCCGAACGGACTTGAAAATCCGCCAAGGCAGCTTCACCGCGTCAATGTTGATCTTTCGCGGAACAGGGACCGGAGTGATCATGCGGAGATCGACACCGCGCGCCGGCACGATGTCGCTTTCCAGACCCCGCGGCGTACCCAAGGCGGTGACCCGCGCCCCGTGGCGTTGGCGTAGCTCCTCCCCTACCGCAAGCGCGGGCTCAATGTGTCCGGCGGTGCCGCCACCTGCGATGACGACGGAAATCGGCGTGTCATTCATGCACTACACGCTACCAGCGCCGCACTGCGCTACCGGCGCTCGCCGCGCCGATACTCCCGCCGCCCCTCCGCGCGCGGCGCCTGCGACCGCTGAGAGCGCCCCGTCACCGCGCGCCCGAAACGTTCCTCACGGCTGCGCTCCACGTGGCGTTGGGAGCGCTCGCGGTGTGGGCGCTGGGAACGCCGAGCATCTGCGCGCTCGCGCGGGGCACGGTGCGCCCCGCCGCGCCGCTCATTGGGCGGGGTCGGCTCTGGAATGAAGAAGATACGGTCGAAGAGCGGGCGTCCAAAGTTCTGCATCGCGGACACCTGCAGCGGCTCATGGCGCGCCACATTGCACAACAGGCCCATCGAGCCAATGGTGATGACCGCAGCCGTACCACCCGCAGAAATCATCGGGAGCTGAATACCCGTCACCGGCAGCACACCGATGACGTAGCCGATGTTGATGAAGGCCTGCACGACAACACCCACCGACAGCGTGGCGGCCAGCAAGGACTGGAACTGGTCCTGCGCGCGGTTGCGGTACGCAACCCAAAGTAGCCCAGCACGGCGAAAAGCACGATGACGAGCGCACCGCCCCAGAGGCCTAGCTCCTCACCGATGATGGCGAAGACGAAGTCGTTCTTCGCCTCTGGGAGGTAAAACCACTTGGCGCGTGATTGGCCGAGGCCAACGCCCCAGAAGCCGCCGTCGGCAAGCGAAAGAAAGCCCTGGTAAGCCTGGAAACCGGTACCTTGTGTGTCCTCAATATTGCCGCGCAGCGCATCGAAGTAGGTGTGGAAACGGTGCGAACGGAAACCACCGGCCAGGAAAACGGTGATCATGCCGATGGCACCAAAGACGCCGACGACGACGGGCACACGCCAGTTCACGCCGGCGAATACCAGGGTGAAGACCACGATAAGGGCGAAGGATACGCCCATGCCCAAGTCACCTTGGGCCACGATGAGCACGAACATGATGCCGGCGATGATGGAATACATCATGAACGGATCAGTCAAGCGCATCGAACGGTGTGTTTTATCCGCCAGCGCCGAGGCGCCATACATCCCCACGGCGACACGAGCGAACTCAGAGGCTGGAAGGCCACGCCACCCGGCAACATGATCCACGACTGTGAACCGACCTCCGCGCGGCCGGTACCGATACCAGGCACAAGCACGAGGATAAGCAGCAGGATGGATAGCCCCAAGAACCACGGCACGAGCGCCCGCAACGTGCGCGGCGATATGCGCAGGCCGATCCAGAACACGATGAGGCCGGCGGCGACCAATACGCACTGGCGCAAGGCTGCCGACCACGGGCTATCGGTCTCCGACAGGGACGTCGCCATCGACGAAGAGAAGGCCATGAGCACGCCGATGCCGATGAGGGAGAAGATCGCGATGCGCAGCATCAGGTAGTCAAACCCCGGGTAGGCGCGCAGGCGCTCGCGGAGATCACGCAGGCGGTGGCCCAGCGTGCGGTGTGGCTTCTGGGTGCTGGTGGCAGTCACGGCTTCTGGGTGCTCCTAGCTAGCGGGCGAGGCGGCGGGCAGCGGCGGCAAACATGTCGCCGCGTTGGCTCATTCCGGTGTACATGTCCAACGATGCCGCAGCGGGCGCCAAAAGTACGGTATCGCCGGCTTCGGCGTGTTGCACGGCGGCGCTCACGGCCTGGTCCATAGCGATCTGCGGGTCATGACTGTCCACGATGACGAGAGGCACGTGGGGTGCCGCCTTGACCAGGGCCTGGGCCAGCACGTGCTTGTCGACGCCCACCAGAACCGCCGCCTTCAGCCGCGCGGCGTGGGTACGCAGGAGGTCCGAGACATCTGCGCCTTTGAGCTGACCACCGGCGACCCACACCACGGAGTCAAGACCACGCATGGCCACCTCCGCGGCGTGCGGATTCGTCGCCTTGGAATTGTCGATGTAGGTCACGCCACCATGACGGTGGACAACCTCACCGCGGTGCCCGGCCACCACGTAGGCGTCGAGGCCCTCCGCGATGGACTCGGGGTGGGCGCCGGCAAGCGCGGCAACCGCCGCGGCAGCAGCGGCATCAAGCACCCCGGCAAGACCTGCGGGCTGGATGGTGGTGACATCCTCCACCACTGCCGCGTGCAGTCCGGCGACCTCATTGACCACGAGGCTGCCGGCGCTCACACCGACTTCGCCCGGGGCGGGCTCGGCGTGTGTAAAGGAAGTGGCTCCGGCTAGAGAGGCGGCAAGCGCTCGAACGTGCTCGTCGTCCTTTCCATAAACGGCGTGCGTGCCGCGCAAGATCTTCGCCTTATCCGCCGCGTAGGCCTCGAAGGAGCCGTGCCAATCGAGGTGGTCATCGGCGAGGTTGAGCAGCGCTCCCACATCCGGGCGCAGCTGGGAGGCCCAGTGCAGCTGGAACGAGGACAGTTCCGCGACGAGGATATCCACGCGGGGCTCGGCGGCCAAGGCATCAAAAGACGAGACCCCGATATTGCCTACAGCCTGCGCGCGCTGGCCGGATCGCTGCTCGTCAGCGGCCATGATGGCAGCGAGCATCCCCGTCGTTGTGGTCTTGCCGTTGGTACCTGTGATCGCGAGCCAGCGGCGGGAGGGCCCAAATACCTCTGCCTGGTCAAGGCGGTAGGCCAGCTCCACGTCACCGATGACCTCAAGGCCGCGGGAAGCTGCGGCGGCGAGCAACGGCGAATCCGGGCGCCACCCCGGTGAGGTCACGACGAGGGAGTATTCCGACAGGTCTACCGCTGCTGTATCCACGGTGGCAACGTCGAGCTCGGCGGCGAGGCGAGCGCGGGATTCCTGGTTTCCATCAGCCAGCGTGACGTCCACGCCTAGGTGGTCCAGGACCGCAGCACAGCCGCGGCCGGAAACGCCGGCACCGGCGATGAGGACCCGGCCAGAGAGGAAGTCGGAGCGCGTCATGCGCCGACACCTATACCTGTGGAGGTCAGCCATTCACCGTAGAAGATGGCCACGCCGGCCATCGCCGCCATCGCGGCCAGCAACCAGAAACGGACAACCACAGCAGTCTCCGCCCAACCGCCGTTTTCAAAGTGGTGATGGATCGGGGCCATACGGAAGAAGCGCTTGCCGGTGGAATGGAATACCACGATCTGAATGACAACGGACACCGTCTCGATAACGAACAGGGCGCCGATAATCACCATGAGAAGCTCGGTACGGCTGGTGACCGAAATGCCGGCAACCAATCCGCCGAGCGCCAAGGAGCCGGTGTCTCCCATGAAGATCTTGGCGGGCGCGGCATTCCACCATAAAAAGCCGAGGCAGGCACCGAGGCCCGCCGCCGCGAGCACGGCGAGATCGAGGGGATCGCGCACCTGGTAGCAGCCGGCCGCAAAGTTGGTGGCGCAGGAATAGCGGAACTGCCAGAAAGTCATCAACGAGTAGGAGCCCATGACAATCGCCGTCACTCCTGCGGCAAGACCGTCGAGGCCGTCGGTGAGGTTGACCGCGTTCGACCACGCCGCAATGAGGAAGTACATGAAGATCAAGAACACGATGGTTCCGATCACAGCGCCGCCAACCGCAAAGTCGAAAGTTTTCAAATCGCGGATGAACGATAGCTTGGTGGAGCCAGGAGTCAGGCCCGCATCATTGGGGAAACGCAGCACAAGAAAGCCAAAGAGGAGGGCCAGTACCAGCTGGCTGACCAGCTTCGCGGTCTTGTTGAGACCTAGGTTGCGCTTCCGGAAGAGTTTGATGAAGTCATCCGCAAAGCCCACCGCGCCCAAGCCCAGCGTCAGTCCGAGGACGAGCAGACCCGAAGCAGTAAACCCCCCGTGGCCCGTCAGCATGCCATAAAAACCAACCACGAGATAAGCCACCAAGATACCGGCCAGAATAGCCAGGCCGCCCATCGTCGGCGTACCCCGCTTCCGCAGGTGGGACTTGGGACCGTCCTCGCGGATCTCTTGACCGCGACCGGAGTCGGAAAAGTATCGGATGAGAACCGGGGTGGTAAAGATCGCCACGAGGAAGCTAACCGCACCAGCGATGATGATCTGAGTCACGAGCTTGAAGTCCTTTCTAGCGGCTAGCTGTGGTTCAGCTGCTCCGCGACCAACCAGAGGCGCTGGGCATTGGAGGCCTTAATCAAGACCACGTCCTTAACGCTACGGCTAGCCCAATCATCGACCCCTGCCGGGGCCGCGCGCAGAATGCCGTCGACCGCCCGAGCGGCAGCCGCGGCATCGGCGCACACCATTGTATTTATACCTTGCTGTGCAGCCGCCTCAGTCATTGCCCGGCAGTTGGGGTTCTCCCCCACCGCGACGAGGTGCTCCACGTGGTATTTGGCCAATATCTCCCCGAGCTGGCGGTGCGATTGTTCGGCATCGCTGCCGAGCTCTCCCATCTCACCAAGCACCGCGATGGAGCGGGCATCGGGGCGTGCTGCTGCGGTATAGGCCAAGGCGGCAATCGCCGCGCGCATCGAATCCGGGTTGGCGTTGTAGGAATCATCAATGATGGTGACGCCATCGCGGCGCGTGCGCACGTCCATGCGGTGCTCGGAGGCTAGGCGGTGCCCAGACAGCGCAGCCGCTACCGTGGCTACCGATACCCCCAGCTCGATGGCTGCCGCTGCCGCGGCCAGTGCATTAGACACCTGGTGGGAACCAAATACCTGCAGCTTCACTTCGACTGGCTCAGCGTTGGGGCTGTGGAGGACAAAGGAGGGGCGGGCCACGTCATCGAGCTCGATGTTGGTGGCATAGTACTGTGCCGCCGGTGCGCCGCCGCGGCGGTTATCCGTGGAGTAGTACACCACCTTGGCCCCCGTGCGTGTCGCCATTGCGGCGACGAAAGGATCGTCGGCGTTGAGGACGGCCACACCGCCCGCTTCCGCGCTCGGCAGTGCTTCCACCAACTCTCCCTTGGCCTGCGCGATATTCTCGCGCGAGCCAAATTCGCCGAGGTGCGCGGAGCCGACGTTGAGGACCACGCCGACGCGCGGCGCGGTGATTTGGGTGAGGTGGCGGATGTGTCCGATACCGCGGGCCGACATCTCCGCCACGAGGTAGCGCGAGTGCTCATCACAGCGCAGAGCCGTATACGGAAGCCCAATTTCATTGTTGAAGGAGCCGGGCGGGGCGACGGTCTCCCCCACCTCGCGGAAGATGGTGGCGATGAGGTCCTTGGTCGAGGTCTTGCCCGCCGATCCCGTCACTCCCACGATGGTCAAATCCTGCTCTGTCGCCAGCCGCTGCGTTACTGCGCGGGCCAGCGCGGACAACGCCTCGACGACAGCGGCGGCGGAGCCATCGACATCGTTGGCATAGATATCGGCGTTGGCTCCGTCACCTTCTACGCGTCCGCGCGGCTCCACGACGATGGCGGGTACACCCACCGGCCGGGCAGCCAAGACGGCGACGGCTCCCTTCTCCACCGCGGTGTGGGCGTAATCGTGGCCATCGACGCGGGCTCCGGGCAGTGCCACAAAGAGTCCACCCGGAGTGACCTTGCGAGAATCGAACTCAACAAAGCCGGTCACTGGGGTCTCTGGCTCGTCGACGCTATCCAGCGGCCGCCCGTGATCTGAGCTATCTCAGCGAGGCTTAACGCAATCATGCTTGCTCCTTGGATTCTTCGGTACTCAGGGTAGTCGCTGTCATCGCGGCATCAAGTGCACGCGCCATCTCCTCGCGGTCGTCGAAGTGGTGGACGGTATCACCAATCAGCTGTCCTACTTCGTGGCCCTTGCCGACGACGATGACGGCATCGCCCGGCTGTGCCCACGCCACGACCTCGTCGATGGCCTTGGCACGGGAGCCGACCTCCCGGATATCGGCCTCCGGGTTCGCTTCGCGCGCTCCCGCGAGCACTGCCGCGCGGATAGCTGCTGGGTCCTCGGTGCGGGGGTTGTCATCGGTGATCACGACCATATCGGCGCCCTTCGCGGCGGCCGCCCCCATGAGCGGGCGCTTGGAAGAGTCGCGGTCACCTCCCGCGCCGACGACAATGCCGATCCGGCCGCTGCTGCCTTCCAGCTGCGCACGCAGGGTATCGAGGACCGCGGTGACCGCTGCAGGCTTGTGCGCATAATCGACCACGGCGACAAACTGCTGGCCGCGGTCGATGCGTTCCATGCGGCCCGGGACCGCCACCTTTTCTACGCCTTCCAAGAAGACGCGCGGCTCGATGCCACTGGCTGCGGCCATGCCGGTGGCCAAGGCCGCATTGGCGATGTTGAAAGTGCCCGGCATGGGCAGCCGGAATTCATAGGAACCAGCGTGCTCTCCGGTGGACACCGTCAGCTCCACCTGCTGTGCGCCGGTGGCCTCGGTGCTGAGTTGGCGGGCGGTGATGTCCGCCTCGGTGGCCTCCGCGCTCGTGGACACTGTCATGACCGGACGCGCCGCGGCGCGCTGCGCCATGCGTCGCCCCCACTCGTCATCGATGCAGACAACGGAGCGGTTGGCGGCCTGGGGACCGTCGAAAAGCATGGCCTTCGCCTCGAAGTAGTCCTCCATCGTCGGGTGGAAGTCGAGGTGGTCCTGGCTCAAGTTAGTGAATCCGCCAACGGCAAAGCGCGTTCCCTGAACGCGGCCCAGGGAAAGCGCGTGGGAGGACACCTCCATGACCACGTGCGTTACCCCTTCGTCCACCATGCGGGCGAAGAGCTCTTGCAACGTGGGGGCCTCGGGGGTCGTCAGCGAGGTAGGCACCGGCTCCCGGTTAATGCGAGTGCCCGTGGTGCCGATAAGGCCCACCGACAAGCCCGCGTGCAAAAGCCCCGCTTCCAGCAGGTAACTCGTCGTAGTTTTACCGGACGTACCCGTCACGCCCAGAATGGTGAGCTTTTCAGTGGGGTGCCCATAGATCTCCGCGGAAACGTGTCCGAGGATGGCGCGGATATCCTCGACCACGAGAAGTGGGCGTGTTTCTCCCGCTTTGGCAAGGATGCGCTGGCCTTCCGGGTCGGTCAGAATCGCGGCTGCTGCGGTGTCTGCAGCATACCGTGCGCCATGAACGCGCGTTCCCGGAAGCGCAGCGAAGAGTCCACCAGGTGGCAGGGTTGCAGAGTTTAGTCCGCAGGAGCCCACGGTGGTCGAGGCATCCCCGATCACGGTGCCCGAAGAAATTTCTGCTAAACGATCAAGGCTGATGCTGCTGGTCACGGTGCGTCCTCTTCTCTATTTCTGTAGGTTATTCGCGGCCGGAGCTATCTATTCGGCACGCAAGGTCAGGTGCGGTGCTGGTGGGGAAGGCGGAATATTGTCACGATCAAGCAGCCAGGATGCGATGTCACTGAACACCGGCGCTGCGGACTGGCCGCCGGAGCCATCGTCGTTGACACCGGATTCGGGCTCGTCGAGCATGACGGCGACGACAAAGCGGGGATCGTCGGCAGGCGCGATGCCCGCGAACGTGATCCAGTACTTGGAGTTCGAGTATGCTCCCGTCTCCTCGTCGACCTTTTGCGCGGTACCAGTCTTGCCGGAGAGCTGATAGCCCTCGATCTGCGCGTTGCCGGCTGTACCGTTGTTCAGCCCCTGCGGATCCTCCTGGAAGACCGCACGGAACATGTCCACGACAGTGCGCGCGGTTTCGGGACTGACCACGCGGGTGGTCTCGGGCTTCTCTAGTTCTTCCTTAGTCCCGTCAGGCGCGGTGATCGAATCAATGATGCGCGGCTCGATGCGCTCACCGTCGTTGGCCAGGGTCTGGTAGATGGAGGCCAACTGCAGTGCTGTCCATGCCTGGCCTTGGCCGATGGGCAGGTTGGCAAAGGTGCCACCGGACCACTGCGAACGATCGGGCACCAGGCCCGGTGACTCGTTGGGCAGCTCGATTCCGGAGGTCTGGCCGAGACCGAACTTCTTGAGGTAGTCGGCGTATTTGTCTTGGCCGAGGCGGTCGGCCAACATCAGCGTTCCCACATTCGACGACTTACCAAAAATACCCGTCGTGGTATAAGGCTCGACGCCGTGCTGCCAGGCATCGCTGACGCTCACGCCAGCCATGTCGATGGAGCCGGGAACCTGGAGGACCTCATCGGGGTTGGTGAGGCCCTCCTCAATGGTTGCCGCGGCGGTGATGATCTTTGCCACCGAACCCGGCTCAAAGGGGTGGGAGACGGCGAGGTTGTCGAAGGTCTTGTCCTTCTCCAGCTGCTTTTCGATGTCCTTGTTCGGGTCGATGGTGCCGGTATTCGCCATAGCCAGAACCTGACCCGTGGCGGCGTCCAGAACGACTGCCTCGGCGCTCTTTGCCTTCGAATTAGCCTTGGCCTTTTCCAGCTTCTGCTGAACGTAGGTCTGCAGATCCAGATCGAGCGTCAACGTGACGTTCTTGCCGTCGGTGGTGGGCACCTGATCGCGAAGGGTACCGGGAATGACCTGACCGCTGGCTGAAACGTCTTCGGTGGAGCTGCCGTCAATACCCGTCAGTGTGGTATCGCCGGAGGCCTCAAAGCCGAACTGGCCTTGGCCGTCCATGGACACCTTGCCGATGACGTTCTCTGCGATAGCACCATTGGGGTACTGGCGGATCTGCTGCTCATCAGCGGCGAGACCGTGGTAGTCCTCGGAGATGGCCACCGCGACATCCGGATCGACGTTGCGCACGAGTACCTCATATTGAGTATCGGCACGGAGCTTGTCCATGATTTGCTCCGAATCCACGTCCCCGGCATCAATGCCGGCTTCCTTCAGCTTGTTCGGGATGCCCTCCGACATGTCAGTGAGCCGCTCTGTCACCTTGTCGTCGAGGAAAGCCTCTTTGGCATCGGGTGCCAACGACTCAAAGTGAGCCTCGCCGGCGGCCTTTTGCTCCTCCTGTTCACGGAGCTCATCTCGCAGGCGCGTAGGTGACACGGTCAAGGATCGGGCGCGCATCGTGTAGGCCAACCGCTGGCCGTCGCGCGCGAGGATCTCGCCGCGCCCGGCCGTGTCGACATAGACGCGGGTTCTCTGCGCAGCGGCCTTCGCCGCCAAGTCAGGTCCCCACACGATCTGGACCCACGCGAGGCGCCCCATCCACGCCAGCATCACCACGAGCAGCAAAGCCGCGATGACGTGTACACGACGGCGCATCGTCTTCTGCTGGCTCATGAAGGGCTTGCCGGTGCGCGGATTCCGTGAACGGGTCGCGGGAACGACGCGGTCGGCGTCGTAACGCTGCCGTGGTTGGTGAGAGGTACCGCGCGGTTGGGCGGCACGGGCGGCGGAAGCGCGCCTCGGGCGCGGGCCACCGGAGTGTGGTGGGGTCACACGTCACCTTTCTGTCTGCAGCGAAGATGGGTCAATAATCAGTGGTTCATCCCGAATTGTGCCCTATTATCGCCGCCCGCCCACGCAGGCACGCGCGGAGCGGGGATGGAATCTACCCGCGGGCGGCGTAGGGAGCCTGGGCCGGGATGTCCGGCAGTTCTACGTTCCCTTCGGCCGACTGTCCGTCATTGGTGGATTCACCGCCGTCTGGGTGGTTGTCCGACCGAGACGCACCCGACTCGGCGCCTTCGCGCTCACGGTTCCTCTCGCTCAGCGTCGGACGGGCATTCAGGTTATCGGATACGTTCGCCGTCGCGTGCGGGTCACTCGAGGCCTGACCCGGGCGGACCGGTTCGCCGTTTACGTCGATGACCGATTCCATATCCGGGGTTGCTTCGCGCTTCTGTTCCACATTTCCGTCTGCGTCGACTTCCACTACGCCAGGCTGAACCGGGACGCCCATCTTGGCCTCGTGGGCGCGGCGGGCGACGTCCGACGCCGAACGCACGTTCTCCAAGTCTCGGTTCAGAGTCTCCAGCTGGTTATCGAGCGTGGATTCGTGGGCAGTAAGCTCCTGAATCTTAAAGGTCTGGGACGTCGACAGGCCGGAGAGCCACATCGCCGCAGCCACACCAGTGATGAGCAGGCCAATGGCGATGAAAGAAAGGCGAGCGAAAAGGCCAGTAACCCGCGTGGGCTGTACGACGCGGCGCCCACGATTGCTCACTACCTGCTTCGAACCGAGGCGGTTCCCTCGCAGACCCGTTCCGACCCGGCGGGCGGGCACAGTACTGCGATGCGGCGTGCGACTGGGCAACGGGGTGGTGCGGCGCCCCCGCTCCAGCAGCGCGGTTCCCTGACCGGAGAAATCAGATCCGGTGGTGAAATCGCGGCTAGCTCCCATGGTGTGGGTCCTCTCGTGGTCGCGGTGGTACGTTGCCTGTGCGGTTCGGTCTCTCAGCGTCATGGCCTACCTCCCGGTTCATGAAAAGACGGACTGCCCTCGAGGCGCTCGAGTGCGCGTACCCGGACGGACGCTGCCCGCGGGTTCTCTGCAATCTCCTCCTCGCTCGCCTTCTCCGCGCCACGCGTCACGATGGAATAGTGCGCCGCCGTGCCCGGAAGGTCCATGGGAAGCCCCGGCGGAGTCGTCGAGGTGCTGAGCTTGGTGAAGGCATGCTTGACGATGCGATCTTCGAGCGACTGGTAGCTCATGAACACCGCGCGGCCGCCGACGGACAGGGCATCCGTAATCACGGGAATGACCTGTTCGACCGCCTCAAGCTCGCGGTTGACCTCAACGCGCAGCGCCTGGAAGGTGCGCTTCGCGGGGTGGCCACCGGTGCGACGCGTCGCTGCGGGAATCGTGGCGTACAACAGCTCAACCAAGCGGGCTGAGGTAGTAAAAGGTTCCTTTTCTCTTTCCTTTATTACTGCCGAAGCAATCTTGCCGGCGAAGCGCTCATCGCCATAGGTTTTGAGGATGCGGGCGAGGTCACCGTGGCTATAGGTGTTGAGTACGTCGGCGGCAGTCATTCCCTGGCGCGGGTCCATGCGCATATCCAGCGGGGCGTCGGTCTTGTACGCAAACCCACGCTCCACCTGGTCAAGCTGCATGGAGGACACACCCAGATCAAACAATGCCCCTGCAATGCCGTGTTCTCGCGCGATAGAAAAAATCTCATGGTCCCCCTGCGCAATGGCACGACCGACCTCATCGAAGCGAGCGTTGACGCCGACGAAGCGGTCGGCGAAGGGGGTGAGACGTCGAGAAGCACTGCTCAACGAGGCGGAGTCACGGTCCACACCGAGGATTCGCGCGTTAGGAAAGCTGTTGAGGAAGTATTCGCTGTGGCCACCAGCCCCCAGGGTGCCGTCCACGATGACGGCGTGCTCCCCCGCTGCTTCGACGGCCGGAGCAAGCAGCTGAGCCATACGCGCACGCATAACAGGGACATGGCCGTGGTTGTCATTCACGTCATAGGTAATGGTGCCGTTGTGGTCCACAGTTGCTGTCCCCCTTTCCATTCAGGCGCCTGAGGCCGCTATCAGATCTGTTCGATAAAAAATCGAGTGCGTATAGGGCCCTGTCCGAGGAAGGGTTCTGATGTCGGGGAAGTACACCAGCTCATCCTCCTCGGGCAGAGTCCATACACGCACTCTCTGTGTGCCAGGAAGCTCTACAGCAGCCCGGCAAGTACGTCATCGGCGTCTGCCGCCGAATAAGCGTCTTCAGTTTGCGCCTGGTATTCAGCCCACGCGGCTGCGTCCCAGATTTCGAGGAAGTCAACCGAGCCCACAACTACGCATTCCTTCGTCAGGTTTGCGTACTCACGGTGCCCTGCGGACAGCGTGATACGTCCGTGCCCATCGGGGCGCTGCTCGTCCGCACTCGCTGCCAAGTTACGGATGAACGCACGCGCTTCTGGGTTGGTGCGTGACACGGCCGCTGCTTTCCTAGCTCGCGCCGCGAACTCCTCCCGCGGGTATACCGCGAGCGAATGATCCTGACCTTTGGTGACCATGAGGCCGCCAGCCAGTTCTTCGCGAAACTTTGCCGGAAGCGTGAGCCGTCCTTTGTCATCGAGCTTGGGAGTGTAGGTGCCGAGAAACATCCCCGGGTCCACCTTCCTGTCACTCGAAAACTCCGGATTCCTCTCGCGACAAGAGAGCAACTCTCCTCCGCTACGCCCCACTCTACCCCACTTTCCCCCACCTCCCACACCTTTATCACCGCAACAATCTGCGTGTCGCAAAAACATTGCAGGTAAAAGGCAGTTTTTCCAGTGGGAAGTTTTCCCAGACTCCCCTTGACACACCCCCTTAAACAGGCCAATTTCCACGTATTCACTCACGCAACTTTGACCTCTTAGCATGTAATTTTCCCCACCACCCCCATATTCCTGACGTTTACACCTTCCCACCACGCCCCAAAGAGCCCTCGGGCCGACATTTTCCGACCGGCGAGCAGCACAGGTGGGGCAAAGTGGGGAAAATCGGGAAATCGCACGAAAAGTCTCCCCTCCCCACGCAAGATGCCCGCACAAGTTTTTAGAAACATTGCGTCGCCATGATAGAAACATCATGTTGCCATCTTGCGGCACGCAGGGTGACACGCCAACCTACTTTCACCCCACACACTAGGAAGTTCCTTCATGTATCTAGCTTGGCGCGAGATGCTCTTCGCGCGTACCCGATTCCTCCTCATGGGCGTCGTCCTTGCACTCATGTCCATGCTCGTCGTTATCATCTCCGGTCTCACAGCAGGCTTGGTCAACGACGGCGTCTCCGGCCTCAAGGCGATGGAGAGCAACGTCATCGCTTTCGCCGATGGCACGCAGAAAGACTCTGCATTCACCCGCTCGGTTGTCGATGCCTCCGATGCCGAGTCCTTCTCTCAACTAGAGGGCGTGGACCAAGCCACCCCCTTGGGCCTGACCATTGCTAACGCCCACAACCAGGACGCCACGGCGGTGGACCTCACACTCTTCGGAGTAGAACCTGACTCCTTCATCGCACCGGCAGGCTTGCCCCCAATCGACACCGCCCGGACAGATGGCAAGCCCAGCAACACGAAACACGACATCATCCTGTCCTCCACCCTGCAGGACGAGGGGATCGAGGTGGGCGACACCATCACCCTCGACCGCTTGGATATCCCCCTCAACGTCATCGGGTTCACCGACAACCAGCGAACCTTCGGCCACGTCGACGTGGCCTACCTGCCGCTCGATATCTGGCAAGAGGTTCACGCCGGCGGGCGCCACGGCGAAGCTGTCACCCCAGAGGCCTATGAGGAAGCATCTGTCATCGTCGCTCGCACGGCGGATAAGCCCGATACCGATGCTCTCACCGAGCGCTCCGGCCTCGACGTTCGAACTCTCAAAGAGAGCTTCGACTCCTCCCCCGGCTACACCGCCGAAATGATGCCCCTTTCCATGATCACCTGGTTCCTCTATGTCATTGCCGCGCTCGTTACCGGCGCCTTCTTCCTCGTGTGGACCATCCAGCGCGCCGGCAATATCGCCACCCTTCGCGCAATGGGCGCCACCAAGAGCTTCCTGCTGCGCGATAGCCTCGGCCAAGCGGTGGTCATCCTCCTCGTATCAATCCTCGCCGGCGCACTCATCGCCGTTGGCCTGGGCAGCCTCCTAGAGAAAACGGCTATGCCCTACGCCACCGAATTCAGCGCTGTCATCAATGGCGGTCTCATTCTCTTCGTCGCCGGACTGCTCGGCGCCTTCATTGCCGTCGTCCGCGTTACCCGAACCAACCCCCTCGCAGCCCTAGGAGAAAACCGATGAGCCACGCTTTGGAACTGAAAGACGTCACCATCAGCTACAGCGACGGAGATTCACACGTTAAGGCACTGAATTCCGTCGATCTCACCGTTGAGGCAGGCGAATTCGTTGCCGTGGTTGGCCCCTCCGGTTCCGGAAAGTCCACACTGCTCGCGGTCGCGGGCGCTTTGACGACGCCCGATTCCGGCCAAGTCCTCGTCGCGGGCGAGGACATCGTGCCGCTGGGTGACTCCGAACTGGCGCAGATCCGCCGCAACCACATCGGCTTCGTCTTCCAGTCCTCTGGCAATCTCCCGTCTGCACTGACGGCGGAGGAGCAGATCGAATTGGCCAGCAAGGTCATCGGCAAGACTGGGCGCTACTCCAGCGCCGAGCTGCTGGAGAAGGTCGGCATGGCGCATCGCGCGAAGCACCGGCCCGGCAGCCTTTCCGGCGGTGAGCGCCAGCGCGTCGGTATCGCGCGCGCACTCGTAGGCGATCCACAGGTGCTGCTCGTCGACGAACCCACTGCCGCCCTCGATCGCGCACGCTCCCAGGAGATCGTTGCGCTCTTGGCACAAGAGTGCCATGACTTCAACGTCGCGGGCGTTATGGTCACTCACGACTACGAGGTTCTCGATCACTGCGACAAGGTCTATGAGATGGTCGACGGCCGCTTAACACCGGCCACCACCTCCGCCCAGCGATAAGCAAAGAATGCGCAGCTTAACGTAGACTCACACGCATGCCAAAGATCACTGAAACGACAGTAGCCGAGCACCGCGCCGTCCAGCACCGCGCGGTGCTCGAGGCTGCCGAAAAGCTGATCATCACAAGCCATGGTGCAGTCCCCACCTTGGCCGAAGTCGCCGCGGAGGTCGGTCTTGCCCGACCCAGCGTCTATCGATACGTATCATCCCAGCACGATTTACTGGTGCAGCTGCTAATTCAGGCCACCCAATCGTGGAATGAGCAGCTCGAGTCTGCCATGGCGGTAGCCTCCCCGGAGCCTAAGAAGCGTATCCACGCCTATGTCGACGCTACGCTCGAGCTCTTTATTCATAGTGCGCACGGCCATTTGATGACCGCCGCGCAGCACTTCCCCCAGGCTTTTGCGGATGAGGCAGTGCAGCAGTCACATGGTGGGTTTGCCTCGATCGTTAACGAGTTTTGCCCTGGCGTTTCCAGAGCGGATATCTCGCTGCTCAACGCCGCCATCGTTCGCGCATCAGAATTGGCAAACCGCTCGCCCGAGCAGCTCCCGGGCATAACGCAAACCCTGTACGCCATGGCCGATGCCATCGTGCCACAGCCCTCCGACTCACAATAGAGCGAAGGGCTGCTGGGATGCTTCTAGCGCTTAGTTTCCTTCGAAACGGCGGCGGAAGTTATCTTCAAGGCGGTTTCCAACGTCACTGCCAGCCTTCTTGGACTGCTTGTTGCGCCGCTTAGCGGATGCTGGTGCGCCGGCGGCAACCAGAGAATCTTCCGAATTTCCGCGCAGCATCCACACGCCGGATCCAAACATGACCAAAAAGCCAAGTACGGAGAGGATAACGAACCACAGGGACTGCTGGGCCAATGCGATTCCGCCCACCATCATGCACAGACCGACAACGATTAAGGCCACCCCACGGAGGGTGATGGCACCCGAGTTGCCGCCGAAAGAAGTTTCACCGGACACAGACGCGCCAAAATCAGGATCGTTGGCCAGCAACGACTGTTCAATTTCACGCAGCGCTTGCTGTTCGTGCTCAGAAAGGGCCACAGCGTCCTCCGTAATGATTTGGGTTTAGGTAGTGGAACTGGGAACTATGATTACTACCTCTATAACGTCAACAATAGCGAGATAGTTCCCACAAAGACAGTCCATAGTTTTTGGACATCCCTGCACCCCCACTACCGGAACGCTTACGCCCACACTAGGCGGCCAGCCCACCGAAGCCCAGCTCAGACTCGGTCGCGTCCACGTAACGTGTGGCAAGCGCCAAGTACTGGTAGACCGTATCCGCAGCGGGCACCGGATCCATTCCGGAGGCCACGCGCGAGCGCACGCGGGAATAGTCTGTGAATTCTGCGGCCCATTGAGCATCCGCCGGACCGATAAGAGCCACCTGCTCCCATGCAGAGGTAGGCAAGCGCCGACGGCGCGACACTGCAGACGCCGCCACGCGCGCTCCCGCAGCACGCAGCGAGGCGCGGTACGCCATTTCAAGAGCGTCCTCGAACCGCCCCTCCGCAGCGCTACGGCGCGCATCCACCAACAGATCCAACGCTTGACCGAGGAAGCGGTCACGGCGCACGCGCTGCATCGCCTCCCTGTTCCGGCCCCGAGCCGCTGCCGTTGCTGAAATTACCTGTGCCATGACCTCTCCTCCTTGGGCTGCTTCCTGAGCTTGTCAATGAAGACTGTGCTGTTGACTTTCTGCTGCTGTTCGCTGATGAGACTCACCGTAAAACCACCTTCGTACATCCACCTCTGATTTTAGTTCATGTGTTCGATTTAAACAATAGGGATGGGCGATATTTCTTCCCTTTTCGAACACGTACTCCGACTCCTCGGCGGTTGGATGTGCAGAAGATAGTTTCTCTGTGCGCTTTCACATGCCTGAAGAATCTGCTGTTATTAGAGATGTGAGTTACACGCTGCGCCGCCTAAGCCCCCAAGAGTTCGCCATTGCTGTCCCGCGCTTGGTGGATATCTACATCGCGGCAATGGGCTACAGCCAGTCAGTGCGCGACGTCTCCATCTCGCGGTGGCGCGCAGATCTCATACGCCCAGGGTTTTCCTGCGTCGTGGCCACCACCGACTACGGCATTGCAGGCTTTGCCTACGGCTTCCTTGGCTCTCCGGACACGTGGTGGGACAAACAGCTTCGCCGAGCGCTCACCGCCAGTGGCGGACCAACCCCGGAACAAGAAGACATTCTCCACAACTATTTCGAGCTGGCGGAGATTCACGTGCTGCCTGGAGAACAGGGTCGCGGCTTAGGGCGCGCACTGCTCGAAGCCTTAGCGTGGAATCTACCCGCGCGCTACATCCTGCTTTCCACTCCGGAAGTTCCCAACGAGGCAAACTCCGCCTTCGGCCTCTACCGCAAAATGGGGTTTAGTGATTTCCTTCGCCAGCTCTACTACCCCGCCGATGCGCGCCCCTTCGCCATCCTGCAATCGACGGTGCCGCTGACACCAGCCGACACCGCTTAACCTGGCGGCAATCCGGCATAGCTACCCAGGTAAAGTAGCAGGCGTGACTACACCGCAGATACCTTCCTTGAACGACATCCCCGCAGCCGTGCGCGAGGAGCTTAAGCTTTTCTTGGACAGTCAGCGCGACGCCATCGCGGCCATCGGCTCTCCGGTGGCCGACGCGATCTCCTATTTGGATTCCTTCGTCCTGGACGGCGGCAAGCGCATTCGCCCCCTCTACGCGTGGGCAGGTTTTGTCGGTGCGCACGGGCTCGACGGCACTGAGTCCCCGCAGGCAATGCTCCGCGCTGCCTCGTCCTTGGAGTTCGTTCAGGCCTGTGCACTTATCCACGACGACATCGTGGATGCTTCCGATACCCGGCGCGGCAACCCCACTGTCCATCGCGGCGTTGCTGCTCACCACCGCGAGCTCGGGCTCAACGGCGACGCTGATTTCTTCGGGCAATCGCTGGCCATCCTCATCGGTGACATGGCCCTGGTCTGGGCGGAAGACATGCTTCAAGATTCCGGCTTGAGCCCCGAGGCGCTGGCGCGCGCCCGCGCACCATGGCGGGCAATGCGCCGCGAAGTCATCGGCGGCCAGATTCTGGACATCTCCCTGGAAGCCGCCGGCTCCGAGGACGCCACGTTGGCGGACTCGGTGAACCGGTTCAAGACTGCCGCGTACACCATCGAGCGCCCCCTCCATCTGGGCGCCGTTATAGCGGGCGCACCCGAAAAACTCGTTGCTGCCTTCCGCGGTTACGGCCAGGACATCGGCGTCGCCTTCCAGCTGCGCGATGATTTGCTCGGCGTCTTCGGTGACCCGGCTATCACCGGCAAGCCCGCCGGAGACGACCTGCGCGAAGGCAAGCGCACGGTTCTGTTGTCGCTGGCCCTACAGCGCGCGGACGCCACCGATCCCGCAGCCGCCGCTGAGCTTCGCCGCCTCATCGGGCAGACGGAGGACCCCGCAGACATTGCCCGCATGGCGCAGATCATTGCTGATTCCGGTGCGCCGGACGTCGTCGAGCAGCGCATCAGCGATCTCACGCGTTCCGGCCTCGACCATCTGCACAACGCACAGGTTGACCCCGAGGTCACGGCGGTCTTGGAAGAACTTGCCCACAAGTCCACGGCCCGCCGGATGTAGCATGGCCCGCTCCGCATCCACGCGCGTGCCCCTGCGCATTCCCCATCCCCTGCCACTGGGCATCGTCTCTGCGATCGTCCTGGCGCTCGCCTCCTTCTCCGGCGGCGCGACCCGGAATCGCGGAGGTTTTCTTGAGGCACTCAACATCAGCTTCCTTGCCTATGGCCACGGCCGCAACATTGGCATGGTCCTCTACTGGGTTGGCCTGTTTGGCCTCGTCGCCGCATGGGTGTTGGCGGGCCGCCACTTCATTGCCCCACAGCTCAAGAACCCGCAACCAGACGGCGCACTGGCAGACATCCGCCGGATGTTGATCTGCTGGGTCACCCCGCTGCTGTGCGCCGCACCGCTGGCTTCCCGGGACGTGTACTCCTACCTGATGCAAGGCGCGATGGTGCGCGATGGTTTCGACCCCTACGTCGAGGGCGCAGCCGTTAACCCCGGTCCCTTCCTGCTTGAGGTCTCTCACGACTGGCGCAACACCACTACGCCCTACGGGCCGCTACACCTGTGGATGGGCAACGGGGTAACCCACCTGGTGGGCGATAACGTTGCTGCGGGCATCATCGTCTACAAGGCAATTTCCGTCCTTGGTTTTGCAGCCATCGCCTGGTCAATTCCACGCCTAGCCCGAAGCATTGGCGGTGATCCCGCCCTAGCGCTCTGGTTGGGAGTGGCGAATCCGGTGATGATTTTGCACCTCATCGGCGGCATGCACAACGAATCAGTCATGGTGGGGCTGGTATCGCTGGGCCTTCTCGCTGCTGTGCACCACAAGTTCCACCTCAGCCTCATACTCGTTGGCGTGGCAGTGTCCCTCAAGGCCACCGCCGTCTTCGCCGCGCCCTTCATCGTGTGGCTCATGCTGCACCATTGGGCGCCGAAGGGAACGAAGCCGCTCAAGCGCGTCGGGTTCTTTCTACTATCCGGCGTTATCGCCGTGGCGGAGGTCGCGTTGGCGGTGGCGGCGATCACGTGGGCGTCGGGAAGCTCGTGGGGTTGGCTGTCGCAGATCAGTGGCAACTCGAAGGTCATCAACCCCCTGGCCGGCCCCACCTTGCTTGCCGATATTCTCGTTCCGCTCATCCAGGTCTTCTCCCCCGACACCACCTATAACGGCGTGCTCACCGTACTGCGCTCGGCCGCGATGCTTCTGATGCTCCTGGGCCTTGTCCTTGTGTGGTGGTGGGGGCGCACGGGCGTGCGCCGTGCCATTGCCGCCACGGCCGCGGCCTACCAGGTGGCGTTCGTCTTCAACTCCGTGACGCTGCCGTGGTACTACGCCTCGGTGCTCACGCTCATGGGAACCTTCCGCCCACCACTACCGCTCATCAAGCTCACCACCGGCGCAGCTCTCTTTATTGGTGTGGCCTTCGCCGGCGACGGCAATCACCAGCTCTACAACTGGTTCTGGGTGATTGCGATGGTGGTCGTGGCATGGTTGGCCACGCAATGGATTTTCGACGGTGTTCCACGCACCACCGCTGAACCGAATGCGGCAGGTGCGACGACAGCGCCTAAAACGCCGAAGCCTGCGCGCGCCGAATAACCTCCCGCGCGAGGTGGCCGTGCAGCGCGTCGATGGGGCGGCCCGGTAGGGACTCGTCCTCGGTAAAAAGATGCGCCAGGATCTCGTTGTCACCCCAGCCGTTGTCCGAAAGAACAGTGATGACGCCGGACACGTGCTTGGAAATGACGCCCTTGGCATTGAAAAACGCTTCCGGGACGAGGCGCTGTCCTTCGGCGTCCCGCCACGCGATGAACTTCCGGGCATTGAGCAGATCGAAGACGCGAGTAATGGGCAGATCGAGTTTTTCAGCTACCTCTTTAAGCGTCAGCAACTTCTCTCCGGCGAGAAGTTGCGGAAGCTCAGGGTGGGAATTCTCAACGGTGTTCTCAGAATTAGTCACGGACACAACTGTAGCCGGATCACACTTTCGGGCGCCGATCAGCCATACTGGAATCCATGACAAGGCTGAACGTGGGCGACATTCTTGAAGGACGCTACCGCATTGATCAGCCGATCGCTCGCGGCGGCATGTCCACTGTGTATCGCTGCGTGGACATGCGTTTGGGCCGCGCAGTAGCTGCCAAGGTGATGGATGAGCGCTATCACGACGACCCCGTCTTCGTCACCCGCTTTAAGCGCGAGGCCCGCGCGATGGCGCAGCTGAGCCACCCCAATCTCGTCGCCGTGCATGACTTTTCCGCGGATGGTTTGCCCATCTATCTCATCATGGAGCTCATCACCGGCGGCACGTTGCGCGAGCTCCTTGCGGAACGCGGACCCATGCCGCCGCACGCTGCGGCCGGCGTCATACACTCGGTCTTGGCGGGGCTCAGCGAGGTCCACCGCGCAGGCCTCGTACACCGCGATATCAAGCCGGATAACGTTCTCATCACCGATAACCACCGAGTCAAGGTGGGTGACTTCGGCTTGGTGCGCTCCGCAAAGGCGGAGCATGATAGCTCCGGCCAGATCGTCGGTACCGTAAGCTACCTCTCCCCCGAGCAAGTCACTGGCGCGGATATCACGCCGGCTTCCGATGTCTACTCGGCTGGAATCGTCCTGTTCGAGTTGCTGACGGGCACAGTCCCCTTCCACGGTGATACCCCGCTTGCGCACGCCACCGCGCGCGTGCACGCGGATGTGGTGGCACCATCTTCACGCATTGAGGGGGTGCCGATGCTTTTCGACGCCCTCGTGGCCACCGCCACCGCACGTAACCCAGCCGAACGCTTTGCAGACGCGGGTGAATTCCTCGATGCTTTGGATGACGTTTCCCGGGAGCTGCAACTGCCACAGTTCACGGTCCCCGTCCCGCGAAACTCGGCCGCCGCACGTACCGCTGCAGTACCTACAGACTTTTCGGGAACAGACAATACGCGTGTCTTCGAAGCAACCTCTGCAATCCCCTCGCCCGATTCCCCCACGCGTGAAACACGGGCGGAAACCCGCGAGGACGCTTTCCCCCTGCCTGCCGCACCGGTAGACACCCCGGCGCCCTCCCCCGCCGTGCCAGAACCATATGCGGCCGGGGCCGAAGAGGAGCCGGAGGAACGTCCGTTGAGCAACCGCAGCACGGTCGGGCTCATCGGGTTCCTCGTCCTCGTCGGCCTCGCCACCTTGGCTGTCGCCGTGGCCGCCTGGTGGTTTGGATCCGGAGAATACGGCACCTGGCCGATTCTCTGGAGACCGTATTAGCCTGCGCAACTTCTAGTTGCGCAGCATTTCTGCGATGAGGAAGGACAGCTCCAGCGATTGCTGGGTGTTCAGGCGCGGGTCCACGGCAGACTCGTAGCGACCCGGCAGGTCCACGTCCGTGATGTCCTCAGCGCCGCCGAGGCACTCGGTGACGTCCTCGCCGGTGAACTCCAGGTGCACGCCGCCCGGGTGGGTGCCCAGCTCGCGGTGTACCTCGAAGAAGCCCTGAACCTCGTCAACGATCTTGTCGAAGTGGCGGGTCTTGTAACCGTTCGACGCCGTGAAGGTGTTTCCGTGCATCGGATCGGACTGCCACACCACCTTGTGGCCGGAGTCCTCCACTGCCTTGATGATCGGGGGCAGCACGGAGCGCACCTTATCGTGGCCCATGCGCGCGATCATGGTGAGACGGCCCGGCTCACGGTTCGGGTCAAGCTTCTCCGCGTACTCCACTGCCTGCTCCGGCGTCACGCCGGGGCCAAGCTTGATGCCCACGGGGTTGCCGATGATGGAAGCAAACGCCACGTGGAAGTCGTCGAGACCACGGGTACGCTCACCAATCCACAGCTGGTGCGCGGACAGGTCATAAAGCTTGGTCTCGCCGCTAGAGTCCGTACCCAAGCGCAGCATGGAACGCTCGTAATCCTTCAACAGGGCTTCGTGAGAGCAGTAGATCTCCGCCGAGCGCAAGGTTTCATCGGACACGCCACAGGCATTCATGAACGCCAGGCCGTTTTCAATCTCATCGGCCAAAGCCTGGTAGCGAGCACCCGCCGGGGAGTTGGCCACGAATTCGCGGTTCCACTCGTGGAGGCGGTAAAGGTCCGCGGTTCCAGAATGCGTCAGCGCGCGGACCAGATTCATAGCCGCCGAGGAGTTCGCGTAGGCGCGAATCATGCGGGCGGGATCGTGACGGCGGGACTCCTCGTTGGCCTCCACTCCATTGACGATGTCACCGCGGTAGTTGTACAGGCCGTTGGCATCCAGATCGGCAGAACGCGGCTTGGCGTACTGGCCAGCAATACGACCCAGCTTCACCACCGGGGTGGAAGCGCCGTACGTCAAGACGACGGCCATCTGCAGCAGGGTCTTGATATTGCCGCGGATGTGAGGCTCAGTGTTGGACTCGAAAGTCTCAGCGCAGTCGCCTCCCTGGAGGAGGAAGGCGTTGCCCAAGGCGACGTCGGCAAGCTTGCGCTTGAGCTCCTCAATCTCGGGGGCCACGACGATCGGTGGGACGGATTCCAGGATCTTTCGCACGTTATCTGCCTGCAGCTGATCCCAGCTGGGCTGCTGCTTTGCCTCGCGGGCAATGGCGTCCTGGAACTTCTCATTGATCCCCTCCGGCAGCGGCGGCAGATCAGGGAGCACTTCTTTGGGAATATCTACTGTCCAACTCACACCCAGTATTTAACCATCTCGGGCCTGTCGCGCGTTAGTTAATGGACTTTTAGGTCACGGTATTAATTCACGATTAGCTCACGCGGTTGCCCCGAGTCAGCGGCAAGTGCTGCTCACAGATGCGAAACTTGGCCAGGTTATGGCGGGCGTCGACCAACGCGTCGTGGTTACCGTTAGGCACGGGAGGTAGCTTGGGACGGCCGGCGAACTCCCAATACTGCTTCAGCTCCCGGGTGTAGCGTGGCATCCCCTTGGGCAGGCTCGCCATGTCTCCCCACAGCTGGGCGAGCACCACGTGGTCATAAGCCCCGACCCAGGCCCACAGTTCGATGGGGGTGGAGTGGCGGCCCAAGAATTTCAGGAGATCTTCGCGGATGGTCTCGCGCGATTTCCAGACCGGATCCGCCGGGCTCGGGAGTTTATCCAGTACATTGTCGCGCACCCACGCATTGGCCTTGCCCGGATCGAAATCGGTGGATACCGCGTAATACTCGCTGCCGTCTTCTCCGACAATGCCGATGGAGACCAGCTCGATGGTCGATCCGTCCTCGATAAACTCGGTGTCGTAGAAGTAGCGCACGCCCCGTATCCTAGTCTGCTGCCTAGAGGAGCTGTGCCACTGGGGGCCTATACTCAGCTGCGTGAAGAAAGCTCTCTCCTCGTCCCTCCTTCCTCTCCTTCTGGTGGGGCTGGCAACGGCGCCGTGGACTATCCATCTTGCGCCGTCACTAAACAGCGGGGGAATTGTGCCGTTTTACCACGTTGACCTCGATGTCTACCGAGAGGGAGGGCAGGCCCTGCTCCGCGGGGAGAATCTCTACGCCCAAAGCTACATTCTCGGCAACGGAGTGTCGCTGCCTTTTACTTACCCGCCTTTTGCTGCAGCGCTCTTTGCCTTGGTGTCGTGGATGCCGCTGTGGCCGCTATCTCTCCTTCTTACTGCGGCGTCGCTCGGTGCGCTCTGGGCATGTCTCTACGCCGTTATCTCGCGGTGCTGCGACGTTGACCGCCCCGACTGGTGGGCCACGTGGGCGCTGCTCGCCTGCGCACTCACCGAACCGATTACCGAGAATTTCAGCTTCGGCCAAGTGAATCTCCTGCTGACCGCGGCCGTCGTTGTCGACTGCCTGCTGCTCAGACCACGCTCCCCGTGGCGAGGTGTGCTGACCGGCATTGCTATGGCGATCAAGCTCACCCCGGCGGTCTTCCTCGCGGTCTTTTTCGTTCGCCGCGACTGGCGTGCCCTCGCCACGGCGATAGGTGCCTTCATCGCCTGCGGTGTGGTGGGCTACCTCGCCTCCCCTGCAAGCTCTGCGGCGTACTGGACTGACACCCTCCGGGACTCCTCCCGAATCGGTACGCTGTCCTATTCCAGCAACCAATCCCTCCGGGGCTTGCTCAGCCGCGTTAGTCCTGAGGAAGCATCGGGCCTGTGGTTGATTGGCTGCGCTCTCATCGTCGCAGTCTTGTGGTGGGTCATGGAGCACACGTCCTCAGAGATAGAACTCGTGTTACTGGCCTCCACGGCGGCGCTGCTGTGCTCCCCGGTCTCATGGTCCCACCATTTCACGTGGCTGTGCCTAGCCGCGGTCTACCTCACCGCGCGCCGCTGCTGGTTCCTCGCAGGCCTCACGTGGTTCGTGCTGCTAGCCCGCGGCCACTGGCTTGTCCCCCACGGCGAGCAGCTGGAACTGGAGTGGTCCTGGTGGCAGCAGGCTCTAGGTAACGACTATTTCTTTGTCGTGGTGCTCCTTGTCGCAGTGAGTTTCTGGCTCAAGCTCAAGCCTGCCGAGGGCGGTTCCTCGGTTCTCCTACTCGCGCCGATCGGCGGCGGCTTCAGCGTCCAGCCCGCAACGGGCACCTTGCCCAAGGCCCACAGGACCAACGACGCAATCGCGCAATAAACAAAGCACATGCTGAGCCAGAACCAGGTATTTTCCAACGGCCACTGGCCTGCCAGGCTTACCTCGCGCGGGTTGAGCGCCATGGGGTAGCCATAGAGGACGGTAAGGCCAATGGGGTGGCCAAGGTAGATGGGCAGCGTGTGGGAACCGATGAACCGCAGTCCGGTGGATAGGACCGGTATATAGGACACGGCCACCGCCACCGCAATTCCCACCGGAACCTCGAAGAACTGCTCTACCATGCGCACGAGGATATGGACGTCATCTCTCACCAGCGCCTCCGTGCCTGGCAACAACCACGTGACCTCGACGGCCCCAGCGTAGCTATCCCACGTGCGGCGGATAAAGAACCCGATGGCGTAGGCCCCAACCATGCCGGAATACGCCCAAAAGCTCCGGTAATCCCACTCGCCTTTGAAGGGAGCCTCGATAGCGGAAGCGAAGGCGGAGATTGCATCCCGGAAACAAGCAGCGGCGACAAAGACAGGAAGGAACATAATGGCCTTCGCGATCGAGGTGAACTGTGCCTGCCATGCGATGAACAGAATAGGGCTAAAACTCAGCGCTAGCGCCGCCCACCCGGGGAGCTTGCGTACGCACCACAGAAAAAGATTAAACAGAATCAGTGAATGCAGGAACCACGCCATGGAATGGCCCACGAGCAGGCTGGCCGTCATCTGGCTGAAATCGAAAACGGGATCCCCGAATACCCAGTGGTACTCCACGCGCTTGGTCTGCTGTTCAACCAGCATCCACACCACATAAGGAACAAGGAAGTACCACAGGCGGCGAGTAAAGAGTTCTGCGAAGCTAAAGCGAAAAACCTTATGCGCGAAGAACCCGCTCACCAAAAAGAACAGGGGCAGGCGCAGTGGGTCGAGCCACACGTTGAAAGCGGCCAACCACGTGTCCTTCGATTCTGGAACCGTAAGCGTGATGTGCAACAGCACGACGCCCAGGATGGAAATCCCTTTTGCTACATCAGGCCACGCTAAGCGTTGAGACGGGGAGGAAGTCACTGACTACCGCGCCTCCGAACTGGGCTCGGCCCCTTCCGGGTAGCCGTGCCCAGCTTGCAGGGACGCCTTCACGTCGGAGGCATAGACGTCGACGTACGGCTCACCGGACAGCTCAGACAACTGCTTCATCACGTAGTCCGTGAAAGCACGCACGGTGGCGTGATCCTGCGGATCAAGGTTGCGCTCAGCGGCCCATGCGTGGGGGTCGATGGGTTCGCCAACGCGCATGCCGACGCGCACCGGACGCGGAACCCACGAACCGATTGGATTAGCCTTCCGGGTGTTGAGCATGGCGATCGGTATTACTGTCTCACCGGTGGTTAGCGCGATGCGGGCCATACCGGTGCGCCCCTTGTAGATGCGCCCATCGGGCGAACGAGTCCCCTCCGGGTAAATTCCGAAGAGATCCCCGCGGCCCAGAATTTTTTGTGCGCTCACCAGCATCGCGTCCCCGGCATCCTTGTTGACGCGATCGATCGGCACCTGCCCCACGGAGCTAAAGAACCACTTTTGCAGGCGGCCAACGAAACCGGGGGTGGTGAAGTACTCACTCTTTGCCAAGAAGGTGATCTGCCGCGGGCACAACAGCGGGAAGTAGAAGGAGTCCATCACCGCTTGATGGGAGGATGCCAAGATTGCCGGACCAGACTCCGGGATGCGATCCATGCCTTCGGACCAAGGGCGGTTCCACACTCGAAGGGCCGGGCCGAAAAAAATGTGCTTAAAGGCCCAGTACCACTTGTTTCGCATCGCTTATAGTCCTATCTGTGTGTGCCGAGCAGGCGGCGCTGCTCGGTGAAAGAAAAATGTGCGGTGTTAACCTCGGTGCTCCTGGCGGGCGAGATCAGCGACTCCGATCATACCTGCCGCCGAACCCAACTTCGCGGTTGCCACTCGGGCCAAAGGCCTGTGACCGGCTCCGACGATCTGCCGAGCCATGGCATCCCGCGCCTGATCGAGGTACAAATCCGCGTCCTTGGACACCCCGCCGCCAATCACGATGAGCTCTGGGTCGAGCACATCTGCCACCATGGACAACCCTTGCCCGAGCCACTGACCGAAGTTCTCCATGACAGCTATCCCCAGCGGATCGCCCTGCCTAGCTGCTGCGGTGATCTCCTCGCCGGAGGGATTCTCCGGCAAGGTGGTGTCATACTCGCCGCGCAGCTCTGCGCAGGTGTCCGGCAAAGCGGTTCCGGAAGCGTAGCGCTCTAAGCATCCGCGCTTGCCGCAGGGGCAGAGGCGCCCGCCCGGCGACACAACAAGGTGCCCGAACTCGGGGGCGGTGCCGAAAGCTCCTCGGTAGATTTTTCCCTCAGTAAAAAGCGTGGCGCCAATGCCCGTTCCCACAGCAAAGAAAACCCATTCTTTCGCACCGCGCCCAGCGCCAAAGCGCCATTCGCCCCACGCGGCTGAATTGGCGTCATGCTCAAGGCGGACCGGCACGTCCAAACGCCTGCTGAGGATCTCGCGTACTGGGGCGTTACGCCACGGCAAATGCGGGGCGAAACGAACGACTTCACACTCGGGATCCAAAAAGCCCGCGAGGGCCAGGCCCACGGCCTCGATATCATGGGATGCGGCCAAGTTGTCCACGCAGCGCACGATGTCATCTTCGAGTGCCTGCGCTTCCCTGGCCGTGGGGACGCTTGTCGAATCCACAATCTCTCCGGCGGGATTAATCACCGCGGCCCGCAAGTTGGTTCCACCAATATCGAACCCGATGGTGAGGCCGCTGTGGCCACCGTCAGCGGAGGAAGTGTGTTCAAACATGACTAGTAGGATATACCCCGGCCTGCCCACGATCACATTCCAGAACCTCACGCAATCGTGCGCCCATCATTTCCCACGTCCAGTGCTCCTCCACGTGACGGCGCCCTGCCGCCCCCATGCGGTGGGCCCTGGGGACGTCGCCAAGCAGCGTGCACAAGGCCTGCTCAAGCTCCGGAACCGAGGAGCCGCGCACAACGATGCCAGTCTCGGACGTTACTGTTTCCGGTGCACCACCGGAGTCGCCCGCAATGACCGGCAACCCCGCCGCTTGTGCTTCTAGGTAAACGATGCCCAGGCCCTCGACGTCGAGTCCCCCACCCCGCGTGCGCGCCGGCATGGCAAACACATCGGCAGCATGAAGCGCCAACTGCAATTCTTCGGTGCCCCGCGCCTCCTGCAACATCGCGCCGGGGCAGTACAGACGCGCTAGCTCGCGCAGTGTCTGCTCATAGCGTCCCCGACCAATGATGAGTACCTGGGCGTCCGGGAAGCGTGCCCGTACCGCCGGCATCGCCCGCAAGAGCTGGTCCTGGCCTTTGCGGGGAACCAAGCGGGAGATGCACACGATGACGGGCCCCGGGCCGAGTCCAAAGTGCTCCCGCGCGCTCTGCTTTTCTCCCTCCGTGGCCGGAGTGAAGTCATCCAGATTAACCGCGGAAGGCAGGTGGACCCAACGCGCATGGGTACCAAACGCGGGTTCCAACCTGGTACGCGTGTAGTCCGAGATATACGTGATGGCATCGGCATGCTGACCAATGCGACGCAGGGCCTGCCGGGCTATGGGAAGCATGGACCAGCCCACCTCGTGACCGTGCGTCGTGGCAACGATCCGGCGAGCGCCCGCCGCCCGGGCCGCCGACGCCATAAGGGCAAGCGGGGCCGCCGCCCCAAACCACACGGTCTCGATATCGTATTCACGAATCAGACTCTGCATCCGGCGCGCGGTGGCTGGTGTCGGAAGCATGATGGTGCGTGGCCAGCGAACCACGGTATACGGCAGCGTCGCGTCATACTCGGCGGCGGCGTCACCATCTTGGGTCGAGGCGAAGACGACGACGTCCTCCGGGTTGAGGGTTGCCAGAAAATCTCGAAGATAAGACTGAATCCCGCCGATGGTGGGCGGGAAATCATTCGTTACTAGGAGTGTGCGCGCCATGGCCTAGTAGCGGACGGCGCCTTGAACGGGCATGGAATGAAGCGGCACCACTGCCACGGGAACGCCATAGGTGGAGGCGTGAACCACCTGACCGTCGCCGATATACATTCCCACGTGGGTAATGCCGGCGTAATAGCCCACAATGTCTCCGGGCTGTAGTTCATCGATCGGTACTGGGGTGCCGCCGGCAATCTGCGCCTGCGAGGTGCGCGGGATGCTCTTCCCCATCTGCTGATAGCTCCACACCATCAGGCCGGAGCAATCGAACACATCAGGTCCCGTTGCACCCCAACCATACGGGGCGCCAATTCGGGTGAGTGCTGCTTGGACAGCGGCGGACCCCGAACCATCGGCCAACGCAGCTAGGTCAAGGTCGGCAGAGCCGCCAAAGTGCTCAACCCATGCCTGGCGCGCCTCGGGGCTCAAGCCATCAACCTTGGTTTCGAGCTCCTTCTGCTGCTCTTCCAGGTCAGCCTGCTCCTTGAGAACCGCATCGCGCTGTGCCTGCAGCTCGTCGCGCTTGAGGCGCGCTTCCTCAGTAGCATCGACTGCCTGCTGATGCGCCTCATCGGCCGCGGCGGCGGCAGCCACCATGGCTTCCTCTTCACGCTTGGCAGCCCTCGTCAAAGCCCCCAGGTACCCCATGCGCTCGACCGCACTGGCTACGTCGTTGGCATCAAGGGCTGCCGACACTGGCGTTGCCGCGCTTCGGCGGTAGCGCGATTGCGCCAGGGAATCGATCCGCTGCTGTTGCTCAGCGACAACCACGGAGGCGTCTTCGGAATTGCGCTGCGCCTCCTCAGCCTTGCGTTCCAGCTCGCCGATCTCCTTCTCCGATTCTGCGAGCTCATCCTCAAGCCCCTTGACTTCCTCACCCTTGGCAGAAACCCGCTGGGCGACGTCCGCCATGCGCTCAATGAGATCGCTCAGATCCTCGGGTGCCTGCTCCCCTGCCGCTTCTTGCGGTTGCTCCTGGAGGAACTCTTGAGCCACTGCAGATGGCGACAGGACGACCACCGGAGCCGCACCCACAACGATTGCAGCGACGGCACACGCAATGCCACGACGCGACATGAATACCCCCGAAACTAAGAGAAGGTTAATAGATGACTGAATTATACCCTCAGTCAAGGAAAAGCATAACGGCTTCTAGAATAGCCGAACCCCTTCCCCACCCTCGCCATCAACATGGCAAGAGCAGCGGAAGGGGTTAGCCAAACCGCCAGGTTCGCTTAGAAGCGAACAGCGGAGTGAATCGGCATGTAGTTCAGGGAGCGCTCGCCGACCGGGGTGCCGGAGTTCAGCGCGTCAATGATGGTGCCGTGGCCGGTGTAGATACCAACGTGGGATGCACCGGAGTAGTAGACGATGATGTCGCCCGGCTGCAGGGCATCGAGGGACACCGGGGTACCCGCAGAAGCCTGCGCCTGGGAGGTGCGCGGAATGGACACGCCAGCCTGGCGGTAAGCCCACGAGGTCAGACCAGAGCAGTCAAAAGCGCTCGGGCCGTTGGCACCATAGACGTACGGGGAACCGACGGCGGAGCGAGCAGCCTCGAGAACCTTCTCGCCCACGGACTGAACCGGTGCCGGCGCCGGAGCCTCAGCTACCGGAGCCTCCACAGCAGCGGCGTAACCCGCGCCCTGATCAGCCTTGAAGGCCGGGATGTAACGGTCAATGTTCGGCAGCTGCTTGATATTCGGGACGTTCTCCAGACCAGCAACCTCGAAGCGGATATCGGTCTCCGGGACGACAACCTCAGCCGCATTAGCAGCGGCAGGGACGGTAACAGCTGCGGTAGCAGCAACAGCAGCAGTGGATGCGATGCGACGGGTGTTCAGGTTGCCCTGACGACGGTGCTTAGCCACGAATTTAAACTCCAAATCTTCCTGCGCGCCTACTTTCGCTCACTAGGAGAAGGCAATCCATATGACTACTCTCCACATGACGCGAACAAAAGCTCTGACCCAAGGGCGGGCCTAGCGTTCGACGATGACCCGTTCCTGTAGGGCCATCTCCGCTCGGCCCCCGGATGTTTAGGAGGGGCCAGACGCGGCGCTTAAATCTTCAGTTCGTATTGAGCACCGGTGATGTGTACACCGTGGCGGTAACTCAATGTCTCGAATAGGTTACGAAATCATCACGAGCGATGTCGAGTCAGAAACGTAAAACCGGCTTCGTTACCGTCCCGTTATCAAATGGAAACCTAAACGACACGGCGCCCAACGACCCCAGTTCATTACACAAGCACGACAGGCAGATACTTGCCCTCACCTGCAATAACCCAGAGGGGTTTTCACTTCACACCGCTAGACCTTAACACCGACCTAAAGCCCCAAAGAGCGTCCAAAAGTATACGATGTAACCTTCATCACACTCGTGTAACTCGGCGTCACATCGACCCCATTTGACCCACTACCCTCTCCTGAAACCATGCAACAAAGTGGTTCTCTCCTGCGGTTTTTATGTCGACCGCGTCACTCCCCCAGGCAAATGAGAGACCTCCGCATCGCCGTATCGCTCCTCGATTCCCGGAAATCAGACAAACTACGAGGAGGTTAACTGTGGGTTAACACCTTGAAAGGCAAGCAACGCAAAACTTACGAGCCCGGTCTCCCACCCAGCTTGGCGCCTGCAGACCGCTCCTCTGACAGCGGGTACGTAGACGGCCTTACAACCAGTGTAAAGCACACGCTCTAGAGGCCTAGGCATGAAAGAACGCTGTATCCAACGAACTCCTCTGGGACGCCCTTCGCGCTCACCTAGCGTGCTCGCGGCGGGGTCTAATGCTTCTTCAACCAAGACAGCTCCAACCTGACGTAGGCCAATTAATTGCGAAGAAACCACCCATGACCCAGGTCGGTTCACGACGACCTTTCCGTAGTGCACTGCACATCTCTTCGCGAAACGGATTACCTTCTTTGAGCTCCTCCAACGCCCAACGTCTGGGAGCCTTGATTGACACGCCTGAGGCATCTGACAAAAGGCGTCTGGCAAAAGGCATCAGTCATAAGGCGTTTTGACGCCTAAAAACGCCATTTACTCATCGCAGATGGCGTCTTCAGACCCAAAAATGCCTTTTGTCAGATGCCTTGTGCAAGTACGCCCTCCTGACTTAGCTCAGCTTCCGAAATGAACAAATGAACCAGGCCGGCTCCAAGCGCCCAGTTCGAAGCCCCGCGACAAAAGGAAATGAGAACGCAAAAGCCCGTTCCTATTCTCCTGTGTGATGGAGAAAGGAACGGGCTCTGTGAGCGTGTTTCAGCGAGTGATGGCGCTAGATGCGGCCATTCTCCTCGTCTTCGCGGCGGTTAGCCTCGTTGAGCTGACGGAACATCTCCGCCTCCTCAGCGTGGTTCTCGTGGCGAATTTCGTTGACTCGGGAGACGATAGCGGAGTCATCGGAAGAGAAGATGCCCTGAGTCTCGGAGTCGGCCAGACCAAGCTGGTTGAGCTGCTTCGGAACCGGAGCGCCGGCGTACTCGAGCGGAACCGGGTGGCCGTGCTCGTCCACCGGACCAAGCGGTTGGTGAACCTCGATGAAGGCACCGTTCGGCAGCTGCTTAATGACACCGGTCTCGATACCGTGCTCCAGCACCTCACGGTCGGAGCGCTGCAGACCAACGCAGATGCGGTAGGTCATGAAGTATGCAATCGGCGGCAGGACAATCAGACCGATACGGCCAACCCAGGTCATCGCATTCAGCGAGATCTGGAAGAAGTGTGCCACGTGGTCATTACCACCAGACAGCGTTACCAGCAGGAAGAAGACGATGGCAGCTGCACCGATAGCGGAGCGAACCGGAACGTCACGCGGGCGCTGCAGGAGGTTGTGGTGAGCGTCGTCGCCAGTCAACTTCTTCTCAATGAAGGGGTAGGCGAAGAGCAGAACGACCATCAGGCCACAGAGCAGTGCAACCCAGAACGCAGACGGGATGGTGTAGTTACCGATGTAGAGCTCCCATGCAGGCATGACACGAGCAACACCGTCAGTCCACAGCATGTAGATATCCGGCTGGGAACCAGCGGAGACCTGGGACGGGTTGTACGGGCCAAGGTTCCAGATGGCGTTAATCGTCATGAGACCGGAGATGAGCGCCAGGACACCGGCAACCATCATGCCCATGCCAATTGCCTTGGTGGCGAAGACCGGCATAATACGGACACCCACGACGTTGTTCTCAGCGCGACCCGGTCCAGGGAACTGGGTGTGCTTCTGGAACCACACCATGATGAGGTGTGCTGCGATAAGGCCCAGGATGATGCCCGGGATAACCAGCACGTGCAGGATGTAGAAACGGTCCAGCATGAGGTCGGACGGGAAGTCGCCACCGAAGATGGCCCAGTGCAGCCAGGTACCGATGATCGGCAGACCCAGGATGATGGCGGACATGATTCGCAGACCAACACCGGAGAGCAGGTCATCCGGAAGGGAGTAGCCGAGGAAGCCCTCGACCATGCCCAGAAGGATAAGCGCGCAACCGATAATCCAGTTAGCCTCACGCGGGCGACGGAATGCGCCGGTGAAGAAAATACGCAGCATGTGGGCAATCATGGACATCATGAACATGAGTGCTGCCCAGTGGTGCATCTGGCGCACAAACAGACCGCCGCGGACCTCAAAGGAGATATCGAGTGCCGTTGCGTAGGCGCGAGACATCTCCACGCCGTTCAGCGGGGTGTATCCGCCGTCGTAGATGACCTTCGTAATTGAAGGATCGAAGAACAGCGCGAGGTAGATACCGGTCAGCAACAGGATGATGAAGCTGTACAGTGCCATCTCACCGAGCATGAAGGACCAGTGAGTGGGAAAGACTTTGTTGAGCTGGGTACGCAGGACGCCGGCAGCGGAATACCGCTCGTCCATGTTGTTACCCATCTGTGCAAGTTTGTTACTCATTATGACTTACGCTCCCAGAATGCAGGTCCGACGGGCTCGATGAAGTTGCCCTTAGCAATGAGGTAGCCCTCATCGTCCACGTCAATCGGCAGCTGCGGCAGTGCACGGGCTGCCGGGCCGAAGACCGGCTTGCCGTAGTGCAACGCGTCGAACTGCGACTGGTGGCACGGGCAGAGAATGCGGTTGGTCTGTGCCTCGTACAGCGAGGTCGGGCAACCAATGTGGGTACAGATCTTGGAGTAGGCGTAGTAATCGCCGTAATGGAAGTCTTCCTGACCCTTGCGCTCGATAGCCTTCTTGGCGTCATCGTTGCGCAGGCGGATGAGCATCACAGCGTTGCGGTTACCGTGGATCGAGTGCATGTGGTTCTCGTAGACGTCCTTGTCCTCGGAGTACTCTGCACCGTCGTTGACATCTTCAGCAGCCAGCGGGAAGACAGTCTCCATACCGCCTGCAGCCAGATCCTCCGGACGCACGCGCACCAGGCGGGTGACGCCACGGGTGGTGTAGTGCGAGCCGGACTCGCCTTCGTGCATTTCGGCGATAGTACCGGTATCGCGAGCGAGGTAGAGCTTGACGCCCTTCTCATGCAGGGTCCAACCGGAGGTCCACAGGGTGCCGTCACCCATGTAGTTCAACTCGTGGCGCTTCTTCCACGGGTTGTTGATGGCACCAGCCAACGGAGCAATCACAGTCAGGCCGAACAGCACACTGGCACCGCCAAGCAGTCCCTTGATGGTGGAACGGCGACCCAGGGTCGACGTGTTCCAAGAATCATTCAGCAGCGCGGTCAGCGTGCGGCGGTCAACTTCATCGGAAGGACCGTCGTGGCGGCGCTGAACCGAGATCTCCTCGGGGAGGATCTTCTTGACGTACTGAACAATGGCAAAGCCCAAGCCTAGGATGCACAGACCAGAGGTCAAGCCGAGCAACGGCGTGTAGAGGGTGTGCCACCACATGCCGTCCTCGCCGAGCATCTTGTACTCCCACGGCCAGAAGAGGTAGACGGCCAGGAAGGCAATGCCCATCAGGACGGAAATGATGAGCCAGAAGGTGACGTTTGCAGCGGCACGCTTCTCGGCGGGATCGCCCTCTACCGGGAAGCGCTCCTTACGGAACGCAACGGTAACATCGTCCAGCTCGGTACCGAGGGCTGCGAGCTCGTCGTTGCTCATAGCATCGAGCTCTTTGCGAGAGTAATTCTTCTTTACGTTGCTCATGAGCGAGATCCAATCCACATAGCGGCAACGCACAGAAGGCTGATGCCGATGATCCACATTGCCAGGCCCTCAGCCACCGGACCGAGGCCGCCGAGCGACCAACCAGCCGGAGACGGGGTTTCCTTCGCAGACTTGAGGTAGGCGATGATGTCCTTCTTCTCATCTGCGGTCAGCTGACGGTCGGAGAACTTAGGCATGTTCTGCGGACCGGTCAGCATTGCCTGGTAGATCTCCTGCTCGTTGGCGGGGTCTAGCGGCGGCGCGAACTTACCGGAGGACAAAGCGCCGCCCCTACCGGTGAAGTTGTGGCAGGACGCGCAGTTCATGCGGAAGAGCTCGGAGCCCTTTGCTACGTCCTCTGCCTGGATCTGGCCGTTGTAGTTAGCGCCACGCAGGGACTCCTGCGCAACGGAGCCATCCTCGTCGTAGACGATGTCTGCGCCACCACCGTTGGCAGCGACGTAGGCGGCAAGCGCCAGGGTCTGCTGCTCGGTGTAACGCGGAGTCTTGCGCTCAGCCTGTGCGTCGTTGGACATCATCGGCATACGGCCGGAGTGCACCTGGAAGTACACGGAGCCGGCACCGATACCAACGAGGGAAGGACCACGGTCCTGGATACCCTGCAGGTTCGCACCGTGGCAGGTGATACAAGCGACTTCGTAGATGTCCTTGCCCTCTTGAACGAGTGCCTGGTCATCCTTGGCAGCGGTAGCCACCTGTGCGTCAGGGGTCAGGGCGGAAGCCAAGACACCTGCGCCGGTAAGACCGATGCTCAGTGCAAAGACGCCAGCAAGCGTGCGCTTCGCCTTGCGGCGACGGCGGGTCTTCTTAGCCGCGGCAGTGGTGTCTTCCACTGCGGCGGGCTGCTGGATGTTATCCATCATTTTCCTTTAGATAACTCGTACATGGAGATGAATGACTGTAGGCCGGCTATTCTCCGGCGACTACGGCCTACTGAACTAGGTAGATGACTACGAACACGCCGATCCACACAACGTCAACGAAGTGCCAGTAGTAAGACACTGCCATTGCCGCGGTGGCCTGTGCAGGCGTGAACTTGGAGCGGGCAATTCGCGCCAAGATAATTCCGAAGGCGATCAGACCCGCAGTCACGTGTGCCGCGTGGAACCCGGTCAGGATATAGAAGACCGAACCAAAGACACTGGACTGAACAGTGAGACCTGCCATGATCAACTCTGTCCACTCGAACGCCATGATGCCTAGGAAGACAACACCCAACGCGATGGTCACCGAGTACCAGAGTCGGAGCTTGTAAACGTCACCCCTTTCTGCTGCGAAAACGCCGAACTGAGAGGTCACGGAGGAAAGGACCAGGACACTCGTAATGAGGAAGCCCATGGGCACGTTGATGTGCGCCGTGTGCTCTGCCCAGTCACCCTCCTGGCCGTTCGCACGCGAGGTGAACCACATCGCGAACAGTCCAGCAAAGAACATCAATTCCTGAGACAGGAACACGATGGTGCCGACGCTGACCATGTTGGGTCGGTTCAGCGCGGCAACACGTGGTGCTGCCATACCTTGGTTAGAAACTACGCTCGTCACGCATAACAGTATGGCTGGTCTGACCGCATAAGTCATCTCATTTCCCCCCGATTTTTTTGAGGCCACGACCTAGACCTTCACAGTTTTCACCCCAGGCAGGAACCATAGAGCTCCCAGGAGGTAGTCGGGAACTTTTTAGCGCGCTTTACGACGCCCCATCCCTGCAGGTAGTGAGACTTGGCAACGCCAGTTGTGAAGCCAGCAACAGGTCAAGAAGAGGTACGTTTTGCCCGCAATCCGAAACCGGTCGGACCAACGCTAATGAGATAAATCACACCCGCCACCGCGGGCGAAAGTGCAGGACTGCAACTTTCGGATGACCCCCGTAAAAATGGCCGTTAACGTGCTGGAATTCTAAGCACAGACCTAGAGTTACACACTTTCGGCAAGCCACCCGCTCCCCCAGCACTCCACCCAAATCGAAATTTTTTCTCCCTTTTGGGAACTTTCCGCAACGCACTACGACGCAGTCTTCTCAACGACAAAGCCTCCGCCACTAGGTGTGGCGGAGGCGTGAGAAGTCGTGACGCTAGAAAGCGCGGCAGAAAAGGTTAAGCCTTAGTGCTTTTCCTTCGGAAGGCCATACTGCAGGGACAGGCCAGTCACGGAGGTGACGAGCAGGACTGCGCCCAGGATGATCATCCAGAAGTAGAGGAAGATGATGCCAAGACCCAGCACTGCGATGGAGCCGGTCATGCACAGCGGCCAGATGGAGCTCGGAGAGAAGAAGCCAAGGATACCGGCTGCGTCTTCAGTCTCCGCCTCTTCCCAATCCTCCGGCGCGATGTCGGAGCGGTTATCGGTGAAGTGCAGGTAGCCGCCCAGCATGAGGCAGAGCAGCATAGCGAGGACCAAGCCCACGATGCCGACCCACTCGGTGCCGTACATGTAGCCATCATCCTTGACGTAGTTAACGCCAATGACGTAGACGATGAGCGACACGAAGAGGTAGGTCGCGATGGAATAAAAGACCTTAGATGTTGCACGCATTTTCTATCAGTTCCTTTTCTTATGCCGCTTCAGCGGTGTCGACAAAGTTGTCGGCATCGCGGGTGTCGCGCAGAGAGTTGAACGGAGCGGTGGTAACTGCGTAGGGCTCTTCACCGATGTGCTCGAGAGCCTCGGCGTTGGTTGCCTGCGGGTTCTCCTCACGGAACTTGAGGTACTCGTTGAAGTCTGCGCGGTCAACGACGCGAATCTCAAAGTTCATCATGGCGTGGTAGGTACCGCACATCTCAGCACAGCGACCAACGAAGGCGCCCTTTTCCTCAATCTTCTCTACCTGGAAGCGACGCTCCTGGGAGTTGTTCTCCGGGTGCGCGTAGGCATCGCGCTTAAACAGGAACTCCGGAACCCAGAAGGAGTGGGAAACATCGCCGGAGGCGAGACGGAACTCGATCGGGGTGTCAACCGGGAGAACCAGAACCGGAACCTCTTCGGTGGTACCAACAGTCTCAATCTTGTTGAAGTTGAGGTAGGAGATGTCACCGGTGGACTTACCGTGAATCGGGTTCGGGTTCGGGGTGCCCTCCGGGTCGAGGGAGGATTCCTCGGCAAGCTTCTGACGCTCAGCATCGGCGCCATCGTAGTTCTCGCCATCAACCTTGTTCTCGGCGTAACCGAACTTCCAGTTCCACTGGAAGGCGGTAACGTCCACGGTCACCTCAGGGTTCTTGTCCAGCGCCGTAACCTTCTGCTGAGCCTGAACAGTGAAGAAGAACAGTCCCATGATGATCAGAATCGGGATAATGGTCAGAGCCATCTCCAGCGGCACGTTGTACTGCAGCTGCTTCGGGAACTCGCCCTTGCCGGCCTTCTCAGCCTTCTTCGCATTCCAGCGGAAGATAGCGGTGAGGAACAGGCCCCACATGATGAAACCGATGATCCATGCAGCAACCCAGACCCAGATCCAGAAGTTGTACATCGAGGTCGCTTCAGGGGTAATACCCTTCGGCCAACCCATGCCTAGGAGGTTCTCAACTGCCGTCGGCGCTGCGACGTCACAACCCGCAAGGCTAGACCGCCCAAAGCTATGACGCCCGCTAGGCCTGCCTTACGGCCGAGGTTGCGCTGCTTACGCTGTCCCACGTGTGTTCTGCCTTTCTGTGCACACAAACTTCTCGAATACTCACAGAGCATTCCTACCCAATCAGAATAGAGCATCCTGCCTGATTTTCAGGCCTTTTCGCTGGACTGTTTGGGCGTTGGACCTGTCCTATAAGTAGTGAACGTACGGAATGTTACCGGCCCACCTGCACAAGATCACGCCAGCTCCCCCAGCCTCCCCCTCCCGGCTATGACCCAATTCACAAGCCGCACACCCCTGCATCATCCGAAAGTTCGCACCCTAACGGGGAACGCGGCGCGGGGTTCGCAGATCGTTTGGCCGCGGCCGTAAAGTGTTCCGGAGATGAACCTTGATCTATAAGGAGAAGCAAGCTTATGTGCGGACTCTGCGCGCTACTGAGCGCCGATCGCAACGCCGCCCAGCACCTGGAAGCTCTTGAACAGTCTCTTCAGTGCATGCGCCACCGCGGCCCGGACGCTGCCGGAACCTGGCACGACGATGATGCGGCTTTTGGCTTTAACCGCCTATCTATCATCGACCTCGAACACTCCAATCAGCCGCTCCGCTGGGGCCCCGAGGACAACCCCGAGCGCTATGCCCTTACCTTCAACGGCGAAATCTATAACTACGTAGAACTCCGCGAAGAGCTCAGTGCCGCCGGCTATACCTTCAACACCGAGGGTGACGGCGAGCCCATCGTCGTGGGCTATCACCACTGGGGTAAGGACGTCGTAGAGCACCTGCGTGGCATGTTTGGCTTCGTTATCTGGGATACCGAAACGCGCACGATGTTTGCCGCCCGCGACCAGTTCGGCATCAAGCCGCTCTACTACGCCACCACCAAGGAGGGCACGGTCTTCGCCTCGGAGATGAAGTGCATCCTTTCGATGGCCGACTCGCTCGGTCTAGACCTCAGCCTTGATAGGCGCGCCATCGAGCACTACGTAGACTTGCAGTACGTGCCTGAGCCAGAGTCCCTCCACGCCAATATTCGCCGCGTCGAGTCTGGCTGCACCGTGACGCTTCGCCCTGGCGAAGAAGTTGTATCGGAGCGCTACTTTAAGCCCCGCTTCCCCATCCAACCCGTCAAGCAGGGCGAGGAGCAGCAGCTCTTCGATAGGATCGCCCGGGCTTTGGAGGATAGCGTCGAGAAGCACATGCGTGCGGACGTCACCGTCGGCTCCTTCCTCTCCGGTGGCATTGATTCCACCGCCATCGCAGCTCTGGCCAAGCGCCACAACCCAGACCTACTCACCTTCACCACGGGATTCGAGCGCGAGGGCTACTCCGAGGTGGATGTCGCCGCCGAGTCCGCCGCGGCGATCGGTGTGGAGCACATCGTCAAGATCGTCTCCCCTGAGGAGTATGCCGACGCTGTACCGAAGATCATGTGGTACCTGGACAACCCCGTCGCGGACCCTTCCCTCGTTCCGCTGTACTTCGTGGCCCAGGAAGCCCGCAAGCACGTCAAGGTGGTGCTCTCCGGCGAAGGTGCGGACGAGCTCTTCGGCGGCTATACCATTTATAAGGAGCCTCTCTCCCTGGCTCCGTTCGAGAAGATCCCCTCCCCGCTGCGTCGCGGCCTGGGCAAGCTCTCACAGGTACTCCCCGAAGGAATGAAGGGCAAGTCCCTGCTCAACCGCGGTTCGATGACCATGGAGGAGCGCTATTACGGCAATGCACGTTCCTTTAACTTCGAGCAGCTCCAGCGGGTGCTCCCCTGGGCCAAGCCGGAGTGGGATCACCGCGAGGTCACCGCACCAATCTACGCGCAATCACAGGACTTCGACCCGGTAGCCCGCATGCAGCACCTCGACCTGTTTACGTGGATGCGCGGCGACATCTTGGTCAAGGCCGACAAGATGAACATGGCCAACTCCCTAGAGCTGCGCGTTCCCTTCCTCGACAAGGAAGTGTTTAAGGTCGCGGAAACTATCCCCTACGACCTCAAGATTTCGCACGGCACGACCAAGTACGCGCTGCGCAAGGCTATGGAGCAGATCGTTCCCCCGCACGTGCTGCACCGCAAGAAACTGGGCTTCCCGGTTCCGATGCGCCACTGGCTGGCCGGCGATGAGCTCTACGGCTGGGCCCAGGATCAGATTACCGAGTCCCAGACCGAGGACATCTTCAACAAGAAGGAAGTCCTGGAGATGCTCAAGGAGCACCGCGACGGTGTATCCGATCACTCACGCCGCTTGTGGACGGTGCTGTCCTTCATGATTTGGCACGGCATCTTCGTCGAAGACCGCATCGACCCGAAGATCGAGCAGCGCGACTACCCCGTGAAGCTCTAGGTAAAACAACAAAACTGACGGAGCCCTCGCCGCACACTGCGGTCGAGGGCTCCGTCAGTTTTGTCAACGTGACTTTACTTGAATTTAATTGAAGGAGTCACCGCAAGCGCAGGAACCACCAGCGTTGGGGTTATCGATGGTAAAGCCCTGGGCCTCAATGGTGTCGGAGAAGTCAATCTTGGCGCCGGTGAGGTACGGGATAGACATCTTGTCTACGACGAGGTTAACGCCGCCAATGGAGTCCACCTTGTCACCATCCAAGGTGCGGTCATCGAAGTAGAGCTGGTAGCGCAGACCCGCGCAGCCGCCTGGCTGGACAGCAATGCGCAGTGACAGATCGTCGCGGCCTTCCTGCTCAAGCAGGGACTTTGCCTTGGCGGCAGCGGCCTCGGTCAGGATAACTCCGGTTGCAGACGCGGGAGCGGTCATGATTTCTCCTCTTATATATGCGGAATTTTTCTGGAGCCCACCCTACCCCCTCACAGGTGAGGAAGAAAGGATGCCTCACAGTTCACTAGTGGTTCACAGGTGTCCTGTTCCCTAACCACAACGCTCTCTCCCGCGGGCCTATTCCCGTTATGTCTGCTAGACCTTGTACGCTAAACAGCGTGAAACTTCCGTGGCAAAAAGATGACAAGACTTCTTCCCCCGCCGAGCAATCCCCGGCGCCGGAAGAGCAACCCGCCGCCGAGAAACCGCACCGCAAGGGCTACACGCCGCCGAAGGGCCGCCCCACGCCCAAGCGTGATGCGCAGGAAATCGCCCGCGGCGTCAAGCGTGATCCCCGGGGGATGTCGGACGCGCAACGCTACCAGCATCGCAAGGAGCTTAAGGCTTCCATGTCCAAGGCGGAATGGAAGGAATATAAGCGTAAGGAGCGCGCTGAGTCCCGCGAACGTAACAAGGTGGCACAGGAGCGCATGGCCGCTGGCGACGAGCGCTACTTGCTCGCCCGCGATAAGGGCGAGGTCCGCCGCTATGTGCGCGATTGGGTAGATTCCCGCCGTTTTATCAACGAGTGGGTCATGCCCTTTGCTATCGTCCTGCTCGTACTCATGTTTGTCAGCACCCGGGACCCGCGCCTGTCGCAGATCATCTCGATCGGTGCAATGGCGATCATCGTTGTTTTTGCCGTCGAGGGCTTCTGGCTCGCGCGCAAGTGCAACAACGCCGTGCGCCTGAAGTTCCCCGGAACCACCGAGGCCGGTTTTGGCCTAGGCTTCTACGCGTACTCCCGCGCCTCCCAGCCGCGCAAGTGGCGAACCCCGCGCCCGCAGGTGGAGCGCGGAGCCACCGTCTAAACCGGAGGACACATGCCTGAATTCACCGCGGTTCCCCAGCTGCGCCCTTCAACCGCAGCTCAACCAAACCGCGTAGCCGAAATTGCCGCGTGGTTGGCGGCAGCGCAGGATTCCCCGCAGGCGAAGCCCCTTCAGCGCCCCCGAGCCATCGTCTTTGAGGGCGCTGATGCCAACGTTGTACCCACTGTCGACGGTGCAGAAGCCACAGAGCACTCCCTCAGCGATGCAGATCGGTGGCGCGATAATCTCTTCAGCGCTGCGCAGCGGGCAGGAGCGGGCATCGACTTCGTCGAATGCAGCGCAGAGTCAACCAGCACTGAGCCTGGTGCCCCCTCTGCCGCTATGTCCCCGGCAGAGTGCGAGTCACACATCGAACTCGGCATGGCTACGGCTGACCGAGAGATCGATTCGGGCACTGATCTGCTCATCACGTCTGATTTTGGTATCGGCGCAAGCACAGTCGCCGCCAGCGTCATGGGCCGGATTACCCATACCGAACCGGTGGCGATTGTGGGGACGAATACTCTGGCCAGCGGTATCACGGATGCGATGTGGAAGGCCCGCGTGAGCGTTGTGCGTGACTCGATGTTCCGCGCCCGCAACCTGGAGGGCTGGGAGGTCGTGCAGACCATCGGCTCCCCGAATCTCGCAGCGCTGGCGGGTTTCATCGCGCAGGCCACGGCGCGGCGAACGCCGGTGCTTATCGACGGCCCCCTAGCCGCCACCGCCGCTGTCCTGGCCGAGCGCACCGCGCCCGGCGTGAAGGGCTGGCTGCGCGCAGGGACGACCACCCCCGAACCGGCTTATGCCCTCGCACTCAAGGAGCTGAGCCTTAGCCCACTGCTTGATTTAAACCTGAGCGAAGGTTTCCCCCTCGGCGCGCTCGCGGCCTTGCCGCTGGTGCAGCTGGCCGCAGAGCTCGCCTAGACGGCGTGCTTATTTCGCTTCCACCAGCGTGTGCAGCCAGCCGTGAGTATCCTCCACGGACCCGCGCTGGATGCCGGTGAGGCGCTCGCGCAGGGCCATCGTCGTAGCGCCGGCCTCATCGTTGTTGATGTGGAAGTCGGTCTCGTCGCCCATGACGTGGCCCACCGGGGTAATAACGGCTGCGGTGCCGCAGGCAAAGGCCTCCACCATGGCACCGGAAGCAACGTCCTGCTCCCACTCCTTGTAGGTGATGCGACGCTCTTCGACCTTCACCCCCATATCCTCAGCAACCTGCAGAAGCGAGGCGCGGGTAATGCCCGGCAGCAGCGAACCCGACAGCGCCGGGGTCACCAGGGTTTGGTTGCCCTCTTCGCCGTAGACAAAGGCCAGGTTCATGCCACCCATTTCCTCGATGTAGGTGCGGTCGATGGCGTCCAGCCACACCACCTGGTCGCAGCCCTTTTCCGCGGCCTGCGCCTGGGCGAGCAGTGAGGCCGCATAATTGCCGGCGAACTTGGCCGCGCCCGTGCCGCCGGGAGCAGCGCGGACGTAGTCGGTGGACAGCCAGACGGACACCGGCTTGATGCCGCCGGAGAAGTACGCGCCTGCCGGGGAGGCGATGACGACATAGCGGTAGGAGTGCGCCGGGTGCACGCCCAGGGACACATCGGTGGCGATCATGAAGGGGCGGAAATACAGCGCTGCCTCGCCGCCGGCTTCGGGGACCCAGGCCTGGTCGACGTCGACAAGCTGGCGCAGGGACTCAATGAACTCCTCTTCCGGCAGCTGCGGCATAGCCATACGCTCAGCGGAAGCCTGCAGACGCTGCGCGTTCTGCTCCGGGCGGAAGGTGGCGATGCTGCCATCTGGCTGGCGGTAGGCCTTGATGCCCTCGAAGATGGCCTGGCCATAGTGGAAGACGGTGGACGCCGGATCCATGCTAAACGGCGCGTAGGGGCGTACCTGCGCGTCGTGCCATCCCTTGTCCTCGGTCCAGTCAATCGTCACCATGTGGTCGGTGAAGTACTTACCAAAGCCCGGGTTCGCCAGAATCTCCTGCAGGCGCTCCGGGGAGGTGGGGGTTTCAGTTCGCGTCACGGTGTAATTCAACATGGATTACAGCGTACTCCTTAGCCCCCTATAGAGATGCAGAAATGCCCTAGCTAGATCACCACTCCTTGAGTCCACTCGGCGAGCCACAAGCCCCGCTGCCACCCCACCCCACTCCCACCGTAATCCCACTGTAATCCCAGTACGTTCCACACCATAGACACGGGTAGTGTGTGAGGAGTATCCCATTGTCACTTTTCTCAAGGAGGACATCGTGGCTTCTTCCACGTTCGAACTGCCCGCACGCGGCTCTTTCCCCACCGTTGAGCTGGCCAAGAAGGCTCCCAAGCAGGCAGATGCCCTGCTGATCGCCACCTTCGCCGGCGAGGAGGGACTCGAGGTGCCGGGCACCTCTCTTCTCAGCTCGTCCGCACTGCGCTCGACGTACGAGGCTCTCGCGGCCGTGGGCGCGACGGGCAAGGCCGGGGAAATCGTGAAGGTTCCCGCCCCGCAGAAGGCAGGGGCTGCGCAGGTCATTGCGCTGGGCTTGGGCGATGTCGAGGAACTCGACGCCGAGGCCCTGCGCCGCGCCGCCGGCTCCGTGGCCCGCGCCACCGCAGGCGTGGGCACCATCGTGACCAGCCTGGCGGACTTCGGCGTTTCTGCTGCTGTCGAGGGTCTCATCCTCGGCGGCTACGCTTATCGCGGCATTCGCTCCACCGAACTGGAGGAGAAGGAACAACCAGCCACTTTCGTGGTGGTGGCTGATAAGTCTGTCTCCGAAGAATTCGAGGCAGCCCGCACCGTGGCCGAGTCTGTCTTGCTTGCCCGCGACCTCGTGAATGCCCCCGCCAACGAGCTCTACCCGGAGTCCTACGCCGCATTCCTTTCCGGCCAGGCAAAGGAAGCCGGTCTTGACGTCGAGGTGCTCGATGAAAAGCAGCTGGAGAAGCAGGGCTTCGGCGGCATCCTCGCGGTAGGTAAGGGCTCTGCCCGCCCGCCGCGTCTGGTGCGCCTGAGCTGGAAGCCCAAGAAGGCCAAGAAACACGTGGCTCTTGTAGGTAAGGGCATTACCTTCGATACCGGCGGTATCTCCCTGAAGCCGGGCAATGGCATGTGGGACATGATCTCTGACATGGGCGGCTCTGCTGCGATGGCGGCCACCATCATCGCGGCGGCCAAGCTGAAGCTGCCGGTTCAGATCACCGCTACCCTGCCGCTGGCTGAGAACATGCCGGGCTCTGGTGCCACCCGCCCAGGAGATGTCATTACCCACTACGGTGGCCTGACCTCCGAAGTTCTCAACACTGACGCCGAGGGCCGCCTCGTGCTATCAGACGCCATCGCGCGCGCCAGCGAAGACAAGCCGGATTACCTCATCGAAACCGCTACGCTGACCGGCGCGCAGATCGTGGCGCTGGGCGCACGTACCTCGGGCATCATGGGCTCCGAGGTTTTCCGCGATCGCCTCGCTGAAATCGGCCGCGAGGTCGGCGAGAACGCCTGGGCCATGCCGCTGCTGGAGGAGCACGACGAGGAAATCAAGTCCCAGGCCGCGGATATCCGCAATATCAATGCGAAGCGCGAAGGCGGCATGGAGTTCGCCGGTACCTACCTCAAGCAGTTTGTGGGCGAGGGCATCGAGTGGGCTCACATCGATATCGCCGGCCCGTCCTGGAACGGTTCCGCCCCGCGCGGCTACACCCCGAAGCGCGCCACCGGAGTTCCGGTGCGCACCGTGGTCGCAGCGCTGCGCGAGATCGCAGAAGCCTAAATCAGAGCGGCTTCCATGCGACCCCTCGTGTGAGCGGCTTTAGGCCGCTCACACCTCTTCGCCGGCGATGACGTAGTCCTCCTTATCCGCCAATGGGAGGACCGTACCGTCGGACATGGCGCGGTCGGTGACGAGCCCGTCGTCGTCGACAAGCGCGACCTCGTTGCCTTCCTCACGCAGCCGGCGCAGTCCTTCCTTGAGCATGCGCCGGCCCACCTTGTGCAGGCCAGAGACCTGGGAGAAGTCCAAGGCCAAGCGCTTGCCGGAGAACTGGCGCTCCTCCAGCTCGTGGAGGATGGCTTCGGTGGCGGTGAAGTTGATATGACCTTGTAGGCGGATAATCGCGGTGTCGTCGTCCTCGTCGACGCTGCGAACTGGGTGCACACCAAAGCGGTTTTCCGTGGACATCAAGTGCAGGCCCATGTCCGAGGAGAGCTCGCGGAAGATTTCGGTTCCGCGCACGCTATTTCCCTGCTCATCGAGACGCGGCGAGAACGTTGCCACGCCGATCTGCCCCGGCAGCGTTCCAATGAGTCCTCCGGATACGCCGGACTTAGCAGGGATTCCCACCTCCGCCATCCAGCGCCCAGCACCGTCGTACATGCCGCAGGAACTCATCACCGCCAGCGTCATGCGGCAGACGTCGGCGTCCAAAATCTTCTCCCCCGTTACCGGCTGGCGGCCACCATTAGCCAGGGTCGCGGTCATGACGGCGAGGTCGCGCACGTCCACCGACAGGGCACACTGCGAGGTATAGGACAGCACGGCGTCGTGGGCATCGTCCTGGATGATGCCGTAGGAGCGCAGCATATGTGCCAGGGACAGGTTGCGCTCAGCGTGCTCAAGTTCCGAGTCACACAGGCGCTTGTCGACGTCCACCTCGCGCCCCGCCAACTGGGATATGAAGGCGCGGATCTTTTCCACGCGGTCCTCCACGGTCGACTCCACCCCATTAATCAGCTGATTGACCACGATGGCACCTGCATTGATCATCGGGTTCAGGGGGCGGTGGTCCTTGGCTAGGGATAACTCATTGAAGGCCTGCCCCGAGGGCTCGAGTCCTACCACCTCACGAACCGCGTCAGGGCCGAACTCGCTCAGAGCGAGGGCATAGACGAAGGGCTTGGAAATGGACTGGATGGTAAAGCGGGTCTCCGCGTCACCGGCGCTGTAGAGGTGCCCCGTCACAGAGCACAGCGCAGCCCCCAGCTGCTCGGGGTTTGCGGCAGCCAGCTCCGGGATATAGTCCGCGACTTCTCCGGAATCGTGATCGTGAACGCCATCAAGGATCTTCTGTAGATAAAAAGGAATCGGTGTTTTCATCGTTTCCCAGCGTATAGAATTGCCACGTATGACACCTGCACTCATCATTGTCGACGTCCAACATGACTTCTGCCCCGGCGGAGCCCTCGCCACCGAGCGCGGAAATGAGGTGGCCGATCGCATCGGTGCCCTCCAGCCTTCCTACGACACTGTCGTTGCCACGCAGGACTGGCACATCGATCCGGGTACCCACTTCTCCGAGAATCCAGACTTCGTTGATACCTGGCCCGCGCACTGCGTGGCCGATTCCTTCGGCGCCGCGATGCACGAAGCGATCGGACCCGCCCAGGCCTATTTCAAGAAGGGTGAATATACCGCTGCGTATTCCGGTTTCGAAGGCACGGCCGACGGCGTTCCCCTGGCAGAGTGGCTGCGCGAGCACGACATCACCGCCGTGGACATCGTGGGCATCGCTACCGATCACTGCGTGCGCGCCACCGCTGCCGACGCCCTTGCGGAGGGATTCACGGTGCGTGTGCTGGCGGATTACTGCGCGCCTGTCGACGAGGCCCGCGGCGCCGCCGCTCTGGAAGAGCTTGAGAAGGCAGGCGCCACCATCATTACTGGCTAGGCAGCACCCCTCTAATTGCCGTTCTGGCCATTCCGCTGCTGTCGCTGTTCAAACCGCTGACGGCGCTCGCGTTGTTCCTCCCGCTTGCGCAGAATGCGCTCTCGCTCGATGCGCTCGCGCATGCGCTGGGGGTAACCAGTCTCTTCGACGTCATAGACATCGCAGCGCAGAAGCTTAGCCACCGCGTCGATGCCTTTGGGCCCACCAATGCGACGGCGGATGAAGGCGCCGTTTTCATCCACCACAACGACAGACATCTCGTTGACCACGGTCTCCGGTTCAATAAAGGCCTCAATAAAGGCACGTCCCTGAGCCCAGGCTTGAAGCTCTTGGGCGTCTTCTGCGCGAATGGTCTCCCCCGGTGCGCGGGGCGGGCGCAGTTGGGACTTGGAGCTGTTGCGGCGGAAGGGGTTGAACATGGCTCTTTAGCCTACCGGAGGCCACCTTCAGCCACTTCGTGCGGAGGATGCCCTAATTCACCCCACCCGTGCGCACCTTTTATAAACACGCTGTAGAATCAAACACTAGCGTTTCACTAATTCCAACTTTCGAGGAGTCTTAACACTTATGGCACACTCTGTTGTGATGCCCGAACTGGGCGAATCCGTAACCGAAGGCACGATTACCCAGTGGCTGAAATCCGTCGGTGACACCGTCGAGGTCGACGAGCCGTTGCTCGAGGTCTCCACCGACAAGGTCGACACCGAAATCCCGTCCCCGGTCGCCGGCACCATCCTCGAAATCAAGGCTGAGGAAGATGACACCGTAGACGTGGGCGCAGTCATCGCCATCATCGGTGACGAAGGCGAATCCGCACCGGCTGCTGAGGAGTCCGCGGATTCCTCCGAGAAGGCTGCCGAGACCCCAGACAAGCCCGCTGAGGACGCTGAGTCCGAGGCGCCTGCTGCTTCTGGTGATGCCACCGACGTGGAAATGCCGGAGCTTGGTGAGTCCGTCACCGAGGGCACCATCACCCAGTGGCTGAAGTCCGTCGGCGACACCGTCGAGGTCGACGAACCGTTGCTCGAGGTCTCCACCGACAAGGTCGACACCGAAATCCCGTCCCCGGTCGCCGGCACCCTCATTGAAATCCTCGCCGAGGAAGACGACACCGTCGACGTCGGCGCCGTCATCGCCCGCGTCGGCGACGGCTCCGCCGCAGCCTCCGAAAAGCCTGCCGCCAAGGCAGAGGAAAAGAAGGAAGAGCCCAAGGCCGAAGAGAAGAAGGAAGAGCCGAAGGCAGAGGACAAGCCGGCCGCTTCTGGTGATGCCACCGACGTGGAAATGCCGGAGCTGGGTGAGTCTGTCACCGAGGGCACCATCACCCAGTGGCTGAAGTCCGTCGGCGACACCGTCGAGGTCGACGAACCGTTGCTCGAGGTCTCCACCGACAAGGTCGACACCGAAATCCCGTCCCCGGTCGCCGGCACCCTCATTGAAATCCTCGCCGAGGAAGACGACACCGTCGACGTCGGCGCCGTCATCGCCCGCGTCGGCGACGGCTCCGCCGCAGCCTCCGAAAAGCCTGCCGCCAAGGCAGAGGAAAAGAAGGAAGAGCCCAAGGCCGAAGAGAAGAAGGAAGAGCCGAAGGCAGAGGACAAGCCGGCTGCTTCCCAGTCCTCCGAGCCGAAGACTTCTGAGACCTCCACGAAGGTCAACAACGGCGATAACGTCCCGTATGTCACCCCGCTGGTGCGCAAGCTGGCTGAGAAGCACGGCGTAGACCTCTCCACCGTCTCCGGCACTGGCGTCGGTGGCCGCATCCGCAAGCAGGACGTCCTGGCCGCCGCCGGCGAAGGTGAGGCACCGGCCTCCTCCGCTAGCGCCTCCTCCAGCAACCCGCGCGCTCGCTGGTCCACCAAGTCTGTGGATCCGGAGAAGCAGGAGCTCATCGGCACCACCCAGAAGGTCAACCGTATCCGCGAGATCACGGCGACCAAGATGGTTGAGGCCCTCCAGATTTCCGCTCAGCTGACCCACGTCCAGGAAGTCGATATGACCGCCATCTGGGATATGCGCAAGCAGTCCAAGCAGGCGTTCATCGACAAGTACGAGGCCAACCTCTCCTTCCTGCCGTTCATCGTGAAGGCCACCGTTGAGGCACTGGTCTCCCACCCGAACGTCAACGCGTCCTACAACCCGGAGACCAAGGAGATGACCTACCACGCTGACGTCAACGTGGCCATCGCCGTGGATACTCCGCGTGGCCTGCTGACCCCGGTCATCCACAAGGCCCAGGAGCTGACGCTGCCGGAGATCGCTCAGAAGATCGCCGAGCTGGCTGATAAGGCCCGCAACAACAAGCTCAAGCCGAACGATCTGACCGGTGCAACCTTCACCGTGACCAACATCGGCTCCGAGGGCGCCCTGCTGGATACCCCGATTCTGGTTCCGCCGCAGGCTGGCATCCTGGGCACCGCCGCTATTACCAAGCGCGCGGTCGTCGTGACCGAGGACGGCCAGGACGCCATCGCCATCCGCCAGATGTGCTACCTGCCGTTCACCTACGACCACCAGGTGGTCGATGGTGCCGACGCTGGCCGCTTCATCACGACCATCAAGGACCGCCTCGAAACCGCAGATTTCGAAGCCGACCTTGACCTCTAAGGCTTAACAAGACTCCAAGTCTTAAGAGACTGCTCCCCTGCCACTGCGGCGGGGGAGCTTCGTCGTTTTCCACCCGGCTTTCCTCCACCCCCGCAAACACAGCTCGGTGACATCGCTCAGTGGCGCCGCAACTGCCCTATCTGCCAAAACTATTGCCCGGTTTTCAGAGATCGGCGCTAAGTTTGGCAGATAGGCGCGTTTTCTTTAACCGTCTTGCCACCAAGACCTAACCTCTGTGACTCAGCACACTAGACTGTGCAGCATGGTTTCTCAGAAGTGGTTCCGCGTCGCTCTCGGCATGTTCCTCGTCGCGTGCGGCGCTAATCTTTTCGCCCCCATGGTCGTGGTCTACCAAGTCACCACCGATTTGGGGGTTCTGCAGACGACCTTCCTCTTTGGCATTTACGCCCTCGGCATCATGGTGGCTCTCTTCATAGGCGGTCCGCTCTCGGATTCGCTGGGACGCCGCGCTGTCATGCGCCCAGCCGTCCTCTCCACCACTGCGGGTTCACTGGTCTTCCTCAGTGGCGCAGGCGGCGCCTTCCTCCCCTTGCTGATCGGACGCCTGTGTGCCGGGGCTGCGGTGGGACTGGCCATGTCTTCCGGCGCTGCCTGGATTAAGGAACTCAGCACCCACCTCAGCGTTGGTGCGAAGCGTTCCTCCATTGCTCTTTCGGCTGGCTTCGCGTTGGCACCTGGCGTTGCCGGTATCGCCGCAGAGTTCCTCCCTTGGCCCACCGTCGTGCCTTATGTTCTGCATATCGGGTTGGCACTCATCGTCGTGCCGCTCGTGTGGACGGTTCCGGAGAATCTCACTGCGCCGAAGCCTACGCAACGCCGCACTTTCATACCCACGAGTTTGCTTACTCCCCGCTACCTACCGGTCGTGGCCTATGCCCCGTGGGTCTTCGGCTCCGCCACCACTGCCTTCGTCTTCCTCCCCTCGCAGCTCAGCGAGCACCTGCGCCACCCCATTCTCATTGCTGGGCTCTGTGCGCTACTCACCATGGGCAGCGGCGTGGTGATCCAACAGCTAGCGGGCCGCATCCGCGTGACCGCGTTCCATGGCATGGTGCTGGCCGCGATAGGCATGCTCCTGTGTCTCATCGTCGTCGCGGCGGCACACCACGGCTGGGCGGTATTCCTCCTCCCCCTCGCGGCCATCATCATGGGAAGTTCCTATGGAATAGGCATGCTCAGCGGGCTCGCAGAAACGCAAGCCATCGCTCACCCGGCGGAACTCGGCGCGGCAACGGGGGTGTTTTATTCGCTGACCTATCTCGGCTTCTTTGCCCCGTTCATCCTCTCGCTTTTGGGCCCTGTCACGGGGTATTCCACCGCCTTCATCATCGGGTTCGCTGTCGCGGCGCTGACTGCCGTGACGCTACATCTCCGAATCAGGGGTAACCGGGGTTAATGTCATGGCATACGCTTTATACTTGGAGCAGTTTAGGTCACACAAACTAACGCCACGAAGGAGATTCACCATATGGATTTCATCTCTCGTCATCTCGGCCCGGATGCAGCCGAGCGTGAAACGATGCTCAAGGCCCTGGGCTACGACAGCGTCGATGCGCTTGTCGATGCCGCCTTGCCAGCCTCCATCCGCGCCACCGAGGCGCTCAACCTCCCGGAGGCTTTGAGCGAAGATGATGCGCAGGCGAAGCTGCGCGAGTACGCCTCCCAGAACGTCGTGCTGAAGTCCTTCTATGGCCAGGGTTACTCCGATACCCTCACCCCGGCGGTCATTCGCCGCGGGCTGCTGGAGGACGCCGGATGGTACACCGCCTACACGCCCTACCAGCCGGAGATCTCGCAGGGCCGCCTCGAGGCACTGCTGAACTTCCAGACCATGATTGAGTCCCTGACCGGCCTTCCCATCGCAAACGCCTCGCTTCTCGACGAAGCCTCTGCCACCGCCGAAGCCGTCGGACTGATGGCCCGCGCGGTGAAGAAGGGCCGCCGCGTGCTGTTGGATTCGCGCTTGCACCCGCAGGTCCTGACCGTGGCCGCTGAGCGCGCCCGCGCCATCGAGCTCGAGGTCGAGATTGCTGATGTCCGCGATGGCATCGTCGGCGAAGACCTCGTCGGTGCAGTTCTGGCTTACACCGGAACCGAGGGCGATATCGTCGACCCGCACGCCGCCATCGAGGAGCTCCACACCCGCGGCGCCCTGGCCGCCGTCGTGGCCGACCCGCTGTCGCTGCTCCTTCTGGAGGCACCTGGTTCGATGGGCGCAGACGTCGTCCTCGGCTCCTCGCAGCGATTCGGTGTCCCGCTCTTCTTCGGCGGCCCGCACGCGGCCTTCATGTCCGTCACGGATAAGCTCAAGCGCCAGCTTCCGGGCCGCATCGTGGGCGTGTCCAAGGACGCCGCCGGCCGCCCCGCTTATCGTCTGGCGCTGCAAACCCGCGAGCAGCACATCCGCCGCGAGCGCGCCACCTCCAATATCTGTACCGCCCAGGCCCTCCTGGCCAACGTGGCCTCGATGTACGCGGTCTACCACGGTCCGAAGGGGCTGAAGGAGATTGCACAGCGAGTGCATGACCGCGCTTCTGCTTTCGCTGCGGCAGTCACCGGCGCGGGCAAGGAGATTGTCTCCCGCGACTTCTTCGACACCGTGACCGTCACAGGCGTGGATGCGGCCGCCGTCAAGGCCCAGCTGCAGGAGCAGGGCTACCTGGTGCGCGCCATCGGCTCCGACAAGGTCTCGGTCTCCTTCGGCGAGTCCGCTACCAACGAGGACGTCAACACCCTTGCCGCTGCCTTCGGCGCCGAGGCCTCCACTAACTCCGAGCCAGCCACGTCTGCTCCTTCGAGATTCCGTCCTCCGTCCAGCGTTCCGAGGAGCCGCTGCAGCACGAGATCTTCAACTCCCTCCACTCCGAGACCCAGATGCTGCGCTACCTGCGCACCTTGGCGGATAAGGACCTGGCGCTCGACCGCACGATGATCCCGCTGGGCTCGTGCACGATGAAGCTCAACCCCACCTCTGCCATGGAGCCCATCTCCTGGCCGGAGTTCGCGGGCATCCACCCGTATGCCCCGGAGGAGACCACCGCTGGTTGGCGCGCGCTGATCGACGAGCTCGAGTCCTGGCTCGCCGATATCACCGGCTACGCCCAGGTTTCGATCCAGCCCAACGCCGGTTCCCAGGGTGAGCTGGCCGGCCTGCTGGCCATCCGCCGCTACCACGTGGCCAACGGCGACCACGGCCGCGATGTCATCCTCATTCCGGCATCCGCGCACGGCACCAACGCCGCGTCGGCGACCCTGGCCAACCTGCGCGTCGTCGTGGTCAAGACCGCGGACGATGGCTCCATCGACGTCGCCGACCTCGACGCCAAGATTGAGCAGCATGGCGAGCACATCGCCGGCATCATGATTACCTACCCCTCCACCCACGGCGTCTTCGACCCGGAGGTGCGCGAGGTCTGCGACAAGGTCCACGCGGCCGGCGGCCAGGTCTACATCGACGGTGCCAATATGAACGCGCTCGCCGGTTGGGCCCGCCCGGGTGCTTTTGGTGGCGATGTGTCTCACCTGAACCTGCACAAGACCTTCACCATCCCGCACGGCGGAGGTGGCCCGGGTGTGGGCCCGGTGGGCGTCGCCAAGCACTTGGTGCCCTTCCTGCCAACGGATGCCAACGACCCCCAGCTGGACCCCGCGCAGCCGGCCGCAGAAGGCACCGGCGTGCCGTCCACCGCATCGCGCTACGGTTCCGCCGGCGTGCTGCCGATTTCTTGGTCCTACCTGGCTATGGTGGGCGCGCAAGGACTTACGGAGGCCACGAGCCACGCCATCCTCGGCGCGAACTACCTGGCGCAGAACCTCAAGGATTCCTTCCCGGTTCTCTACACGGGTAATGCCGGCCTGGTTGCCCACGAATGCATCTTTGACCTGCGCGAGCTGACCGACGCCTCCGGAGTCACCGCCGCTGATGTGGCCAAGCGCCTCGTGGACTACGGCTTCCACGCACCGACCTTGTCCTTCCCGGTGGCCGGCACCCTCATGGTGGAGCCGACCGAGTCCGAGGATCTGGGTGAGCTGGACCGCTTCATCGAAGCCATGCGTTCCATCCGCGCTGAAATCCAGGAGATCATCGACGGCCAGGTGGCCTACGAGGATTCCGTCATCCACCACGCCCCGTTCACGGCCGAGGCCGTGTCGGACGATGAATGGGACTTCACCTTCACCCGCCAGCAGGCCGCCTACCCGGTGGCCTCCCTGCGCCGCGACAAGTACTTCCCACCGGTACGCCGCATCGATGAGGCCTACGGTGACCGCAACCTGGTGTGCACCTGCCCGCCGCCAGAGGCTTTTGACTACTCCGACGACAACCAGGAGGTTTAATCAATGACTGACTACCTGCACTCCCCGCTGCATGCTGAGCACGAGAACCTCGGCGCTACCTTCACGCCCTTCGGGCCGTGGGAGATGCCGCTGAAGTATGACAACGAGCTGGAGGAGCACCGCGCGGTACGTAATGCCGCAGGCCTCTTCGACCTCTCCCACATGGGTGAAATCTGGGTCAACGGCCCGGACGCCGCCGAGTTCCTCTCCTATTGCTTCATCTCCAACCTCACCACGCTTAAGGAGGGCAAGGCGAAGTACTCCATGATCTGCGCGGAGGATGGCGGCATCATCGATGACCTCATCACCTACCGCTTGGAGGAGACCAAGTTCCTCGTCGTGCCCAATGCTGGCAACGCCGACACCGTGTGGGAAGCGCTCAACGAGCGCGCCGAGGGCTTCGATGTGGACCTGAAGAACGAGTCCCGCGATGTGGCGATGATCGCCGTCCAGGGCCCAAAGGCGCTGGAGATCCTTGTCCCGCTGGTGGAGGACACCAAGCAGCAGGCTGTCATGGACCTGCCCTACTATGCCGCGATGACCGGCAAGGTGGCCCGCAAGTACGCGTTTATCTGCCGCACCGGCTACACCGGTGAGGATGGCTTCGAGCTCATCGTCTACAACTCCGATGCCCCGGAGCTGTGGGAAGAGCTGCTCAAGGCCGGCGAGGAATACGGCATCAAGCCCTGCGGCTTGGCAGCACGCGACTCGTTGCGCTTGGAGGCAGGCATGCCGCTTTACGGCAACGAGCTCACCCGCGATATCACTCCGGTGGAAGCCGGAATGTCCCGCGCCTTTGCCAAGAAGGAGCAGGACTTTGTGGGCGCTGAGGTGCTGCGCCAGCGCGCCGAGGAGGGCCCGCAGGCCGTCATCACCGGACTTGTCTCCTCCCAGCGCCGCGCGGCCCGTGCCGGCTCCGAGGTGTATGTGGGTGAGAACAAGGTGGGCACGGTGACCTCCGGCCAGCCCTCCCCCACTCTGGGACACCCGGTGGCGCTCGCTCTCATCGATACCGCCGCTGGCCTCGAGCCGGGTGCTGCCGTGGAGGTAGACATCCGCGGCAAGCGCTACCCCTTCGAGGTTTCCGCGCTGCCCTTCTACAAGCGCGATAAGTAAACTCCACTACTGAAGTCAACTACCGAAAGGACACCCCTTCTCATGGCTAACCTTCCTTCCGATTTCTCCTACTCCGAGGACCACGAGTGGATCAACGCCACCGCTGACTCTGTCGTTGGTTCTACCGTCCGTATTGGCATCACCTCCGTGGCCGCTGACCGCCTGGGTGAGGTCGTCTTCGCTGAGCTGCCCGCCGTGGGCGATACCGTCGAGCACGGCGAGACCTGCGGCGAGGTGGAGTCCACCAAGTCCGTGTCTGACCTCTACTCCCCGGTCACCGGCACCGTGACCGCCGTCAACGAGGACGTGCACGATGACTATGCAGTCATCAACAACGATCCCTTCGGTGAGGGCTGGCTCTTCGAGGTCGAGGTCACCGAGGTCGGCGAGCTGATGACCGCCGATGAGTACGCTTCCGCCAACGGCGTCGATTAAAGCAACGCTTGAGCAGCGCACACTCAGCCCCTTTCTGGCTGAATCTTCGCGGGGTTTAGGATTGGGTTCATGACTGCTCCCCGCGAACCTTTCTTTCCCGCTGATCGCTCCATCCGCGCTTCCGACGAACCACTGGAGATCCGCCGCTTGGGCCGCATGGGCTACCAAGAGGCCTGGGATCTGCAGGCCGAGCTCGCGGCGGCGCGGGCGGCGGGCACGCAGGGTGATGTCATCCTCGTGGTGGAGCACCCCAACGTCTACACCGCCGGAAAGCGCACGCAGCCGGAGGATATGCCCGATAATGGCCTACCGGTCATTGATGTTGACCGGGGCGGGCGCATCACCTGGCACGGCGAGGGCCAGTTGGTGGTCTACCCCATTATCAAACTGGCCGAGCCGGTTGACGTTGTCGACTACGTCCGCCGTCTTGAGGAGGCCATCATCCAAGCCGTCCGCGAACTCGGCGTGAGCACCGCTGGGCGCATCGATGGCCGCTCGGGTGTGTGGGTTCCTTCCAGCACCCGGGCTGCCGACCCAGCCGCCCCGAAGCGCGACCGCAAGCTAGGTGCGTTGGGCATTCGCGTGACCCGCGGCGTGACCATGCACGGCCTAGCGCTCAACTGCACCAACACCTTGGAGTACTACGAGCACATCGTGGCCTGCGGCATCGATGATGCGGATGTGTCGACGCTGTCGCTTGAGCTCGGCCGTGAGGTGACCATGGAGGAGGCAGAAGCCCCGCTTCTCGACGCCCTCCGCAAAGCCCTCTCCGGCGAACTGACGGTGGCCGACCACACCTTTGCCTCGGCCCCAGATCCCATCAAAGTGGCCAACGAGAAGGCCCGCCAAGCCCGCAAAGCCGCGCAAGAAAAATAGCGGCTACCCTCGGTGGAATAAAGCAGCCACCCGCAGGGCTTGTAATAGAAAGAGCTAGTTCAACACCTAAAGTGAGGTTCCGTGACTGTTAAGCCTGAAGGACGCAAGATGCTCCGCATTGAGAAGAAGAATGCGGAGTCTCCCATCGAACAGAAGCCGCGCTGGATCCGCAACCAGGTTCGCACCGGCCCTGGGTATGAGGACATGAAATCTCGCGTGACTGGTGCTTCCCTGCACACCGTGTGCCAGGAGGCTGGCTGCCCCAATATTCACGAGTGCTGGGAATCGCGTGAGGCTACGTTCCTCATCGGCGGCGACAAGTGCACTCGCCGCTGTGATTTCTGCGATATCGCTACCGGCAAGCCAGCGGAGCTGGACCGCGACGAACCGCGCCGTGTGGCAGAGAATATCCAGGAAATGGATCTCAACTACACCACCATTACGGGCGTTACTCGCGATGATCTTCCCGACGAGGGTGCCTGGCTCTACGCTGAGGTCGTCCGCAAGATTCATGAACTCAACCCGAACACCGGCGTGGAGAACCTCACCCCGGACTTCTCCGGCAAGCCGGACCTGCTCCAGGAGGTTTTTGAGGCCCGCCCGGAGGTCTTCGCTCACAACCTAGAGACGGTGCCGCGCATCTTCAAGCGCATCCGCCCGGCCTTCCGCTATGAGCGTTCCCTCGACGTCATCCGCCAGGCCCACGACTTTGGCCTGATTACCAAGTCCAACCTCATCCTGGGTATGGGCGAAACCGCAGAGGAGATCGAGGAAGCGCTGCGCGACCTGCGCTCGGCAGGCTGCGACATCATCACGATTACCCAGTACCTGCGCCCCGGCCCGCGCTTCCACCCGATCGAGCGCTGGGTGCGCCCGGAGGAGTTCGTGGAGCACTCCAAGCTGGCCAAGGAGCTCGGCTTTGGTGGCGTCATGTCTGGCCCGCTGGTCCGCTCCTCCTACCGCGCTGGCCGCCTCTACGTGCAGGCCATGGAGGCACGCGGCCTCGAGCTTCCGGAGAACCTGAAGCACTTGGCAGAGACTTCCCAGGGCGCTACCGCCCAGGAGGCTTCCACCCTTCTGGAAAAGTATGGCCCCTCCGAGGAAACCCCGGTGACCACGCGCATGGCTAAGACCCGCGCACAGGCCAACTCTGTTGCAGCTACCATCCGCTAACGCGTTTCTCTTTTTATTCCTCTTGCCCTTAAAGTAGGAGACATGGCTAAGGACGATAAGGCGTCGCTCAAGGACGCGAAGAAGCAAGAGCGCGCGGCAAAGCGCGCCAAGCGCAAGCAGAACTGGTCACAGATGTGGCAAGCGTTCAACATGCAGCGCAAGCAGGACAAGGCTCTCATCCCCATCATGCTGGCCGCATTCTTGGGCGTGGGCTTGCTCTTCTTCCTTATCGGCCTGCTCTTTAACGGCCAGTGGTTCATGCTCATCATCGGCCTGGGCCTTGGCGCGATGCTCGCCATGTTCCTGTTCACTCGCCGCCTTGAGCGCGACATGTACAAGAAGGTGGAGGACCAGCCAGGTGTCGCCGGCTGGGCTTTGGAGCAGCAGCTGCGCAACACCGTGGGCGTGGTGTGGAAGGTCAAGCCTGGCGTGGCTGCGACCCGCCAGCAGGATCTGGTTCACCGCGTGATCGGTAACTCCGGCGTCATTTTCGTCGTCGAAGGTGACCGCAAGCGCGTCGCCCCTACCCTCAACCGTTTGAAGAAGCGCGTTGACCGCCTGGCTGGCGGTGTGCCGGTGTACGAGGTCTTCGTGGGCAGCGGTGAGGACGAAGTGCCGGTGTCCAAGCTGCGCACCCACATCATGAAGCTGCCGCGCAACTACAACAAGAACGAAACCTACGAGAACATTCGCCGCATCGAGGCCATGGATGATCTGCCGGGCACTACTCCGGGCCTGCCCAAGGGCCCAATGCCCCGCCAGGCTCAAAACATGGCGGGCATGAACCGCCGCATGCGCCGCATGCAGGAGCGCAAGGGCGGTAAGTAAGCCACCTCGCTCCACACAAGAAGGGGTCCCTTCCGAGATAACCGGAAGGGACCCCTTCTTTACCTTGCGATTCTTCGTTGCTTTAGAACCATCCTAGCCTTCGTGACCAGGTTTCGTCAGATGGTTCTACTCAGATGGTTTACTTGACCCCAAGTAAACCATCTAGCGTTATGAAGAAGGTTTGTTTGCCCCCAAACAAACCTTTTCAGGGGAACCACGTGTGGGGCATCTGTGGTGGATACGACCGGCTGGCGCAGAACAAGTTTTAAGCCATGATGACGGCCGTGCCGGTGGCGCGGTCGTGGAGGCCGCGGCCGTCGGCATCCACCATCGCCGCGGGGAACAGCACAGCAGTCAGCAGCGTGCGGACCGCGGCCCGCCACAAGCCAACGGAAGAGCCCGGCACATCGAGGCGCGCCACGCCCATGCCCAGCAGCGCCATGCCCGGGGTGCGGGCGAAGAGCCAACCGCACACGATGCCCATGACTACCCACACTGCATAGCCCAAGAATGCCGGGCCACCGAGCGAATTCGTAAAGAGCTCGAGGAGATTGGCTATCAGCATTGCCAAGAGCCAGTCAATGAGAACGCCAAAAGTGCGCCGCATTACAGAAGCCAGGGAACCTGAGCCCTCCTTGGGCAAGCCCATTGTTTGCCCAGGCCACTGCCCGTTCTCAAAGCCATCGTTGTTATCAGCCATGCCCACCAATCTAGCCGTCGGCTCTGCTAAGCAGAAAATTTGCCTCCAGGTGCCCCAGACACCCCAGCGACAAAGCCAATACCTGTAAACTAGTCGGGAGTACTACACGTCAACCAACAGGAGACCACCGTGTCCTTTGAGACAATCCAGGACGTCATCGCATTCATCAAGGAAGAGGACGTCAAGTTCGTTGACATCCGGTTTACGGACGTCCCCGGCACTGAGCACCACTTCTCTATTCCGGCCGAGGAATTCACCGAAGACGCAGCTGCCGAAGGCCTTGCTTTTGATGGTTCTTCCATCCGCGGATTCACCACCATCGATGAGTCCGATATGACGCTGCTGCCGGATCCGAAGACCGCCTTCGTGGATCCTTTCCGCACCGCGAAGACCTTGAACATCAAGTTCTTTGTCCACGACCCGTTTACCTTGGAGCCCTTTAGCCGCGACCCGCGCAACATCGCTCGCAAGGCTGAGGAATACCTCGCCTCCACCGGCATCGCGGACACCTGTAACTTCGGCGCCGAGGCTGAGTTCTATATTTTCGACTCCGTGCGCTACAGCACCGACGTTAACCACGGTTTCTACGAGGTTGATACCGATGAAGGCTGGTGGAACCGCGGTTCCGAGACCAACTTCGATGGCACCCCGAACACCGGTTTTAAGACTCGCGTGAAGGGCGGCTACTTCCCTACGGCGCCCGTCGACAAGCACGGCGAAGTTCGCGACGCCATGGTGGAGCAGCTGCAGAAGGCAGGCTTTGTCATCGAGCGTTTCCACCACGAGGTGGGCAGCGGCCAGAACGAGATTAACTACCGCTTCAACTCCCTACTGCACGCGGCGGATGATATTCAGACCTTCAAGTACATCATCAAGAACACCGCGGAGCAGTTCGGCAAGACCGTGACCTTCATGCCCAAGCCGCTGGCGGGCGATAACGGCTCCGGCATGCACGCCCACATGTCCCTGTGGCAGGATGGCAAGCCGCTCTTCCACGATGAGGCCGGCTACGCGGGACTGTCTGACATTGCCCGCTACTACATCGGTGGCATCCTGGCCCACGCACCGGCGGTTCTGGCGTTCACGAACGCAACCCTGAACTCCTACCACCGCCTGGTTCCGGGCTTTGAGGCACCGATCAACCTGGTGTACTCGCAGCGCAACCGCTCGGCCGCCATCCGTATCCCGATTACCGGCTCCAACCCGAAGGCCAAGCGTATTGAGTTCCGTGCGCCGGACCCGTCCGGCAACCCCTACTTCGGTTTCGCCGCCATGATGATGGCAGGCCTCGACGGCATCAAGAACCGCATTGAGCCGCACGCCCCGGTGGATAAGGACCTCTACGAGCTGCCGCCGGCAGAGGCTGCCTCGATTCCGCAGGCACCGACCTCCCTGGAGGCGTCCATCGCAGCGCTTGAGGAGGACAACGACTTCCTCACTGAAGGCGATGTCTTCTCCGAGGACCTCATCGAGACCTACATCAACTACAAGCGTGAGAACGAAATCGCACCGGTGCGCCTGCGTCCGACTCCGCAGGAATTTGAGATGTACTACGACTGCTAGAGGTAAGCTGTCCTAGCTGCACTGATATGACAGGTACGACAGGCTTCGACGTTTCGCTTGATTCGTCGGAGCCTGTCGTCGTATCACCGCCTAATACAACAGCCCCACTGTGTTCTCCCCTACTGGCGCGCCCACAATGGCGCAATCTCACGTGCTGATCAACCACAGTACAAGGGACATGTGCGCAGTAAATGGTTACTATTCCCCTCTGTGACTGATAGATTCCGCCAACTACCACCGCCCGGCCCCGCGTGGGGCGGCAGCCTCATGGGAACATCCATCGTCTCCCGGCTGCTCGTTGAGGAAGGCATGCTCACTGGCTCTGCCATCTTCGCAGCGCTATCCTGCGTCATCCTTCTCGTACTGACGGTGGGTTTCGCGGTGTATCGGCAGCCCAGCTTCGCGCGGACCTCGATGGCCGAGTGGTCTATGTATTTCATCGGCATCCTGGCGCTCGGCGCAGCGCTGTCCGGGTTGACGGATATCGGAACCTTCCGCCTAGTCGGCTTCTGGATCGGTGGCCCCGTCACCGTCATCACGTGGGCTATTCAGCTCACCCGTTTCGACGGTCAGCCGCGCTTTACCTGGGGCCTGCCGCTGGTCGGCCCCATGATCTCCTCCTCCGTAGCCGGCTTCCTCTGTTCAGAAGACTGAAATGGTAGCGGTGTGGTGAGTATCTGGTAGCGCCTGAGTGAGTATCCGGTAGCGGTGTCTCACTCAGGCGTTGTTGGTGGTTATGCGTTGGTGGTGAGGCGCATGTTTGGTCCTTCGAGTGTGATGATCTCGGCGCGGAGACGAGTCGGTTGAGGATTGACTCGGAGATCACGGCATCGGGGATGGACTTGTACCACTCCAGTGGGGTGAA
>NZ_LAYQ01000011.1 GCF_000988205.1 Corynebacterium minutissimum | reverse complement strand
ATCCGAGGCTCCTCGGCGTTCACGCTCGAGTTTGACCCACCGGCCTAAAAGCCCGGCGGAAACACCGATTTCCTTAGCCACATGAGCGATCGGTCGCTCTGACTCGATTACCAGGTTCGCGGCTTCACGCCGGTACTCAGGCGTGTACTTCTTGCGCTGTTGACTCACAATGAACATCCTCTCCTACGGACACAAGATCCGTACAAATAGGGTGTCCACTAAACGAGGGTAACCTCAGTACGTAATGTCGCCTACATAGACGTGGTTCGGCCTGTCAGCTGTGAATTTGCGGCCTACTAAATCTGGCATGACTCGATGGCCAGGCTTGCGCCGGGTGGTGATACATCGACGCCGTTTACTAAAGCCTTTCAGCCCCATGGATTTCATGATGCGTGCGACCTTCTTGTGATATATCGGGCCGAAGTCCATATCGTCGTTGAGGCTTGCAGCGATGCGTTTAGCACCATAAAGCCCGTGCTCATCATCGAAGATGGTCTTGATTCTTGCACCAATAAGAGCATCAGAGCATATCTTTAACCTGCGATTTTCGCGGGTGTTAACCCATTTGTAGAACGAGGATCGATTGAGCTTTAATACGTTGCACATCCGCTTGACCGAGTGGGGTGAATCCAAGACATAGCGGACCAAGGACAACCACCGCCCTCCCGAGCCTAAGGCCCGTGAAAAGTACCAATAAAATTAAAAAACTGGTTCTATTCCCATTTATATTCACTTAGGGTAGTTTCCCTTTTGAGGCAATCCCGCCTCATTTCCTCTCTCAAAGGAGACTGTTATGACCCCCAAAAAGCGCACTCGGCAGTTTGCAGCGCTGCTGATTGCCTCTGCTCTGAGCGTTTCCGTATCTAACTCAGCCGTTGCTTCCGCAGAAGAATTCCAAGACCACGGCGCCAAGGGAGGCTTTGCTTCCGGTGTGATGGCCGAGCTACTCGGCGAGGCAGCACCAGCCTTCACAACCTACTGGGCATCTGCCGGCCGGAAAGTTCGCTACCCTGCAGGTGGCGGTACCTGGGAGTACGGATTCTGGGACGCTAAGGCGCGTTCTTATTTCACCGTGAATCGGTGCCATACTTCGACTGTGATCGTCAACGACAGAAGGCAACGAAGCATCGACACCCGCGGCGGCCAGAAGTCGATCGCCGAGCTTTGGGCAACGAATTTGCCGGGCACTAAGGACAGCTACTACTACGACTTCTGCTAGAACTCATGCGTATTCGACCCCTAGTACTTGGGCTTTTGAGCCTACTTCTTGCTGCAGTCATCGCGACTACTGGGTGGCTGCTGACAGCCCTGGTTGACTCCACCAAGCCCTTGTCCTTAGGGGTCGAATCAACCTTTAGTCTTGACTACGTCGAGCCTAAGACTTCACTCGCGGAGGAACTTGAGTCAGACTACGCACCGACGGTAATCCGTAACTCACTGGTTTCATTGGCCGAGCAGAACGGCTACTCCATCTACCGGCTGACTGGCACCGATGACGCAAGCGGGACTTCCCACGAGGTTTTCATCCCGCTGGAGCAAAATTATCCAGCACCGGAACGCATTCCCCGGCTCAACCGGCCGGATGCCTTGAGCCAAGCGGCCAGTGAGCTTGGGTCGCTGGATTACCACGGTGACTACGTCTTGGTTCCCAAAGCAACGGGTGGCAATGCGAACCACTTCTACGAATCGGCCAGGAATGACGGGCTCAGGCTAAGCGAAAAGACGCAGTTCCTTCACCTCATCCAATCGGTCGTATTCCGCCTGCCCGCGTTGGTGGCGATCCTGTTTCTATTTGTCGTTTCCCTTTTTGCCCTGGTATTTGTTCTTCGGGTTTCCGGTCTTAGATTGGCAGCGCTGCGCACAATAAATGGCGGGCACCGCAGTCAAAAAGGCAATTGGCGGCAATGGACCTTTGTCATCCTCCCGCACCTAGTTCTCATTGGCCTTGCGAGTACATTCCTCGCCCGCCAAGGGAGCTATTCTTTTGCCCTCCTGTTCCTCAGGTTCTACGCCGCCGGGATAGGCTTGGCCCTGGCTACCACCGGTTTGGCCGTAGCCGTCACCGCCCCATTGTTGCGCCGCGCAGTAGCGCTGCTGGGGCAGCGTGCCCCCGCAGAGAAGGCGGCGGGAAAAGCGCTGAAAGTGATTTCGGTCTTTACCTGCGTGACCTTTGTAGCAGCGGGTCTTAGCTCAGCGGCTGCGCTCCGCTCCTACCAGCAGGAATCCGAGGCCCAACAGACCTGGAAATCTCTCGCGGAGTTTGGAGCCTTGCATTTTTCAGCCAACTTCGACGGCCCTGCTGGCCGCGTGGAAGAAGGCGAGCTCTTGCCGCCCAGTGTGCAGCAGAACTTCCGCGACTTCGCGCTCAGCTGGGAACGGGAGCACGGGGCTGTCCTCAGCCATACTTTGCCGAAAGAAGGTACCGGTGTGCCGGACTCCTGCCCCGTGGCACTTGCTAACCGCCAATGGCACGATATGCAGGATTATCAGTTCCGTCCCGGAGACGACAACCACTCGGTCGACTATTCCGCAGCCCAAGAGCATTTCGCAGCTTCCGTGGATCTGTGGGCTCAGGAATCCGGCGACCTGCTCCTTAAATCTGCGCAAATTGGTCCGGTCAGTGCCGATCATGCGGTCGGATTCATTAGTGGAACAATGTCGGGGGAACTGGTTCCCGGCGATTGTTTTTACGTGCTTGAAACGGACGATCTATCCGGCTTCGACGCAGACTTCCTAAGCTCCACAGCTTCGAGTGAAAATTTGCTCTTCGCGGATTTCTCGGAACTGGGTCCAGAACTTACCGCTGCCGGCCTCGAAGGCTACGTGTACCCGGTACGCGCGGCCGATCGCGGTCTGGCCGAACTAGTAGCCAGCACGGCGCTGTTCTGGCTGAGTATCCTGAGCGCCCTCGGAGCTTTGCTCGCCACGCTTGCGGCCTTGATAGTCCAGGCGCGCATCCAGCTCCGAGTTCACCGTCGCCTCCTGGTACTCCTCCACAGCGCTGGGCAATCACCGGACAAAACGATGTGGCGACTATTCAAAAGCCAACTGGTCAGCCTGACAGTTGTCGTCATATTGTCCGTCCTGGCTCCGCTACTGCTTCCCAACCCGTTCCTCTACACCTTCACCGCGCTAAGCTGCCTTGTCTTAATCGTCTACCTCGGTTTTGTCCGTCTCAGTATTTCTCAGCACATGTCCGCCTCCCCTAGGAGTCACAATGTCATTGGCTAGCCCCAATCAGTCCCCCACTCTGCCGCCGGAGATTTCCACCTCTCATCTCTGTCTCGCCGCGGAATCGACCTATTCTGCGGGACGCAGCACGCGGACGGTGAAGAAGTCCCTCGTGGAAAATGCAACGTTTTCCCTACCCGGGCCAGGCTTTGTCGCCATCTGTGGGGCCAGCGGTTCCGGAAAGACTTTGCTGCTCAACACCTTGGCCGGGCTCCTGCCGCCGGCGGACGGCCTCCTCCGGATAGACGGCGAGAATGCCTCCGCGTGGAAGATGAAGCGGAGGCGGAGGTTCTGGCGAGAACGCGCAGCGATAATCCACCAAGACCACGGAATCATTCCCGAACTAAGCTGCGAAGATAACCTCACCCTCGGGCTATCCAGGAAGCAATACTCCAAAGAAGAATTGCTGCACTCCCTCGGCGAAGTCGGTCTTGATGTCCCCTTCGACGGGCCGGCAGCTATTCTCAGCGGAGGCGAGCAGCAGCGGCTGGCCATCGCCCGAGCCCTGCTCCGCGGCGCGGCTTATGTGTTCGCTGACGAGCCGACCGCCTCCCTCGACCCCACAAACCGCGACCAAGTTATCGCGCTCCTGCGGCGAGCTGCGGACGGGGGCGCACTCGTTCTGGCCGCCACGCACGATGCCGCAGTTATTGCTGCCGCTGACAACACCTTGCGCATCAATGATCGCCAGGTCACAGTCTCCGGCTCTGCGCGGGATTAAATCGCGATGCCCGCGGCCTTGGCCACCTTCCGGTACCCGGCCGCATGGTCCGCGACGCTGGCGTGGGCGTTGAGTCCGCTGGGGTTGTCGAGCACAAACAGGCGGGTGCCCTCCCACGGCGAGTCCTGCTCCCCGATGGCCGCCTTGGGCAGGCTAAAGGCCTTGCGGTAAGCGGTAATTCCCAGCACGGCCACGACCTTCGGGTGGTGTTTGCTAACGATATCGTCCAGGCGTGCCGGGGCCTGGCTCAGCTCGTCGGTGGTTAGCTCATCGGCGCGGGCGGTGGCGCGCGGAACGAGGTTGGACACGCCGATGCCACGTTCTTGCAGCTCGTCAAAGTCGGCGTCCGCGTAGCCGCCCGAGGCATCGAACTGGTGGGCAGTCAACCCAGCTCGGAAAAGGGCCGGATAGAAGCGGTTACCCGGGCGGGCGAAGTGCGCGCCGGTAGCGGCGGTCCACAGGCTCGGGTTGATGCCGACGAACAACAAACGCAACGGCTCCGGCAGTAGATCCGGCACGGTGGCGCCGCGGTAGGCGGCCAGGTCTTCTTGGCTAAAACGCAGGGCCTGACCCCCGGAAAGTAGATACGTCGGGGGTTAGCTATGCTGCTTGGGTCAGTGTAGCTGATGTGAGTGCTTCGAAGGTATCGGGGGCTAGAAGGTTGCACTAGGAGTGCCGTCTGCGGGTGTTGTAGCGCATGCACCATCGAAAGACTTCTTGGCGGCAGGTAATGGGATTGTCAAAGACTTTCCGATCACGCAAGACTTCACGTTTTAAGGTGGCGTTAAACGATTCTGCCAGGGCATTATCGGCACTCGTTCCCACCGCTCCCATGGATTGGCGCACACCAAGTTGGGCGCAGTGGTCCCCAAAAGCCTGTGAGGTGTACACACTGCCATGATCAGAATGGAAAATTGCCCTAGTAAGGTTTCCGCGGACTTTGCTGGC
>NZ_LAYQ01000010.1 GCF_000988205.1 Corynebacterium minutissimum | reverse complement strand
CGCGGCGACACCAAAAGTGCCGGCTAGCGGGTAGCCGGCTGCGCGATCAGCAACCTTGACGGCTACTGGTGCAAGCGCCACTGCGACAGCTGCGAGGAGGACAACATACAGGAGTGTCACGGAAGAGTAGCCTCACGAACCGTTGTTAGGGCTGTTTAATCAGCCTCACATAGACAGGACTTTCCCAGAGTATCATTGTGACCTCCCCCAAAGCACATCTTTAACCTGACTTAGGTCATGGGTGGGTGAGCAACGTCACTCTTGACACTGTTACCTGTTGGTTTTCGTCGGTGGGGAGGAATTTTTCCGCACTAAGTGGGTAATGCCGGGGGTGTTCAGTAGTCTGATTTTTGTGAGTCCTTATATTCGCACTGTCAAGACCGCTTCTGGGGCGATGGCGGTGCAGGTGGTGTTCTCTGAACGCAAAGGTGCCAAAAGGATGAAGCATATCGGTTCAGCGCATTCAGAGTCTGAGCTTGCGCTTTTGCGGGCTGAAGCTCAACGCATCGTCGATGGTGACCAACTCGCATTGGACTTCGGCGAGGTTAGACACATCCCTCCGGCAACAGGCAGCGTTTCCAACCCGCTGCCGGTTACCGGTCAGCGGGCCGGATACTTGCTGGACTGTATTGATGCGTGTTTCAACGAGTTAGGTCTTGCTGCAGCAAGCGGTGATGATCCGGTGTTTCGCGATCTGGTGCGCGCTCGGTTGATTAATCCTGGCTCAAAGTTTGATTCGATCGAAACCCTTGCTGAAGTGGGGGTGACAAGCGCAAGCTATCGCACCATCCAGAGGCGTCTTGCCTCCTTCGCCACCGAATCGTTCGGGGAGATACTAACTCAAGCGTTGGCCCATCATGCAGGTATTGGGCCAGGCGCATTCATCTTGTACGACGTGACTACCTTGTATTTTGAAACCGATACTGCTGATGAGCTTCGTAAACCCGGGTTTCCAAAGAGCGCCGTGTAGAGCCGCAAATCCTTGTCGGGCTGCTTACTGATGCCACTGGGTTTCCACTGCATGTGGGCGCGTTTGCTGGCAACTCGGCAGAAACCCACACGATGCTGCCGATGATCACACGGTTCCAAGAGGCCTACCAACTCGATGAAGTTACCGTCGTTGCTGATGCGGGCATGTTTTCCGCGGCGAACAAACAAGCATTGATAGATGCAGGGCTGCACTACATTTTGTCGGTGAAAACCCCCACCGTGCCTGAGGTGATCGAAACCTGGCGGCGAGACAACCCCGGTGAAGACTACACCCACGGCCAGATCTGGACACAAGCCTCCGCAAGCGATGGACGCAAACACACAACCCCGAATACGGTAACCCACTTCCAGTACTCCCACGACCGGGCTAGACGCAGCCTGCGCGGAATCAAAGAGCAAGTCGCAAAAGCCAAACGCGCTGTTGACGGCGATATCGCAATCAAGCGCAACCGCTATATTGATCTTTCCGCCCCGAATAAGAAGGTCAACTACGCTCTTGCTGCCAAGCACCGAGCCCTAGCCGGAATTAAAGGCTATGAAACCGACCTGACTACTCTTCCCGCCCAAGAGGTTATCGGGCATTACCGCAGGTTATTCAACATTGAAAAGTCGTTTCGGATGTCGAAATCAGACCTGAAAGCACGCCCAATCTACGCCAGGAAACAAGACTCGATCACAGCACATCTCCATATTGTGATGGCCGCACTAGCCGTGGCTCACCTGATGGAGACCCGCAGTGGTCAATCCATCAAACGCCTGGTGAGAACACTCAAGAAATACCGCAGCTTTCAACTCGTCGTGGGCGGCGAAACCATTCACGCCGCCGTACCACTCCCGCCCGACCTCACCGCCACCATCCAAGCAATCACCGGCCGCGAACTTCCGCACTAAATTGGCCTAAGTCAGGCATTCAGATTGCGGAGCTGCTGGTCTAAAGAAAAGTTGCAGCGAGTTTTAGAACCCGCATAAATAAGAAAAGTCCGCCCCCAGAGTGATATCTGGGGGCGGACTTTTTGTGAGTAACGGGAAAGGGGGTGTGCGGAAGGGCTAGTCCTTCGGCACCTCGGGCTTCGTGTGCTCCACGAAGGTCACAGAGGGTTCCGGATCCTCGCGGTCGTATTCAATCTCATCGTCGGCCTCGAGCTCCTCGTGGATCTCATCGGCAACGGTCGAGACGAACTCTTCAGTTTCCATGTTGGAGGCCGCTGCCAGCTTGCGCAGCTCGCGCTCGTTCTTCTTGGTGAAGTGCTCGCGCGGGTCAAGGCGGCGCTTAACCAAGGTGCGGGCGCGCACGCGGCGGTCAGACTCGGAGGTGATCTTGTCGCGCTGGGTAATCCAGGTGATGACCATGACGGCAATCATGAGCAGGCCAATCCAACCCAGAATCGGGTAGACGCTGGAGACCAGCTGCTTGAAGCCAATGAAGGAGAGAATGAAGCCCACGACACAGGCGCCCGCGTAGACGGGGTAGAAGAGCTTCGGCTTCTTGCGGGTCAGGCGCTTGCCCATGGCGTAGAACATGCCGATGGCGGTGTTGAAGACCATGCCGTAGATGATGAAGGTCATGAAGTAACCCAGAGCCGGGTTCACGTGGTTGATCAGCGTCAGCACCGGCAGGTCCTGCTTGTAGACTTCCGGCGCCACCATGTAGAGGGAAACCACGAGGAGGGCAAGCAGAAGCAGGTAGAAGAAGCCACCGATGAGGCCGCCAACACCGACGGCGCGGTTATCCAGGATGTTGCCGCCGATCACGATGGACATCGAGACCGCGCACATGACGTTGAGGCCGGTGTAGTTCAGCGCAGCCAGCCACCAGTTGCTGAGCGGACTCTCGACGTTGTTGACAGCAAACTCATTGGCTTGGGACCAATCCACGTCGGTCACGATGATGGTGTAGCCGGTGGCCAGAACCACGAAGATAATGATGAACGGCGTAATCGCGCCGATGACGTTACTGACCTTATCCACATCGAGGAGGCCTACCAGCAGGACGAGCACGAGCATGATAGCGCCGCCCACCCAGATGGGCACACCCTCGAATTGCTGGCTGATGGTGGAACCACCACCGGCGAACATGACGAAGCCGATGGAGAACAACGTGGCCAGTGTGCCCCAGTCCAGGATCCGGGAGACGATGGGCCCACTAATGTTGTCGTACACTGCCGTGTGCTCATCGGCCTGGAAGTAGGAGCCAAGCTGCAGAATTGCTACACCAGTAATAATCATGAGGGCGGAGGCGAGGAGTACGCCCCACAGGCCCATGTTTCCGAAAGCCACGAAGTACTGGAGTGCTTCCTGGCCGGAGGCAAAGCCGGCGCCGACGACGACGCCGATGAAGGCCATGGAAATGGCCACTGCGCGTTTCCACATAAGGTAAAGAGGTCTCTCAATCTCACACGCGCCGGGGGAATGCCATCACTACCCAAGGTGTGGTGCGGGCAATTGGGAAAGCCTCGCGGGCCCGGTTCGACTATCGATTTATCACGTGTGCCTCGGAAAAGATTAGGCGCCGTCTATCGGTGTTTTCCAGCTGGGGCTGCGGTTTCCTTAAGGATAGGCAGTGGCGGGGGTGTCAGAATTTGCCGTTTGGCGCATGTAGATGCAGGTTCTATGGCCGGCCAAGCCGATTTGTAACGGCTCGATAACGATTAGCCGCGTTGGTTGATTAAGTCCTTGCGGGCCCGGGCCACGCGGGAGCGGATAGTGCCAACACGAACCCCGGCGATCTTCGCGGCCTCCTCGTAGGTATAGCCCAGCACTTGAGTCAGGATGAGGGCTTCGCGGCGGTCTTCTGGGAGGGCGTCGATAAGCGCGCGGGCGTCGATCCACTCGCTCCACGTTCCGGCGTTTTCGGGAGTTGCTGCGAGGGCGGCGGCATCCTCGTACTCGGTGGCGGACTTGCGCGGGCGGGCCATGTCGTGGCGGATGTTATCTACCCACACGCGGCGCGCAAGCGAAAGTAGCCACGTGCGCGCTGAGGAGCGGGCGGCGAAGCGGGGGAGTGCGCCGATGACGCGCAGGTAGGTCTCCTGGGTGAGATCGTCCGCGATATCGGGGCCGCCAAGGTGGGCGAGCAGGCGCCAGACATCATCTTGGGTGGACTTAATGAACTCCGTGAGGGCTGCGCGATCGCCACGGCCTGCCTTGAGGGCGAGGTCGGTGACGCGCGCATCGTCGCGCTCGGAGTGTCGTTTCACCTCCCATAACTTACCAGTCGGGGGAGGCAGGACTTGGGTGCCTCGGGCTTAAGGCCGTGAACTCTGACAACGTCAAAAACTGTTGCGCAGGTCATTTTTTATGGGTAGGCTATGAAAGGTCCGTGATTGATAATGTAAAGCAAATTATCAACCGATCTAGGAGGCATTAACCCCATGACTAACGCTTCGAATGAGTCCGCGGCAGACAAGGTTCTCGACAAGGGCCAGCGCGCCCCGGGCGGCCCGAACACTACCCGCCCCTCCGGTCAGCCAATTGCTACTGAAAACACCAGCATCACCGTTGGCCAGAACGGCCCGGTAGTGCTCAATGACATCCACCTCATTGAGAAGCTGGCGCACTTCAACCGCGAGCGCGTGCCGGAGCGCACCCCGCACGCTAAGGGCCACGGCGCCTTTGGTGAGCTGCACGTTACCGAGGACGTCTCTGCTTACACCAAGGCCAAGCTCTTCCAGAAGGGCACCGTGACCCCGATGATGGGCCGTTTCTCTACCGTCGCCGGTGAGCAGGGCTCCCCGGATACCTGGCGTGACGTCCACGGCTTCGCGCTGCGCTTCTACACCGAGGACGGCAACTACGACATCGTGGGTAATAACACCCCGGTCTTCTTCATTCGTGACGGCATTAAGTTCCCGGACTTTATCCACTCCCAGAAGCGTCTGGGTGCCAACGGCCTGCGTGATGCTGACATGCAGTGGGATTTCTGGACCCGCAACCCGGAGACCACCCACCAGGTGACTTACCTTATGGGTGACCGCGGTACCCCGAAGACCACCCGCCACCAGAACGGCTACGGCTCCCACACCTTCCAGTGGGTCAACGAGTCCGGCGATGCCTTCTGGGTGAAGTACCACTTCAAGACCCGCCAGGGCGTGGAGAACTTCACCGACGCGGAAGCCACGGAGATGGCCGGCAAGAATGCGGACTACCACCGCGAGGACCTCTACAACGCCATCGAGGAAGGCAACTTCCCGGTCTGGGACGTCAAGGTCCAGATCATGCCGGTGGCGGAGGCTGAAGAGTACCGCTTCAACCCCTTCGACCTCACCAAGACCTGGTCCAAGAAGGATTACCCGCTGGTCGATGTCGGATACTTCGTACTCAACCGCAACCCGCGCAACTTCTTCGCGCAGATTGAGCAGGTTGCCCTGGATCCGTCCAACATCGTCCCGGGCATTGGGCTGTCTCCGGACAAGATGCTGCAGGCACGCGTCTTCGCGTACTCCGACCAGCAGCGCTACCGTATCGGACCGAACTACAAGCAGCTGCCGGTGAACCAGCCGCTCAACCAGGTCAACACCTATGAGCACGAGGGTCCGATGCAGTACCTGTTCAACGCCCCGGAGGATCCGGTCTACTCCCCGAACCGTCACGCTAAGGGCGGCGGCTACCTGGATGGCGATGAGAACCTGCGCTTCAAGGAGCAGGAGACCACCACCGCTCCGGATCTCTACGTGAACCCGGACCCGGCAGGCATCGACCTGGTGCGGGCGCCTTATATCCACCACGCTGAGGACAATGACACCGTCCAGGCCACCGACCTGTACGAGAACGTCTACGATGACGACGCCAAGGAGCGCCTGGCGGACAACATCACCAACGCTATGGCCGGTGTGTCCCCGGAGACCGAGGAGCGCGTCTACGCCTACTGGGATGCAGTCTCCCCGCAACTGGGCAAGCGCGTGCGCGAGCTCTTCGCTGAGAAGAAGTAGGGATTAACGCAGGGGCGTTAATCCGTCACCCACATGAGTTAATCCGTCACCTTAGAAGCCCCGCCGGGTTCATTCCGGGCGGGGCTTTTCCGCGCGCCTGACCGCTTTTGCCCAGCGTGGGCGATAGTTTCTTTTACATGACCTCACGCCTAGCTACTCCTGCTGACGCTAACCGGAAGGTTGGCACCCGCGCACTCCTTCTCGCCCTCGTGCTCATCGTGCCGCTCGTTATCGGCGCGGTCGTTGCCACCGTGTCCGAGTGGCAGCCAGCCGAAGCCTGGTCCCAGGAGCAGGCGGGTGCGCCCAGCGATGGCACCATCGATCCCGCTGAGCTTTACGACGTCGCCCGGGCCCTCAGCGAAGCCAATGCCCAGGCGGGATTCCTGGCGAACGGCGCGCAGCAGCTTGCCGACGGCACCGGTGAGCTGAAGGATGGAGCCGGTGAACTGGGCGGCGGTGTGGACAAGCTGGCCGGCGGCTCGCAGGAGCTGTACGACGGTCTCGTCCAGTTGCAATCCGGCACCGCCCAGCTGGGCAACGGTGCTACCGAGCTGGCCGACGGCGTCGGCGGCGCCGTCGACCAAGTCATCGGCCTAGGCGTGGTCCGCGGACAGATCCTGCAGGCCATCGACGGCACCCTCAAGGACTTGGAAGGAAACAACTCGGCGGAGGCGAAGAACATCCGCTCGCAGCTCGGTGATCTGCGCAGCCAAGTGGAGAACTTCCAATTTGACCAGTCCGTTCAGGATCAACTGACGCAGCTGAAGGATGGCTCGCGCGAGCTCTCCAACCAGCTGGCCGTGAGCGGCTACGCCTACCACGATGGCGTCTACCAAGCCACGGAGGGCGCAAAGCAGCTCAATGCTGGTATTGGTGAGCTCAACTCCAAGGTCGATGAGGCCCTGCAAGGTGTGGACAAGCTCGTTGCCGGCGCAGAGAAGGTCGACGGCATGGCGCAGCAGAACCGGTCCAAGGTGCAGGGCGCGCAGCGTGCGCTGCCCACCGTAGCCGGACCTGCAGAGGGCGATAACGCGCCTTCCCAGCTACTGAGCCCCATCGTGGCCATGCTCCTCGCGGCTATCGCCGTCTTGGGCGGCGGGGTTATCGGAGCGCTGCTGACGCGCGTGGAGCGTCGTATCCTCGCGCTGCTGGGCGGCGCGGTGCTGATCGGAGTTGTGGTGGGCCTGCTCGTGGCACTTCTTGCTACCGGTGGAACCGCCGCGGCCGTGGCGTGGGCGGGGCTCGCGGCGGCGGGGGCCGGGGTGGCGTCGGCAAGCATTGTGTACGCACTCGTGCGCGGACTGGGGCTCGCTGGTTGGGGCCTGGGCAGCGTGCTCGGCGTAGCCCAGGTGGGCGTCGTGGGATGGGCGTGGAAAGCGGCCTCGACGGGAACCGATCTCAACGCCGCGATGAGTGCGCTCGTGCACCTCTTTCCCATGCAGTGGGCAACCTCCGCCATCACCGTGGCAGGCAATGGGGGGCAGTCCCCACAGCTGTGGACCGCGCTGGCTATTTTGGGGGTAATTTCGATCGCGGCTTTCGTTCTCGTGGGGGCACCCGCTAGGCACGAAGAAAATGGAAAAGCCTAGCTCAAAGGCCTGCGTGTGAAGCATCGACTGAGCCGGTAGAAGCGTTACAGAGTTTTTGAAGATTTATCTACCGTTGCGAGGGAAAATAGTGCTAGAGTGAGAATCGCTCACAAAGCCTACTTAGGGGGTAGGCAAACGGTTTCTCCAATCCGTTGTGAGTGATAGGGAATAGGGGCGACGCGGCTGCTGTAGGGGCACCGCGTCGTTTCCAATTTTCGGGGGTAAAATTGGCGGCACTGAACGCTGAAGAATTGGAGAATCACCGTGACTGACTCTCGCGATATCAAACCTTTTGCCGCCAGCCGTGGTCCCAAAATAACGTCGGTCGGCGCCATCGTCGGTGCAGCAGTGGCGGGAGGTCTGCTGCTCGGAGGTATTGGTGCGGGCGCAAGCTTGGCGGTCTTCGATGCGCCGGAGCGTGCCGATTTTGTCATGCAGCCAGCACAGCGCGAGGTGCAGGCCGACATCATGGACCCCGACGATGTGCTCACTCCGGAGGAGGAAGAGCGCATGCTTGGCGACGTCTCCCGGATCGCCGCCCCCGACGTGGTCCAAGGGCTGCACTACATGGTCTTTGCTAAGAACAAAGAAAACGTCAACGACTCCGTGGAGGAGTATTTGCGTGACAATCACCCGGAGCTTATCGGCAAGGATAAGTTTGCCGATGGCCAAGTCTTCGTCGGCGTCGGCCTCGATCCGCGCCAGGCCTTCGTCTTCGCGGGTGAGGACGTGGCCGAGCAGATGAAGCTGCGCAAGAAAGATAGCCATCTCGAGCAGTCCATCGAAGCTATAAAGCCGGGCGTGCGGGATGACAACATTCCTGCTGGTCTCTTTGCGGGTGCGGCGGCAGCGATCGACGTGGACCGTGCTGCGGATACCCAGTTTGAGAGTGCTCAAAATAACCGCGTTGGGGCGGCCATTGGTCTGGGGGTAGCGGGCCTGAGCGTTGGTGGCGCGGGTGCAGGCATCGTTGGCGGTACTCGCCGCAGCCGTCAGAAGAACGCGCAGCAGGCGCGCGAGGATTGGGATTATGTGTCGCAGACCTATACCGATGTGGCGCAGCGCCTGCGGGAGATCGATATCCGGGCGCACTCGCTGCAATCGGGTCTAGTGGATGAGCGCCTGCGCGAGGACTGGGAGGGCCTGCGCGATGACTTCCTGGCCATCGATGACAAGGTGGGTTCCCTCATGTCGATTCCGGCCGACGCACCGGACGAGCAGTTCCGCTCACGCTCCGTGCTCATTGCTCGTGCACGTTTGCTCTGCGAACGTGTAGAGACCGCCGAGTCCAACATCGAAAAGCTACACCGCATCGAGAACGCTGATACCGACACGCGCCGCTATGAGCTCTACGAGCTGGGCAAGGACCTCGCCCAGGCGGGTTACCTGGCTGCGGACATCGACTCGGCGCTTGAGCGCCACGCCAAGGAGCTGGAAGACGCCGCCGTGGCCCTGTCCAAGGAGCCGAACCACCCGCAGTTCATGGAGCGCTACTTGGAGCTCTTGGACCGGACTGCGCTGCTCTCGGAGCACCTGCAAGCACAGCTGCAGAAGGAGAACGAGGCCGAGGAACGCCCCGTACGCACGCATATCTATGACTCCCACTTCTTCGCCGGCTCTGGCTACCACGGTTACGTGCCCTTCTATGTTGTGAGCACCTGGGACAGCGACGCGACGGCCGCCCGCGATAGCTCTTCCGGTAGCAGCGGCGGCGTCAACAGCGGGTTTAGCTCGGGCTTTTCCGGTTCGGGTGGCTCCTCCAGCTTCTAGGAGGACGGGCGCCCTTTCCGCCGCCCGGTGAAAACGAAAAGAACCCGCAGTTTCCTGCGGGTTTAATGGTCGGGATAACAGGATTTGAACCTGCGACCTCTTCGTCCCGAACGAAGCGCGCTACCAAGCTGCGCCATATCCCGGTGTCTCGCTCTAAGCGGTACCGGAATACTGTAACGCACCCCAGCCTGAAAGGACAAAACGGCAGCGTGGAGGGGGTATTCCTAGGAGGCCTTCTCTGTGATACGCAGCAGCGTGGCGGACGGGCGGCAGAAGAGGCGGAAAGGAACGAACTTGGAGGTGCCCAGCCCGTTGGAGACATGCATGTACATCTCTCCGAATCGGTTCAGGCCCTCCGCGCGAACGCGGTCGATGCCGCAATTGGTCACGATGGAGCGCGAGCCCGCCACCTTGAAAGGCAGGCAGAGCTGGCCGCCGTGCGTGTGCCCGGACAGAGACAGCTGGTAGCCGTCGGCGGCGAACTTCTCCAGGACGCGAGGCTCCGGGGAATGCAGTAATGCTAAGGAGAGGTCGGCATCCTCGTTCGGGGCGCCGGCAATCTCTGAGTAGTCATCCAAGTCGTGGTGTGGGTCATCCACGCCGGCGGCAGCGAGGCGGACGTCGCCTACCTTGAACTCCACGCGGGCCTGGTTGGCGTCGTGCCAGCCGTGTTCCAGGAAGGCCGCACGCATGCCCTTCCAGGGCAGGTTTACGTAGGAAGGTTCGTTCTTCTTCCCAATCAGGTAGTTGAAGGGATTCGGGATACGCGGCGCCCAGTAGTCGTTGGTGCCGAAGCAGAACATCCCCGGGCGGCTCAGCAGCGGGCCAAGGGCGCGGAGGACCTCGGGGACGGCGCGCTCGTCGGAGAGGTTGTCACCGGTATTGATCACCAAGTGCGGGTCAAGGGCATCGAGGTCTGAGACCCACTCGATTTTGGCGCGCTGGCCCGGGATCATGTGGAGGTCGGACACGTGCAGGATACGGAACTCGGACTCCTCGCGCAGCGTACCGGGCTCCAGCAGCGGCAGGGTGTACTCCTTGAGCTCAAACTTGGTGAGTTCTGAGTGCGCCCACGCGGCAACGCCTAGGCCGGCGGCGGCGAGTCCGCCAAGAACAGGGAAAATCTTCACCTTCACCACACTACCTGGCCGGCAGGCGTAGATTGAAGGGCATGAGTGAGTTGAAAGAAACTATCCGTGCTGACCTCAAGACCTCGATGAAGGCCAAGGACAAGGCCCGTACGAGCGCCATCCGTTCTCTGCTGTCTGCCATCCAAGCGGAGGAAACTACTGGTTCCCGCCACGAGATCACCGATGAGGACATCCTCAAGGTCATCGCCCGTGAGATCAAGAAGCGCCGCGAGTCCGCAGAGGTCTACGCGGAAAACGGCCGCCCCGAGTTGGCAGAGGCAGAGCTTGTCGACGTCCCCTTCTTCGAGGCCTACCAGCCGGAGCAGCTTGACGACGACGCCCTGAACTCCCTCGTCGCTGAATCCATCGCCGAGGTTGAGAAGGACTCCGGCGAGCCGGTGACCATCAAGCAGATGGGCAACGTGATGAAGATCGCCACCGCCAAGGCCGCTGGGCGCGCCGACGGCAAGCGCCTGTCCACCGCGGTCAAGGCCGCCCTCAACTAGCGTGCTAGCGCAGGAGCGCTAGCACCCACGCTGTAGCTCGTTTTACCCTTTAGCTCCTTGTCACGCTTTAGTCCGTTTTTACGCCCTAGCTCCTTGTTACGCTGTAGCCCGTTTTACGCTTTAGCGCGCTAAGCGCTAAAGCCCGAAGAAATCCCGCACGTCGTTCGTCAGGCGGTCGACATCCTCTTGGGAGAACAGCGGGTCGGACTGAGTAGCCGGCTGGCCATTGTCCGTGCCACCGCCGTTGCCGCTCGGCGCCGACGGGGTGTAGTAGCTGGAGTTGGAGGTGCCGGAGCTTGCGGAGTCGCCAGCGGAGCCGTCGGAAAGCTGCAGCGTTACCTCCGCACCCTTCTTAGTGCCGGATGCGCCGGTGATGACACGAACCACCTTGCCGTAGCCCACGCCGGGCGCGGGAACCTCGGTGGTTTTGACCACGTAGCCAGCCTTCTCCAGAGCGGAGCGGGCTTGGCTTTCGGACTTGCCCTTCAACCCGTCGATAAGCGGCGATACCGTGCCCGAATCATAAGCGCGGTCGTAGTCCGGCACCGTTCCCTTCAGCGCATCGGGAACGCGCGCGGCCATGGTGTAGAACGTCGACGCGGGCTCCTTGCCGCCGAAGAGGTTGCCGTTGGCGCACTGGCGCACGGGCCCGGTGCACAGCGGGCTCGTGGTGGTGCCGTCATTGTAGATATACGGCGCGGCAGCAACCTCAGAGTTGAAGCCGAGGAATGCCGAGGACTGGTTGGACTCCGTGGTACCAGTCTTGGCGGCGGCCTTACCGCTGAAGCCCGCAGCACGCGCAGAATCGGCCGCCGTGCCCTTTTCAGTATCGGCGGTCATGTTGTTTTCCAGCGCCTTGGCCACCTCTTTGCCCACCGCGCGTTCGCACGGGGTGTGCTTGAGGTACACCTCGTTACCGTGGGAGTCCGTGACCTCCTCGATGGGGTTCGGCTCGCACCACATGCCTTCCGACGCCACCGTCGCGCCCACATTGGAAAGCTCGAGCGCGTTCACCGCCGTCGGGCCGAGCGTGAAGGAGCCCAGGTTGGAGTCCTTAATGTGGTCGGCGATGGAGGATTCGCCGTCGTAGCTGCCGGGCTCCTCGTAGGAGCGCAGGCCGAGCTTCACGGCGATGTCGACGATGCGCTCGACGCCAAGCTGCTCAGTGAGCTGGATGAAGGGGGTGTTGGGGGAGTAGGCGAGAGTGTCCTGCATAGTCATCGTGGAGGCGTAGCTGCCGGCGTTCTCCACGCAGTACTTGTTGGGTGGGCAGTTCTCAGCGCCGCCGAAGCCTAGACCTTCCGCCTCGTAGCGCTTGGGCACTGCCAGTTTGTCTTTGATGCCATAGCCTGATTCCAAGGCGGCCGCGGCGGTAAAGAGCTTGAACACCGAGCCGGCGCCGTTGCCCACCAGCGAATTGGGCTGGGGCAGGAGGGTTTCGTTGTTGGCCAGGTCGAGCCCGTAGGTGCGCGAGGACACCATGGCGAGGACCTTGCGGGAATCAGTGCCCGGCTTGATCACGTTCATGACTTCCGCCACGCCCTCGGTATCCGGGGCGGTGTGGCTGCGTACTGCGTTGAGAGCTTGGTCCTGGACGTCGGGGTCAAGGGTGGTTTTCACGGTCAGGCCACCGCGCGCTAGATGCTCGCGGTCTATGCCCTTATCGGCGAGGTAGTCCATCACGTAGTCGCAGAAGAAACCGCGATCTCCCGCGCCGATGCAGCCATTGGGCAGCGTGGCGGGGCTATCCAACACCCCAAGGGGTTCTTGGGCATAGGCATCGGCGTCCTCCTGGGATAGAGAGCCGGTGTCGACCATAGCTTGGAGCACCACATTGCGGCGCTCGAGCACGCCTTCCTCGTTGGTGTAGGGATTGAGATACTCCGAGGACTGCACCATGCCGGCGAGCATCGCTGCCTGCGGCACGGTGAGGTGCGCGGCATCGGAGCCGAAATAGGTGCGGGCAGCGGCCTCGATGCCGTAGGAGTGGTTACCAAAGGGCACGAGGTTGAGGTAGTTGGTCAGGATCTCATCCTTGGAAAGCTTGGCGTCGATATCCGTCGCCATGCGCATCTCGCGCAGCTTGCGGGCTATGGATTGCTCGGTTGCGGCTTGGCGTTCTTCATCCGTGGTGGCGTTGACGAGGAGGAGATAGTTCTTCACGTACTGCTGATCCAGCGTGGACGCGCCCTGGGAGACGCCGCCCGCGGCCAGGTTGGTCCACAAAGCGCGGACGTTGCCCTGCAGATCGACGCCTTCGTGCTCATAGAAGCGGCGGTCTTCGATGGCCACGACTGCCTGCTTCATAGCGTCGGAGATCTCATCCGGCTGTACCGGATGGCGACGCTGCTCGTAGATGTAGGCAAGGGGATTGCCCTTGGCGTCCAAGATGGTGCTCACGCCGGGGGTATCCCCGCTGGTGAGATCCTGGATGTCCGATTGCATCGTTTCGTTCGTCCTAGCAACGGCAACGCCACTGACGCCGGCGACGGGGGCGATGGCTAGCGCGATGAGGATGCCGACCAGTGCTGTGGACAGGACGAGCTTTCCCAGGGATTTGATGACAGTCACCCTCCACACACTAGTGCTTTAGGGCGACAACCGGGAGACCCCCCTAAAGTGTGACCTGTTAGACAGGTATGCCGGTCTGTGAATAGACTTACCAATGGTACATAATATTCCGTCGGGTTGAGGGTTATTCACGATCTTCCACTACGACGGGGGGAACTTGGAAGGAGTTACCTAGCCATGGCAGTCAGTGTCAAAGGTGCAGGACGGTCCGCAATGGTAAAGAATGCCTCGTTAACCTCCGAGCGTGGTGAGTGGGTTACCCAAGCCAAGTGCCGCAACGGTGACCCCGATGCGCTTTTCGTGCGAGGGGCAGAGCAGCGTAAGGCCGCGGTGATTTGCCGTCACTGCCCGGTGCTGAACGAGTGTCGCGCGGATGCCCTTGATAACCGCGTGGAGTTTGGTGTGTGGGGCGGCCTCACGGAGCGCCAGCGCCGCGCCCTTCTGCGTAAAAATCCGCACATCACCAGCTGGGCGCATTACCTTGCTGAGGGTGGCGAACTCATCGGTATTTAGTAGCATTGGGCCCATGACTAAATGGGAATATGCAACCGCGCCGGTTCTTACACACGCGACGAAACAAATCCTCGATTCCTGGGGTGAGGACGGCTGGGAGCTCGTCACTATCACCCCGGGCATGAACCCGGAGAATGTCGTCGCCTATTTCAAGCGCCCTCTGGAGGAGTCCTAATGGGTGCCCTCGCACGCTTGGAAGAACTCGGTGTCGAGCTGCCTTCCGTCGCTGTTCCTCTCGCGTCCTATATCCCGGCCATCCAGGTAGGAAACCAGGTATGGACCTCCGGTCAGCTGCCCGTCGTGGGCGGCGAATTGCCTGCTACCGGCAAGGTTGGCGCAGAAGTGGACCTCGAGAAGGCGCAGGAGCTGGCGCGCACGGCCGCGCTAAACGCGTTGGCTGCCATCGATGGCCTCGTCGGCCTCGACCGTGTCACCCGCGTGGTGAAGGTGGTCGGCTTCGTTGCCTCGGCTCCATCCTTTACGGATCAGGCCGCGGTTATCAACGGTGCCTCGAACTTCCTCGGGGAGGTCTTTGGTGATGCCGGTGTTCACGCGCGTTCTGCAGTGGGGGTAGCGGTCCTTCCGAAGGATTCCCCCGTTGAGATCGAAGTTATCGTAGAAATCGCTGAGTAATCGGATAGGGTTAGAACCATGGAGCATCCTGCATATAGCCAATTGCGTCCCGTGAGCCAGTCCGTCGGTGTTGTGCTGTGCGATAATCCCAGCTACACCGCCTTGGAAGGCACCAACACGTGGATCATTCGCGCCGGAGAAGATTCTCGCGCCATTGTGGTCGATCCAGGCCCAGAGGATGAGGGGCATCTCAACGTTGTGACCGCGAAAGCGGGCGAGGTAGCACTGATCCTTCTCACTCACCGCCACGATGATCACGCCTCGGGCGCTCAGCGTCTGCGCCAGCTCACCGGCGCTCCGATTCGCGCGTTCGATCCGAACTACTGCAACGGCGCGGAGGCGCTTGTCGACGGCGAAGTGATCACCGTCGACGGCATCACCCCGCAACTCGAGGTGGTCCATACCCCTGGCCACACTGCGGATTCCACCTGCTTCTTCGTATGGTCCGAAGAGGCTAAGCACTCCACCCTGGAGGGAATTCTGACCGGTGATACCATCGCTGGCCGTCACACCGTGCTCCTGTCTGAGACCGATGGTGACTTGGGTGCCTACCTGAAGACGCTGGACCTTCTCGAAGAGCGCGGCAAGGATGTAGCACTCTTCCCGGGGCATGGCCCGGACTTGGAGGACACCTCCGCGGTTGCCCGCAAGTACATTGACCGCCGCCACCACCGCTTGGATCAGATTAAAGAGGTCCGCGGGCGCCTTGGTGAGGATGTTGACGTTAAGACCCTCGTCGATGAGATGTACGACGACGTAGACCCGGTCCTTCGCCACGCCGCCGAGCAATCCACGCGCACTGCGCTGAAGTACCTCGCGGCTCAGAACTAAAACACCGCATAGGAAAATCCCCCGAGAAATTCTCGGGGGATTTTGCATTGGGCCACAGCCGCCCGGAGGCGGCATATGCTGGCTCGGCCTTTAAGACCTAGCGCGCGCGGCGAGCCAAGTGCTCGGTATCGACGATGAGCACCGACTTGCCTTCCAAGCGAATCCAGCCGCGGTGGGCGAAGGTGGCCAGCGCCTTGTTGACGGTCTCGCGGGACGCGCCGACGAGCTGGGCGATCTCTTCCTGAGTGAGGTCGTGGTTCACGCGCAGTGCACCGCCCTCTTGCGAGCCGAAGCGGTTAGCCAGCTGCAGCAGGGTCTTGGCCACGCGGCCCGGAACATCGGTAAAGATGAGGTCCGCCAGGTTGGCGTTGGTGCGACGCAGACGGCGGGCCAGCACGCGCAGCAGCTGCTGCGCAATCGCCGGATGATCAGCCACCCACTGCTTGAGCATTTCGGAGTTCATCGTGGCGGCGGTGACCTCGGTGACGCACACAGCAGACGAGGTGCGCGGGCCCGGATCGAAGATAGAAAGCTCACCGAACATATCGGACGGGCCCATCACGGTCAGCAGGTTCTCACGGCCATCCGGGGCGTGGCGAGCAAGCTTAATCTTTCCCGAGGTGATGATGTAGAGGCGGTCGCCCGGCTCTCCTTCCTCGAAAATGGTGGTGCCGCGCGGGAAACGGACGGTTTCCATTTGCTCGATGAGGTTCTGTACTGCTACCGGATCGACGCCCTGGAAAATGCCAGCGCGGGAGAGGATGTCCTGTACGCCTTCCACTGTTACTCCTTAAAGCCTGCGCAGCGAGGAAAACACTTGGACGCAAGCTGGTTTGGTCTATTTTGACGCACCTAGTCTCCAGTGCGCCACGAGGCACTGCACAACATCATACAGTGCAATTAGTCACTATTTCCACCAACGGGAAAAATAGTCACATGCCTTTACTAATCTGTTTAATTCTCGAAGGCCGTTGCCTCTAGCTTTTCCATAAGAATGGCAAACAGAGCGAGGCACAGCGGGACGAGAACAACGAGCGAAATCATGCTTTCCATTCTAACTGCCGTCACTAGAGTTATTTCTATGTCCCCTGACCTTTTTGCACAGCATGACGATGATACCGAGGAAGCGCGTGTTGCCCGTATTCGTACCGCCCTCGCGGACGAATATCCCGATGCCGACTGTGAACTAGACTTCACCAACCCCCTTGAGCTACTCGTAGCGACAGTGCTTTCAGCACAGTGCACGGATGCCCGCGTCAACCAGGTCACCCCGGAGCTGTTCGCCGCCTACCCCACCGCACCGGATTATGCCGCCGCGGACCGCGCCGACCTTGAGCGCATTCTCCGCCCACTCGGCTTTCAGCGCATGAAAGCCGGCCACCTGTTGGGCATCGGTGAAAAGCTCGTCGCGGACTTCGACGGGCAGGTACCACGCGGCATCGACGAGCTCACCTCGCTGCCCGGCGTCGGCCGCAAGACCGCGTTGGTGGTGCGGGGAAATGCCTTTGGGCTGCCGGGAATCACCGTGGATACCCACGTCACGCGACTGAGTCAGCGGCTCGGTCTGACCGAGGCGAAGACGCCGCGGGCGATTGAGAGGGACGTCGCCAAGCGCGTGCCCGAAGAGGAACAAACCGTATTCTCTCACCGCCTCATCCTCCATGGGCGGCGCGTGTGCACCGCCCGGAAGCCGAAGTGCACGGCCTGCGTGCTCGCCCCATGGTGCCCGTCGCGGGGTTAAGGTGGAGCAATGAGCCAATATTCTCGGTGGCCCGGATACGTGAAGGTGAGCATCGCAGCCATTGTTGCGCTGGCGGCACTCGCGTTCGTCGGCGTGGTGAATCTCCTTGAGGATGATGAGCCGGAGGTCCCCGTCCCCGAGGCGCAGGAGCAAGAAGTAGCCAAGCGTCCCAAGTGCCCCGAGGGGCCCATTGCTGGGGTGGACCTTCCCTGCTTAGGAGCGGCCGGTACCGCGGCGGCCAAGAACGTTCAGATCGTCACGTTGTGGGCATGGTGGTGCGAGCCGTGCCGCACGGAGCTGCCCTTCTTCGAAGACCTTGCACGCTCGCACTCGACGTGGAATGTCGTCGGCGTGCATGCGGATGCGAACGCCGCCAACGGTGCTGCGCTTTTGAGTGACCTGCAGGTCGACATCCCCAGCTACCAGGACGAGGATGGGACCTTCGCTGGCGAGCTCGGGCTGCCGGGCGTCATCCCCATCACCCTCGTGGTGCGCGATGGCAAGGTGGAAGAGAAGTTCATCAAACCGTTTAGCTCCGCCGAAGAATTGGAGGCGGCCGTCGAGGAGGTTCTTCAGTGAGCCGCCTGTTTCCTGCTCACGCCCCGGAGTGGCTGCGCCCGGCGCTCGGGGTTGATACAGACAAGGTCCAAGAACGCCTCATTCGGCATGTCCCGGCCGCCAAGCGCCGGCGTGAATCGGCAGTGTTGGTGCTGTTGAAGGGCGCGAGTTTTGAGGACGGTGAGGTGTTGCTTACGCACCGCTCGCCCTCGATGCGCTCGCACTCCGGGCAGATTGCTTTCCCCGGTGGGCGCAAGGACGAGGAGGACGCCTCGCTTGTCGACGCTGCCCTGCGCGAAGCCGAAGAAGAAACCGGCCTCGACCGCTCCACCGTCACACCCCTTGAGCAGTGGAGCAAGCTGGATATCCCAGCTACCGGCAATACCGTGAGCCCGGTCCTGGCGTATTGGCATAAACCGGGTGACGTGTGGCCGGCGAGCCCCGCGGAAACCGATGATGTCTTCACCGTCCCTTTGCGGGAGCTGGCGGATCCCACGAATCGCATGATGGTGGGATTTGGCCGCTGGAAGGGGCCGGCGTTTCGGACGCGGGGCTACCTGGTGTGGGGTTTTACCGCGGGAGTGCTGTCCGGGCTGATGGACCATGCGGGCTGGAGCGTGGAATGGGATAAGAAAATGGTTCACGATCTGCGTGAATCACTCAACCGCTCCTTGAATAATGAGAAGATAGGTTAGTTTCTGCCCCTTTTAGCCCTTAAGAAAGCATTCCCTCTGTGTCTCTTGCTGTTGACATCCTGATCGTGGTTGCCGTGCTCCTCGCTGTTCGCGTGGGTTGGCGGCAGGGCGCCTTGGCAGCGGTCCTCGCCGCCGTGGGAATCATTGCGGGGCTGGTGCTGGGAACTGTGGTTGCCCCGCTGGCGATGGGCTTGGCGGACCAAGCCGCCGTGCGCTTCTTGTTGGCTGTCGGCGTGCTCATTCTGCTGGTGGGCTTAGGGCAGCTGGTGGGAACGTCGCTTGGCATGGCGTTGCGGGACCGCATGCGCACCCGCTCGGGGCAGCGCGTGGACTCCTCAATTGGTGCGGTATTCCAGGCGGTGGCGGCCATCGTGGTGATTTGGTTGGTTTCCCTGCCTTTGGCATCCAACCTGGGTGGCCGGCCGGGGCAAGCGCTGCGTGAGTCGCACGTACTCAGCGCGCTCAATGCAGCGGCACCCTCGCGCCTAGCGGCGCTGCCGAACGGTATCGCAGCACTACTCAACGAGTCTGGGCTGCCGCCGCTGGTGTCTCCGTGGGAGCGCTCCGGTGCCGATGTGGAGGTGGATGCTCCCGCAGTGAACATCGAAGACCCTGAGCTGGCGGAACGCGTGCGACCTTCCGTAATCCACGTGCTGGGGGATGCGGAGGCGTGCTCGCGCCGGCTGATGGGCTCGGGCTTTGTTACGGAACCGGACTACGTCATCACGAACGCCCATGTTGTGGCCGGCACGGATAAGGTTCACCTCGATACTGTGCTCGGGCTCAAGGAGGCGCACGTGGTGTACTACAACTCGGATGTGGACATTGCGGTGCTGCATAGCCCCGGGTTGGGCTTGGAGCCTTTGCCGTGGGCGGAGCAAGCGGCTGTGACGGGGGATGATGCCATCGTCTTGGGCTTCCCGCAGTCGGGTCCGTTCACGGCGGAGCCGGCGCGCGTGCGCGACCGGCTGACCATTGCGGGGCCGGATATCTACTCCACGGGCCGCGTGGAGCGCGATGCCTACACGGTGCGCGGCAGCATCCGCCAGGGCAATTCGGGTGGCCCGATGATCAACCCGGAGGGCCAGGTGCTGGGCGTTGTGTTTGGTGCCTCCGTGGAGGACTCCGACACGGGCTATGCACTCACCGCGGACGAGGTGCGCGGCCACGTGGGTGACGTTACGCAGCTTGTCGACGCCACCCCAACCGGCTCCTGCGTCGGCTAACACCAGGTATTTTCTTCTCTCCGGTTGCGGGGTTGCGGGTGCTGGTTTAATCTTCGTGCCCATGGGGGATATCGAAACCTACCTCCGCCTCCGCAACTCGGGGATTGCGCTGGTGGAGCATATACCTGGCACACCCGACGAGCTCCGCGCGCTCGGCGCCGACCCAGCCGACGCCACCGAACTCGCAGGCCTGCACCAGGTGTACTTCGGCCCCACCCGCTTTAGCGGAAAACAACGCAAAGCCCGCCACGCAGCGCTTCAACAACGCCACAGCCTGAGCACCCTCACACTGATTGAAACCTATGTTTCAAAAGTAAAGAAAACCCTCGACGCCTGGAACCTGAGAGTCAGACTTACCGCCACACCCGCACACCGCATCCGAGCCGTTGCCACAGCACGGCTTAAAGAACTCACACGTAAAAGAACCGCCAAACCAGGCGTGCGCATCACCTACCGAGAGCAAGGCCCCAACACGCTCTCGATTACCGATGATGCCACCACGATTGCCAACATGCGCGCAGTACTCGAATCCACCAACAACACCGACCTGCTTCAAGCCGCCAACGACGTCTTCTTCAAAGAGGGCACTGGTTCCAAACCGGCGGTGCGCACCCAAGTCATCGTCACCCTGAATGAGTTGGACCAGATCATTAACGGTGACGGGGACGAGATCGAGCTCAACCTCACCAACGGTGGGCGCATGACCGGGGCAGAATTCCTCACCCACAAGTTCGCCGAAATAGGCTACGCCACCATCGTGCACCCTATTGAAGGACCCATTAACACCTGGCGCTTAGAGCGCGGGGCAAACTTCAACCAACGCCTCACCCTGCACGCTGAATTCCACACGTGTTCTAGGCCTGGGTGTAATAAACCAGCTGATTACTGCCAAATCCATCATTTGGTGCCCTGGCAGGCTGGTGGCTACACCAACATCAAGAACCTGACGTTTTTGTGCGCCTACCACAACGGCATTAACGACGATGACCCTTTAAGGCCTACCGGGCGTGGCTACATGTACCGCCTCAACACCGGGGTCAGCTTCATCCCACCCTGGGGAACACCAATCACCGCGATGCCCGAATACCAAGAAGCAGTCGCCAGACTCGCCGCCGAACAAGCAGGACAACCACCAGACCCGCCACCGGACCCACCACCCGACAGCAGCTAACACCCCAGCCACCAAACACAAAAAGCGCCGGTAACCTGCGACAAAGGCGCTCCCGATAGAAGCACCCGTCAGACAAAGCCACACTGACGGGGATATCGGCGATCCCAGGTTGCGCTTCAGTCACCGCCGGATACAACAGGGGCAGCCACGGCAGGATCCTTAAGCCCTTAAAGACGAAACCCGCCAACCACAGCAAGGTTGACGGGTAGTCGGCGCGCTTGAGCTAGATATCCGTGCCGATATCGAGGTGCATACCCGGAACCGAGTTGATGAGGTTGCGGGTGTACTCCTGCTGGGCGTTTTCGAAGATATCGTCGGCGGTGCCCTGTTCGACGGCCTGGCCCTTCTTCATCACTACCACGTCGTCGGCAGTCTGGCGGACCACTGCGAGGTCGTGGGTAATGAAGAGGTAGGACAGGCTGAGCTCAGACTGCAGCTCCGCAAGCAGCTGGATGATCTGGTTCTGCACCAGCACGTCCAGGGCGGAAACGGCCTCGTCGAGGACGATGACCTCTGGGCGCAGCGCGAGCGCGCGGGCGATGGCGATGCGCTGGCGCTGGCCGCCGGAGAGCTCGTTGGGGTAGCGGCGCATGGCGGAGCGAGGCATGGAGACCATGTCGAGGAGCTCGGCCACGCGAACCTCGCGTTCCTTGCGCGAGCCCACCTTGTGCAGCGCCATGGGTTCCTCGATGCACTTGTAAATGGAGTACATCGGATCCAGTGAGCCATAGGGGTTCTGGAAGACCACCTGCATCTTGCGGCGGAGCTTGAAGAGTTCCTGCTTCGATAGCTTCGAGGTATCGCGGCCTTCGAATTCGATGGTCCCGGAGGTCGGCTCCAAAAGGCCCAACACCATGTTGGCCACCGTGGACTTGCCGGATCCGGACTCGCCCACCAGCGCCAGGGTGGTGCCGCGGCGGATGTCGAAGGAGACATCGTCGACAGCCTTGAGGAGCTTCTTGCCGCCGCGCTGGCCGCGGATGTCGAATTCCTTGGTGAGGTTGCGAACCGAAATCACTGGGGCTTGCTCTTCGGCAGATGAACTGCCAGTGGAATCTGCAGTGATGGCGCCAGGTTCAACGTCGGCGCCGATAGCCTCGCCCGACTTGAGCTCCTTGGCCTCCACGCCAGCTTCCTTGGCCGCGCGGATGCGGGAGGAGGCGAGGGAAGGGGCGGCCTTGACAAGGCGGCGGGTGTAAGGGTGCTGCGGGGAACGCAGGATCTCGCGCGACGGGCCCGACTCAACGATGCGGCCGCGGTGCATCACGATGAGGTGTTCGGCGCGCTCGGCCGCCAGACCAAGGTCGTGGGTAATGAAGAGAACGGCGTTGCCCAGCTCCTCGGTGAGATGCTCCAGGTGGTCCAGGATGGTCTTCTGAACAGTTACATCCAGCGCGGAGGTGGGCTCGTCGGCGATGAGTAGCTTCGGGCGGGCGGCCAGGCCGATTGCGATGAGCGCGCGCTGGCGCATACCACCAGAGAACTCGTGGGGGTACTGCTTGGCGCGCCGTTCGGCGTCGGGAAGCCCGGCTTCCTCCAGAAGCTCCACCACGCGTTCGTGGTGCTTGGAGCCCTCCACCACGTGGTTGGCCTTGAGAGACTCCTCGACCTGGGTGCCGATGCGCCACACCGGGTTGAGGTTGGACATCGGATCCTGCGGGACCAAGCCAATCTTGTCGCCTCGCAGCGATTCGAATTGCTTGTTGTTGTAGTGAGTAATGTCCTCGCCCTCAAAGAGGATCTGGCCGCCGGTGACCTTGCCGGTGCCCGGCAGCAGGCCCAGGATGGACATCGCCGTGGTCGACTTACCGGAACCGGACTCGCCCACGATGGCCACGGACTGGCCCGGGTAGATGGTCATATTGACGCCACGCACTGCCTCGACCACGCCGGTCGACGTGGTGAAGGAGATACGAACGTCCTTCATTTCAAGAAGTGGGTTAGTCATTAACGCTTCCTCGCCTTCGGATCGAGTGCATCGCGGACGACGTCACCCATCATGATGAAGCTCAACACGGTCAGGCCCAAGGCACCCGCCGGGTAGAACAGGACTGCCGGGGCAACACGCAGGGAGGCCTGCGCGTCGGAGATGTCTCCGCCCCAGGACACGAACGTCGGCGGCAAGCCGATGCCCAGGAAGGACAGGGTGGCCTCGGCGACGATGTAGGTGCCCAGCGCCACGGTGGCGTAGGAGATGATGGGCGCGGCTGCGTTCGGCAGGATGTGGCTGAACAGGATGCGCCAGCTCGACGCGCCGATGGAGCGTGCGGATTGTACGAATTCCTCGTTCTTGATGGAGACCACCGCGCCGCGGGTGATGCGGGCGATGGAGACCCAGCCGAAGAGGCCGAGCACCAAGACCACCGTGACGATGGTGCGGTGCTCCTTGAACATCTGCATGACCACGATGGCGGCGAGCACTAGCGGGATGGCGAAGAAGATGTCGGTGATGCGGGACAGGACGGAGTCGATCCAGCCGCCGAAGAAGCCGGCGATAGCGCCGATCATTGAACCAAGTACCACGACGAGCAGCGTGGTGAGGATGCCGACGGCGACCGACGCACGCGCACCGTAGATCACGCGGGCATAGATGTCACAACCCTGGCGGTTGAAGCCGAAGGGGTGGCCTGGCTCGGCGGGTGCGAGGGACCTGGATAGTTCGCACAGGCGCGGGTCGGTGCTAGTAAACAGACCCGGTGCGATAGCCAGGAGGACTGCCACGAGAATCATCACGGCAGCGACCCAGAACAGTGGGCGGCGGCGCAGGTAGCGCCATGCCTCGCCCCACTGAGAGGAGGGAGCGGACTCGTCCTTGACGGCGTCGACCGCGCCGAGACCCGTTTCATCGGTTTCCGAGACGAAGTGCTCTTGGCCCGGATAGGGAGTGGTTTTCTCGAAATTAGGCATAGCGAATCCTCGGATCAAGTACGGCGTACAGGAGGTCAACGAGCAGGTTGGCGATGATGTAGATGATCACCAACACCGTGGTGAAGGAGACGATGGTGGTCGGCTCACCGCGCAGAATGGCCTGGTACATGGTGCCGCCGACGCCGTTGATGCCGAAGATGCCCTCGGTCACGATGGCGCCGGTCATGAGTGCGCCGATATCGGCGCCGATGAAGGTGGCCACAGGAATCAGCGAGTTGCGCAGCACGTGACGGCGGGTCACCGCGCCGTTGGACAGGCCCTTGGCGCGGGCGGTGCGCACGTAGTCGGCGCGCAGGTTCTCAGCCACGGACTGGCGGGTCAGGCGGATGACGTAGGCCAGGGAGAGCGCGCCGAGCACCATGGCCGGCATGAGAAGGGACTTCACCGTGGCGTTAGCGCCGACGGTAACCGGCAGGACGCCCCACTTAATGCCTACGAGGTACTGGAAGACGAAGCCGATAACGAAGGAGGGCACGGCGATGACGAGCAGGGAGATGACCAACACGGTGGAATCGAAGAAGCCGCCGCGGCGCATACCGGCGAAGACGCCGAAGAGGATGCCGAAGACGGATTCAAAAATGATCGCCATGACGGTGAGCTTCACGGTAACCGGGAAGGCATTAGCCATTACCTGGGTCACGGGCACGCCGGAGAAGGTCGTGCCGAAGTCCAACATGAAGATGCCCTTGATATAGAGCAGATACTGAATGATGAACGGCTTGTCGAGGTTGTATTCAGCCTCAATGCGGGCGCGGGCAGCCTCGGTGAGGCCGCGGTCACCGCCAAGGGCTTCGACTGGATCGCCGGGCATCAAGAAGACGAGCGCGTAGATGAGCAGGGTGGCTCCGAAGAACACCGGAATCATCTGGAGCACTCGGCGCCCGATATAGCGCAGCATAGTGTGGTCCTTTACTCATTGTGGGGCAGGTGCTTGCCAGCGTTCTCCGATTTTTGGGACGCAGGTCAAAGCTTACGAGAATTCTAATGTGTGATCCCACGCTCCGGGAAATCTATAGCGCGTTTCTAATCACACTTCGGGGGTGAAAACGTGGGGCGACCCCCGCTCACGGAGGTTGCGGGGGTCGTGCGAAGTAGCAAAGGTGGCGTTACTTCTTGGTGATGTTGTAGTACACCGGCTGGGACTTCCAGGAGAAGACGACGTTGTCGACGTTCTCGGAGTAGCCGCCGGTGGCGTTGGAGTACCACAGCGGGATGGCCGGCAGTTCCTTGAACAGGATTTCCTGGGCCGCGGTGTACTTCTTGATTGCGTCTTCCTCGGAGGTGGAGGTCAGGGCTTCGTCGAGAAGCTTGTCAAACTCTGGGTTGGTGTAGTCACCGTCGTTGGACGAACCATTGGTCTTGTACAGCGGAGCAAGGAAGTTGGCCTGGCTCGGGTAATCTGCCTGCCAGCCGGTGCGGAAGGCGGTCTTGATGGTGCGGTTGGTCACCTCATCGCGCAGGGACTTGAAGTCCGGGTATGGAGCGCCAACAGCCTCGATGCCGAGGGTGTTCTTGATGGAGTTGGTGGTTGCATCCACCCAGCTCTTGTGGCCACCGTCGGAGTTGTAGGCAATTTCGAGGGTCGGGTTGTCCCACTTGTTGATCTTGTCGGCCTCAGCCCACAGTTCCTTGGCCTTCTCCGGGTCATACTTCAGGACCTCGTTGCCCTTGATGTCCTCGGAGTAGCCCGGCATAACCGGGGAGGTGAAGTCCTTGGCCGGGGTGCGGGTGCCCTTGAAGATGGTGTCCGTGATCTCCTCGCGGTTGATGGCGTGGGAGATGGCCTGGCGGCGCAGGACGCCTTCTTCGCCGGAGTAGTGCTCGAGGTTCTCACCCAAGGTGAAGGACTGGAACACGGCGGTCGGCTGGTTCACAGCGCGGTCACCGAGGTCGGTCTCGTAGACGTCGAAAGCGGCGTCCGGGATGGCGTCGAGGACGTCCAGGTTGCCTGCCAGCAGGTCGGCGTAGGCAGCGTCCTGGCCAGCGTAGAAGACGAACTTGATGCCGTCGTTCTGCGGGGTCTGGCCACCCTTGTACTCCTCATTCGGGACGACGGTCGCGTCCTGGTTGTGGTTCCACTCGGTCAGCTTGTAGGGACCGTTACCAATCGGGTTCTGGCCGAAGGCATCCATGTCCTCCAGGGCAGACTCGTGCAGCGGGTAGAACGCGGAGTAGCCCAGCTGTGCCGGGAAGTCCTGCTCCGGGCTGTTCAGTGCGATGGTGAAGGTGAGGTCGTCGACGACCTTGAGGCCTTCCATCTCCTTCACGCCTTCCTCGAAGCCCTTGATGTTGGCAAAGAAGGAAGCGTTGAGCTGATCGTTAGCCACGGCGTAGTTCCAGGCATCCACGAAGTTCTTCGCGGTTACCGGGGAGCCGTCGGAGAACTTAGACTCCTTGAGCTTGACGGTGAACTCGGTGTTGTCATCGTTCGGCTCGATGGATTCAGCCAGCTCGTTCTGGGCTTCGCCGTCGCCGTCGTAGTAGACCAAGCCGGCGTAGATGGAATCGACGATGCGTCCGCCACCGGTTTCGTTGGTGTTGGCCGGGATGAGCGGGTTCTGCGGCTCGGAGCCGTTGACGGTGACGATTCCGTCGCCGGATGCGGAGCCGGAAGCAGAGTCCGAACCGGAGTTATCGCCAGCACAGGCCGCGAGGGTGAGCGGCAGGGTAGCGACAGAGAGAGCAGCAAGTGTCTTCTTGAGCGTCATGTGGGTCTTAGACCTCCGTGGTGCGAAAGATGTAGAAAACCTGTGATGTTGGTTTTATATGAAGCTACCGCGTGGCTCGTCTCATATACAAGGAATCGAAAAATATGTCCTGCAATGAAAGCTATAGATCGGTAGGTATTTGTTCCTGACCTGCGGTTTTGTTGGAGAATGAAAAAAGTCCCATCCCCCTGAGAGGGGTGGGACACGGAGGGGAGTGAATGTTACCTATCTCGCAGCCACTGAGTGATGGTCTGGGTAAAACCGTGAGGGTTCTCAAGGTAGGGGAGGTTCTTGGCGCCGGGGATGGTGGTGGCGGTAAAGCCCCCACGGCAGCGCCGCGCCGCGCGCCGGGCTACCGGGCGCCACAACATCTGATCGGCATGAATGAACAGCGTCGGGCACTGCACGCTGAGCTCGAGCCAACTCAGCGGAACCACGGCGGTGCGCAGTCGGTGGTTCCAGATGATTCCGCGGCGGACGTTTCCAATACGTGAGGAGGCCACACGCAAGCGCAGGGCCTCCGCGCGCTCGGCGCCGCTGAAGGATCCGAGGGCGTCGAGATCCATCTCCCGGTGATAGGTATCTTCCCGCAGTAGGAGGCTGGGGGCGCCGATCTTTCCTAGGCGGCACAACGCCGCGCGTAGGAGAACCCACCCGAAATCCCAGGGGCGTGCGGCGATGGCGCGGCGCAAATCAGTTGGGTGTGCTGCCGAAACAGAAACCAGCCCGCGCACCCGCTCGGGCCGCTCGGTAGCCAGCGCCCAGGCCACCGCACCACCGGTATCCGCGCCAACCAGGTAGGCATCATCGTGGCCTAATGCGCGGATGGCACCACTGACATCGCCCACCGCCACGCGGATATCCTGGCCGGGTTCGAGCGGAGGTTTGTCAGACATGCCAAAGCCGCGCATGTCGAGGGCGGCGACGTGGAAGCCGGCGTCGGCAAGCGGGGCAATGACATTCCGGAAGTCGAACCACCCGCCGAAAGAACCATGGAGTAAAAGCACCAGCGGGTCATCCGGGTTGCCGGCGGTGACGGCGTGCAGGCGGATGCCGCGCGTGTGCAGGAACTCGTGCTCAAAGGGGCCGTCAAGCTCCACTACGGAGGGCGGTAGGGGATTCATAGGGGCGGGCCTTTCGAAGGGGGGAGGGTAGATAGACGAAATCCGCCCCGAACGCAGATGCTCGGGGCGGGGCTGTAAAGAGAGAGAAAGGACCCTGAGGGTTTAGGTGTAGAGACCACGCTCGATGGACTTCTCAGCCTTACCCGGAACCAGCTTCTTGAGTTCCTTCGTGGACTGGATGGTCTTCTCCGGGGCCTTGACCTGCTTGACCTGCTTGAAACCGATAAAGGCCACGACGGCGGCCAAGACGACCATAATGAGGAAGACAATCAGGAAGGCAGCCCAACGGTCGAGCCATACGGCCAGCAGCTCCGCCAGGAAGAAGAAAAAGAAGAAGGAGCTATATAGAGCCACGGTGCCGGCCACACCGAACATGCCCGCGCCGATGCCGCCCTTCTTGGCAGAAGCAGCGAGCTCGGTCTTGGCTAGCTCAACCTCAGAGCGAACCAGCTGGGACATCTGCTCGGTGGCGTTGGACACGAGCTGGCCGATGGATGCTTCGCCACGGCGGGAGGTATCCGCATCGCTCAAGGGAATGCTGTCTACCTTCGGGGCGAACTTGTTGGACCCGTCAGTGAATAGTCCGTCGTTGCTCACGGTTTAATACTCCTACTGTTTTGTCGCAATCTATATCGGCCATAGTAATGAACTTTCCAGAGTTCATGTGGTGCGGCCCGCAAAGTGGGTACGGCGTTATTGTAATGGGTATGCCGCATTCTGACCCGCTGACCCCGCTGATGGCCCTTTCTGGGGTGGAGGAAAAAGCTGCTTCTGCCGTCGCAGCGATAGCGCGCGTGCACCGCCGGCCCGCGGGCTTGCGCAAGTTTGACGTTATTTCTTCCGAATCGCTGTTGCGCGGTGCGCGGGCGGCCGCGGCGATCGACGGCGCGCCGCTTGAGGCTGACGGTATCCCACCCGCGGTCAGCGCTTATTCTTTGCTCGCTCCGGAAAAGCAGCAGGCTACGGTGCGGACCTTCGCACGGGCCCCGCTGCAGGTCTTGGCCAGCATTGATGTCGCGGCGGGCGGCGCGGGCCACCCGGATCAGGAGCCGGCGGTGGCGCAGGCGCTGGCCCAGCTCATCACGCGCGGGGCCGGGGTGGATTTTGACCGCTTGTTGCCGGTGGTGGTGCACGCGGAGATTGCCGCGCGCTCGCTGTTCGGTGCGCGCAGCACCGCCGTGGCGCTCGTCGCCGCGCGCACCGCTGCCATCCATACCGGCTTCGATCCGCGGGGATTCGCCGTGCCCGAGACCTACCTCAACCGGCACCGCGCGGACTACCGTGCGGCACTGGACACCTATGACAAGGATCCGGCGGCACTTATCACGCTGCTTCTCGACGCCTGGGAGGCCGGCGCCCGCGAAGCCGACGGCATCGCGCAAGCGGCCTAATCTCGCAGCTGCTGCCGCGCAAAGAAAACACCACCGACCACGAGGGCAGCGATGCCGGCCACGACCGCCGAGCCAATACCGAACTCGCGGGCGCTGGGTGCGGTGAAGAGCGGTACGGGATGCTTAAACGTGCGGATTTCCCAGTCGTGGGCGATGGCGTGCTTCTTCAATAGGCGGTCCGGGTTCACGGCAACGGGGTGGCCGACTCGCTCCAGCATCGGGATGTCTGTGGCGGAATCGGAGTAGGCAAAGGATGCGTCGGGATCGACGTTGAGCTGTACGGCCATGCGGGCCAAGGCTTCGGCCTTCGCTGCACCTTTGCAATAAAACAGTATCTCTCCGGTGAACCGGCCGTCTTCCTCGGCGAGCTCGGTGGCCACAACGTGCTCGATGCCCAGTTCCTGTGCGATGGGCTCGACCAGCACGCTTGCCGACGCCGAGATGATCACCACCTCGTGGCCGGCGGCGCGGTGGGCGTCGATAAGCGCGCGTGCCTCCGCATAAATGGCGGGGGTGACCACTGTGTGCATGGTCTCCACCGCGATGTCGTGGACCTCCTGAACGGACCAGCCGGCGGCCATGGCGGCAAGCTGATCGCGGGTGGTGTCCATGTGCTCACTGCTGTGTCCAGCCAGCATGTAACTTGCTTTGGCTAAAGACAGCTGGAGTGCTTCCGCATGCGTGATGAGGCCGTTGTGCATGAATTCGCGGCCGAAGGCATACGCCGAGGATGTGGCAATGATCGTCTTGTCCAAGTCGAAGAACGCGGCCGCGCGGGTGGCGCCGTCAGTGGGAAAAGGGGTACCGGTCATCGAGGAAGGCCTGCCGTCATTGTGCGAGTTACCCTGCTCATCGTAGCCTCTTAGCAGGCAGAACCGGGAGTGCATCGGCACGGTGTTAGGGATCTCAAGGAATGTTGTCGCTCGCTGTTGTCATCTGTTCCCTCGCATGTCATAATGTGATGTGCAAGGCCCCGATATACAGTGCGGCCTGCCCCGGCGCACCCCCCCCCGATGCCGGGTTACCGATGGCCCGCGCACACCCCCCGAGGCGCGGGCCATCACCTTTTTAATTTTTCCGCCATCAAACTGTTCGTATTTAATGTCTTGGCGTGGCGATATAATCTCAGTCGTGACAGGCTATCGTTCAAATTCTTCCTCTCGCCGAGGAGGTTCCGTTCCCCCCTCAAGTGAGTTTGTCACTTGCTACAGAAAGCACCGTCTACTTTGTTGATGAAGCAGGGAGTAAAGGAACTTTAGGGAAGTATTTTGTTGTTGCGGCTGTTCGAACGGGGGATCCTGATTTCCTTTCGAGAGAGATTAAGGCATGTCGTGAGCAGCACAACTTCACAAAGGCTGACGAGATTAAGTTTTCGAAAGTCACTAAACACTCTGGACCTATTTTGCTGGAGATTTTTCAAACAGCGGTAAACGCGGGCTGCTCGTTTGGTGCTTTTGTTCTGGACAAGAGACATTTTGATCCATGGAGTAGCCGAGAACAGTGGCAGGGGCATTTGTTCCCGACAGATCGGCTGTTACGGGGGTTGGTTACTCGGCGTGAGGTTGGGGTGGTGCTGCTTGATCACATTGATGTTCCTGTCGGGGTTTCCTATGGAGATGCGCTGGTGAATTCTCTCAATCAGAGATTTGGAAATAAGCGGTTTGCAACGGCGGTTAGCCTGGATTCTCGGACGTGTCCGGCTCTGCAGGTGGCGGATTTGCTAGCTAGTTCGGTTTTCCATGCGCGAAAGAAGATCGAAGACGTGGGTTTGGAGGCCTTCTTGGAAGATCGTTCGCCAAAGGCCAGGCTTTCGAAAGGTATTGCGGCTGCATTAGGTGAGAGTCACTTCAGTGACTGCCGTACATCACTTTTGAAGATTGAGACAAGCCATGAGAGGTCATTGACAGAATTGAAGCGCCAACGATACTCTTAAGTGAGGCGCTGAACGCCATAGCCGCAGGCTAAAAGCAAGCGCCCCTCGGGCCGAGTCTCAGACTCACCACCCGAGTTTAATGGCTAACCAAGCCATTATCTACCGCACTTATTGCGATACCCTCGAGCGCAGCTCGGGGGTATTTGCTTTGGGGCACTCAGGGCGGGCCCGCTTAAGAGGCAAGTTTTTGGTTCCCTGTGAATATTCGGTACCTAAGCCCCGTGACTTTGTTTAAGAGTCAGCAAAATGGGTGCGAATGACGCGAAAACAGCCGAGTTATCCACAGGCGGCTAGGTAGCCCTAGCGCGCGGTTGGTTCCCTCGCGCATGCTTCAGGCATGAGCACGTTTCACCTAGTTATCGCCGTTGGGGACTCCACACTGCGAGCAGAGGCAGCATCCGCGGCCGCTGCCAGTATTGCGGAAGTGAGCACTGTGGAGGATCCGCGGGACTTCTCCCGGCACCTGCCCAAGGCGGATGCCGTCTTGGCTGATTCGCTGACAGCTCGCCTGGTGGCGGGACATCCACGGGTGTACTTTGTGGCGCTCGACCCGGGGCCGATCGACTATGAAGCTGCACTATGCTGCCGGGCCACAGCTGCCTTTATCCTGCCTGCGCAATCCAAAGAACTCCTAGGTGCGCTCGCCACAGAAACCAGTCCCGAGACAACGGTGTCCACTGGCGTGACCGTAGCGGTGACCGGTTCCGCTGGTGGCTTGGGGGTCTCGACGGTGGCGGCGGCGCTGGCCCGTGAGGCGGGCGCGGACCTTCTGGTTGATGCGTGCCCCAATTCCGGAGGGCTCGACTTGCTCATCGGCATTGAAAACAAGCCCGGCGCGCGGTGGCCGGATCTCGCTGCGGGGACCGGTGCGGTTGATGCGGCAGACCTCGTCCGTGCATTGCCCACCACCCCAGATGGCATCGCGGTTCTCTCGGCTGCGAGGTCGGCCAGCACAGAGGCGGTTGCGATGAGCACGACACGGCGCGCGGCCATTATGCAGGCCGCCTGCTTATACCCAGGGACCGTGGTTGTGGACTGCCCTCCGTGGGATATCCCCGATGCGGCGGATCACGTAGTGTTGCTGACCGCCGCAGAGGTGCGGGCGGCTGCCGCCTGCGCGCAGCTGGTAGCAGAGCTTCGCGCCCGGCCGCAGGACTGCTCCGTCGTCGTGCGCCACCGCCAGTGGGCAGGCCTCGATTCCAGCGACATTGCCACGGTCACCCATGCGGACCCCATCGCTGAACTACCGACCATCCGTGGCCTGACACGCACAGTAGAAACGAGTGGGTTGCCGCGGCAGCTGCCACGCGCCCTGACGCGGGTGACCCGCCAGATTTGGGAGGCCGTGGCATGAGCCTGCTCGATACGATGCGCACCATCGTGGCCTCCGAGCCGCAGCTTGCCCACGATGCTCCGGCCTTGGCGCGGCGTATTCGTCAGGAAGCCGGCGTCATCAGCGATGTTGATGTGCTTGACCTCCTGCAGCGTCTGCGCCACGATTCCGTGGGGCTGGGGCTGCTGGAACCAGTGTTGTCGCTGCCAGGCCTTACCGATGTTGTTGTCAACGGCCCCGATTCCTGCTTCGTTGATTGCGGGCAGGGCCTGCAGCCGCGTGACATCGGCTTTAGCGATGATGCCGAGGTGCGCCAGCTTGCTACACGGCTGGCTGCGGTGGCGGGCGTGCGGCTTGATGACGCGCAGCCTTTTGCCGATGGGCGCCTGACCCGACCCGATGGCACCCGCATTCGCCTTCATGCGTTGTTGGCTCCGCCATCGGCCAGCGGAACGTGCATTAGCCTCCGCGTGCTACGGCAGGCGCAAACCAGCCTGGGGGAGTTGGTGGCCAATGGGAGCATTGACGCCAGCCTGGAGGATTTCTTGCGTGCGGTGGTTGAGCGACGGATTTCCTTCCTCGTCACGGGAGGAACGGGATCGGGGAAGACGACACTACTCGCGGCCTTATTGGGGTGCGTGCCCGCCACTGAACGCCTGCTCATCATCGAGGACACCCCGGAGCTAGCCCCGGACCACCCGCACGCGGTGACCTTGGTCTCGCGCCGGGCTAATGCGGAAGGCGCGGCGAGATATCCATGTCGCTCCTGCTCCGCCAAGCGCTACGCATGCGCCCGGACCGCATCGTCGTCGGGGAGATCCGCGGCGCGGAGGTCGTGGAGTTGTTGGCTGCGCTCAACACCGGGCACGATGGTGGTGCGGGCACCGTGCACGCAAACTCTGTTGATGAAGTGCCCGCCCGGATGGAGGCACTCGCCGCTCTCGGCGGGCTCGACCGCGTAGCGCTGCATTCGCAGCTGGCGGCCGCCGTGCACGTGGTCCTCGGGATGGAGCGCACACCGCAGGGGCGTCGGCTAGCGCACCTCGGCGTGCTGGAGGGAAACCCGGTTACACCGCAGCTGGTGTGGACGGTCGAAGACGGCCCCCTTCCTGGGTTTGCGCAGCTGTGCTCGCGGCTGGGGGTGGAACCATGATGTGGCTATTCCTTGCAGCGGCGTGTTTGCTCTCACAGCCTGCTTCGGTGACGCGGCTGGAATCGCCGAAGCCTCGCTCGCTGGCACCCGGGGCGCTCTTCCTCGGGGTCGGGTGCTGTGTCTTCTTCGGAAGGCCGACGGTTGTGGTGGCGGCCGGCTGCATCCTGGCCTGTGCGTTGTGGTTTGCCAACGACCTTGCGGCTTCCCGGCGCGAGCGCCGCGGCGCTGAAGCGCTCGCCTCCTACTTTGGCTCTGTTGCGGCCGAACTGCGGGCGGGATCGACGACGGCGGGCGCGCTTCGCCGGGGCGCCGACGCTCTTCCAGACTCCACCCCGGAGAATCTCCGTGCCGTGTTGAGCACGGCAGCGGGCCTCGCGGCGCAGGGCGGGGAACCCGCAGTCGCTCTCACCGCGCCGGAGGTTAGGCGCTACGCGGCGTTGCTCACGCTCTCCGGACGCCATGGCGTGGCCTTGGCGAACCTCATTGAGCAGGCCCAAAGCCAGCTGGATACCTCGCGCCGTCACGCCGGTGAGACCGCCGCCTCTCTGCAGGGGCCGCAGGCCACCGCGGTAATCCTGGCGTGCTTGCCGCTGGCGGGCATCCTCATGGGCGGGGCGATGGGCGCGAATTCTTTGGGGTTCTTGCTCAGCGGTGGTCTCGGGGGCCTGCTTCTCGACGTCGGCGTGGCACTCGTGTGCGCCGGATTCATCTGGTCGCGCTTGATATTGCGGAAGGCGGCGCAGTGATGGTCTTGACGTATATCTCCGCTGCACTCATGGCCGCGACACTCGCTGTTACCTCTGCTGCACCGTCTGGACGAATAGCCCAGTCGGGGTCGCGGACACCGCGCCCGAAGACGCCGCGCGATGGCCCAGCGGCAGAATACGGCCCGCTCGATGCGGCAAGCGACTTGGAGCTTTTTGCTGCTTGCCTAGAGGCTGGTCTCTCCACGCGCAGCGCGGTGCTAGCAGTCGCTGAAGCCTCACCACACTGGTCGGAGGCGGCGGCGCTCATCGGGGTGGGGGTTCCCATGAGTACGGCATGGTCGGCGTTGGCCAGTCAGCCGCATTTGGAAGAACTGGTGCGGCTTACGCAGCTATCGGGTGAATCGGGCGCGGCCATGGCGACTGGGTGCCACCGTTTGGTGGCGCAGCTGCGTGCCGAAGCCTCGGCACAAGCTACCGCGCGGGCGGAACGCGCTGGCGTGTTCATCGCAGCACCGCTGGCGGTGTGCTTCCTTCCCGCATTCCTAGTCCTTGGGTTGATACCTGTCCTCATCAGCTTGGGGCAGCAACTCTTCTAAATCAGCACATACAACTAACCACTCACCAACTCAGTACACATAACTGACACAAACAAGGGAAAAGAAAGCTAGGTACATCATGCAGAAAAAGGTAAACTACCAGTCACTATTAGGAAATGATGATGGTATGTCCACGATTGAATATGCCATGGGTAGTTTGGCCGCGGCAGCGCTTGCCGCGGTCCTCTATGCCGTGGTCAATGGTGGCGAAGTTACCAGCGCCATCACGTCCATCATCACCGACGCCCTGTCCAACTCCCCAGGCTAATGCGCGCGCTTGATGACGCCGGCTCCGTCACCATCGAGGCGGCATTGTCGCTGTTCGCGCTCGTCATCGTTGCCGCGGGAATCGTGGGTGGCATCGCCACGTTGTCGGCCCACCTCGCTGCCGTTGACGCCGCGGGTGCTGCAGCTCGCTCTGCCGCCATCGGGGTGGACTATCACCGCGATGGAGTGACAGTCAGCTTAAGCGAAAGCTCCGGTCTCATCACTGCTGAGGCCGCTGTGCCGGCACCCTTAGGGACCATGCGTGCACAGGCGGTATTCCCCGCAGAGATGGCAGCCGGTGGTTCCACAGGGGCGCAGCCGTGAGGCGTCGTCAGCGCAGCTGGTCGCGGATCCTGGTGGGTGAGGAGGGCTATGCCACCGTCGTCACCGCCGGGATTATCGCCGCAGTGAGTTCGTTGCTGTTGGCGGTTGCGGCAGTTGCTTCGCTCGTTGTGGCGCGGCACGAAGCGCAGGTAGCGGCGGACCTCGCCGCGGTCTCGGGGGCGTGGGAGGTGGCTAAGGGCAGGGACGCCTGCACGAAGGCAGAGGAAGTTGCCGCGCTCAACGGCGCGAATCTTGACTCCTGTGTCCTCGATGGTCGCGATGTCGAGGTCACCGCCCGGCTGCGCGGGCACACCGCTATTGCCCGCGCTGGTCCGGTCTAGGAAAATTTCGCGCGTTTAAAGTCGGTGAAATGCACTCGCGTGGGGTCTCGTTGCTACAAGTACCAGTGGGACAACGAATTCCTTCCACGTGAGGTGCATCCCGTAACAGAATTCACTATTTATGCTGGTTAAAGCGATTGACAGGTCTGAGTAGAGAGTAAATACTTAAAGAGTCTCTCGTTCTCTTTTCTCTTGAAAGGTCTAAGCAATGCCCAGCATTGAGATCCCCGGCTTTGGCCGTGTCGGTATGCAACAAATAGTCGGAGCGATTCTGGCAGCTATCGCTGTTGTTGGTGCCCTCGTTGGCGTGACAACTGGAAGCAGCAAGGGGGCTGGTTCGGACAACTCTGGTACAAGTATCTCTTCCCCAGCCCGTCCATCTACTCCAGTGCAGGAACCGGAAATCTCCCTCGAAGAATCCCGAATGATCGCGGAGAAGAACTTCGGAGTGAATCCGACGTTTAAGGAGCGGCTTGGATTATCTGACGCTGCATTGGACCGACTCGTAAGCGAGGTTGATCGTCAACAAAATTCCTTTATGGAACGCAGCGGTGCTACCGCAAGCAATCAAGTCAAGAGCGTTGCGCTTCGTGAACATACAAGAACACCAGAGTTGACTTTGTCCGTTGGGGATAGATGGAAAGGTGAGGTCACTGAGTACAAAAGTGGGGGATTAACTGTTGTGTCGCGCGTTCGGTATGCGCTTCTAGACATGGTTGAAGCTGATGGGGCAATCGATAATATTACTGCGCATAATTCGCCTGCTCTCAAATACGGGATCGTTGTTACGCGCGATGACAATTACATCTACATCACTTCGGTTTATATGTGGTGAGAGCATTACAACGATCTTAGAAGTAGGAATTCTGTCTAGGACGTCATAGTGACCAGTGCGCCGAGGAGGGCTATAGCGCCTGCCTTGTCCAGAGGGTTGTTGCCGTTGCCGCATTTGGGGGATTGCACGCACGACGGGCAACCGGACTCGCAAGGGCAGGAGCGCACGGCCTCAAAGGTGGCTTTAATCCACTCGGGGAAGCAGCGGAAACCTTCCTCGGCGAAGCCGGCGCCGCCGGGGTGGCCGTCGTAGACGAAGACCGTGGGCAAGCCCGTATCGGCGTGCTGCGCGGTGGACACGCCACCGATATCCCAGCGGTCGCAGGTGGCAATGAGCGGCAACAGCCCAATGGCGGCGTGCTCTGCCGCATGGAGGGTGCCCGGGGTGCGCCCGGCGGTGACTCCCATCGCTGCGAGTGCCAGCGGATCGATGGTGTAGGCCACCGCTCGGGTCACCAGGCGCTGCTCCGGCAGGTCAAGGGGGATATCCTCGCCCACGGAGCCATCGGGAAGCCGTACCTGGTAGCCGGTGACTTTGTCGGTCACCTCGACCTCCAGGCTGGCCACCCACAGGCCGGGGGCGTAGTTCACCAGGTCATCGGCTTCGCGCAGGATGCGGATGTCCGTCGTGGACTTCGGCTGCGTGGTGTAGTCCGGCGTCTTCGGTACGGCGAGTGCCACTCCCGGTTCGGCGGGAGCTGCGCCACCAGCGCCGCCGAGGTGAAGTTCCTCGATGACGAAGCTCTCACCACGGTGCAGGTACACCGCGCCGGGATGCACCTGGCTCACCGCGCGGGCTGAATCGATGGTGCCGAGCAGGCGGCCGTCGGAGGAATCCACGATCATGACCTCCTCGCCCGAGCCGCCGCGCAGCGAGACGGCCGTGTGCGCGGTCTCCGGGGTGAGCTCGCTTGAGCCAGCCGGCAGGGGAGCGGCGAACCAGCCCTGCGGGCGCCGGCGCAGCAAGCCCCGCTGGGCTAGGTCGTGGACCACGGATTCGGCGCGGAAGGCGGCCACGTCGGCGTCGCTTAGCGGCTTCTCCACCGCCGCGCAGTACACGTGCCCGCCCAGGATGTAGGGGTTGGCGGGGTTGAACACGCTGGCCTCCACCGGCCGGCCCAAGAGCGCTTCCGGGTGGTGAACCAGGTAGGTGTCCATCGGTTCATCGCGGGCCACCAGCACCACCAGTGAGCCCTGGCCGCGGCGGCCCGCGCGTCCGGCCTGCTGCCAAAAACTAGCGACGGTACCTGGGAACCCGGCGGTGACCACGGCATCGAGGCCGCCGACGTCGATGCCTAGCTCCAAAGCTGAGGTGGTGGCCACGCCGAGCAAGGAGCCATCGTCCAGCGCCTGTTCCAGCGCGCGACGGTCTTCGGCCAAATACCCCGCGCGGTAGGCGGCAATCCGGCGCGCGAAATCCGGCCGGCCCAGCCTCCCGGAGAGCTCTTCTGCTGCCCGCAGCGCGGTGGTCTCTGCCGCGCGCCGCGAGCGCACAAAGGTCAACGTTCGAGCGCCCTGCGCCACGAGCGCGGCCATCATCCAGGCCGCCTCCGTTGTGGCGGCGCGGCGCACGGGGGCGCCGTTCTGCCCTTCGATGCCTTCCATGAAGCCCGGTTCCCACAGCGCGACCGTCCGCGCGCCCGTCGGCGCGCCATCCTCGGTTACAGGGAGAAACTCGCGCCCCGTCAGCCGTGCGGCATGCCGGGCGGGATCCCGCATGGTCGCCGAAGCCGCAATCACCACCGGCCGCGAACCGTAGTGTGCGCACAGCCGCAGCAAACGCCGCACCACGAGCGCCACGTTCGCCCCGAAAACCCCGCGGTAGGCGTGCGCCTCATCAATCACGATGAACTTCAAGTGCCGCAGCACCCGCGCCCACCGCTGGTGTGCGCCCAGCAGAGAAGAATGAATCATGTCTGGGTTGGAGAAGATAAACCGCGCCTGATCGCGGATACCGGCACGGGCTTCGGTGGGGGTATCACCGTCATAGGGGGCGGGGTGGACGTCGTGAAGCGCAGCGATGCCCTGCGTGAGCTCGAGCACCGTGCGCAGCTGGTCCGAACCCAGCGCCTTCGTCGGCGTGATGTAGAGCGCGCACGCGGTCGGGTCCTCCGCCAGGCGGGACAGAATGGGCAAACGATAACCCAGGGACTTTCCGGAACTCGTGCCGGTAGAGACCACGACGTTGCGCCCCTTCCATGCGGCCTGTGCCACGGCGACCTGGTGGGCATAGAGCTTGGCGACGCCCTGCTCTTCCAACGCTGCCCGCAACTCCGGCAGGACCCACTCGGGCCACTCGGCATAGCGTGCTGGTTGGGCAGGCAGGGTGGTGGAGTGCGTTAGCTCGGACTCGGGGAAACGCTCAACAAGGTGCTCGACGAGCTCCTCACCCAGAGGGTTCTCACTCACGCTTGCCTCCACTAATCTGCTGTAGGTGCCCAAACGTGGCACACTGGTGCACTAGTTTGCACTACTTTATTTCCGCAAAGGACAACTCATCATGGCATACGGTACCGTCAAGTTCTTCAACGCCGAAAAAGGCTACGGCTTCATTGAGCAGGAGGACGGCTCCGGCGACATCTTCGTGCACTACACCGAAATCCAAGGAACCGGTTTCCGCACCCTCGAAGATAACCAGCGCGTCTCCTTTGAGATTGGGGAAGACGCTAAAGGCCAGCAGGCCACCAACGTCGAGGTGGTTTAGGGGGACTCGGCGTAGCCGCGCCGGGTATCCCACCATTCCAGCAGCTTATTCTGCCCCTTTTGCAGGCCGAAGCCGATGATGATGGCGGCGATGATGGAAATGAGCATGGCTATCGCGGGTGAGCCGGAGAAGGCCACGCCGCCGAGGTAGCCAATGGCTAGCGCCTGCGCCACCCACAACAGGACACCGAAGGTGTCGAAGAAGAAAAACAGCGGCCAGGGATAGCGCATGGAGCCCAGCAGAATCGTCATAAACAGGCGGGCCGAGGGGATGAAGCGCGCGATGATGATGGCCGCGCCGCCGCTGCGCCGAATATTACGCTTGACCCACGTTAAGGCGTCATAAGCCTTCGTTCCCTTTTGGGCTCTATTAATAAGGGCGATGAGCCGCGTTCCCAGGAGGAAGCACAAGTTATCCCCCAAAATTGCGGCAACCATGGCGACGAAAAACATGGTGGGAAGATGGGGAAAACCTTGGGAGCCAGACCAGGCGCCCACCATGTTGAGGGGAACCTCCGAAGGCAAAACGGGGAAGAAGCAGTCGAGGAAAATCAGTGAACCCACCAGCGGATAAATCCACTGTGTGGCCATGATGACCTCGAACCATGCAGTAATAGACGCAATCACGCTGTCTCCCAGTTGTGTGCTGTGAGGCGAATCCTCGGACGGCCAGTATAGACCCCCGGTTGTGTGGACGTGAACTGGCCTGAATAACTAGAGTAAGCCTCTATCTGTGTACTCTAGGGGCAATTGCCCAGCAGAGGACTAGCCATCGGAAGGGATGAAGTCGAAGTGGCAGAAGCTACCGGCCCGGGGAAGACCCTGGTCATCGTCGAGTCAGCAACCAAGGCGAAGAAGATTCAGCCTTACCTCGGCGATAAGTACATTGTTGAGGCCTCCGTCGGCCACATCCGGGACCTTCCCCGCGGCGCCGCCGACGTCCCCGCCAAATATAAGAAGGAATCCTGGGCGCGCCTCGGTGTTAACCCGGAGGATAACTTCACCCCGCTGTACGTCATCAGCCAGGACAAGAAGAAGAAGGTCGCTGACCTCAAGGCCAAGCTGAAGCAGTGCGACCAGCTCTACCTCGCAACAGACCCCGACCGCGAGGGCGAGGCCATTGCCTGGCACCTGCTGGAAGTACTCAAGCCCAAGGTGCCGGTGCGCCGAATGGTCTTCAACGAGATCACCAAGTCCGCCATCCTGGAGGCCGCGGAAAACACCCGTGAACTCGATGAAAACCTCATCGACGCCCAGGAAACCCGCCGCATCCTGGACCGCCTCTACGGCTACGAGGTCTCCCCGGTGCTGTGGAAGAAGGTCATGCCGCGCCTATCGGCTGGCCGCGTGCAGTCGGTAGCTACCCGCGTCATCGTCGAGCGCGAGCGCGAGCGCATGGCATTCATCCCCGCCGAGTACTGGGATCTCACGGCAACGCTGAAATCCACGCCGGATTTCGATGCGCGCCTGAGTGCCCTCGATGGCAAGCGCGTGGCCGCGGGCCGCGACTTCAACGATAGGGGTCAGCTGAAGAGCGACGAGGTGGTCGTCGTCAAGCAGGCCCAGGCGGAGCAGCTGGCCAGCGCGCTGGAGGGCTCCACCATGACCGTGGCTAGTGTCGAGCACAAGCCTTATTCGCGCAAGCCTTCCGCGCCGTTTATGACGTCGACGCTGCAGCAGGAGGCCGGCCGGCGCCTGCACTACACCTCGGAGCGCACGATGCGCATTGCGCAGCGCCTCTACGAGAACGGTCACATCACCTATATGCGTACCGACTCGACCTCCCTGTCCAAGCAGGGCCTGGATGCTGCGCGTGAGGCTGCCTCCTCCATCTTCGGCGCGGAGTTCGTGGCCGACGGACCGCGTACCTATGACCGCAAGGTGAAGAACTCCCAGGAGGCCCACGAGGCCATCCGCCCCGCCGGCGAGCGTTTTGCCACCCCGGGCCAGCTAGCCGGGCAGCTCGACGCCGAGGAATACAAGCTCTACGAGCTGATTTGGAAGCGCACCGTGGCCTGCCAGATGGCAGATGCCAAGGGAACCTCGATGAAGGTGACCGCAGCTGTCAACGCCGGCGGCCACGACGCTGACTTCTCCGCAACCGGCCGCACGATTACCTTCCCGGGCTTCCTCAAGGCCTACGAGGACGTCGCGGCGAAGGACTCGAAGGGAGAGTCCCGCCTGCCGCACCTCAATGAGGGCGACACGCTGAAGACCGCTGCGGTTACTGCCGACGGCCACTCCACCAACCCGCCGGCGCGCTATACCGAGGCCAGCTTGGTCAAGAAGATGGAAGATTTGGGCATCGGGCGCCCGTCGACGTACGCCTCCATCATCAAGACCATCCAGGACCGCGGTTACGTGCTCTCCCGCGGCAACGCGCTGGTGCCCTCGTGGGTTGCCTTCGCGGTTGTGGGCCTGCTGGAGAATAACTTCACCGAGCTCGTGGATTATGACTTCACCTCCTCCATGGAGGATGAGCTCGATGCTATTGCCGCCGGTTCGGAGAACGGCACGGATTGGCTGAATAACTTCTACTTCGGCAACACGGAGGCCGGCGAGCGCAAGGCCGCATCTATTGCTCGCCACGGCGGCCTGAAGTCCTTGGTGGACATCAACCTGGAGGCCATCGATGCCCGCCAGGTCAACTCCCTGCGCCTGTACACCGACGCGGAAGGCCGCGATGTCTTCGTGCGCGTGGGCCGCTACGGTCCGTATATCGAACGCGCCGTGGGCACCAACGAGGACGGTACGGTGGAGTACCAACGCGCCAACCTCTCGGAGACGGTCACCCCGGATGAGCTCAACGAGGCTTTGGCGGAGAAGCTCTTTGCCACCCCGCAGGGCGGGCGCGAGCTGGGCCAGAACCCGGGAAACGGACGCACCATCGTGGCCAAGGAGGGTCGTTTCGGCCCGTACGTGACCGAGCAGGTGCGTGACGACGAGCGCGAGAAGGCCGAGGCCGAAGCCGAGGAGATCGTTAAAGAGGAGCGCGCCGCCGAGGACGCCCAGCGCGCGGCCGAGGGCAAGCGTGCCAAGAATTGGGAGACCAAGACCGCGGCGAAGCAGAAGGAAAAGCGCATTGCTGAGTACGTCGAGGAGAAGCTGAAGCCGGGCACTGCCTCACTCTTTGCTTCGATGGAGCCGGCCAGCGTCACGCTGGAGGAAGCACTGAAGCTGCTGAGCCTGCCGCGTGAGGTGGGCGTGGACCCCTCGGACGGCGAGGTCATCACCGCGCAGAACGGCCGCTATGGCCCGTACCTGAAGAAGGGCAAGGATTCCCGCTCCTTGGCCAAGGAGGAGCAGATCTTCTCCATCACTTTGGACGAGGCGCGCCGCATCTACGCGGAGCCGAAGCGCCGCGGCCGCGCGGCCGCACAGCCGCCGATTAAGCAGCTGGGTGACAACGACGTCTCTGGCAAGCCGATGACGGTCAAGGACGGCCGCTTTGGCCCGTACGTCACTGACGGCACGACGAATGCCTCGCTGCGCCGTGGTGACGATCCGGAGCAGCTTACCGACGCCCGCGCGAACGAGCTCCTTTCCGAGCGCCGCGCCAAGGACGCCGCGAACGGTGGGGCGAAGAAGTCGACGAAGAAGAGCACTAAGAAGTCGACCAAGAAATCGACCAAGAAGGCCACGAAGAAGTCGAGCAAGAAGGCGACGAAGAAGCCTTCACCGGGCACGAAGAACGTGGTCAAGGCCGGATCGCGCAGGAAGTAGCAGGACATGAAGACCAGCTTCGCCCGCGACATGCTGGACCGCACCCAAGAGGGCACCGAGGCTCTCCTGCGCGCGGTGGGCCCGGCCTTTGCTGGCCGCGATCACCTCACCCTCGGCGCGCTCGCCGCGGGGGAGACTGCAGTCTGGTCACGCCTGTTTAACTGGCGCATGCTCGGCACGGCCACGACCGCCGCTGTACCCGTGCTGTTGGCCCTGCGCCCAGACTGCGCACCGGAGACCCGCGTGGGGCTTATCGCCGCTTCGCTTGGCCAGGCCGCCAAGCGCGGCGCACCAACGACGTTCGGCGTGACGTGCGTGAGCGTGCAATACGCATCCTTCGCGTGGGCGCTGCGCGGTGCGCGCAATGATGCGCTGGGTTGGGGCCTGCGCGCCGGCGCGTGGGCCGCGGGCAGTGCACTGTCCCGTACTCGCTGCGAGCGCCGCGCCACGGCTATCGCCGGAATCCCGGCGGCTGCGCTCTCCGCGCTAGCTGGTGACCCAGCCCTGCGCGCTGCTGAATCTACGCAGGGGCTGAGCCACGGTGCTAACCTGCTTCTGGCCTCTGAGGCGCTGACGGTCCTGAACCCGGCTGAACAGCGCCAGGATGCGGGCCTGCGTGGCCGGGTTCTGGATGCGGCGCAGTCGGCGGCACAGACGGTAGGCCTGGTGCTGCTGGTGGATGGGCTGGCGCGGAAGGGCCGCGGTTAGGCGCAGCGCCTAATTCCGGGCGCATCGTCTTGCCATAGGACAAGCGTCGGTGTACCCATTCGAAGGGCCCGGGCTTGCCCGCGGCCTCGAGCGCGCAGGCGATGAGGAGCGTTGCTAGCCATACGCCGGTGGCTAGCGCTGCCTGGCCCGCGGCGCTGAGCTCCGGGCCAATGTTGAGGGTAAAGGGGTAGACCAGCGCCAGGAAGAACACGGACTGCAGCACGTAGCCGGTCATGGAACGCTTGCCCAGCGCAATCAGCGGCCACAGGAACCAGGGGCGCGCACCACGGCGCTGCAGGGGTTCTAGGGCGAGTGTTGCCCCCGCCACGATGCCCGGCCCGGTGAGCATGCCGATGCAGCTATTCGCCGCGTTGAGGGGTTCCGCTAGAGCTGGGTCCAGCACCCCAATCGTCGACAAGCCCCAGGGCAGGCCGAGGAAAAGGATGATGGCTAGGGCCAAAATGGTCCACGCCCACAGCTCGCGCCGATGGCCCCCGGCCAAGGTTCCGCGGCGCGCCCACACGAAACCTACGAGCATCACCGGAAGGACCAAGGCTCCCGTCAGGGGAACGGAAAAAGCTTGGGCGCCGACCATGATGGCCTGCTCACCCAGCAGCTCCCAGTAGGATTCGGCGGCGGTGAAGCCGCTGAGATCAAACTCCGACGTATCGACAAGCGCGGCCCCAACGCCCATTCCGATACCCGCCACAACCAGCAGCGCACAGAACCCGTAGGCCACGCGCATGAGGAGCTTGTCGGTTAAAGTAAGCAGCAACGCAATGAGCATGCCCATCGCGCCGTAGAGCAGCATGATGTCGCCGGAAAAGAGGAAGAGGCAGTGCAGGGCACCGAATAAAGCAAGAAAGCCATAGCGCTTTGCCAACACGGCCTGCGCGCGCCGCAGTGGGAAGCCGCGTCGCCACAAGCTCATTGCGATAAGCCCCACGCCAAAGCCGAGAAGCGTGGAGAACATCGGCAGGCCGCGCACATGCACGAACATGGCGGAAAAGACCACATAGACTTCGTCAACGAGGGTATCGACGCCGCCGAAATAGGCATCGGGGCCATCGCCGTCGTTCATAATCCACGCGGTGCAGACATTAGCCAGCGCGATGCCCAGCAGGGCCATGCCGCGGGCGACGTCGGGGACGAGAAGACGAGGACTCGAATACTGGCGTGGCGGATGGGGCTGGTGGGGCTGATGAGGCATGGCCCCAAGCTACCAGAAGCACAAAAACTTATTTATCCGAGAGCGCGTTCCGCCAAGGTCGGGCGAATCGGGCGCGCCAGCTGCGTCATGCGGCGGCGCCCGCGCAGCTCAATAGACTTCATCAGCGTCCAGCGCGCTTGCTCTGCCTCGTTGGCGCCGCGCAGCGTGGCGGAGTTGGTGAGCACCTGGCCCGGGGTGTCCTTGGCCAGTTCGGTGAGACGGGCAGCCTCGTTGACGGCATCACCAATGACGGTGTACTCGAAGCGGTCCGCACCACCAATGTGCCCGGCCACCACGTGGCCCGCGGCCACGCCGATGCCCGCCTGCAGCCGCAACCCGCGCAGTTCCTGGCGAAGCTCGCGGGCGGCCTGCAAAGCCATGGAGTTCGCGTCGTAGACCGTCAGCGGGGCACCGAAGACGGCCAGGGCGGCATCACCCTGGAACTTGTTGATGATGCCCTTGTTCCGGTGCACCACCTCAACGACGTGCTCAAAGAACTTGTTGAGCTCCTCCACCACTTCTTCCGGGGTGTGGTTGACGGCGAAGGTGGTGGAGCCGATGACGTCGATAAACAGCACGGCCACTTTGCGGTCCTCCCCGCCCAGCTCCGGGCGTTCCTCCAAGGCGCGCTGGGCCACCTCGGCGCCGACATAGCGGCCGAAAATATCGCGCACGCGCTGGCGCTCGCGCAGGCCGCGCATCATCTCGTTAAAACCGGCCTGAAGAACGCCGAGCTCGGAGCCGTCGTAGATGTCCACCTGGACGTCACTCTCGCCGCGGCGCACGCGGTTGATGGCGTCCTGCAGCTCCAGGATCGGATCCACCACGCTCATCATGGCGAACATGGTGCCGATAAGCCCCGTGCCCAGCGCCGTGATGCTCAGTGCGATGATGGCGGGGATGATATCGGCGGTATCGGCGGTGAACATCCCCATCTTCTGGCCCAGGTGCACCAAGATGATGCCGATGAGCGGGATGCCGGAGGTCATGAGCCACGTGGAAAGCAGCCGGTACTTAATCGGCGGCTCCAAGGTGGAATCCTCGAAACGCCGGGCCACGGCCTCCGCAGCCACGGGGCGCACGAGGCGCTCCGCCTGCAGGTAGGTCAAGAGCACGATGAGGCCGCCGGCCAAAGTCGCAGAAACGCCCACGACGATGGCCAGCCGCGCCGAGTGCTGGCCTGCCAGCACCACCGCCAAGATGATGCCCAGCAGCCACACGCCCGCGGCCACACCGGCCTGGTAGAGCGGGATGCGCAGGACCAGGTTGCGCACCATATTGGGGTCATGGTCGTCGGGGCTGCGCTGCCAGTCCAACACCGGCCTGAACAGCCGAAGTGTTACCGCTATGCCGATGATGACCGCAAAGGTCACGAACAGCGTGCCGTAGGTCCACAGGTGGGGCGTGTGAGCGATGAAATCGGAGATCTCCGGCATGGGGAGAAAGAAGACCACGAAGGTCATGATCGCAATGGCGCCGATGATGTTGGCTCCAAGGACGAGCGCGGCGTACATCGGCCATTGAGTACCCCATAACCAGCGGGCGCCACGCATCAGTCTGTTCATGATTAACAACTCTAGTTATCCCAGTAGGCTAGGGCGAGTGAACACCTCCAGCGTTGCCGAAAGGCTTGCCGACGCCCCCTCCGTCGCCCACACCATCCTCAGTGCTGCCCGCGCGGCACGCGGTGAGGGCGACCCGCGGGCGATGAGCCATTCCTGGCTTTTTACCGGCCCTCCCGGTGCCGGCCGCTCGCTGGCCGCGCAATGCTTCGCCGCAGCACTCATGTGCACGTCCGCCGACGAGAACGGCAACCCCGGTTGCGGGCGCTGTCCCTCCTGCCAGAGCGTCTTGGCCAAGCAGGAGCACACCGACTTGGTCTACGTGGACCCGCAGGAGCAGTTCATCACCGTCGGTGAGGCCCGCGACGTCATCGGGCGCGCGGCCAGCCTGCCGAGCGTGGCGCCGTGGCGCGTGGTCATCTTCAACAAGGCCGACCGCCTGCGCAACGAGGCCGCCAACGCGTTGCTCAAAACCGTGGAGGAGCCCCCGGAGCGCACCGTCATCATCATGGTGGCGCCCTCGGAGGACCCGGAGGACTTCTCGGTCACGCTGCGCTCGCGCTGCCGGCACCTGTATATCCCGGCGCCGAGTGTGGAGGGCGTCGTCAAGCAGCTCGTCGCCGAAGGTGCTACCGAGGATGACGCGCGCCTGGCCGCCGTGACCACCCTGCGCCACGTGGGACGTGCGCGACACCTAGTCAACGAGCCCGCCGCGCAGAAGCGCCGCGCCATGGCCATCAACCTGGCCGAAGACGTCTTCCACGGCTCCCAGGCCTTTCAGTCCGTCACAGCGCTGCTGAAGTTCATTGAGAAGGAAGCCAAGGATTCCCACGCGGCGGCGGAGGAGGCGGAGCGCTCCAAGATTGAACAATCCTTCGGCGTCGGCGCCAAGGGCAAGGGCGCGACCAAGGCGCAACGCGACGCCCGCAGTGCCCTGAAGGATCTGGAGGAGCTCCACAAGAAGCGCGCTAAACGACGCATCTCCGACGGCCTCGACATCGCCCTCGTGGATCTCGCCGGTATTTACCGCGATGCGCTCATGCTGAAAGTCGGCGCTGAGGTGGAGATGACCCACCCGGACTTCGCGGGCCTGGCGGGCGAACTTGCCCAGCGCGTGAGCGAAGATGGCTTGCTGGCCGCCCAGTCCGCTATCCGCACCTGCCGCGAGCAGCTGCCGCAGAACGTCACCCCGCAGGTGGCTTTCGACGGCATGGTGGGCCGCCTGCGCCTGGCCTGTGGCGCGCGCTAACCAGCACGTGTGCTGCGTGCACACTACAGGTGATAGCCCGATTTCTTTATCAGCCCAGGCCTAGGCTAAACTCTCAGGCGGTGCATATACACACTGCATCGTGCCGCCTTAGCTCAGTCGGTAGAGCATCTCACTCGTAATGAGAAGGTCGCGAGTTCGATTCTCGCAGGCGGCTCCACTTAGACGTCGGATTTGATAAGTACCCTTTTGCGTTAGCGAGTATCGCTTAGGGGGGTGTGAAAAATCGCTTGCGTTAGCGGGTTTGGGTTTTGCGTTAGCGGGTATCTTGTTTGCCCTAGTAAAATGCGTATTTAGGGTTTAACGCGCTAACGAAGCGTTAAACCTAAGGCCGTTTCACGAGGAGGTGTGTGGTGAGATCGTATGCGTCCGGCGATGAACTAGCCGCAGAGATTACTAAGCGTGGCGAACTTTTTATCGGCGAGTTCGTAGGCGTTCCTGGCGATGGTTGGGACCGGCTGGTTGACGGTGTTGACCGCACGCCCCGGCAGATGATCGCCTACCAGCTTGGCTGGATGGAATTACTGCTCGGCTGGGAACGTGACGAACAAGCCGGTCTTGACGTGGTGACTCCGGCACCTGGTTTTAAGTGGAATCAACTGGGCGGATTGTATGAATCGTTCTACCAACGCTGGGAGCAGGTATCTACTGAGGATTTGATCGACAGGTTCAAGATCCTGCTTGGTGAGATAGTCAAAATGGTGGGCGGTCTAACCGAATCAGAATTGTTTAGTTCGGGTCAGCGTGCGTGGGCTTCTTCCACCCCGTCGGCGTGGCCGGTGTGGAAATGGGTGCATATCAACACCGTCGCGCCATTTACGACGTTTCGCACCAAAATCAGGAAGTGGAAGAAACTGGCAGCCTGCTAGCAATAGGCACGGTGATTTCAGTGCCGATTCTGAAGACGAACTGGATCTCGTTGGCTCCGATAACGGCATGGTCGATAAGCGCTGTCCACTGGGATGGTTGAAAATGCTGGATGGGCTTGTCGGCCAACTGGGTGTAGGCGGTTTTGATCGCAGTGGCCTTGGCACTCTTGGCAGCAATCTCGGCCTCGATGGCTTGTTTGCGGCCCAGGGTTTTCTGGTATCGCGCTTCTAGCTGGGTGTAGCGGGCGGGGTATTGGTCCTGGTCTTGCGCTACCCGCTGATTTTCTGCAACCAATGATTCAATCTCGCTGGCAAGAGCGCGGATTTTCTCGTCTAGGCGCTTGGACTCCGCTTCGAGCTGGTCTGTATTAAACATGGCGTCGATGACCTGTGGTAGGTGGCTTTGTCCGACGATAGGACCTGACCCCTGTTTGGTAGACACCTGATATCCAGCCCGGTTGGGTTGGGAAGAAAGGTAATCTACCACCATGCCTAGGTACTCCGAACAGTTCAAACGTGATGCTGTGGCCCTCTACGAAAACAATGAGGACCTCTCACTTCACGCGGCTTCAGCAGAGCTTGGAGTCAATCGTTCCTCACTTTATTCCTGGCTTAAGCAGTACGGCACCGGCAAGCGTGCCCGCACGAAGACCATGCGTGACAAGGCGAAGGCGACGACTGATTCTGAACGGATCCGCCAGCTAGAAAAAGAAGTCTCGAAGCTTCGTGAAGAACGCGACATCCTGCGCAAGGCCGCGAAATATTTTGCCGAAGAGACACGCTGGTAATCCGCTTCCAGTTTGTCGATGACCATCGAACCGAATACTCGGTCAAGCGGATGTGCCACGTGTTAAAGCTCAATCGCTCCTCGTTCTACAAATGGGCCAACACCCGCGAAAAACGCAGGTTAAAGACGTGTTCCGATGCCCTTATTGGTGCGAGAATCAAGACCATCTTCGATGATGAGCACGGGCTTTATGGTGCTAAACGCATCGCTGCAAGTCTCAACGACGATACGGACTTTCCTCCGATAAATCACAAGAAGGTCGCACGCATCATGAAATCCATGGGGCTGAAAGGCTTTACTAAACGCCGTCGATGCATCACCACCAGACGAAAGTTTGGCCACCGAGTCATGCCAGACTTAGTAGGCCGCAGATTCACAGCTGATAGGCCGAACCACGTCTACGTAGGCGATATCACCTACCTGCCGTGTAAGGGCGGCAAGAACATGTACCTGGCCACGGTCATCGACGTCTACTCGCGCAAACTTGTCGGCCATGCACTCGCCGATCACATGCGGGTATCGCTGGTTATCGAAGCTTTATCTCATGCAAGGAAAGTCCGCGGAAGCCTGAAAGGGGCAATTTTCCATTCTGATCACGGCAGTGTGTACACCTCACAAGCATTTAGGGACCACTGCACCCAGCTTGGTGTTCGCCAATCCATGGGAGCGGTGGGAACGAGTGCCGATAATGCCCTGGCAGAATCGTTTAACGCCACTCTAAAGCGTGAAGTTCTGCGTGATCGGAAAGTCTTTGACAATCCCATCAGCTGCCGCCAAGAAGTCTTCCGATGGTGCATGCGCTACAACACCCGTAGACGACACTCCTGGTGCAATCTTCTAGCCCCCGATACCTTCGAAGCATTCACATCAGCTACACTGGCCCAAGCAGCATAGCTAACCCCCGACGTGTCTACTTTCCGGGGGTCAGGCCCCTCACCACACCGCTACCATTTCAGTCTTCTGAACACAGCGGTACCAAAAACTCGCATCTGACAGTAGATTTACTACAGAATTGAATGCTATTTGTTGTCGTAGTCTTGGTCACCGGAGGCACCGTACATGGTGGTCTTCAGAATTGGCCCCAGAGTGAGGATAGAGGTGCCAAACCCTGATACGACAAGGGCCGCAGCTGGGCCGATGGCACTTACAACAGGTGCCCCGATGATGTATCCAATAAGCATTGCGGAGCTGTTAATTGAACCCATCGTAGAAAGGGCTTTGGGTTTCACTTCATCAGGTACGGATCCGACAACGATTATGCGTAGTGCGGCCACCTGAGCAGCATTGCAGACTCCGCCCAGGAGGAAACATGGGATGCAGAGCCACAATGAGGGAAATAGTCCAGGTAAAGCTATGAAACACCCCATAGCGAATCCTGCCCCGGCCAGGACTTTCCCAGCGTTCTGTGAGTGAAGGCGAGCTGAAAGCCGTGCGCCAAAGATGCGGCCCACGATAAATGCTTGGGCAATGATGGCATATAACGTACCGCTGACGTGGAGGGTCTGTGTCGCATAGAAGACAAGCGAAACGTTGAAAATCGAGGTGCAGATAATTGCTCCCCAAATGCTGGTTAACGCGGACCGAGCGCTTCTATTCTTCAGCAAAAGGGAAGGTGCTTCGAGGACCTTCTGGAGAAAACTCGGTGAAGAATCTTTGGTTTCTGAATGAAGCAGTGTTTTCGGGGGCGAGGATTTATAAAGGAAATAAAAAGCAAGTAGCGAGACTCCAACGGCGCAAGCTTCAACGAAGAGCGCTGTCTGCAGGTTTCTTTGGTCCAGTAGTAATCCACCTAGAGGTGGTCCAAGGAATCCACTGCCAAGTCGGGCTGTGTCCAAGAGGGAGAAGGCTTTCGCCTGCTGTCCTTCGCCGACCTGAGAGTCAGCGATGGTGAAAATGGATGGAATTGACAGTCCGCTTAAGCATGCGGTGACGAGATTTCCGACAATGAGGATCAATGGCTCTGGATAGGCTGCCATTGATAACAGGCCCAGAAGATCTAAGAAGAGTGCAGCAAGCGCAATGTGATAGCTGTTGAATTTGTTGAAGAGTGGGGCCAGAAAGGGGACTGCAAAAACTTGAGCGCAAGTACCCGAGATGAAGATGCTTGCCACCAACAGTTCGCCTTTGTTGAGTTCGGCGAAGTGGAGTGAAATCGAGAGGCTGGTCATTGACCCGCACACTGACAATAAAAAATATGTGGCGGTCAAGGTGTAGATAGATGAAAGTCCTTCGTCACCACTGTTTCTAGGGGGATGCATTTAGGCTGCAACTGTTTCGTTGCCCTGGCCGCTGAACGGACCTGAACCTCCTACTGTGACTACTTCGGAAAGCGTTTCGGAGGTAAGCATTATTTCTCCCATATGTGATGACGATTACATACAACAAGGTAATGATGTGAGTCTCTCATTTCAAGGGCGTAGCGGAGGCAGCTCTTGCACTGTGTACAGGAAAAAGTAGTGCTAGCGCTAGTGACCTTCGCTCTCGTGCGAAACACAATACAGAGCATGAAAAAGCTTGTGGTTGGCATGATTGCCGTGGTGGCCGTGATTGTGGTGGCGTTTGTAGGGTTTGTGGGATTCATGCAGTGGGTGGACGCAGACAGCGTGACCGGTGATGACGGCGTGGCTGCCGGATATAGCGCTGAGACAGGTGGCCCGCTGGAAGCGTCGTTTGCGGGCGAGGGGCCGCACGAGGTCGACGTGCGGCGTGATGGCGACGTGACCATCGCGGCACCGACAGGCGCGGGACCGTTTCCGGCGGCGGTCATGGCTAATGGCACGAACACGCCGCTGAGCAGCTACCTGCCCGTGGCGGAGCACCTGGCTAGTTGGGGCTTCGTGGTTGTCGGCGATGAGACTCCCCACACAGGTACAGGAGAGAATGTCGTGCACTTGATTGAGCGCTTGCCGGAACTGGATTCTCGTGCGGACCGATCACGAGTCGGCATTTTTGGCCACTCACAGGGTGGTGCGGGTGCCATCAACGCTGCGGCCCACACGGAGGTAGCAGCTGTGTATGCGGCGAGCCCGGCCTCCCACAAAGTGGCACAGTCCAATGACTGGGACTACAACACGGCTGACGTAGAGGAACCGCTATTCCTGATGACGAGCGATGGCCGTTCGGACCGCTGGCTTGTTAGTCCGTGGTCAGACTTGCAGGAGAACTTTGAATCAGCTGGTGGTCCGGCAATCATTGCCCGCCGCCTGGGCGCGGACCACAAGGACGTTCTAGAGTTCGGGGACAGTTACGCCACCGCGTGGTTCCGCTACATTCTTGCTGATGATCCTGATGCGAGAGATGTGTTCGTTGGCACCTCACCAGCGGGCGCCGGTGAGCTAGCGAGCAACGCGCTTTGGGACCGAGTGGTCACCCGTGGCTGGTAGCTCGCCGGGCCTTTCGACATTCCGCGCGGTGCACCTAACGCGCTAAAAGCCATCTGCGCTCACACACCCCCTTCGGAGGAAGTGTGGTTCACAAAAATTGGTAGCCCTGATAAATTTCAAGTGAATTGTCAACCGGGCTGCGCCACGTCAGCCCGTACAAGCGGGACCGAATGAACCATGCAGACAAAGGAGAAAGGCCACGTCGAGGGCCTCTATATTGATGAAAACTTCGAGCTGCGCGCTGGGGCCGTCACGTTCGGGGAGAGTATTGAGGGCATAGTGCTTGGCGACGTCCCCCAAGCCGAGGCTGCCTGGCGCGCCGGGGACTCGGATGCGTTGCTGTGGGTGCCCGGCTTCGTGGACCTACACAACCACGGCGGCAACGGCGGGGGATTCCCCAACGGCGACTACGAGCAGTGCCTAGCCGCCGCCCGCTTCCACCGCGCGCACGGCACAACGACACTGCTGGCCAGCTTGGTCTCCGGCACGCAAGAAGAACTCTGCGCCCGGGCGGAGCTTTTAGCCCAGCTGGCTGAAGAAGGCGAGATCGCCGGAATCCACATGGAGGGCCCCTTCATCGCTGCGGCCAAATGCGGCGCACAGGACCCCTCGCGCATCGTGCCCGGTGACCCGGACTTCTTCCGCGCGGTCATCGCCGCGGCCCGCGGCCACCTGCGTTCGATTACCTTCGCGCCGGAAACGGAGAACGTCGACAAGCTGCTCGACGTCTGCGCGGAGCATGGCATCATCGCCAGCCTGGGCCACACCGAGGCCGATTATGACACCACGCTGAGCGTTATCGCCAAGGCTAAGGAGCTCGGCCTGACCGTGACTGGAACGCACCTCTTTAATGGCATGCCTTCTATTCACCACCGCGCGCCGGGCCCGGTAGCGGCTTTGCTCACCGCAGCGAAGGCGGGGGATGTGTCCGTCGAGCTCATCGCAGATGGTGTGCATCTTGTTGACGGCGCCGTGGACATGGCTCACAGTCACTGCGCCTTCGCCATCACTGATGCCATGGCGGCGGCCGGCATGGCCGACGGTGACTATGAGCTGGGTTCGCTGCCTGTCACCGTGAGCGGGGGAGTCGCGCGCGTGCCCAGCGGTGCTATCGCGGGCGGCACCTCTACATTGTCCCAGCAATTCGCCAGCTTCGCCGAGCGCCATGGTCTGGGCGAGGCGGTGCGTTTTACCTCCACCACGGCAGCCGACGTGTTGGGGGAGACGAATCTAGGCCGCATCGCGGTTGGCGCGCGCGCAACCTGGTTGGCCTTAACTCTCACTACCAACCGGTGCGCGTCATCGTCGACGGCGCGGACATCCCACTCTCTTAAACACACAGGAAGGCATCTCATGGAAATCCTCATCCGCTCCACGCCGGCCGAAGTGGCCGTGGAGGCCGCTGACATCTTCGCGCACTACGCCAACGCCGGCGCCACCTTGGGCCTGGCCACAGGATCGACCCCGGTAGCGATGTACAAGGAGCTCATTACGCGCCATGAGCGCGGCGAGGTGAGCTTTGCCCGCAGCCGCGCATTCCTGCTTGATGAATACATCGGGCTGGAGCGTACCCACGAGCAGTCCTACTATTCCACCATCCGCCGCGAATTCACCAGCCACGTGGATTTCGATGATGACCTGGTAAAAAGCCCCGCTGGTGACTCCGATGACCCCGCCACCGCCGCGGCCACCTATGACAAGGCCATCCGTGATGCCGGCGGCGTGGACATCCAGCTGCTGGGCATCGGGGCCAACGGGCACGTCGGCTTCAACGAGCCGTCGAGCTCCCTGCAATCACGCACCCGCATCAAGACGCTGCACCCGCAAACCGTGCAGGACAATGCCCGCTTCTTTGACAACGAAGACGAGGTCCCGCGCCACGTGCTGACCCAAGGATTGGGCACCATCAGTGAGGCCCGCCACCTGCTCTTGTTGGCCACTGGCAGCAACAAGGCCAGCGCGGTCCACGCCATGGTGGAAGGCCCGCTCTCCGCGCACTGCCCCGCGTCGATCCTGCAGTGGCACCAGCGCGCCACGGTGATCCTCGATGAAGCCGCCGCCTCCCAGCTGGAGGACCGCGAGTACTACGTTTTCGCGGACAAGCACCGTCCGCACCGCCCACTCTTTTCCTAAAAACTCCATCTAATTCCTTACTAGTGTGAAAGGACTCCTCGCATGAAAATCGATGTCATGGGGCCGCTGCAGCGGCTCGGAAAAGCCCTCATGGGCGCTGTGGCGGTGCTGCCCGTCGCGGCGATCCTCAGTGGTGTTGGCTACTGGATCTCCAGCGCGGCTGGCCCGGATAACCTCGCCGCCCAGCTGCTGATCAGCTCCGGCGACGCGGTCCTGGCCAACCTGGGCTGGATCTTCGCCATCGCCATTGCCTTCGGCCTGGCTAAGGATTCCAACGGTGCCGCGGCACTCTCTGGTTTCCTGGCCTTCGCCACGTTTATGAAGCTGCTCGGCCCGGAGGCCGTGGCAGGCTACCGCGGCATCGAAGACCCCACCGCGCTGACCGGCGATGAAGCCCTGGAATGGGCCTCGGAAGGCTGGAACGCCGTGGGCGGCGGCAACGTCCTCTTCGGCATCCTCGCCGGCGTCATGGCGGCCTGGGTATATAACCGCTTCCACGGCACCAAGCTGCCGGACTTCCTGGCCTTCTTCTCAGGCCGGCGCCTCGTACCGATTCTTACCGCCGTCATCGCCATAGTGATTTCCGGCATTCTCTACTTCGTGTGGCCGTTCATCTACAACGCGCTCTTTAACTTCGGTACCTCTATCCAGGGCCTGGGCGCGGCGGGTGCCGGCATCTACGGCGTGGCCAACCGCCTGCTCATCCCGACTGGCCTGCACCACGCGCTGAACTCCGTCTTCTGGTTCGATGTCATTGGTATCAATGACATCGGCAACTTCCAGGCCGGCCAGAAGACCATCGAGGCAGCCGCGGCCGCCACCTCCGCCGCTGACTGCCCGGGCATTTGGGCCAACGGTCAGTGCACGGTCGAGGGTGTCGTCGGCCGCTACCAGGCGGGCTTCTTCCCAGTCATGATGTTCGGCCTGCCGGGCGCGGCGCTCGCGATGTACCTGCGCGCGGATAAGAAGAAGCGCAAGGTCGTCGGCTCGCTCATGGCTGCTGGCGCCTTGGCTTCCTTCTTCACCGGCGTGACCGAGCCGCTGGAGTTCTCCTTCATGTTCGTCGCTCCGCTGCTCTACGTGGTGCACGCGTTGCTCATGGGCCTGTCCGTCTTCATCGCGTCCACCATGGAGTGGACTGCGGGCTTCGGCTTCTCTGCAGGTTTCGTCGACATGCTGCTCTCCTCGCAGAACCCGCTGGCTAATAAGTGGTACATGCTGCTGGTCATGGGCGTGGGCTTCTTCTTCCTTTACTTCGTCATCTTCTACTTCCTCATCGGCTGGCTCAACCTTAAGACCCCGGGCCGCGGCGAGGACGAAGCCGAGGACGCGGAGGATTCCGTCAGCGGCGATGACAAGACCGCAGCCGATGCCGCCCGCATTATCGAAGGCCTCGGCGGTAAGGACAACATTGACTCACTGGACTACTGCACCACGCGCCTGCGCGTGGGTGTGAAGGAGCGCGCGCTTGTCGATGACTCCGTGATCAAACGCGCCGCCGTCTCCGGCGTGATTCACCCCTCTGAGAAGAGCGTCCAGGTCATCGTGGGCCCGGCCGTACAGTTCATGTATGACGAGGTCAGCCACCAGCTGCGCCACGGTTCCCCGGTCCTGGCTACGGCGGGTGCCGCGGGTGCTGCAGCCAGCGTGCCGGCCAGCGCCGCTTCCGCCAAGAGCGTCAGCGGTGAGACGGACGTCGACGTGCGTGCCCCGTTCGCCGGAGACGTCGTCGAGCTCTCCCAGGTCCCGGATGCCTCCTTTGCGCAGGGCATGGTGGGCGAAGGCTTCGCCGTGATGCCGGATCCCGTCGATGCCTTCGACGTCTGCGCCCCGGTAGACGGCACCATCACCATGGTCTTCAAGACACGCCACGCCTTCGGCATGCAGACCGCGGATGGGCTGGACCTGCTCATTCACATCGGTATCGACACCGTGGAACTCAAGGGCGAAGGTTTCACCGCCCTGGCTAAGAAGGGCGATACCGTCACTGCCGGCACGCCGATCATCGCGGTGGAGGCGCAGAAGCTACGCGAGCGCGGCGTCAACCTCATCACCCCGGTGGTGTGCCCGACGGCCAAGCAAGTCGCTGGAGTCGACATTGCTCGCGAGGGCCATACCCAGCCAGGCGAGGTTGCTGCAACCGTCAAGCGCAGCAGCTAGCGGGCTGGATTAAATCCCAGACACAAAAACTGCCCGAGTTGCCAAAAACAACGTTGTTCCTTGCGGTGAGGGGCGAAGGTTTTGGCAACTCGGGCAGTTTTGGCTTGGGGGCCTAAAAAGCGTGGGCTAGTCGGTGCCGTGCAGCAGGCGCGGCACCACCTTGCCCGTGGCATTGCGCGGCAGCTTGTCCAGGAAGTGGACATCGCGCGGCACGGAGTGGTCGGCGAGGTTCTCGCGGACCCAGGCGCGGATGGCGTCGGCAGTCACGGCGTTGCCTAGGGCGTCCCGCGTAGTCACCGCCCACACGGCGATGCGCTGGAAAGTGGTTTCATCCTCCACACCGCCGGCATGCACCTCCGCGATGCCCGGCATGGCCTCGAGCACCTCGGTCACCGACTGCGGGTGCACGTTCTCGCCGCCGACGATGATCATGTCATCCGCGCGGCCCACCACATGTAGGTAGCCCTCGGGGTCGATGTAGCCTAAGTCCCCGATGGAAATGAGGCCATCGACCTTGTTGAGCGGGATCTTGGGGTTGGTATAGCCAATGAGCGCGGTGGAATTGGTCAGGTAAATCTCACCGACCTCGCCGCGGGGAACCTCGTTGCCTTCCTCATCGAGGATGCGCAACTTGGTGCCGGAGGCAATCTTGCCGCCGATGGTGGGATCCTTGGCCACCTCTTCCATGCTGGCCGTCGATGCCAGCGCTAGCTCCGTGGAGCCATAGACATTGCAGAGAATCGGGCCGAAGCGCTCGTGGGTTTCCTTGACGATCTCCGGGGTGAGTGCATGCCCGGCAGAGGCAATGAACTTCAGGCTTGAGGTATCAAACGCCGAATCCGGGTCAACCTCAACCATCTGGCGGAAGAAGACGGGGGAGGAGAGCAAGCCATCGAGCTGGTAACGCTGGATGTCATCGAGCGCGGCCGCCGGGTCAAAGACGCGGCGGGTAACGATGGTATTGCGCAGGCCCAGCGCGATGTTGAGGCAGGCCCAGCCCCACGTGTGGAAGATGGAGGCGGTCATCTGCACCTTCTGGTCCCCGCGCCACGGCACCGCATCCACGATAGAGGCAACCACCACCGGCAGCGTTGGCTCCGGGCGCATGATTCCCTTAGGAATGCCCGTGGTGCCGGAGGACATCAGCACGATATGCCCGTGCTTGGGCCAGGTCGGAAGCTTGTGCTTCTCGACGTCCCGCGGATTCTCCACGATCTTGCGCAGCGTTGCCGCCTGCGCCAGCTCGGTGGGAATCTCTTTACCGGACTCGTGGCCAATCACCACGTGCAGGCCAGCAATGGTGCTAGAGCTGTCGAGGCGGTCGATGAATTCATCGTCGATGACGAGCACGTTGATGCGGTTTTCCTCAATGCACCCGGCGAGCTGCTCGGGGGAGGAACCGACGTTGAGCAAAAAGATGTGTGCCCCCGCATAGCCCTTGGCGGCCAGCGGGGTGATGATGCCGCGGCCATTGCGGGCCATCACGCCGAGGCGAATCTCCTCCAGCCCCAATGACAGCAGCCAGCGTGCGAAGGTCTGGGATTCTTCGCGCAGTTGGCGGTAGGTGAGGGCCCCGTCGTCGTCGATAAGCGCCAAGCGTTCTGGGCAGGTCATGTATGCCTGCTCTACTTCGCGGGCGGTGGTGAAGCGGTAGCGCGCGAGAACCGGTGCAGTCAAGGCCACCGCCCGCGGGCCGCCGGCGGGGCTAATGAGGCCGGCGCGGAAGAGCGAAGGGATAAAGCGCGCGAGGGCAGCGGCGTGGAAGGTTACATCAGAAAGCTTCATAAGGTTCTCATCGAGGGGAGGGGAGAAGAGGTTACGGAGACGGCGGACTCGCCACAATTAAAACTACAAACTGTTAAAGGTGTTGCTATTGTTACATAAGCTTAGACCGTCAACGTAGTCTATTATGGTTTCGGTCTAGAACATACTCTTTCGGAAGGACATTAGTCACGTGAAGTCTACTCAGCGCATCGCTGCTCTCTGCGCCTCCCTCCTCGTGGCGGTAGGCCTGTCCCAAGCTCCGCAGGCAGTTGCCGGCGAGCGAAACCTCGTCGCCTTTGGTGATTCCGTGCTGGCGGATCCGCAACTTGATACCTACCTGGCCTCTCGGGTGGGCTCTTCTCAGCGCAACCCGAGCCTGAACTGCCCGTCTGGCAATAACTACGCCAAGCGCACCGCCGCCAAGCTGGGTATGCCGGTGGCGGACTTCTCCTGCTCTGGTGCTGTGTCCATGTCCCAGGGCCCGCAGGTGAACGCGCAGATCGACGATGCTATTCGCCGCGGCGCGCTCAGCGGGGATACGCAGCGCGTGCTCTTCTCCAGCGGTTTCAATGACACGTACAACAACGCCGGGCTTTCCGACGGTGACCTGCGCGCCCGCTGGGTCGGTGCCAACGCGCCGCTGATCCACAAGATCCGCGCGGCGGCCCCCAACGCTCGCATCCAGATTGTCGGTTACCCGACCATCGGCTCGGGCGACCGCTACTGCCTCCTCCACTTTGGCCCGAAGCCGGCCGACGCCACGGCGCTGCCGATGGTGCAGCGCTATGAAAACGTCGCGCAGTGGATGCAGGTGGACCTGGCGCGCGCTACCGGAACCGAATTCGTGGATATGAAGCCGATGACCTGGGATCGCGGTATGTGTGCCGATGCCAACAAGCGCCTGTGGGCGGGTCTGGTGGACTTCTCCGCGGGGCCGGGCAACCTGCCGCTGCACATTAATGCTCGCGGTCACGAGTTTGTGGCCAACCACCTCGCTAGCTTCTAGAGGGATTTGAATCTTGTTGGGCCCGGGCGACGCCGCCCGGGCCTTTCGCGTACCCTCGCGGACATGGCTGTTAATGAAAACGTAAATGAAAATAACTCCCAGCAAGGTCCGGAGGTTGTCCGCGGCGTGATTGCGCGCGCGAAGGGCGAGCCCGTCGATACCGTCAACATCGTCGTGCCCGCCCCGGGCGAGCACGATGTCGTGGTCAAGATTCAGGCCTGCGGTGTCTGCCACACCGACCTGGCTTACCGCGATGGCGATATTGAGGATGCCTTCCCCTTCCTGCTCGGGCACGAGGCTGCGGGCGTCGTCGAGCGCGTGGGCGATGCCGTCACCCACGTTGAGGTCGGGGACTTCGTGGTCCTGAACTGGCGCGCGGTGTGCGGCGAGTGCCGCGCTTGCAAGAAGGGCGAGCCGAAGTACTGCTTCAACACCCACAACGCCTCCGCGAAGATGACGCTCGCGGACGGGGATAAGGATGCCGGCACTGAGCTCACCCCGGCGCTCGGCATCGGCTCCTTCGCCGAGAAGACCCTGGTCCACGAAGGCCAGTGCACCAAGGTCAACCCGGAGGCGGATCCGGCCGCCGCGGGCCTGCTGGGCTGTGGCGTGATGGCCGGCCTGGGCGCTGCGGTGAATACCGCAGACGTCAAGCGCGGCGAGTCCGTCGCGGTCTTCGGCTGCGGTGGCGTGGGCATGGCGGCCATCGCCGGCGCGGCGTTGGCTGGTGCCTCTAAGGTCATCGCCGTGGACCTGGACCCGGACAAGCTGGAGCTGGCTAAGAAGTTCGGCGCTACCCACACGGTTGCGGCGAAGGACAAGTCCGAAGAAGAGGTCATCGAGGCCGTCCGCGAGCTCACCGAGGGCTTCGGCACCGACGTGGCCATTGACGCCGTGGGTATTCCCGTTACCACCCGCCAGGCCTTCTACTCCCGCGACCTGGCCGGCCGCATGGTCATGGTGGGCGTGCCGAACCTCACCAGCCGCTTCGACGTCCCGGCCATCGACTTCTTCGGCCGCGGCGGTTCACTCAAGTCCTCCTGGTATGGCGATTGCCTGCCGGAGCGTGACTTCCCCATGTACGTCGACCTCTCCTTGCAGGGCCGCTTCCCGCTCAAGGACTTCGTGACCGAGCGCATTGGTCTCGACGACGTGGAAGAGGCCTTCGCTACCATGAAGGCCGGCAAGGTACTTCGATCCGTAGTGGAGCTGTAAATGATCATTGAACAGTTTGTAACTTCAGGAAAGTTCCGCCTCGACGGCGGCGAGTGGGACGTGGACAATAACGTCTACATTCTGGCCGCAGGTAGCGCGACTAGCGACGCCGAGTGCTACATCATCGACCCTTCCCACGACGCGGAGCGCGTCATCGAAGAGGTCGGCCAGCGCACGGTCAAGGGAGTTATTCTCACCCACGCACACAACGACCACTGCGAGCTCGCTCCCCAGGTGGCTGAGCACTTCGATGTGTCCATCTACCTGCACCCGGATGACCGCCCCCTGTGGGAGGAAACGCACGAGGACGCGACCTTCGTTCCGCTGGAGGATAACCAGCTTTTTAGCGTGGGCGATAGCGACTTCGTGGTCTTCCACACGCCGGGCCACTCGCCGGGATGCGTGGTGCTCTACATTGCGGACGAGGCCACGCTTCTGTCGGGCGATACTCTCTTCAACGGCGGCCCGGGTGCCACCGGCCGCAAGTACTCCGACTTCGACGTCATCATCGAGTCCCTGCGCAATCGCGTGTTGAACCTCCCGCCGGAGACCCGCGTCCTGCCGGGCCACGGCGATGAGACCACTATTGGTGCTGAGGCAGCGCGCATCGATGAGTACGTCGCGCGCGGCTACTAACTCTTAAACCTTGGCCTAGAGCTTAGCTCTAGGCCGGCGTGCGGGCGGCCTTTACTCCTGCCACCACCGTGGCGGCGAGTGAAAGTCCGAACCAGACCCACGCATCCGCCACGCCCGCGCTGAAAGCGCGGGCTTTTTCTTGCACTGCGAACTGCGTATCCGTGCTTAAGACCGCGGGCAGGGTTGCGCTGCCGTAGCTCACAATGAACAGCACGCCGATGAGCACGAAGAATGCGCCCGATACGAGGGAGAGGGTATTCGTGCGCACGGGGCCCAGAGTGACTTCGCGTCCGCGAAGCCACGACCACGAACCCACATCGAGGCGCTCCCACAGCGCGGCCAGCACAAAGAGCGGTGCGGCCATGCCCGCGGCATAGGCCACCATGATGAGCCCGCCGTAGAGCGGGCTTCCCGACGCAGCGGCCGTGGTGAGGACAGCGCCCAGGAGCGGGCCCGCGCAAAAGCCGGCGAAGCCATAAACCGCGCCGAGCAGAAACACTTTGCCCCGTGCTTTGCCGGACAGGGCATCCATGCCGGGGATGCGGAAACCACCACCTAGGGCGGTAAAGATTCCCAGCGCAATGATGATCCAGCCTGCCACCGTGATGACTTGGCTACGATACTGTGCCAGCACGGCGGCCAAGCCCATGCCGATGGGCACGAGCGTGGTACACAGACCCAAAAAGAAGACCAAAGTCTTGAACAGCAGCTGGCGCTGCGAATCGAAGGCATAGGCAAAGAAGGCTGGCACCAACAGCGCTGAACAGGGGCTGATCAAGGTCAGCACGCCGGCGATGACGGCGCCGAAGATTCCGATGCTCACAGGCTTACCCCCGCTGCATAACCGCCCAATAAGGCGGTCAAGATAACCAGCGCGATGAAGACCCACACGATCAGCGGTGGTTTAGGCATTGGCCGCCTTTCCCAGCTGCTCTTGGATGATCTGTTCAAAAGCCTCGGGCGGCTGCGCACCACCGACGAACTGATCTCCGACCACGAATGCCGGGGTGCCCGTAATGCCGATCTGGGAGGCATAGCTGGTGGCCGTTTCAACGACCTCAGTGTAGGTATCATCCGTGGCCTGCTGGCGGAACTTATCCAGGTCCGCAACGCCCGCCTTCTTGGCAAACTTCATGAAGTCCTCGATGCCGAATTCCGGGTGGCCACTGATGTCCTTGCTGGCGGCATAGAGCTCGTGCTTGAACTCCTGGAACTTACCCTGCGCCGCGGCCGCGCGCCCAGCCTTGGCGGCCTCGATGGCGGCGGGGCCGTTCACGGGGTAGTCATTCCACTCGATGCGCACCAGGCCCTTTTCCACGTACTTCTTAAGGATATCCGGCTCGGTGACATTGGCGTGGCGGGAGCAGAACGGGCACTCGAAATCAGAGAACTCCGAAATCACCACGGGTGCATCTACCGCACCCACGGCGAAAGGATCGTTCTCCTTCTTGCGGTGCACCACCGTGATATCCCCGGTCATGGTGTCACCGCCGGGCCCGAACATCATCGGGTCACCCTTCCCATCGGAGAACTTCGTGCCGGGCGTGGCCTTGGCGGCATCCTTCGCCAGGTCTTCGGCTGTCGCCGTGCTTGTTGCGGTCTCCTGCGCTGCGGGAGCGCTTTCATCGCCGGAAGAAGTGCGCTCCGCCAGCAGGAAGCCAATGATGACGGCCAAAATAACAACGATCACCAACAATCCCCACGCCACGGGGCTGATGGTGGATAGCGCTGATTTCTTCGAATCACTGGTGGGGTGAGAGGATGAACTAGGCATGCGATTACCTTAACGCGTCTAGGCCCGTTTGGGTGAGGCGGCTCCTGATACAGGGCGGGGACGCTTAAGGACGTCCTGACACAAGGAGGGGAGGCTTAAACACGTACGGATCGATTAAATAAGGCCTCAGATTCCGTTGGTTTTCGGACCTTATTTGATCGATATGTACCTCGGTCTCAGCCCTCTTGGGCAGCGGCGAGAAGATAACGGCCATAGCCGGACTTCAGGAGGGCTCTGCCAGCTCCGTGAGTGCCGCGGCATCGATGAAGCCTTCCGCAAAGGCTGCGACCTCCGGCGAACCAATGACGGTGCCGGTACGCTTCTGCATCACCTCGACGTAGGCCGAAGCCTCACTCATGGAGTCCACCGTGCCGGTATCCAGCCAGACATCACCGCGCTGCATGCGCTTGACGCGCAGCCGCCCGCGGCGCAGGTACTCCTCATTGACGGCGGTGATCTCTAGCTCCCCGCGCGCGCTGGGCGTGATGGACTTGGCAATCTCCACCACGGAATTGTCATAGAAGTACAAGCCGACCACAGCGTGGTTGGACTTGGGCGCGGCGGGCTTTTCCTCGATGGACAGAGCCTGGCCAGACTCATCAAACTCGACAACGCCATAGCGCTGCGGATCGGAGACCTCGTAGGCAAAGATGATGCCGCCGTCTGGGCGGTGGCATTCGTTCAGCGCGGTGGAGAAGCCGTGGCCGTCAAAGATGTTGTCACCTAGGACAAGGGCCACGTCATCCTCGGCGATGAAGTCTTCGGCGATGAGGAAGGCCTGGGCCAAGCCTTCGGGGCGCGGCTGCACCGCATAGTGCAGCATGAGGCCGAGCTGGGAGCCGTCGCCAAGCAGGCGTTGGAAGGCGGCCTGGTCTTCTGGGGTGGTGATGATGAGGATCTCGCGTATGCCGGCCTGGATCAGGGTGGTCAGGGGATAGTAGACCATCGGCTTGTCATAGATGGGCATGAGCTGCTTCGAGATGCCCTTGGTGATGGGGTAGAGGCGGGTTCCAGAACCGCCTGCGAGAATGATGCCCTTCATGGGCTTTAAGCTTATCGGAGGGGTCTCGCGCTGGGGTGCGGCGGCGCGGGCTGGCGAGCATAACACTTAACTTCCCACATAACATAACACGTGGGAAGTTAAGTGTTATGTTGAGTGTTATGCTCTATTTGCGCAGCCTGTAGCGCTGTTTAGGGCTGCGTCCGGGTTCAGTCTTTTCGGCGATGTTATCGCGGATGAGCTCATTAAGCGCTTTCTGTACTGCTGTCCGGCTGAGCTTTGTAGCCTCAACTAATTCGGTTGTAGATACGGACGGGCTGCCGTGGAGCAGGTGTTCCACATGGTCACGTGCGGTGCCATAGCGTTCCTGGGTGGCTACCCTGCGGCGGTGGAAGATGATGGTGAAGCTGTCGAGCCGGTTGATAATTTCCGGTTTGGGCATGAGTGCGTCAGCTAAGGCCTGATGGATGGTGGCGATGCCCGTGCCGCGGTTCTCTGCGGCGACGCCGCCTTCCGGTAGGGGAATGTCCTCTAGGAACGTGGCAAGGCGTTGATTGCGGGTAGAGCTGACGCCAGCTTCTCCAAGATTTCGGAGCGTAACCCCGCCATATAGGCCTCCCGGATTGGTGATTTCCAAGCGGTCAACGAACATGTTGATTTGCACCTGACTGCCGCGAGCAGTCGGGGAGTAGTCACGGTGCATGAGTGCATTGACTAGTGCTTCACGAACAGCGACCAGTGGATAATCCGGAAGTGCGGTCCGGGATTTATCGCCGATAAAGCCAGCGGTGCGCATGTTCTTTTTTACGATGTCGATGCCTTCGCTCACGAGCTCTGGAATCGTGCCGTGAAGGGTAGCGCTGTCGAGGAGGCGAACGCCCGTGGTGACATCACCTTTCGACGTTCCGGGGAACAGGGCGAAGGTGACCGTTAATCGAGGGAAGAATTCCTGTGGGTAGTCTCCTATGACAAGGAGTGAGGCCAGCGTGGGGTGGCCGTCCTTGAGGACTCGCAGGCGCTTGAGGGCTGTGTCCTGTCCATTCGCAAAGGTCTTGGGGCGGCGCTCTTTCTGCACTTGGAGGAAGCCGTCAAGAGCGGCACCCTCAATGTCCTCCAGTGTGGCATCTGGGATGGCATCTTCATCCCAGGTCGGTTGCGTGTGCTCTTCAACGAGTCGATTTACTTCGTACTGGGACAGGCGCGTATCACCATCGCCGGTGCGAATATAGCTCCCTTTGTACAGTCCCCTTTCGGCCACATAGCAGGGCTTATCGCGTGCGGGAAGTTCATCGATCTCTGCGACGAGTATGTTGCTGCTTTCAAATTCGATGATGTCGATTCGCGGGCGGACCGGCGGGATGAGCTGCTGGCAGCGTGTTTCCAATTGGTCTTGGGCAGTAGAGGCGGAGAACTTCTTAACTGGGGTGAAGCCTTCCTGCTCTGAAAGGCCGATGATGAGCGTCCCGCCGTCCCCATTTGCAAACGCGCTGAGCGTGGAGAGCACTTCCTTGCTGACAGAAGACTTGACCTCTACGGATTGTTTATTGCTTCCAATGACACGAAGCTGTGCGATGAGCTCGGTGAGCGTTGTAGGGGTCATGAGCAGGACTTTCCCTCGGTGTGCCCCAGCATAACACTCAACATACCACTTAACTTCCCAGGTGTTATGTTAAGTGGGAAGTTAAGTGTTATGCCGGGTAAAGGCCCAGGTAAAGCGCCAAAGCGGCCCGCCAATTCATCGGCTTAAAGCCGGTGGCTTCAATCTTGGACAGGTCGAAGGTGGACTCCTGCGGGCGGGGAGCTTCGGGCCCGGCGATCTCGCGGTACTGCTCGGTGCTGACCGGCGTGACACTGGCGGGATCTTGGCCCACGCCGGTGAAGACGGCCATGGCGATTTCATCGCGTCCCACCGCATCACCGGAGTTGGAGATGTTGTACACGCCGTACTCGGCTTCGGTCTTGAGCAAGTGGATGATGCCCTTGGCCAGGTCCTCGGCGAAAGTGGGGCGCCCGCGCTGATCATGGATGACGGAGGGCTTGACCCCCTTAGCCGCCAGCGAGCGCATCGTGGCCATGAAGTTGGCTCCATCGCCGAAGACCCACGAGGTACGGATGACATAGTGGCGCGGGGCGGTCTGGGCGGCGGTATCGCCCGCGGCTTTCGATGCCCCATAGGCCGACAGCGGGGAAGGCATTTCATCCTCGGAGTGGACCTCGTTAGAGCCATCGAAGATGTAATCACTGGAGACGTGCACCAAGGTCAGGTTATTCTCCGCCGCAATGCGCGCGAGCTTCGCCGGGGCGGAAGCGTTGACAGCCCAGGCCGCGGCGCGATCGTCCTCCGCACCGTTGACATCGTTATAAGCCGCGCAGTTGATGATGGCGGAGTACTGCTTCCACGGGCGGGCAGGCGGGTTGGTGATATCGAAATCCTCGTGCCCACAGAACTCCACCGCGCCCAGACCAGCGGTGGGCAGGAATTTCTTTAAAGCGCGGCCCAGCTGCCCGTTGGCGCCGGTGACCAGGATGCGACGCGGGGGCATGGGGGAGACGTCGGCAAGCGCGGGGTGCTCCCGGTCCTTGTCGGAGATCTCCGTCGGCTCCAGCGGCCAGTCCACCATGCCCAGGTTGACGCAGGTGTACTCCGCATCCGGGGACCAGTGGTCATTGACCAGGTAGGAGTAGGCACAAGCCTCCAGCGCCTGGAAGCCGTTGGCCACGCCACGCGGGACGAATACGGCGGTGTCGGGGCTAATCTCGTGCGTCACCAGCTGACCAAACGTGGCAGAGCCCTCACGCAAATCACACCACGCGCCGAAGGCCCGGCCGGAGGCCACGGAGACCAGCTTGTCCCAGGGCTCCGCGTGCAGACCGCGCGTAACACCCTTCTCCGCGTTGAAGGAGACGTTGTTCTGCACCGGCTGAAAGTCCGGCAAACCCGCCGCCACCATCTTCTCGCGCTGCCAGTTCTCCTTGAACCAGCCGCGGTTGTCGCCGTGGACGTCGAGCTCCACAATGAGCAGGCCCTCAATGGCCGTTGACTGCACCTTCATGGCTATTTATTGTCCTTGCTTCGCGTAGTTGGCTTCGACTTCTTCCTTGCCCGCGCGCCACCAGTCCTCGTGGGCGCGGTACCACTCAATGGTGGCGGCCAAGCCCTCGCGCAGATCCGTGTAGCGCGGGGCCCAGCCCAGCTCGCGGCGCAGCTTGCTGGCATCCATGGCGTAGCGCTGGTCATGGCCCGGGCGGTCCGCCACGTGGATGTAGTTCGCGCGGCCGTCATCAGTAGCACCCATCAGCTCACAGATCATCTCGATGACCTGGCGGTTATTCGTATCCTCCTGGTCGGCACCGATGTTATAGGTCTCACCGATGCGCCCGCGGTCCAGGATGGCAAGCACCGCCTCGTTGTGATCGTCCACGTGAATCCAATCCCGCACCTGCTCGCCCGTGCCATAAAGCTTGGCGGGCTGGCCCAGAAGCAGGTTGGTGATTTGCCGCGGAATGAATTTCTCAATGTGCTGGTAAGGGCCGTAATTATTGGAGCAATTCGAAATGGTTGCCCGCAGCCCAAAGCTGCGCACCCATGCGCGCACCAGGTGATCCGAACCGGCCTTCGTGGCCGAATAGGGCGAAGAGGGGTTGTACGGAGTCTCCTCGGTGAAGTAGGTATCGGCGCCAATCTCCAAGTCACCAAAAACCTCATCTGTGGAAACGTGGTGGAAGCGCACATCGTGGCGGCGGGAGGCTTCCAACAACACGAAGGTTCCCATGACGTTGGTGTGGAGGAAGGGAGAAGGATCCCGCAGCGAATTATCATTGTGGGATTCCGCGGCGAAGTGCACCACGGCATCCGTCTGGGCCACGAGCTTGTCGACGACCCTCTCATCCGCCACGTCTCCCACCACCAAGGTGGCGTCCACGCCGTCAAGGTTGGCGCGGTTGCCCGCGTAGGTGAGCTTGTCCAAGACGGTGATGTCTACGTGGGGCCGTTGCTGGGCTACGAGCCTCACGAAGTTTGCACCAATAAAGCCGGCACCGCCGGTAACAAGCATCCTGCGCATGGTGAACAAGTCTAGACCGGGAACTTGGGCAGCGCGGTGTGGTTGAGCCACTCGTCCAACAAAGCATCGACCGCAGAAGGATCTGCCGCTTCCTTCTTCACACGGCTGATGAGATCCTCCGGGGTGACCACGGAGTGCTGGGATGCGGTGAGGTAATCCCGGACCGTGCGGAAGAAGACCTCATCGCCCACGAGGCGGCGAAGTGCGTGAACAGTCAGCGCGCCGCGCTTGTAGACGCGGTCATCGAACATGTCGCGCGTGCCCGGATCACCGAGCACGATGTCCTGCTTCTTGCGTGCGAGCACTTGATAGTGCGAACGCGCCGATTCATGCACCGGGCGGCCATGCGCGTGCTCGAACCACAGCCACTCGCAGTAGCAGGCAAAACCTTCGTTGAGCCAGATATCCTTCCACTCACTAAGGCCCACGGAGTTGCCGAACCACTGGTGGGACAGCTCGTGGGCGATGAGTCGCTCAAAGAGGTGGTCGCCCTTGACGTGGTTGGATCCGAAAATGGACAGGCCTTGGGCCTCCAGCGGGATCTCCAGCTCATCATCGGTGATGACCACTTGGTAGTCGGGGAAAGGGTAGTGGCCGAAGAGAGAGGAATAGAAGTCCAGCATTTCCTGCTGTTGGGCGAACTCTTCGAGGACTACCTGCTTCAGGCGAGCCGGCGCCCAAGCGCGGACGTCTCGGCCCAGATCAATCTCTGAGTATTCGCCGATCTGCACCGTGGCGAGGTACGTGGCCATGGGGTGCTTGACGCGGTAGTGCCAGCGCGTCATGGAACCGCCTGCGCTGCGGCGGGAGACCAGCTTGCCGTTGGAAATCACCACGAAAGGATCGTCAGCGGTGATGCGAATATCATAGGTGGCCTTTTCTGACGGGGTGTCATCGCAGGGGAACCAGCTGGGTGCACCGTTGGGTTGGCTGGCCACCAGGGAGCCGGAATCTGTTTCCTCCCAGCCGATTTCGCCCCACGGCGTGCGCAGCGGTCGCGGCGAGCCGCCATAGCGAATGTGCAGCTCAAACTCTTGGTTCTCCACGATAGTATCGGCAAAGGTCAGCCGCAGTTTGCCGGCGGACAGGCGAAACTTGGCCACGCGGGGTGCGTGTTTCGCCGTGATACGGCGAGCCACCATGGCGCCGCCGAGGTCAAGCGTGAGTTTGTCAAAGTCCTCCAGTGCGCGAATGTGGAGGATGGCTTCGCCCTGCAGCATGTTGGGCTCCACGCGGTAGGTCAGGTCCAAGTCATAGTGGGTGACCTCGAAGCCGAGGTTGAAATCCACCCTCGTGTAGCTATCCCGAGTAAGTGCAGCGCGGTCGCGAGCGGCGGAGATATGCGAAAGGGCGGTAGAAAGCAGCTTCATAATGCCGCTATCCTACCGCCCTGTCTGGGTTATCCGAAGCCAGGGGAGCGAGCACGCCGCGCCAGACCGTGGGGCGACACGCTCCGCTCACCTTTTAGGAGTTGAAAGCTTCCTCAAAGGTGGGCCAGGACTTTACGAGGTCCTCGCGCCAGCCCGGCCAGGAGTGCGTGCCCACGTTGCGGAAGTTGTAGGTGGCTGGAATGTTCTGCTTATCCAGCTTGGCCTTGAGCATGTGGGTGCAGTGGTTGACCGCGGCCTCGATGATGCCGCCCTCAACCTGCAGCTGTGCCGAACCCGCGTAGGCGGCCAGCGGGCTGTAGCCCTTGTTCATGTAGTAAGACGGGGTATCCTGCTCACCCGCGAAGCCCGATGCGGAGGAAATGTACAGCTTGGTGCCGCGCAGTTTCTCGGAGTTCATCAGGGCATCGTTGTAGCGGTTGTAGTCACCGCCCATCGGGCCCCACATCTGTTCCGGTTCTCCGCCGCCGCGGTTCACGGTGAGGCGCAGGAACTGGTACTCCGTGGGGTAGGCGGTTGCGGCGCAGCCGGCGAAGGAGCCAACCGCGTCATAGAAGCCCTGGTTGTGCTGCGCCAGCAGCAGGGAAGACGTTGCGGACATGGACATGCCGGCAATGGCGCGCTTGTTGCTTGCGTTCAGGCGAGACTCCAGCGGGCCAGGCAGCTCCTTGGTCAGGAAGGTCTCCCACTTCTGCGGGCCCTTGAGGTACTTACCGTTGGGCTCCTCCAGCCAGTCGGTGTAGTAGGAGAATGCACCTGCCTGCGGAACGACAACGTTGACGTCCTTGTCCGCGTAGAAGTCCACGGCATCGGACATGTACAGCCAATCGGAGTCCTGCTCCGCGGAACCGGCGCCGTTGAGCAGGTACACGGTCGGGCGGTCCGGGTTTTTAGCAGGGATAACAGCCAGCGGAATCGCGCGGCCGTTCATGGCCGGAGATGTAGCCTCCAGCTTGAGAACGCGGGCGTCATCTTTGAAGTGCTCGTACCACTTCTGGCTCTGCACCTCCGGGGTGACGTTCAGGTCCGAGATGGTGGACAGCGGCGTGTCACCCGCAACCTGCTGCGGGGTGATGGTGGCGGCACCCGCAACGGGGCTGATAAGCGCGGCAGCGCAGAGCGCGCCGGCGGCGAGGAGAGAGCTAAGACGCTTCATTACATTCCTTATTTAACAATCAGTAGTGCGAGTAGAGCTTACTGTTCGATGGCCTCTGGGTCTACGGGCCGGGAGTCAGCGGGAGTCTGGGGATCAGCCTCGGCCTCTTCCATATTCTGCTTATCGGCATCCTCAGCCTTGGCGTTAGCGTCCGCGTTCACCGCGCTTTCCGACGCCCGCGTGGAGACCGGCTCCACCGGCAGACCAAAGGCACGAGCGAAGGTGGGCCAGGAGGAGTTGATGTCATCGAACCAGCCCGGCCAGGAGTGGGTACCGGTATTGCGCAGGTTGAAATCCGCTTTGACACCTTCGCGCTGCAGTTTTGCCTGCAGGTCGTGGGTGCACGCGTTCATCGCTGCCTCGATGACGCCGCCTTCTACCACCAGGGTTGAGGAGGACTTCAAGGCTCCGGCCAGGCCTTGCTTTTCAATCCTGGACGAACCCAAATCGTTCATTCCGGCAAATCCCGAGTTAGCGGAGACGTAGACCTGGGAATTACCCATGTTGTTCTTTGTGGCGTTGATGAGTCCATCGTTGTAGCGGTTGTAGTCACCGCCCATCGGTCCCCACATCTGCTCGGTGCTTCCACCGCCGCGATTCACGGTCAGCTGCGTGTAGAAGTTCGGCAGTGGAGTCGAGGTGGCCGCACAGCCAGAGAAGGACCCGATAGCGTCATAGAAGTTGGGGTTGTGCTGGGCCAGGACGAGCGAAGAGGTAGCAGACATGGACATGCCTGCGATGCCGCGCTTGCCGTTGGCGTTGATGTACTTCTCCAGCGGTCCCGGTAGCTCCTTGGTGAGGAAGGTCTCCCACTTCTGCGGGCCCTTGAGGTAGCTGCGGTCCGGGCTGGTAACCCAGTCGGTGTAGTAGGAGAATGCGCCTGCCTGTGGGATGACGACGTTGACGTTTCGGTCACCGTAGTACTCATCGAGTTCTTGGGTGCCCTCCTTGTTGGGATCCAAGTCTTCGCGCGTGGTGGCTATCAGCCAGTCCATGCCCTGTTCGGCACCGCCAGCACCGTTGAGCAGATAAAGCGTGGGGCGGGAAGAATCAAAGGTGCCGTCTGGGGTAATTACTGCAAGAGGGACGGTGCGGTCCATCGCTGGTGCGGTGGCATTGAGGGCCTTGACGCTCTGACGGTAGTCCGGGTATTTCAGGACGTAGCCCATCCACTGCTTGCTGTCCGGGATCTCATTGACGTCAACGTCCTTAAAAGTGACGTTCTTACCAATGGCGTCTTCATATTCTTGGCGGGACGGTGACGGGTTTCCGGCGGAGTCCTTGGGCAGGTACTTTTCGATCTCCCCGTAGATGTCGAGCTCGGAAATGGTGGACGGTGTGGCATCACCGCGGATTTCTTCCGGGGTGACCTCGGATGCGCCCGCGGTAGGGGATGCTACGGCGCCAAGTGCTAGGGCGGTGGCAGCCGCTAGCGTCGTGAGAGAGCGCGCAATCTTCATAGAATCTCGCTTTCTAAGTGATGAGCGGAAATGTAGGGGCAAGTGTAAAAGATGCTCCGGACACGCCACCCATGAGATGGGTAATAGTGCTGGTAGATGGGAATTTCAGTACCCCAAGATAAGGGTAACGTGTTTAAACATACCAAGATATTAAAGTTAATGGTGGTATTGAAGTGGAAACCGTGTCATAATCTTTCCGTGCGTTATCGTGGGCTATGTAACGCAATGGCTGGCCCATTCGTTAGTCGAACCAGATGCGGAGACCGTTACTGCGGCGGCCGTCCTGCAAGGCAGAAGGTGGCAGTGCCGCATAGTGACATCGCACGAGGCCGTGAAGGCTGCTAGAAGACCAACAGAAAGAAGAAGAATGAACCTCTTTGACACCATCCTCGTTTCCATCAACCAGGTGCTGGGCCAGTTCGCTCACTCCGGCTCCTCTACTTCCTCCAAGATCGCCCTGGATTGGGGTCTTTACTAAACAGCTGCGGGGCGTGCGGCCCCACGTTTCTCTCCCCCTAATCGCCCCCTCGGGTGGTTGGGGGTTATTTTGTGCGTTGTGTGCCCTCTACGCATCAGTGCACTGTGGCTTGCGTATCAGGAATGTTATGGACTGATACGAGAGCACAGCATGGGGGTGGTGGGACAGCGGGCACAAAGTTACGTATCCTATAGGGCGTGACTAATGAACATTTTGACGTTGTAGTACTCGGCGCGGGCCCCGGCGGCTACGTGTCCGCCATCCGCGCTGCCCAGCTGGGCAAGAAGGTTGCCGTTATTGAGAAGCAGTACTGGGGCGGTGTTTGCCTCAACGTGGGCTGCATCCCGTCCAAGGCTCTTCTTAAGAACGCTGAAGTTGCACACACCTTCAACCATGAGGCGAAGGCCTTTGGTATTTCCGGCGATGTTTCCTTCGACTTCGGTGTTGCGCACAAGCGCTCCCGCAAGGTCTCGGAGGGCATCGTCAAGGGCGTGCACTACCTGATGAAGAAGAACAAGATTACGGAGATCAATGGCCTCGGCTCCTTCAAGGACGCCAAGACCATCGAGATTACCGAGGGCGATGACAAGGGTAAGACCGTTACCTTTGACAACTGCATTATCGCCACCGGCTCCGTCGTCCGTTCCCTTCCGGGCGTGGAAATCGGCGGCAACATCGTGTCCTTCGAGGAGCAGATCCTCAGCGATGAGGCCCCGGATTCCATGGTCATCGTTGGCGCAGGCGCCATCGGTATGGAGTTTGCGTACGTTCTGGCCAACTATGGCGTAGACGTGACCATCGTGGAGTTCATGGACCGCGTCCTTCCGAACGAGGACAAGGATGTATCCAAGGCTATCGCCAAGGAATACAAGAAGCTTGGTGTGAAGCTCCTGACTGGTTACAAGACCACCGCCATCACGGATAACGGTGACAATGTCACCGTTGAGGTCGAGTCCAAGGACGGCTCCAAGACCGATACGCTGACCGTGGACCGCTGCATGGTCTCCATCGGCTTCGCCCCGCGCACCGAGGGCTACGGCCTGGAGAACACCGGTGTCGAGCTCACTGAGCGCGGCGCCATCGCTATTGATGACTACATGCGCACCAACGTTGAGGCATTTACGCCATTGGTGACGTCACCGCGAAGCTGCAGCTCGCTCACGTGGCTGAGGCGCAGGGCGTTGTGACTGCTGAGGTCATCGCCGGCGCTGAGACCCAGCTGCTGGGTGACTACATGAACATGCCGCGCGCCACCTTCTGCAACCCGCAGGTGGCCTCCTTCGGCTACACCGAGGAGCAGGCTCGTGAGAAGTTCGCTGACCGCGACATCAAGGTTGCTACCTTCCCGTTCTCCGCTAACGGTAAGGCAGCTGGTCTGAATGAGACCGCGGGCTTCGTCAAGCTCATCGCCGACGGCGAGTTTGGTGAGCTCATTGGTGGTCACATGGTGGGCTCGAACGTGTCCGAGCTGCTGCCGGAGCTGACCCTGGCGCAGCGCTTCGATCTCACTGCAGAGGAGATCGGACGCAACGTTCACACTCACCCGACGCTGTCTGAGGCTATGAAGGAAGCAGCCGAGGGCATCGGCGGCCACATGATTAACCTCTAAGAACTAAAACAAGAACACTCCCCCTCATCCCATCGACGTGAATCGGTGGCGGTGAGGGGGAGTGTTGGTTTTAGCGCCGAAGCGCGACTGGCCTTAGCCGAAGAGCTTGGAAGACAGTGCGAACGGTGCGTTGACGATCGTCAGCACGAGCTTCTGGATCTGGCCAAGGAAGTTCTCGCCAAAGCTGGACATAATAATAATCCTTTCTGTTGGTGATTATCGGTCGCTGACCATGATAGAACAACCGAGTCGGGAAAATCCATCAGATTTGGCAATGAAAACCATGGGGTGGGGCTTGTAGGACAATGTATAGCGCCGAGGGTTTGGGTCATAATTCCAGCTCATCGCACTAAGTAGGCCCCTTTCTTGCTTCAGTATCTTTCTTCGGAGGCTTTCGCTCGATGGAGAGTGCTCCCCAGCTTTTAAGATTCATCTGCGTTAACGGCGTAAAGATGGATGATTTAAAACCTGCGCGATTACGCCGTTAACTAGCTTTAGTTAATAGGGTGCCACTGCAGAGCGGTGGGCGTCGACGACAAGCTGTTCGTTAATGGCGGGAAATGCCCGCTGGGAGCAATTCTGGCGCGGGCAGGTGCGGCAGCCGGCGCCAATGGGAGTGGCGGCGGAAAGGGCATTGAGGTCTAGCCCCTGGGCGTACACGGTGCGATTAGCATGGCGTGCCTCGCAGCCCAGACCGATGGAAAAGAGCTTGTTCGTATCCCCAAAACGGCCTTGTGGGTAGCTCACCGTTCGTGAGATCCATAGGTAATTGCGCCCATCTGGCATCTGCGCCAACTGGCGGGAAATGGTGTTGGGGTGTGAGAAGGACTCGTACACATTCCATAGGGGGCAGGTGCCGCCGGAGTTGGAGAAGTGCACGCCGGTGGCGGATTGGCGTTTGGACATGTTGCCGGCGCGGTCAACGCGCACGAAGGTAAAGGGGATGCCGCGCTTGTTGGGGCGCTGCAGCGTGGAGAGGCGGGAGGCAATCGTCTCGTAGCCCACTCCGAAGACATTGCAGAGGTATTCCACGTCGTACCCCGACTGTTCGGCTTCGCTATGGATGAGGCCATACGGGAGGAGCGTGGCCGCAGCGTAATAATTGGCGATACCCCGCTTGGCCAAGTTGATGGAGGCCTCTGAAGTAAACGGTTCTTCCTCCACGAGCTCGTCGAAAAGCGCGCCCGCTTCGAGGAAGCCAAGCTCAGCTGCCATGCGGAAGGCGCGCTGGCCGACGCTCAGCCGGCTGGCAAGGCGAAGGGTCCCGCTGTCCTTGTCGAAGCGGTGCAGCGTGCCATCCATGCGATCGGTGGTGAGGATCTCCACGCCGTGCTGGGTGGTGAGTCTGTCGTCCAGAGCCTGTTCGATGTCGCGGATGTGGAAGGGGACGACGTCGAGCTCCGCGGAGATCGCCTCTGCATGCTGATCTAACTCATCGAGATAATTCTGGCGGGCATAGAAGAAATCCCGAACCTCATCGTGCGGCATGGACAGCGCCTGGTTGCCGTCGGAGCGGCGGGTATCGGTGGCGAGGGAAAGCTTGTCGCGGATATTGCGGTAGCGGCGGTGAATGTCGACGAGCGTGCGCGCAACGGTGGGGTGGTTGTAAACCAGTTCGGACAATTCCTGTAATTCCACGGGGGAGGGGCAGATTTCTTGGTCCTGGACGACATCTTGAATCTCGGCGAGTAGCCGCGAGTCATCGTCACGGGAAAAGAAAGTGGCATCCACACCAAATGCTTCAGTAATCCTAAGCAAGACCGGAACGGTGAGGGGGCGTACGTCATGTTCAATCTGATTAACGTAACTAGCGGAAAGCCCCAGCGTAGCGGCGAGGGAGGCTTGGCTGAGATCACGTTCGCGGCGCAGCTGGCGCAGGCGCGAACCTACGTATGTCTTGCTCATGTGAGCTAGGTTACCTAGTGCCTTTCGGTCATAACAATAGTTTTGCAAGGAATGTGTGAAGCATTTTAACTTCGCTGCGAAGTGGGGGTGTTAGCGGGGCGTGAAGGGGCGGTGAGGGGTGTGTACCAAGCGAAAGTTTGACACCTAAAGGGGTAGGGTCGTCACTCGAGTCACACCCTGTGACAAAAGTCTCAACCGCGAAATGTTTTCGCAAGGTTAATATTGCGTAAAGCGAAGTGATCAAGGTAGACCGGCATAAGTCGGGGGACACTTAAGGCAACCCTTGCCTTAACTCATTTCTGTCAGGGGCCTGTAGGTGGGGGAGGGGGCGTTAAAAGCAAAGGGATAAGTAGTGGTCAGCGCGCAGTCCTGCGTAAGGTAAGGGCGACAATGGAGGTGTCATGTCTGTAAAAAATCCTGACCGTGAAGCCCTTGCTCACGGCCGCATTACTAATGAAACGATTCGTCCTAAGCCAGGAATTCCGTCCTGGGCTTTGAAACTGACGATGGCAATTACCGGTCTGTTCTTCGCGCTGTTCGTTGTAGGACACATGGCCGGCAACTTGAAGCTCTACCTGCCGGCCCACAATGGCGAGGAAGCCATCGATGCCTACGGCGCATTCCTGCGCAGCATGGGTGATCCGCTGATTCCGAGCGGGCACCTTCTGTGGATCATCCGCATCGTCTTGCTGGCGTGCGTGATCGCCCACATTTACGGCGCCTTTGCGCTGACCGCTCGCTCCAAGGCATCCCGCGGTAAGTTCAAGCGCACCAACCTGATGGGCGGCATGGATTCCTTCGCAACGAAGACCATGCTGGTGACCGGCGTCGTGCTGCTCCTGTTCATCGTCTTCCACATCTTGGACCTGACGATGGGTGTTCAGCCGATCGCTCCGGAGGCTTTCGCTCATGGCGAAGTGAAGGCCAACATGATCGCTACCTTCTCCCGCTGGCCGGTGACCATCATTTACATCGTTGCCATGCTCTGCCTCTTCCTGCACCTGACCCACGGCATCCGCCTTGCGGCTTCCGACCTGGGCATTACCGGTGCTAAGTGGCGCGAGGTCTTTGTCATCCTGGCGTACATCGTCCCGGCCGTCGTGTGCCTGGCAAACATCGTTATGCCGTTGTCCGTCGCCCTGGGCTGGGTCAGCTAAAGGAGTTTTGAACCCATGACTAACGCGAATACTGAACTCAAGCGCGAGCACCCGAACTTCTCGCACCCGCAGTCCATCGTCCCGGGTGTCAAGCCGGGCCGCATCCTGGAGTCCCACGAGCCGCACGGCGTCCCGATGAAGGACATGTGGAGCTACCAGAAGGACCACATGGAGCTGGTCTCCCCGCTGAACCGCCGCAAGTTCGAAATCATCGTCGTCGGTACCGGCCTGGCTGCTGGTTCCGCTGCGGCTGCCCTCGGCGAGTTGGGATACAAGGTGAAGGTCTTCACCTACCACGATTCCCCGCGTCGCGCGCACTCCATTGCTGCGCAGGGTGGTGTGAACTCTTCCCGCCACAAGAAGGTGGATAACGACTCCGCCTACCGCCACACCAAGGACACCGTCAAGGGCGGCGACTACCGCTGCCGCGAGTCCGACTGCTGGCGCCTGGCTTATGAGTCCATCCGCGTCATCGACCACATGAACGCCATCGGCGCTCCGTTCGCTCGCGAGTACGGCGGCACCCTGGCTACCCGTTCCTTCGGTGGCGTGCAGGTCTCCCGCACCTACTACACCCGTGGTCAAACAGGCCAGCAGCTGCAGCTGTCCACCACTTCTGCGCTGTACCGCCAGATTGGCCTGGGCAACGTGGAGCTCTTCGCTCACCACGATATGCAGGACGTCATCACCTACAACGACAACGGCACCAAGCGTGCCGGCGGCATTGTGACCCGTAACCTCATCACCGGCGAGCTCAAGGCCTTCACCGGCCACGCAGTCATCCTCGGTACCGGCGGTTACGGCAACGTCTACCACATGTCCACGCTGGCTAAGAACTCCAACGCTGGCGCCATGATGCGTGCGTACGAGGCTGGTGCTTACCTGGCTTCCCCGGCATTCATCCAGTTCCACCCGACCGGCCTGCCGGTCAATTCCGAGTGGCAGTCCAAGACCATCCTCATGTCTGAGTCGCTGCGTAACGACGGCCGCATCTGGTCTCCGATCAAGGAGGGCGATGACCGTCCTGCTAACGAGATTCCGGAAGAGGAGCGCGACTACTTCCTAGAGCGCCGCTACCCGGCCTTCGGTAACCTCGTCCCGCGTGACGTGGCTTCCCGTGCCATTTCCCAGCAGATCAACAAGGGTCTGGGCGTTGGTCCGCTGCACAACTCCGTGTACCTGGACTTCCGCGACGCCATCGAGCGTCTGGGCAAGGACAAGATCCGCGAGCGTTACTCCAACCTCATCGAGATGTACGAAGAGGCCATCGGTGAGTCCGCCTACGAGACCCCGATGCGTATCGCTCCGACCTGCCACTTCACCATGGGTGGCCTGTGGACGGACTTCAACGAGATGACCGCCATCGACGGCCTCTTCGCCGCCGGTGAGTGCTCCTGGACCTACCACGGTGCGAACCGCCTGGGTGCTAACTCCCTGCTGTCCGCTTCCGTTGATGGCTGGTTCACCCTGCCGTTCACTATCCCGAACTACCTGGCTCACCACCTGGGTGAGGCCAAGCTGGCCGAGGATTCCGCCGAGGCTAACGACGCCGTTGCTCGCGCACAGGCTCGCATCGACCGCCTCATGTCCATCCAGGGCGAGGATCCGCACGGCCCGGCGTACTACCACCGCCAGCTGGGTGACATCCTCTACTGGGGCTGTGGTGTGTCCCGTAATGTCGAGGACCTCAAGGTTGCCATCGAGAAGGTCCGCGCACTGCGCAAGGACTTCTGGGCTAACGTCCGCATCACTGGTGACGCTAACGACATGAACCAGGTCCTCGAGTATGGTCTGCGCGTTGCTGACTACATCGACCTGGGTGAGCTCATGTGTATTGACGCCCTTGACCGCGACGAGTCCTGTGGTGCTCACTTCCGCGAGGACCACCTCTCCGAGGACGGCGAGGCCGAGCGCGATGACGAGAACTGGTGCTTCGTTTCCGCATGGGAGCCGGGCGCTGCTGAGGGCGAGTTCATCCGCCACGCTGAGCCGCTGTACTTTGATTCGATCCCGCTGATGACAAGGAACTACAAGTAATGAAACTGACACTTGAGATCTGGCGTCAAGCCGGACCGACGCAAGAAGGCAAGTTCGAAACCGTGCAGGTTGACGACGCCGCCGAGCAGATGTCCATTCTGGAGCTGCTCGACCACGTCAACGACGGCCTCATTGAGGCCGGCACCGAGCCGTTCGCATTCGCTTCCGACTGCCGTGAGGGCATCTGTGGTACCTGTGGCCTCCTGGTCAACGGTCGCCCGCATGGCCCGGGTCAGAACACCCCGGCCTGCCAGCAGCGCCTCTTCCAGTTCAAGGACGGCGACACCATCAAGCTGGAGCCTTTCCGCTCCGCTGCCTACCCGGTCATCAAGGACATGATCGTGGACCGCGCCAAGCTGGACCACGTCATGGAGCAGGGCGGCTACGTGTCCATGGATGCGGGTACCGCTCCGGACGCTGACACCCTGCACGTCAACCACGAGACCTCCGAGTACGCCCTGGATCACGCCGCCTGCATCGGCTGCGGTGCCTGCGTGGCATCCTGCCCGAACGGTGCTGCTCACCTGTTCACCGGCGCCAAGCTGGTCCACCTCTCCCTCATGCCGCTGGGCAAGGAAGAGCGTGGCCGCCGCGCACGCAACATGGTGGACGATCTGGAGCAGAACTTCGGCCACTGCTCGCTCTACGGCGAGTGCGCCGACGTCTGCCCGGCTGGTGTGCCGCTGACCGCGGTTTCCGCGGTTACCCGCGAACGTGCACGTGCTGCTTTCCGCGGCAAGGACGACTAAGCTATAGTCATTCACAGGATTAACAGGAACGAGAGAAAGTTTCAGCCATGAGCAACCTCAACCCGGCAGTTGCTGATCACCACAGCGAGACCTACCCGGAGTTCTCCGGTAAGATTCAGGACTCCTACATCGAGGGATATGACCCCGTTTCTTACAGTGCACCGCACTCTTCTTTGCTGCGCACCTCCACCTGGGTGGGCATGGGCTTGGTTCTCTCGATCCTGCCGGCGCTGGGCATCCTGATCTGGGGCTTCGGCACCAAGCTGTACCCGCAGGGCACCGCCGGTGCTGACTACCAGATCAACCTGATTGTGGGCGCCATCGCCAGCGTCGTCGTAGCCATCCTGGCTATCGTCTCCGTCAAGTATGGCCGCCGCTACTACCGCCAGTACCGCAAGGAAACCGGCCGCATCAACTAGGCACCTCCTAGGACGTTGAACGCCTAAGTTTCTGTACTGACACCACCACAACCCCCACCTCCAAACAAACACATGGGAGACCATGTGAGGAGGTGGGGTTGTTGGTGTTTGTGGGGCGCGTGCCGGGCGGGAGAAAAGGGGGAGCGGGCGCTTGACGACGCCCCTACGGTGCCATACGCGTGAATGGCGCCGCAGGGAGCGACGCGAACACTAACCTGACTTGGCTCAAATTAGTGCCGAAGGGTTGGGGCGGTGATGGTGTCGACGAGGGTTTGGATTTCCGGGGGTAGTGGTACGGCGGCATGGATGGTTTCGCCACCAATGTTGAGATGTGCGGTGACCGCGTCTTGTTTCCTGGCGTAGATTGGGCGTGCTTTCAGGTCTGATTTCCACATCCGAAACGATTTCTCAATGTTGAATAACCTGCGGTAATGCCCAATTACCTCGTTAGCAGGCAAGTTAACAAGGTCGGTTTCATAGCCTTTGATTCCGGCTAGGGCTCGGTGTTTGGCAGCAAGAGCGTAGTTGACCTTCTTGTTCGGGGCGGAAAGATCGATATAGCGGTTGCGCTTGATAGCGATATCGCCGTCAACAGCGCGTTTGGCTTTCGCTATTTGCTTGCCGATTCCGCGCAGGGTGCGTCTAGCCCGATCATGGGAGTACTGGAAGTGAGTCCTACAGCGGTGTCACAACCGGACGCAAGTGGGGGCAGCTGAAGAACTACGGCGAGAAACTCGTCGAGTACATCGTCCAAGCAGTCGCTCGTGACCTCCTCGTCCACGCCATGACACTCGACGCAGACGGGTACGAATGCGACTACTACCGCAAAGATTAGACGCGCCAGAGAGGCAACTCGCCCCAGCTGTCAGGTGCTCCTGTGCGAGAAAACGGCACGATGGGATTGTGCGGGTAGGTGTGGAACAGCTTCGGTAGCCGGTCGGCTGGAGACAATTCCAGTTGGCGCTGCAAGTATTGGATAAGGGAGAGCTGCCCGAACACGCGATTCATTCCTTCAGCTACCGGAGCCAGCCTGACGTCATTGTTCAGTTTCGGTTTGATGTCGTAAACACGGTTGAACATCCTTGCATGATGAGCTGCGTAATTACGCAGAATATTCAAGGATTTCAGCCATGATTCAAGCTGAGGACCAGTTAAGCCGCAGGGCTCGGCAATCCGTTTGCGCACGATATTGGGTGACATGCCGTACAGGTACGACAGCATCCCCCAATCCATGATTTCGACAGCCGCCCAGATGGGTAGAGTCCCACCATATTTGGATTTGTGGTGGGCGACGAAGTCCTCCTTCGACGCTTTCAATGCCGACTGGTACTTTCTCAGCCACACCTCGTGCACGCTACGCCCGTCTTTGTTTCGCTGCCGTGCCCGGGCGCTCAAACGCTGGGGATCCAAATAGATCAGCGGGTCAAGGCGACCCAGTTCGTGACCGAGCTTGGTTCGAATAGCCAACTCCACGCGATCAAGCTCGATGAACACGCTGTGGCGCAATTGTTCGTCAAACCCATAGAGGGCTACCACCAGGTCAAACGATGCTCCCTCAACGAATTCATCTCGGGCAGTGCCGTCGTCTTGGGAGAAACGGCGCATCGGGTACCAGTATCCGGACAAGCGGTAGTAGTTCAATTGAGCCAGCAGCGTCTCAGCATGCTGGGGATCATCCACTCGCATCCCACGCTGACGAAGCAATTCGACCTGTTCACCGTAGGTCTTGAACTGCTTCACCTGCTCCACGCGCACCCCTGTTTGATACAAAAACGAAGACCGGCCCTGGACTCCCATTGAGGCGGGAAGCGGAACCGGTCATGTTGACTACGAGGTTACCTGGTTGATGACGCCGAGGCAAGAGCACGGGACATGGAGCCATCGGTACGATCCGAACCATCACCTCGGGCGGGCAGGTCCTGTTCTGCGGCCGGGACGTGGCGACCGCCCTCGGCTACGCCAACACGAAAGATGCCCTGGCGCGTCATTGCAGGGGGTCGTTAATCACTACCCCCTTGAAAGGGCTGGTGGCATCCAGCAGGTCAGGTTTACCAGCGAAGGTGTCCTATTACGACGTGGTGCTGGCGTCGCCGTCGCTGATCACCACCACCGAGATCGCCAAGGACTACGGCCTGTCGGCGAAGAAGCTCAACCAGATTCTGCACGGGGAGCAGGTGCAGTTTCACCAGTCCGGGCGTTGGTTCCTCTACGCCAAGTTTGCTGAGAAGGGTTACACCCAGTCCAAGACGTACGAGTACGACGAGGGCAAGACCTGCACCCACATGTACTGGACGCAGAAAGGCCGCCTGTTCATCTATGACCTGTTGAAGAACATCCGTGGCCTGCTGCCGGTGGTCGAGCGTGAAGGCGAGGACGCCAGATGACCACCACTGCGCTGTTGGATCACGTCGCCGCCACCTACACCAACGACCGGCGCTCGTCTGCGAGCTTCATTTCCTCGGACTGTGTCGTGATGGACATCGACAACGACCACACCGAGGAATCATCCAACTGGGTGACACCGGAGAAGCTCGCCGAGTTGATGGCGGGTGTGGTGTTCATGACCGCCACTTCCCGTAACCACCAGAAGGCGAAAGGCGTGCTGGCGGCTAGGTTCGGTTTCTTTGATCAGCAGGCGTTGGATGCCGGACGGTTCATCTACGGAACCACAAACGGGCCCTCGGCAGGCTGGCGTTCATAAAGCTAGGAGTCGATCTTAGTGTTGGTGGCAATCGAATGTGTCCGGTACGCCCACTAATGTTGATTAATGGATTCACTATTCCCCATCATTACGCAGACCCAAGGAGAACCAACCCATGACGCACCGCGCAGACGCAGGGCTTGAGCCGGCTCGGGAAACGTCGGCGTCGCAGACGTCGTTTGTGCCGCAGCCAGGAAACCAGGAGGCGCGCCGGGCGGACCTGCGCCGCTGGAAGGCGATTGCGCTGTCCTTCCTGATTGCTGCGGCGGTGATCTTTTTGGGGTGCTCGTGGTGGCAGGCGTCGGCAAGCGGGGCTCCCGTCTGGGTGGGTTACGTGCGCGCGGCAGCGGAGGCAGGAATGGTCGGTGGACTGGCGGACTGGTTCGCCGTGACCGCGCTGTTCCGCCGGCCCATGGGGCTGCCCATCCCGCACACCGCACTTATCCCCAACAACAAGGACCGTGTGGGTGATGCGCTCAAGGACTTCGTGGAGGAGAACTTCCTCACCGCGGACGCACTCAGCGCCAAGGTGCGGGAGGCGGAGATACCGCTGTGGTTGGCGCGCCAGGGCGTGGAGCCTGGGCGGGCGGAGGAGGTCTCCGCGTGGATTGGTGAGCGCGCAGCCAGCGTGGTCGCAGACCTAGACCCGGCGGAGGCAGAGCAGTTCATCCGCACCCAAGTCATGGACCGTCTGGCAGAGCCGGAATGGGGCCCGCCGCTAGGACGCCTGTTGGAGGGCTATATCGCGGAAGGCAAGGTGCGCCCGTTGGAGGATGACCTCATTGACTGGGCACACGGCAAGATCCTCGGCATGGAATCCACGGTGGTCACCGCTATCGATGAGCGCATGCCCGGCTGGGCGCCGCGCTTTGCCCGCGAGATGGTGGGGGAGAAGGTCTACGCCGAACTCGTGGACTTCGCCGATGAAGTTCGCCGCAACGGCAACCACGAAGCCCGCCTAGCCATTCGCCGCAACCTGTCCAAGCTGGCCTCGGACCTGCAGTGGGATGAGGACATGCGCGGGCGCATCGAAGGTATCAAGCAGGAGATGCTGGCCTCCGATCAGGCGCAGAAGGCGCCGGCGGCGATGTGGGCGACGGTCTCCTCCACGCTCATTGAACAGCTCACCGACCCAGAGTCCTTCCTGCGCCAGAAGATCACCGCCAAGGTGAAGGAATTGGCGCACCGCCTGCTGGAGGATTCCGAGTTCCTGGCCCAAGCCAACGAGCTGGTGGACAAGGCCGCGCGCTACGCGGTGGAGAAATTCGCCCCGGAGATCATCGCGATTATTCCGGAGACCATTAAGCGCTGGGATGCCCAGGAGGCTTCCGAGAATATCGAGCTCATGGTGGGCAAGGACCTGCAGTTCATCCGCCTCAACGGCACGGTTGTGGGTGCGCTGGCGGGGTTGGTTATCTACACTGTTAATCATCTGCTTTTTGGCGTCTAACAAGGAGTGACGACCATGTCCGTATTTGACTCGATCAAGAATGCCGGTTCCTCTGCTTTTGGTGTGGCCAAGGATTTTGGTGGCCGTTTCAAGGAAGAGCGCCAGAACCAAGCCCAGAGCGCACAGGCGGATCGCATTGCGCGTGCCGCCGATGAGGCGGGCATGGGTGATGGCACTGCGAAGGAAGAGTCCTTCCTCGACCGCGTGACCTCCACGGCCAAGAACATTGGGGAGTCTGTGTCCTCCGCCGCCCGTGAGACCCGCAACTCGGAGTCTTTTGAGAAGGCCCGTGAGGATTTCACCACGGCCTTCAACGAGACCCGTGAGGGTGTGCAGGGCGCTATCAACAACGCCAAGGAGCAGCGCGCGGAGGGCAAGCATGCCCAGCAGCCGCAGGAGCCGCAAAGCCCGCGCAACCCCTACGCACAGAAGCCGAATGATGATGTCATTGACGGCGAAGTAGTTGACGAGAACTAGTTAGTCTTTCTTGATGCACACTTTTCTTAACATTCTTGCGTCGATACCGCACTACATTTTCATCGCGGTATCTCTCTTCGCCCTCATCGGCGCCGTCTTGGCAGCGATGACGCGCGAAGACGCTTTCCGTGCTGGTGACCGCCAGAACAAGTGGGTATGGGTCGGGCTGCTCTTCGGTTCTGCCGTGGTGATGAACCTGCCCTTGCCTTTTGTTAGCTGGATTGGCGCCATCATTACTGGCGTGTACTGGTTTGATGTGCGCCCGCAGCTCAAGGCCATCATCAACGGCGATTATTCCTACTAATGCTGAATCTGCTTGAGGCCTCCGTGGAGGAGGTGCGAAACCAGTCGGCGGGGCAACAACGAGTGCTGGTCTCCCCGCACCATGTGCTTGCCGCTGAGGGCGCCGAACACGTCATTGCCGTTGCCGGTTATCCCACCGGGCGCCACCACTCTTTGGTGAAGGCGGCGGAGGCGCGGCTGGCCGTGCAATCAGGTGCCGCCGAGGTGTGGGTTGCGGTGGATGCGCTGCTCGGGGATGCCACCTCGCTCCTCTCCGAGCTCGTCACTCTCCGCGAGGCCTGCCCGCTGCCCGTGCGCTTGGGGCTCATTCTTCCTGAGCGTCCGGCTCTGCCGTTGCCGGAGTATGCGCGTGCTGCCGAGCAAGCGGGCTATCAGTGCCTCATTGAAACGGGCTCCGTCGTTTCAGACGACGAAGCCCTGGATACGCAGCTCTCCATAGAGAGCCTTTAATTCTTAATTAGCCGGTGCCTGCTGTGCTGGCGCGGTGGCGGAATCGAGTTCGCTCATTGGAACGTCGTGGCCAATGAGGGTGAGCGTCAGTTCCCCAGCCCCAACATCCACGGATTCAAAGGTCAGCTGCTGGCCCGCGAGCTGTTCCTCCATGCCTTCGGCCAAGGCATTCGAGATCGCGGAGGTCGCCTGCTCGGGCAGGTCGAAGCCGAAGAGCGATGCTTCCTTCGCATCGATGGCGAGCTTGCCGTCGCGAGCCTCCGGCTTGAGCGAGAGCGTGGCTAGGCCACCGGCAAATTCCACCTCGAGGTCGTCCTCGGCATCGTTGGCGGTAATCGCGGTGACCACCAGGTTGCCCAAGGCGTCATAGCCGGACTGCTCAGCAATGGCCTTTTGGAAGCTGGCGAGCAGGAACTGATCCGGCACCGTCGTCGAAGCCCGCAGCGTGCCCGCAACCGGCTCCTTGGACAGCGTCATGTCTTCGACGTGCACATCAGCGGCCGGTTGGCCGGTGATGGTGGTGCCCTCAATCTTCAGCGTGGACGGGGTCTTCATATCCATCTGCGGAATCTTGCCGTTGAGCAAACCAAAGACCATAGGGCTGGCACCAAAGCTCACCTCCGGTTCCTCGGAGGTCTCCACGCCCTGCTCCTTGGCGGACTGGGTAAATTGGCTCTTCATCTGAGAACCCAAGAACCAGCGCAGGCCGAGCTCAGCAAGCAAGATGATGAGCAGGAGCGTCACCAGTACGCCGATGAAAATTTTCCAGGCCGTCGAGGCGGGAGATTTAGAAGAAGCCATGACTACTAGTGTGGCGCACTGGATTAAAGTTGGCCAACTACCAGGTCCCAATCCACTGTGAGAACGTTGTCCCGCAGGCGGCGGTTCACCGGGTGGATGGGGACTGTCTGCCGGAGTTCTTCGCGCGCCATGCGCCAGCGCACCCGCGGGCCATATGGAGACCAGCCGGCGGCGCGGTCCCAGGCGGCGTCGGCCGCTTGCAAGAGCTCGTGGATCGGTTCACCCGGCACGTTGCGGTGGATGAGGATTTTGGGAAGGCGCTCCGCAATATCGCTGGGGCGCTCCACGTCGAAGGGATCCCAGGCGAGGGTCAGCGTGCGCGGGCCGGAGGCGTCGAGAAGCACCCAGGCCGATCTGCGTCCCAGCTCGTCGCAGGTTCCCTCCACGAAGTAGCCGCCGGGAGCCAAGCGTGAAGTCACCGTGTTCCAGGCTTTCTCCACCTGGTCGACGTCGTACTGGCGCAGCACATTGAAGGCGCGCACCAGCTGCGGGCGGTAGCCGGCAAGCTCGAAGCCGCCGAGCTCGAAGCTGACACCATCGCGCGGCGGCAGGACGCGCTCGGGGGAAATCTCTAGGCCCGTTACCCGGGTATGCGGGTTAACGCTGCGCAGCCAGCCGGCCCACTCCACGGTGGTGGTGTGGGAAGCGCCGTAGCCGACGTCGAGAGCCAGCGGCTTACTCGTGGAGCGCAACAGCGAGGAGATCTCCGGGTGCGCCACCATCCACCGATCGCAGCGGCGCAGGCGGTTGGGGTTGGTGGTGCCGCGGGTAACAACGCCAAAAGGCCGACCAGCGCTTTCCTGAGCCTTCAGGTTATGCGCGTGATCGGCCATGGCAACAACTGTGGTGTAGGGAGTTGTTTAGAGGTTGTTGGAGATCCACTCTTCGGTGAGCTTGCCCTCGTTGGTGTAGAGCTCCTGCAGAGCTTCAGCGACCTTCGGCTCGATGGCAGCGCCCATCATCGGGATGTTGACGGAAACCTCGGTGACGTAATCCAGAACGGTGGTCTCATCCTGGGCCTTGTAGGTGATGTCACCCTTGAAGTCGACCGGGGTGCCCTTGACGTCAGCGGTGAAGGAGACGGAAATCTGCTCGTCGACCAACTCGCCGATGGTCACGGTGCGCTTTTCCTTCAGATCCTGGGAGACCATGGCGCGAACGGCCTCCGGAAGGAGGGAGGTCGGAAGAATTTCGTAGAGCACAGCGGTGTTGCCGGTGAACTCGTGCACGGTACCCGGTTCCGGGGACAGCTTGGCCACGATGAAGTCCCAGTACTCCTGAGTGGTCAGTGCCTTGTGCACCTTATCGATGGGCTGGTTGATGATAACGGTGTTTTCGCTACGGGTTGACATGAGTTACAGACTACCTTGGTAGACGTGCTAGATAAATTCCTGACCCTCGCTGACATTGACGGAGTCACGCTGGATTCCGAGACCACCTTCGCCGATCTCACGACGCTGCGCATCGGTGGTGCACCGCTGGTGACGGTGCGCTGCGGCAGCGCTGAGTCGGCGGTTGCGGCCTTGGCCGCGCTTGACGACGCCTCCCAGGACTACCTCGTCGTCGGCGGTGGCTCCAACCTCGTGGTGGCGGAAGGTCAGCTGGATGTCGTGGTCGTGGTGCTCGACTTCGAGGATATCGATGTCACCGTGGCCAACGGCCTCGTGCGCGCTGATGCGGGCGCGGTGTGGGATGACGTCGTGGCCCTGACCGTGGAGTGCGGCCTGGGCGGCATTGAGTGCCTGTCCGGCATCCCGGGCAATGCGGGTGCCGTACCGGTACAGAACGTCGGCGCCTATGGCGCGGAGACCTCCGACGTCCTCACGCAGGTCTACCTCTATGAGCGCGCTACGCGGACCGCGAGCTGGGTACCGGCGGAAGAATTAGAGCTGGCGTATCGCTACTCCAACCTGAAGTTCACTGGACGCGGCGTGGTGCTGGCTATCGAGCTGCAGCTGACCACCGATGGACTGTCCACACCCCTGCGCTTTGGCCAGCTCACCCAGAACCCCGGTGAGCGCCGCCCGGTCGCGGAAGTCCGTGAGGAAGTGCTGAAGCTGCGTCGCGGCAAGGGCATGGTGCTCGACCCAGAAGACCACGACACCTGGTCAGCCGGTTCTTTCTTTACCAACCCCATCGTGGAACCGCAGCTTGCCGATTCCATCCAGGAAGCCGTCCGCGCCGCCCGCGGCGACGAGGATGCGGACCGCATGCCGCGCCATGCGGTGCCGACAAGCGGCACCGCATCTGGAGAAGGAAAGGAAAAGCTCTCCGCCGCCTGGCTCATCGAGCGAGCCGGCTTTGCCAAGGGCTACCCGGGTGAAGAGTCAGGTGCGAAGGCAACCCTGTCCACCAAGCACACCCTGGCGCTGACCAACCGCGGTGAGGCCACCGCAGATGACATCGTTGCGCTGGCCCGCGAGATTCGCGCCGGGGTTCAAAAGGCCTTCGGCGTGACGTTGGAGCCGGAGCCCATCTGGCTAGGGGTAGAAATATAAGTGCGAAATATTTAAAATAGCGTTGAATTGCTAGCTCGCCGCCGCAAACACTAGGTGCCCAGAAAGGACCTCGCATGTACATCCCCAAAGACGTACTCTTTGCCATCCTCCTCTTTGTTTCGGCCCTTCTTTGCGCGGTGGCGATGCTGTTGGTCCCAGGCCTGTTCGCGGAGTTCAGCGCAGCGCGCTGCACCTTAATGGCGAGCGTCTTGGGGCTCGGCGTCGCCGGGCTGTTTTCTCCCGCATCCAGATCCGACGCCTCGAGCACTAGCTGTTAGGGCTCCATTGCCCCAAGCTTTCACCGCCGCTTAGGCCATGACGTTGAGCCACTCATCCTTGGCCGCGAGGAAATCGCGTGCGGCCTCCTGTGCGCCCTCGAGTGAGTGGTGGGCGCCCCAGCCGCACTGTACCTCGTTGGCGGCGGGAACCTCGGTGGCGTTGAGGATGTCATTGAGTGCGCCCTCGACGGCGCGGAGCAGCTCGTCCTGCTCCATGCCGTTGGTGATGGCGTAGAAGCCGGTGCGGCAGCCCATCGGGGCAAAACCGATGAGCTTGTTGGTGTAGTTGCGCATGAAGTTGGCCATCATGTGCTCCACCGAGTGGATTGCCTCGGTGCCGAGGTGCTCCTTGTTGGGCTGGCAGAAGCGCAGGTCATACTTGATAATCTCGACTCCGCCGCCCAGGTCGGTGCGGTCGGCGACGCGGATATAGGGGGCGTCGACAAGCCGGTGGTCGAGCTCGAAGGACTTTACGTTGATCTTGTTCTCGGTGTTCTTCTCAGTCATGCTTTCCCAGTGTAACCACGGCTTAGCCTGTGGCCCGAGTGTCCTTCCCCTGAATGCGGGCTGTGCCGCATACGCTGGTCAGATATGAGCGAAGAGGAGATTGGCGGCAACGCTATTCCGGCCGAAGAGCCAGAGACCATCGTGCCGTTTAAGAGCTCGACCATCCTTGAGGTCCAGGGCCACGATGAGGAACGCGACCCTTTCTCCAGGGACAACCGGCTCCGCAAGGAGAGCTGGGGGCTGATCATCCGCCGCACGTGGAATGACTTTTTCCACGATGCCTTCATGGACCGTGCCGCCGGGATGACCTACTTCACGCTCATGGCTTTTGCGCCCACGGTACTGGCCGCCTACTCCATTGCCACGCTCATCTTCTCCTCCCGCCAAGCGGAAGTGGAGCAGCTGACCTCAGAGCTCATCGAACAGTACGTCCCTGGCTCGCTTTCTGAGCAAGCCCATACGGTCGTCGGCACGATCATCGGCTCTAGCGCGCAGGGCACGTTGGCACTGATCATTTCCCTGGCCATTTCGCTGTTTTCAGCGTCGGCGTATGTGCGGGCCTTCTCGCGCACTGCCAATACCGTGTACGGCCGGGTGGAAGGCCGCGGGATCATCCGCACGTGGGCGCTGATGTGGGGGCTGACAGCAGTCATCGTGGTGGGCGCGGTCATCGTGCTTTTTGCCAACTTGCTGCGTGATGCTGTTCTTAACGAAGGGTTGATTCCGCTCGCGCGCAACGTAGGGCTAGAAGATACCGCCACGTACTTGGTAAGAATCTTCCTTCCGGTGTGGAACTGGCTGCGCTTTCCCGTCACTGTGATCGTGGTGCTCACGCTCATTGCAGTGCTCTATCACTTCGGCCCCAACGTGCGGCCTGGGCGCTTTAGGTGGATTACTTATGGTTCGGTGGTGGCGCTCGTGGGCACAGTAGTGTCCTGGGGCTGGTGGGCCTCTACCTGAAGTACCTCGCTGCGGCCAGCGCCTATGGTGCGCTAAGCACCGTCATGGCGGTGTTCATGGCTATGTGGTTGATGAACACCGTGCTCATCGTCGGCATCAAGATTGATGCCGAGGTGTTGCGTGCCAAGGAACTGCAGCTGGGGCTACACTCCGAGCGTTTTATCCAAGCCCCGCCGCGCTCTGATAGCTCCTCTCAAGCCCAGGCCCGCGCCCAAGAGAACCTGGAGCAGAGGGCGCGTGAGATTTCAGACAACGCACGGCAGGCACAGGACGAGACGGCAGGGATGTAGCCCTACTTCAGAGCGAGGTGGAAGGGAATCTCGGTGCCGGGCACGACGATGCCGAACGCGCCGTCTTCCGCGCCATTCTCAGGCACGCTGACAGCCACTCGGCCGGTACGTTTCTCTTGCGGCTGGAAGGGAGTGTCTACGTCGATAAACCCATTGACATCCCACATGAGGGGCTGCCCATTCGATTCCTCGCCCGGGCCGAAGTAAAGGAACGCCATTTCCGAGCCGGCGTCGGTCTCGTTGCCCACGTACGTCAAGGTCAAATCAAAGACCAGGTATTTCTTCCCCTCGTCCGGCTGCTTGTAGGAAGGGTCCGCGGCCATGACTTCGTCCGTGCCATCGAAGTTGAGGTTGCTGACATCCACGTGCCATTCCGGCCCTTTCAGCGTCGTGTTGAGCGGTAGCGGGTTAGAACGCGAACCGGGCGTGCCTTCCTCAAGGACTTGGTTTCCGTTCTCATCAGGAACGCTGTTGTAGTATTCCGTCGCTGTTGGGGTGGGGGAGCCCGTGCTGTCCAGCGTCTCCTCCTCATCCCAGGGGCGCACCGTCGTGCCCACGACAGAACTTGATATTTCGGGTGTTTGCGTAGTGTCCGGAAGAGAACCGATGAATTTTGCGGCCATGAAGAAGAAAAAGACGACCGAGGCGATCAAGCTGCCCACCACAGTGATGATCAGGGCGACTGCTCCCCACGCAGTTGACTGGTTGCTGAGGAAAAGTGAGACCGCGCCGGTAATAAGCGCTGCGAGGAGAAGGATCCAGCCTGCGGCGTAGATGCCGGGGATGCAGGCGATGATTGTGCCGAGAACGGCGAGAACCGTGGCGATGATTCCAACGACGGACTTTTTCTTTAGTGGCTCTGGCTGGGGCTGGGCAGCCCCGTAACCGCCGCCAGGATTGTTATGGGGAGTGCCTAAGGGTGGGAAAGGCTGGTTGGCATAGGGGTTCTGCTGTGGTCCCCCGTGCTGGTGCGGCCTCTGCTGACCGGGGCCTGGGGGTGGAGTGTGCGGCGGATACGGAGGTTGGGTCATGAGTAGCTTCTTTCAGGAGAGCGTCAGATGAGTCCCGATAATAATCGCCGCATGGCTACTGCACCTGGGAAAGCAGCTAGCCGGGGAGCGCTCCTAACTGCCCAAACGCTGTCACTGCGCAGATTCTTCCGAAACCTGGCGGTGGCCAGCGGCCTTTTCTTGCCCGCGCTTATTAATCAGTGCTGAGACTAGGAATCCAAACCCCATAACCGTCGTGGCCCTGGTTGACCACTCGTAATCAGCGATGAGCCAACCGGCAAGGGAAATGACGCTGAGTGAGCCGACAGCTGTTATGAGGAATTTTTCAATATCCATGCTTCGTCCTCTGGTTCGTAGAAGTCTCGCAATTAAGTAAGCGGTGCCTTATGCGAAAAGCTATCACGAGGCGAAGGGTGCAGACAGAAAAGAAGCCGAGGAGGCCCGCTTCTGAGCGGAGGTCCTCGGCTTGTTCTAAGGGCTTGCTGTTAGGGGGCTAGCGCCTTAGGCGGAGGGGTAGGTGTCGTCATCGGTGAGGCGCACGGTGTCGTCGAGAAGCATGGCAATCTCGGCGGCCTTGGCGTCCTGTGCCGGAAGGCGGCGGCCTTCGATGACCTCGAAGAGCGGGGCGCGGCCCAGCATGCCGGCCTCGAAGTGGGCGCGGCCAGCACGCAGGCGCTGCTCGGCGCGCTCACGCCACTGGGCGGCGGCATCCGCCCCGCGTTGCTGGGACACAGCCTGCTCGAACACACCTGGGTGAGCGTAGACGATGAGCGCGCTGACATGGCCGAAGCCAAGCGAGGTCAGTGCCGCGGCCTTCACGCTGTGGCCTGCCGCAGCGAGGTCCAGCGGGGAGCGCAGCCACACCAGGTTCGGCGCCTTCGGAGCGATGAGCGGGTCGACGCAGTCCAGGGACACGTTCGCCGGGATGCGGTGCGTGCGGAAGACGTCGATGATGCCGCCGGTCTGGAAGAGCGCGGCACCCGCCTTGGAGTGGCCGGTGAGCGTCTTCTGGGAGATGACAAACATCGGCTGATCCTCATCGCGGCCAATCGCTGGCCACAGCAGGGAGTGCAGCTCGGACTCGTTCGGGTCGTTGGCGCGGGAGATGAAGCGCTCGTCGATGCCGCCGGCGACCACGACGTCGGCCTTGCCCAGTGCACTCTTGCTGCATAACCCAGATAAAGATCCAGCCCACTCTCGACTAGGGCGAGGCGGGCTGAACGATTAAACGAAGCTTGTCACGGCGCACGACACCCCGCCAGACGGACGAACAAATGAGCAGGCAGTGAATGCGGTTGAATGGACGGTGTCAAGTTTTCGTGGCTGGGTGAATTTCCTTGCATCATCAATCGCATGTAGAAATCGCGTAGATCGTGTAGGCTCACACGCAGCACTAACAGCCCGAAAGAAGAAGAACAAGAAAGCATAAAGGAGGCGAACCGCGATGATGACCCATAACAATCAGCCGCTAGGACGCCTCTTTAAGCAACTCTTCTAACAGGCTGACTTGACCATTTCCCGGGAAAGCGGCCCTGCTTATCCCGGACGTTGGTGCCAGCCGCGCGACCCGCGCGCACAACTTATAAGTCAGCCGCCCAAGCAGGCCCTTTCTCACGAACTGCGTTACGCAAACGCAGAGAAAGGCTCTCTTATGCGCCTGCACAACTTCGCCTCCATTGTTGAAGACAAGACGGTGGCGCAGGCACAACTCGTCGCTGACCTGCCCTTCGTCTACCCACATGTGGCGCTCATGCCTGATGCCCACTTTGGCAAGGGCTCCTCGGTCGGCACTGTCTTCGGCACGCTGCGCGCCGTCATCCCGGCGGCCGTCGGCGTGGATATCGGCTGCGGCATGATTGCCGTGCGCACGGGGCTCACCCACGCGGACATCCAGGACTTCGCTCTCGAGGACCTGCGCACCGCGGTCGAAGACTCCATTCCGCTCTCGCCCGGAAACTACAACGGTTGGATCATGGACCCGCGCACCGAGGCCCGCACGCGCGAGCTCTCGCAGCTGGCCCAGGACACTGGCGTGGATCTCGGCCACTCCAAAAACTGGCGTCAGCAGCTGGGCAGCTTGGGCGGCGGTAACCACTTCATTGAGCTCTGCCTCGACGAAGAGGACCGCGTCTGGCTGTTCCTGCATTCTGGCTCGCGCGGCGTGGGCAACAAGATCGCACAGGAGCACATCGAGGCCGCGCAGCGTCACTGCGAGAAGCACTGGATCCAGCTCGCGGACAAGGACCTGGCCTACCTCGTCGAGGGCACGGAAGAGTTCGACTCCTACATTGCGGATCTCCACTGGGCACAGCACTTTGCGCTGCTCAACCGCGATGAGATGATGGACCGTTTCCTCGACTGCGTCGCCACCTGGGCCGGCGCAGACCGGGAGACCCTCGAGTTCGAGCGCATCAACTGCCACCACAACTACACCCAACGTGAGAGCCACTACGGCAAAAATGTGTGGCTCACGCGTAAGGGCGCCATCAAGGCGGACGAAGGCGACCGCGGCCTCATCCCCGGCTCGATGGGCACCACTAGCTACGTCGTGGAAGGCAAGGGCTACCCGCCGGGCCTCAAGTCTGCGCCGCACGGCGCGGGTCGCGTCATGTCGCGCACCCAGGCCAAGGCCCGCTTCACCGAGGCGGATCTTGCCGCACGCATGGAAGGCATCGTCTATCGTCCCGGCGCCGAGTTCGTCGATGAGATTCCGGACGCCTACAAGGACATCGACCGCGTGATGGCTGATGCCGCCCAGCTCGTTGAGGTCAAGCACACCCTGCGCCAGATCCTCAACGTCAAGGGCACCTAACCTGCGTCATGATGAGACCGTCACTTTTAGTGACGGTCTCTTTTGAGCTTTCCGATGCCCCCTCCTGCAGCGTCGCATCAGCACGACGCTTTGCCTTATGTAAGGAAACGAAGTAGGTGACCACTATTGATTACTGCTTATTTATTGCGAAGGGCTGGAACTGCTCGGTTGGTCGGAGGTGAAAGCCGAGTATTAAACTGCGTCGAAGCGAGTTGGCGTTCAGCATCGTCGACCAACATGAAAACATCGTCAGCGAAATAACCGAGAAGCCCGCCCGCACCGATGACTTTCTTACGCAGAATGCCAGCCTCGGTGAGTGAATCGAGCGCGTCTCGGGCCGTGCTTGTCGATGAAATCCCCAGCTCGGACTTCACAATGGGCACCGTGACCAAAGGCATGGCAGGAAGCTTCTTGAGCAGTTGGAACTCCGTCGAATTCGATTTCAATGCGCGCTTGCTTCCTTGCGCAGTGCGGTGGTGATTGACCTTGTCCATCCATTCTGCTTCTAGGGCGGCGACGCTATCCGCAAGTTCAGCTGCTTTGGTGGTGGCGACTTGTGCAGCCTCGACGAAGAAAGAGATCCATGCCAGCACGTCACCCTCGCGGAATTTCGTGAGTCCGTCGACGTAACGGTCACCGAGCGTTGCCAGCACCATACTGACAGGGAGAACCGCAGCATCGGTGAGCCCTCTGCGCTGCAAAAGTGCGTGAATCATGGCTCGTCCCACGCGCCCATTCCCATCCGGGAATGGGTGGATGGTCTCGAACTGTGCATGAACGAGCGCTGCTTGAACGAGCGCGGCGTGGTCTGCCCCGTTGAAGTATTCAATGAGATCATCGAGGAGTTCTGGGACTTGCACGGGAGGCGGGGGAACAAAAGCTGCATCGATGGGGTGATAGTCAGACCCGCCAATCCAGTTTTGAGTAGTACGTACTCCTTGTAAAGGCTTTTCTGCAACGAGCGCTGTCTGCATTGCAACAATGTCATCCAGGACTAGCTCGTCTTTGTAAGCCAAGTCTGCATTGATGGTGTCGAGGATGGCGACATTGCGGGCGACAGCTGTTGCGGATTCTTTGAAACCCCGAATTCCGGAATCTGATTCACGCGCGAGGATCGCCATGGCCACTTTGTCGGAGTTAGGAGCGATTCCCTCGATCCGGGAGGAAGCGACGGCCTCAGAACGGAGCAGGAGTCGCGCAACGCCTTCAAGGGAATGGGTATTGTCTCTCATCCCAAGATTGTGAATCTCCCGCTCGATGCGAACGATACGTCGCGAGAGCTCGGACGGAAGCTTCAACGACATGCCTGCAAGTGGATCGGGAACGAAAGCGTGATACTTACCTCCTTGTTTGGCGCGTCGAGAAAGACCGCTGCCATCAGCGGGGATCCATTCCAATTCGACTGTTTTTGCCACAGCTGACTCCTCTCATGCGCTTGGGGCATTGGGGATAAGGTTTATCTCGGTAGATTGATGTCCTAGTTTACCGGGATAGCTGTTATCCCGGTGGACTGCGAGCACAAAAGATTAACGGAGCTCCAGTAACCGGTAAGATGCTTCAATGTTGTGCAGACGAGGCAGAAGCCGGATATAACCTCGAAGTCTTGCGTAAGCGGGGACGATTGATTGCTAAAGAATATTCTTCTTTGCGGTCGGCACGAGAACTGGAACAGGAGAGTTCCGAGAAGCTGAAGTGATGCTGATATGAAGGCAGCGGAATTTGAGGCCGGAGAGACGAAGCCGGCATTACACCAAGTGAGCCTTGTTATGATTATCGAAGGTTTGTCTGTGGCGGCCCCTTGATCGTGGTCTTGCCCGGTTGAGCTGTAGATTTTCGTGAATTGATAAAGGGAATAGAGGCGTCACAATGGCAAAGTTGAACCTGCGCGCAGTCGAGGAACGAACGTCGAAACTAGGTGGCCGTGCCGAATATGATCGCGAGTTCTTGTTCAATTTGCTCGAAGCCTATGGTCGCGCTAAATCTTCAATTACGCGACTGCGGTCGGGAAACCTCGATGTGGCGCAGGATCCTTCGCGAGAAGTAGCGCAGAAGAACGTTGTTTACTTCCATGAATCAGAGTCGGGACAGGCTTTCGATGATTTTGTTCGGTTGTCGACTGCGGCTCACGTCATACCTCGATGCGCAAGGTCGCAGAAGAACTCGGGATCAATCGCTCGACTTTGGGATACTGGTACAAGCAATTCGGCACCAACGTGCCTAAGGATGATGATGCATCGTCACCCGTAGAAAAGCTTGCTGATGCGGAAAGAATTCGCCAGTTAGAACGCGAAAACAAAAGGCTTCGTGAAGAGCGCGATATTCTGCGCAAGGCCGCGAAGTATTTTGCGGAAGAGACGACCTAGTGATCCGCTTCCAGTTCGCCTGTGACAATCTCGCCGACTACTCGGTCAAGCGGATGTGCACAGTCCTGGGCCTAAATCGGTCTTCGTACTACAAATGGAAGAAATCGGCTCCGCGGCGCCGTGCGCGCCTTGTAGATGACGCTGTGATGGCCGCGGAGATCCAGGCCATTTTCGATGCTGAAAACCGCGTGTGGGGCGCTCGTCGCATCACTGCCGAACTCAACGATCCCACACGTCGCGACGGTGCTACAACCCCTGCCAAGCGGATCAATCGCAAAAAGGTGGCCCGCTTGATGCGGGCCCAGAACCTGTTCGGATTTCAGAAGAAGCGCAGGGTCAAGACCACTGTGCGCGACAAAAGCCGGCGCGTGTTCGCAGACTTGGTGAACCGTGACTTCACCGATTGCGCTGCAAATCGTGTGCTTGTCGGCGATATTACGTATCTGCCGATCGCAGACGGAACGAACATGTACTTAGCAACAGCTATTGATTGTTTCTCCCGCAAACTTATCGGCTTTGCTATCGCAGATCACATGCGCACCGAACTGGTAGAAGAAGCCCTCGAAAACGCTTCCCACCTGCGAGGAGGTCTAGACGGTGCGATTTTCCACTCAGATCACGGAAGCGTGTACACCTCATCGCAGTTCCAGGCAACATGCAGGCGCTTGGGCGTTACCCAGTCGATGGGCGCGGTGGGAACCAGCGCGGATAATTCGCTCGCTGAGTCGTTCAACGCGGCTTTAAAACGGGAGGTCCTCAAAGATACAAAGACCTTCGCCAATCAACTTATCTGCCGCAGAGACGTATTCCGGTGGTGCGTGCGCTACAACACGTGCCGTCGGCACACATGGTGCGGATACCAAACCCCCGATGAGTTCGAGTCCCAAGCCGCTTAAGGCCTGATAGGCTTACACCTACATTTTGTTCACCCCACGGTGTCTACTTTCCGGGGGTCGGGCTCCTTGAAACCGTCGCTCACCAGTCGCCCAGAGTTCTCTTTCTGGAAGTCCTGGATTTTGATTAGGTCTGGGAGCATTACGGTGTTTCAATCATTCCAACTGGACGGGGAGATGAGGTATATGTCGTCGAAAGTTATTTGGCTTAATCGTTCTATGGGGTAATCCTTATTTTAAGAGCATTACAGTGCAGAGTGGAACTATCAGGATTGAACTTCGTCGAGTTGAGATAGCAATGGTATTCCGCGAACCGCTGAGGTTAGCGTCATCATGGTGGCAATGAGCGCGAATGTTGAAATGAGTCCGAGTGTTGTTGAAGCTCCCCAGTGCTCAAATCCAAAGCCAGCGAGAAATGCTCCGAATGGCATGAGAAATATTCCAGGAATGGTAGAAGCTGTGGTTACTGCGCCCATTCGGTAGTCAGGGGTAATGGCGGCAGTAAAAGCCCCAATTGCAGTATTAAAAGACGCTAGGGGTAGACCCGCGATAAACAAAGCAATGATGGTGGCGACCGTATTGCTATGTAGTGTGGTAAGCACAATAAGGCTTATTGTGAAGGTAAGTAAAGCTATAGTGCCAAGTTTTCCTAGTGGTACAACCTCTGCTAGCTTGCTGGCCAAAAAAGAACCTACGATGACACCGGATCCAAAAGATGCTGAAATCAAACCGATAATGAATGCAGATTCTCCTGTAGCGCGGTATGAAAAAATCAGTACCAAGATAAAAGCTGACATTGGAATGTTGGCAACGGCTGCCACGAGAGTGATTGCGCGCAGCCCTGTGTGGCTAAATACAAAACGGAACCCATCAGTCGAGGACTTTAGAACAGAAACATTTGTGTCGTGTTCTTCGGGTAGCTGATTTGTTGACGCTGAATTAGGCTTTCGAGGAACGAGAGCGCAGGCGATGGCATGGAATGCTCCCTGGACAAAAAGAGCTAAGTGGGGGTTTAAACCGTAAAGAAGTCCGGCGCTCGGTCCGCCGAAAACTTCCGCAGTGGATTCACGTCCATGCGCGATAGCATTTGCTGTACCTAGATCGCTTGTAGGGACCATCTGCTTGATGAGACTTTGTTCGCTTGGTGCGTCGAATGCAGAGAGCGCGGAAGCGAGAACGATGCATAAAACTATGGGGAGTAACGGAAGATCACTAAAGGAGAGCATGAGAGCAATGCTGATCCAAATGATCGTTTGAGCGAGAGTAACTAGTTTTAGCACTACTGAGGGATGAAACTTATCTGTTAATGCACCGGCAAACAGGCTCAAAAGAATAAGCGAACCTGTTCCAAAAGCTGATACTGATCCTGCCAGTGTGGCGTTTTTGCTTATGTCAAAAATCAATAGTGGAACTATTACTGAAGCCATTGCAGGCCCTTCCGGTTTTAGAGTGCGTTGATTTTGTCCTGTAGTTGTCCGGAGTGGATTAGGCATCGCAAGATGTAGTGGTTGAGGTTTTTAAATCCTAGGGCGATGCCGCGTAGGTGTTCGAGTCTGCCGTTGATTGCCTCGACGGGGCCGTTGGATGCACCGATATCAAAGTAGGCGAGCACATCTTTGCGCCTTCGCCACAGGGTGCGTCCCAGTTGGGCGAGCTCTTCTAAGCCTTTCGGTAATCCTTTACGCAGGGTGTGGATGATGCGTTCCATGAGCTTTTTGCCTTCCGATTTCTTCGGATGCGCGTACGCTGCGATCATGTCTTGGTAGACCAACCACGTTACTTCTAGGCACACGTAGTCGTCATCGGTGGCCCACAGCATTTCTAAGCGTTGCTTTTGCCGCTCGGTGAGATAATTCGTCCTGGTCAACAGGGTGCGCCGATGCTTGTACAGTGGGTCATCTTTGCGTCCGCGGCGCCCGGTGGTCTCACGTTGGAGTCGCTGTCGGCAACTGGTGAGCTTGTCGGCTGCCAGATGCACTACATGGAAAGGGTCCATGACTTTGTCAGCTTGTGGTAGTTGCTGCTCGACTGCGGTGGCATATCCGGTGAACCCATCCATGGTCACCACCTGTATCTGTTCCCGGAAGCTGGGGTTGCGTTCCTTAAGCCACCCGCTGAGCACATGGGCGGATCTGCCCGGTCGCATGTCTAACAAGCGTGCAGGCCCACGCCCGTCCACCAGCGGGGTGAGGTCAACGAGTATGGTCACCAGGTTTGATGCCTGGCCTGGTTTTCTGGTGTGTTTCCATACATGTTCATCGACTCCAAGGACGCGAACTCCGTCTAGGTGGTGAGGGTCGCCGTAGACAAGCTGGCGGCAGGCATCTAGTGCGACTTTATTGACTAGGTCCCAGCCCACACCGAGTGCTTTGGCGGTAGCTGACACACTCATCCGGTCAATAGCGAGGCGTTGCAAGATCCAGCGGGTGACCCGGTCAGTGAGTTTGGCGCCGTCATCAGCGCAGGTTAAGGATTCTTGGAAGATCTTTCTCTTACATGAGTCGGCTGTGCATAAGAATCTGGGGACTGTTACGTGCAGCCTGGTGGGGAATCCAACAACGGGAAGATCAACGAGTCGACGGGTGATGTGGTCGCGCAGCTTTCCTGACTGTCCGCAGTCCGGGCACACGCCGCTAACGGCTACTGGCGTAGCCTCAATGATGGTCAGCGGTCCGGCATCAGCAGCACCGGTGATAGCAAGCCCGATTTCCGCGGTACGGCAGATGGTGTCGGCAACGAGGTTTCCAGTAGGCTTCACAGTACGGGTTCCTGGTGGGTTTAGATGGTTGTGTAGGAACTTTCATCTTCACACCAGGGACCCCTACATGTTGTGCTGACCCGCTGATCCCGTCGATTTCTACCTCACCCCGCTACGCACCCCGAAACCGGAAGAGCCATTTTCCTACCCCCAATAAAAACTCCCCAAACCCCTAAATCCCGTGTCTGCCACTGTCAGTTTTTCATGTCCGCCAACATGAATTGAACCGCGTAGCCTTTGACGAAACTCGTCACTTACGGAATGGTGATGATGCGGATAAATTTAATGAGGGAAACTCAAAAACCGGCTGGCACGAGTTGTTGAAGTAGAACTTCCAGGACCAGCGAATAGTGAACTGCGTAGTTTTGTTCGTAAGGCAGTTTCGTTAGCTCATTCGATAAAACACGCACCGAACTCATCGCGCCGTGAAGCTGGCATAATCGCTGATTCCGTAATCATGCTTGTCAATATTTTTCGGCGGATGTTTGAAAGCGTGTGATGGAACATTTAATTGAAAAGCGTTGGTGAGCAAATATCGTCGCGACATAGAGCGAAACGAGGTTAGTCCGAAAGGAAAGGGCCAGTTCGTACTTGAACTGGCCCTAATTGCTAGAGGTTACGCACCCGGGAATTCACCGTTGCTGCCCAGGCGCGCATCGGCGTCGAGGAGCATGGAGATTTCCGCGGCCTTGTCGGCGTCGACGAGACCGTAGCCGTCAATCATCACCTTGGCGTCGGCGTGCGGTAGGCGGCGGCCCTCGATGACCTCGAAGAGCGGGGCGCGGCCCAGCATTCCGGCCTCGAAGTGTGCGCGGCCGGCGCGCAGGCGCTGCTCGGCGTGCTCACGCCACTCGGCAGCTGCATCCGCCCCGCGCTGCTGAGACACGGCCTGCTCGAACACGCCGGGGTGGGCGTAGACGATGAGCGCGCTGACGTGGCCGAAGCCAAGCGAGGTCAGCGCCGCGGCCTTCACGTTGCGGCCCGCGGCTGCCAGATCCAGCGGCGAACGCAGCCACACCAGGTTCTTCGCCTTCGGCGCGATGAGCGGATCAACGCAGTCCAGCGACACGTTGGCCGGGATGCGGCCGGTGCGGAAGACGTCGATGATACCGCCGGTCTGGAAGAGCGCGGCACCCGCCTTGGAGTGGCCGGTGAGCGTCTTCTGGGAGATGACGAACATCGGCTGGTCCTCATCGCGGCCAATCGCCGGCCACAGCAGGGAGTGCAGCTCCGACTCGTTGGGGTCGTTGGCGTTGGTGGAGGTGTCGTGCTTGGACAGGACGCTGACGTCGTTCGGCGTCAGGCCCAGGCCGCGCAGCGAGCGCGCCAGGCGGGAGTTCTCCCGGCCACGGCCAGCCCCCAGCGCACCCAGGCCAGGAGCCGGGATGGAGGTGTGGGCGCCGTCGCCATAGGAGGCCGCGTGCGCGACCACTGCGAGGACCGGAAGGCCCAGCTCTTGTGCAAGGGAACCGCGCACCAGCAGGACCGTGCCGCCGCCTTCGCCTTCGAGGAAGCCGCCGCGGCGGCGGTCATTGGCGCGGGAGATGAAGCGATCATCAATTCCCTTGGCGGTCATCTTCGCGGTCTCCGCGGTGGCGTTCATGTCGCCGAAGCCCTGGAGGGATTCCACCTGGACATCGTCGATGCCGCCGGCCACGACCACGTCGGCCTTGCCCAGGGCAATCTTGTCCACGGCCTCCTCAATCGACACCGCTGCGGTAGCACAGGCGCCGATGGGGTGAATCATGGAACCGTAGCCGCCCACCAGCGACTGCATGGTGTGCGCCGCGATGACGTTCGGCAGGGCCTCCTGCAGGATGTCGGACGGGCGCTCCTCACCAAGGAAACGGGTGACGAAGACCTTGTGCAGGGATTCCATGCCACCGATACCGGTGCCCTGCGTGGTGGCCACCTGGCCCGGGTGGATGGAGCGCAGCAGCTCCGCCGGGGAGAAGCCAGCCTGGGTGAAGGCATCCACCGCACTGACCAGGTTCCACACCGCCATGCGGTCCAGGGAGTCGAGCATGTGCTCCGGGATGCCCCACTTAGCGGCGTCGAAGTCATCCGGCATCTGGGCGGCGACGGTGCGAGTCAGCGTAGCCTTGCGCGGCACCTTGACGGTGGCACCCTGGCGGCGGGTGACCTGCCATTCGCCGTCCACCTCGACGATGCTGACGAACTCCGGGTCCGCGTCCTGAATATCGCGGGCGGTGGCCTCCGAATCCACGGCGAAGGTGACGTCGCGGTCCAGGAAGACGGTGGTCAGGTCGATGGAGCCGCGGTCGGTGAGGTGGTACTTATCCGTCAGCGTGCGCACACCGGAGCGTGCAACGACCTCATCGCGGAAACGCTCGAAGATGTCCTCCTCGGCGATCTCTTCATCGCTCTCCACCACGAACCAGCCCGGGTGCGGGTCCTCGCGCCATTCCACCAGCCCGGTCATCCAGGCCAGCTCCAGCACACCAGCTGCGGTGAGCTCCGCGGAACCATCGCGCTGCAGGCCATACTCGGCCTCGAAGCGCGTGCGGCCGGAGCCCCACGAGGAGACCTCGCCGATACCGGCGATGACCACCATGTCCTCCAGGTCCGTGGTGACCTGGCCAACTTCTTCCTCCAGGCCAGGCTGCACTGCTTGTACCTGGTTGGGCAGTGCCGCGATTGTGATGGGGGCTTCTATATCTTCGTGCGGAACTGCGCCAGCGGTTTCCGCACCTGCGGCAAGCTCCTTGAGGGAGAAGCCTCTAGGCCGCCGGTGAGGTCCTTCTCTACCGGGGCGTGAGCTGCCTGCTCGCGCGAGTCGGCGCTGGCCAGGTCCATAAGCTCGGCGGAAATCTCCTCCGGGCTCCACACCTTGATTCCGGCCTTCTCGGCGGCGGGCACCAGCCCATCGTTGCCGCCCATGAGGTGCGTGCCGGCGACCCAGCCGATCTTGGCCTGCGCCAGGGTGACACCCTGCGGCCAGCCGGCCTCGACCTTCCACTTGTTGAGGATGGCATCGAGGGCGGCCTTGACCTCGCCGTAGGCGCCGTCGCCACCGAAGGTGCCGCGGTTGGGCGAGCCCGGCAGGACAACGTGGCAGCGCTTGTCGACGTCTTCCTGGCTCAACCTTGCCAGTCCCGCGATGGTGCGCTCGACGGACCACAGCAGCAGGCGGGCCTGGGCCTCGGTGCTGCCGGAGGCATCCGCCAGCGAGCCGGAGACACTCGGCGCAGCAAAGGGGAAGGCCAGCGTCGGCGTGAGGGCCGGCTTGAGGATCTTGACCTCGTTGCCCACGGACTCGCGCTGTTCAGTGCCGATCCAGTCGATGAGCGCGTCAATATCGCGGAAGCTCGACAGGTTCGCCGGGACCAGCCACAGGGCGGAACCAGCAGCGCCGTGCTCGGCGTAGAGCGTGCGCGCGAATTCCTTGCGGGCCTGGCTGACACGGGAGGCGGTCATGATGACGGTCGCGCCGCCCTCCAGTAGGCGCTCCACCAGCGCAGTGGCGATGGAACCAGGGGCAGCACCCGTGACCAGGGCAACCTCACCGGCGAACGCGCCGGGGGTGGTGTCCACGGCGGCCTTGGCGATGTCCTCGCGCTTCCACCAGCGCGCCTGACGCGCTAGGTCCTCGCCGGCACCGCGGAAGCTGTCCACCGGGTACTCGGCCTGGCCCAGTGCCAGGCGGGCGAGGCGCTCGCGGGCGATGGCCCAGGAGTCGTCGAAAAGCACGGCCTTGTTCGCATCAAAGGACGGCGTGACGGACTTGAGCCAACCGGAGCCGAGCTCTGCCTCGACGGCATCGATGACGGTGGTATCAGGTGCCTCGATGAGCTCCGGTTCGGAGTCCAAGCCCAGCTGGGAGAGAACCTGGCGGGCGACAGTAGCCAGCACGCCGCTCTCACCGGTGACGGTCTCGGCGAAGGCATCGAGCGCAGCGGAGTCGACCACGGCACCGCCACCGGCACCACCGGCGGCCGCGCCCTTGGACACGGATGCACCGTGGGTAGCGGCGACGGCTTGGACGGCGGCGTCGATCAGCTCGTGTGCTGCGGACTTGGAGGTAGCGCTCGCCGGCACGGTGCTCAGCGAGCCGCCGCGCACGGAGTCCTCCTCGCGGGAGCCCAGCAGAATCTCAGCCTCGACGTGGGCAACCCAGGACTCGGGCAGGCCCCAGGTGCCGGTGACGTAGTCCGCCACGGCGGTGGGCTTGAGGCCCGCAGCGCCGAAGAGCTGGCGCAGGCGCGCGCCGACGGCCTCACCCAGCACCGGGCCGAAAGCGGAGTAGCCCGGGGCGGCGGTGGCGACCTTCTCGCGCAGCGTTGCCACGTCGGCATCGGCGGCGCCATCGATGGCCGGCACGCCGATCTCCGCGGACATGTCCATGAGCAGCTGGTTACGGCGCGAGGACACACCGTTGGTCAGCTCCTCCACGGTGTCGGAGTCCGCGATCTGATCCACGCGGATCTTGTTCTGGAAGGCGAAGAGCACCATGATGGCCTCCGCCGCACCAAAGCGCAGCTCGGGGGCGTCGCCGGAGGCGGCGGCTGCGGTAGGCGCAGGAGCAGGTGCGGCAGCTGGCGCGGCCGCAGCCGGAGCTCGGCAGCTCGGCTGGTGCCTCGTTGGTTTGTTGTGCCTCCTCGGCGTCGGATTCCGCAGCCGGTTCGGCGGCTGGGGCTTCGGAGACGTCGGCAAGCATGACCTGCTCCTGGTCGCGCTCCACGTTGAGCACGCGGATGGTGCCCTCCGGGATGCCGGCGACGGCCAGCGAGCGGGTAGCCAGGTTGGTCAGCGTCGGGGAAGAAGCCAAGCCGACCTCGATGATCTGCTCGACCTTGCCGAAGAGGAGCTCCTGGGTCTCAATCCAGCGCACAGGCGAAGCGAACTGCCAGGACAGCAGCTCAATGAGCAGCAGGCGGGCGAGCTCGTGCTCGGAGAGGTCCTCCACCTTCAGCCCGTCCAGCTTGCCGGAGGGAGCCAGCGGTGCCACGGCATCGACGAAGTCCTGGGTCAGCTCGAAGGGGCGGGCCACCAGGTTCGGGATGTAGCGGCCTACCAGGCGTCCAGATCCAGCTCCTGCGGCAGGAGCTCATCGAGCTTCTCCGCGAAGGCCGGAACGCCCTCGCGCAGCACGCGGGAGTGGAAAGGAACGTCGATGCCCGGGACCATGACGGCCGCGCGCGGGGCGATGGCATTGGCCTTGTCCACCAGGGCCTTGAGCCCCTTCTTGGTGCCGGCGACGGAGTACTGCTGGCCGCGGATGTTGTAGTTAACAATCTCCAGGAACTCGCCGGTGGCCTCGGCGACCTCAGCCACCCAGGCGTCGACGTTGTCGGCATCAATGCCCGCCATGTTCGGGCGCAGTGCCGCCATGGCGTATTCGGAGTTGCCCTCCGCATCGCGCGGGACCAGGCTGCCCATGGCGGAGCCGCGGGAGTAGACGATGTCGATGACACCCTCAAGGTCGAAGATATTCGCTAGCGAAGCCAGCGCGGTGTACTCGCCCAGGGAGTGACCGGCGAAGTAGGAGGTCGGAGCCAGGGCGTCCTCGGTGCGCAGGCGCTCGGTCTGGGCATAGGCCACTACAGCCAGGGCCACCTGCGTGAACTGGGTCAGGTGCAGCACGCCTTGCGGGTGGCGGAAGGTGGTGCCGCGAACGGTGAGTTCCGTCGGGTTCTCATCGATGATCTTCTGGATGCTAAAGCCCAGGTTCTCGCGGGTATGCGCATCAGCACGGCGCCACGCTTCGCGCGCTGCCGGGGAGGCCTGGCGGTCGCCCTTGCCCATGCCTTCGGCCTGGATGCCTGGCCGGGGTAGACATACGCCGTGGTCGGCGCGGCAAGCAGGGCCTGGCCGCGGGAGACCACCTCGCCGTCGATGCGGCAGGTGACTTCGAGGGCCTGGTGGATGCCCTTGCGGCCGACGCGTTCAACGGTGACCTCGATGTCATCGCCCAGCTGCACCATGCCGTACATGGAGTAGGTCCACCCCACCACGCGGCCATGGCGCCCGGCCACTTGCTGTGCGGCGGCCGAGAGCCACATGCCGTGCACCAGCGGTGCCTGCAGGTTCACCAGCTGGGCCGCGTTATAGGAAGTGTGAATCGGGTTGTAGTCACCGGAGACTAGAGCGAAGGGCGTCATGTCCTGCGGGGCGGTGACGGTGGCGCGGTCGACGAAGGAGCGCGGCGTCGGCACCACCTTGGTGGCGGACTTGCCGCCGCCCCACTCCGGTGCTTGGCTCGGTGCGGCGGTGCCGGTGGCGCGGCCACGGATGGCAAAGCGGTGCATCTGCGTGGCCACGACATCACCGGAGGCGTGGTCCTTGAGCTCCAGCTCCACCGTGACGATGCGCCCGGAGACGGATTCCTCGATGGCGGTGCAGGAGGAGGTGACGTCGATCTGGCGGCCGTCGGCAAGCTGCTCCAGCGGCACGCGCAGGTCGATGACGTGGTCCAGGTGCACCGCGTTGAGCAGGCCTTCGATGACCGGGTAGCCGTCCTCCAGGCGGCCGGAGCCGAGCGCGGCGTAGATGGCCGGCCAGCACGGGCCGACCAGAACATCCGGGGTGCCGGCCTTCTCGGCTGCAGCATCGCCGCAGGTCACCGCGCTGTGTGCGGAGAGCAGCGAGGCAGGGAAGTGGAAGGAGTAGCCCGACTCGACGGTGGGCATCTCCGTGATTTCATCGCCCTGCTCCGCCGTGGAGCCGACACCAGCCAGGCCCTCCAGGAGGGTGAAGACGGAGTTGGGCAGGCGCTCCTCGGAGACCACCGGGGAGCCACCCGTGGCTACATCCTCCGGCAGGTCCACAGGGACGGTGACCTCGCGGACGTAGAAGGGGCGCTGCTCCTCCGGCAGGTCATCCCAGTAGGAGTCGGCCGTGATGACGATCTCCCAGTTGCCCTCGGCATCCTGGCGCAGGTCGAAGGCGTTCTCATCCATCTCATAAGCCGGGTTGGCCATGAGGTGGCCGTGCCACAGCAGGGTCGGGGAAGTACGCAGGAACGCGGCCTCATCGGCGGCGGAATTCAGGCGGGAGAAAGCCTTCTGCGGGGTCGATCCCTGCTCCAGCAGCGCATCCGTGGTGGCCTGCTCGAAGCGGGCAAGCAGGTCTGCCACCGGCTCGTTCTTCTTGGTAATACCCGCCACGGCCACGGGGCCGGGGATGATGCGCACCTGGTCAGCGGTGTAGCGCTCATCCTGCGCCTGCCAGAGCGTGTCCTTGCCGAACCAGGACTTCAGGTCACCGTCCAGGGCCGGTACCCACGGCATGGGCTTGACGTGCTTGTAGTGCAGGGAAATCCACCAGGCGGCATCGCGCGCCGAGACCTCGGTGGTGCGTGCGGCGGGGTAAGCCTCCAGCAGCTTCGCTGCGGCTGCGGGGGCGTCGTGGACGTCCTCAAGGCTTGCGAAGAGGGTTTCAATCTGGCCGTGGTCCGCCGGGTTCAGGCGGGCTTCGACGCGGTGGAGGAGATCGAAGAAGCGGTCATCCCACGTCGGATCCACAAACGGGTGGGCCAGCGTCACAAAACGCTCGATCCACTCGGCGTAGGTCATGGACTCGACATCGCCGAAGTAGGGCTTGCAGGTCTTGGCCAGGGCGTCGATGATTTCCTGGCGGTGTGCTGGGTACTCCTCGATGCTCAGGCTCGTAATCAGACGAGAAGCTGCGGCGAAGGAATTATCGAGGTCGTGGATATCTGCCAAAAGGTGGGACTGCGAGGATGCCACGCCGTTCGCACCGGTGCCGCGGCCTACCCAGCCGTCGTTCTGCTCCGGGCTGATACCGGCGGTGTTGACCAGCAGGTCCTTCACCGAATCAGTGGCCTTGGCCTCCTTGGTGGCCATGGCGACGGTGCCGAGGAAGACGGAGTCGACAGGCATGGCCGGCATACCGTGCTTCTTCGCCCACTCACCGGTGAGGTAGGAGGTGGCGCGGTCCGGGGAGGCGATGCCGCCGCCGACTGCCAGGTAGACGTTGGGGTGCTGGCGGATTTCGGCGTAGGTATCCAGCAGCATGTCATCCAGGTTGACCCAGGAGTGGTGGCCGCCGGCGTGGCCGTCCTCGACCTGCATGATGATGCGATCCTCCGGGTAGGCCGTGGCGATGGCCAGGACATCGCGGATTTGCTTTGCGGTACCGGGCTTGAAGGAGATGAAGGGGAAACCGTCGGCGTGGAGGCGGTCCAGCAGCTCGCCGGCCTCCTCTACTTCCGGAATGCCGGCGGAGATGCACACGCCGTTGAAAGCCGCACCGGCCGCGCGCGCCTTGGGCACGATGCGCGCCTGGCCGAAGTGGAGGTTCCACAGGAAGCGGTCGAAGAACATGGTGTTGAACTGCGCCGTGCGGCCCGGGCGCAGGTGCTGCTCCATTGTGGCCAGGTGGGCGCGGAAAACCTCATCGGAGTACATGCCGCCGCCGGCCATCTCCGTCCAGTGGCCGGCGTTGGCTGCCGCGGCCACGATCTCTCCATCAGCGGAGGTCGGCGTCATGCCACCCAGCATGATCGGGGACAGGCCCGTGAGATCGGAGAAGCGGGTCTGGGTATAGGTGCGGCCGTTCGGAAGCTCGATGGTGCGCGGGGCGAAGTCAGCGTAGTTCAGGGCCTTGGGCAGTTCATTGCCCGGCGTCGCCAGCGCATCGAGCTCCTGCGGGGTGGCGGCGGAGACCACCGTCACCCCGGTTCCCTGCACCACGCGGCGGGTGATGTTCGCCAAGGCGCGGTCGAGAACGATGAGGTGCTCGGAGTTGAGCGCGGCCAGCGTGGCCGGCCAGTCGTGTTCGTTGACCAGGATGGCCTCGGCCTGGGTGCGGGCCTCATCCACGTCGAGGCCGCACTTCTGAGCCAGCGCCACGGTGCGCTCAGCCGCCGGCGCGAGAACCGCGTTGTGGAAGGGAAGGGCCACGGGCAGCTCATCGAAGCGCGGGCTGAGCTCATCGCCACCGATGGTGCGCTTCTCCAGCTCGGCGTTGAAGCTCTTCACGGCCTCTTCGATGGCGGTGCGGGTGGCAGCCAGGTCCTCCGGGTTGCCGGACAGCGCGAAGTGGCGGCGGCCGTTGACCACGGCGATGGCTGCGGTGCCGTGTAGGTGCTCAGTGACGAAGCTGCGCTCCAGGCCCCGGATGGACAGCATCTGGGGGCGCGGGTCGGAGCCGTTGACCGCGCTGGCTGCGGTGCCCATCAGGATGGCCAGAGCCAGGGCTTCTACTGGCTTGTCGACGGCCATCTCGCCCAAGCTTCCCTGCGAATGCCCAGCGCGCTCGTCGATGTCGACGCCGAGATCACGCAGCTGCTCGATGGCAGCAATCTGGCCAAGGACGATGCCGGGGATGGACACTGCCGGCAGAGAGTCGAGGGAATTGGGCTCGACGGAACCATCAATGAGCTGCTCGAGGCGCTCAAGTGCGCCAGGGCACGTGGAGGCAATGGTGCGTGCGGCGGGGCCGGTGAGGCTGCGGGCCTGGGCGAGGGCCTCGCGCAGGGAGTCAGCGGTGGCGGCAGTCTGCGCGGCGGTGGTGATGAAACCCTGCCAATCGGAGCCTTGTCCGGCGAAAAGCACGGCCGGGCGGGGCATGGAATGCAGCATAGTAACAGGCATCTTTCCTCTTTTGAGCTGATGGGGAACGGTTTTATGAAGAGCTGTGGGCAGGATTAGTTAGCCCTACAGAACAATCATGATGTGCCACCGTAGTCGAAGCTTTCGCGCAAAGCTGTCTCCCGCGCGGAAAATGTGAGGTTTTTCTCACGTTTGGTGGCGGGGGCACTCTTTCTCAGCGCTCGCCGCGCGAAGTTGCCCAACCTTTTGTATCCTCGGGCTCACTGCAGCGGCTCGGGGAGGAGCAGGGGTGGCTCGGCATCGGCCCGCGCAGCATGAATGAAAAGAAAAACTAGGGGGGACTATGTCTCAATCAACACCAGAGAAAACGACTAAGACACCGGCTCGGCTCAGCAAAAGCCGAGTTATCAAAACCATGACCAAGCTGGCCGGAAAGCTTGAGGAGGATTCCTCGACCGGCATGCCCACCATCAAGATTGCGGGCGGATTCTTAAGCATCGACGTCAACGAAGAGATGGGCGGCCTCTGCGTCCTTGGGTATTGGGGCGGCGCGGTGTGCTTCGACCCGGACCGGCAGCCGTTGCGTATGGAAGTCAACGATCTCAACGGCGGTGCAATATCCGGCAGCCTCGTGGCCGAGCCCTGTGGAAGCTCCGCTATGCATACCCACCTGCGGGTCTTCGCGCCGCCCTATCTGCCGTCGACGGCCACGAATGCTCAGCTCAAGAGCATTATCGCGGGCTATGCGGCCGAGATGTCAGCGGTCTTCGCGCGCTTGGATGAGCAATTTCCGGAAGATCGCTCAAAGCCGCGGAAAGGCTCTGGGCTCAAGCCGGTGTCGCCTCACTATTTCAGTGAGGCCTATGGGGTGTCAGTAGTGGGGATGTGGCGGGTACATGAACGCGCCACACGCTTGGCGATGATCGGCACGCCCATCCACGTGGTGGATAACAAGAACGGGGCCGTGAGCATCCTCATCAATGAGCACACGATCGCCATTGAATCCGCCCTCGATGGCTCCGGGGATATTGAGCTCAGCCTCGTCACCCCCTCCGGCCGCTGCGCGTGTGACCTGGATGCGCTCGTGCGCTGGGCTGAGTTTATGAACGATGATCAATACGTTTACTCCGCGCGCATCGAGGCCGTGAACCTCGATGGCGGCCAAGAGCAGGACCTCGTCTTGGTGACCACGGCCCGCATTCCCACGAAGTGGGGCTACACCGACGAACAGCTAGATTGGCAGCTCAGCACGTTGGTGAGCCAGCTTGTCGGTGCTGGTGAAGCGTTCTACCGAACCTTCAACCCCACGCGCGTGATGCGCTATATCGACCGCGCGGCCTAGGCGGGGGCCTCTTCGCCGAGCAGTTTTAGGAGGTCCTTCTGCACTTCGCGGCGGCGGACCTTGCCCAGCTGGTCGGAGGCCAGGTGCTCGAAGTGGTAGAAGGTACGCGGTACCTTGTAGCGGGTCAGGCGCTCGCGGCAGTAATCCTTGAGGCCCTCCGGATCGAGCACCGCGCCATCCTCCAGGATGATGCAGGCCACGACATCCTCGGAGCCATCCGCGCGCGGGCGGCCGACGATGGCCACGTTGGTGACGTCCGGGTGCTGGCGGATAACGTCTTCCACCTCGGCCGGGTACACATTGAAACCGCCGGTAATGATCATCTCCTTGATGCGGGAGACGATCTTGATGAAGCCATCGGACTCCATGATCGCCATGTCGCCCGTGCGGTACCAACCATCGTGGAAGGACTGCTCGGTGGCCTCCGGCATGTTGAAGTAACCCTTGAATACCTGCGGCCCGCGCACGAGAAGCTCGCCCGCGGTGCCATCCGGCTGGGTCTCGCTGAGGTTGTCTGGGTTGCCGATGCGCACCTCGGTATCCGGGAAGGGAATGCCGATGTAGCCGGGGCGGCGGCTCTTGTTGAGCGGGTTTGCAGCGACAATCGGCGAGGTTTCCGTGAGCCCGTAGCCTTCCACGAGTAGGCCACCGGTGAGTGTTTCCCATTCCTCAACGATGTCCTCTGGCAACGCCGCTGCACCCGAGAGACTGTTTTCGATGCCGTGGAGATCGATGTTCTGTTCCTTGGCTGCCTCCATGACCTTGGAGTAGATCGTGGGTACACCCGGCATCCACGTGGGGCGGCGCTTCTTCATAATGTCGAGGAGCAGCGGAATCTTTGGCGCCGGGGTGAGGACCAACTCGCCGCCAATGTGTACGCCGAGGGCTGCGATGAGGGTGAGGCCATAGACGTGGAAGAGGGGGAGGGCAGCGAGCATGCGCTCGGGCTTCTTGCCGATTTCGGGGACCCACGCTTCCGCCATCTTCATGTTGCAGTACAGGTTGGAGTGGGTTAACTCCGCGCCTTTGGGCTTGCCAGTGGTTCCGGAGGTGTAAAGGATCAGCGCGGTATCTTCGCGGTTGACCTTGGCATCCTGTAGCTTCTGGCCTTGTCCGCCGATGGCGCGCCCGGTGAGCGTGCTCCACGGAACGGTGTTAGGGGCGGGAACTGAGAGCTCGGCGCGCTTGTCCTTAATGATGGGAAGCGGCAAGCGCAGTAGCAGCTGCTTGGGGCGCGGCATGGCCTCGATCATGTTGACCGTAACGATCGTTTCGAGCGGCGTGGTATCACGCAGCTCCTCAAAGACCGGGCTCGCCTTATCCCACACCACGGCCACGCGGGCGGCGTGATCTTGGAAGAGGGGCTCGAGCTCAGCCGCGGTGTAGAGCGGGTTGTGCTCCACGACGGTCGCCCCGAGTTTCAAGATGGCGTAGAAGACCGCCACGTGCTGGGGGCAGTTGGGGAGCGCTACGGCGACGCGATCGCCGGGGCGAATACCGAAGGCTTTGAGGCCCGCCGCGGCGGCGCGCACGTGGGTATCGAGTTCGCGGTAGGTCATTTGGTGGCCAAAGAACCACGTGGCGGGCCTTTCGCCGAACTCTTCCACGGTTTCTCGGTAGGAGTCCAAGAGCGTTTCGGTGCCGTAATCCAGATTGGGCTTAGTCCACTCAGGGTAATACTGGAGCCAGGCTTTCGACTCAAAGGCGGAGGATGCCTGGGCAGGGGATTCGGACATGTTCGCGAACTCCTTAGGTGGTCAAACTTGTTATGTTTGGAACAGTATAACCAATCTGTGACAGAAGTCTCGCAAAACTTAGCAAAGTTGCTTAACGTAACGAAATCTTTTCGGGACAAATCAATAACCCCGGCGATGTGCGTTTATCACGCAGGGATCGCTCCGGGGTTATGGAGTGCTACTTCTCGGCCTTGAGACGCTCGAGCAGATCCTGCTGAACCTCGCGGCGGCGAATCTTGCCCAGCTGGTCCGTGGCCAGCTTCTCGAAGTGGTAGAAGGTGCGCGGAACCTTGTAGCGGGTGAGGCGCTCGCGGCAGAAGCTCTTGAGGCCGTCGGGATCGAGCGCGGCGCCGTCGTTCAGCACGATGCAGGCCACGACGTCCTCGGAGCCGTCCGAACGCGGGCGGCCCACCACGGCGGCCTCCGCCACGTCCGGGTGGTCCAGCAGTGTTTCCTCAACCTCGCCCGGGTAGACGTTGAAGCCACCGGTGATGATGATTTCTTTGATGCGGCTGACTAGACGGATGAAACCGTCCTCTTCCATCACGCCCATATCACCCGTGCGGAACCAGCCATTGTGGAAGGCTTTCTTAGTGGCTTCCTCATCGCCGAAGTAACCTTTGAAAATCTGCGGGCCGCGAGCGAGAACCTCGCCCTCCTGACCATCGGGCATGGTCTCATCCAGGTTGTCCGGGTTGGCGATGCGAATCTCCGTGTCCGGGAAAGGGATTCCCACGTAGCCGGGGCGGCGATCATCGCTCATGGGGTTACCCACGATGATCGGCGAACACTCCGTGAGGCCATAGCCTTCCACGAGCATGCCGCCGGTGTACTTCTCCCACTTCTCCACGGTGTTGACCGGCAGGGTGGACGCACCGGAGAAGGCCGCGCGCACGCCGTCGAGGGAAACGTCGTCTTCTTCCGCCTTTGCCACGATGCGCTCGTACAAGGTCGGTACACCCGGAACCCAGGTCGGGGTGTGCTTCTTCATCAGGTCCATGATGAGCGGCATCTGCGGGCTAGGAAGCAGCACCAATTCGCTGGCGATGAGCGGCGCCAGGGTGGCGTTCATGGTCAGGCCGTAGGCATGGAAGAAGGGGAGTGCGGCGAGCATGCGCTCGGGGGAATCACCCAAGCCCGGTACCCAGTGCTTGCCCATCAAGAGGTTGGAGAAGAGGTTGCCGTGGGTCAGCTCCGCGCCCTTGGGGTTGCCGGTGGTGCCGGAGGTGTAGAGGATGAGCGCGGTGGTGTCCTTGGTGACTTCTTCCGGGGTGATGACATCGGAACCATCGCCGCCGATGGCGTTGCCAACGAGGGATTCCCACGGCACCGTATTCGGAGCTGGGGCGGTGAGCTGATCGCGCTTGGACTTCAACGGCGGAATAGGCAGGCGCAGGGCCAGGCGCTGCGGAGTCGGCATCGCGTTGATCATGTTGATGGAGACGACGGTCTCCAGGGAGGTCGTCGGGCGCAGCTTCTCCAACGTGGAGGCCGTCTTATCCCACGCGATGGCGATTCGCGCGCCGTGGTTCTTAAACAGACCCTCCAGCTCGTGGGCGGTGTAGAGCGGGTTGTGCAGCACCGCGATGGCGCCCAGCTTAAGCACGGCCCAGAAAGCAGAGATGAACTGTGGACAGTTGGGGGCGACGATGGCAACGCGGTCTCCCGGGCGCACGCCGAAGGCGCGCAGACCGGCGGCTGCGCGGCGGACCTGCTTGTCCAGCTCGGCGTAGGTTTGCGTGCGACCGAAAAAGTAGGTTGCCGGCTTATCGGGATGAAGCGCGAGGTTGTTGTCGTAGACGTCGAGAAGCGTGGTGTCTCCGTACTCCAGGGTGTGCGGGGTCCATTCTGGGTAGTACTTCAGCCACGCCTTGGACTCGTATGCCGACATCGATTCACCTTTCGGTCGCGTAGGTTAAGGTACGGGCCAGTATAACGCGGGTTGTTTCGGGATACACTGGAAAACTATGCGCATCGCGATGATTTCCATGCACACCTCGCCCCTCGAGCAGCCCGGAGCCGGGGACGCGGGCGGCATGAACGTCTACGTCCTCAACACTGCCCGTCAGCTCGCGCGCCTCGGCGTGGAGGTCGATATTTTCACTCGCGCCACGCGCCCCAGTCAGGGGGAAGTGGTGGACGTCGAGGAGCGCCTGCGCGTCATCAACATTGTGGCGGGGCCCTATGAAGGTCTCAGTAAAGAGGAGCTGCCCACCCAGCTGGCCGCGTTCACGGGCGGCATTTTCAACTTCGCGCGCTGTTTTGATGTGGAGTATGACGTCATCCACTCCCACTACTGGCTCTCCGGCCAGGTGGGATGGTTGTTGCGCGATCTGTGGGATATCCCTCTCGTCCATACCGCGCACACCTTGGCTGCCGTGAAGAACGTGCACCGCACGCTCGATGACACCCCGGAAACCGAGGCACGTCGCATTTGCGAGCAGCAACTGGTGGATAACGCCGACATCCTGGTGGTCAACACCGCCCAGGAAACCCGCGATCTGATCGAGCACTACGACGCCTCGCCGGAGAATATCGTCGTGGTCTCCCCGGGGGCGGACACCGAGCTGTATACCCCGGGAACGGACCGCATGACGGAACGCGCGCGCCGCCAGCTGGGCATCCCGCTGCACACCAAGGTGGTGGCGTTCGTGGGCCGCCTGCAAAAGTTCAAGGGCCCCGACGTGCTCATCCGCGCCGCCGCGGAGCTGATGGAGCGCGATCCGGATCGCCGCCTGCGCGTGGTCATCTGTGGCGGTGCCTCCGGGGCGAATTCCTCGCCGGATGCCTACCACAACCTTGCCCGCGAGCTGGGGGTGGAGCGCGTCGTGCGTTTCCTGAGCCCGCGCCCACCCCAAGAGCTCGTGGCCATCTACCAGGCTGCGGACATTGTTGCGGTGCCCAGCTATAACGAGTCCTTCGGGCTGGTGGCCATGGAAGCGCAGGCCTCCGGAACTCCCGTGGTGGCGGCGGCCGTCGGTGGGCTGCCCATCGCCGTCGCGGACGGTGACACGGGCTTGCTCGTCCACTCACACTCAGCGCAGGACTGGGCGGACGCATTGGAACAGCTGCTTGACGACGACCCCCGCCGCATCGCCATGGGAGAAGCCGCCGTCGATCACGCCCAGCAGTTCAGTTGGGCAGCGGCCGCCACCCAGTTGGAGAATATTTACGCCGATGCGATGAGTATCGAGATTCCGGATTGCCACGCGCGCCGGGCAATCGGATATTAATCCCACACAAGTGGGCATAAACCCACACTTAGGGGTGATGTGCTCGGGTTCACAGGCGGGCTGTCGAAAAACGTGGCATGCTGGTGTTTATGAGTAACGGAAAGCTGATTCTACTTCGACACGGACAGTCCGAATGGAACGAGTCCAACCAGTTCACCGGTTGGGTTGACGTCAACCTCACCGCCAAGGGCGAGGGCGAGGCCAAGCGTGGCGGCGAGCTGCTCAAGGAACAGGGCATCTTGCCGAATATCGTCTACACCTCCCTGCTGCGCCGTGCCATCCGCACCGCCAATATTGCACTCAACGCGGCTGACCGCCACTGGATCCCGGTTGTGCGCGACTGGCGCCTCAACGAGCGCCACTACGGCGCCCTGCAGGGCCTTAACAAGGCAGAGACCAAGGATAAGTACGGCGAGGAGCAGTTCATGGCATGGCGCCGTTCTTACGGCACCCCGCCGCCGGAGCTGGAGGACTCTTCCGAGTACTCCCAGGCCAACGACGTCCGCTACGCCAACCTGGAGACCGTCCCGCGCACCGAGTGCCTGAAGGACGTCGTCGAGCGCTTCGTCCCGTACTTCGAGGAGGAGATCCTTCCGCGCGCCAAGAAGGGCGAGACCGTTCTCATCGCCGCGCACGGTAACTCCCTGCGTGCGCTGGTCAAGCACCTAGACCAGATCTCCGATGAGGAGATTGCCGGCCTCAATATTCCGACCGGTATCCCGCTGGTTTACGAGATCACCGAGGACGGTTCGGTTGTGAACCCGGGCGGCACGTACCTGGATCCGGAAGCTGCTGCTGCCGGCGCCGCTGCCGTGGCTGCCCAGGGCGGAAAGAAATAACCGCCCAGGAAGCTGCGTGCTGCGCACGATCCCCAGGGAGCCTATACTCCTTGGGGATTCTTTCTAGGGGTGTGAATGATTGTGGAACTGGTACTCGCTTTCCTCGCCGGTGTGGTGGCCTGCGGCCTGGCCATACCGGTGATCACCCGGATCCGTGAACGGATGGAGCGCCGCCGCGTCCGCGATGCAGACGCTAACCAGGTCACCAGTGTTAGCCAGGTTCTGCACCTAGCCGTGGGTGGTTCCCCATCTGGAATGACTGTGCTTTCGCGCACGAAAGAGGTCATCTTCTCTAATCCCGCTGCCCATGAAATGTCGATGGTGCACGACCGTGCGGTGAACCCCGACATTTGGAAGGTCGCGGAAGAGGTCTTTGAAGACAAAGAGACCCGCACACTGGACCTCGCCATCCCCAAACGGCGCACCGGTAACCGCGTGATTCAGGTGCGCGCAGTGGTCCAGCCGCTGACGCTCAACGATGATCGCTTCGTCATCGTCTACGGCACCGACGAATCCGAATCGGTGCGCATGGAATCCGCTCGCCGCGACTTTGTGGCCAATGTTTCTCACGAGTTGAAGACCCCAGTGGGAGGCATCGCCCTGCTGGCCGAGGCACTCCTCCAGGACACCGGGGACCCCGAGCATGTCGAGTACTTCGGTAGCAAGGTGCAGAAGGAAGCGGCGCGCATGGCGGACATGGTCAGCGAGCTCATTTCCCTGTCCAAGCTGCAGGGTGCGGAGGCCCTCCCGGAGATGGAGCCGCTCGACCTCGATGAGGTCATTGATGAAGCCATCACCCGCAACCAACTCGCTGCCGATTCCCACCACAACCAGCTCACCCGCGGCGAATCCGCAGGCGTCAAGGTGATGGGAGATAAGTCCCTCCTGGTGACGGCGATTTCCAACCTGATCTCCAACGCCATCCACTATTCGCCAGATGAACTACCGGTGTCGGTAACGCAGAAGGTGGTCGGCGGGAAGGTCGTTCACATTCGCGTCACGGATCGCGGCATTGGCATCGCCCCAGAGGATCAAAAGCGCGTGTTTGAACGCTTCTTCCGCGTGGACAAGGCGCGCTCCCGGCAGACCGGCGGAACGGGCCTGGGCCTGGCCATTGTGAAGCACGTCGTGGCTAATCACGGCGGCAACATCAAGCTGTGGTCGCGTCCTGGCACCGGCTCGACGTTCACTATCGAGCTCCCTATATATGCGGAAGAAAAGCCAACAGATAATCTTATTAATCGCGATAATATAGAAGACGGAGCCGTCAGCTCTGCCGCCCCTGGTTTGCAGCGCGCCGTGGCGCGTGTAGCAGCTCGTCGAAAGGATAAAGCGCAATGACCACCATCCTCATCGTTGAAGATGAAGAGTCGCTGGCCGATCCCCTCGCCTTCCTCCTCCGGAAGGAGGGATTCGACGTACTCCTCGCCCCGGACGGGCCTAGTGCGCTAGAACAGTTCGCGGCGAATCACGTGGACATCGTCCTATTGGACCTCATGCTGCCGGGAATGTCCGGAACTGACGTGTGCAAGCAGCTGCGTGCGACCTCCTCCGTGCCGGTGATCATGGTGACTGCGCGCGATTCTGAAATCGACAAGGTCGTGGGCCTCGAGCTTGGCGCTGATGACTACGTAACTAAGCCTTATTCCTCCCGCGAGCTCATCGCCCGCATCCGCGCGGTGCTGCGCCGCGGCCACGACGTCTCCTCTGACTACGCCGAGGAGGAGCCGGACGATCAGATTCTGGAAGGCGGTCGCGTGCGCATGGACGTCGAGCGCCACACCGTGCTTGTCGCCGGTGAACCGGTCTCCATGCCGCTCAAGGAATTCGACCTTCTCGAGTACTTGCTGCGCAACGCTGGGCGCGTGTTGACCCGCGGTCAGCTCATCGACCGCATCTGGGGCGCCGACTACGTGGGTGACACCAAGACTCTCGACGTTCATGTCAAGCGCCTGCGCTCCAAGATCGAAGCCGAGCCTTCCCACCCGCAGCAGCTCGTGACGGTGCGCGGCCTCGGCTACAAGTTCGAGGCTTAAGCGCGAGGATCCGCTGGGTGCCGCGGGAAGTCGACCCCGGAGCGCGCCCGGGCCTCGCAGTGCTTGGCCAGAATCTCGTAGCTCTCCTCGCCGAGTAGCGCGATGAGCTCGGTTTTCTGCGACTTCCACAGTGGCTCATCCGCGATGTGGCAGGAGGGATCCGCCGAGCAATACCAATCGAAGTCCTCGCCGCCGTTGCCCCACCCGCGACGGTCATATTCGCCGATGGTGGTGCGCAGGATTTCCTCCCCGTCGGGGCGCTCCTCATAGTCTTCGTGCCGGCGAATGGGTAGCTGCCAGCATACTTCGGGCTTGACCACGGTAAGCTCCTCGCCCGCCTCGAGCGCCCACTGGTGGATAGCGCAGCCCGCGCCTGTGGGCCAGCCGGCGCGGTTGGCGAAGATGCAGGCGCCGTCGACAAGCGGCGTCTTGAGTGCTGGCTCCGGCTCGCCATCGTCGCCGTCGAGCTCATCCCACTCCAGCCAGGGCTCCAACTCCTCAGTTTCTCCGTGTTGGAGGAACTCATCTACCCCCTCTGGGCGGTGCTGCCAGAAGCGGGCGGGCATGCGGGAGACGGCGTCGTGAAGCTGCTCCCGATCCGTCTCATCAGCCATGTAGGCGCCGTGAACGCAACAGCCGACGTCGGGCTGTTGCTTATCGATGCCGTGGCACCTCTCCGTTCCAAACTGGCAGGCATAGTGCGATTCGAGCCAGGTCAGGTCGATAGAAAAGACATGGAGTGGATCGTTCGGATCCGTAAATTCAAACCACTCTCTGGGGAAGTCGGGGGCCTTTTCGCGGCCGGCCAAGATGGATGCTGCCGCGGGGGAGGAGGCAGGAAAACCCAGGTAAACTTCATTCGATTTCGGGCGATTCACACCTACCCACGGTAGACCTACTACTCTGGAGGCGTGCGATTAGGTGTATTAGACGTCGGAAGTAATACCGTCCACCTTGTTGCGGTCGACGCCGCAACTGGTGGGCGGCCTTCGCCGATGAGCGATTGGAAGACCCCGCTGCGTCTGGTGGAACAGCTAGACAAGAACGGCAACATCCACGAGAAGGGCATGAAGAAGCTCATTTCCGCCGTGGGTGAGGCCGCCGAGCTGGGCCAGAAGCTGGGCTGTGATGAGTTCATCGCCTTTGCTACCTCCGCCGTGCGCTCAGCCACGAACTCGGCTGAGGTCCTTGACGAAGTGGAAAAGCAAACCGGCGTGCGCCTAGAGATCTTGTCGGGCGAGGAGGAAGCGCGCTTGACCTTCCTCGCCGCCCGCCGGTGGTACGGCTGGTCCGCTGGCCGCATTACCAACCTGGATATTGGTGGTGGCTCGCTGGAGTTATCCACGGGTACCGACGAGCATCCGGAGATGGCCTTCTCCCTCGACCTGGGAGCGGGCCGCCTGACCCACAACTGGTTTGATACTGACCCGCCGGAGAAATCCAAGGTGAACTTGTTGCGGGATTACATTGACGCGGAACTGGTCGGCGTGGCCGATAAGATGCGCGCGCTGGGCCCCGCTGGCTTGGCCGTGGGAACTTCGAAAACCTTCCGCACGCTGGCTCGTTTGACCGGTGCCGCACCGTCATCGGCGGGTCCCTACGTCAAGCGCACCCTCACTGCGCCGGGTCTGCGCCAGCTGATTTCCTTCATCTCTCGTATGACTGCAGCTGACAGGGCAGACCTTGAGGGTGTAAGTTCTACCCGATCGCATCAGATCGTCGCCGGCGCCTTGTGGCCGAGGCGAGCATGCGTGCCCTGGGAATCGAAAAGTTGGAGATCTGCCCCTGGGCTCTCCGAGAAGGTGTCATTTTGCGCCGTACCGATAAGGGACTGGAATAGGAAAGAAACGTGGCTGACAAGAAACAGTTGACAGTTGCGGAGCTGCTGGCCCGTAACGCGAAGAACCGACCCGGCGAGGAGAAGACCCCGCGCCGCCGTCGTCGCAGCCTTGATGAAGGCGGCATCTCGGTTGCGGAGCTGACCGGCAATCTTGAGAGGGTCAAGGCAACTCCGGCCGAGGCAAAGCACTCCAGCGTCTCCATTGACGAAACGGCCCCGGTCATTCCTGCACCGAAGAAGGAGCAGAAGGAACAGCCTAAGCAGGAGACTCCTCAGCAGGAGGAATCCAGGAAGAAGGCTGACAAGCCTCAGGCTGCCGCTGTCTCAGTAGAGAAGCCAGCTGAGCCGGAGACCAAGCGCTCCCAGCCCTCTGATGAGGACACGCGTGTTATCCAAAAGGTCGAGGACGAGCCTAAGAAGAAGGCTGAGGCAAAGAAGACTGAGGCTAAGGCCGAGCCGAAGGTCGAAGAAAAAACCGACGATAAGGTCGAAACAAAGGTCGCTGACAAGACCGCACCGGCGGCTGCGGTAGCAACCGAGGATGACACCTTCACCACGGGGGAGCTCGAGGCAGTCGATCAGGACCGTGAAGAGTACGACGAAGACTACGACGAGGGGGAGGGCAAGCTCAACCCCTTCGCCGTCGTCCTGCTCGCCCTCGTGGGTATCGTGCTCGGTGCAATCGTATTCAAGGGCTTTGAAATTCTCTGGGACCGCTTCGACCGCCTAGTCGTCGTCGTGCTCGGCGTCGTCGTCACTGGCGTCATCGTCGGAATCGTCCACGCACTGCGTACCAGCCGCGATGGTTTGTCGATGTTCCTCGCAGCCGTTGCCGGCCTCGTGCTTACCTTCGGCCCGCTGCTCGTTGTGATGTAAGAACCAGCTCCACAGGGCACCTTCTCATAAGGCATCTGTCACAAGGTATCTTTGCCCCTGAAAACGCCTTCTGACAGATGCCTTTTGCATGCGCGGGGTCAGCCTGCGTGCACAGCCTTGACCTGGTGGCCGCATCCTAGCCTTTCTGGCACCCTGGGATGCATGACAAAAATTGCAGTACTTGGTGGAGGACAAATCGGCGAAGCCCTAGTTTCCGGGCTGGTGAACGCAGGCTACGAGGCCGCGGACATTGTGGTGACCAACCGCCGCTCCGAGCGTGGTGAGGAGCTGAAGGACGCTTACGGCGTAAGTGTTACCAGCGATAACGCCGCGGCGATCGACGGCGCCGACTACATCTTTGCGTGTGTGAAGCCCTATGCCATCGAGGAACTCCTCGAGGGGCTCGACATTCCCAAGACAGCGGTGGTTGCCTCCATGGCGGCTGGTCTGACCCTCGACACCCTGGAGAAGGCCGCAGGCGAGGGCGTGCCCGTCGTCCGCGTCATGCCGAATACCCCCATGTTGGTGGGCAAGGGCATGTGCACCTGCGCGGGTGGTTCCCACGTCACGAAGGAGCAGCTCCACGGCGTGGTCAAACTGCTGGAGGCCGTCGGTGAGGTCGCTGTCATCGAAGAAAAGCACATTGATGCCGCTACTGCCCTGGCGGGCTCTGCGCCTGCCTACTACTTCCTGGTTACCGAAGCGCTCATTGATGCTGGCGTGCAGCTCGGCCTCACCCGCGACGTTGCCGAGAAGCTGGCCACCCGCACTGCACAGGGCGCGGGTGAAATGTTGGCTGAATCCGGTAAGGATCCCGTGGCTTTGCGCGCAGGGGTAACCTCCCCGGGGGGAACCACTGCTGCCGCCCTTCGTGAACTCGAGGAGTCTGGCCTGCGGGGCGCGTTCTTCCGTGCCGCTGAGGCATGTTCCCAGCGTGCGCAGGAACTTGCCTAGAGTTCTCCACCCCCTGGGAGCGATGTGACACCTGTTGTCATTCGGGCTTGATGGGGAACAACGGTGCGAAAGAGGAAAAAATTAGCTCTTGGGTCGCATTAGTCACAGGTTTCACGCTAAGCTGGCAGGAGCGCGTGCGTGATAGTCCTGTGGGAGGGGAAGCCTACAGCGCGTCACGTGCTGAAGGGTTAAATAAACTATGACGAATGAAGATAAGGGAACTTTCCTGACCATCGCCGAAGTTGCGGAGATTATGCGTGTCTCCAAGATGACGGTGTACAGGTTGGTTCATGCAGGTGACATGCCGGCAGTGCGCGTGGGACGCTCGTTCCGCGTTCACGAATCCGCCGTCAAGGAATACCTTGAGGCGTCCGTGTACGGAGCCTAGCGCACACCTCTCTCTGGCAGCGCCACCACTGCGGACCCTCGCGGTCCACGGCGGTGGGCGCTGCCGTTAGTTTTGGTGCTGGGCAGGCCACTAGGTAAGATAGTGAACATTCGTTTCGGCACTGGTATGCCTGTGTCTCCCCGTTTCGCGGGGCCGCCTCGAGTGCACCGTGGGTGGTTTTATTCCAGGCGTTGCCGGCCGGGTTACGTACGTACTGATACCGAAAGTGAGGAAACCTGCTATGGGTTCTGTCATCAAGAAGCGCCGCAAGCGCATGTCCAAGAAGAAGCACCGCAAGATGCTGCGCCGCACCCGCGTTCAGCGCCGTAAGCTGGGCAAGTAAAGCTTCGCCTGCAACTCCCCGCATGGTCCTTTTGGGATCGTGGCGGGGAGTTTCTGTTATCTTTTCTCCTTCCCGTCATTTCAGATGACCGCGCCGTCGTTTCAGACGACGAAGCTGCTTAGAACGGAATGTCTTCCTGCGGGGAGGTCGGGGTACGGGGTTCCTCGGCAGCGGCTTGTGCCTTCTTAGCTTCCTGCTGGGCACGCTCGCGGGTAGCCGAAATCTTTTGGGCTACCGTCTGTGCCCAACGCTTGCCCTTCTTAGCCAGCGGACCAGCCGGCTCCGTCATGGCCCACGTTCCGTCCTCGTAGAGCCACACGATGTCCCCAGTATGTGGATCCATGATGTAGTGCGCGCGCCCATCAGTCTTCATATTGTGGTGGTGCTGGCACAGACTGGCCAAGTTGCGCGGATGTGTGGCACCGCCATCGGCGTAGTTAATGCGATGGTCCATTTGGCACAGGTACGCCGGCCGGTTGCATCCTGGAGCGCGGCAGGTGCCGTCCCGTCCCTCCACGTACTTGCGGATGAGCTCCGAGCAAACGTAGCTGGCTGACTCCGGTGGCTGCGAGGAAAGGTTGCGCGTGCGTGTTGCGGGAATGTCTTGTGACGTCCAACCATGCCCTTGGACGAAGGTGGGGGCGTTGTCAATGTCCGTGGCCTGGTAGGTGTGCAGAATGACGGTCACGGGCGGAGAGATACTGCCGGCGATGAGCTTTTTCAGGGCATCAGCCTGTGAAAGGCCGTTTTCCTTTGCTGCCTGCTTGATGTAGCCATCCAGAATCATGCCCGTGGCGCTATCGGTATTGAGCTCGAGGATGCCGCGTGCGCCAGTATCGGTAAAAGTATATGAGTCCTTCTTCGGGGAATCGCGGAAGGAAAAAGACTTGTTGATGCTCTTGCAGATATCGCGTACCTTTCGCCCAATCTGCGCTGGGGTGGGAAAGACCTGGTTCGGGGAGGTAGGGGTGAAGAAGGTGACAAGGGCGTCGTCGATAAGCGCGAGTGTTTCCGCAGGCAGCGCGCCCAGCTTGGTCAAGGTGCGGTCGATGGTGATGAGCGCTTTCATATCGAGCAAGAACTGGCTGTCTTGTAGGGCCTTGACCTGCGGGAGCTCCGTGAGTCGGTGCACGGCCAGGCAACACTCGCTAACGGTATAGTCGCCGACGCCAAGCTTGGCGACGAGCCTCTGGCACGCGACATCAAAATCCTCATCGAGGTCTGGCATGGCAGTTACCCACGAGCGGTAGTCTGCGCGGCGAGCGGCACTGCGCTCCACGGCGAGGGCGCAGTCAGGGTTCATATGGGAAAAGTAGGCGGTTTGGGTGGCGGTGTTCACGGTATCCCCCGGGTTTTATGTGTCGATGCTATGTTCTAAATGAACTATAAAACATGCCCCAGACATCTATGCTGACCAGCTAATAAGGTGGTATCTGGATGAAGGTTATAGAGCGTGTATTTGCTGTCAAAACCGCGTGGGGAGTGTCATCCTTCTCACCCCACAGAGTTCATCGCGTACGTAAAATGGCGAACTATGTTGCCTCGACTCCTTACTCTTAACAGCCTGGTTATTTCGCAGACCAAGTCCTTCATGCAGGATGAATTCCTGATCGCCGATGACGAGGGCGTGCCCGTCGGGACGATTCTGCAGTCGACGAGCCTGAAGGATATGTTCTTCAACGCCTCCCGCAGCCTCCAAGTTGCCTTCACGGATGAGCAGGGAAACCCGCAACAGCCGCTCATGGTGATCAAGGATCCGCCCAACTTCGTGCGGGATACCTATGAGGTGTATCTGCCGGGCGTCGAGAAGCCCATGGCGATCGTGACCAAGCAGTTTGCCATGTTCAAGACGCGCCTGAGCTTGGAGATGGAGGGCTTCCCGGAGATCGAGATTGAAGGCGATGTCTGGGATTGGAATATTACGATTACCAGCCAGGGCCAGCCGCTGGCAGAGGTACGCAACGAGTGGGGAGGCGTGGGCAGATTCCTAACCGGGAAGAACACCTACCGCCTCAGCATCGCGCCGGGGCTCGACCCGCAACAGCATGCAGGGCTGATTGGTGCGGTCATGTGCATGGACATGCTGCGCACCAAGGCTCAAAGCAGCGACTAGCGGCGCACGAAGCGCCAGCTGCCATAGGAGAAGAGCGCGGTGGCGAGTGCCGGGAGGCCGTAGGTGCGCACGGCCTTGCGTACTGAGCGGTAGTCGCGGATGAGCCAGCCTTTTTCCTCTGCAATATCGCGCAGCTTGGAATCCGGATTAATGGCCACCGGGGTCCCCACCATGGAAAGCATCGGGACATCGTTGGCGCTGTCGGAGTAGGCGGTACAGCGCTCAAGATCGAGGTTCTCCAAGGTGGCGAGCGCCGCCACGGCGTGCTTCTTACCTGGCCCGTGGAGGATATCGCCGACGAGGCGGCCGGTGAAGCGGCCATCTTTGACCTCCGCCACGGTGCCGAGCGCGCCCGTGAAACCGAAACGCTGCGCCAGAATCTGCGCCAGCTGCACGGGGGTGGCCGTGACCAGCCATACCTGCTGGCCAGCGTCGAGGTGCATCTGCGCCAGCTGCTTCGTGCCCGGGTAGGCCTTGCGGGCCATGGATTGGTCCACGATGCTCTCGCACAAAGCCACCATCTCATCCACCGAGCGGCCCTTGACAAACTCGAGCGCTTGCACGCGTCCGGCAGCCACGTCGGCTGCGTTCTCCGAACCGGAGATGCGGAACTTGAGCTGCTTCCAAGCGATGGGCAGGATCTCTGAGAGCTTGAAGTAGCGACGCCGCGCGAGGCCCAAGGCAAAAGACACGAGCGAGGACCCCTGGACCAAGGTGTTATCGACGTCGAAGAAGGCGGCAGCGCCGGCGTCCTGGGGGATGTCTGGGTCGGGCTCAGTGATGGAGCGCGACCCCGCCGATTCGAAGGACCCCTGGACGGAATCGATGCCGGAGGAGAAGGCGTCTAGATCGATGCCAAAGAGGTGTTCTACCGCCGCGGCTGCCGACGCCTCACCGGCGGCGCGTTGGTGCTCCTCACCCAGCGGCGCGAAGGCTTGCTGCTCTAGGAAATTACGTAAGTTTCCCCTGCTTGCGGTCCAGTTGGCAAGGAACTCACGGGGAGAATCGGGCATACCAGGAGGGAGCGGGAGGGGCACGCGTTCAGCTTTCATAGGGTGGGCGGACTAACGTGTCCATAGTAAACCGCGAACCGTTCTACGTCCTATCGAGGAGTTCTTAATGTCTCACGTCGTCGAGCTGATGGTGCGTACCACGTGCGGCTCCTGCGCGCGCGTTCTGGAGCAGATTACCCCGGTGGTCCGGCAGGCTGGGGCAGAGCTAAAAGTGTGCAACGTCGATGAGGATGCGGAGCTGGCCATGGAATATGGTGATCGCGTTCCTGTTGTGGTGATTGATGGAGAGGAATTCTCCTGCTGGGAAGTGGACAATGAGGAGCTATCACAGGCGCTGGCAGACTAGCCTTCTGTGGGCACTTCCGTGAGTTTCGGAAACGAGATGAAAACTAGTAGTCTTTTGGATGATCTATGTCATCCAAAGGGATGATGCAAAACTGGAGGGTTGTGCATGAGTGTGCTCGTCGTGGGCATGTCGCATCAGTCGGCGCCGGTGGCGCTGCTGGAAAAGCTGAGCATGGACGAGACCGTGCAGAATGACACTTGCCGGGCCATGGTATCGGCGGGCTCGTTGAGCGAGGCGATGATTATCTCCACCTGCAACCGCCTCGAGGTCTATACCGTCACCAACTCTTTCCACACTGGAGTTCAGGACGTCGTGCGCAACCTCGCTGAAGTCTCCGGGGTGGAGGAGGAGAAGCTGCGCTCCTATCTCTATGTGCGCTATGCCGACGCCGCCGCCGAGCACCTCATGATGGTCACCTCCGGCTTGGACTCGATGGTGGTAGGTGAGCAGCAAATCATCGGCCAGGTGCGCACGGCTTACCAGTTTGCTTCGGAGCAAGGAACCGTCGGCCCGCGCATCCATGCGCTGGCACAGTCCGCGCTGCGCACCGGCAAGCGGGTGCATTCCGAAACCGAGATCGATGAGGCGGGCTCCTCCATGGTCTCCTTTGCTTTTGATCAGGCGCTAAGCCGCATGGGCAGGGAAGATCTCGCGGGCAAGCGCGTGCTCATTTTGGGCGCAGGAGCGATGGCTTCGCTGGCGGCAACGCACGCAGGACGCCTGGGTGCGCACTTGATTATTGCGAACCGCACCATTGCCCGCGCGGAGCGCGTGGCGCAGCACGCCCATGAGGCGGGCGTGTACGCGGACGTTATCGACTTCTCGGAGCGCGCCCAGGCCCTGCGGGATGTGGATGTGGCAATTTCCGCCACGGGAGCCCAGGGCTTCACCATCACGGCTGCCGACGTCGAGCGCTATCACGTGGCCGACCGCGAACTGATGCTCGTGGATCTCTCCCTGCCGCGCGATATCGATGACGCCGTGGCAGAGGTCGAGGGAGTCGACCTGGTCAACATCGAGAGGCTCAGTAACTCTCTGCAAGCAGCCGATACCGACCTGGCAGCCGGCACCAGCCCACACGCGCAGGCGCGGCGCATCGTCAGTGAAGAACTGGAAGCCTATGCTTCCGAGCAGCGCGTCCGCGACGTCGTCCCAGCCGTATCGGCACTGCGCAAGCGCGCAGCAAACCTGGTCCAGTGCGAGGTAGCGCGGATGGAGCAGAAGCACCCCGAGCTGGACGAGCGCCAGATGGGAGATATCAATCGCGCGCTCAAGCGCGTTGCGGATAAGCTGCTCCACGAGCCCACGGTTCGTGCGAAGCAGCTCGCAGCTAACTCTGGCACCGTAAGCCATGAGACCGCGTTGCAGGAACTCTTTGGACTCCACCTGGAGGGCAGCGGTGTAGCGGTAGACATGGCAGATCTGCCGGATGCCGCGCAGATGGAAGCCGCGGAACGTACTAAGGAAGAAAAGGACGCATAGATGTTGAAGATCGGTACCCGAGGATCCCTCCTAGCCACGACTCAGTCGGGCCACGTGCAGGAGTGGTTGCAGCAGGAAGGCTATGAGGCCGAGCTGCACATCGTTACCACGCAGGGTGACGTCAACATGGCTCCTGTGGAGCGCATCGGCGTGGGCGTGTTTACCCAGGCCCTGCGTGAGGCCGTCGACCGCGGCGAGTGTGAGATCGCAGTGCACTCCTTCAAGGACCTGCCCACGGCTGCCGATGACCGTTTCGACCTCGTGGTTCCGCAGCGCCAGGACGTCCGTGAGGCGCTCATTGCCCGCGATGGCCTGACCCTCAAGGAGCTGCCGGAGGGCGCACGTGTGGGGACCTCCGCGCCGCGGCGCATCAGTCAGCTGCGCGCTATGCGCCCGGACCTGGATATCCGTCCGCTGCGCGGCAACATCGATACCCGCATGGGCAAGGTCACCAGCGGCGAGCTCGACGCCGTCCTTCTGGCCTACGCCGGCCTCGTGCGCGCGGGTTACGCGAACCGCGCCACCGAGGTCTTCGATCCGGAGGTCTTCATGCCTGCGCCTGCGCAGGGCGCGCTGGCTATCGAGGCCGTCAAGGGAACCGAGGCAGCGAAGGCCATCGCCTTGCTTGCCGACGGCCCCGCCACCGCCGCCACCCGCGCCGAGCGCACCGTGCTTTCCCAACTGGAGGCCGGTTGCACCGCGCCGGTCGCTGCCACTTCCCACTGGGAAGGCGAGCAGCTGGTCGTTCGCGGCGGTGTCTTCGCCCTCGACGGCTCCCGCCAGCTCATCGCTCAGGTTCAAGGAGCAGCGGACGAGGCTGAAGAATTGGGGCGCGCGGTCTCCAAGGAGCTCTTCGCGCAGGGAGCTGCAGACGTACTGGCAGCGGAGTAATCGCACGTAGATTTTTGGTTTCGGGCCTTTTCCTTTAGTGTGTATCTAGCACACGATCATTGAGAGCAATGATTAAGGGCCCCTTAACTCGCGAGTGAGGGGCTTTCTTGTCTCCACTCCCGCGCCTGCCACGCTTCGGCGCTGGGGCACTCGGAATCTACAAACTAGAAAAGAACCTTATGAGCAATGCCGTGCCGGATACCCAGCCTGAGCTGGGTAAGTCTGATCTGGGCAAAGTCGTCTTCGTCGGTGCCGGCCCAGGTAATCCCGACCTGCTGACCGTCCGCGCCCGCGAGGTTCTGGAGACGACCGCCAACGTCGTCACCGACTCGGGGGTCTCGCAGGGCGTGCGTGACATGGTGGCGCAGCAGGTTCCGGTTCCGCAGGAGCTTCTCGACGCCGCCGAGGAAGAGTACGAGCGCATCTGCGCCGCGGCCAAGGAAGCGGGCGCGCGCCGCAAGCCGCCACGCCCGGCACCGCCGACGGCGGCGGTGTTTGAGGAGGTCGAGGGGGACGTCGTCAAGCAACTGCGTAACGCGCTCGAGCGCGCCGAGGGGCACGACGTGATCCGTCTGGTTACCGGTAACCCGCTCAACCGTGAGTCCATCAAGGCGGAGATCACCGCCGTGGCCGCCGCTGGCATGGAATTCCAGGTGGTCCCGGGCATGTCTCTGCCCTCGACGGTTCCCTCCTTCGCGGGCATTGCTCTTGGTGCGACCTATACCGAGGCCGATATCACGGAAGGCGCGGACTGGGACGCACTGGCCACCGCGACGCAGCCGCTGGTTTTGCAGGCCACGGCAGATGACCTGCCGGTTATTTCCGCCGAGCTGGTGGAGCGCGGAATGCCCGCGGAGACGGAAGCATACGTCACCGTTCACGGCACCACGCGCCTGCAGCGCACCCACGAGACCACGTTGGGAACACTCGGCAAGCTCGATGCTGAGCTGCCGGGCGAGCTCGTGGTCACGCTGGGGCGCAGCTTTGATGATCGCTCGAAGTACTCCTGGTGGGAGAATCGTTCGCTCTATGGTTGGCGCGTGCTGGTGCCGCGCACGAAGGAACAGGCCGCGGCGATGAGCGCTCGCTTGGCCGGGCACGGCGCCATTCCGCAGTCGGTGCCCACCATTTCCGTGGAGCCGCCGCGCAACCCGGCGCAGATGGATCGCGCCATCAAGGGCATTGTCGAGGGCCGCTACAAGTGGGTCGTGTTCACCTCCGTCAATGCGGTGAGCGCAGTGTGGAAGAAGATCGCGGAACTCGGCCTCGACGCTCGCGACTTTGCCGGCGTGCACCTAGCTGCGGTGGGGCAGAAGACCGCCGATGCTATTCGCGCCAAAGGCATGGTCCCGGAGCTGTTGCCGCCGGCGACGAAGCAGAACGCCGAGGGCCTCGTGGAGGTCTTCCCCAACTACGTTGAGGATATCGACGCCGTGGGGCGTGTACTGCTGCCGCGCGCCGATATCGCCGGCGAGGCGCTGGTGACTGGTCTGCTGGACTTGGGCTGGGAAGTCGATGATGTCGTGGCCTACCGCACCGTGCGCGCGGCCCCGCCGGCCGCGGAGATCCGCGACATGATCAAGACCGGCGGCTTCGACGCCGTGGCCTTTACCTCGCCGTCGACGGTGCGCAACCTCGTCGGCATTGCCGGCAAGCCGCATGCCCGCACCATCATCGCCTGCATTGGCCCCTCCACCAAGGCGGCGGCCGAGGAGGTGGGCCTGCGCGTGGACGTGGTCCCGGAGGTCGCGGACGTGCCGATGCTTGTCGACGCCCTCGCTGACCACGTCGCCGCCCTGCGTGCTGCCGGCAACCTTCCTGCTCCGCGCAAGAAGCGCCGCTCGCGCAAGAAGACGGCGTAGACCGCTTCTGGGCGGGCAGGTAAGGGGCGACTACAGTCGAGAAGGTAGTTCAATTTTCTCGTAGCTCAAAGGAGAGTTTTTACTCATGAGCATTGCTCGCCGCCCCCGCCGCCTACGTCAGAACCCGGCTTTTCGGGATTTGGTTGCGGAAACGTCGCTGCGCCCCTCCGACCTCATCCTCCCGATGTTTGTGGTCGACGGTCTGAATGAACCCCGTGATATCCCCTCCATGCCGGGCGTGCAGCAGCACAGTCTGGATTCCCTCAAGCGTGCCGCGCACGAGGCCCTCGATGCGGGCGTGACCTGCGTTGACCTCTTCGGCGTGCCGCGTGAGGAAGATAAGGATGCGACCGGCTCCGTGGCCTGGGACCCGCAGGGCATCCTCAACGTGGCTATCGCGGAGCTGCGCCAAGAATTCGGCGATGACCTCATCGTCATGGCGGATACCTGCCTCGATGAATTCACCTCCCACGGCCACTGCGGTGTGATCGATGACCAGGGCCGCGTGCTTAACGATGAAACCGTGGAGCTCTACCAGGATATGGCCCGCTCCCAGGCCCGCGCTGGTGCGCACATGGTCAGCCCCTCGGGCATGATGGACGGCCAGATTGCCGCCATCCGTGAGGCTCTCGATGAGGCCGGCCACGAGGATGTTGCGATCATGGCCTACTCGGCCAAGTACGCCTCGGCCTTCTTCGGCCCCTTCCGCGATGCCGTGGGTTCCTCCCTGGAGGGCGACCGCCGCACCTACCAGCAGGACCCGCGCAATTTCCGCGAGTCCATGCTGGAGGTAGACCTGGACATCGAGGAAGGCGCGGACATCGTCATGGTTAAGCCTGGCCTGTCGTACCTCGATGTGCTGGCCGGTGCTGTCGAGCGCTCCTCCGTGCCGGTAGCTGTCTACCAGGTCTCCGGCGAGTACGCGATGATTCAGGCCGCCTCCCAGAACGGGTGGATCGATGGCGAGGCCGTTATGCTGGAGTCCTTGACCGCGTTCAAGCGCGCGGGCGCGGATCAGATCCTGACCTACTTCGCCACGGACGCCGCCCGCTTGCTCAAGTAAAAGGAGAATCGTGACGTTCAGCCCGAACACTACGCCGTCGGCACACAAGCCGGCGAAGCAGGATACGGAGCCGGATAAGGAGCAGGCCAAGCGCACCGAAGCCGTCTCCCTCATGCTCAAGGTGTGGACCGTTGCCTTGGTGCTCGAGGTGGTGCACCTGGTCTTGAGCATCGTGCTGACCCTGCTGAATAGGGAGGAGCTCTTTGCCCAGGCCCGCACTACGGCGGAGTCCGCAGCGGAGAAGTCCGGGCAGGACGTCAGCGATGCCCTCGTACAGCTCGTGGGCTATGGCTCGGTGGCGTTTAGCTCGCTGATTTCACTCGCCATCGTGGTGCTGTTGGGCATCATGCTGGGCTTTATCCACAAGAACTCCAAGGCAGCCGGTACTGGCCGGCGCCTGTGGTTCGCCTTCTCCCTCTACTTTGGCCTCCGCGTGCTCATCGTCTTCATCAGCAGCCCCGCCGGGGCGAGCGCGCCGGATTGGCTCTTCTTACTCGATGGTGCCGTGCAGATCCTCGTCGGCGTGGCGGCCGTGATGGGCTTGATGTTCTCCACCAAGGAAGAGGTGCTCGAGTACACCGGCGAGATGGAGCAGCTGCGCCAGATGCGCAAGGAGATGGAGGAGCAGCGCCGCCAGGAAAACCTGGAGGAGCGCGAGAAGAAGAACAAGGACAATAAAGAAAAGGACAGGGAGAAAGAAGACAACAAGGACGGCAAGCGATGAGCGAGCGCCCCGGTCCCGCGGACTATAACCGCCGCCCACGCCGCCCTAAGAAGCAGGGTGAGCAAGACTTTTCCACCTGGCCTTCGCAGCTGCGCATTGCCTACTGGGTCTGCGTGATTGCCGCAATTGTCATGCTCACCGCCGGAATGGTGGGGATCTTTGGTTCCTATACATCGGTGACGAACACCCAGCTCAGCCCGGAGCAGGTGGACTATATCCGCTTCAACACGCGTTTTGCGGCCATCTCCAACGTGGTGGGTGCCGTCATCATCGCGGCCTGCTCCGCGCAGCTGGCAAGCGGCTCAGTATGGGCGCGCCGCATCATCACCGCGGTGTCTGCCTACACCATGTTCGTCAGCATTGCGGCGCTGATCGCGGGCGTGGGCGGGCTGCTCTTGCTGCTTATCCCGATGGCGCTCATGGTGGCCATCTACTTCCTCTTTCACCCGGATTCAACGGCTTTCATCAAGGCCCGTCGCGCCCAAAACTCCTGATTGGCGCCTACTCCAACTTTTGATTCATAATGGACGGTATGTCTCGACTGTCTGATGCGCCGCTAATTGCTGCCGCTACTGGCCACACGCCCTCCCGCCCGCCCGTCTGGTTCATGCGCCAGGCGGGGCGCTCTTTGCCGGAGTACCGCAAGGTGCGCGAGGGAATCAGCATGCTGGATTCCTGTTTCATGCCGGAGCTCCTCGCGGAGATCACCCTGCAGCCGGTGCGCCGCCACGATGTCGACGGCGCCATCTTGTTCAGCGATATCGTCGTCCCGCTCAAAGCCGCGGGCGTTGGCGTGGAGATCGTCCCCGGCCGCGGCCCCGTCATGGATGCACCCGTGCGCACCACGGAGGACGTGGACAACCTGCCTATCCTCGACGTGGATGTGCCCGAGGTCCGCCAAGGCATTGAGATCATTCTGAGCGAGCTCACCGACAAGCAGGCCCTCATCGGCTTCGTCGGCGCACCCTTCACCTTGGCCAGCTACCTCATTGAGGGCGGCCCCTCGAAGAACCACGAGCGTACCAAGCGCTCATGCATTCCGATCCGGAGACCTGGCACCAGCTCATGGAGCGCCTGACCCCGACGATCATTTCTTTCTTGGAGCTCCAGCTGGATGCCGGCATCGACGCCATGCAGCTCTTCGATTCCTGGGCGGGTTACCTCAATGAGCGCGATTACCGCGAGTTCGTGCTGCCTTATTCGGAGCAGATCCTTAAGGTCGCAGAAGGCCGCGTGCCGCGCATTCACTTCGGCGTGGGGACTGGCGAGCTGCTCGGCGCGATGTCGGAGGCCGGTTCTGAGGTCATGGGCGTGGACTACCGCGTGAGCATGGATGCCGCCGCGGCCCGCGTCAACGCGGACATTCTCCAGGGCAACCTCGACCCAGCCCTGCTGTTCGCCGGCGAGGATGCGGTGCGCAAGGAAGTACGCGCCATCAAGGCAGAAATAGATGCCGCCCGCGCGGCAGGCAACCTGCGTGGACACATCTGGAACCTTGGCCACGGCGTGCTGCCGACCACGGAGGCGGAGGCCATTACCCGTGCCGTCGCCATCATCCACGAGGAGGGCTAAATGAAGATCGCGATCATCGGTGCGGGCCTCGCGGGCCTCACCGCGGCATGGGAAATCAAGCAGAACACTGAGGGCTCCCACGACATCTTCGTCTTTGAAGCAGCGGATCGCATCGGCGGCAAGCTGCACACCGTGGCCTTCAACGGCGGTCCGACGGACATGGGCGCGGAGGCCTTCATCCGCCGCCGCCAGGACGCCGTGGACTTCTTCACGGAGCTCGGCCTGCAGGATTCCTTTGTGGAGCCCAATCCGGAGTTGCGCCCGCGCGTGTACACCGGCGGCGAGCTGCACTTCCTGCCGCAGGGCGGGGTCATGGGTATTCCTTCCGAGCCGCAGGACTTCTTCTCCGAGGCGACCAACGAGCGCATCACCAACGAGCAGCCCTTCGAGTGGGAGATCGGCGGGGATGTCTCTGTGGGTCAGCTCGTTCGCCAGCAGTACGGCGATGACGTGGTGGACCACGTGGTCTCCGCGCTGCTCGGCGGTGTGTACTCCTGTACGGCCGACGACCTAGGCCTGCGCGCCACGGTTCCGCACCTGGCGGCCACGCTGGACACACTGGCGAAGGACGGCCCCGTCACGCTGTCGGCCGCAATCAAGCAGATCGAGTCCGGCCGCAGCCCGGCCGAAGGCTCCGTCTTTGGAACCTTCAAGGGCGGCTACGCCGAGCTTTACGAGGCCCTGGCTGACAAGTCCGGTGCGCAGATCCACCTGGACACCTTCGTCTCCGGCGTGACGCGCAAGGGCGATGCCTTCGAGGTCAAGGGCGCGCCGGGGGCTATCGGCCCCTTCGACCGCGTGCTCTTTGCCACCCCGGCACCGACCACCGCGCGCCTGCTCAAGGCCGTAGCCCCCGAGGCCGCCCAGGAGCTGTCCACCGTCCAGCTGGCTTCCTCTGTGGTTGTCGGCTTCAATTTCGCCTCCGCCACGGATCCGGAGGGCAACTCCCTTCCGGAGGCCACCGGCATCCTCGTCGCCTCCGATGAGCCTGACCTGCGCGCCAAGGCCTTCACTCTCTCCTCTAATAAGTGGCCGCACCTGAACGAGCGCGAGGGCTTCCTCGTGCGCGCCTCCTTCGGCCGCTTCGGCGATGACGCCCTCGTGCGCGCGGAGGAGGATGACCTGGTGGACTACGCCCTCGATGACCTGCAGAAGATCACAGGCTTCGACGGCCGCGCCGCCGGCGTGGAGGAGATCTACACGCAGCGCTGGTTCGGCGGCATCCCCCGCTATGACGAAAAGCATCTGGCCACCGTTGCCGCGGTCCGCGCCAAGCTTGCCGACGTCCCCGGTATCGCCACCGCCGGCGCCTGGGCTGATGGAGTCGGCGTGCCCGCCGTTATTGCCGGCGCCCGCGCTGCCGCGCAAGCACTCGTCAGCTAGCTCGCTGTCGGCGCCTGCCTTTTGGCGCCTCGCAAAAGGCGCCCCGCAAAAGGCGTCTGATAAAAGGCATCTTTGGGTCTAAAAACTCCATTTGTCAAGCATAAAAGGCGTTTTTGGCCGTGAAAACGCCTTATGACTGATGCCTTTTGCCAGATGCCTTTTAGGCAGAGGCGATACGGGAAGTTGACGCTAGCTAGTAGTGGTATCTGCACCCAGCAATCTCGATGGTCGCGCCCTTAATGCGATAGATCAGTCGGTGCTCTTCGGTAATTCGCCGAGACCAGAACCCGGCCAACTCGAACTTGAGTGGTTCGGGCTTTCCTATCCCTTCATTGCCGTTTCGTGCAATGTCTTTAATGAGGCTATTGATTCTCTTGAGGATCTTCTTGTTGTGAGCTTGCCACCAGAGGTAGTCCTCCCATGCTTCCTCTGTCCACGAAAGAATCATGAAGCTTAATCTTCCTCAACGAGCTCGTGCTCCGTTGCTTCCCCGGCGTTGAGACTCTCGATGGAGTCAAGCAGGCGCTGGGCATTGCGAGGGGAACGCAGAAGGTATGCGGTTTCGCGAAGAGAGTTGTAGTCATCTAAGGAAACGATGACTGCAGACTCATGACCATTGCGAGTGATGATGACTTCCTCACGGTCATCAACGACCGACTGTAGGACCTCGGCGTATCTTGCTCGCGATTCCGAGTAAGACATGGTTTTCATAAGCTATCTCCCTTCTTGTACAAGAAACTGTACAACGAAAAGGGGATGAGCGCTAGAGAGGTTTCAGTTTATGAGGCCACGTGAACAGTGCGCGTTAGGTTTAGCCGCTCGCATACGTGCTCGTCGTGGCTGACCAGGATGAATGCCCCGCGGTAGCTCGTGAGCACCTCAATCAGCCAGTCGGTGGTGGGGATATCGAGGTTGTTTGTCGGTTCGTCGAGAAGCAGGAAGCGCGGTGCCGGATCGCTGAGCAAGACGCGAGCGATTTCGACGCGGAAGCGCTCGCCACCAGAAAGCTGGCCCACGGGCTGGTGGATCTTGTCGTTGATAAAGAGCATCTGGGCCAGCTGGTCGCGCAGGAACTGCGGGTCCGCGCCGGGGTTGGCCTCCCGCACGATATCGAGCACAGACTTCTCCGCGGGCAGGACGATGCGTTGGCGGATGTATCCGCAGGGCAGCGCGTACTCGACGTCTCCGCGGGCGATGCGGTTGAGGAAGGTGGTCTTGCCGCTGCCGTTTGGCCCGGCGAGGCGAACGCGCTCGGGGCCAGTAATGCTCAGCAGATCGCTCACCAGCACGCGGGTGCCTGCGGGCAGCTCAGTGCCGGGGAGATCGATGTGGACATGGGTGTCGTCGCGAAGCGCGCGCTGTGCCTTGTCATGTGCCGACAGGGCGGCGGCCACTGCATCGTTGGCCTGTTGAGAACGCCCAGCGGCAGAGCGCTCGGAACGGTTCTTGTCCAAGCCCATGGCCATGCCGGGTTTGCGCTTCGAGGCGGCGAAGTTCTTGCCGCGGCGGGCATCGCGTGCAATGCGGGTCTGCATAGCGGCGCGCTCGCGGATTTGTTTGCGGTGTTCGGCTTTGGTCTCCCTGACCTTGGCCTGCGCGGAATCCTGCTCGGCATCAATCGCTGCGCGATAGGAGGAGTAATTTCCCTCGAACTCACGAAGAGTTCCGTGGTAGAGCTCCGCGATGCTCTCCGCGTGCTCGAGGAGCTCGCGGTCGTGTGAGACGACGAGAACCGGCATCGGCGCGGTGCGAATGAGCTCGAGTAGGCGCTGGCGTGATGAAGAGTCCAGGTTGTTGGTGGGCTCGTCGAGGATGAGGAAATCCGGCTTGTGGAAGAAAGCGGCGGTCAGGGCCACGGTCACGGCTTCACCGCCAGACAAAGTCCCGATAGTGCGCTCTAAGGGGAAGGGGATACCCGCGGCGTCGAGAGCCGCCTCGATGCGTTCTGCTAGATCCCACTGCTCACCAACAGCGGCGGCGAGCTCTTCCGAGTATTCGCCAGCCTCAATGCGGGCAATGGCACTGAGGATCTCTGTTGCGCCAAAGACATCGGCGATGGTGTCAGACGTATGGAGGCCTAAATCCTGGTCGACATAGAGGACTGAGCCCGCGGATACCGTTCCTGAAGTCGGGGCAATGAGGCCAGCAAGCACCTTGGCCAGCGTTGATTTTCCGGAGCCATTCGCGCCGACCAAGCCCGTGAAGTGGGAGGAAAACGTACCGGTGAGGTCCGTGAAACAAGGGGCGCCGTCGGGCCAGGTGACGGTGAGATGAGAAAAAGAAATAGGCATGAAGAAATCCACCTTCGAGTAGGTCGCGTAAAAGTGTGACGTCGAATTAGGAAAAAATCTTCATGCCGGAAAGACTAGCCCCGGCTAATACCCGAGCGCAAGGGCCGCCACGCCAAGGCCGAGGGCGCCGCGGGCAATGTAGTGCAGCACCTCGGGGGAGAAGGAAACACCGAAGCCGCCGCTATCCAGCATGGACATGCTGTCTACCCGTGCTGGGCGGGAACGCTTAAACGACGCCCAGCTAAGACCGGCGATGATGAGCACCACTGCGATGGCGGAGAGCTTCCACACCAAGAGGAGGACACCGGCACCAAGAAGCGCCGTGCCCACAGAAGCGATAAGGGGAAGGCCCCAGTCGGGCCATGCATCGTCGCTGACGCGGCCGAAGGAGGCGGCGCGCCCAACCGCCGCGCCGACGATGCTCCACGCGGACATGAATCCAACGATAGCCAGCGCCCCGAGCTGTGGGGCGAACCCCAACGTCAAGCCGAGGGCCGCGAGCGCACCGACGCCGATGTACCACCGTCGTCCCAGACGACGGAAGAAGAGACCCGTCAACGTGGAGGGCGCATGGGCGCGACGAGGAATCCAGGCGGACTGGTTCGCAATGGCATCGGAGGTGACCTCCGAATCAAGCAGGCCAAGGCCAGATCCACCGACCAGGCGCGTGCGCCCAGCGCTGAGAAGCGAAGCCAGCGTGAACGAGCGCCACCCCACGACGAAACGCAGGGCTGGGACTGCCAGCGCGAACCACGGGGATAGCCCGGTGGACACGCAAATGCCGAGCCCCAACACCCCGAAGCCAATCAGCTGCGCCCACGTGATCCAGTCCGTGCCACGGAGCCTGCCGCGCGGGCGATCGACGTACACCCAACGCTCCCGGGATAGCGCGCGCAGGGGATAGAGAGCCTCGGTGAGTACCATAAGCGCGAGCAGTCCCACGATGCCGGCAATAGGAGCGATACCAGTCAGAGTGATGCGCGCCGGGATGATAGGCAGGACTGCGCCGACTTCTTGCCAGACTGTGTAACCGAAGCCGAAGACGATGCCGGCGAGGATGAGATACCATATGCCATCACCTAGCCGGGACAGCGTGCGCATCACAGCTGCACCACCTCGTCGCAGGCCTGGGTGATCGTGTCGGAATGCGAGGCCACGACAATGCAGCGATTCTCCTCGTCAGCTAGGTAGCGCAATTCGCTTGCGAGGAACTCGGTCCAGGTGGCGTCGAGGTGGCGCTCGGGCTCGTCGATAAGCACTGCGCGCGCTGGCTGGTATAGCTGTGCGGCCAAGAACACCCGCTGGCGCTGGCCCGAGGACAGGCGCGAGGCGGGGTGCGGAAGGAGAGGCTCAAGCGCCCAGAGTTCGCAGAGCTTGGCGACGTCCACCCCTGCCGCCTTTCCCATCAAGTCCAGGTGCTCGCCCACGGTGAGGTCGGGGAGGAAAACCGGCTCAGCCACCGTAATCACAGCACCCGGTTGCTCCTTCGTGCCGACGGGATGGCCGTCGCACTCCACTGAGCCTTCGAGAGGCGCAAGCTCACCGCCGAGCGTGGCTAGCAACGTGGATTTACCTGAACCGTTGGGCCCGGTGAGGCCATAAACATGGCCCGAGGCGAAATCTTTCTCAAGATGTCCAAGGGGCGTGGAATGCCCATAATCGGCGTCGATGGAAAGCATTGCTGGGCGGCGAGCTCCTTACACTGGGTGACAAGGTAATAGTTAAAACTTATTGATGAAGTTTAGCAAAATGCACGCCCTGAACGTTGTTCTCGAGGTGGGAAACACCCTTGGGATTGGTGTTGTGAGCTGCTAAAATGAGAGAAAATGTAGTTGAAAACTCGGGAGGATAGCAATGTCGGAGCCTGTTCAAATTGAAAGCAGTAGTAGCGACCGTGATCCGTTAGCGTTGAGCGATGCTGCGTTGCGTCTAGCAGGCCACGATGTGACTGATGAGTACGTGCGCCAGCTGGGCCGCGAGGTGGCTGCAGGGACATTATCTGCCGACGAAGCAATCGCTCGTGTTCGGCGAGCTTCGCTGAAGTAGAGCGCGGGGAGAAACATGAGCGGGGGCTGGGAGAGCTATTTCATTCCAGGGACCAAGGTTCTGAAGAATCGCTTGGGGTTAGATGACGCAGAAGAACTACGGATCTTGGAAGAAAAGCTTGTATTTCTTCGGATAGCCGAGTTGGACTCGGCACCTGTGGAAGGTGCTTTTGACTACGCGCATTTCAAGGCCATACATCGACGTCTGTTTCAGGATGTGTATGAATGGGCGGGCGAAGAGCGGACTGCCCCTACAGGTCAGTTCATGATTAAGGCTGGGCATGCCTACTATCCGGCGGGGCCGGAAATGACGAAGGCAGCAGAGAAGCTGTTTGCGGGGCTGGCGAAGGATGACTTTCTGCGTGGCCTAGAGATTGATGAGTTTGTGGCCAAGCTGGCGGAGCTGTGGGGCGAGCTCAATGTGGTGCACAGCTTTAGAGAAGGCAATACCCGAACGCAGACGGTGTTCTTTGACTCGCTGGCTACGGCGGCAGGATACCAACTCGATGTGGAGCGGCTAGCGAGTGATAGCCGCGTGCGCGCGGAGTTTATTGCAGCGCGCTTTCACAGCCAGGACACGGGGGATAACGCGCAGCTGGAGGAGGTGCTGCGCGGGCTCGTCGGAAAGCGGGGCGTCTAGCTCTCAGGCCTAGCCCTTGTTGCGGAAGACGAAGATGGAGGAGAAGTCCTGGTCGCCGTGGCCCATGGCCTGCTGCTCCTCAAAGCGTTCGATGGCGGCGGCCACCGCAGGCAGCGGCTTGTTGGCGGTCATCTCCATGAGCTTGGCGTCCTTGCACAGGGCATCCACGGTGAAATCGCCCGGAGTGGTGTTGCGCTCGCCGGTGATGAACGGGCCCTTCATGTTCTTCATGAAGGCCAGGCCGGTGATGTCGAGCATCTCGAGGATGACCTCGGAATCGAGGCCCTCAGACTCGCCGAGGTGCAGTGCCTCCAGCACGCCCTCCGCGGTAACGGCAAGTGCTAGGTTGGCCAGGAGCTTGCCAATCGCCGCGGTGGCGGCGGACTCCACACCGATGAGCTTGTTCTCATCGGCCCAGGACTCGGCGATGGTCATGGCGAGCTCGCGGCGGTCGTCGTCAGGCGTGCCCACGTAAACGCCGAGCTTGCCTCGCGCGCCGGGCCCAGCGAACCGACGACGGGCGCGTGGACATAAGAGTCGACCGCTGCGGCGAACTCGCGGGCAGCATCGGGGGAGACGGTCGTGGTATCGATCCAGGTCACGCCGTCCGGGATGAGGTTGGTCTCGATGATCTGCTCACGGATGTCATCGGGGCCAAAGAGCGAGGTAATGATGACCTCTGCGCCTTCTACGGCGGCGGTGGGGGAATCGGCGAGGGTAGCGCCGGACTTGACCAGCGGTTGCGCGCGCTCGGCGGTGCGGTTCCAAACGGTGAGCTCATGGTTCTTGAGGAGGTGTCGGGCGAGCTCGGTGCCCATGCGGCCAGTACCAAGGAATGCAATCTTCATGCCGCCCAGTGTGCCATTATTGTGGGCAGGCTCGCCGCGATTCATGCGAGCCCCGGACGAGGGAGCCGTACCCGGTGACGCGACAAGACGGCCAGAAAGGGCTGGCCATGTCGTGGTTTGTGTTGATTTTCTCCGGTGCCTTCGAGGCTGTGTGGGCGGCGGCACTGGATAAGTCGGAGGGCTTTAGCCGCCTGTGGCCCTCGGTGGTCTTTTTCGTTGCCTGCGCCATTTCCATGGGCGGGTTGGGCTGGGCCATGAAGTCCATCCCCGTGGGCACCGCCTACGCGGTGTGGGCCGGCGTGGGCGCGGTGGTCACCGTCATTTACTCCTTCGCCGCCGGGCATGAGGCGGCAACCGTGTGGAAGGTGCTGTTTCTCGCCATGATCATTGGTGGGATCGTGGGCCTGAAGGTGGTGCATTAGGAGGCGTCGGCGTTTGAAACGACGACGAAGAAGAATCATCATATCGGTGGGTGGACGCCTGTGTACTTGCGTAGTAGGCTTCTGGATATCAAGCCGCAAGGCAAATAGGCTCTGGCCCCAGCATCGCTGGGGCCATCTTTTATTTCGCTGGGAATTGCTTTAGCGCTTCAGGAATCCACCGTTCCGAGCGCATCCAGACACCCATTTTGGGATTTATGGCCTTAGCTAGCTCGATAGAGAACTGATGGGTCTTCTCTAGTTTGGGGATGTCTTTTATGAGAGGGCGACGGTGCGTCGCTCGGTTGCGCATGTCTTTTACCAGCATTGCGTACTGCTGGAATTCAACTCGGTTTAGTTTGTGAACATGTGGTCCGAGAGCCTCATTCCAGAGAACCACTCGTGGGTTTTTGTTTCCAGCGTGAGGTTTAGGTAGTAGGTGAACCCAAATACCGAAGGTCAAACCTGCAACATAATCATCGTGATTCGGTGGGCTGAAGGAGCTATCGCAATGCGCTAGGTCCGCAAGCCGACTGCGGCCTTCCGGTAGCACAAGTTGAGTAAGCGGTGCTTCTGGGTGTTCCAACCAGTCTGGCGAGCCATTTCTTGGAGGCGAGGAGTTCCACTCTCTAAATCTTGAATCGATAAAGTTGCGCAAGAGAACCTCAACTTCACCAGTTGTTCTGTCAACAACAGATGCCATGAAGCCATTCCAAACATAAAGATGAGCTGCGAGTATATCGATGTCGGTACCGGTGTCTCCGTGCTGTTTAGCCAAGTTGAGGTAGGTGCTTCGGCGAGGCAACGGCAATGCGCCAAGTATGGTCTCTGCTTCAGAATGACCTAGTTCATGCTGTATGAGTTTCATGAGTGCCTCTTGATAGTGGAAGTACCGGCAAGAGGGGATTGGGGTGCGAAGAACTCAAAAACGCACCGCTTATCCAATATGGAGTCCCCCCGAACTTTTGGGCTTCAGAATACCTGATAAGTCGGGAGGATGAGTGGGATCATTCGTAACGCAGCGCCTCAATCGGGTCCAGCTTCGCGGCCTTGCCCGCGGGGTAGTAGCCAAAGAAGAGGCCAATAGCCAGCGAGAAGAGCAGCGAGAGGATGACCGCCCACAGCGGCGGCGCCACGAGTGAGCCGATGGCGGCCGCGCCCGCCATGCCGGCGGCGGTGCCGATGGCGATGCCGATGAGACCACCGATGAGGCAGACCACGATGGCCTCCGTGATGAACTGGATGCGGATATCACGGCGGCGTGCGCCAAGCGCCTTGCGGATGCCAATCTCACGGGTGCGCTCGGTAACGGTGATGAGCATAATGTTCATCACGCCGATGCCGCCGACGAGCAGCGAGATACCGCCGATGGCCGCGAGAACCAAGCTCATCGTGGTGAAGATCTGGTTCAGGGACGCGAGGTCATCGCTGAAGTCAGACACCTTCACCATGTAGTCAGGGTTGTCTTTGTAGTAGCTATCGAAGACGCGCTGCAGGTTGCTAGCCACCGCGGCCTTGTCCAAGTCCGGGTTGCCGCGAACGGTGACCTCGCTGAACGCGGTGCCGGCGCCGGGGGAATCGGAGAACTCGGCCTCCAGCGGGTAAGGAACGAAGGCAGTTTGGCTGGGGCCACCGCCCACCAGAGGTCCGGTTTGCGGCTCTTCAAAAACGCCGACGACGGCGAGCTCAATCGGAGTGGCCTCCTGGCTTTCAAAGCTCACGTATTGGCCAATGGCGTCTTCAGGAGCGTCGAAAAGCTTGGTGGCGGTTTCCTTATCCAGCATGGCTACTGCCCGGCTGGAATCGATATCGTCTTCGCTGAGGAAGCGCCCGGCCACGATGGAATAGGACGAGCCTGAGACATAATCCGGGTTGGTGGGGCGGACCAGGAGGTTGGCGGTCTCCTCCCCGGACGTGCCCTCGACCACGAGGGTGCCGGAATAGGAGCTGTATTCGCCGATATTGATGCCGGCGATCTGATCTCCCAAGACCTCCTTGGCGCGGTCCAGCATGTCCGGGGTGAGCATCGAGGACTCGTCCTCGACAAAGCCGCCGCCCATGAAGGGATCATCGGCTTCTTCCTCTTCGCCCTCCTCAGGGCGCTCCTTGACCTGGACGGTGAAGTTATTGGCGCCGACCTTGTCCAAGTCTTTCTGCACGGAAGCCTGCAAGGAGTGGCCGAGCGTGACGATGGCGATGACCGCGGCGATGCCGATGATGACGCCCAAGAGAGTCAACGCCGAGCGCATCTTGTTGGTGCGCAGGCTGGTCAGCGCCATCTTGGTGGATTCAGCGAAATTCATGACAGCACACCGTCCTTCATCGTGACGGTGCGGCTGCACTCATCAGCCAATTCCGGGTTGTGGGTAATAAACAAAATGGTCTTTCCATGCGTGCGGTGCAGTTCGTGGAAGAGGTCCATGACCATGCGGCCGGTCTGCGAATCCAGCGCGCCGGTGGGCTCGTCCGCTAGGAGAATCTCCGGCTGGTTGGCCAAGGCGCGGGCCACCGCCACGCGCTGCTTCTGACCACCGGAGAGCTCATTGGGGAGGTGGTTCATGCGGTCGCTCATACCGACCATCTCCAGAAGCTCTTCCGCGCGCTGGGTGCGCTCGTGGGCGGAAACGCCCGCATAGACCATGGGCATCTCCACGTTTTTTAGCGCGGACATGCGGCCGATCAGGTTGAAGTTCTGGAAGATGAAGCCGATTTTTTGGCCGCGGAAGGAGGCTAGTTTGTCGTCGCCAAGCGCCAGTGCATCCACGCCTGCCAGCTGGTATTCGCCGGCGGTGGGACGGTCGAGCAGGCCGATGATGTTCATCAGTGTGGATTTGCCGGATCCGGACTGGCCAACGACGGCCACGAACTCGCCCTCCTCCACGCTGAAGTCGAGGCCCGGGATGACGGTCAGCTCGCTGTCGAGGCCCTCGTTGAAGCGTTTGACGATTCCCCGCATCTCAATGAGGCGGCTCATGCGTTCTCTTCCGCAGCATCGGAGCCATCGACGGAGGCGGACATGCCGACCATGTCCTTGTGCGTATCCGCCTGGCTGATGACGGTCTCGCCCTCCTTGAGACCGGAGGAGATGGCAGCGGAGAAATCAGATTCGCTGGCGACCTTGACCTCGCGCGCCTGGATCGTGCCGTTGTCGACGACGAGGACGTTCTTCTTGCCGCCTTCTTCATAGATGGCGGAGAGCGGCACGGTGATGACGTTCTTGTCCTTCTTCGTAATGATCTTTACCTTTGTGGTGGAACCGAGGCGCAGCCCCTCGCGGTTGCCGTCGACACGGATGTGCACGGGGAATTCGGGCTTGGAGGAGCCAGTTGGCTTGCCGGAGCCGCCGCCTGCGCCAGCCTCGACATCGGGCTGCTCAGCGGTGGGGGAGATGAAGGTGACCTTGCCTTTGAACTCCTTGCCTGGGCTCGACGGCGAGGTGAACGAAACTTCATCGCCGACCTTGATGCGGGCGATATCGCCCTCCTTGACCGTGGACTTCACCAACAACGTGGAGTCATCCGCCACGGTGAGGATGGGGCCTTCGGCGGGCATGCCGGCTTCGCCGTTGACGGCGGTGATGACTCCCGCCAGCGGGGAGCGCAGGTCGGCCTGGGAGAGCCGGTACTCCAGTGGCCCATTTTCCTTGGCGTTGTTCGCGCTTGCCGACGCCGCCGATTCCACCGCGTGGTTCACCGCTTGGGACTGGGAGGAAATCTGCTGTTCGATGGCGAGGTTGCTGGCTTGCAGCGCGCGTTCGGCATCGGCAACCGCTTGGTAGGAGGCGGCGGTGGCGCGCTGTTGTTCGCCTAGCTCGCGGTCGATGCCGCGGAGGACGCGACCATAGGATTCCTCGGACTGCTTGAGCTGGCGCTCGGAGTCCTGCACGGCCTCGTCAGAATCGAGGTAGCTCAAGAAAGCGCTGGCAGTGTTGATTCCGGAAGGATCTTCGGTGGCGGTGCCGAGGGAGGCCAGTGCGGACTGGAAAGACTTGGACTCAGCATCGCGCACCCCGGAGCGTGCTTGCTCGACGGCGGCGCGGGCTTCGGCAATCTCGGGGCGGTCGCCCTTGGCAGCGAGGGCATCATCGAGCTTGCGCTGTGCCTCGGCGTACTCGGTCTGCGCCGAGTTCACGGCGGACTGGGCGCTGTTGACCTCGGGGTTGAGGCCTTGGTCGAGGGAATCCTGAAGCTGGCGCAGCTGGAGCTGGGCATCCTCGATTTGGTGGACGGCCTCGAGCTTGCTGGCCTCCTGGGAGGTGCGCTGGGCCTCGAGCTCGCGCTCGGTTTCGGTGGTGTCCATGCGGCCGAGCAACTGTTGGGCTTCGACGCGATCGCCCACCTTCGCGTCTAAAGACTGGATGGGGCCGGTCAGCGAGGTGGTCAGTGAGAGTTCGCGCTCGGCAGAAACCGTTCCGGAGGCGGAGACGGAACTGATCAGGTCTTCTTTGGTGGTTTTCGTGACATCGGTTGCGGTGAGCTGAATATCGGAAGACCCACTGGTTAGTGCGTACATTCCACCGCCGCCTGCGAGGAGAACCGCAGCGATAGCGCCAGCAGTGATGCCGAGAGCTTTCTTATTCATGAATCCCTTACTGTCAGGTTAACGCCGTCATTGAAATCGGGTTCAGATTAACTCTCGGGCATGTGTCTTGTCATGCGCAGTGGGGGGAATATAGGAGGTAGATCAGGGTCTACCCTTAGATGGTGCGAGGCTATGAGGTCTGGTGACGTTTCGATCAATTAAGGTCCCGAAAATGGGTGATTTTCTGCCACTATTTGATCGAAACGTATGTGGCATCTGACTTTTAGAAGGGCACATCGATGTAGATCTCCTCCGCCTTCGGCAAAGGCGGCAGTTTGGGTAGCTGATCGAGACCCTCCTGGACTTCCGGCGGGAGGGGAATCTGCGGAGGCTCGGGCAGTTCTAGCTTGGGTTTGGGCCGCTGCGGTGGGGCCGGGCGTGGCGCCGGTGCTGGTGCGGGCGCTGGCGCGCGGACGGTGACGGTTTCTACTTCGACGCGTGGCGTGGGTGTTTCGGCTACTACGGGTGCGGGAGCTGGTGCTTCGGCCGTAGGTTCCGGTTCAGCCGGAGCTGGCGCGATGGAGGTGGTGTCACCCAAGCGGTTGACCGGCTGGGGTACCGCATCAGGCTTCCAGGAAGGCAGCTGGGCCGAGGTGGTGGGGTTGGGCTCGGCTCGCGGAGCAGGTTCTGCCTGCGTGGCAGCGCAGGCAGAAAGCGGAAGGCAAGCAAAAATGACAAGAATACGGCGCGATGCCATGGGAATCCCCCTTAAGTAGTGCCTCCCACAGCGCACCCCAGCGCTTAATTAAAGAAAGGCAGAATCAACAGTGTGCTGCCAGCATAGCGTTCCCATGGCGGGTGCGCAGCGCGAGCGCGCTCAGGGTGCTCGCGAGGTGGTGGAGAGGAGGCTGCAAGACACGAGGGGACTCCAACTTTTGTATAGGGCTAAAACCGATACAATGTGGGCTATGCCTAACTCCAGCCAGCTAAACCAGCAGAATACGTCCCAGTCCGCTGAGTGGTTCGAGCGCGCCACCAAGGTCACCCCGGGCGGTGTGAATTCCCCGGTCCGCGCCTTCGGATCCGTGGGCGGCCAAGCCCGCGTTATCGCTCGCGGTGAGGGCTCCCGCCTTTGGGATATCGACGGCAACGAGTACGTCGACCTGGTCAGCTCCTATGGCCCGATGATCCACGGCAATGCCCACCCGGCCATCGTGGAGGCAGTGCAGAAGGCGGCTGCCGACGGCCTCTCCTTCGGTGCCCCGACCGAGGGCGAGACGCTGTTGGCGGAGCACATCGTCAAGCGCACCGCCGTGGAGCAGGTGCGCCTGGTCAACTCCGGTACCGAGGCCACCATGTCCGCCGTGCGCCTGGCCCGCGGTTTTACCGGCCGCGCCAAGGTCCTGAAGTTTGAAGGCTGCTACCACGGCCACGTGGATGCGCTGTTGGCGTCGGCTGGCTCCGGCGTGGCCACCTTCGCGCTCCCGGATTCCCCGGGCGTAACCGGCGCTTCGGCCGCAGATACCATCGTTGTCCCTTACAACGATCTCGACGCCGTCCGCGAGGCCTTTGCCGCGCACCCGGGAGAGATCGCCTGCATTATCGCGGAAGCAGCCGCCGGCAACATGGGCACCGTGGCCCCGGAGGAGGGCTTCAACGCCGCGCTCAAGGAGATCGCGCATGCCGACGGCGCCCTGCTGATCCTCGACGAAGTCATGACCGGCTTCCGTACCTCCTACAAGGGTTGGTTCGGCGTCGATGAGGTAGCGGGTGACCTGGTGACCTTCGGCAAGGTGGTCTCCGGTGGTCTGCCCGCAGCTGCCTTCGGCGGTCGCGCCGACGTCATGGCCTCGCTGGCACCGTCCGGTCCTGTCTACCAGGCGGGCACGCTGTCCGGTAACCCGGTGGCGATGGCCTCCGGTCTGGCTTCCCTGGAACTGGCCAACGAAGAGCTGTACCCGCGCCTGCAGGCCAACGCGGACCGCCTGACCGGCCTCATCACCGAGGCACTGAGCGCCGCCGGAGTGGCACACCACATCCAGCGCGCGGAGACGATGTTCTCCATCCGCTTCGCCGAGGGCCAGGGCCGTAACTTCGCCGATATGCAGGCAGCCGATACCTGGCGTTTCGCTCCCTTCTTCCACGCACTGCTGGAAGGCGGCGTGTACGTTCCGCCGTCAGCCTTCGAGACCTGGTTTGTCTCTGACGCGCTCACGGACAATGATTTTGAGGTAATCGAGGCAGCTCTCAAGCCTGCCGCCCAGGCCGCTGCCAGCGCGCAGCGCCCGCAATAAACCAACCATGTTGAGGGGATAGACACAGGCATATGTCCACCACCATCGTCCACTTCGTCCGCCACGGCGAGGTTTATAACCCGGATAAGATCCTCTACGGGCGCATCCCGGGCTATCACTTGTCCTCCCGTGGGCATTCCATGGCCGCACGCACGGCGAAAGCTTCGAAGGCCATGACGTGACCTACCTGGCGGCCTCGCCGTTGCAGCGCGCGCAGGAAACCGCGATGCCGATTGCGAAGGTGACGGGCTTGGAGGTGGACGTCGACAAGGGCGTCATCGAGTCCGGTAACCGCTTCGAGGGCCTGCGCACCAAGGGCTGGAACTCGCAGCTGTGGAACCCGCAGCGCTGGCCGCTCATGGTCAACCCGCTTGAGCCCTCGTGGGGCGAGCCTTTCGAGGAGATCGCCGCGCGCATGATGGATGCCGCCGAGCGTGCCCGTTCCAAGGCTGAGGGACACGAGGCCATTGTGGTCTCCCACCAGCTGCCCATCGTCATGGTGCAGCGCACCGTGCTGGGCAAGCGCCTGGCCCACGCGCCGTGGGACCGCGAATGCGACCTGGCCTCGGTGACCTCGCTGGTCTACCGCGACCGCGAGATCATCGATATCTTCTACTCCGAACCGGCGCAGGACATCTAATGGGACGCAGAACTATCCGCGCCGCCGCGGCCGGTGTCCTTGCTGTGTTTGCCTTGGCAGGCTGTGCGCAAAGCGAGGAAAACGCGCAGAACGCCGTGGCTTCCGGCGGCACCTTCGAGTTCATCTCGCCCGGCGGGCAGACCACCATCCGCTATGCGGAGGAAGACCGCAAGCCGCTCAAGGATTTCTCCGGTGAGGACCTGCGGGATGAGTCCACGACGATCAAGCTTTCGGATTTCAAAGACCAGATCGTCGTCCTCAACTCCTGGGGTCAGTGGTGCGCGCCGTGCCGCTCCGAATCGGATGACCTCCAGGCCATCCACGCGGAGCTGCAAAAGCGCAAGGTAGGCACCGTGCTGGGCATCAACGTCAAGGACTTCAACCCGGAGATCTCCCGGGACTTTATGGCCGATAACGGCCTAGAGTACCCCTCCATCTACGACCCGCCCTTCAAGACGGCTGCGGCCCTCGGCGGCGTGCCCACCTCCGTGGTGCCCACCACCATTGTTCTGGATAAGCAGCACCGCCCCGCCGCGGTCTTCCTGACCGAGATCACGGAAAAGGATGTCCTCGAGGTCGTCGACGAACTGGAGAAAGAACAGTGATCCTTGCCGCTGACGGTATGGGGCAAAGCTTCGCCGATGCCGCCGTGTCCGGCCCGCTCCTGATCGGAGTGCTCGCCGCGGCCGTGGCCGGATTGGTCTCCTTCGCCTCACCCTGTGTGGTTCCACTGGTTCCTGGCTATATCTCTTACCTCGCCTCCGTGGTCGGCGGTGAGGTGAGCTATGACGAGGAGTTGGGGGTGGGCGTCGGCAAGCGCCGGCGTTGGGCCGTCGTCGGTGCCGCAGCACTCTTCGTGCTGGGCTTTACCGTCGTTTTCGTCCTAGCCACCGTGTCAGTCTTCGGCGCCATTTCGGCGCTGACGCTCAACGCGGATACCCTCATGCGCGCCGGCGGTGTCATCACCATCCTCATGGGTGTGGTGTTCATGGGCGTGGTGCCGGTACTACAGAAGGACACGCGCATGGCGCCGCGGCGCTGGACCACGTGGCTGGGCGCGCCGCTGCTCGGCGGGGTTTTCGCCCTGGGCTGGACCCCGTGCTTGGGCCCCACGCTGGCTGCCATCCTGTCTGTCTCCGCCGGCACCGAGGGAACCACCGCGCTGCGCGGCACCATCCTCATTATTGGCTACTGCCTGGGCCTGGGCCTGCCCTTCTTGCTCGTGGCACTGGGCTCCGCTAAGGCCATGCGCACCGTGACCTGGATGCGGGAGCACTCCCGGACCATCCAGATTCTCGGGGGCATCGCCATGATCCTCGTCGGCCTGGCGCTGCTGACCGGGCTGTGGGGAGATTTCATCAACGCCATCCGCCAGTGGACCGTGTCCTATGGCGCGACGCTGCTGTAAAGGAGATTTTTCGTGAGATATATCCGCAAGGCCTGGCACTGGCTGACCAGCATGCGCACCGCGCTGGCGCTGCTCTTCTTGCTGGCCATCGCCGCCATTCCCGGATCGCTCCTGCCGCAGCGCTCGCTCAATGAATCTAACGTCAACGACTTCATTGAGACCAACGGCAAGGTGGCGGAGATCTACGACAAGCTGCAGCTTTTCGACGTCTTCTCCTCCGTCTGGTTCCAGGCCATCTACGTCCTGCTCATGATTTCTCTGGTGGGCTGCATCATCCCGCGCTCCTGGGATCACTACAAGGCCTACCGCACACCGCCGACGCGCGCGCCGAAGTATCTGGAAAAGATGCCGCTCAACGCCACCGGGCATTCGGAAAAGTCCCCGGAGGAGATCGCAGCGGCCACCACAACCATGCTGAAGAAGTGGCGGGTCTCCGAGGTCTCGCCCGAGAAGGACCGCGCGGGTGCGCAATCCTTCTCCGCGGAGCGCGGCTATGCCCGCGAGCTGTGCAACCTCATCTTCCACATCGCGTTGGTGGCAATCTTGCTCACCATGGCAGCCGGGCGCCTGGTGCACTACGAGGGACAGGTCATCGTGGTCACGGAGAAGAACTCCCAGGGGCAGACCCAAGAGCAGGCGCAATCCACGGAGTTCTGCAACACCTCCACCTCCGTCTATGACTCCTTCCGCGCCGGCCCGCTATTCGACGGCACCGGCCTGCACCCCTTCTGCTTCTTGGCCCACGACTTCACCGCGGACTACCTGCCCAATGGCCAGGCGGAGATGTTCACCTCGAACGTGTCCTATGCCGCCGGCGACGACATCTTCACGGACCCGGAGACCTGGGAGGACTACCAGCTGCAGGTCAATCACCCGCTGCGCATTGACAAAAACCGCGTTTACCTGCAGGGCCACGGTTTTGCGCCGACCATGACGGTGGAGTGGCCTAACGGTGAGAAGCGCACGCAGACCATCCAATTTCAGCCCACTGACACCACGTTCTTCCTCTCGTCGGGAGTGATGCGCTTCGACCCGCCGGCGGGCATGTACCCGGACCTGTTTGAGCGCCGCCAGAACCAGATCGCCATCCAGGGCCTGTTTGCCCCGACCGCCGAGTGGTCCGGCGAGAGCGGCAAGCTGTTGCAGTCTTCCTACCCGGCGATGCTGGATCCGGCCGTGGCTATCGATATCTACCGCGGCGATGCCGGCCTGGACACGGGTACCCCGCAGTCCCTCTTCTCCCTCGATTCCAACCTGGTCCACACGGGCCAGCTGCAGAAGATCGACCGCGTCAACCTGAACCAGGGTGAATCGGTCACGCTGGACGACGGCACGAAGATCACCTTCGACGGTGCCTCCGAGTTTGCGAACTACCAGGTTTCCTATGACCCCTTCCAGAGCTGGGTTCTCGTGTCCGCGCTGGTCATGCTGGTATCCCTGGTTGGCTCGCTGGTGATCAAGCGCCGCCGCGTGTGGGTGCGCATCCGGCCGGGGGCCAATGGTGGCACCGATATTGAGATGGGCGGTCTTGCCCGCACCGATCGCGCGGGCTGGTCTGAGGAATTCCATGAGCTTCACCGCGAGCTCCTGGAACTGCCGGATCCCGATGAGGTGGAGGAGGACGAACTCTACTCCGCCGACTAAAGGTGAGAAAGCTATCCGTCAAAAGTTGGATACTCCCGCTGAAGGGGGTTACTCTGATGAGCACCATAAATCTCTCCGCTCATGCAGCCTCGTGCGTGAAGCACGGTGTAGGCACGATTGTGAAGGCAAGGTTTCCCACTCATGCAGGTTGATCAAAATCTGTCCAACTTTTCCGACATCGCGGTGCAAACCGCGTTCGTCGTTTATGCTCTCGCCTTGGTGTTGTCCCTGGTCTACTACGGCCGGATGCACAGCATCATCGAGGCGATGCGCTCCCGCACGACTGCTGTGGCGCAGCAGCGCGAACTCGCTAGCGTGGGGGCCTCGGCAGACAGTGCCGCGCTTGGCGACGTCCCCCCGACAGCCAGCACTGGCCCCGATGCTGACCTAGACGCGGATCTGTCGAAGAAGCGGGAGAACGCCGACAAGCTCGGCGGCATGACGCAGATGCTCCTGTGGTTGGGTATCGCCTTACACTTGGCGGCCATTGTGCTGCGCGGCCTGGCCACGGGGCGTTTCCCGTTTGGCAACCTCTACGAGTACGTGCTCATGGTGACCGCCGGCGCCATGGTGGTGGCGACCATCGCCATGCAGCGCAAGGAATGGCGCACTCTGTGGCCGTGGCTGCTCACGCCGATTCTGGCGCTGATGTTCTACGGCTCCACCAAGCTCTATGCGGAATCCGCTCCGGTGGTTCCGGCACTCCAGTCTCACTGGCTGCCATCCACGTCACTGTGGTCTCGTTGGGTGCGTCCATCGGCGTGGTCTCCGGTATCGCTTCTTTGCTCAGCGTGCTGCGTGAGTTCCAGCCGAAGGGCAGTGAGTCCGGTTTCTTTGGTGCGCTTGCCCGCCCGCTTCCTTCTGCTAAGAAGTTGGACCGCTTGGCCTACCGCTTGGGCGTGGTGACGCTGCCGACTCTGGGCCTGGGTATTGTACTGGGCGCTATTTGGGCCGAGTCCACATGGGGACGCTACTGGGGCTGGGACCCGAAGGAGACCGTATCCTTCGCCACCTGGATCCTCTACGCCGCCTACCTGCACGCCCGCGCGACGCCGGCCTTCCGCAAGGCCGCGCCGTATATCAACATCGCGGCGATGCTGCTCATGATCTTCAACCTGTTCTTCATCAACATGGTTGTCTCCGGCCTGCACTCCTATGCGGGGCTGAACTAAATGGCGGATACCCCTAAGCCGCGGCACAAACAGGGCAAGCCGGCGGGCGATAACCCGCAGCTCATCGCTCTCGGTGAGGGCTTTGCGCAGCGCCGCCGAGAACTCGGTATCTTGCAGCAGGAGCTGGCTGAGAAGGCCGGGATTTCGCGCTCCACGCTGCACACCATCGAGCACGGCGGCTCTGGCGTGCGCTGGGAAAAGGTGATTGCGGTGGCTGAGGCCCTCGGCCTTGAGATGACCTTCGAGCCGAAGGCTTAGGCTTCGTCGGCTTTATTGTCTTTGTCCTCGGGGGCCTTGGGTTTCTGGGAACCTTGTGAACCCTGTGAGCGACGGCGGCGCTCTTCTTCTTCTTGGCGCTCTGCCTCCCGCTCCCTGGCGCGGCGCTCTTTGAAGCGCTGCTTCTCTAGGTTCCACAGGAACTCTTCGTCATCGTCTGGGCCCTTGATTGCGGGGCGCTGCGGCTGCTGTGTCTGCTGCACCTTCTTATTCCAACTCGACGGACCAAAGGCCTTCCATACGAGGACCGCCGCGAGGACAAACAAGAGTAGTAGTATCAATCGACCCATGCGTTGTATTCTACGGAATGCCCGCAAAGCAAAAGTGAGAATTATGAGTCAGACAGAAAACACCACCAACGCCTCCCAGAACTCCGAACCGCCCCAGCCGGACCCGGCGCTCAAGCGCCGCTCCCGCGTCGCTTTGTGGAAGTACGGGGCTGCCCGCGTGGTGCTGTTCATTGTGCTCACCGCGGTGATTCAGCTGCTGGCCATGGCGGTTCTCGGGACCTTTCCGCTGCTGGTCTCCGCCCTGTTGGCGTTGTTTGTGGCGCTGCCGCTGTCCATGCTGATCTTCTCCACGTGGCGCATGGAAGCCACTCAGACGCTGGCGGAGTACTCCGCGCAGCGCAAGGCCCACAAGAAGTGGGTCCAAGAGGAGCTGGCTGGCCGCTAAATCGGTGGTTAAACCAGAGCCAGCGCTACAGCGTTGATAACCGCCCACACCAGCATCGCGCGGCCGGCCATGCCAAGTACTGGGATGAGTTTCGGGCCGCGTGCGCCGCGGTTGACGGTGCGGATAGCACCCAGCGCGAGAGGGAAGTAGAGCAGCGAAGCGAGCGCGGCCCAGGAATCGAAGGCTAGGCCGATGGTGAGTAGTACCGGCAGCAGCAAGAGGGTCATGAATAGCGTGCGGGACTTTTTATCACCCAGGCGCACCGCCAAAGTGATCTTGCCGGTGGCCTTATCGGAGGGGATGTCCCGGATGTTATTGGCCAGGTTTACCGCCGCACTCATACCGCCGATACCCACGGCTAAGGCAAGGCCTGTCCACGTGATGCGGCCGGCCTGTGTGTACTCGGTACCTAGGACCGCGACGAGTCCGAAGAACACGAAAACGGCGATTTCCCCGAACCCGCGGTAGCCGTAGGGGTTCTTGCCACCGGTGTAGAACCAGGCACCGGCGATACACACGGCGCCGACGAGGATGAACGAGGCGGCGTTGGCAGCTAGGGAGAGTGAGATGCCCGCGATAGCCGCCACGCCGAAGGAGGCGAAGGCGGCGAACTTGACGTGTTGCGGTTTGGCCAGCCCGCCGCCGGTAAGCCGCTGGGGGCCGGTGCGGTCATCATCGGTGCCGCGGATGCCATCGGAGTAGTCGTTGGCGTAGTTCACGCCGATGATAAGAGCCCAGGCCACGATGAGTGCCAGCAATGCGCGTCCCCAGTGCAGACCGTGGGCCGCGGCGGCGGCACCGGTACCAGCGATAACAGGAGCAAAAGCATTGGCCCAGGTGTGCGGGCGAGCACCCTGGAGCCAATCGGCAGGAGTGGCGGAATAGGCAGACATGCTCACTATTGTGCCACTGGTGTGGTGTGCTGCGGCAATGAGCTGGTGCGTTGGCGAAAGCGGTAGATGATGAGCACTGCAACGAAAATAACGGCATTGGTGACTGTCATTGCGGCAGAGGTAGCCGCGTCAAGGACATAGGCAACCCAAAATCCCACGACCGCGCTGATAGCGGCAACGCCACAGGCGGTCAACACCAGCGTGGGCACGCGCTGAGTAAGCAGCCGCGCGGTCATCGTCGGGAATACCATGAGAGCGATGACCAGCATGGCACCGGCAGCGTGAAAGGCGGCGGTGGCGGTGCAGGCAACCACGGTCATAAATATGATGTGAAGAACGCGCGTGGGCACCCCGCGTGCGGCACAAAAATCGGCGTCAAAAGTCGTGGCGGATAAACGCGGCAGTGTAAGGGCGAGGAAGAGAGCATTGATACCCAGCACTGCGGCCATGATGTAGCAATAGTTGGGATTGGAGAAGGCCGCGAGGTTGAGATCACCGACGAGAACGGCGTGGACATCAAGGTGCACGTGGCTCATGTGCGTAGAAATCAGGATGACTCCGGCGGCAAACAGGGCGGGAAAGACCAATCCGAGGGCGGAATCAGCAGTCACCAGCGGGCTGCGCTGTAGTGCGTCAGTTCCCAACGCCACCACCAAGGCGCCAGCGGCCGCGGTAACGAGCAAGATGGGTGAATCTAGATCTGCGGTAAAGAGGTAGCCGACGGCAATTCCGGGAAGGACGGCATGGCCGATGCCGTCGATCAGCATGGCCTGGCCTTTGAGGACAACAAAGGTGCCGGGGATAGCACAGGCCAAGGCGGTCAGGACGGCAAGGAGACAAGCGGTGGCGGCGAGGGTCATGAGGCGAGCTTTCTGCTGAGGAGGCTGATGGTGACGAGCGCCGCCTGAACCAAGACGATGACCGGACCGGTGGGCAGCGGGCCGTGTGCAATGGAGACATAGCAGCCGAGAGCAGCGGTGGCCGCGCCGAAGAACCCGGAGAGCGCGATGAAAGGTAGCAAGCGCGTGGTCCAGGGGCGGGCAGCGGCGGCAGGCTGATGACCACGGCGACCATGAGCACTACGCCGACGACTTTGACGCCGAGCACCGTGATGGCGGTGAGGGCGAAGAAACTAGCCGCGTTGAGGAACGAGGTGCGGATGCCGGCTACCTGGGCAAAACTTGAATCAAAAGTGACTGCGGCCTGCCGGGTGTGAATGAGGAAAAGAAAAAGCAGCACGCAGCCACCGATGATGAGTGTGGACCGTACATCCGCGCGAGTGAGCGTGGAGGCATTTCCCAGCAAATAATCCTGGATTCCGGCCTTGCCAGGCAATGGTCGGCGGGAAATATACTGCATGAGCAGCATGCCCACCGAGAAAAATGTGGTTAGCGTGGCCGCCATCGCAGTGGTTTGCCCCAGGGGAGTTAACCGCGGGATGAGGTGAATGCACCCCACCGCGAGGGTTCCGGTGAGCAGGGCGCCGCAAGAAAGAAGCCAGACATTTCGCCCGTCCCAGCCAATGGCGGTGGCCACGAGGAAGGCGGTGAGCAGTCCAGGCAGGGAAGAATGCGAGATGGCATCGGCCAGCAGGCTGGTGCGGCGAACATATACCAGTGGGCCTAGCGCGCCAGCGCAGCCACCGATGAGCACGGTGCCCAGGAGTGCCTGGGTATAGGTGTAGTTCTGAAGAAGCTCGAGTGGGTTCATGATGGCAGGGAAAACATGTCGGCAATGGCGGACTCGGTAAGTACCTGCTCGGTGGGGCCAGCAGCAATGAGCCGGCCGTGGCCGACCATGAGGACCTCATCGCAAAAGTCGGCGACCTCCGCCAGGTTGTGATGCACCAGCAGGATGGTCACGCCGTTCTCGCGCAGTTCCTTGAGTACATCCATGATGGCGCGCTGACTCGCGGCATCGACACCAGCGAAGGGCTCGTCGAGGATGATGAATTCCGGCTCGCTAACGAGCGTGCGCGCCAACAACACGCGCTGGCGCTGACCACCAGACAGGGCGGAAATCGGCAGCTGCGCGTGTGCCTGCATTCCGGTGCGCGCAAGTGCTGCGTGGGCGGCGTCTTTGTCAGCGCGGCTGGGCCACTGCCACCAGCGCAGCCCGGCGGTGCGGCCCATCAGGGCGATGTCGAAGGCGGTGGCAGGGTAATTCCAGTCGATATCCGCATGTTGTGGCATATATCCGAGCCGCTGCCGAAAATGTGCCAGATCGACGCCATCGAAGGTCATCGACCCGCAGGCTAGAGGCGGAAGGAGCCCTACCAGCGTGCGGACCAGAGTAGACTTTCCCGACCCGTTCGCACCCACCAGCCCGGTGATAGTCGCGGGGGTGAGGGTGAAGGAGGCGTCGTGAAGCACCGGCGTGCGGGGATAGCCGGCGGTGAGGTTTCCTACGCTGAGCATTAGCTTAGTGCTTTCGCCACGGCGCTAGCGTTATGTTCGAAGGCTCCGAGGTAGGTATCGGTTGGGGCTTCCGGGCCGAGGGTATCGGCAAAGAGCTCTTCATCCGAGATGGTGACGGTCCAGTTGCGGGTTTCTACGGCTTCCTTGAGAGAAGTGATGGCCTGTGGGTTCGCCTGGTTATCTTGGAAGATAACGGGGACCTTCTTCTCCGCGATCGTATCCGCGAGCTCGGAGATCTCAGTGGCGGACTTGGTGGCTTCGGTGGTCACGAAGTCGGTGGCTTGGACTTCAAAGTCGAAGGTCTTGCCGAAGTAGTTGAAGGCGTCATGGCCGGTGATAAGAACGCGCGGGGAGGCGCTTTCGAGTTCCTTAGCGGCCTTGTCGTGCGCGGCTGCAATCTTGTCTTCATAAGCATCGGCGGCCGCGGCATAGTCTTCGGCATTGTCAGAGTCGATTTCGCCGAGTTTGGTGCCGATATGATCGACGACCTGGCTCCACAGCTCGGGGCTATTCCAGATGTGCGGGTCGTAGAGTTTTTCGCCCTTGTCACCTTGCTCGGGCCACGGCAGAAGGTCAGCAGTATCGAGCTGTTCGCCGACAGCTAGCTGCTTTTCACCGAGGGAGGAGAGCTGGTCCACCATTTGCGCCTCGAGGTGAAGGCCATTCCAGAGGACGAGGTCGGCATCCTGCATCTTTTCAATATCGCGCGTGGTGGGCTGGTAGGTGTGTGGATCGCCGCCGGGGCCGACCATGGTGGTGATGTCGGCGTCCGGGGCGATATTGGCGGCCGCATCAGCCAAGTAACCGGTCGTGGCGAAGATCGTCAGGTTATCGTTCTGGGCTTCGGTGGAGTCGCTGCTGGTGCAGGCGCTCAGCGTGCTTGCGACCACGAGGGAAGCGAGGGGAAGCGCAATAAGTTTCTTCACGGGAAACCTCTCTTATTAAAAGTGAATGTCGATGTTCAATGGATTGAACTTGAAAGAGCATAAGTGCTGAAACCGTTGGAAGCAATAGGCTGAACTACGATGGGGGTATGCACATCAGTGAGCTGCCCGAACGCACCCAGGATTACCTCAAGATCCTCTGGACCTATGAGGAGAAAGAGGGCGCTAATACCGCGATGCCGCTGGGGGACCTAGCTAAAGCGGCGGGGCAGAAGCTGCCCACCACGTCGGAGGCGGTCAAGCGCCTGGCCGCGAAGGGGCTGGTGGAACACGAACGCTACTTCGGTGTTCGGCTTGTTGAGGAAGGCCGGCGGCTGGCTGTGGCAATGGTGCGCCGGCATCGGCTCCTGGAAACCTTCCTCGTGCGCACTCTGGGCTATACCTGGGATGAGGTGCACGATGAGGCAGAAATGCTAGAGCACGCGACGTCCGACAGGCTCGTTGAACGTCTTGATTCTTTCCTGGGCAACCCCGCCCGCGATCCGCATGGTGATCCCATACCTGCCCCGGATGGCACTGCCGAGCCGGTCTCGCGCATTACGCTTATCGACGTCCCCGCGCAGACCCCCGTCACCGTGGAGCAGGTCACTGACGCTGATGGCGAATTTTTGCGCTACCTGGATAAATATGGAGTGCGGCCGGGAGTAGAATTGACCGTCGTTGCCCCTTCGGTTGCGGGTGTGCTCGAGGTTGCCGTCGATGAAGGTTCACACTTCCCCCTCGGGGAATCCGCTGCGCGCGGCATTGCCGTACGCAGCTTTGGCGAAGCGGAGGCTTAGCTGTCCCACATGCGGGCGACGGCGAGGCGGTCAACCTTGCCGGGACCGGTGGTGGGGAGTTCAGGCAGGCGCTTGAAATCCTTGGGGATGTGCCACCGGGGAAGGCCAACGTCATCGAGAGCCACGAGGATATCGCCGACATCCGCCCATCCGGTATAGGCGGCAACGATCATCTGCCCCAAGCGTGGGTGGGGGATGCCGACCACGCACACTCCTTCCACTCCCGGCACGCGCAGGATGTGCTGCTCGAGCTGCTCCGGGTGGAGCTTGAGCCCGCCGGTGTTCAGGATGTTGTCGAGGCGCCCGGTGATGGTGAGGTGGCCGTCGTGAAGCGCGCCGGCGTCGGAGGTAGCAAACCACGAGGTGCCGGATTCATCGACCATGAAGGCATCTGAGTCCACGTTTCGGTAGCCCTGCGCAATCATGGGCCCGCCGAGGTAAATGCGCCCCTCGTCGCCGATGCGCACGCGCGCGCTATCGAGGGGACGGCCGTTGTAGACGCAGCCGCCGGAAGTCTCTGAGGAACCGTAGGTGGTGACGATGGTGATGCGCAGCTTCTTCGCTGACTCCAACAGTTGCGGGTGGGTGGCAGCACCTCCGACGAGGATGGCATCAAAGGTGCGCAGGGCCTCGATTCCTTCTAGCGAATCCATGGCCTTGGCCAGCTGCATGGGGGTCAGTCCCGTGTATGAGCGATCCCCAGTGGCGGCCAGCTCGTGCGCGGCGCGGGCGAAATTGGGGATGGAAAAACCTTCCGACAGGTCAAGGCAGAGCGGCTCCACGCCCGCGACGAGGGAGCGCACCAATACCTGGATGCCCGCGATGTGGGAGGCAGGCATGGCTAGCAGCCACTGGCCGGTGCCGCCGAGAGCCCGGTGCGTGGCATCGGCGCTGGAGACCAAGTTGGCAGCCGTGAGTTGCGCGCCCTTCGGTGTGCCCGTGGACCCAGAGGTGGCCACGACCAGCGCGATGGAGGAGTTAATGGGTTCTCCTGCGCGCATGTGGTTGCGCAGGAGCTGCGCGCGGGTGCAGTCCTCCGCCGGGACGGGCAGGAAGGTGGCTTGTCCTGCGATGGCCGCTTCCAGATCAGGGAGGATGGCGGCGGGGTCATGTGGATTGACAGGCAGAGGAGAGAGGATGGTCACGGTTAGCTAGGTTACCGCCCGCGGTGTTCGTAAGGGTTGATGAGCTCATCCTCCTGATCGAAGGGGCGCTCACCGTCCCTCTGAGCCTGCTGGATGCGGCGCAACATCCACACTCGAGACGCAATGACGGCAATGAGCGCGATGGCAGCGAGGGCAATGGCGAAATACAGCACTTCAGGCTCTCCCTGGGTGAAGGTGATTGGTGGTAATTAGGATAGCTGGCAGGTCCCTACCTGCCCTCCCTACTGGCTTGAGCCTTAAGAAGTGGCCTCGTGTGTCTCGGGGGTGTTTTCTTCTGTGGAGAAGCAACCTAGGATAAAAACCAGCACCAGCATGGCGGCGATGGTTGCGCCAACGGCGACGCCCGCCCGTAGCAGCCATGACCATTCGGTAAAGTGCCGCAGGGAAACCAAAAGGATTAGGCAGAGGACAAGTCCGATTGGGCGGGTTATCTGATTGATTTTCTCCGTGGTCAAGGTTGCCTCCGTGGGAGCTATAGTTACTGGCGTTAACTGTCCCGGATATTACCCGTTTTTTATCTTTCGGGTGGAAGAGAAGGCACTAGCCCTCGATGGAGGCCTAGTAGTAATACGGGAAGTCATCCCAGTTGGGCTCGCGCTTTTCCAGGAAGGATTCCTTGCCTTCGACGGCCTCGTCGGTCATGTAGGCCAGGCGCGTGGCTTCTCCAGCGAAGACCTGCTGGCCCATGAGGCCATCATCGGTGAGGTTGAAAGCGAACTTGAGCATGCGCTGGGCGGTGGGGGACTTCATGTTGATTTCGCGCCCCATCTGGATGGCGGCATCCTCCAAGTCGGCGTGGTCAACTACCTCGTTGACGGCACCCATTTCGTACATGCGCTGCGCGTCATAGGTGCGGCCCAAGAAGAAGATCTCGCGGGCGTACTTTTGGCCCACCATCTTGGCCAAGTAGGCCGAGCCATAGCCGGCGTCGAAGGAGCCGACGTCGGCGTCGGTTTGCTTGAAGCGTGCTTCCTGGCGGGAGGCGATGGTCATATCGCACACCACGTGCAGGGAGTGCCCGCCGCCGGCGGCCCAGCCGTTAACCACGGCGATGACCACTTTGGGCATGGTGCGGATGAGGCGCTGGACCTCCAGGATGTGCAGGCGGCCGCCCTCAACTTTTTCGCGGGCGGTGTCGACAGTGGATTCGTCGGCAGTCGCGTCATCGTGCTCGTGCTCGGTGGCGTAGCGGTACCCGGAGCGGCCGCGGATGCGCTGGTCGCCGCCGGAGCAAAACGCCCAGCCGCCGTCTTTCTGGGAAGGCCCGTTGCCGGTTAGCAACACCGTGCCGACATCCGGCGTGCGGCGCGCGTGGTCCAGCGCGCGGTAGAGCTCATCCACGGTGTGCGGGCGAAACGCGTTGCGCACCTCTGGGCGGTCGAAGGCGATGCGGACGATGCCGTCCTTACGCTGTGGCTTCGGACCGTCACTGATGAGACGGTGGTAGGTGATGTCCGTGAGGTCCTCAAAGCCCTCGACGGGGCGCCAGAGTTCCGGCTTGAAAGGATTATCGGTGCTGTAGTTCTTCTGCTCGCTCATGGCACACCAGCTTAATTGGAAAGCAGTGCGCCGGAAGTATAGTCCCCATTCCCAACCCTCACCCACACTCTCCGCCCAGCGCGGCGGTGATAAACAATAAACAATACTGCGGGATTATCCCCGTCAATGTGCACGTGTACTCCGTACCAGCGCGGTACACCATACAGTGGGACGGAATCGAACCTCCCTGCCTTCTTGCGCTACGAAGGCGCCTGAGAAGCACTGGGCTCTTCCCTGCCCAGTAAGGGTTGCGCTCGCTGCGAAGGGTGTGGGCTACCGTCGCGCGCATGAGGCGCGCGACGTGACTACATGTCGAACGACATGACTACGTGCCGCAAGAATGCGGCACAACTAGCGGCAGTCGCTATTTAGTTATCAGTTCCGTATTCCAGTTCAGCTGCTGGATGCGGGTATCCAGTTCGCGGTACTGGCGGGCCAGATCGTCGGCGCGCTCGCGCAACTTCGGCACGGGCACGGTGGCCACGAACTTGATCTCGGAGCGGGAGTAGCGGTCGTGGCGCGCACCCGCGCGCTCTGCCAATCCCTGGTAGATGCGGCGCTTGCGCAGCAGTCCATCACGAAGTGCGAGCGCCTCCATCAGCGTGATCTCTTCGTCGAACGGGGTGGCCGTGTTTGTGGCGTTGATCGCGATGACGAGCTCATCGATGCGCTTGGTTACGCCCTCCAGCTCACGGAGGAGATCCGTCGGGTTCTCATCCGGTTCATCGCCTTCCTGGATGCGGACGGTTGCCGCGAGTCGGTCACTCAGCGAGTTGAGGCGCTCCTGCGCCTGGGCGCGCTCGGCCAAGGCTTCAGCAAGTAGCATGGTTCCTCCTTAAGAAGTTAGAGCAATCAAGTTAAGGCTACGACGCTCCGCTGTCAATAGGAGATGGAAAGAATTTCAAAATCGTCGTGACAGCTTGGACTCCATGGTCAAGGGAATCAGCATCATCGGCTGGGGTTCAGTTCTCATTACCCCTGATAGACTTCAAGCACACCTTCACCTGGTCGCAGCGCAGCTGGGGTTCAGTTCTCATTACCCCTGATAGACTTCGATGGCGACGATGATGGTGGCCAGCTGTGCTGGGGTTCAGTTCTCATTACCCTTGATAGACTTCGATGGCGACGATGATGGTGGCCAGCTGTGCTGGGGTTCAGTTCTCATTACCCCTGATAGACTTCCGTGAGGCAGATACGCGCGCCCCTGTAGGCTGGGGTTCAGTTCTCATTACCCCTGATAGACTTCCGAAATGCGCCGAAGCCCGCCGAGTTTGGCTGGGGTTCAGTTCCCATTACCCCTGATAGACTTCCGCCACACCATAGGCGGTGCGGGCCGAGGCTGGGGTTCAGTTCTCATTACCCCTGATAGACTTCCGCCGCCACCCGGTTAATTTATCCAGAAGCTGGGGTTCAGTTCTCATTACCCCTGATAGACTTCGCCGACACCGAGGGCTGCCCAGAGCAGGACTGGGGTTCAGTTCTCATTACCCCTGATAGACTTCAAACACCCCAAACACCCACAAAACAAATGCTGGGGTTCAGTTCTCATTACCCCTGATAGACTTCAATCCGGGCGCGTACCGGTGGCACTGCTGCTGGGGTTCAGTTCTCATTACCCCTGATAGACTTCCCACCCTTGCCCATACCCGCGAGGAATAGCTGGGGTTCAGTTCTCATTCCCCCTGATAGACTTCTCTCGCCGATGACGTCGGCGGCGTACTCGCTGGGGTTCAGTTCTCATTACCCCTGATAGACTTCTGCACTTTATCGTAAGTGCGGAACTCGAGCTGGGGTTCAGTTCTCATTACCCCTGATAGACTTCCCACCCTTGCCCATACCCGCGAGGAATAGCTGGGGTTCAGTTCTCATTCCCCCTGATAGACTTCTCTCGCCGATGACGTCGGCGGCGTACTCGCTGGGGTTCAGTTCTCATTACCCCTGATAGACTTCAGAGTCTCCGTGTCAAGTCGACGGCCACGCTGGGGTTCAGTTCTCATTACCCCTGATAGACTTCAGGAGCGGTTGATCTTGCCGAGGGATACGCTGGGGTTCAGTTCTCATTACCCCTGATAGACTTCGGAGCCGCGCCCTTGGATACCGACGACTGCTGGGGTTCAGTTCTCATTACCCCTGATAGACTTCCAAAAAGAGTACGAAGCAGCCTGGGACAGGCTGGGGTTCAGTTCTCATTACCCCTGATAGACTTCTCTCATCCGGCGCACCATTCGGCTCCACGCTGGGGTTCAGTTCTCATTACCCCTGATAGACTTCTTCACACTAGGCGAAGACACGGAGGCAAGCTGGGGTTCAGTTCTCATTACCCCTGATAGACTTCTGAACGCGGTCGGGTCAGGGATGCTCACGCTGGGGTTCAGTTCTCATTACCCCTGATAGACTTCCGCGGGCGTGTTGGAGTAGTTGGCCAGCGCTGGGGTTCAGTTCTCATTACCCCTGATAGACTTCCGGGGCCAGCTGGGAGGCCCACTGGATAGCTGGGGTTCAGTTCTCATTACCCCTGATAGACTTCTCCTTCCCCCACTCAATCACCCGCAGGCGCTGGGGTTCAGTTCTCATTACCCCTGATAGACTTCTTGTCGAATACGTGAGCTCGAATCGTGAGCTGGGGTTCAGTTCTCATTACCCCTGATAGACTTCCCTATCCCCAGGGGTCGGCTACCAATTGGCTGGGGTTCAGTTCTCATTACCCCTGATAGACTTCCGCGAAACCCAACGAGCAACCCACCAAGGCTGGGGTTCAGTTCTCATTACCCCTGATAGACTTCACCAAGTCGGAGGAAGTCAAGAGCATCCGCTGGGGTTCAGTTCTCATTACCCCTGATAGACTTCCGCTGAGGGGCGCTATCAGCAAGGGGTAGCTGGGGTTCAGTTCTCATTACCCCTGATAGACTTCCAGGCGGGCATCGGCATCAGACACCAACGCTGGGGTTCAGTTCTCATTACCCCTGATAGACTTCGTTCACCATCCCACTCACCTTTATCAAAGCTGGGGTTCAGTTCTCATTACCCCTGATAGACTTCAGGATTTGAGTGTGGGGGATGTCGTTGATGCTGGGGTTCAGTTCTCATTACCCCTGATAGACTTCACCTGCGACTGAAGGTGCGCGGCGAAGAGCTGGGGTTCAGTTCTCATTACCCCTGATAGACTTCTCGACAGTCGCTAGGTGGGGGACTCGTTGCTGGGGTTCAGTTCTCATTACCCCTGATAGACTTCAGTGCAGCCCCAAAAGGGCTGTTCTACTGGAGTTTATCGGTGATCCTTCGCTAAAAAATCGTGAGTTGAGGTGGGGTATTCTCCATTTTGGAAGGTTCCGATTTGGAAAAACGAATCGCCTTTGACCATTGAACATCAGTGACGGATATGATTCTCACATCTCCGTCTTCCGGTAGGCTGGACTTGATTTGTTTGACGGTACTTGCGATACGGGAAGCAAGAGGGAAGTACTGGACGTAAACGCTTAGTTGGGATCTACAAAAGCCCAGGTCTAAAAGATGGTTTCGAAACCGGTTAGCCTCTCTGGTTTGAATTTTTGATTTTACGGGAAGATCGAACATGACCACGCACCACATTGGTTCACTATCTTTCGCCGGCATCGAGTTTTCCTTCCCAAACCGGAACTTTTAGGTGATTTATATTTCCTTCGATGTATAGGCCATATTGTTGGCTGAAGTCATTAAAAACTGTGGTCAACGATTTTCCACTGGAATCGAACGGGTTGGTCAGATGCTGTGAGATAAGAGTCTTTTGTGGAGAGCCTAATGGCTCTCCGTTCGCGGTAGCGGTGAAGACAATCTGATCAACCATTGGTCGAAAGGGTTCCATGAGATCATCAACCAATGCCCACTTGTTACCGCGGCCATGGTGGAATACTCCTAATGCTCCGGCTAGCCCAGCGCTAGCCACAGCTCGGATTCCATGGCCACGCAAAAGTGTGTAACCGTAATCGAGCGCAGAATTCCACCCAGGTTCTCCGCTGCCAGGTAAACGTAAGTATGCATGACCGTGGGAGACGCAAGACCAGTATTTGCGCGCTGCCTGTGCTTCAAGGTTCTCTGGATCGCCAGATTTAACGGTACGAGAGAGGGCGTAGAGCTCCTTAGCTCCAGGCTTAGCTAGTGCTTTTAGAACGGAAGCTTGACCGGAAATTTTGGCTGCGACAATTCGAGACCAAGCTTGCTTCTTTTTCGGCAAAGATAATTGTGATTGGGCTTGGTGGCGAGCACCGATCCGGGAATGTTCGTTCCATGGGTAAGCACCGGCGACCGGAACGTTTCTCCAGTCGCAGACCAAAAGGGCGATGTCGTAGTCACTGAGCTTCTGGAGAACGGCACCGCTTATGGAGATTTTCGAGCCAATGAGGACGACTGCAATTTGGGCTAGGGGTAGCGAAACATCGGTCGGAGTGTCTTCACGGTGGATGACGAGATGGCCCCGAGAATACCGAAGGGAGCCTTTCAAGTTGAGGCAATCAATGACTCGCCATCCCGAGTTCATTACTCTGCCCTCCAAGAAACAGGCAGATGAGCCTTGCTGGTCAGCCTAACTCTTCCAAGAGCATCTCGACGAATCACGGTAACGTTGCCTTGACTAAATACCTTGTTGATAGCAGTCCGCCAGCCTGAAGTATCAATCACTTTCTTGGAACCTTGAGAAGCGTCGGAAGGTAGGCCTTCGGCGCTCATGTACAAAGGCCGCAATCTCAGCTTTGAGTTTGAATCAAAACCATCCAACCGCCAACGTTGAATCTGTCCAAACTCACTCTGTACTTCCGCAATCTGTCCGGTGTTGAAGTTTGAGGTGTCGATGACGAGCTCATCGTCCACTACCAACCAGCCAAGGTATTCTGCCGTGCCGTCGGAAAGGGCCTCGCGCAGTTTGGGCTCTGCCTGACGGACTGACATTGTTTGCGGTTTGATTTCAACTGAGAACAGGTCCTCATGTCGGTGCTGCATTAAATCGACATTATAAACTCGCAACATGCTGAAAACGGGAGCTTTTTTGCCGGGAATTCTATAGATCCGGGCATGATGGAAACGGCTCAGTTCAGCGTAACCACCTCGCACCTTGATTGCTCCCGCGCGTCCTGGAAAGACCTCGATTTCGTCGTCGGCATCGTACCAAGTGCCGTGCACACGAATTCGCCGTTCGGGATTCTCTGGCAGACCTTCTTTAGGATCGAAGTCTTCTTCGCGAGTGAGCGCGCACCATAATGCTTCGGTGGATGCCCTGTCGATATCGGTGGCCGAAATAGCATCGCCGACGCGTATCTTCTTTAACTCACCGATGGTGTCCTCGTGGGCGCGACCGTTGCCGATGCGTAGCCTTAGATTCGAGGTAACTACGACTCGATCTTCATCCAGCGCCTGCTGCAAGAGCATTGCGAGTCTTCGCATCTTAGGCAGCCAAGCATTCCAAGCCGCACGATGTGCTTCGTCAGCCCCAGTGAATTCTTTCCACTGGGGTGCCGAGCGAAGCAGCTCGGCCTCTCGCTTTTTGTTTGAACGAATGGCAAGAGTTTCTGCGACGTAGTTTTGAGTAAAAGCTACTACTGCAGCATCGACAGCATGATGACGACGGTCGAGGCGAGATTTTCCAGTGCCATCGATGAAACGTAGTTGGCCTGATATTCCCGAAGCACGGCGAGCTTCCGCAGTGAGTGCACCTCGATAGACACTTACGGTAGTGCCGTTATCTTGAAAGCGCCGCGCAACTCTGCCGCGTAGTTCGTTCGCCATCCAAGCAACAGATTCCATCGAGCGGGCGTCGATCGGTTCATCCATGGCGGTTCGCTTCAGTCGCTCGCGGACGCTGGTACGGAATTTGTTGAAGTCCTTTGCTGACATGCCGGAATCTTCGGCCCAGTGGCGCGTACGGTCGAGTGCCTCCTTAACGCTCACACCTGGAATTCCAGACTGGGCTGCCCAAACAGCAAAGGGGAAGTTTTTCTTGGACAGATTACAGCGATGACACACAGCCACGAGGTTGTCACGAGTATTGGTAGAACCTTGGCCAGCGCGGGGGACAATATGATCCATCTCGCACGTGGAATAAGTGATTGGTTCCCCGCAGTAGGCGCATTGGCAATTTTGGCGTTGTACTGATTGGAACCGCCAAAGGTCGGCACTGCGTGGCTTTCCTTCGATGCCTAGTTTCTCCTGCATATCTTGGAAAAGCTTTTGGTTACGTCTATGGCGCGCGTTGTTCTCACGATCGATTTCGTTAGCCTTAGATTTACTGACAAAACCATCGCGGACGTGTTCGATTACTACGGACTTTGGGGCACCCCATACATCTGCGGCTGCCTCCAACCACCTTGCTACGCCTTTAAGAACGCGATCTACAGCTGGGTTTCCTACTGGTTCACCAATTCGAGGAGCGGGTGGGGTCCAATCCTTGGGGATGTTAAATTCCGCCAAACGTGCCGCGTAGAGATCAAGATTTTCGTCCAACATGCGGCTAGTTAGTCGCTTTAGAGTGTCTTCGCAGTATGCGGCACGGCCCATTGGCAGATGTAGAGAATCGAGCTTCTCATGCTCGGTTTCGTCGAGCTCTGCGAAGAAAGCTTGAACTTGAGCTCCTTCAGGGGAGTCGAAATCATCAACTTCGGCATTCGACAGAGACTTGAGCATGGCGGCGCGTTCGTCATCCGCGGCCCGCTCCCACCAGGCAGCTAAAGGCTTCACCTTGCAGCCGAGAATCGTCCGGTTGGTGTCATGCACAGGTGGTCGAGCGCCTGCACGTTCGCCATCGTCAGTCATTATGGCCGTTCCTCTTAGTTGGCCACGGTCAATTCGCAAAAGCTCGGCTATGTCTAACCAGGTGGGTTCTTTCTTGTGAGAAAGATTGACAAGGTAATTAAAAACAATCAGCCGCTCATCGCGATCAAGGGGAGAGGTATCGCCGCCGCGGTTGATACGGAGGTTTCCGGTGAGAGCAGCGATACGGTACTGCTGAAAGACGTCAGAAGCTTTTAGAGCTCGGTCTTGACTGGGTTGCAGGGGGTCCTTGCCGACGCGCCCTTGTTGAGCACCTTTGGGGGATTCAGCCTCGAAGACTAGATCTAAAATGTTTTTCCGTAGTGTGTCGTCTATCTTTTGGACACGGCAAATCTCGTTGATTTCGCGCGCGTGGTCTATCTGATGCAGCCGCGCAGAAATAACTGCCTGCTTCACCTCGTTTGCGGGCTTCTTGTCGTCTTTCTTCTTGCCACCGCCTCGTAGCCTGTCGGTACCCAATTGAGCAAAGGAAATGAGTTGCCCAACGGTGGCATCGTGAGGAATTGCGCGGCCGGTGGCCGCCTCCAGCTCCTTGCGTATTTGTTGAAAAGCCTCGCTAGGCTCGCTCGGTGCGTACAGGCTCGATACCTTCCAATATGGATTACGCCAACCTCGGTGGTTGGCAATATGACGTAGCGCGATAGAAAGATATCGGCCTCGTTCTTCGTCATCGTGGATGAAGGAATTTACCAATTCCACGCGAGCCTTCCACGGAAGGTAAGGGTCGGAATAATGCTCAAAAGGTAGAGTTTCCCAGCCCTGCGCTTTGAGAAACTTTTCAAGCTTAATCATGCGCTTGCGACGACGGCGGTACAGACGGCGAGTCCGTCGTGCGACTCCGGAGGAAGCGAGTCGGGTCACCGCTCGCTTTTGCTGGTCGGGATCTAGTCCTGAGTCGTGGATCAGCGAAACCGCACTGAGAATTTTTACTGGTTGATCATTTTCGTCGACTTCAATGGCGGTGCAGCCAAGAGAATAAGTTCCGACATCTATTCCAACGCGGTAAGAGAGAGACAAAAGGTTAGCCCTTTCGGATAAAAAGAAAGCCGAACCCGAGGGTTCGGCTTGGAGCAATCAACGTCGGAAACGAGCCGACGCTTACTGAGGCTGAGGTTCAGTTCTGGTTAAGAACATAGCAGAATGAGTCTCGTGTGTCTTGGTTTTCTCCACAAAATTGGCGGAAGGCTATTGGGTTCGCGCCGATGACTTTCATCCAATAAACATGAACGCAAACAGCGTGTTGAGCACCGTCGCCACGATCATGGGCACGGAGGTGCGCTTGACCAGTTGGATGGGGTTGACCTTGATAGCGCCGGAGACAATGAGCACCGCGGCGTTGACCGGGGAGACCTGGCGCATCAGGTTGGAGGTACCCCAGATGGCGGTGAGCATCTGCGGGGCGTGGATGGAGGTCTGCGAAGCCAGGTTGGGCACCACCTCAGAGAAGGCGAAGTAGGGCGCGGTACCGGAACCGGTGAGTGCGGCCATCGCGGCGGTGGCAGCGACGAAGACGAGGACGATGAGGACGGCGGCGCCGGAGGAGCCCTCGGCGGCGTCGATGAGCATGTCGATGACACCCATCTGCGTAATACCCTCCACCAGGACAGCAGCAGCCACCAGCAGGGCCACGACGCCCGCAGCACCTTCGCCCATGCCCTTGAAGAAGCTGGAGATGGAATCCACAGCACCGGTGACGGTGCGCTTGCGGATGGACTCGATGATCATCGCGATGAACAGGGAGACCACGGTCACCGGGAGGATGCCGCCCTCAAAGGGGATGACACCCAAACGGTTAAGAATGGCGGAGATAATGATGAGCAGCAACGGCATGAGCGGGAGCACGGCGTAGTAACCCGGCAGGGAGGCTGCGCGGGCGATGGCTTCCTCGGTAGCGTCATCGTGCATCGAATCGGCGCTGACCTCACCGGAGCTTTCGGCCTTGCGGGCATCCACCTTGTCGCAGTGGCGTTGCCACCACATGTGTACGAAGGCCGTGATGAGGAGCGTGGGCACCGTGGCGTAGGCGACGGCGCCGTAGACGAACTCGGTTGGCGTCATGTTGGTGAGATCGGCGCCTGAATGAGGCCGGCCTCAAGCGGCGTGGGCACGATGGTGGAGGAGGTCACCACGATGGCGCCCACGGTCAGGGGTGTCAGGCCCGCGGCGATGAGTGCCGGCAGGAGCGTGGCCACGAGCAATAGGGATAGCGCTGCAGCCGAGGGGATCACCAGCGAGAGCAGCGTGCCCAAGATGAAGCCCACTGGAACCAGCCAGTAGGAGCCTTTGAAGCGCTTGAGCGGTGAGGAGAGCACCACGACCGTCTTGGCATCAGCACCAATGTGCCGCATATAGGACACGAAGCCGAAGAGCACCATAATCGCCATGCCGATGCCGGAGAAGCGTGCTTTGAATAGCGCATCCACGACGAGCAGCTGGTCATAGAAGGCATTGCCCGTGGCTTCGATTTCGGTGGTGCGGAAGTCCGCGCGCCCGGTGAGAGCGGCGAGCATGAGCAGGATTACGCCAACAGCGAAGATGGAGGCCGCGGCGTGGACTTTCTTATAGATGAGATAGACAACTGCGGCGATGGCCAGCAGTGCGATGAGAAGGTAAAGCATCTGAGGATCCTTCTTCTGGTTATATCCACTTACCGTTATAACCTAACACCGGCTATGACAGGTGTCGCGCTGAGCCCCCCACACGTACGATGAACCTCATGCATATTGATGACGTCCTCGACCGCGCCCACGTGGTATCCCTTCCACTCGCCGTGAAATTCCGCGGCATTACTACCCGGGAGGCGCTGCTTATCGACGGCCCCGCGGGTTGGGGCGAGTTCGCCCCCTTCCTGGAGTACGGGGCGGAGGAATCCGCCCGCTGGCTCGCCGCCGGACTGGAGGCGGCTTACGAGGGCTTTCCGACACCCGTGCGCGAGTGGGTAGAAGTCAACGGCACTATCCCCGCGGTCCCCGCCGAGCAGGTGCCCGAGGTCATGGCGCGCTACCCCGGTTGCCGCACCTTCAAGATCAAGGTGGCGGAGAAAGGGCAGAGCTTGGAGGATGACATCACCCGCGTGGCTGCCGTCCGCGCCCATATCGAAGCTCAGGGCCGCGTGCCGGTTCTGCGTGTCGACGCCAACTGTGGATGGAGCGTCGAAGAAGCTGTTACAGCGGCAAAGGAAATGATGCCGCTGGATTACATGGAGCAGCCGTGCCAGACCGTGGAGGAGCTCAAGGAGGTGCGCACCCAGCTCATGCGCGCCGGGATTTTCGTGCGTGTGGCGGCAGATGAGTCCATCCGCAAGGTCAGCGACCCCTACCGTGTGGCGGAATTGCAGGCGGCGGACGTCGCCGTGGTCAAGCCCGCGCCGCTGGGTGGTGTGCGTAAGGTGCTCGAGGTGGCCTCCCACCTGCGCGAGCGCCACATGGACATCACGGTGGCCTCCGCCCTGGACACCTCGGTGGGCATCTCGATGGGCTTGGCCGCGGTGGCGGCACTGCCGCAGATCTATGACGACGAGGACATCGACGTCACCCCGGCCGCCGCGGGGCTGGCCACGGGGTCGCTGTTCCTGGAGGACGTGACGGAGCCACGCGAGCTTGTCGACGGTTTCTTGCGCGCCGAAGCCCTCGCCCCCGCCCCGGATCGCCTCAGCGCACTGGCGGCACCGGCGGCGCGGCGCGACTGGTGGTTCGAGCGTGTGCGCCAGTGCTGGCCGCACCTTTAAAAATACAGCTCACGGTCCATGTCCGGGGTGCAGCGTAGGCTGGCGGGCATGACCATTTCCGTGAGAGACGCGCACCTGCACAACCTTCGCAACGTCGACGTGGACCTCCCGCGCGGCCAGCTCGTGGCCGTGACCGGGGTGTCCGGCTCCGGCAAGTCCTCTCTTGCTTCGGCACCATTCATGGCGAAGGGCAGCGCCGCTATCTGGAGTCCGTCGCGCCTTTCGCCCGCCGCCTCATCGCCTCAGCGGTGGACCCGCAGGTCGGCCGCATCGAGGGGCTGCCGCCGACGGTGGCGTTGCAGCAGTCGGCGTCGGCAAGCAGCGCGCGCTCCACGGTGGGCACGATCTCCGCCATGTCCAATTCCGTGCGTCTGCTCTACTCGCGCTGCGGTGACAACCCGGAGGGCCTGTACTCCGATTCCTTTTCACCCAATACCCCGGAGGGCATGTGCCCGGAGTGCCAGGGCACCGGCGTGGTGCATGAGCCCACGGAGGCCTCCATGGTGCCGGACCCCAGCTTGAGCATCGAGGATGGGGCGATTGCCGCCTGGCCCGGGGCCTGGGCGGGCAAGAATTTCCACGACATCCTCCAGGAGCTGGGCTATGACCTGGACTCGCCGTGGGAGCAGCTGCCGAAGAAGGACCGCGAGTGGATCCTCTTCACTGAGGAACGCCCGGTAGTAACCGTCAAGCCGCACCGCGGGGCGGATCAGATCCAGCGCAACTACGAGGGCACGTGGCGCTCCGTGGCTAGCTACCTGACCAAGACTTATGCGGAGACGAAGTCGGATACGCTTCGCGCCCGCGTCTTGAGTTTCATGGAAACCCGCCGCTGCGATGTTTGCGATGGGCGGCGGCTGACGGCGAAGGCGCTCAAGGTGACCTATGCCGGGCTGCCTATCGACCGTTTCAATGCCCTCCCGCTCAGCGAAACCTTCGAGCTCCTCAAAGCCCAGAAACCGCAACCGAATGACGCTGAGGACCTGCTCCTCAAGGCCCTCCTGCCGGCTTTCGAATCGGCCTTGGAACTCGGACTTGGGCACCTCAGCCTGGATAGGCCGACGGACACGCTCTCGGGCGGTGAGGTGCAGCGCCTGCGCCTGGCAGCGCAGCTGCGCTCCGGGCTCTATGGCGTGACCTATGTCCTGGATGAGCCCTCTGCGGGCTTGCATCCGGTGGAGCGGGGCGCGGTGCTCGACATGTGCCGTCGCTTCATCGCGGAGGGCAATTCGGTGCTGCTGGTGGAGCACGATATGGAGCTGGTCAAGCACGCCGATTGGATCGTGGACGTCGGCCCGCTCGCCGGTGAGCGCGGCGGCCAGGTGGTGTACTCGGGTCCTGTTGCTGACTACATTGCGGCCGCGGACTCCGCCGATACCCCGACTGCGCGTGCCTTGGCCCGCCCGCGCCCCACGCCCAAGGCCGAAGCGCGCTCGGCTCACGGGGATATCGCGCTGCGCCAGGTGCACTCGCACACCATCGACGGCCTCGACGTGGACTTTGGGCTTGGCCAGTTCACGGCTATTACTGGGCTCTCGGGTTCCGGTAAATCCACACTGTTGGCCGCACTCCATGACACGCTCACGGGGCCGGAGTGCCCGGAGCAGGTCAAGCGCGTGGTCTCCATTACCCAAAAGCCGATCGGCCGAACCCCGCGCTCCACGGTGGCGACGTACACCAACCTCTTCGACAATGTCCGCAAGCTCTTCGCCGCCACGCCGGAGGCCAAGAAGAAGAAATGGACGGTCTCGCGCTTTTCTTACAACGTCAAGCAAGGCCAGTGCCATACCTGCGGCGGCGCCGGCCAGATCGAGGTCGAACTGGTCTTCCTGCCCGGCTCCTATACCCAGTGCCCAGACTGCCAGGGACAGCGTTATAACGATGACACCTTGTCCATCCGCTGGCAGGGCCGGACCATCGCGGACATCCTGGACCTCACGGTGGAAGAAGCCCTAGAGGTCTTTGCAGATGAAGCGCCGATCCTCCACGCGCTGCAAACCCTGGAAGCGGTAGGTCTGGGTTACCTGCGCCTAGGCCAGGGTGCACCGGAGCTCTCCGGCGGTGAGGCACAGCGCATCAAGCTCGCCACGGAGCTTCAGCGCTCCCGCAATTCGCACCGGGGCCATACCGTCTACCTGCTGGATGAGCCCACTGTGGGCCTGCACCCGGCCGATATTGACCTGCTCATTACTGAGCTGCACTCGCTGGTGGATGCCTCGCATAGCGTCGTGGTGGCAGACCACGACCGCCACCTCATCGCTGGCGCTGACCGCGTCATCGAGATGGGCCCGGGCTCAGGCGCGGAGGGCGGACAGGTCGTGGCGGATGGCACACCGGCTCAGGTCGCGGCGGGTGAGACGCCCACCGGCCGGGTGCTAAGTGGCGCGGGTGCACGATAAGGTAAATCCCATGACCAACAACAACGGCGACAACGAGACGCGGCAGTTCGGCCGCGTCAACGGTGAGAACGAAACCCGCCAGTTCGGCGCGCCCCAGCAGCAGCCGCCACAGCGTCCCCAACAGCACTTCCCGGAGCCCGGTTCCCAGAACACGCAGGCTTTCGGCCAGTCCTATCAGCAGGGCTATGACCAGAACTATCAGCAGCCGCAGTATGACCCGGTTCCGTCGAGCTACCAGGTGGAGGAGCCGAAGAAGGGCGGGGGAGCCCTGTCCTATGTCTTCGCGGCCATCGCCGCTATCGCCGTCGTTTTCGCCGGCGTGCTGTTCTTCCTCTGGCGCGGTGCGGCCGCAGATGCCAACAAACCCGCCCCGGAACCGGTCACCGAGACCGTGACCACCGAAGTCCCCACTACGGTGACCACCACGAAGGAATCTCCGTGGGATCGCCTCCCCACTGAGATTCCTACTGAGCTGCCGCCGGAGGTCCCGACGGAGCTGCCCCCGAGCATCCAAGATCAGCTGGATCAAGGCGGATCTGACCTAGAGAGCTTGCTCAACGATCTCTTCGGTGAATTAGAGTCGGGCAACGGTGAGCCCGGTGCGGGCGGTGCAGAGAATGCCTAATACGCCTAAAACACAGCCCGCGGAGTCTTCGCAGCCGGAGTCGATGCAGCTGGCTGAAGCACTAGCAGCTCAGCTCTCGCGGCACCTCACCGACGTCGTCCTCTGCCCCGGCTCACGCAACGCGCCGCTGTCTCTGGCGCTGCTCGCGCGCAGCGATATTCGCGTGCATACCCGCCTCGATGAGCGCTCCGCTGCCTTCGCTGCCCTCGGCCTCGCCCGCGTCCAGCGCCGGCACGTAGGCATCGTCATGACCTCCGGTACCGCGGTGGCCAACGCTTTGCCCGCGATGGTGGAGGCGCATTACTCGCATACCCCGCTGGCCGTCATCAGCGCGGACCGCCCCGCCCGCTTGGTGGGCACGGGGGCCTCCCAGACTATTGAGCAGCCCGGCATCTTCGGTGTGTATGCGGAGACTACCCAGGTGGAGACCACGGGTGATATCCCGCGCGTCGCCGAGCGCTTCCTGAATGATCGCCAGGTGCACATCAACGTGGCCCTCGATGCCCCGCTGGTAGGGGAGGAGCTGCCCGGTACCCCGACGGATCGTACGCAGCACCGCGCTCGTACCCCGCGCTGGTCCAACCACGGCGAGGTGGCCGTCGATCTCAGCCGCAACACCCTTGTCATCGCGGGCGACGAAGCCTGGGAAGTAGATGGGCTGGAGGACGTCCCCACCATCGCCGAGCCCACGGCACCCGCGCCCTATCACCCGGTGCACCCGGCTGCGGCCCACCTCTTCCGCCGCGCTCAGGTGTCCGCCAATGACTACGTGGTCAACACCAAGGTGGACCAGGTCATCGTCGTGGGCCACCCCACCCTGCACCGCGGAGTTCTGGCACTGCTCAGTGATCCCGATATCGACCTCATCTGCCTGTCCCGCACGGAGGACTTCACCAACCCGCGCGGTGAGTCCGCGCAGTTGGGAACCACCGTCAAAATCAGCGGCGCGCCCACCCGCGAGTGGATGAAAATCTGCGAAGGCGCGGCCCAGATGGCGGCCGACGGTGTTCGTGAGGTCTTGGCGGAGACCACCGGTGAGGACGCCACCAAGCCCGAGATCGGCTTTACCGGCCTCCACGTCGCCGCCGCGGTGGGGGACACCCTCGCCGTCGGCGACACCCTCGTCCTGGGCGCCTCCAATGCGGTGCGGGATGCTTCCTTTATCGGCCTGCCCTTCGACGGGGTCGAGACCTACTCGCCGCGCGGGGCTGCCGGCATCGACGGCACCGTCGCGCAGGCCATCGGTATTGCGCTGGCCGCTCAGTCCCGCGAGGCCGACGCACCCCGCGCCCCGCGCACCGTGGCGCTCATGGGGGATGTCACCTTCCTGCACGACGCCACCTCCCTCATCCTCCCCGAGGACAATCCGCGCCCGGAGAACCTCACCGTCGTCGTTTCAAACGACGACGGCGGCGGCATCTTCGAGGTGCTCGAGCAAGGCCGCGAGCCCCTGCGCCCCTCCTTCGAGAAGGCGTTTGGAACGCCGCATGGGGTGGGCGTCGCCAAGCTGGCGGAGGCTTGCGGCGCTGAGCACCGCGAGGTGAGCTCGGCGCAGGAGCTTCTCGATGTTCTCGCAGAGCTCAAGGAATACTCCACCGGCATCACCGTCGTAGAGGCGCATACCACCCGATCCTCGCGCCGCGCGCTGCAGGAGCGCTGAACGCCAAGGTAGGCCAGTAAATGCCGCGGCGCCGGGTACGCCAGCTGGTCCTGGTGCTGTATGCCGCGGCATTAGTGGGCATGGCGGGAATGGTCATCGGCCCTTTCTTGAACGACCGCACCATCAACGCCAACCCCGGGCGCGCGCTGGCCACGGTGACGGATGTCGGCACCTTGCGTACCTTCGTGGATTTCCAGGATGCCGAAGGTATCTACCACACCCCACCCACCGGGCTGCTGTATCCCACCGGGCTAGGAGAGGGCCAGCAGGTCTGGGTGCTCTACGCCAAAAGCAACCCGGACTTGGTCAAGGTAGAAGGCCGCGAATGGACCCTGTCCATCATTCCGGCGCTGTCTTCGGCAGCCGTCGCTACCCTGTTAGCGGGTGCCTTGTGGTGGGCAAGCGGGAAAATTAACCGGAATTTAGCACGTGCTTTACCAACCGAGCACTCAGGAAAGGAATGATGGGGCGCATGCGTGTTGCCATCGTCGCGGAATCCTTCTTGCCTAACGTCAATGGAGTGACCAACTCCGTGCTGCGTGTCCTCGAGCACCTCCACGAGCACGGCCACGAGGCCATCGTCATCGCCCCCGGCGCTCGGGATGGACAGGAGGAGATCCCTGATTACCTCGGGTTCACCATCGTGCGCGTGCCCACCGTGCGCGTGCCGTTAGTGGATTCGCTCCCAGTCGGCGTTCCCACCTCCGCTGTGGATGAGGCGCTACGAGAATTCAAGCCGGACATCATCCACCTGGCCAGTCCCTTCGTGCTGGGCGCTGCGGGGGCCTTTTCCGCCCGCCAACAACGTATTCCGGCCGTGGCGTTGTACCAGACTGATGTGGCAGGCTTTGCCACCAAGTACCACGCCTCCGCGCTGGCCTATGGGGTGTGGGAGTGGCTGCGCACCATCCACAATGCGTGCCAAATGACTCTCGCGCCCTCCTCACTGACCATCGCCGACTTGGAGAAGCACCACATCAAGAACGTGCGTCACTGGGGCCGCGGCGTGGATTCGGAGCGCTTCCACCCCTCGAAGCGCTCGGAGGCGCTGCGCCGCGAGTGGGATCCCACAGGAAGCAAGAAGATCGTCGGCTTCGTGGGCCGGTTGGCCGCGGAAAAAGGCGTGCACCGCCTTTCCGCGCTCAATGATCGTGAGGATATCCAGCTCGTGATTGTGGGTGATGGCCCAGAGCGCCCGCTGCTGGAGGCGCAGCTGCCGGAGGCGGTCTTTACCGGGGCGCTGGGTGGCGAGGAGCTCGCAGCCGCATATGCAAGCCTCGACATTTTCGTGCACGCCGGCGAGTTCGAGACCTTCTGCCAGGCTATCCAGGAGGCTCAGGCCTCGGGCGTGCCCACCATCGGCCCCCGCGCGGGCGGCCCGGTGGACCTCATCGAGGAGGGCTATAACGGGCTGCTTCTCGACGTTTCAACGTTCGTCGAGGACCTCCCCAATGCGGTGGACGCGCTGCTCAACCCGGAGATTCACCAGGAGTTGCGGGAGAACGCCCGGAAGTCGATTGCCTCCAAGACCTGGCCGGCGTTGTGCGAGCAGCTGCTGGGCTACTACGACGAGGTTTTGGAGAATGTCCGTGAGGTCCCGCTGACCATTTTGGGCCAGCGTCCGGAGCTGCCGCGTTGGGCCGCCCGTGCTCTGGGAGCGCGCGTCGCCTAAACTAGGCGCTTGTGTCTAAGGCAGATCTGGAGAAGAAGCCCTTCGATGTCGCGCGCATGTTTGACGCGGTGGGCAAGAAATACGACATCACCAACACGGTGCTGTCCTTTGGTCAGGATGCACGCTGGCGCCGGCTGACCCGCGAGCGGCTCAACCTGAAGCCGGGGGAGAAGGTCCTCGACTTGGCTGCCGGAACGGCCGTCTCTACCGAGGAGCTGTCCAAGTCCGGCGCGTGGTGCGTGGCCTGTGACTTTTCCCTCGGCATGCTTGCAGCTGGCGCGGAGCGCGATGTACCCAAGGTGGCCGGCGATGGAATGCGCCTACCCTTTGCGGATAACACTTTTGACGCGGTGACCATTTCCTATGGCTTGCGCAATATCCACGACTTCGAGCTGGGCCTGCGGGAGATGGCGCGCGTGACCAAACCCGGCGGGCGCCTGGCAGTAGCGGAATTTTCCAAGCCGGTCATCCCGGTCTTCGGCACCGTCTACAAGGAATACCTGACCCGCTTGCTGCCGCCGATTGCCAAGGTGGTCTCCTCCAACCCGGAGGCCTATATCTACCTCGCAGAGTCCATCCGTGCGTGGCCGGAGCAGCACGAACTGGCCGCTGCCATTAACCGCAACGGCTGGGAACAAGCAGGCTGGCGCAACCTGACCTTCGGCATCGTGGCGCTGCACTCCGCCGTGAAGCCCGCCTAGGAGCCTAAGGCCCAAAGGCCTTAGGCCCAGAGCGGAGTATCGCGCCGCAGCGTGGAGACCGCCCCGCCGGCCAGCCGCCAGGTGCGGGCAAGCAGATCCTTGTCCTCGTCGGTGATGAGGTTGCCCATGAGGCGCGCTGCGGCCGGCATGAGCATGCGGCCCACCGGCCCACGCATGGCCACAGGCCCGGCCAGCGGCAGGAATTGTGGGTAGGTCAGCAGGCGCGCGGCGGTGCGGGCAAGTAGGAAGGCCTCGCCATACTCGGCGCGTAGCCGGTCTGGCCACGCCAAGGTGAGGTCCTTGGTGCCGAGCATCTCCACGGCGAGCGCCGCCGTTTCCAAGCCATAGTCGATGCCCTCGCCGTTGAGCGGATTAACGCAGGCCGCAGCGTCACCGATGAGCATCCAGTTCGCGCCGGCAACTCCAGACACCGCACCACCCATGGGCAGCATCGCCGAGGTGACGTTGCGCAGCTCGCCCAGACCCCATTCCGAACGCTGCTGCTCAGCGTAGAAATCCAGCGCCTTCTTCGTGTTGAGGCGGGCCGGGCGGGCGGCCGTAGAGAGCGCGCCCAAGCCGATATTGACCCCCTGGCCCAGCGGAAAGATCCAGCCATAGCCCGGCTGCACCACGCCCTCGGGGTCCTTGAGCTCAACGTGGGAGTGCATCCATTCCTCGCCGTCCTGCGGTGAATCGGCATAAGCGCGTGCAGCAATGCCATAGACCTCCTCGCGGTGCCAGGTGCGGCCCAACTGCTTGCCAAATGTCGAGCGCACGCCGTCGGCCACGATGACCCACCGGGCGCGCACGCGGCGCTTGCCGACGGAGAACTCGACCAGCCGGTTGCCGTCCAGCTCCGGCTGCGTTGCCGTGCCGGTTATAAGCTGCGCGCCGACGTCTCGGGCGGCGTCAACCAGCAGCGCGTCGAATTCATAGCGCGGCAGCGCCGTGCCTTCGTGCGAGGGGTAGGCCTCAGGCCACGGAGCGGTCACGGTGCCGCCGAAGCCGTGTAGCTTGAGCCCGCGGTTGCGGTAGGACGCGTTGACCTCGATGCCGAGGAGCTCCAACTGGTGCATGGCGCGCGGGGTCAGTCCATCGCCGCAGGTCTTGTCGCGGGGGAAGGGGGAGGCGTCGACAAGCAGCGTCTCATGGCCGGCGCGTGCGGCGTGGATAGCGGCGGCAGCGCCGGCGGGCCCGGCACCTACGATGGCGACGTCAACAAGGGTGGAATCGATCTGCTCCGACATGGGGACTATCATTGCACGGGATAGTGGCCACAAGTGTGTTGAGGGCCGTGCCATGGGCTACGGTAAGTAAACACTAGGATTTTTGAGCTTAAAGGAACACGTTTAATGTCACACGGCCAAACTCACGCCAAGCACGTGGACTTGGGGGATGCGCAGCTCACCGAGCGTATCAACGCCGGGATGGCTGCTGTAGAGGACCTGCTGAATACGGAGCTCGACCGCGGGCAGGACTTCATTAAAGACAAGGTGCGCCACCTCTCCCTGGCCGGGGGCAAGCGTTTCCGCCCGATGATGGCGTTGCTGGCTTCCGAGTTTGGTGAACGCTCGCAATCGCCCGAGGTGATTAAGGCGGCCACCGTGGTGGAAATGGTCCACGTGGCCACGCTCTACCACGACGATGTCATGGATGAGGCGGAGCGCCGCCGCGGCGTGGATTCCGCGAACTTTCGGTGGACCAACTCGGTGGCCATTCTGGCGGGCGATGCACTGCTCGCGCACGCCTCGCGACTGATGAGCCAGCTGGATACCCACACGGTGGAGCACTTCGCGGAGACTTTCGAGGAGCTCGTCACCGGCCAGATGCGGGAAACCATCGGTGCTGGCGAAGCCAATGCCGTGGAGCACTACACGGCGGTGATCCGGGAAAAGACCGCGGTGCTGATCGCGTCCGCCGGCTACCTGGGTGCCTACCACGCGGGTGCGGGCCCGGAGCAGTGCGAGGCCCTGCGCCAAATCGGTGCGGCCGTGGGCATGATCTTCCAGATCGTCGACGATGTCATCGACATCTTCTCCGACTCCGAGGAATCCGGGAAGACCCCGGGCACGGACTTGCGCGAGGGTGTGTTCACCCTGCCGGTGCTCTATGCCCTGGAGGAGGAAGGCGAGGTTGGCGATGAGCTGCGCGCGCTGCTGACGGGCCCGCTTGAGGACGACGCCTCCGTACAGCGCGCCATCGAGCTGCTGTGGCAGTCGGGCGGCCGCGATAAGGCGCTGGCCGACGTTAACGCGTACCTGCGCGTGGTCGAGGACCAGCTCTCCCTGCTCCCGGAGTGCACGGCTAGTGAGGCTCTGCGCCAGCTGGCGGACTATACCGTTCAGCGCGTTGGTTAAAATACCCTCCTGCCTGGCGATTTGCATGTTGGGCGGGAGTTCGTAGTAAAGTACATAACCGCACTCAAGAGTGCTTGCCAGGTTGCCCGAGCGGCCAAAGGGAGCGGACTGTAAATCCGCCGGCATTGCCTTCAGAAGTTCGAATCTTCTACCTGGCACAACATGAATCCCGCAGACGCAAAAATGTGTCTGCGGGATTTTCTTATCGCTATCGCTGGAAGTCCGCGGGGTTCTTCAACTGCTCGGCCTCAGGCAACGGCCCCGGCAGGGTGGTGCCTTCAGCGAATGGTGCACCCGGCAGATGATCGCGGCCGTGGGGCTGGGCCAACCCAGACAGATCCGGACCGGCCGGCACGATTTGGGTGGGATTAATCTCGCGGTGGACGATGTAGTAGTGCTGCTTGATCTCCGTGAAGTCGGTGGTATCGCCGAAGCCCGGGGTCTGGAAGAGTTCGCGCAGGTAGCCGTAGACATTCGGCATCTCGCTGATTTTGTTCCGGTTCGTCTTGAAGTGGCCGTGGTAGACGGCATCAAAGCGGATCAGGGTGGTGTATGCCCGGATATCGGTCTCCGTGATGTGCTCACCCATGATGAACCGGCGGTGGGCTAGCCGTTCTTCCAACCAATCGAGGACCTCAAAGACATCCGCATAGGCCTCTTCATAAGCCTCCTGGGATGCGGAGAATCCCGCGCGATACACGCCGTTGTTGAGTTTCCTGAAGATGAAGTCGTTAATTTCTTCCATCTCCTCCTGCTGCTCGGCCGGCGGCAGCAGGTTGGGCGCGCCTTCTCGCTGGTACTCGGTCCACTCGGTTTGGAAGTCTCGCACCATGGAGTTGAAATCATTGGTCACGACTTTGCCGCTGGATTCCTCCACGATGGCTGGCACCGTGATGCCTCGCGGGTAGTCAGGGAAGCGTGCGAAATACGCATCCTGCAGGCGGGGGATGCGCAGGACTGGGTCGAGCCCGTCGGGGTCGAGATCAAAAGTCCAGGAGCGCTTGTCGTGGGTCGGGCCCGCCAAGCCTGAGGAGATGACATTTTCCAGTCCCAACAGGCGCCGCACGATGACGGCGCGGTGTGCCCACGGGCAAGCGCGCGCGGCGATGAGACGGTAGCGGTGGGGCTGCACCGGCCAGTCCAAAGTCTCGCCACTGCCACTCACGGAGGGCTGTGGATTGTCACCAGTGACTGAGGCGAGGATGCGGTCACCGATGTAGTTGGTGTCTCGCTTGAATTCGCCGTCCGTCGAGGCATTCTGGCGTCGCCGGCCCAGTCCTTCGGTGTCTGTTTCTGGGTACCAGAGCTCATGTGTCCTCCCTAGAGCACATAAAGTATTTGATACATCAACAATAGCTGGATTTGGCGCGCCTGGAGTGGGGGTGGTCTACCGCGAGAGTGGTGCAAGGGTGATGCGTGTGAGTTTAGGTGCCTGAAAAGTGCGCAAAAACCATTGTCGTACTGGCGATTTGTGTTGTTTAAGCGTTTCGGGTTAATCTTTTCAAGGCTTCAACGAGAGCACAGCGGAAGAAACTCCGTGACTCAAAGAGGCTGTGCCCCCTTAGCTCAGTCGGCAGAGCGTTTCCATGGTAAGGAAAAGGTCGACAGTTCGATTCTGTCAGGGGGCTCCATTCATGTTTCTGGAAGCTTTCAGAAAGTGAATATGGCGGTGTAGCTCAGTGGTAGAGCAAGCGACTCATAATCGCTGTGTCGCGAGTTCAATTCTCGCCATCGCTACCGGGAAAGAAAAGCGCCCGCATACGGGCGCTTTTTCACTACCGACTCCCAGCCTTATACGGCACGTGGTTTCCATGGGGAATCATCGTTCTGGTAGGGTTGTGCGTTGTCCCAAAAGGGCACGCAGAGGGGCGTGGCGCAATTGGTAGCGCAACGGTCTCCAAAACCGTAGGTTGCAGGTTCGAGTCCTGTCGCCCCTGCCACATCACTTCCAAGGAGGGAATCGCCGTGAGCGATGAAAAGCAGCCGAGCACCGGGGCTCCGCGCCCAACCGGCAAGCGTCAGCTCTCTGGCGCAGCGACCACCTCTACCGGCTCCTACACTGACAAGCGTGTTGTGCGCGTCGAGGACAAGAAGGAAGATTCCTTCGGCGGATCCGTCGGCTCCTTCCCGGGTGAGGTTGCCTCCGAGCTCAAGAAGGTTGTCTGGCCGACCGGCAAGGAAATGGTTCAGTACGTTCTGGTGACCTTCGCCTTCCTTATCGTCCTCACCGCTCTGGTGTGGGGTGTGGACGCGCTGACCGGTCTCGGAGTTGAAGCAATCCTCGCGCCTTAGTAAACTAATTACATACTTTCATCCCGCCGCCTTCCCGCTAGCTCGACTAGGGGAAACGGCGGGATACTTTTTGCCCTAGTCCGGCCGAGTACCCTGGTGGGGACTAGAAGAATAAATACCAATTTGGAGTAGCAGACAATGAGCGAAGAAAACACTGGCACTTCCCTTGAGCAGGCCATGATCGATAACGTCCAGGAACAGGCCGCTGAAGCGGTCGAGGCTACCGAGGAGGTCCAGCAGCCGCAGGAGGAACTCTCCGCAGAGGAGAAGGAAGCCGCCGAGAAGGAAGCTGCCACCAAGGCCGCCGAAGCCGCTCTCGGTGGCGGCTCGGACGAGGCTGAGGCTGAAGGTGAGGGTGCAGGGGAGGCGTCGGCAAGCGCTGACGCGGACGCTGCCGCAGCAGCCGACGCTGAGTACAAGTCCCGCCTGCGCGCCTTTACCCGCGAGCTGAAGAAGCAGCCTGGCCAGTGGTACATCATCCAGTGCTACTCCGGCTACGAGAACAAGGTAAAGACCAACCTCGATATGCGTGCTCAGACCCTTGAGGTGGAGGACTCCATCTTCGAGGTTGTCGTCCCGGTCGAACAGGCCATTGAAAAGAAGGACGGCAAGAAGAAGGTAGTTAAGCGCAAGCTGCTGCCGGGCTACGTGCTGGTGCGCATGGAGCTTAACGACGCTGCCTGGTCCGTCGTTCGCGATACCCCGGGCGTGACCTCCTTCGTGGGCAACGAAGGTAACGCCACCCCGGTCAAGATCCGCGACGTGGCTAAGTTCCTCATGCCGAACGATCCGACGGTCTCTCCAGAAGCTTCCGCAGCAGATTCCGAAGGCGAGCAGGTCGTGGCTATGCCGGAGAAGGAGGCCGCCAAGGCCTACGCGCACGACTTCGAGGTGGGCGAGGCCGTCACCATCCTGTCTGGTCCGCTGGCCTCCGTGTCTGCCACCATCTCCGAGATCGACCCGGAGACCGGCAAGATGCAGGGCCTGGTGTCCATCTTCGGCCGCGAGACCCCGGTGGAGCTGTCCCCGACGGAGATCGAGCGCATCTCCTAAAAAGCGATTTTGAGCTGGGCGCACGGTGTTCTAAACTTGAACGCCGTGCGCTTTCGCGCATGTTGAAACGTTCATCCTCCGGTGGCCCACAATGCGTGAGCATCCGGACGGGGCGCTGTTATTCATCGTGGCGGCACTCCGGTACCACAGGAAAGAGGTAATTCGATGGCTCCCAAGAAGAAGGTCACTGGCCTGATCAAGCTCCAGATCGAGGCAGGCGCTGCTAACCCGGCTCCGCCGGTCGGCCCGGCACTCGGTGCCCACGGCGTCAACATCATGGAGTTCTGCAAGGCCTACAACGCTGCGACCGAGTCCCAGCGCGGCAACGTCGTGCCGGTGGAGATCACCGTCTACGAGGACCGCTCCTTCGACTTCAAGCTGAAGACCCCGCCGGCAGCGAAGCTCCTGCTCAAGGCTGCTGGCATCAAGAAGGGCTCTGGCGTTCCGCACACCGACAAGGTTGGCTCCGTGACCTGGGATCAGTGCAAGGAGATTGCACAGACCAAGTTCGAGGACCTCAACGCTCGTGACATCGAGAACGGCGCCCGCATCATCGCTGGTACCGCTCGCTCCATGGGCATCACCGTTGACGGCGTCCCGGCTAAGTAAAAATTCGATTTAATGCGCGATACGTTCTGTGTCGCGCGTGGCAGGGCCAGCTTCGGCCCGCTAACACCACATCAATCCAAGAAAAGGAATTGCACTTATGAGCACCAAGTCCAAGGCATACAAGGCTGCCGCTGAGCTGGTAGACCGCTCCCGTCAGTACCGTCCGATCGAGGCCGCCAAGCTGGCCAAGGAGACCTCCTCCAAGAACTTCGACGCTACTGTCGACGTTGTCTTCCGCCTGGGCGTTGACCCGCGTAAGGCTGACCAGCTGGTTCGTGGCACCGTCTCCCTCCCGCACGGCACCGGTAAGGACGTCCGCGTGGCCGTCTTCGCTGAGGGTGACAACGCTGAGGCCGCTAAGGCTGCTGGCGCCGACATCGTGGGCACCGAAGAGCTGATCGCTGCCATCAACGAGGGCAACATCGACTTCGACGTTGCTATCGCTACCCCGGATCAGATGGCCAAGGTTGGCCGCGTTGCTCGCGTCCTGGGCCCGCGTGGTCTCATGCCGAACCCGAAGACCGGCACCGTGACCGCCGATGTGACCAAGGCTGTTGCTGACGTCAAGGGCGGTAAGATTTCCTTCCGCGTGGACAAGGCTTCCAACCTGCACGCCATCATCGGCAAGGCTTCCTTCGATGCTGAGAAGCTGGCTGAGAACTACGGCGCGCTGTACGACGAGATCATTCGCCTGAAGCCGTCCTCCGCTAAGGGTGTCTACGCTAAGAAGATCACCATGTCCACCACCACCGGCCCGGGCATCCCGGTCGATGCTTCCGTGGAGAAGAACTACACCGACTAATTGATGTCTGTGTTAACGGAGTAAAGGCCTCGGCTCATTCGTGAGCCGGGGCCTTTTCCTATGCTTCATGTGGGCTTGGCTTCACGTGGGCTTGACTGCAGAGCACTACACGTATCTTCGCGAAACGGATTACATTCTTTGTTCCTCTTGTAATTCGCAACGTCTGCGTGCTTCCATCGACGTGCTGGAGGCATCGGACAAAAGGCGTCTGGTAAAAGGCATCAGTCATAAGGCGTTTTCACGGCTAAAAACGCCTTTTTCTCATTGCAGATGGCGTTTTTAGACCCAAAGATGCCTTTTACCAGATGCCTGTTGTCAGATGCCTTTTGCGGGACGCCCTCCTGACTTAGGTCAATTTAGTACGGAAGTATCCCATCTCACCGCCGAATAACACTAGGTAGCAGGGGTAGGAATGACGTTGTTCATCCGACCATGGCCTCAATCGGAAAGCCCTCGTATATGCAGGTTAAGCGGCTGGGTTTCATTGACAGGTAAAACACAGGCAGGTTCGATGGGCTTTCAAGGAAGATGCCGCATACTAATTCTTGTGCGTTTGAGAGAGGCGCATGAGAGATAGAGAGAACACCCTGAGTCTTGCAGGGCGGGCGGCGTGAGAAACCGCCTGATAAACAAGACCCCTTACAACGCGGGTTCCGGATTTCACCGGGGCCCGCGTTGTACTGTGTAACCCAAGTCAGGTACTCCACGCCGTGGACTTAAGCGGAGATGCATCAGGCCTAGGGCAAACGCGGACGCTGGATGTAGATGGTTCTAGTCAAAAGGTTTTCTTGGGGGCAAACAAACCATATGGAGGAGCGAAGAAGGTTCGTTTGGGGGCAGGTGAACCTTCTGACTGAAACCTCCTGACGGAAACCTCCTGACGGAAACCTTCTGATGGGAACCTTCTGATGGGAACCATGTGGCAGCGCACCGAGTTATTCACCGGCTATCCGCTGCCGGTTAAAAGGATTAGATGCGTGCGAAGTCCGCTTTAAGGCCGCGGCTTGCCCTTCATCCAGTACACGGACCAGATGACGTCTTCGCGCGGCACACCCCAGTCATGCACGGCTATCGAGCGCACTGCTTTGGCCAGGTCCCCTTCGCCGGATACCCACACCGAATCCGGCGCTGTATCCGCGGTGAAACGGGAGCCGAGAAGTTGTCTGGCGCGTGTGCAGTGTTCGTCATGTGGAGCCAGGACCATGGTGAGTGAGCGGACCTTGCCGCGCCACGTCTCCTCCAAGCCGTCTTCAACTTCAGCGTCGTCTGTGATCATGGCAACGACGTCGACTGCACCCAAGGTTTCCGGTGAGAAGGCTTCGTAGTGCTCGAGGATGTGCCACAGCGCCGGTAGGGCAGAGGCATCTGCGAGTAACAGTTGTGACTTCCTAGGGGCCTGCCACAGTGCTTGCCCGGTATATATTCCGGCGGTATCCCCGGGTTGGGCATTGAGGATCCAGCGTGAGCCCGGGCCATTATCGCCATGGGTCACCACGTCGACATCGATGGTGCACGCTTCTTGGTTGAGCTTGCGAATTGTGTACCAGCGCAATGCTGGGCGAATGTCGTCGGGCAATCGGGTGACGGCGGCACGAACATTGGTATCGTCGACCGGGAAGGGCGAAAAATCCTGCTCGTCTTGGGGCATGAGGAGCCCAAAATACTCGTCAGGCCCGGCTAAGGGGTAGTCACTAAAAGCCGGCGAGTGAAAAGTTAAACGGTGCAGCCGCGGCTTGAGGCGGGTGTTCCCGGTGAGGGTGACGGGCAATAAGCGGTGATGCGTCAAGGGAATTGATCCTAGGTAGAGGTCAAATTTGAAACCATCATAACGTACAGGTTAGGCTAGCCTCAAATAAGTTAGGGGTGCGAATGCTTGCATGCTCGCTCCCGTTGAAGGAAAGGTTTATTCCATGGTTGCTATCCACCGGCGCGCGAAAACCGTGCTCGCTATTGTCTCAGCGGCAGCGATTGCTTTAGCGGGGTGCTCCCGCGGAAGTGGCGAGGACAGCGCGGGTGCGGACAGTGCTGAGGAGGTGCGCGTTGCTAGCCTGGGGCTCGGTGATGCCGATACCGTGCTGGCACTCGGAATCACTCCGGTTGCTGTGGCCCCCTGGGGTGCGAAAGGGGATGGTGATCCCTCCGGAGTTGGCCCATGGGCGAAGGAGCTTTTGGGAGATGCCCAGCCCGAGGTGATCTATAACACCGCCTCCGGTTTCACGGCCGAGGTTCTAGAGCAGGTCACTGCCTCGGACCCCACACAGATCATCGCCGTGAACCAGGCAGTGGATCAGGAGGCGAAGAAATCCCTCGAGGATATCGCCCCGCTGACCGTGAAGCCCGAAGGTTTCGAGGACTGGCAGATCCCCTGGGATGAGCAAGTCAAGACCATCGCCTCTGCCTTGGATAAGGAAGAGGAGGGGGAGAAGCTCATTGACCAAGCAGAGGGCGCCTTTGAGCAGTTCAAGGACTCCCACCCGGAGCTGCAGGGCAAGCGCGCAGCCATCCTCATGCCCTATGACGGGAAGCTGGGCCTCTACACGGCAGAAGACGGCCGTGGCCAGTTCATCGAAGACCTCGGCTTTGAGATCCCCAAGGAACTGCAGGGTGATGGTTCCAGCTTCTTCGTGGACTATGCCCCGGAAAACTACTCCCAGCTCAACAATGTGGACTATCTGTTCGTCTTGGATTACAACGGTGCGGTCGATGAGCTGAAGAAGGATTCCACATTCCAAGGCCTGGACGTGGTCAAGGATGGACGCGTCCGCTACCTCGACACGGACACCGGCAATGCGATGAGCGTGCCGAACCCGCTGACGATCCCGTGGGCCGTCAACAAGTTCGAAGAGCAGCTCTAAGTGCTCGCACTACCGAGGAAGGCTGACGCTATCCACGGCGTTGCGTACCCGCAACGCCGTGGCAAGGCAGACGCACTGGATTCGCGGGGGAGAAGCCGCGCACTGCTCACCACGGCCCTGGTTGTGTCGACCTTCCTCCTTTTGCTGTGCTCATTGGCGGTTGGCTCGAGGGCTATTCCGTTGCCGGATCTGGTGTCTGCCCTCCTCCACGGAGGCGAAGCAGATATCGAGAACATCGTGTGGGATTTGCGTATCCCCCGCACGTTCGTTGCCTACTTCGCGGGAGCGGCCATCGCGGTATCGGGTGTTATCGCTCAGTCCTGGACTAGAAACCCCTTGGCTGATCCGGGCTTCATCGGTATCACCGCGGGGGCCTCGTTCCTGGTTGCCCTCGGGACGGCGCTAGGCGTCGCCACCTCAACCGGGATGCGGACCGCGCTCGCTCTCGTAGGCGCCGGCCTGGCCACAGCATTAGTGCTGGGTGTATCCCGGCGGTTTCAGGATCCCCTGACGCTGGTCCTAGTCGGCGCGGGAGTTGCTGCTGCCTTGAGCTCTGGCGCCATGCTGATCGGCCTGTACTCCACGGATGTCCTTGACAGCATGCGCCGGTGGACCATCGGATCCACGTTCGGGCGCGGCCCAGAGGATGTCGCCATCGCAGGTGCCGGATTGCTCATCGGGTTTTTCATCGCCGCACGTGTGGCGCGCCCGCTCGATCTTCTGGCAATGGGGGAGGAATCCTCGGTTGCTCTAGGCGGTTCTCCCACGCTGGCGCGGCGCGGCGCTGCCTTGAGCATCGTTGTCCTAGCGGGATGCGCTACCGCAGCGACGGGGCCCATTGCCTTCGTCGGATTCGCCATCCCCCATCTGCTGCGCCGGTTCACGGGGCCAGAAGTTACCGCGATGATTGCCCCGGCCGCATTGCTCGGTGGTTGCTCCGTACTCGCTGCGGATATTCTGGGTCGCCTCATCGCGGGCCCCTCTGAGTTGGAGATGTCCATCGTCTTGGCCTTTGTGGGCGCACCATTTCTCATCTGGGCCGTACACCGTGGGGAGCATAAACTATGAGTGGGCGGGTGAAGGGGGACGTCGCCAAGCAACTGCGTTCCCAGGAGCGGCAGCGCCGGACATGGATATGGGCGGCGACCTGCTTCTTTGTTCTGGTCGCAGCAACCTCCTATGTCCTCCTTTTAGGCCAAGGCCCTGTGGCCTTGAGTCCGGGGCGAGTCCTAGAGATCCTCAACGGTGGCGGCAGCCGAAGCGAAATCCGCGTTGTCTGGGACCTGCGCATGCCGGTAGCTCTAGCGACCCTCATCGTAGGTGCCGCGCTCGGACTGGCGGGGTCGTGGACGCAATCCATGTCGCGCAATCCGCTGGCCTCGCCTGACATTCTGGGTGTGACTGGTGGCGCGTCCGTCATGGTGGTCCTCGGAACGGTATTCTCCCGGCCGTTGCTTGCCGACGGACTATCCATGTTCTGGTGGCGAGCCGGACTCGCGCTGCTGGGCGCGGTGCTAGCGGCCATCCTGCTGGTGGCGCTGGGGGGAATCGGCACGAGCAACCGCATCGTCATCGTCGGAATCGCGCTCTCCCTGCTGTTCCAAGCGCTGGTGGCGTATCTCTTACGCGCAGCCGAGCTCCTCCGCGCGGCGCAATCCCAGCTGTGGCTGGCGGGAACCACGGGTTTCGTGCGGATGGAGGTCATTGTTCCCCTGCTCCTGGGGTTGACGCCTTTCGTAGTTCTTGGCCTGTGGTGTGCTCGGGAGCTACCGCTTCTTGCGCATGATGATCTCTCAGCCCTTTCCCTCGGGGTCAACATCACGCGAACACGCGCGTTGCTGCTGGTGGCAGCTACGGGCATCTGCGCGGTGACCGTATCCGTGGCCGGTCCCATTGGTTTCATTGCACTTCTGGCCCCGCATGTGGGGCGTATTGTTGCCCGCACACCCACGCCTGTGCCGCTGGTCTCCTGTGCTGCAGGCGCCGCCTTGTTGAGCGTGTGCGCTGTCATTGCTGGAGCGTTGCCGATGGACGCTCCGGTGGGTGCTGTCTCCTCCATTATCGGAGGATGTGCCCTGGTCATCTTGGTGTGGAATGCCGCACGGCGGAGAGGATAAGAGCTAGTGAAAGACAGAGAAATTACGGCCACCGGTATTTATGCCGGATATAAGGACGGGGAAGACATCCTGTCGGGTGTTGACTTGGTGGCACGCCCGGGCGAAATCACCACGCTTATCGGGCCTAATGGCTGCGGCAAGTCCACGTTGTTGAAGACCTTGTCTAAGATTCTTCGCCCGCGGCAGGGGAGCGTGCACATCGGCGAGTTGGACGTGCACGCCATGAGCCCGAAGGAAGCAGCTGCCCACGTGGCGCTTCTTCCGCAGCAGCCGACGGCGCCGGATGGGCTGCGGGTGGGCGAGCTCGTCGCGCGCGGCCGCTACCCGCACCTGGGCCGTGGTCGGGGACTGTCCACGAAGGACCGCGACATCATCGCGCAGGCCTGCGTGGAGACTAGCATTACGGACTTCATCGACCGTGACATCGCAGCACTCTCGGGCGGCCAGCGCCAGAGGGTGTGGCTCGCGCTGGCCTTGGCGCAGGACACGCCAGTGCTGCTTCTCGACGAACCTACAACCTTCCTCGATCCAGCCCATGCCATCAGCGTTTTGCAGCTTGTGCGCAAGCAGGCCGACGCTGGGAAAACGGTCGTCGTCGTGCTGCATGATCTCATGTTGGCCGGCCAGTACTCCGACACCATGGTGGTCATGAACAACGGCGAAGTCATCGCGCAGGGAACACCCCGCCAGGCGTTGCGGAAAGAAGTGCTGGCCGCAGCCTATGGCATCGACGTCGAGATCTGGGACGACCCACGCAGCGACGCCCCCGTCATCGTTCCGCGCGGAGTGCTCAGCGACTGACAACGTTCATACAGGAACCCGCGTCGAAAGCTCTCAGCGGAGCGATTTGGAGTTAAGGCAGGTCGGGTTGTAAAGTACCTAGCGAAGTTTGAACGGCCCGCTGAGGCCGAGTCAAAGTTCACCGAAGACCGTCGGTCATCCGGATATCCGGATCGAAGGTTCCTCATCCTAGAGGGCGGCCCACGCAGGAGACACTTTGCGAATAAGCGCGGATTTCCGCGCGCGCCCTGTGCTCTTGCACGGGGCTTTTGTTATTTCGGTTGTCCATCGGGCAAGCGGAGTAGGGGAGGCCCCGGCGGAAAACACAAGAGATGTTTCGAAAGGAGGCGAAGTAGAAAATGGCAAACCCGAAGAACACCGCAGACCTGGCGGCACTGAAGGAGAAGCTCGAGGGTGCAAACTCCATCGTGCTTACCGAGTACCGTGGCCTGACCGTGGGTCAGCTCCAGGAGCTGCGTAACAACCTCGGCTTTGACGTTGAGTACTCCGTCGCCAAGAACACCCTTTTCAAGATCGCTGCCAACGAAGCTGGCATCGAGGGTCTTGACGAGCACCTGACTGGCCCGACCGCTATTGCGTTCATCAAGGGCGAGGCAGTGGATGCTGCGAAGGTCATCACCAAGTTCGCTGATGACAACAAGGCACTCGTTATCAAGGGTGGCTACATGGACGGCAACGCTCTGTCTGCCGACCAGGTTGAGGCCATCGCCAAGCTGGACAACCGCGAGACCACCCTCGCAAAGCTGGCTGGCGCCATGAAGGGTTCTATGGCAAAGGCTGCCGCCGTATTCAACGCTCCTGCAACCAAGATGGTCCGCACCGCTGCGGCCCTGCAGGACAAGAAGGCTGCGGAAGCTTAAGACGCCAATTACAGGCGCACAACTTAAACACACACACTTATCTGGCTGCCTAGTGCGGCCAGGAACAATGAGAAAGGATGCCAATCATGGCTAAGCTCACCAAGGACGAGCTCATTGAAGCTTTCAAGGAAATGACCCTCATCGAGCTCTCCGAGTTCGTCAAGGAGTTCGAGGAGGTCTTCGACGTTGAGGCCGCTGCTCCGGTTGCTGCTGTTGCTGCTGGTGCCCCGGCTGCCGGCGGTGCCGCTGAGGAAGAGAAGACCGAGTTCGACGTCGTTCTGACCGACGCTGGCGCTAAGAAGATCGGTGTTATTAAGGCTGTCCGCGAGATCGTCTCCGGCCTGGGCCTGAAGGAAGCTAAGGAGCTCGTTGAGGGTGCTCCGAAGGCTATCCTCGAGGGTGCTTCCAAGGACGACGCTGACGCTGCTAAGGCTAAGCTCGAAGAGGCTGGCGCTTCCGTCGAGCTCAAGTAATTCACCTGAATTACTAAAGCTTTCCTGCGCAGTACACTCGCTGCGCTCCAACAACCCCGTTCCGCTTTTTGCGCGGTGCGGGGTTGTTCCCGTTTTGTCGGGACCCCGATGGCCCAGCGGATTCTAAACATTTCGTGTCAGGTCTTGACACTAGGGTCAAAAAGAGACACTATTGGGGTGTGCAATTTCGGCGTAGAAGTCTCGAGCGGTTCCATCAGGATGGTGTGCCGCCGCGATATATTCCATCGGAATTGCGTTCGGTAGTGCGCCGCAAGTTACTTATGATTGGGCGGTCTGTAAATGTCACGGACCTTCGGATTCCACCAGCAAACCGGTTGGAGCGGCTCAAGGGTGACCTAGAGGGCTACTACTCAATTCGCGTCAACTCGCAGTGGCGCATCATATTCAAGTGGACACCCGAAGGAGCTGTTGACGTTGACTTTATCGACTACCACTGACGCGCATACTCATGTTGATGTTGTTCCTGTTCCGCATCCTGGAGAAATCCTTCTCCTAGAATTCCTCAAACCCTGTGGTATTACCCAGTATCGCCTGGCCAACGACATTGGCACTACCCGCTCTCAAGTCTCCAAAATTACCCGCGGTACGCTCGGTATCAGTGCCGATATGGCTTTGCGTTTATCGGCCTACTTTGGGAATTCCGCGGAGTTCTGGCTCGGACTCCAAGAGGAATACGATCTGTGGAAAGCTCGCCAGATCACGGATGTCAGCGCTATCGTTCCGTGGAATCACAAAGAAGAAGCCGACTCTCACTCATAGAAACAGTTGACTTACGCTTATGAGTGGCTAGGGGAGTCCTCTTTCTCCTTCGCGTCTGCTTGCGCAAGGGCGCGATCGGCTCGGCGCACAAAGATGAGGGCGGGCCCGATAGCGAGGAGCCCGGCGAGCGCATTGGCCCACAATCCAGTGGTCAAGGTCCAGCGATGAGACAACGCGGCCAGAGGGGTCGACCACACACTGGAGAGTGAGACGACGGTGCTCATTTGGATATTGGTGACTCGGCCAAATGTTTCTTCTGCCATAAGCCTGTGGAGTGCGGCATAGGTTACCGCGCCGGCGGCTGGGGCTGTAAGAACGGACAGTCCTAGCGGGATGATCATCAACAGGCTGGGGCTGAGCAGGGCGCCACAGGCGATTGATGCAGCAACCCAGACACACGTGCCTACCTGAAGGGCTGCGAAGGAGAACTTCTTCTGCAGCCAACCCGTCGACAAAGCACCCACAATCCCGATGAGGCCGATGGACGTGCGGGCTAGTCCCGTTACCCATCCAGGGTTGTTCCCCTCCTCCAGTATGAGGACGGCCATGAACAGTGAGCCGTTAATTGCGCAGTTCGACAGTGTTTGCATGGCAATGAGCCCGTGCAGCAGGGGCGAGCGAGCCACGATGGCTAAGCCTTCTTTCGTTGTGCGTAGGAGTTTGTTCTCTGCCTTCTTTGCGGGGTCTAGGCCAGCCCTGATGAACAGGAAGAAAACAATGGTGAGGAAATTTGCCAGGCCTACAAACACAAAGGGCAGTGCCAGATTGACTTCTAGAAGTGCGCCGCCCACGGTGGGGCCGATCAGTCCCGCAAATTGCAGGCGCGCTTGGATGAGCCCTTGTTTGGCGGCGAGTTGTTCTTCCTCAACGAGCTGGGGCAGACAAGGGTCGGAGCAAGCTTGACCTATTCGGTAAAAGAGCATCATGCTCCCGAGAAGCACGCCGAAGACGATGGGGGAGAAGCCGCCGGATAGGATGAGACCCGCTAACGCGAGGTTGAGTATCCCAGCCAGCGCGTTGGTCACAATGATGAGTGGCTTGCGGCGCCACATATCCGCAAGAGAGCCGCCGATGATGCCGCCTGCCAGTGCCGCAATTCCAGTGATGGTTCCATACAGGCCGGCAAGGGTAAGACTATCGCTCAAGCGTAGAGTGACCACTGGAATAGCAAGCCCGGCTCCCACCCCAGCTATCTGAGCCACGAGGTCTGACCATAGGTAGAGGCCGAAGTCTCTGTTCTTGCGTTGGGGGTCATTCTTCATTGATTACTGCCAATCCCATGATGCGATCTTGAATGTGAGCTGGAGCACTTAGTTTAGGTTATTTAACACTCCTCTAGCCCCCCGTCAATGCCGCGTAAATGTGAAACGCACCCTCCGGGGAAATGTGTTTTGAGCAAACGAATCGGTAGGATAAGCCACCATGCTGCCCAAGTCCCGCATCTTCTCCGTCCTCCTGCTCGGCCTCGGCGTTGCGCTGATCGCGGCCGGCCTGACGGCGTCGAGCTTCTTGAGCTTTAGTCCGCGCCTGCCGTTGGATATCGAGGACACGACGTGGACTTTGCAGGATGACAATGCTACCGCGCAGGAGCTATCCGCGGAGGGCGTTACGCAGTATGAGGGGCCGATGACTTATCAGCTCAACCTGGACATCCAGGACCCAGCAGACAAGGAGACGGCGACGCTGCGAGTGGGGGAGTCCGCCATCCGCGGCGGCACGGGCAACGTGGAGGACTTAAGCTTTGCCCGCGTGTGGAATTATCCCGTTGACCGCCTCAGCGGTGAGGCCACGGGCCCGGCGGCGCTCTCCCACACCATGGGCTCGCCCACGGCGGAGGTGCCCGTCGAGGGCTACTGGCTGAAGCTGCCCGCCGATGCCGAGCAGACTACCTACCCGGTCTTTGACCCGGTGCTGCGCAAGGCGGCCGACGCCGTCTTCGAAGAATCCCTCGACATCGACGGCCGCACGGTCTACCGCTACCGCCAGGAGATTGAGCCCACCAACGTGGCTACCCTCTATGCTGGCAGCACGACGACCACGCTGAGCAACGAGGATGGCTCCACCGAGCAGGGCTACCTCTTCCACGCCGCAACCCGGGACCTCTACGTGGATCAAGCCACCGGACTCGTCGTGGGCATGGACGTCGATATCAAGGACTACTGGGCCGACCGCGAGGGTAACGAGCGTGAGGTGCAGTTCGCCTTCAATGGTGCGACTTCTGAGGAATCCCGCGCGGAGCTGCTCCAGCAGGCCGAGCGCTTCCCGCGGAGTGCTGTGGGGCAGTGGGTGCGCTGGGGCGGCATCGGAATCGGTGCGCTTCTGGTGTTGCTTGGGGCGCTAGGCGCTTTCCGACGTCCCACTAGCCGCCACTCCCGCTAGCTGCGCGTGCTAGGGGCCCGCGCGTGCGGATCTACGTAGCGACACGCCGTGGGCGCGTTTCGCCTTTACAAGGCCGCCATTATGCTATAGGCTATTTCGTTGCGCTGGAATCTGGATCTTTAGTGCACATTTAGCCTTTCGAGCGGTGATGGTAAAACCGACTTGACAAGGTGATTTTGTGCATTCTAAACCCAGTCATTCCACAGCAGACCGAATGCTAAATCTACCAGCGGTTTTGCACCTCACCGGCCAGGGTGGGGCCGCAATCCGCCAGAGGTACTGGAAGGACCCATCTTGGCAGTCTCCCGCCAGACCAAGTCAGTGGCCAACATCCCTGGAGCCCCGAAGCGATACTCCTTCGCTAAAATCAGCGAGCCTATCGCCGTCCCGGGCCTCCTCGATCTACAACTCGATTCTTACGCGTGGCTCATCGGCACCCCCGAGTGGCGCGAGCGCGAGCAGGCAGAGCGCGGCGAAGACGCACGCGTGACGAGCGGCCTTGAGGATATCCTCGAGGAGCTTTCTCCGATCCAGGATTACTCGGGCAACATGTCCCTGTCCCTGTCGGAGCCTCGCTTCGAGCCGGTGAAGAACACCGTGGACGAGTGCAAAGAGAAAGACATCAACTACTCGGCGCCACTGTACGTCACCGCAGAATTTATCAACAACGACACCCAGGAGATTAAGTCCCAGACCGTCTTCATCGGTGATTTCCCGATGATGACCGAGAAGGGCACCTTCATCGTCAACGGCACCGAGCGCGTTATCGTCTCGCAGCTCGTGCGTTCCCCGGGTGTCTACTTCGACCAGACCATCGACAAGTCCACCGAGCGCCCGCTGCACTCCGTGAAGGTCATTCCTTCCCGCGGTGCGTGGCTCGAGTTTGACGTCGACAAGCGCGACACCGTCGGCGTGCGCATCGACCGTAAGCGCCGCCAGCCGGTCACCGTGCTTCTTAAGGCCCTGGGTTGGACCGAGGAGCAGATCAAGGAGCGCTTCGGTTTCTCCGAGCTCATGATGTCCACCCTCGAGTCCGATGGCGTGGCCAACACCGATGAGGCTCTGCTGGAGATCTACCGCAAGCAGCGCCCGGGCGAGCAGCCCACGCGTGACCTCGCGCAGGCACTGCTGGATAACTCCTTCTTCCGCGCGAAGCGCTACGACCTGGCCAAGGTGGGCCGCTACAAGGTCAACCGCAAGCTCGGCCTGGGTGGAGACCACGACGGTCTGATGACCCTGACCGAGGAAGACATTGCCGTCACCCTCGAGTACCTCGTGCGCCTGCACGCCGGCGAGCGTGAGATGAAGGCCCCGAACGGTGAGATGATCTCCATCCACACCGACGACATCGACCACTTTGGTAACCGTCGTCTGCGCACCGTCGGCGAGCTCATCCAGAACCAGGTCCGCGTGGGCCTGTCCCGCATGGAGCGCGTCGTTCGCGAGCGCATGACCACCCAGGACGCAGAGTCGATTACCCCGACCTCCCTGATTAACGTCCGCCCGGTTTCTGCTGCCATCCGCGAGTTCTTCGGCACCTCCCAGCTCTCGCAGTTCATGGACCAGAACAACTCCCTGTCCGGCCTGACCCACAAGCGCCGCCTGTCCGCGCTGGGCCCGGGCGGTCTGTCCCGTGAGCGCGCCGGCATCGAGGTGCGAGACGTCCACGCTTCGCACTACGGCCGCATGTGCCCGATTGAGACTCCGGAAGGCCCGAACATTGGCCTGATCGGTTCGCTGGCTTCCTACGCCCGCGTCAACGCTTTCGGCTTCATCGAGACCCCGTACCGCAAGGTTGTAGACGGCAAGGTCACCGACCAGGTGGAGTACCTCACCGCTGATGAAGAGGATCGCTTCGCTATTGCGCAGGCAGAGGTTGAGAAGGATGCCGACGGCACCCTGACCGGCGACCGTATCGAGGTGCGCCTCAAGGACGGCGATATCGGCGTGACCGACGCCGCCGGCGTTGACTACGTCGACGTTTCCCCGCGCCAGATGGTTTCCGTGGCAACCGCCATGATTCCGTTCCTCGAGCACGACGATGCTAACCGTGCCCTCATGGGCGCGAACATGCAGCGCCAGGCCGTGCCGCTGGTGCGCTCCGAGGCCCCGTACGTGGGCACCGGTATGGAGCAGCGCGCCGCCTACGATGCTGGTGACCTCATCATCACCCCGAAGGCGGGCGTGGTGGAGAACGTCACCGCGGACCTCATCACTATCATGGATGACGAAGGCCAGCGCGATACCTACATGCTGCGCAAGTTCGAGCGCACCAACCAGAACACCAACTACAACCAGACCCCGCTGGTGTCCCTGGGTGAGCGCGTCGAGGCAGGCCAGGTGCTTGCCGACGGCCCCGGTACCCACAACGGTGAGATGTCCCTCGGCCGCAACCTGCTGGTTGCCTTCATGCCGTGGGAAGGCCACAACTACGAGGACGCCATCATCCTCAACCAGCGCATCGTGGAGGAAGACATCCTCACCTCGATCCACATCGAGGAGCACGAGATTGATGCTCGCGATACCAAGCTGGGCCCGGAGGAGATCACCCGCGAGATCCCGAACGTCTCCGATGACGTTCTGCGTGACCTCGACGAGCGCGGCATTGTCCGTATCGGTGCTGACGTCCGCGCGGGCGACATCCTCGTCGGTAAGGTCACCCCGAAGGGTGAGACCGAGCTGACCCCGGAGGAGCGCCTGCTGCGCGCCATCTTCGGTGAGAAGGCCCGCGAGGTGCGCGATACCTCCATGAAGGTGCCGCACGGTGAGACCGGTAAGGTCATCGGCGTTTCCCGCTTCTCCCGCGAGGATGACGACGACCTAGCCCCAGGCGTCAACGAAATGATCCGCGTCTACGTGGCTCAGAAGCGCAAGATCCAGGACGGCGATAAGCTCGCTGGCCGCCACGGTAACAAGGGCGTTGTGGGCAAGATTCTCCCGCCGGAGGATATGCCGTTCATGGAGGATGGCACCCCGGTGGACATCATCCTCAACACCCACGGTGTGCCGCGTCGTATGAACATCGGCCAGGTTCTCGAGGTTCACCTCGGCTGGCTGGCACACGCCGGTTGGAAGATCGATACCGAGGATCCGGCCAACGCCGAGTTGCTCAAGACCCTGCCGGAAGAGCTGTACGACGTCCCGCCAGAGTCGCTCACCGCAACCCCGGTCTTCGACGGTGCCACCAACGAGGAGATTTCTCGCCTGCTGGCTTCCTCCAAGCCGAACCGCGATGGTGACGTCATGGTGGATGAGCACGGCAAGGCCCGTCTCTTCGATGGTCGCTCCGGTGAGCCCTACCTGTACCCGGTATCCGTCGGCTACATGTACATGCTCAAGCTGCACCACCTCGTCGACGAGAAGATCCACGCTCGCTCCACCGGCCCGTACTCCATGATTACCCAGCAGCCGCTGGGTGGTAAGGCACAGTTCGGTGGCCAGCGCTTCGGTGAGATGGAGGTGTGGGCAATGCAGGCATACGGCGCTGCCTACACCCTGCAGGAGCTGTTGACCATCAAGTCCGATGACGTGGTCGGCCGCGTCAAGGTCTACGAGGCCATTGTCAAGGGTGACAACATCCCAGATCCGGGTATCCCGGAGTCCTTCAAGGTCCTCCTCAAGGAGCTGCAGTCCCTCTGCCTCAACGTGGAAGTTCTCTCCACCGACGGCACGCCGATGGAACTGTCTGGCTCCGACGAAGACGACATGGACGGCGCTCCGTCCCTGGGCATTAACCTGTCCCGCGACGAGCGCTCCGACGCAGACATCGCCTAGCTTTTGGTCCGCCGCTTATCTAAGTCGGCGGGCATAACGAAACACCACCTACATACAAAGCCATCAACTTCCCCCTGACGGGGGATGAAAGGGAGACATTACGTGTTTGACGTAAATCTCTTCGACGAGCTCCGCATCGGGCTGGCCACCGCAGAGGACATCCGTCGCTGGTCCAAGGGCGAGGTCAAGAAACCCGAAACCATTAACTACCGCACCCTCAAGCCGGAGAAGGACGGCCTCTTCTGTGAGCGTATCTTCGGCCCGACCCGTGACTGGGAGTGCTCCTGCGGTAAGTACAAGCGCGTGCGCTACAAGGGCATCATCTGTGAGCGCTGTGGCGTCGAGGTGACCAAGTCCAAGGTTCGCCGTGAGCGCATGGGCCACATCGAGCTGGCCGCGCCGGTTACCCACATCTGGTACTTCAAGGGCGTTCCTTCCCGCTTGGGCTACCTTCTGGACCTGGCTCCGAAGGACCTTGAGCGCATCATTTACTTCGCCGCCAACATCATCACCTCCGTGGATGAGGAAGCTCGCCACAATGACCAGTCCACTCTGGAAGCTGAGATGCTGCTGGAGAAGAAGGACGTCGAGGATGACGTCGAGGCAGAGATCGCTGAGCGCGCTGCCAAGCTCGAGCAGGATCTGGCCGAGCTGGAGGCCGCCGGCGCTAAGGCCGACGCCCGTCGCAAGGTCCAGAACGCTGCCGACAAGGAAATGCAGCACATCCGCGAGCGCGGTGAGCGCGAGGTTGCTCGCCTCGACGAGATCTGGAACACCTTCATCAAGCTGGCTCCGAAACAGATGATCATCGATGAGACCATCTACGAAGAGCTGGTTGACCGCTACGAGGATTACTTCACCGGCGGCATGGGTGCAGAGGCTATCCAGACCCTCATCCGTAACTTCGACCTCGAAGCTGAGGCCGAGGAGCTCAAGGAGATCATCAACAACGGCAAGGGCCAGAAGAAGATGCGTGCCCTCAAGCGCCTGAAGGTTGTTGCAGCCTTCCTGCGCTCGGGCAACGACCCGGCCGGCATGGTGCTCGACGCCATCCCGGTGATCCCGCCGGAGCTGCGCCCGATGGTGCAGCTGGACGGTGGCCGCTTCGCCACCTCCGACCTCAACGACCTCTACCGTCGTGTGATCAACCGCAACAACCGCCTCAAGCGCATGATCGACCTCGGTGCTCCCGAGATCATCGTGAACAACGAGAAGCGCATGCTGCAGGAGTCCGTTGACGCGCTCTTCGACAACGGCCGCCGCGGCCGTCCGGTCACCGGCCCGGGTAACCGCCCGCTGAAGTCCCTGTCTGACCTGCTCAAGGGCAAGCAGGGCCGCTTCCGCCAGAACCTGCTGGGTAAGCGCGTGGACTACTCCGGCCGTTCCGTGATTATCGTTGGTCCGCAGCTCAAGCTGCACGAGTGTGGTCTACCGAAGCTCATGGCACTGGAGCTGTTCAAGCCCTTCGTCATGAAGCGTCTGGTGGAAAACGACTACGCCCAGAACATCAAGTCCGCCAAGCGCATGGTGGAGCGTCAGCGCCCTGAGGTGTGGGACGTCCTCGAAGAGGCCATTTCCGAGCACCCGGTGATGCTGAACCGTGCACCTACCCTGCACCGCCTGGGTATCCAGGCCTTCGAGCCGAAGCTGGTCGAAGGTAAGGCCATCCAGCTGCACCCGCTGGCTTGTGAGGCTTTCAACGCTGACTTCGACGGTGACCAGATGGCAGTCCATCTGCCGCTGTCCGCCGAGGCACAGGCTGAGGCTCGCGTGCTCATGCTGGCTTCCAACAACATTCTGTCCCCGGCCTCTGGTAAGCCGTTGGCTATGCCGCGCCTGGATATGGTTACCGGCCTGTACTACCTCACCATGGACAAGGCCGAGGACGAGATCGGTGGCGCGGGAGCTTACGCTCCCGCAGACGAAAACGGACCGGCCCAGGGCGTGTACTCCTCCTACGCGGAGGCCATCATGGCCCGTGACCGCGGGGTCCTGGGCCTGCAGGCCCCGATCAAGGTGCGCATCTCCCACCTGCGTCCGCCGTCAGACATCGAGGCTGAGCAGTTCCCGGATGGCTGGCAGAAGGGCCAGGCATGGCTCGCTGAGACCACCCTCGGCCGCATCATGTTCAATGACCTGCTGCCGTGGAACTATCCGTACCTCGAGGGCGTCATGGTCCGTAAGGGCGGCGCCGGCAACAAGATGCTGCTGGGTGACGTCATTAACGACCTCGCTGCGAAGTACCCAATGATCACCGTTGCCCAGGTACTGGACAAGATGAAGGACGCGGGCTTCTACTGGTCCACCCGCTCCGGCGTGACCATCACCATGCACGACGTTCTGGTTCTTCCGAACAAGACCGAGGTTCTCGAGTCTTATGAGAAGGAAGCAGAGCGCATCGAGCGCAAGTACTGGGAGCAGGGTGCCCTGACCGAGCGCGAGCGCTACGACCGCCTGGTGGAGCTGTGGAAGGACGCCACGGACACCGTGGGTAATGCCGTTGAGGAGATGTACCCCGACGACAACCCGATTCCGATGATCGTGAAGTCCGGTGCTGCCGGTAACATGCGTCAGATCTGGACCCTGGCCGGTATGAAGGGCATGGTTGTGAACTCCAAGGGTGACTACATCACCCGTCCGATTAAGACCTCCTTCCGCGAGGGCCTGTCGGTTCTGGAGTACTTCAACAACTCGCACGGCTCCCGTAAGGGCCTGGCGGATACCGCTCTGCGTACCGCTGACTCCGGTTACCTCACCCGTCGTCTGGTGGACGTGGCGCAGGATGTCATCGTCCGCGAGGAAGACTGTGGCACCCGTCAGGGCGTGCGCGTCCCGATCGGCGTCGAGGTTGCCGAAGGCTCCTACGACCTGCACGAGCTGTGGGAGACCTCCGCATCCGGCCGCGTCGTGGCTAACGATGTCAAGGATGAAAACGGCGAGGTTATTGCCGAGGCAGGCGCTGACCTGACCGAGGAGCTCAGCCGCAAGATCGTCGCCGCTGGCGTTCTGGAGATCAAGGTTCGCTCCGTGCTGACCTGCCAGACCCCGGCTGGTGTTTGTGCGAAGTGCTACGGCAAGTCCATGGCCTCCGGCAAGCTGGTCGATATCGGCGAGGCAGTCGGCATCGTGGCCGCGCAGTCCATTGGTGAGCCGGGTACCCAGCTGACCATGCGTACCTTCCACCAGGGTGGTGTCGGTGGCGATATTACCGGTGGTCTGCCGCGTGTTCAGGAGCTCTTTGAGGCCCGTAACCCGAAGAACCGTGCTCCTATCGCTTCCGTCGACGGCACCGTGTCCCTGTCCGATGAGGGCAACTTCTGGACCCTGACCATCACCCCGGATGACGGTTCCGACAACGTGGTCTACGAGAAGCTGTCGAAGCGCCAGGGCTTGGCTCAGGTTCGCCGCCCGATGGAGTCCAATCCGGACGCCATGATCGAGCGCTCCCTGCGCGACGGTGACCACGTCAGCACCGGTGACCGCCTCATGCGTGGTGCGGCTGACCCGCACGACGTGCTGGAGGTTCTCGGCCGCCGCGGCGTGGAGAAGCACCTCATCGACGAGGTTCAGGCTGTCTACCGTGCACAGGGTGTGGCCATCCACGACAAGCACATCGAGATCATCATCCGTCAGATGCTGCGTCGCGGTACGGTCATTGAGGCCGGTTCCACCGAGTTCCTGCCGGGTACCCTGGTTGACCTTTCTGAGGCCAAGCAGGTCAACGCCGCTCAGGTCGCTGAGGGCGGCCAGCCGGCACAGCTGCGCAGTGAGATCATGGGTATTACCAAGGCCTCGCTGGCTACGGAGTCTTGGCTGTCTGCTGCGTCCTTCCAGGAGACCACGCGTGTGCTTACCGACGCCGCCATCAACAAGCGCTCGGATCAGCTCATTGGTCTCAAGGAGAACGTCATCATCGGTAAGCTGATTCCGGCTGGTACGGGTATTTCCCGCTACCGCAACATCAGCGTGAAGCCGACTGAGGCTGCACGCAATGCTGCGTACTCCATTCCGACCTACGGTGATTCCATCTACGGCGACGATGGCTTCGGTGAGTTCACCGGCGCTTCCGTCCCGCTGGAGGAGGACTACACCTTCTAGGACCTGGTCCTTCAACGGCCTAGTCCTTTAGTCCTTCGACACCGAGGGAAACCAAAGACCCGCACTTCACCCGCCAGACAATGGTGGGGAGGAGGTGCGGGTCTTTTTCTATCGGTAGCACCGGACCGGGCCGTCCCTCCCGGCGCCGCCGCCCTGCGAGAAAGTTTGGGTTCTCTTACAATAGCGTCAACAAGGGCACAAGAACCCCAGTGCTCGTGCTCAGGAAGGTGCCGACCGATGACATTTCCGAACACCGGATTCGAAAAGCCTGCCCCGAAACCACGCGCGTGGACGGGCGTTGATGCTCTTATTGTTGCCGGCTATGTCATTGCTGGCGCGCTCCTATTGTGGGGAAGGGGAGCGTTTACTAATCGCTTGGTCATGGGGGAAGATGAGCCACTCCCAACGCATGTGTTGCTACCGCTGCTTTCCGGGACGGCGGCGCTCTTCCCCTTGGCCGGGCTATGTGCGGCCTTAACTGTCCAGAAACCACTGGCCGCATTTGTGGGTTATGTCATGTCGGTCATGCTGGGTTATGCATTCAATGGCGTCGTAGGCCCCAGAGCCGTAGTGGAGGTAGTAATCATTGGCGCGGTCGTAGAAGCCGTTTTCTTCGGCTGCAAATACGCCCGCTTTGATTTTCTTAGCGGGAGCCTCGCCGGTTTTGCCGGGGTAGTGGTAAGCGGACTCGTGGGCATTATCGCCGGTGGTTTTGATGTGGAGCATCTTGCAACCCAGTTCGGCTGGACGCTTATTAGGCTCTTGGTCACCTTGGTGGTTGTGGTGCCGCTGGCCTATGTCATTGCAAAGGCGGTGCGATCGATATTTAGCAGGTCACTGGGCTGATTCCGTCAGCAACCGTGATCACCTTCGGGAATCCACCGACTACCTCGCACGAGCAGAATACACATACACTTGCAAGGCGAAGAGTTATGTAAGACACGCCGTGAATCGCCGGCAGACTTGCCTTCCCGACACCCCGGCTACCACCCCTTGGAAAGGTCGAAGCGGGGGTAATTTGCATGAGACTTAAATTACGAACGTAAACCAACCTGTGAACGGTATAAACATTGGATCCGACTGTGGCCTGCGGGTTTAGGATTTTCTGGCGTCCGAAACGGCTATGACGTGCATGGACACCGTTAACTCCGGATGGAATTTGCGCTTGCGGGAGGTGGCGGGGGGTGTTCCTATATAGGTTGTCAACTCCGTGGGTGGGCTTGTTGGGGGCATGAAGGGCTTCTGCTTCGCCGTGTGAATGTTGTTTTCGGGCATCTCGAGGAGCCGATTGGGCTTGCTGCTCAATCGGCTTGGATGGGGCTGTTGGTTCTAAGCTGCTGTGGCCTGTTGGACTGTGGAGATGTCTCGGTAGAGCTCGCCGCTACGCATCATGG
>NZ_LAYQ01000001.1 GCF_000988205.1 Corynebacterium minutissimum | reverse complement strand
CTCCGATGGCGCTTGCCGCGGCTAAGTCCCTCAGCCTGACGCCACACCCTCGCCTGAGCCTTCGAGACCCCCAACTCCTTGAGGATCACCGACATCGGACGCGCATCATGCAGATACGCCTGCACATACCGCTCACGTAGCTTCTCATCACCTGACATCTACACAACCTCCCAGCTGTATAGATGCATTCACCACCTGAGCCCGCCCGAATCACGGGCTTCAACTTTGGCAGTTGGGGCGGTGTGCGTTTAACGCTCCTCAGCGAACGCAGGAAACTCTTAAGCGCGCGAGGATGCCGTAGTCATCACAAGCAGAGAGTTAAGAATGCCCAGAGAGGACAGGGCAGCCGGGATGAGAAGCAGGTTCGGCGCCTGCGGGCCGCCGTACTTCACCATCTCATCCATAACCTGGTTGAGCGGTTCCGGGTACGTAGCGGCGGAAGCGGCCGGGGCGCCGGCTACAGCCAGGGAGGTAGCAGCGGTCAAAGCAACGAGGGTACGACGAATCTTCATGGGGTCTCCTTGAATAGTGAGGTGTGGGGGTAAGTGAACTGGACTAGGACAGCAGGTTCGACAGGAAGCCCAAGGAGGACAGCGCCGCCGGGACGAGGATGACGTTCTGAGCCTCATAGCCAGCGACGTTGGTGATCTCGGTCAAAACAGTGGCCAGCGGCTCCGGAGCTTGTGCGGCAGAAGCAGCCGGGGTGCCGGCAAGGGCGACGGCGGCAGCAGCGCCAGCGGCGACGAGGGTACGACGAATCTTCATGGAAATACCTTCTTGTTGTGAGGAATCGGACGGGGATAAAGAGGGGCAGGCACACACAAGATGTAACCTGGCTAACGCTGTAGCGCCTCTGTACATATCGCGCACGATGAAAAGGTGTGCGATCCTGCCCGCGGCATGAATGTCCACACCACTTACTAGAGTGATGGGCATGGCAAAAAAGGTTCGTCCCGTCCACACGTGCTCCGAATGCGGCTTCGTCTCCCCCAAGTGGCTTGGCCGCTGCCCCGAGTGCGGTTCATGGGGAACGTTGCAGGAAACCGCGGCGTCAGAAAGCAGCACCGCGGCCCAGGCCGCTGTATCTGGACGCCGACCAACCGGCCTGACGCCGACGAGCCCAGCGGTTCCGATTACGAAGGTGGGCGCTGCCGCCACGAAGGCCCTCAACACTGGCATCGCCGAGCTCGACCGGGTTCTTGGCCGCGGCATCGTTCCCGGTTCGGTGGTGCTCATGGCGGGTGAGCCGGGAGTCGGCAAATCTACTCTGTTATTGGAGGTTGCCTCCCGCTGGGCACAGCTGGGCCGCACCGCTCTCTATGCCACGGCCGAGGAATCCGCCGGGCAGGTTCGCGCTCGTGCTGAGCGCACCGGGGCTTTGCACGAGACGCTCTACCTCGCGGCCGAGTCGAATCTGGATGTCGTCTTTGGGCACGTAGAGCAGCTCAAACCTAGCCTCCTCATCGTGGACTCCGTCCAAACCATGCACGCAGCCGGGGTGGAGGGCGTAGCCGGTGGCGTGGCACAGTCGCGTGCGGTGACCGCAGCCCTGACCACGCTGGCCAAAACCACCGGAATCCCCATTCTCCTCGTCGGACACGTGACCAAGGACGGCAACGTCGCTGGCCCGCGCGTGCTCGAACACCTCGTGGACGTCGTGTTGAACTTTGAAGGTGACCGCCAATCCTCCCTGCGTCTGCTTCGGGGACTCAAGAACCGCTTCGGCGCCACCGATGAGATGGGCTGTTTTGAGCAAACCGCGGCTGGCATCCGGGAGGTGGCGGACCCTTCCGGCCTCTTCCTCTCCCACCGCGGCCGCACCCCAGACGGCTCGGCGGTGACCGTCGCCATGGATGGTGTGCGCCCCATCCTGGCCGAGGTGCAGGCGCTGACCGTCGACCCCGTGGCGAAGAACCCGCGGCGCGTGGTCACGGGGCTCGATGCCAACCGTGTCCCGATGGTGCTCGCCGTACTGCAGGCCCGCGCCGGTGAACGCACCAACGACAAGGACGCTTACGTGGCCACGGTGGGCGGCATGAAGATCCAAGAGCCGGCGACGGATCTCGCCGTAGCGCTCGCCACGTGGTCTTCCTTGCACGAGCAGCCGCTGCCGCCGAAGACGGTGGTCATCGGTGAGGTGGGCCTGGCCGGCGAAGTTCGCCGCGTACCGAACCTGGACCGCCGCTTGGCAGAAGCGTCCCGCTTGGGTTACCGCTACGCCATCGTCCCTCCCGGAAAGGTGGAGGTCGGCGGTGGCATGCAGGTGAGCCAAGCCGCAACGCTGAGCGAGGCGATTGCAGCGCTTAAAGCAAGTTGAACGGCAACGCTGGGGAGTAGTTTTCCCCGATGACGGTATGCAGGAAGTAAGCGCCTGACTCAGCTTCCTCGCGCTCGGTGCACTTGCCCGGCTCGGAACGCTTGCGGGACCAATCCGCCTGGAAGTAGCGCGTCTCACCGGACTTGAAAGTCTGCTTGCCGGTTTCCACTGAGGCATAGCAATCAGTATCGGACCACACGCGTTCGTTGGAGCCCATCTTGTAGACCTCGAAACGTAGCTGCTCTTCATCGAGATCGATGGAGCAGTCCTCCGTCGTCGGGTTGAATACCTCCAAGTAGAAGGTTGGCATCTTACCGGCGGGGACGCTGTCCTCGTTGGTCTTGGCCATCACTTTAAGGTCCTGGAGGGAACACGTTGTCTTGGATGGATCAACGGTGAGCTCAGCTGGCTTTTCCTCGGAGGTCGGTTCTTCTTTGTCCGCCTCCCCCGCCTCGGGCTCGGTGGATTCCTCAGAGGCGGTGGACTCGGTCGTCTCCACCGCCGAGGTTGCATCCTCCGACGGAGTCAGAGTGCCCGACGCCGCCGCCTGCTGCGACTCGGCTCCCGGGTCCTCCTTCGAACCGCTAAAGAGCGCGGTGGCAGCCCAAATAAGGATAACCACGAGTACCAGAATCGCCACGAGCGCGGCGATGCGGCGACGCAGGTAAATCTCTCGCGGCAGCTGCTTCGGGGTACGGGATGGCTCAGTCACAGCTCTTAGTTTAAGGGGATTCGAGCCCAACCCGGGCCAGCCCGGGGCCGCGTGTCTTGAGCAGCGACTTCTATGCGCTTAGTCCCCGCTCAGTGCCCGGACCAGCCGGCGAGCCTAGTGAACGCCGTGCAGGACGACGGTCTCCACGCTGGAATCCTCCAGGAGGTAGCGCAGGCCGACGATGCCGAGCGTGCCGGCGTCGAGAAGCTGGCGCGCAGCCGGGACGTCAGAAATGATCTGGGAGACTGTCTGCGCGGTATTCTCGCGCTCGAAATCGGCGAGCTCCTCGCGGCCATCGCGCTTGGCCACCATCGAGGCAGCGGCCACGCGCTCAATGATCGGACGCTGCAGGCCCGTCGGCAGATCACCGCCCGCTAGGAAGTCTGAGGCTGCGCCCACCGCACCGCAGGACTGATGCCCCATCACCACGAGCAGGTTGGCCTTGAGATTCTCCAGGGCATAGTCCAACGACGCCATTACCGCGCTGTCTAGAATGTGCCCGGCGGTGCGGATGACGAAGGCATCGCCGAAACCAATGTTGAACACGTGCTCAATGGGCGCGCGGGAATCGGAGCAGGCCAGCACGATCACGCGCGGGTCCTGGCCTTGGGTCAGGCCAGCGCGCAGCTTCGCGTCTTGATTTACGTCGATGAGGTTACCCGTCACCAGGCGGTGGTTACCTTCCTGGAGGGCTTCCCACACCTTCTGCGGGTTTTGAGGGACATCTACTAAAGGCATGAGCCTTACTCTAGTCCCCACCGCCTACACTGAGGTGCCTATGGATACCCAAGCTGTCGTGGAATGGTTCGATGCCCATGAGCGCCCCCTACCGTGGCGCGAGCCAGGGACCTCCGCGTGGGGCGTGCTCCTCAGTGAGGTCATGAGCCAACAAACCCCCGTCGCGCGCGTTGCCCCGCAGTGGGAAGAGTGGATGCGCCGCTGGCCCACCCCACAGGCCCTCGCGGCAGCCTCCAAGGCGGATGTGCTGCGCGCATGGGGAAAGCTGGGCTACCCGCGCCGCGCACTGCGCTTATGGGAGTGTGCGAAGGAGATTGGTGAAGGAGCGGTCCCGGGGGACGTCGACAAGCTCTTGGCGCTACCGGGGATCGGTGAGTACACCGCGCGTGCTGTAGCCTGTTTCCATTTTGGCCACAACGTCCCGGTGGTAGATACCAACGTCCGCCGCGTCTACGCCCGCGCCGAGGAGGGGCGCTTCCTCGCCCCGACGCCCGCGAAACGCGAATTAGCACAGGTAGAAGCCCTGCTTCCGGATGAGAACGGTCCGCGTTTTTCGGCCGCACTCATGGAACTCGGCGCGCTGGTGTGCACGGCGAAGAACCCCGACTGTGCCTCCTGCCCCATCAAAGCCTCGTGCGCCTGGCAGCTCGCGGGCTGTCCGGAGCCCAGCGAAGAAGAGACCGCGCGGGCGAAAAAGCGCGTGCAAAAGTTCACCGGTACGGACCGGCAGGTGCGCGGGCTGCTTCTCGACGTCCTCCGCGCCACCCCTCATCCCGTCGAGCAATCCGCGCTCGACGCGGTATGGCCGGATGCGGCACAGCGTTCGCGCGCGCAGGCCTCACTGCTCGAGGATGGGTTGATGGATGTCAACGACGAGGGTTTGTACCACCTGCCGCACTAGGCACGTGTGAGAAGTCGATGAGGTGGCCGAAGGTCCAATCGCGGACGGTCAACAAGCGGGCGAGGATAAGCCCACAGCCAATGGCCGCCACGGCCATTGAGGCGGTAGCGAAGTTGCTCAGCGCTTGGTCCATGTTGCCCATGTTGAGGTGATAGACGGTGCGGAACATGGAGGTGCCCGGGATCATGATGACGGACGCCGGCACCGTCGTGGTGATGCGCGGTAGGTGTGCGCGTGTGGAGGCCACCGCGCCCAAGAGCCCAACGATGAGACCCCCGATGAAGGCGCCGACGTAGGCCGTGGCCCCGACGCCGATGAGGAGCAGGCGCACAAGGTTGGCCACCGTTCCCACCGCGGCCGCCACGAGGACCATGCGGCGCGAGGAGTTAAAAAGGAACGCGAATCCAGAAATGCCCAGGAAGCTGGCCGCAGCAGCAGCCAGGTACCACACGGGCGCATAGTCTGGGATTCCCGGTTCCGGAGTGAGCTCCGTGGTCCAGCTGACCAGGGCTACGGTAAAGGTCGCAGCGGTGATCACCGTCAACGCATAAGTCAGGCGGGATAGCCCGGCTTCGAAGTCGAAGCGCGCAAGATCAATGAGCGCGGAGAACAGAGGGAAGCCGGGAATGAGGAAAAGTACGGCGGCCACATAGCCCGAGGAAAACTCTGACGGGTCCGCCACCCCGGCGGCGGCTACGGCCTCGGTGGTGAAGAAGTACACGAGGCTAGCCACCGTCCCGGCCGCCACGATGCAGCCCAGCTGGTGAACGTGCTTGCCGTGTAGGACCGCGCGGGTGAGCTGACCACAAAAAGCGGCGAGCGCCACGAGGAAAATCGCCAGCGGCGTGAAGAAGTTCAGGACCGCGAATGAGGCGCACGCAATCGCCGCCGCGGCTGCCAAGAACCAACGATTCCACCGCTTGACCACCCTCGACTCGATGGAATCAAGCATCTCTGTAAGATCTTCGGCCGTAATGCCCGCGTACAGCTTGTGGTGGGTAAGGTCCTCAAGGGCTTCGATCCGGGATGCATCGACAGCCGGTGAATGCTGCTGGGCCACCACGGTGCGAAACTCGCGGCCGCGGTGAAACGTGCATGTTATCTGGGTGACGCCAACGTTGGCGTCGAGCCGATCAAAGCCGAGCGCGCGGGCGGCACGTTTCATGCCGCGCAGCACGCGGTAGCCGGACGTTCCCGCGCCCATGAGCATCATGCCTAGGCGCAAGACGACGTCGGCCTCGTACCCCATACGGACATAGTCGCTGTTGGGGTGAGATGTCATTAGCGCCAGCGTCCCCGGAAATTCAGGCCTCCGGGCAGGTTGACCCACATGCCGCCGCGGGAGTTAAACGTCACGGGGCCGACCTTCGTCGACATCGAGGCACCGGAGCCGGAGAGGTTGATCCAGCTGTTCTTTCCGGTCTTCTTGCGCTTGCGATAATAAATTCCCATGCGTGCCAGCTTAGCGCGGATGCGCACCACGACGCCGCAGGCTACTCTGAGCTTTGTGCGAATAAAATCCCTGTTAACAGTGCTGACGGCCACCGCTGCTCTTATTCTGGCGTCACCCGCCGCCCACGCGGTGGAGCCGGGCAGCGTCCAATCGGCGTCACCGATAGAACAACCCGGTGTTAAGGCCACTGTTATCTCTTATTCCTCCACCCTCATGGATGGCACACCCACCACGGTGACCGGCATGGTCTACGAGCCCTCAGCACCATGGAACGGGCCGGGCGAGCGCCCAACTATCGTCTACGCGCCGGGAACGCGTGGGGCGGGTGACCAGTGTGCACCGTCCCGAGCCCGTTTCGCCGCCGACGGCAACCGCGTTGACCAGCGCTATGAAGCTGCGGCCACGCGCGTGTATAACTATGCGGCCTCCCAAGGTGTGCGCGTCGTAGTCACGGACTACATCGGGCTCGGAACCCCGGGGCACCATTCTTATGTCAACAACGTCGAGGAGGCCCACGCGGTTCTTGACGCCGCCCGCGCCGCGCTCCGGCTCGCCGGTGCTCCCGCCGATTCCCCCGTGGGATTTGTCGGCTACTCCCAAGGCGGCGGTGCAGCTGCCGCTGCGGGCGAATACGCCGCTAGCTACGCCCCCGAGCTCAACGTCAAGGGAACCTTCGCCGGTGCACCTCCAGCGGACCTCTTCGAGGTGATGCAGGCGGTCGACGGCTCAGCGCTCGTTCACGTGTTGGGCTACGCCATCAATGGTTTTGCGGAGCGTAGCCCGGAGTTCTCCCGGGAAATCATCGATGAGATGAATCCGCGCGGCCACACATTCCTCGCCGACGCCGCCACTTTTTGTTTGCGCGAATCGATGTCTACCTGGGGAAATATTCGCACCAGTGAGCTGACCGCGAGCGGCGAGTCCTTCGCCGAGCTCCTCCGCCGCAAGCCGGTGGCCTCTCGAATGCTGCACGAGCAGCGCCTCGGCCAGCGGGCTCTCAACGCCCCGATGATGGTGGTCAACTCCCCGACCGATGACATCATCCCCTACCAGCAAGCACGCCGCATGGCCCACGACTTCTGTGCTGCCGGCGGGACCGTCTACTTTGAGGACGCCTGGGCGGTCAACGTGAACCCAGGCTCGGGCACCAACCATGCCGCCCCCACGGTCCGCGCGGTTCTGCAGGGCACGAACTACCTCATCGACCGCTTCCGCGACGTCCCCGCACCGTCAAACTGCCAACCTGCCGAATCCTAGAATCGCCCCCTGGCGCCGCCATCCATCTTCATTTAATTGTCAATAAGCGCCGGCGGGGATAGGCTGAGTGCATGGCACACGAGCACCACGACCACGATCACTCCAGCACGCCGCTGCGCGCGCTCTTGATTGCGCTCAGCATTACCGGCACCGTCTTCTTCGCGGAGCTAATCGGCGGCTGGTTGGCGGGTTCAATGGCGCTGATGGCGGATGCGATGCACATGCTTTCCGACGCCGCTGGGTTGATCATCGCGGTGTTAGCGGTGTTGGTTGGGCGTCGACAAGCATCAGCCCAGGCCACGTACGGCTACCGGCGAGTAGAGGTGCTTGCTGCGCTAGCGAACGCGGTGATGGTCCTGGCGATCTCGGTGTGGATTGTCGTCGAGGCGGTGCGCCGCCTGCAGAGCCCAGCTGAGGTACAAGGAACAACGATGCTGATCATCGCGGTGATTGGCCTTGTGGCGAATGCGCTATCGGCGTGGGTGTTGCACCGGCACCGCGAATCCTCAATCAACGTGGAGGGCGCGTTCTTGCACGTGCTGGTGGATATGCTCGGCTCGATCGCAGTGATCGTGGCGGGCGTCGTGGTACTGACCACGGGGTTTGTGGCGGCGGACGTGATCGCCTCCCTGGTGATCGCGGCGATGGTGCTCCCGCGCGCCTGGCAGCTCATGCGGCTCTCGGCGAGCGTGCTGCTCGAGCAGGTCCCGGCGGACTTCGACGCCAGCGTCATCGAGCCCGCGCTGCGACAGATCGAGGGTGTTGCCGACATCCACGACCTACACCTGTGGAGCCTGGACGGCGTGAACGTGCTGACGACCGTGCACATCGTGCGCGACGGTACCGTCGAGACCGGCCCTCTGTTGGATGCCGCCCAGCAAGCCCTGCGCGAGCACGGCATCGAGCACTCCACCATCCAGATCGAGCACCCGGAGCACGAATCCCACGAGACGGTGTGCTGATTCCCTTCTAGCCCGGCTTAGGTCATGAGCGGGCGAGCAACGTCACTCCTAACACTGCTACCTGGTACTTTTCGGCGGTGGGGTGGGATTGTTCCGCACGAAACTGAACCAAGTCAAAAGGGCGTCCCGCAAAAGGCATCTGGCAAACGGCATCTTTGGGTCTAAAAACGCCATCTACAAGGCGTAAAAGGCGTTTTCAGCCGTGAAAACGCCTTATGACAGATGCCTTTTGTCAGACGCCTTTTACCAAACGCCTCCATCATCCAGGTCGAGCACCCGGAGCACGAATCTCACGAGACGGTGTGCTGATTCCCTTCTAGTGGTGGGCGGGCCTTCCCGCCCACTGGGCCTTCCCGCCCACTGGGGCGTGCCTCCCACCGCGGCTGGAGGACACACAAAGAAAGCCCCGAACCGCACGCGGTGTCACACGCATGCGGTTCAGGGCTTATTCCTTATGGGTCCAGCACGGGGCCCAAGTCAGCGCTTAAAGCGGCTGGCTAGCACCGGCACCTGCCGGCGGCGGGTTGCCGTTATCACCATCATCGTTGTGGGATTCCTCAGCGGAATCGCTACCAGACTCGTCGAGGACGTCCGGGGTGACGGTGTCAGGACCATCGGAATCCGGACCGTGGGACTCCTCATCGATCTCGGTGGCGAGTTCCTCATCGGCCTCACGCACGGCGGTCTCCTCGAGCTCATTGTCGAAGGTGTCCTCCGGCAGCGGGCGCGGACGCGGCGTGAAGGTGAAGGTGGCGGAAGAGTTGTCCTTGGACTCGCCGTCCCAGCCTTCAACGTCCACGGTGATGATCTCACCCGCACCGATTTCGCCGAAGAGGATCTTCTCGGAGAGCTGGTCCTCAATCTCGCGTTGGATGGTGCGGCGCAGCGGACGTGCACCCAAGACCGGGTCGAAGCCGCGCTTGGCCAACAGGTCCTTGGCCTTCTGGGTGAGTTCGATACCCATGTCGCGCTCGGAGAGCTGCTTCTCTACGCGGGCGATGAGCAGCTCCACCATCTCGACGATCTGCTCCTGGGTGAGCTGGTGGAAGACCACAATCTCATCGATACGGTTGAGGAACTCTGGGCGGAAGTGCTTCTTCAGCTCGTCGTTGACCTTGTTCTTCATGCGCTCGTACTGCGCATCGGCGTCATTCTCCGAAGAGCCGGTGAAGCCCAAGCCCACGGCCTTGGAGATGTCCTGGGTACCCAGGTTGGAGGTGAAGATGAGCACGGTGTTCTTGAAGTCCACCACGCGGCCCTGCCCATCGGTCAGGCGGCCATCCTCCAACACCTGCAGAAGGGTGTTGTAGATCTCCTTGTGGGCCTTTTCGATCTCATCGAAGAGCACCACGGAGAAAGGCTTGCGGCGAACCTTCTCGGTCAGCTGGCCGCCCTCTTCGTAGCCAACGTATCCCGGAGGAGCACCAAAGAGGCGGGACGCGGTGAAGCGATCGTGGAACTCACCCATATCGATCTGGATGAGGTCATCATCCGAACCGAAGAGGAAGTTGGCCAGGGACTTCGACAGCTCCGTCTTACCCACACCGGAGGGGCCTGCGAAGATGAAGGAACCGGAAGGACGGCGCGGGTCCTTCAGGCCGGCACGGGTGCGGCGAATGGCGCGGGACACGGCCTTGACGGCATCGTCCTGGCCGATGATGCGCTTGTGCAGCTCCTCTTCCATGTTGAGGAGGCGGTTGGATTCCTTCTCCGTGAGCTTGAGCACCGGAATGCCGGTCCAGTGCGCGAGGACCTCAGCGATCTGCTCCTCGCCGACCTCGGCGATTTCCTCCAAGTCACCGGAGCGCCACTGCTTTTCCTTTTCCGCGCGCTCTTCACCCAGCTTGCGCTCCTTATCGCGCAGTCCAGCGGCCTTCTCGAAGTCCTGGGCGTCAATCGCAGCTTCCTTTTCCTTGCGGACCTCTGCGATGCGATCATCCACTTCGCGCAGGCCCTCCGGGGCGGTCATGCGCTTGATGCGCATACGGGCACCGGCCTCATCGAGGAGGTCAACAGCCTTATCCGGCAGGAAGCGGTCATTGATGTAGCGGTCCGACAGGGAGGCTGCAGCCTTCAACGCTTCATCGGTGTAGGAGACGCGGTGGTGTGCCTCGTACTTATCGCGCAGCCCCTTGAGGATCAGGATGGTGTCATCGAGGGAGGGCTCTTCCACCTTGACAGGCTGGAAGCGGCGCTCCAAGGCGGCATCCTTCTCAATGTGCTTGCGGTACTCATCCAGGGTGGTGGCACCGATGGTCTGCAGCTCGCCGCGGGCCAGTTTCGGCTTCAGCAAGGAAGCAGCATCGATAGCGCCCTCGGCGGCACCGGCGCCGACCAGGGTGTGGATCTCATCGATAAAGAGGATGATGTCACCGCGCTGGTTAATCTCCTTGAGCACCTTCTTCAGGCGCTCCTCGAAGTCACCGCGGTAGCGCGAGCCAGCCACCAGGGAGCCGAGGTCCAGCGAATAGAGCTGCTTATCCTTGAGGGTCTCCGGGACCTTGCCGTTAACGATATCGAGGGCCAGGCCCTCGACCACGGCGGTCTTACCCACGCCGGGCTCACCGATGAGCACCGGGTTGTTCTTGGTGCGGCGGGACAGCACCTGCATGATGCGTTCAATCTCGGAATCGCGGCCCACGACTGGGTCCAGCTTGCCGTCGCGCGCAGCCTGGGTAAGGTTGCGGCCGAACTGGTCCAGTACCAGGGAGTTGGAGCGCTCGCCGGAGCCACCCGGGCCGCCACGGCCACCCTGGCCAGCGCCGGCACCGGCGCCTACCGGGCCGGGGCCACCCTGGGACTGGTTGCCTTCTCCCTCGTTGCCTTCATAACCGGAGAGCAGCTGGATAACCTGCTGGCGCACGCGCGGCAGGTCGGCGCCCAGCTTGGTCAGGACCTGGGCAGCCACGCCGTCACCCTCACGGATGAGGCCGAGCAGCAGGAACTCAGTGCCAATGTACTTGTGGCCCATCTGAAGACCCTCACGCAGGGAGAGCTCGAGAACCTTCTTCGCGCGCGGGGTAAATGGGATGTGGCCGGTGTGCGGCTGAGAACCTTGACCAATAATCTCTTCCACCTCACGGCGGACGTCCTCCAGCGAGATACCCATGGACTCCAAAGCCTTGGCTGCTACACCTTCGCCTTCGTGAATAAGCCCCAGGAGGATGTGCTCGGTGCCGATGTAATTGTGGTTGAGCATGCGTGCTTCCTCCTGCGCCAAAACAATGACGCGGCGAGCACGGTCAGTAAACCTCTCGAACATTACCTCTTACCTTTCGCTGTAAATGTGTCATCCACTCTAACGCGCGGGGCGGACACTCCATTCGCGAATTCCGCACCCCCCTTCTCAAAAACCTCGTTTCCCCAGGTAGAACCACTGTACGCCGGTAGCGAACAGGTGGCGGGAGGCGTCGCCAAGCGCCTGCGCGCAAGCCTTAAAGTAAAGTAACTCTTCAGTCAACACTGGTTACATCCCCGCGGGAAGGAGCCTCCCCCGATGCAACAGGCACAGCACGGCACCCTGCTTATCGACGATCTGATTGGGCACTCCCGCCTCCTCGAGGTCTCCGAAACCGTCACCCTTGGCCGCCAGGGGGACTTCCTACTGGCCTCCGATGATCCCGCCATGCACCGCACGTTCCTGCAGGTGTGGTCCAACGGCTCACAGTGGTTCATCAAGAACATCGGCAGTTTCATCGCCGCTACGATCCAGCCGCCCGCCGCCTGCGGCTTCGGCCGCACCCTCATCAGCCCCGGCAGTATTGAGGTTCTGCACCCGGGAACCTCCACACTCTATTTCTCCACTGCCACCATGAGCTACGAGTGCGAGCTCACCGTCATGCAGTCGCTGCGCAGCCCACAGCCCAGCCTTCCACCGGATGGACCGTTTACCACCCACGTCTTCGAGCCGAATGAGGAGCAATGCCTGCTGCTCAAGACCCTCGCTCAGCCGCTCCTCGACAACCCCGCTGCGGAGCCACGGGTGGTCGTGAGTAGTCAGCGCGAGCTAGCAGAGGCCCTGGACTGGACGGAAAAGAAAGTAGAGCGCAAGATTCAGACGCTGGCGGAGACCTTGCAAAAGCTCGGCGTTCCGCAGTTCCAGCCGGGCCAAAAGATCTCATGGCGCATTGTGCTCGCCCAATTCGCGGCCGCGCACCCGCACTACTATGCGCACCTTTCATAACAATTCAGCATTATTGTTTTAAGCCGCTCACCGGTGCTGTTATTCTTTGTCTGATTCTGGCCCCTATCTATTTTTATCCCCTTCTATCCCTCATCTGTCCCTCTGCAAGGATCTGACAACCAATGTTCGCCTCCGTCTCTCCGCGCGCGCTAGCTGGACTCGGCGTAGCGCTCCTCGCGCTGTCTGCGTGCGCGACGAACAAAGACACCGCGGAGGATGCGCCCAAGTTCACGGTCACGGGCCAGACCACCCTGTCCCAGCACGAAGACGTTCCTGTCGAGGGCACCGATTCCGAGATCCCAGAACCCAGCGAACCTTCGCACCTGCGTCAGGAGGACGGCACCTACCTGCTCACGAAGAAGGAAGCGGGCCCAGGAGTGGTCAACGAAATCGTGGCCACCTACTCGGGCGTGGAGCCCTACGGTTTCCAAACCCTGCGCGTTGAGCTGGACAACCGGCGCTACGACGGGGCCATCGGCGGCTCTGCCCCGACCGGCGTACTGCAGTGGGCCACCGGGGGTGCCCTTGTCCTCAGCGTGCAGGCCACGAACTTGAGTGGGGACGAGGCAGATCTGGATAACAATGCCGAATGGCAGGTGGCGCTTCTCGACGACACCCAGTCACACCACCTCAAGGAGGGCGAGGATTTCGTCGTGGACTGTGAGTCCGGCGAGTGCACGCTGGTTGCTCGGCTCACCGACCCCGGCGACTTCGTCGCAGAGATCAGCATCCGGCAGGCCGGTTATGAGCCTTTTGTCATTCACCAGCCCATCATCGTCGCCGCATAGCCATGAACAGTCAGCCCACCGCTTCCGGTCTGCCTTTGGATCTTGAGCCCGAGCTCAGCGCCAAGGGCTACTCGCAGTTCCACCAGATCGGTGCGGGTGGCATGGGCACCATCGTCTTTGCCCGCAAGGAAAGCTTGGACCGCGAGGTCGCCATCAAGGTCATCGCGCAGCATGCGGCCGAGGATGATGAGGAAGTCCGCCGCTTCATGGCGGAGATGCGCACCGTCGCGGCACTCGAGCATCCGGCCATCGTGCCTATCTACGATGGCGACATCACCCCGGGTGGCGTGCCTTATTTCATTATGAAGTTTCTGCGCGGCCCCAGCCTGGAGGCGCACATCAACCAGCACATCTTGGACAATTCCAAGTTCACGGTGGAGGAAACCGTGCAGCTGCTCGCGCCCATCGCACAGGCCTTGGACTACCTGGCGGCCCTGCCTTCGCCGGTCATTCACCGCGACGTCAAACCTGCTAACATCATCGCCGATAGTGCGTCACCTCCCACTGTCCACAGCGACAGCGAGGGTTGTACCGTCATGCTGGCGGACTTTGGCATCGCCATCAACGAAGACACCACGCGCTTGACGCGCGAAGGCCTGCGCGTGGGCACTGATGCTTACATGGCGCCGGAGCTATACCCCACGCAGCTGGTCAAGCACCCACCGCAGCCGACCGCCGCCAGCGACCGCTACTCGCTCGCGCTCATCGCGCTGGAGATGCTCACTCTGGTTAATCTGCGCCGCGCCACCAGTCCCCAGCAGTGGGCGCACAGCCGCGTGATACCGCAGTTGACCGCTCATAATCTGGCGCCTGGCGACGCTCCCCTCGCCCCCGCCCTCAACGCTTTCTTTGCCACCGCCCTGAACCCGGATCCTCATCAGCGCTTCGCCAGCGCATCGGAGATGCTCGCGGAGTTGAGTGAGCTGGCGTCCGCGCCGCGCCCCGCAGCCCCGGATGCTGCCGCCGGCCCTGCCGCGCCACCGGCCAGCCCCCACCACGAGCGCGCCCCGCAGCCGCGGCGCCGCCATCTGAGCATCCTCGGGGGCGTGCTTGCTGCGGTGTTGCTGTGTCTGGCAGTCGCCGGCGGACTAGCGCTGTACGGCGCGGGGTGGGACGACTACGACGAGGTTCTGGCCCAACAATTTCCACAGTTGTTGCCGGAGCACCCTGGCCGCGCTCCGTGGCGCAACCTCGACTGCCGCCCCGCGCTGCCGGAAGCGGGGCAGCAGGCTAGAATCGTGTGCAGGGGCGACGACCTCACGCTCGTCGCAGCTGATTTCGGCACGGAGGACAACCGTAACTCCATCATGCCGCGCCGCCTCGACGTCTTAGTCCAGGATGCGTGCAGCATCACCTCGGCGGAAATCCCTCACCAGCCGGGAACGTGGGGAGTGTACCCCTCGGGCGTCTCCGCGCGTTTTGCTCTCGTTCTTGCTGGTCCGCAGGCCCACGAGGACCGTTTGAGCTTGCCCATCTGTTAGCCCACCCTGGCGGGAGCGCTGTGTCACGCCCATGGACACGGTGTCGCCTTTAGAATGAGGAAGATTCGTATACCTCACCGTCGACCTCCTCCACGAAGGATTTCTCTCACCGTGACTACGCTTCCTGAATTTTTCACTACCCAGCACCGGCTGCGCGAGAAGGCTGTCTTGGACCAAGGGGCGGGCTCCTCGCTGTTTCTCGTGGAAGATCCCTCGCAAGACGAACTCCTCGTAGAAATTTATGGTCCGGAGCACCGCGGCGTGCTCCGCCAGTCCGGAATCGTTGGCCAGCTGCAGCACAGCGCCATTGCTCCCGTCGTGGGCACGGGCACGATGAACAACGGCCAGGAGTTTTTTGTGCGCCGCAGCCTGCCGGGCGAGCAGCTGTCGAAGTACACGTCGTCTGGCATCGGCGCCCACCACCTTTCCCAAGAGGAAGCTCTCGCCGTCTTTGCTCCCTTGGCCGACGCCACGGACTTCCTTATCCAGCAGGGCCGCGCTGGCTTCGCTCTCCGTGCGCTCAACCCGCGACGCATCATCCTCACCGATAACCGCGCGAACGCCTTCTTCGCCACGGTCGGCCCGGCCACCGCTACCGACGCCCCCACTGCCTCCGCGAAGGAGGTCATTGACCGCCTAGCCCAGCTCGTCTCCGCGGCCTACCCAGGCTTCCGTGCTGCGGCCGCCTACCCCTCAGCGGCCGCCGTTATCGACGCCGTGCGCAGCACAAACACAGATAGTCCGGGCGCGGCCTCGTGGCAGTCAGCTCCGCAGCCCACCGCCGCCCCACAGGCGGACTGGGCCGGGCCGCAGCAACCCCAGCAACCCCAGCAACCGCAACCTGGCTATGCTGCCGACCCCGCGGAGGAATCATCCACCACGCGCACCTCGAAGTCGAAAGGCAAGGTCTTTGCGGGCTTGGGCGTGGGTCTTCTTCTCCTGCTCCTGGTTGGTGGACTGCTGTGGTTCTTCCTAGGGCGGTCGGCGTGGTCCGACTCAGAACAGGCGCTTGCCGATGCCCACCCCGGGCTCATCAGCTCCCGCCCCGGCGACGAAGGCTTCAACGGCGCCACCTGCGAATCCCGTGATCCGGAAGACGGCCAGGAGGCCAAAATTACGTGCGTTGGTAACGGCGTGAGCTACTCCGTGGCGCGGTACGGGGACGTCACCCAGCGCGAGGCCGCCGGCCCGACGCAGGGCGCGCAGGAACTATCCAACGGACGCTGCACCGTGTACAGCTACGACATTTCCGATTCCGAGCCGGTGTTCTACATGAGCGCCGAGGACTCCACCGACGCCGTCCTCGTCTGGGGCGAGGACGCAGAGGACATCCGCCTGAACCTGCCGCTGTGTTAAATCACGCAGTTAGTCCGCCCGCTTAAGCAGCGGTGCTATCACCGCAATGGCGATGCCGGCCACGCCGGCAAACAGGAAAGCCCAGTGCGTTCCCTGCGCCGTCGCCGCGGCCGGGCTTAGCCCAGCGGCAGCGCCAGCCAGGGTGCCGCGGGTGAGGAAGACAACGAGCAAAGCCGTTCCCGTCGCACCCGCCAACTGCTGGAAAGTGTTCATGATTGCCGAGCCGTGCGAGTAGAGCTTCTTCGGAAGCGAGGACAGCGCAGTGGTCATCAGCGGCGTCATCATCAAGCACATGCCGAGGGAGAAGATCACGTGCATACCCACGACCATCCACACAGCTGAGTTCTCACCCAAGGTGGCCATGAGCCACAGCCCGGCCACCATGAGCAGTGAGCCAGGAATCATGAGCGGGCGCGGGCCATAGGAATCGAAGAGCCGGCCCACAATCGGGGAAAGGAAGGCTTGGAGGATGCCGCCCGGCATCACCGCCAACCCCGTGGCAAAGGCCGTAGCACCCAGGGTGGTTTGCAGATAGATGGGCAAGACCGTGACCATTCCCAGCATGAGCCCAAAGGACAGGAGGAGGATGATCACCGCGAGGGTGAAATTGCGGACGCGGAAGGGACGCAGATCCATCAGGGCGCGATCCTCCAGCGCCAAGCGCCGCTGCCGACGGATGAATACGGCGAGCGCGATGACGCCCACCACGGTAACGGCGATGTCCACCCAGCCCTCTCCCTGCAGGATCTTTTCCATCGAGGACAGGCCGTAGATCAAACCGCCAAACGCGAAGGCGGAAAGGACGACGGAGAGGCCGTCGAGCGGGGTATCACGGTTCTCACCCACATTGTCCAAACGCCACAGCCCGGCGATGAGAATGAGGGCGATGAGCGGAACCATGGACCAGAAGATGGCGTGCCAGGTGAAGTGGTTGAGAATCGCTCCGCCGACGGTGGGCCCCAATGCCGGGGCCACGGAGATCACCACGGAAATGATGCCCATCACCGTGCCCCGGCGCTGCGCTGGGACCAACGTCATGGCCACGGTCATAAGGGTAGGGATCATCAAAGCGGTTCCGCCAGCTTGAAGGACGCGGCCCACCAGCAGGATGAAGAAGCTCGGCGCGAGGGCCGCCACCACGGTTCCGGCCAGGAAGAGCCCCGCGGACGCAACGAAGATCTGGCGCGTCGTGAGTCTTTCCAGAAGGAAACCGGTGGTGGGGATAACCACTGCCATGGTGAGCATGAACCCTGTCAGCAACCACTGCGCACTCGTGGCGGGGATGGAATAGTCCGCCATAATGGCCGGTAGCGCAACGGAGAGCGAGGTCTCGTTGAGGATCATGACCATCGCTCCCAGCACCAGGATGCTGAGGGTAGTTATTACCTTCGAAGGGATTTCAGCGGACATTCAGCCGGCTACACCTTTCAACTTTTCTATTTTGGGTCTTCAGCGCTACTACTCACATCGTCAGCACCCAAAAGACAACACGTGAGCGATTTAGTGTATTCCTCTGGTGGCCGGGGGTGCCACACGAGCCAAATGTGAACCCTCGTTGGGTGGCACTCCCCAGAATCTCAGCGAGTGCGCTAGGCCACACGGCAGTGTAAAGGTGACAGCGCCCTCCGTACTACTCAAAGCTCTAAAAGCTACTGCCTAAAGTTACAGAAAGGCCTCTGGATGCAGCGCGACCTCCTTGTCACTAACTCCGCTGGGGAACGCGCCGTCGTGCGCCCAGGTCAGCAGCTCGTGGCAGGCCGCGCGGGGGACTTCCCACTGGCTCCTGATGACGCCTCCATGCACCGTCACTTCCTCCACTTCTGGCAGCAAGAGGATAACTGGATGGTGAGTAACGTGGGCAGCTTCCTGGCGGCGGAGTTATCCTCCCCACGCATCCGCACGCACGGCCCCATCAGGCTGCTGCCGCACGCTACCGCAGCCATCCCCGAGGGCACCTCGCTGCTGTGCTTCACGACGCCCAGCGGCTCCTACGAACTCACGCTGACTCGCGGCCCGCACTGATCTAGCGCTGCCCACCTTTCTCGGACACGAGTGCACGCGCGGTCGGGTCCAAGACGACGACTGCGCCGCCATCTTCGATGCTGCAGCCTAGCCACCGATAGTCGGGCTCGTCTGGCCAGCCGGGATCGGCGTTATAGGAGCAGCTGAAGTCATCTTCCATGAGGTACCCGCGGTTGCCGCCCTCCATGGGCGCGAAGTCATAGTTCTTGTAATACTCAAGAACCTCCATTGCCCGCGCGCAGTTCGTCCCGTTCTCTTTGGCATAGACGTATTCGCCATTACCGAGGTCCCCACAGATAGTTCCGGTCATGGCTTTTCCTTCCCCATCTGGCTCCGGCGGGAAGGTATCGGAGTAGTATTCACCATCGTCTTTCACTGTGAAGTGGTGGCCCTCAATCTTGACCGTGAATTCATCCTCACTCACGGATTCAAACGTCACCCCGTTCATCGTGACGGTGTTCCCTGCTTCCAGCCTGGTGGGTGCCGCGGCGTCTCCACCCATTTTCACATTGGGATAAAAGCCCGCGTTCGCATCGAAATTGACGGAATTGGAGAGCCAAAGCGGCTGCCCGGTCGCCGGGTACAAGGGCGGATCCGCGAGCATTACGCTGCACCCGATCAAACCTTGATCCTCAGTGACCGTGCAGGCCACACGGTCATCCGGGCTGCTCACTCCATACACCGTGGAGGTCGCGTGCCCCAAGTTGGTGGCGATGAAGTCTCCCTTATCTAATTCCTTAAGACCCGAGTCGCCTTCCTTGTCCTTCCCAGACGTCGGAGACGGGCTTGCTTCCGTAGATTCAGCGTTATCGGCGGAAGTCTCGGCGGTGGAGGTGTTGTGGAATTGCGGCTCACCGCTGGTGGAATCCTCGGCAGCAGAACACGCTGCCGCTGTACAGGCGATCAGTGCGAGGGGCAGGGCATTCAGAAGCTTTGTCACACCTGCATTTTCCCATGGATTGGTCAATCCTGCGGCTAGCCGCAGCAACTTTCCCTCATTGGGGGCTGGAGGCGCAGCAATGAGAAAACCCGAAAACCCGCGCAGCCACCACAGTGGCGGGCGCGGGCAGGTGGAGGCTAGGAGAAACTAGTGCTCCGGCTTCACGATCGGGAAGAGCACGGTCTCGCGGATGCCCAGGCCGGTCAGCGCCATGAGCAGGCGGTCCATGCCCATGCCAGCACCGGCTGTCGGCGGCATGCCCTGCTCCATGGCGGCGAGGAAGTCCTCATCCAGCACCATGGCTTCCTCATCACCGCCGGCGGCAAGGCGGGCTTGGTCCTCGAAGCGCTCGCGCTGGATTACGGGATCCACCAGCTCCGAGTAGCCCGTGGCCAGCTCGAAGCCGCGCACGTACAGGTCCCACTTCTCCGTCACGCCCGGCTGGGAGCGGTGCTGGCGGGTCAGCGGGGAGGTCTCAACCGGGAAGTTCTTCACAAAGATCGGGCCCTCGAGCTGGTCCTCGCAGAGCACCTCCCAGATCTCCTCCACCAGCTTGCCGTGGCCCCAGCCGCCGTTCTTCGGGACGTCGAGCCCGATGACGTCGGCAATCGCCTTGAGCTCCTCGACGGTGGAGTCGATGGTCACTTCCGGCTGGCCGGGGAACTTGCGCTGCAGAGCCTCGTTGAGGGAGGGGTACATTTCAATCTCCGGCCACTCTTCGCCGCCGAGGTCATACTCCGTGCCATCCGCCAGGGTGACGGTGGTGGAACCGAAGACTGCGCGGGCCACCGACTGGATGGACTCGCGAATGGTGCGAGCACAGTCGCTGTAGTCGCCCCATGCCTCGTAGGTCTCCAGCATGGCGAACTCCGGGGAGTGGGAGCGGTCAACGCCCTCGTTGCGGAAGTTGCGGTTGATTTCAAAGACGCGGTCAATGCCGCCGACGACAGCGCGCTTCAGGAAGAGCTCCGGAGCGATGCGCAGGTAGAGGTCGATGTCCAGGGCATTGGAGTGGGTTACGAACGGGCGGGCCGCCGCACCACCGTGGATGGTCTGCAGCATCGGGGTTTCGATCTCCACGAAGCCCTGATCCTCCAGGTAGTTGCGCAACGCACGCATGACCTTCACGCGGGTCATGGCATTCTTGCGGGCCTCCTCGCGCACGATGAGATCGTTGTAGCGCTGGCGCACGCGAGTTTCCTCGTTCATGTCAGCGAAGGAAACCGGAAGCGGGCGCAAGGACTTCGCCGCCATGGTCCACTCGGAAGCCATGACGGAGAGCTCGCCGCGGCGCGAAGCAATGACGCGGCCGCGTACGGAAATGAAATCACCCAGGTCAACGTCAGACTTCCACGCGGCGAGGCGCTCCTCCCCTACCTCCGCCAGCGACAGCATGGCCTGTACCTGGGTGCCATCACCATCCTGCAAGGTGGCAAAGCAGAGCTTGCCGGTATTACGCATGAAGATAAGGCGGCCGGCGATGGCTACCTCGACGTCAGTCTCCTCACCCGCGCTGAGGTAGGTGACGCCCTCTTCCGCGGCCGGCTCTTCGCCCTCTGCAACGACCTGAAACTGCTGGCGGAGATCCCGCAGGGAGATCGTGCGGTCCACGGTCACCGGATAAGGCTCGGTGCCGGACTCCAACAGTCGGGCGCGCTTCTCGCGGCGGATGCGCAGCTGCTCGGGGACGTCAGTAACTTCAGTATTCTTCTTCTCGCTCACGGTTGTCTAGGGTAGTCGATCCCCATACGCTGGCGCGATCCCGGTTCACAGAGTGTTCATCTAGCCGTTAGACAGTATCAACCGCGCGGCCATCTCAACCGTATTAACTCAGTGCGTCCGTTGCGACACCTCGTTGCGACATCCCTTGCGCAACCAACGATTTTTGATTTTTGGAGCATACTTTCATGGCACTCAACGGCCGCAATCTCTTGGCTAACATGTTTACCTCTTCTCGTTCTTCTCTTACCTGCACCTACAAGTGCGGCAATGCCTGCTTCGGCGAATGCGAGAACACCTCCGATAACCCTTACTTTGGTGACCAGTTCTCCCGCCGTACCGCCCTGCGCGCCGGTGGCTTGGCCGTCGTCGCCATTGGTGGTTCCTCCGCGCTGGCTGCTTGTGCCGCACCAGACGAAAAGGATTCTGCAGCTGGCGGCGGAGCTTCCGACAAGACCAGCGAGGTCAAGGGCTCCGACATCGAGCTCACCTCCGCCGAGGGCATGCACTTCGACGCCGTTGAGGCCAACACCAAGGATGAGGTCGTCATCCCCAAGGGCTACGAGCAGTCCGTCCTGATTGCCTGGGGCGACCCCGTCATCGAAGGCGCTCCGGAGTTCGACGTCAACAACCAGACCGCCGCGGATGCGGAGAAGCAGTTCGGCTTCAACAATGACTTCGCCGGTCTCATCGAGCACCCGGATGACAAGAATCGCATGATTTACATGTGCTCGCACGAGTACACCACCGAGCCGATGATGTTCCCGGACTACGACCCGGAGAACCCCACCGAGGAGCAGGTGAAGATCGGCTGGGCTGGCCACGGCCACACCATCCTCGAGGTTTCCAAGGTGAAGGGCTCCGGCGAGCTCAAGCGCGAATTCGGCCCGCTCAACCGCCGCATTACCGCCACCACCCCCTTCACCTTGGTCGGCCCCGCCAAGGGAACTGATCTGGTGAAGACCTCCGCCGACCCGAAGGGCGAGAAGGTCCTGGGTACCCTCAACAACTGCTCCGGTGGCGTGACCCCGTGGAACACCATGCTGTCCGGCGAAGAAAACTTCGACCAGTACTTCGCAGGCGGTGACGTCAAGGACGACAAGGCCGCTGAGTCTCTCAAGCGCTTCGGCATCAAGGAAGGCCCGTCCGACCGTAAGTGGGAAAAATACGATGACCGCTTCGATGTGACCAAGGAGCCGAACGAGCCGAACCGCTTTGGCTGGCTCGTGGAGATCAACCCGCTGGATCCGAACTCCACCCCGGTCAAGCACACCGCTGTGGGCCGCTACAAGCACGAGGCCGGCAACATCCACATCACCAAGGATGGCACCGTGGTCTGCTACTCCGGCGATGACTCCCGCTTCGAGTACGTCTACAAGTTCGTCTCCTCCAAGAAGTACAAGGAGGGCGATATTGAGCACAACATGACCATCTTGGACCACGGCACCCTGTACGTGGCCAAGATGGAAGGCAACTCCCCGGAGAAGGAAATCGACGGCTCCGGTGTCCTGCCGGAGGACGGTGCTTTCGACGGCAGCGGCGAGTGGGTCAAGCTGCTGACCTCCGATACGGAGAACAACAAGTTCGAGTCCCACGTGGACGGCATGTCCGCCGAAGAGGTAGCCATCTTCACCCGTGAGGCCGCCGATAAGGTGGGTGCCACCAAGATGGACCGCCCAGAGGACGTTGAGGTTCACCCGGAGACCGAGAAGGTCTACATCGCACTGACCAACAACAAGTACCGCGGCGCCACCGGTGAGAACGCCAAGAAGAACAAGGAAGACGCCAAGGAATGGGCTCCGGTCAAGGAGAACAAGAACGGCCTGGTCATGGAGCTCGAGGATGACCACGCTGGCGAGAAGTTCACCTGGAACCTGTTCCTGGTCTGTGGTGACCCGCGTGAGGCCAGCACCTACTTCGGTGGCTTCGACAAGGAGAAGGTCTCCCCGATTTCCTGCCCGGATAACCTGGCCTTCGACAACCACGGCAACCTGTGGATCTCTACCGACGGCAACGCGCTGGACTCCAACGATGGCCTCTACGCCGTGACCACCGAGGGTGAGACCCGCGGCGAACTCAAGTGCTTCCTCACCGTCCCGGCGGGCGCGGAGACCTGTGGACCGATCGTCGACGATGACCGCGTCATGGTCAACGTTCAGCACCCGGGCGAGGCTGACGACGCCACCTTTGAGAACGCCACCTCCCACTGGCCTGACGGCGGCAAGTCCACCCCGCGCCCGGCCGTGGTTGTGGTGTGGAAGAAGGACGGCAAGATCGGTACCGAATAAGGCACCGACGTTGCGCAGTGCGCACTCTTAGGCGGTGCGCAACTGTGCCTCCAGCACCTCCTGCGCAAAATCCCACAACGGGGTTGCCACCCCAGCTTTGACGCCCATGCGTCGGATAGCTCCGACCTGGGCGTCTAATTCGTTGGGCAGCCCCTCCTTGATATCGCGCTGCATCGAGGACGTGCTATCCGGGTGCTGCTGGCGGGCAAACTCCATGGTCTGTTCCACCACGTTCTCCGGTAGCTCCACGCCAAGTGCGCGGCCGACTGCCTCGACTTCCCGCATGAAGGCCTCAAGCTGGCCGGGGATTTCCTGGCAGAGGTAACCAATGGGCTTATCCACCAAGGCGCCCAGAGTGCCTGTCGGGGTGACGAACATGGCTTTCGACCAGACGTCGACAAGCGCGGCGTCGTGGAACTTGCTAGAGGCACCCGCCTCCTTCAGCGCGACCGACAGTTCCTCGCCCGTACGGCGCAGTGACTCCGGCGCATCAGCACTCAGCGGACCAAAAGCCAAAGCCAAGGGCCCCGGATTGCGCTTGATCTGCGCCGGCCCCAGACGGGTGGCATAGACGCGAGCAACACCGGCGAGGATGTTTTCCTCCCCGAATTCCTCGGCCGCTAGGTACGGAATCTCGACCGAGTTGTGCGTGGTCACCACCGGGATACCCTGCAGGGCCTCGCGGTCCTCCGCGCTTCCAAAGGTTTCATTACCCGGCAGCGCCTTCGACGCGATAATCGCCACGCCCAGCCCACCCAAGAGTTCTTTGACCTCGGCAAAGGTCTGCGCAGCGGGGACCTTAATGACCTCGGTGGTGGTGGGTTCCGCGTGGGCATCGATCAACGTCACGCCCGTCTCCCCCAGCACCCGCAAGGTCTCACCACGGGCGACGAAGGCGACGTCGTGACCCGCTGCTTTCAGTTTTCCGCCAAAGTATCCGCCGATGGCGCCGGCTCCCAGAATTCCAATCTTCATGTCTCCAACCTAACTGGTGGAGACCTGCGCCACAGACTTTTATCCGCGCTGTTCTAAGTTTCGGAACCCAATTCCCAACGGCACGCCCGCGTTATCGATGAGCCGCACGCCGCCAATGGTGGCGGCGATAAAGAGGCGGGCATCGCCCTCTGCTGGGGCTTCACCCAGGTCGCGTCCGCGCAGCTCCACGTACTCCGGCTCGACGCCCGCGGCGGCCAACACTTCACGTGCCACACGGACAACTTCCTCGGCTCCGGATTCCGCCGCGTACGCACCGGCGGTGAGTGCCGCTGACAAGGCGCTGGCTTGCTCACGGGCCTCCGGTGCGACGTCGGCATTGCGCAGGCTCATCACCACCCCATCGGGCATACGCACCGAGGGCACGCCCTGCACACGCGCCGCAATGTGGAGGTCCGTAAAGGCCTGCTGGGTGGCCACGAGCAGCTCGTAGTCCTTCTCCCCCATGAACACATCGCTGGGACCCAGCGCGCAGGTCAGCGCCACAATGCGGGTCAGCTCCGCGCTCACGTCCTCCATGCCGTGGTCGGGTGCAAGGACCCGCGTGCGCTGACTCTGCTGGTCGTAGCGCCACACCACATCAACCCCATCGAGGGAAGAGATGTCCGTCTCCGGGTCCACTGCCACGACCACGATGCCACCGCGCACGCGTTGTGCTGCCTGCACGAGTGCCAGGTGCCCGGCGTGAATATCGCGGCCGAGTGGCACCAGCACTACGCGCTTGCCGGTCTTGCGGTAGGCGCTGCCGACCATGCGGATGCGCTCGTTGTCCTCCACTAGGAGTTGCTCTGCCACGGCGCTTCCTTTCTTACTGCCCACAGTTCCAGTTCTTCCATGTTCTTCTTCTCACCCACCATGCGGGCGACGTCGCGGTAGTTGCGCGCCATGCCCAGCTCCACGGCGGCGGGGTAAGCATCGATGATGTCGCCAGCGTCAAGGTCGAAGGAACTGCCCATAAAATCTTCGATAATCCCCGCCTTAAGCGCCGCCCACGCGCTGAGTTCACCGAGCATCTCCGCGTAGTACAACCGCGCGGCTCGCTCGGCACGTTGTGCCGCCGGCACCGTTTCTGCAGTTTGGTGAATCTCCGAGAGCAGCAACCCAATGACGGTCTCCGCCACCTCATCGAGGGTGCCCACCGCGTAGGAGTCGCCCAGGGGAGCTGCGGCAATCGTCAGGCACCCGCGCGTTTCCAGCTCATCAAGGGCTTCCACCCCAGCCAGCAATGAGGTGTGGATGACGATTTGCTTGGGGCGCACGTGCTTTTCGACGTCCCCCACTGCCCCCTCCAGCTCCCTCGCCGTCGCGGCGAGAATCAGCGCATCGAAGCGGTCCAGCTGGGCGGGGTCCTCAAGCTTCTCAATGGTGTGGCCAGCCATCTCCAGACGGAGGGCGAAGTTAATGCCGGCTCGGGAATTACCCCAGACCGCCACTCGCATGCGCGGAGCAGACATCTACTTCTTCACGTCCTTGTTCTGCTGTTCTTTCCGGCGCTTGCTACGCGCCATGAGTTCAGCCACGGAGACCGCGCCCTCGCGGTGTTCATCGCTACGACGGCGGCCACGGGTGTCGGGCTGTGCGGTATCTGCTTCCGGCTTGCGGTGGCGGTGGTGCGGCTGCTGCGCGGGGCTAGCATCCTCCTTGACGTGCTGCGCACCCGCAGCACCCTGGTTCCACTGCACGGCCTGGAAGCTATCGGTCTTGAACTCCGGCGCCTTCTGCTGCGACCGAGTCTGGGGCTTCGACTGCTGCGGCTTCTGCTCGGTGCGCGCCTGCGGCTTCTCTGCCTTTGCCTGTGGCTTGTCATCCTTGGGCTGGGGCTTGTCGGCCTTTGGCTGAGGCTGAGGCTGCGGTGCTCCCATAGGGCGAAACGCCGGAGGACGGCCCTGCGACGGCTGCGGTGCGCCGAACGGGGATGGTGCCGGGCGGGTGCCCTGCTGATCCGCGGGCTGCTCCGCGGGTTTCGCGGCAGACTGCTCGGCTGGCTTCGGAGTGGGTTGCTGAGTAGGCTTCGCGGCTGGCTTCGCCGCCGGCTGCTGGGTGTTGGCACGGGCATTATCCGCCAACAGGTTGTCCAGCGGGTTGCTCACCGGGTGGGTCGGCTGCGAGCCGAGGCGGCCTGCCACGGCGTCGGCAGACGGCGCGCCGCCGGACTTCTGGGTGAAGTTCACGTTGGGGGCATCGCCGCGCTCATCCACGCTGGCGCCGCCAGCCTTGCGTTCCAGCTCCTGGATGCGGCGAGCCTCCGCATACAGGGCGGCAGGCTCGTAGACCCACTCGCGCCCGGAGATCTCCTCGATCTGGGTGCGGATGGCTTCCAGCTCCGAGCGGATCTCTGCCAAGACCTTGCTGTTATCCGCGCTCGAAGCACCGGAAGCCGTCAAGGTGGAGGCGGCATGGGCGCGCTCCACCGCCAGAAGCTCCTTGGCCTCGTGTGCCTGGCGGCGGTAGCGCACCACCAGGAAAAAGCCGAGCACCGCGGCCCACAGGGCAGCCAGCAGAGCAATCTTCAGTGCGTTCGCCGAACCCGAAATCAGCATGACCAGGCTGGCGATGACCGCGAGGATGACGAGGATGATAAGCCCAATAGAACCAGCATCCGTCTTCGAACCGTCCTGGGAAGACTCCGCCGTTGTCGGTGGCTGAGAGTCCGGCTGCGCAGAAAACTGGGTGGTCGGGCGATCATCCGGGGCCGACTCGTACTGGGGATCAGGGGCGTGGTGCGGGCTCGTCATGCCCACTAACTTACCGCTTGTGCCCCATCAGTTGGAGGTGGCACCTCGCAGTGTCGCTCCAACACCACTCCGGCAACACACATCGCGGCACCGCCCAGCGCCGAAGACACCACCCCGGCCAGGTCACCAGCCGCAGCGACGAGCTCACCGGCGCGCGGCACCACGTAGACCGCCATGCCAGCATAGGCCCCGCCCACGATGGCCCCGGTCCACGCCGAGGCTTTGCCGACAAGCAGGAATTGCGCGATGGTCATGGGATTGAGCTGCGAGTTATCCAGGCCGATACCGTGCTCGTCCTCCTTGGCACCGCGCACCTTGAGCGTCAACAGCACGCACACCAGCGCCATAGCCCACAGAGAAATCGATACGGTTGCCGGAATGGCCAGCATGGAGCCATAAAAGCGGGTGGTGAGGATGGCAGCCGCCGCAGCCACGAAGAGGGCGGTGCCGACAAGCGCGCCAATCGACGTCCTCGTCATTACTCCCCCAGTTCCTTCACCGCAGCGACCTCGTCCTCATCGAGGTCGGCGATGAGCTCGCGCACCGGGGTGCCGTTGAGCTCCGCGTGCTCATCCGCGGCCAACCACGGCACGAGCACGAAGGCCCGCTCGTGAGCATAAGGATGCGGCAGAATAAGTTCCGGATCTTCGGAGGTCACGCCGTCTATCTGCACGACGTCCACGTCCAGGGTGCGAGGACCCCAGTGCCGCACCCGCACACGCTCAGCGGCCTCCTCCAGCTTCTGGCCACGGCGTAGCAGCTCCAGCGGGGTGCAGTCCACGTCCACGATGAGCACCGCGTTGAGGAATTCATCTTGGTCGGTCACGCCCCACGGCGGGGTGGCAAAGACTGGAGAGGCAGCGACGGTCTCCTCAGCAAACTCGTCAAAGACGGTCTGCAGCAGCGCGCAGCGGTCTTCCATGTTGGAGCCGATAGACAGCACGGCGCGCATTAGCCTGCCATCCTCTTTCGGGAGCGGCGGGCCACGACTGCCACGTCCGCGAAGGTGCGCGGGATGGGCGCCTTCGGCTTGTGGATGGTCACCTCGATGGCATGGAGAATCCCGAAGCGCTGCATCGCGGTCTCGGCGACCTCCTCAGCCACCGTCTCGATAAGGTCCCGGGAGGGGCCCTCGACGATGTCCGCGGCGACGTCGGCAAGCTCGGCGTAATTCACCGTGCGGGACAGGTCATCCCCGATTCCCGCGGTGTCCAACCAACAGGTGATATCCACGATGAAGGGCTGCCCCGTCTTCTTCTCTTCCTCGAAGACGCCGTGGTAGCCAAAGCACTCCAGGCCGGTGAGTTCAATGCGATCCGCCATGTTTTATGCCTTTCCCAAAGAAGTGGACACCACTGTTCCGCCGTCCGCGCCGTTGGCGTAGCTGCCGGAGGCATGCGCGCCGCCGGTGTAGGCCGCGCCCGCGTTCCAGGCCGCGGCGACATCCACGGCATCGCGCGAGACTTCCACCTCGTGCACGCGCACGCCCCACGCACCCATCTGCGCAGAGATGGCGGTGACGGCCGCGGTGGCCGGGTCCGCGAGCAGCGGGCTGGACTCGGCGCCGCGATCTTCCCGGATGGCGGCGAGGAAGCGCTTGCGGGACGCGCCCACCAACAGCGGGAACTCGCCCTGGAGGAACTCCGGCAGAGCCTTGAGCAAAGCCCAGTTATCCTGCGGGGACTTGGCAAAACCCAGGCCCGGATCCACGACGATATTGTCGTGGCTAACACCGGCCTGCAGGGCGTTATCAGCGAGCTTCGCCAGGGACTCGTGGACATCGCGCACCACATCCCCGCCATGGTCGGCCACACCGGCGGCCGAGCCGAACTGGACGGTGCGCCAGTGCATGAGGCAGACCGGCAGGCCGGTTTCGGCCATGGTGCGGTACATGTCCGGGTCGGCCGCACCACCGGAGACGTCATTGATCATGTCCACGCCGGCCTCCGCAGCGGCTTGAGCAACCGAGGCCCGCATCGTGTCCACCGAGGTCTTAATCCCCTCCTCGCGCAGCGCCTTGATGACGGGCACGACGCGGCGTTCTTCCTCCTCGGCAGCCACGCGCACCGCACCCGGGCGGGTGGACTCACCGCCGACATCGATCATGTCCGCGCCGCAGGCGACAAGGTGGCGGGCGTGGGTAAGTGCATCGTCGATGTTGATCCAGCGCCCGCCGTCGGAGAAGGAGTCCTCGGTGACATTGACGATGCCCATGACCAGCGTGCGGCCGGGAACGGTGAGATCACTGACTGCCATTGCTGCTAGCTCCTAATCAGGCTCATGACCTCCGCGCGGGAGGCCGCATTCTTCTTGAATCCGCCGCGCACCGCGGATGTCGTCGTGGTCGCCCCCGGCTTGCGGATACCGCGCATGGCCATGCACAGGTGCTCGCACTCGATGACGACGATGACGGACTGCGCGTGGAGGACCTCCACCAGCGCATCGGCGATCTGGCTGGTGAGGCGCTCCTGGACCTGCGGGCGCTTTGCGTACATGTCCGCCAGGCGAGCCAGCTTGGACAGGCCGGTGACGTGGCCGTCGGAGCCAGGGATATAGCCGATGTGCGCCGTGCCGTAGAAGGGCACGAGGTGGTGCTCGCAGGTGGAATAGATGGGGATATCGCGCACGAGGACGAGCTCTTGGTGCTCCTCGGCAAAGGTCTTGTGCAGGACCTCAGTCGGGTCCTGGTGGAGACCTGCGAAGACCTCGGCATAGGCGCGGGCCACGCGGGCCGGGGTCTCGCGCAGGCCCTCGCGGTCGGGGTCCTCGCCCACTGCGATGAGCAGCTCGCGGATGGCTGCTTCGGCGCGCTCGTGGTCGAAGTCGCGCTGCGCCGGGATGTTATCGCTCATTGGTGTCGCCATCCTTGTACGGGTTGTTGCGGTGTTCATGTTCTCCCCAGCCGGGCGCGCCCCAGGCGTGCTCCTCCGGCTTAGCGTGGCGGCCGCGGCGTTCCGGTTCGCGCGGCTGCGGCTGGGGTTCTGGTTGCGGCTGGGATTCTGGCTGCGATGCGGCGGCATCCGGCACACGTGGAATCTCTTGGGTGTCCTCGTGGCTGGGGCCTGCCTGTTCTGGGGCCACGGTCTCCTCCTGCGCCCCATCGCTTTCAGCACGGTCCTCGCTGAGCTCGCGGCCGGTGGGTTCGGTGATATCGGATTCCCCGAAGAAGGTATTGCCCTTCTCCGGGTCCACATAATCACCTGCATGCTGGCCGAAGCTGAAGCCAATCTCCTCGACCGGCGCCTCCGATGTCGCGGCGGCGGCCTCGTCACCGTTTTCCTTCGCGCGTTCGAGCTCCGCGTGGCGGCGCTCGCGGGCGGCACGGGAGGCGTCGAGAAGCGTCATGCGCTTCGGCAGCTCCTCGCCGCGCTCCTGGGCAAGTTCGACCGGGGTCTTTACCGGCTCGCGGCCGGCCTGGCGCGGGAAGCGAGCGTCCTCGTTCGGGAAGACGTCGAAAGCCTCGCGCGGCTCGATGCCCTCGAAGATGCCCTCGAGGTCCGGGCGGCGCAGGGTTTCCTTCTCCAAGAGCATCTCGGCGAGCTTATCCAGGTAGTCGCGGTGCTCGGACAGGATGTCATAGGCCTGCTGGTGCGCGCGGTCCAAGAGGTAAGCCATCTGCTCATCAATCTTGGCGGCAATGGCATCGGAGTAGTCGATGGTCCCGCCGCCACCCATCTGGCTGAAGGGATCGCCCTGCTCCTTGCCGTACTTGACGGTGCCTAGATCCGGCGAGAAGCCGTACTCAGTAAGCATGGACCGCGCAATCTTGGTGGCGTGCTCGATATCGGAGGAAGCACCGGTGGTCGGTGCGCCGAAGACCAGCTCCTCAGCGGCACGGCCACCCATGGCGAAGACGAGGCGCGCGAAGAGCTCATCGCGGGTATACATGCCCTTGTCATCTTCCTGCGCGGTCATGGCGTGGCCGCCGGTGCGGCCGCGGGCCAGGATGGTGACCTTGTAGACGCGCTCAATGTCCTTGAGCGCCCAGGCGGCCAAGGTATGACCGCCCTCGTGGTAGGCGGTGACCTTCTTTTCATGCTCGGAAATGATCTTGCCCTGGCGGCGCGGGCCGCCGACGACGCGGTCGGTAGCCTCTTCCAGCGCATCATAGGTAATGACGTTGCCGCCGATGCGGGCGGTGAGCAGGGCGGCCTCGTTGAGCACGTTGGCCAGGTCCGCGCCGGACATGCCGGCGGTGCGCTTGGCCAACTGAGCCACGTCGACTTCCTTGGCCAGCGGCTTGTCCTTGGCATGCACGCGCAGAATCTGCTCGCGGCCGGCCAGGTCCGGGTTGGTGACCGGGATTTGGCGGTCGAAGCGGCCCGGGCGCAGCAGCGCCGGGTCCAGGATGTCGGGACGGTTGGTGGCCGCGATGAGGATAACACCCTCGCGGTCACCGAAGCCGTCCATCTCCACGAGCAGCTGGTTGAGGGTCTGCTCGCGCTCATCGTGTCCACCGCCGGTACCGGAGCCGCGCTGGCGGCCCACGGCATCAATCTCATCAACGAAGATGATGCACGGGCTATTTTCCTTCGCCTGCTTGAACAGGTCGCGCACGCGGGAGGCACCGACGCCGACGAACATCTCCACGAAGTCGGAGCCAGAAATGGAGTAGAAGGGCACACCGGCCTCGCCCGCCACGGCACGGGCCAGCAAGGTCTTACCGGTGCCCGGCGGGCCGTAGAGAAGTACGCCGCGCGGGATCTTCGCGCCGAGGGCGTGGTAGCGCTCCGGATCATCGAGGAAGTCCTTGATTTCCTGCAGCTCATCCACGGCCTCGTCCGCACCGGCCACATCCGCGAAGGTGTTGGTCGGCATATCCTTGGTCAGCTCCTTGGCCTTGGAGCCGCCAATGCCAAACATGCCGCCAGCGCCCTGCTGCATGCGCGACATCATCCAGAACAACAGCGCGAAGAGCAGCAGCATCGGCAACAGGAAGCTAATCATCGAGCCGATGAAGGAATCCTGCGTGACCTTCGTTTGGTACTTCTCAGCACCGGAGTCCTTGACCGCGTTAAAGACCTGCTCGGAGGCGCGTGCCGGGTACTTGGCAATGACCTCCTCGATGCCCTCCTGCTCTTCCACCGTCACCGGCTTCTTGAGCTTGAGGCGCAGTTGCTGCTCGCGGTCGTCGATCTGCGCTTCCTCGACGTTCTTGGAGGTCAGCTGCTCCATGGCCACCGAAGTGTCCACCTGCTTGAAGCTGCGGGCATCGTTGGTAAAGAACGTGAATGCGTACAGCAGGATGAGAACCAGGCCCGCGATGGAGCCGTAGCGGATGATGTTCTTGTTTTTCATTAACTACCTTGCACAATTGCGGCTTAAAGCGCCGGACAAGAATAAAGATTAATCGTTGCTGTAGACCGCCGGATGCAGCGTACCTACATAGGGCAGGTCACGGTAGCGCTCGGCAAAATCCAGGCCATACCCCACGACAAACTCGTTGGGGATATCGAAGCCTACATCGAACAGGTCAAGCTCTGCCTTAACCACCTCTGGCTTGCGCAACAGGGTGACCACTTCAAGGGATCGTGGCTGGCGGCCCTGCAGGTTACGGATAAGCCACGACAAAGTCAGGCCGGAATCAATGATGTCCTCCACGATGACCACATCGCGGCCCTCGATATCGCGGTCCAAGTCCTTCAAAATGCGCACCACACCCGAGGAGGAGGCCGAGTTACCGTAGGAGGACACCGCCATGAACTCCAGCTGGGACGGGATAGCAAGCTTGCGGGCGAAATCCGTCAGGAAGAAAACCGCGCCCTTGAGCACGCAGACCAAGATGAGGTCCTCGTCGGTGTTGCGGTATTTCTCCGCCACGCGATCCGCCATTTCCTGGATGCGCGCCTGAAGATCGTCTTCGGTGATGAGAACGTTTTTGATGTCCTCTCCATAAGGATGGGCGGGGACGGCTAAATCATGGTTATCGTGCACGTGAGCGCTCCTTTGCTGACCGAGGCAATAGTGACAGTTTGCCACCAACGCGTGCGACTTCCAACCTTGTGCCTTTCTTTTCGCTGCGGACGGCGACGGGGCCTTGCCCATGCCAGCGCGTGCACAGGGCATCGATGCCGCGCACCGCCTCGCGCGTAACCTCTATTCCCTCCTCGCGCAGCCACGCGGCGATCGCCCGGCGGCGTTTTGGTTCGGGGAGAACGGCCAGCTCGGCGCAGTCGGCGGAGGGGTGGGTGCTGAGGAAGGCGTCGTCAAGCGCGGCGTCGTGGGCTGCCTGGCTAAGGCCGGAACGGGGTCTCCGCCCACGATCTCCTGCAGGCGCGGGAGAATCTCGCGGCGCAGTGCTACGCGGCGGAAAGACGCATCCTGGTTCTGGGGGTCCTGCCAGACCTCCAGCCCCAGCTCCGCACAGGCGGCCTCGGTCTGGGCGCGGCGCACGCTGAGCAGGGGCCGCACAACGCGCACGCCCTCGACATCGGAACGCTCGCGCATGCCCGCGACCTTCCCCCGCAGAGCGCCCAGCAGCAGGGTTTCGGCCTGGTCATCGGCGGTATGCGCCACCGCCACCTCACCCCAGGGCGCGAAGGCACGGTACCGGGCGGCGCGGGCTTCGGCCTCGACGGAGCCTTGCTTGCCGACGTCCACCCGCAACACCTCCGCCTCCGCCCCCAAGGCGCGGGCCTGCTCAGCAGCCCGGCGCGCCTGCGCGGCCGAGCCGTCCTGCAAACCGTGGTCGACGCAGAGTGCAGTGACGTCGTGCCCTTCGGCGACGAGGGCCGCGGTCAGCGCCAAGGAATCAGCCCCGCCGGACAGGCCCACCGCGATGGCGCGGGGTTGCTCACCGAGCGCGGCGCGGGCGGCGACGCGGCAGGCCAAGAAGCTGGGGCTTTTACGTGGCCAAAAAGGTTTCTTAGAAGTCATGGAGGGCGGCGGCGAGGGCGTCTTGGGCTTGGCGGGCGGAAGTGACTTCGCCGTCGTTGACCAGGAAGGCGAAGGCGTAAACACGGCCCGACTGCCCCTGGGCGGTGCCGGTCAGCGCGGAGGTTCCCGTGAGGGTGCCGGTCTTGGCGCGAACGAAGCCGCGGGCCGGCGAATCGGGGTAGCGCTGGTAGAGCGTGCCTTCGCCGCCGGCGAGGGGCAGGTAGCCCAGCAGCGGGCGCAGCTCTTCGGTAGCCACGGCCTGGTCCATGATGTGGGCGAGTACGTCGGCGGGGATGCGGTTATCGCGGGAAAGGCCGGAGCCGTCTTTGAGGGTGATGCCGCTGACGTTGATGCCGTGGCCTTTAAGCACGTCGAGCATGGTTGTCGTGGCGCCCTCGAAGCTTGCTTCCGCGCCCTGGCTGACGGCCAGCTCGCGGGCGATGGCCTCCGCCATGACGTTATCGGAATCCTTCACCGCTTCCTGGGCGCGCAAAGCCAACGGCTCAGATTCTGTAGCTGCGATGACCTCGGTGTTCTCGGGCGCTGAGCTCGTGTCCGCCTTGTCGGTTCCCAGGCGGGAGGCCAACGCGCGGGCGACGTCGAGGGCCGGCTCGTGGGAGCGCGGAACGTCGCCGGTCTTCTCCCCAATGCGCCCACCGTAGAGCATGGCCGGCTGGATGGGGGCGACGAAACCGCCGTCAATATTGTCATCATCCAGCCCGGTGCCTGGTCGGGCCCGGCCCAGATGGACGTGTCGATGGAGACCCGCGTGACGGTATCCATCTTCTGCTGAATCTGTTCCGCCAGCTCATCGAGGCGCTCGTCCGTCAGCCAGACATCGCCGGCGGCCTTGATAACGATCTCGCCCTCGTGCTCACCTGCGACCACTTCGGTGGTCAGGCGCTCTTCTTCGTCGAGCTTGAGCGTAGCCGCGGCGAGGGTGAGGACCTTGGTGGCGGAGGCCGGGGTCAGCGGCTTTGCGGGCTCGCGCTCCCACAGCACGTCCTGGGTGGTGGTGTCGATGATCTGCCCGCCGAAAGTGGCTAGAGCCTTGTCCTTGCCTAGCTCATCCAACCTGGCTTTGAGCGCGGCGGCGTCGATATCACCGGGCTCGACGGGCTGGACCAGTGTTGTGGGTTCTTCCTGTTTATAGGGCTGGCCGTGGTCCAGGTGATCGTAGGTGCGCTGGATTTCTACGCCCAAGGCGGCCGTCGCCGCCACGGCTCCCGCCGTGACGAGGGCCGCAGTACTCCACCAGACATGCTTAGCTTTCATCGCCCTTTAGACTAGCGCGGTAGACTAAGCGGAGCACATGCCAACCTATTAGTTATGGAGGATTCAGCCGTGAGCGTTGAAGTAACCATCGAGATCCCAAAGGGCTCCCGCAACAAGTACGAGATCGATCACGAGACCGGCAAGGTCCACCTCGACCGCTACCTGTTCACCCCGATGGCCTACCCGGCTGACTACGGCTTCATCGACCACACCCTGGGTGAGGACGGTGACCCGTTGGACGCGCTGGTCATCCTCCCGGAGCCGGTCTTCCCGGGCGTTGTCGTTGAGGCTCGCGTCCTCGGCGTGTTCAAGATGACCGACGAGGCCGGTGGCGACGACAAGCTGCTCGCCGTCGTCGATGACCCGCGCTGGGAGCGCTACCAGGACATCAACGATGTAGAGCAGCACATCAAGGACGAGATCGAGCACTTCTTCACCCGCTACAAGGACCTGGAGCCGAACAAGGAAGTTACCGGCTCCGGCTGGGGAGACAAGGCTGAGGCAGAGAAGATCCTCGAAGAGGCTAAGGCTCGCTTCAAGTAAGCCGCCACGGTCCGCACGTTGAGGGACGTTTCGATCAAATAGGGGCCCAAAACCAAGGGTTTGAGAGGCCTTAGTTGATCGAAACGTCCTTTTTCTTTGTCACCGCGACAACTCCTCATTCGTGACGTACGATTCGATCAAATAGGGGGCCGAAAACAGCGGTTTCTGGGGGCTTAATTGTTAGAACCGTACTCATCGGGGGCACATGGAGATTTTCGAGGGACGCGCGGGGACTCGCCGCGCTGCTAACGGCCGAGCAATCAAGATTTGTCGCGGTCTGTACTTATCTGCGGTGCCAACGCCGCGCGAGCTCGCTGAAGTCGTCTCACGGCGTTGGCCGGACTCAGCCTTGGACGGCTATTCCGCAGCTCAGCAATATCTTGGCCAAGAGCTGACCTACCCACTTTATTTTCTGCGCGCAGGAACGATGGCATCGAGCACGTATTTTCGCAGCCGGCGGGCACGGCCTAAGGCGCTGGGCAGCATGAACGGGGTGAACGTCTGCAGCCCGCTGCAATGTATTGAGGCGATGGCGCAGGAGGATGCCGTGGCCTTCATCGAGGCCTTCTTCGCCGGGCCGCACGGGCGCTCGCGCATCGAGACCGAACAGCTGGACTTTCGCCGCCTGCCCAAGCACACGCGTGAGGTGTTGGAAAAGGCCATCGTCGGGGCGGATAGCAAGCCGGAGCGCGACCTCACCCGGGGCCTTGAGCCCCACGCCAAAGTCCGCAACAACGTGCGGATTGGGCCCTACCGCTGGGACTTGGTGCTCGAGGAGCACAAGGCGGCCATCGAGGTGGACGGCTACGCCTATCACAAAGGCGAGAACCGACAACGTTTCGAAATCGACCGCCAAAAGCTGAACGACGCCGTCCAGCGCGGCTATCGGCCCCTCCACTTCACCGCCGCCACGATTGAGCACCACCTTGACGTCGCTGTTCACCAGGTCCTCGCAGTTATCAAAGGGCGGGGCGAGTTCGTCGCCCCGCCCTGGAAGTGGCACCACTACTGGCGGTGGGAGCGCGAGCGTTGGGCAGGCTAGCGTTGCGGCTGAACAGCAGCAACGTGCCGACAACGAACCGGGCTGGCTAACGCTGCGGCTTACTAACACTGCAGCTAACTAACTGCAGCGGGAAGCAAGCCATCCGTCGAGCTCGGATTCGGGTGCATCGGGAGCGATGGGATCCTCGGCGAATTCCTCGCCCGTTCGCGCCTTGTCCTTGGCCGTGGTGAGCATGAGCGAGCGGCCGTCCGGATAGTCCAGGACCACGTTGGCGGAGGCATAGCCGGCGGTCGGCTCGCCGAAGGTGCGTACGTTGTCCAGCCCGCGGAAGGCCAGGAGGGTGGCTTCGGCGGAGGAGGCTGTCTCGTCGTCGGTGAGCACGGCGACGGGAATGCTCAGCTTGCCGCCCGACGTGGTGGTGGGCGTGCCGCCGCCGGTGACGGAGTTGCCGTCGATGACCACGTCAGATGAACCCATGCGGCTGACGAAGGAGAGCGCGGTGCCATCCGGCAGCAGGGGACTTAAGCCCGCGAACATCGGGCCCATGTCACCGCCGTCATTGCCCCGCAGATCTACCACAGCGGCACAGGCCTCCGGGTGAGAGGTCAGGCCGTGTGCCAAAGTGTCGGCGTAGGCTTGGCCATCATCGTGGCGGCCGATGGAGGGCACGGTAGCGCGCAAGACGCCATCGTTGAAGTCAACCGAAGGCTCGGTGCTTTCGGCGGCCTTTTCCTTTTCGGTGCTAAAGACTTTTGAATGCTTACCGCCGGCGGCGTCGATGGCGGCATCGAGGAGCTCAGCGTTCGTGGGGTCCTCCTTGAAGGCCTCGCGGGCGCGCTGGAATTCTTCGCTCTCGCCATAGATTCCGGAGATCGCTGCAGTATCCACCATCGCGGTGTTGATGCGCTTCTCGCTGGCATTGAAGAGGAAGTAGGGCTTGCCCAGCAGCGCCCCGCCATAGGAGGGGCCAAAGAAATACACGGCCGCGGCCACAGCAACAAGAGCAACGAGAAAGAGTCCGCCGAAGATTTTCAGTACCGTTTTCATTCTTTTCGACCTCCAGTCCGCAGCACGTAGCCACGCAGGGGTTCAACAAGGACAATGGCGAGCAGCGTGACCAGCCAGCCGATGGCCAGGAAACCGAAGGCCATGAGCACGCGGCCGAGAACATCGACGTCGCTTTGCTCGACGCTGGAGAAGAACATCAGCGCGGCGATACTGCCACCAAAGAGGAAGCCGAAGAAGCTCAAGCCGACTACTGGCCCCATGATGGTCAGGGCGCCGGAGCGGAACTGGAAGCCGCGCGGCACGCCCATAAGATCCAGGGAGCGGATGAGTTCCTTGTCCTCAAAGATGCCGGAGACCTGCCCCAGGATGATGGACATGGTGGTCAGCGTGAAGCCGAAGATGAGGGTTAATAAGACGCCTGTGGAGATGTCCTTGAACACCACGTTCATCCCCGGGTCCTCATTGAGAACCATGGCCAAGGCATCAGAGCCTAGGGGCGCGGCAACGAGGAATCCGGCTAGGTAGCCGAAGAAGCCGATGGCAGCACTCCGCTTCCATGCCGGGCGCGCATTGCCCGCTACTCGCTGGCAGGCCACGAAGTGCGCGTTTCCAGGGAAGAGGGACATGATGTACGCGCCGAGCTGCAGGATGAAGGGAGAAATGAGGTTGATGCTCATCACCATGCCGAACATGACCATGATGACCATAGCGGTCGGCGGGCCTGCCTTGCCGGAAAGCAGCACACCACCGATACCCGCAATGATGAGGAAGGCGATAACACGCCACCAGCGGTAGGCCGCGGGCATCTGGCGCTTGGCGACGCCCAGCGGGCTCACGCGCACGCGCTGCATGCCGACGAGTGCGGCGCCGATGGCCAGCAGGAAGAGCACGCCAGCCACGGCCAGGTAACCCCACCACGGGAGGAGAATCTCGGACAGTGCAATGGACCGCATCTGGAAATCCACCTGCGTAAAGACCGGCGCGATGAGCAGGCTGATAAGCCCGCCCAGCACGATGCCGACGATGGCTTGCAGGCCAGTCTCCACGATGGCCATGCGCTCCACCTGGCGGGAGCTCAATCCCAACAGGCGCAGGGTCGCCAGGCGCTGCTCCCTACCGGACGCACCGAGGACGGCGGCTTGGGCTGTGAGGTTAAACAACGCCGGAAGAATGAAGGCGCAGGCCAGCAGAGCCAGGGCAAACCACGGGTAGAGGAAGGCCTCCATCTCGTCGCCGAAAGCCTCCTGCAGAGCGGGTGCAGCCTCCTCCACGTGCTGAGCGCGCTCCCAGAACATCCAGGTACCGCCCGCAACCAGGAAGGCGATGGCGGAACCAATGGTCAGGCTCACAATTGCCAGAAGCGAGACGATTCCCGTTCCGGAGCGCGCGCGAATCGATTCGCGCTGCAGGTCAAAGACTAAAGTCGCGGTGTTCATCGAATCACCTCGAGGCGGCGGTCGTCGTGGATGATGCCATCGCGAATCTCCACGCGGCGCTGCATCCAGTCGGCCACCTTCGGGTCGTGCGTGACCATGACCAGGCTGGCGCCCGACTGTCGCACGATGGTGGTCAGCATCTGCATGACCTCGTGACCCGTGGACTGATCCAGCGCACCAGTCGGCTCGTCCGCGAAGACGACGCCCGGAGAAGCCACCAGCGCACGCGCAATGGTCACGCGCTGCGCCTGACCACCAGAAACCTGCGCCGGGCGACGCTCCGCCAAACCGCCCAATCCCAGCTGGTCCAGCAGCTGCATCGCACGCTTGCGCGCAGCACCGCGCGAGACCCCGTTGAGCATCGCGGGCAGCGCCACGTTATCCACGTTGCTCAGCTCCGGCAGCAACTGGCCGTCCTGGAAGACGAAGCCGAAGTTGCGCAGGCGGAGGCGGGAGCGGGGGCCGTCGCCAAGCGCGGAGAGCTCGTCATCCCCGTAGCGCACGCTGCCGTGCGTCGGCGTGAGCACGCCGGACATGCAGTGCAACAGCGTGGACTTGCCGGAACCAGACGGCCCCATGACCGCCACGAGCTCGCCCGGTTCAATGTCGAGGGAGATTCCGGCGAGCACCGGGCCGGCGCCGAAATCCTTGGTGATGTCTGTCAGGGAAAGTGTCTGTGCCATGTCTCTCATTCCACCGTGAAGGGCCCGCAGAAAGAACAGCCCTAGCGTTGCTCTTTAAGGTAGTGCCAGCACTACCCCTGCCGCAGGGCGGGCCACTATGCTGGGCCTGTGTTCCGAAGAAAGCCCCAGCCCACCAACCATGAGCAGCAGCAGGCACAGAAGATTGCACAGCTTACGGCCTCGCGCCGCGCCATCGCGGATGCCTATGAGGTGGAGCGCGCCCGCATCGAGCGCGACTTGCACGACGGCGCGCAGCAATACCTCGTGGCCGCGAGCATGAAGTTGGGGGAGGCTCTTCTCGACGCCCCCTCTGAAATTGCCGAGCTTCTCACCGCCGCCAAGCAGGACGTGGACCGCGGCCTGCACTCCCTGCGCGCCACGGTGCACGGCATCCACCCACAGGTGCTGCAGGATCACGGTTTGGTCGCCGCGCTTGCCGACGTCTCCTCTTCCCACGGCCCCCACGTCAGCGTCTTCGCCCCGCATCCTTTGCCCAAGCTTTCCGCCTCCGTGCTGGCCTGCGGCTACTTCTTCGGCACGGAGGCTTTGACCAACGCGGCCAAGCACGCGCCCGGCGCGCCGGTGTCTGTTTTAGTGATCGCGGATGATTCGCTGCGCATCACCGTGGTGGATGAGGGCCCGGGTGGCGCGCAGGTTGTACAAGGTCATGGCTTAGCGGGGATGGCCGAGCGCCTCGCCGCTTTTGGCGGGGAGATGACGCTGTCCTCTCCCCCGGGCGGGCCCACGAGGCTGGCGTGCTCGATTCCTCTTCTTCTCGATCGCGGACAGTCAGGAGTTTAAGAAATGAGTTTGAGAATCGTGGTGGCGGATGACTCCGCCATTTTGCGCGAGGGTCTCGCCGGCTTGTTGGAGCGCCGCGGGCATTCGATTGTGGGCCAGGCAGATTCCGCCCCGGCGTTGGAAGCCGTGGTGGACAAGCTGCGCGATGAGCTTCCGGATATCGTCATCACGGACGTGCGCATGCCGCCGGGCATGGGTGATGATGGCTTGAAAGCCGCCGTAAACTTGAGAAATGCATACCCGGGCTTACCCGTCATGGTGCTCTCCCAGTATGTAGCTCCGGCTTACGCGGTGGAGCTCTTCGACTCCCCCGATGCCGGTACCGGCTACCTGTTGAAGGACCGTGTCTCCGAGGTGCGGGACTTCCTCTCCAGCCTGGACGTGGTGGCCCAGGGCGGCACCGTCATCGATCCCACCGTGGCGCAGGCTTTAATGAGCTCTGGGCGCAGCGGCTTAGGCGAGCTCACCCCGCGCGAGCGCGAGGTCCTTGAATTGATGTCGCGCGGCAAGTCCAACAAAGACATCGCCGCCGAGCTCGTTTTATCCGCCGCCGCGGTGGCCAAGCACGTCTCCAACATCTTCACCAAGCTGCGTCTCGACCCCAGCGAGGACAACCGCCGCGTGAAAGCCATTCTGGAGTACCTCTCCGCGCACCGCTAAAGCCCAAGGCGAGCATCGAATGCTGCTATGAGGCGTTGAGATAGAGCGGGATCGTGCTCATTGGGTTCGCGGAATTGTAGCGCACATACTATCTAGCACGCTGCGCCAGTGCTCAAGGCGTGCGGCGTCGGGTGCCGGCTGCGGCTTCCCGTCGAGCTCCACCACCGGGGTAATCCCGTGCAAGGCGTTGAGGGTCCACAACTCTAGGCCGGCAAGATCGGACAGGCCGAGCTTGCGCTTTTCGACGCTCCCCTCTTCTCCCACCGCAGCAACCAGCAGAGACTCAGTGACCGAACGCAGCCGAGGCGCGTCCATCGTGAGCATCGTGTCGCCATCCCAGGCGATGAGCGCTGCGGTGGTGGTTTCGCAGACCACGCCCTCGTCGGAGATGAGCAAGGTATCGTCCTGCTCACGAAGCTCTGAGAACAGCACCAGATTCGGCCCCTTGACATGCGGATATTCCACTGTTGCCGTAGCGCTGTGCAAACGGGTGGTTTTCCGCTGAGTAGGAAGAGGGCGCAACCGAAGTGCGAAACCGCTGGGGCCAGCCTCCAGACGCGGGAACCACCGCCCCCGAGCGGGCAGGTGTTCCTGGACTGCGTGGAGGAAGGATCGAGGGGAGTCCATCCCCAAGGCCTCTGCACCCGCGGTAAAGCGCTCGCAGTGTAGCTCAAAGCCGCGCACCTGGCCCTCTTCAAGACGGAAGGAGTCGATCAGCACGGGCTCGGGAAGCGATGGGACGGGAAGCAGCTCGCCCGCTTCGAAGCGGTAGCAGTGCTCCCCGGGGAAGGCCTGCCCGCAAAGTTTGAGGAGCGGGGCGGACTTATCCACGATCTCCTGCCACTCGGCATCCGGGTCCGAAAGAGCCAGCACCGCTCCACCAACGCCATAATGCAGTCTCCCGGAATGCAGGACGATGCTGCGGATAGTCATAGCGAAATCAGCGCTGCCATCGCAACCGAGATAGCCGATCGCACCGGAGTACACCCCACGCGGCGCGGCCTCGAGCTCACGGATGATCTCCATGGTGCGGACTTTCGGCGCACCGGTCATAGAGCCACCGGGAAAGGTGGAGCGGAGGACGTCGATAAGCGAGGCATCCGGGCACAACCGAGCAGAAACGGTGGAGACCAACTGGTGCACGGTGGCAAAGCTGCGAACCGCGAAGAGTTCTTCGGCATGCACGGTGCCTGGAATCCCCACACGGGTGAGATCGTTGCGCACTAGGTCAACGATCATGAGGTTTTCCGCGTGATCCTTCGGGTTACTGGCCAGGTCCGCCCGCAGCTGTTCATCGGCGGTGGGGTTGTGGCCACGTGGGCGGGTGCCTTTGATCGGCTCCGAGCAGACGACGCCGCCAGACACTTTAAGGAAGCGTTCCGGGGAGGCGCTAGCCACTGCGAGCTCAGGGAGCACCAACAACGAACGCATCGGCGCGGGCACCTGCTGCCGAAGGCGCTGGTAGAGGGCCAGCGGATCGAGATCGGCTGCCGCCTCGAGACTGGTAGTGAGGCAGACTTCGTAGGTCTCACCCGCACTGATGAGCTCTTGGGCGCGGCGGATCTTCTCCTTATAGCTGGCGGCGGTATCGCGGCAGATCAGCGGGCCAATCGCACTGGTGTCGAAACGCCTTTGCTGAACAGGGTTGCCGGCGAGTCCTTCGAGGAGCCGCCAGGTCTGTGCCAGCCAGGAGGCCGCGGATTCCTGGCAAATCAGCTGCACTCTCTGCCCACGGATGGCCACCACGCCTGGCGCGCGGAAGAGACCATGAGGGTGGTGTGTGGGCAAGCCGCCGAGGGCCTCGTAACCCAGATAGCCGAACACACCTGGAACGCCGAGGCACCCCGCGGGGCGGGAAAAGCGAGGGGGCTCCGCTAGTGCTTCCATTCCCACCATTTCTCCCAACGGTGCAATGATCGAAGTGCCCTCGAACTCTAGCAGCGCCCCTTTGCCGCCTAGGACATCGAAGACGTCGAGGGGATCGATGGCGAGTAGGCGCTCCTCCACGTGCAGTGGTGGCAGGGGCGCAACTGAGGGGGTGTCGACTTTGACGTCAGGAGATGCCACCTCGTTTGCTTCGGGACAAGCGATAGCCAGGAAGTTCTCGAAGAGCCGGAGACCGTGTTCGCTACAAATCGACTCCGGGTGGTACTGCACGCCCCACCAGCGGCGTTCTTCGCTGCGGCCAGCCATGATGAGGCCATCTGTCGTATGCGCGAGTTCCTTCATACCGGAAGGCAGCTTATCTACCACCAATGAGTGATAGCGCACCACATCGTGACAGGTGGGAATCCCGGCATAGAGCGGATCCTCGGAGCAATGTATGGTGCTCACCCGCCCGTGCACAGGCTCTGGGGCCGGAGCGATCCGTGCGCGAGGTGCTGGGCCATCGCCTGGAAGCCCAGGCACACCCCCAGCACCGGCACCGTGGCACGCTCTAGAACCTCGGCGCAAAAGCCGATGTCCGCCGCACACTCTGGAGTTCCCGGCCCCGGTGAGAGAACCACCGCGTTGTAGCCGGTCAGCGGCACGGGCTGGGTATTGGGGGTGACCCCAACCTCAGCGCCTAACCGCACCAGGTAGTCCACGATGTTGAAGGTGAAGGAGTCAAAATTATCCACCACGAGCACTCGAGAACCAAAGAAGCGACCCGTGGGGTCTCCGGGGATAAGCGCGACAGCGCTGGAGTTCATCACCTGAATAAGTGTGGCATAAGGGCGCGCCGGGGCCGAAAGTGCTGCTCACGCTACGGTGCCCCACCAGCCTCACAACCGCGCCCGCGTAAGCTGGTGCGCATGCAGAACGTACAACCCACCGAAGTACCCGAGAACGCCCAGCTCATCGACGTCCGCGAGGACCACGAGTGGAACACCGAGCACGCCCAGGGCGCCACGCACATCCCGATGGGAGACCTAGTCGAGCGTCTCGACGAGATTGACCCGGACCGCGATATCTACGTCATCTGCCATGCAGGCGGGCGCAGCATGCAGGTCTGCCAGTACCTCGAGCAGGCAAAGGGCTGGGACGTCATCAACGTCGAGGGCGGCACGGATGGTTGGAAAGCACAAGGCTGCCCTATGGTTTACCCAAACCACTAGTGGTACCATTTGCGGTACCATACAGGTGTGGTTTCCAAGATAGAAAAGATCCTCACAAAGATGCGGACCTCACGGACAAACGTCCGCTTCTCAGAGCTGCAACTTGTGTGTGACTTCCATTTCTAGGAGCAGATCATGAACCTCGCAGACAAATACACCTACCAAACCGCGTGGTCCGAAGAAGATGGAGAATTCGTTGCCACAGTCCTAGAGTTCCCTTCCCTGTCATGGCTGGACACAACCGCGGCCACCGCAGAAGCCGAGTTGCGCAGCGTCGTCGAAGAAACTCTAGAAGATATGCAACGCAACAATGAACGCATCCCGGAACCATTCGGGCAGCGAAGCTTTTCGGGGAAGTTCAACCTCCGCATACCTCAGTCACTTCACCGAGACCTAACCATCGAAGCAGAACGGGAAGGCGTTTCTCTCAACACACTCATCGTGCAGAAGCTAGCCTCAGCCTGAAACTAATGGGCCACAACCCATGATTTAAGTTTGCCACCTTAGGCGCGTAGTATCGTCGGCATGCCTTCATTGAATTCTGTATCCATTCCGACCGCGCTCTTGGAGTCCCCCTCCTTCCAGCTGGAGCGCCTCCGCCGCCGCACCCGCGAAGGCGTCGAGGCCGCGCTGCAAACGCAGCAAACCACCCTGCGCGAGTACTGGGTGCTCACCTGCCTCGTTGCGGAGACCGCGTCCTCCCAGTCCGCACTGTCGGAGACCTTGGCCATCGACGCCTCCGACATGGTGCGCCTGCTCGATTCCCTGGAGTCCCGCAACTGGGTTAAGCGCGAGCGCGATGCCAAAGATCGCCGCCGCCAAATCATTGCCTCCACCAAGAAGGGCGTGAAAGCCCACAAGGAGCTTGCCGTCCTGGTGTCGAAGGCCGAGGACGAAGCCCTCGACGAATCCACCAACAAGCAGCTCAAGCATCTGCGCAAGCTGGCCGCCGCCATCATCGCGGCGGACGCACCCGCTGATACCGAAAGCGGTGATGCTTAAATGACAGAGCCCGAAAACCTTCCTAGTACCGGGGGCCGCCACGCCCTCCGCACCGATGAGCCCGAGACCCCGGCGATGCCCGAGGTCCCCGAGCACTACCTCCTCGGCGACGAGGCCGCCCCCGCGCGCACCTTGTGGGACATCGTTAAGACCACCGCTGAGCACTACCCCGAGGCCGCGGCCCTCGACGACGGTGAGATCCTCACCTACGCCGAGCTGCTTGCCGACGTCTCCGCATGGGCCACCGAGCTCCACGCCAGCGGTGTGCGCCGCGGCGACCGCATCGGCATCCGCATGACCTCCGGCAAGCGCGAGCTCTACCTGGCCATCCTGGCCACACTCGCCGCCGGCGCGGCCTACGTGCCGGTCGACGCCGACGACCCCGATGAGCGCGCCGAGATGGTCTTCGGCGAAGCCGACATCGACGGTGTCTTCACCGATGAGGCTTCCGCATGCTGCGCGAGGCGCGGCGCACGTCCGATGACAAGGGCGGTGGAGACGGCGCGCTTTTCGACGAGCCACGCCCCGAAGACACCGCGTGGATCATCTTCACCTCCGGATCGACGGGCAAGCCCAAAGGCGTGGCCGTGAGCCACCGTTCCGCGGCCGCCTTCGTGGACGCCGAAGCTGCCCTCTTTTTGGCGGATAGCCCGCACGGCCCCCTCGGCCCGGACGACCGCGTCCTAGCCGGCCTGTCCGTGGCCTTCGACGCCTCCTGCGAGGAAATGTGGCTGGCCTGGGGCCACGGCGCCTGCCTGGTCCCGGCCCCGCGCTCCCTGGTGCGCTCCGGCATGGACTTGGGCCCCTGGCTCATCCGCCGCGACATCACGGTGGTCTCTACCGTGCCGACCTTGGCCGGCCTCTGGCCAGCCGAGGCCCTGGATAATATCCGCCTCCTCATCGTCGGCGGCGAGGCCTGCTCCCAGGAGCTCACGGACCGCCTGGCCACCGAGGACCGCGAAATGTGGAATACCTACGGCCCCACCGAGGCCACCGTCGTGGCCTGCGCGCAGCGCATGCTGCCCGGCAGGCCGGTATCGATTGGGTTGCCGCTGAAGGGTTGGGATCTGGTGGTCGTCGACAAGCACGGCGTCCCCGTGAACATCGGTGAGGTGGGCGAGCTCGTCATCGGTGGCGTGGGCCTGGCTGCCTACCTGGACCCGGTGAAGGATGCGGAGAAGTACGCGCCGCTGGAGTCCCTGGGTTGGGAGCGTGCCTACCGCACCGGCGACCACGTGCGCCTGGAAGAGGACGGCCTGTATTTTGTGGGCCGCGTCGATGACCAGGTCAAGATTGGTGGCCGCCGCATCGAGCTCGGTGAGGTGGAGGCCAACGTCGCCGCGCTCCCGAACGTGTACAACTCCGCCGTGGCCGTGCAGAAGACGCCGGGCGGCGAGTCCGTGCTCGTCGGCTACGTCTCCCTGGATGACCCGGATGCCGGGTTCGACCACGAAGCGGCACACGCCCGCCTAGCGGAGACCATGCCGGCAGCGCTCGTCCCGCGCATCTGCGTCATGGATGAGCTGCCGATTCGCACCTCCGGCAAGGTGGATAAGAAGGCCCTGCCGTGGCCGCTGCCGGGAGTGGGCGTGGAGGCTGACGGCCTCAACCCCACCGAGCAGTGGCTGGCGGAGCTGTGGGTGGACACCCTGGGTGTGTCCGTCGAGGACGTCAACGCAGACTTCTTCTCCCTCGGCGGCACCTCGCTGGCCGCAGCGACCTTGGTCGGCCGCATCCGCGAGCGCTTCCCCACCGTGGCCGTGCGCGATCTCTACGACCACCCGCGCCTGGGATCCCTGGCGGAGCAGCTCGCTGGTGCCGAGTCCGTGGAGGACGCCGGCCCCGCACGCGAGGTAAAACCCGTCGGCGCAGGCACGCGCATCGCGCAGACTCTCATCCAGCTGCCCATCATGACGCTGGCCGCCACGACGTGGCTGGCCTGGCTGCTACTGGGCTCCAACCTGGCGAACCTGCTGGGCGTGGAGTGGGCCATGACCACGCCGTGGTGGCTGGTCATCCTTCTCCTCGTCATCTTTGTCACCCCCATCGGCCGCATCCCCATCGGTGGTTTCGGCGCGCGGCTGATCACCGCCGGCATTAAGCCCGGCGAGTACCCGCGCGGGGGCTCCACGCACCTGCGTATTTGGGCAGCGGAGCGCTGGGCGGATGCTTCTGGTTCGCGCTCGATCGCGGGCGCTACGTGGGTCAACAACTATGCCCGCGCGCTGGGAGTGAAGATGGGCCGCGGAGTGGACCTGCACTCGCTGCCGCCTGTGACGGGTCTGCTGACCTTGGGCAAGCACGCCGCGATTGAGCCCGAGGTCGATCTCTCCGGCTACTGGCTCGACGGCGATATCCTGCACGTCGGCGCCATTGAGGTCAAGGAAGGTGCCCGCGTGGGCGCGCGCTCGACGCTGCTTCCGGGCACCGTCGTGGGCAAGGATGCCCACGTCGAGGCTGGCTCCACCGTCACTGGGCGCAAGAAGATCAAGGACGGTCAGCGCTGGTCCGGCTCTCCTGCCAAGAAGGTGGGCCGCTCCAAGCACCGCTTCCCGTCGCATGCCCCGAAGCGCCGCCCGTGGTGGGTAGCCATCTACGGCGCTACCTCTATCTTGCTGGCCTTCCAGCCCATCGTGGCGCTGGCCGTGGGCGCTGCCGTGGTCGTTGCCCTCATCGCGGTGACCGACGGTTCCCCTTACGTCGGCTCTATCTTCTTCGCTCCGCTCGGTGCCCTGGCGGCGTTTGCCACCTTCATGCTGCAAACCTGGCTGGGCGTGCGCATCCTCTCGCTGGGTATCAAGCCCGGTGTGGCACCGGTGCGCTCCGCCAAGGGCTGGCGCCTGTGGGCCATCGAGCGCCTCATGGACGAGGCCCGCACGCAGCTCTTCCCCATTTATGCTTCGCAGATCACCCCGGCCTGGCTGCGCTCCTTGGGCGCCACAATTGGCAAGAACGTGGAGATTTCCACGGCCGTCATGGTGCCCAAGCTCACCGAGGTCAAGGACGGCGCCTTCTTGGCGGATGACACCATGATCGGCGGCTATGAGCTCGGCGGCGGCTGGATGCTTACGGGTGAGACCAAGGTGGGCAAGCGTTCCTTCGTGGGCAACTCCGGAATCACCGGTCCGGGCCGCAAGCTGTCGAAGAACTCGCTGGTGGCTGTGCTGTCCTCGACGCCGAAGAAGACCAAGTCCGGTGCCAACTGGTGGGGTTCCCCGCCGGAGCGCATGCGCCGCGTGGAGGCCCACGTGGACGGTGTGGAGGGCGAGTCCCTCACCTATAACCCGGGCTTTGGGGTCAAGGCCGCGCGTGGTGCGATTGAGACCATGCGCCTACTGGCGCCGATGACCTCGGCCATGCTGCTGGCGGGCACGTTGCAACGCTTTACGCGCTTGCCGACGCCCTCGGCATCGCCGCCGCCTGGGCCCTCGGCGGTGTCATCCTCATGGTGGCGGGCGCCATCGCGATGGCGATCACCGTGGCGGTCAAGTGGATCTGCGTGGGCACGCAGACCGCCGGCGACCACCCGCTGTGGTCCGCCTTCGTGTGGCTCAACGAGCTGCAGGACACCTTCGTAGAGGCGGTCGCCGCCCCGTGGTTCTTCACCCACACCTATGGCATGGGTGAGATCAACCAGGGCCTGCGCGCGCTGGGCGTGACGATTGGCCGCGGCGCGTGGATTGATTCTTATTGGTTCCCGGAGACAGACCTGTGCTTCGTGGGCGAAGGCGCATCCGTGGGCCCGGGCACCGTGGTGCAAACGCACCTCTTCCAGGACCGCGTCATGAGCCTGGATACCGTCACCATCAAGGCCGGCGCCACCCTGGGCTCGCATTCGGTGGCGCTGCCTGCTTCAGTCATCGGCAGCGTGGCCACCGTCGGCCCCGGCTCGCTGGTCATGCGCGGCGACCAAGTCCCGAGCAGCTCCGAGTGGCAGGGCAACCCGATTGAGCCCTGGAAACACTAGGTAGGCAAAGAAAGGAGGCGGCAGGATTTCCTGCCGCCTCTTCTCTTTATGCCTGGCGCAAATTCGCGAGCCGCTAATGAGCGGTCAATGTGACGTGACTAGTCACCGATCTGGTCGCGACCACGCTTGACGATCTTGTCATCCACCTGGTCAACGAGCTCGTGGTCCTTGTTGGTGTACTCAAACTTGGAGAGCACGTAGCGCATCGCGTTAATGCGGGCACGCTTCTTGTCGTTGGACTTGATGGTGATCCACGGAGACTCTTCAGTATCGGTGTAACGGAACTGCTCCTCCTTGGCGCGGGTGTAATCATCCCACTTATCCAGAGAGGCCAAGTCCATGGGCGAAAGCTTCCACTGACGGACCGGGTCGATCTGGCGGATGGCGAAGCGGGTGCGCTGCTCCTTGCGGGTCACGGAGAACCACAACTTAGTCAGCGAAATGCCGGAGCCGAGAATCATGTTCTCCAGCATCGGAACCTCGCGCAGGAACTCTGCGTGCTGGGATTCCGTACAGAAGCCCATGACGCGCTCCACGCCGGAGCGGTTGTACCAGGAGCGGTCAAAGAAGACGATTTCACCACCGCACGGGAAGTGCTGAATATAGCGCTGGAAGTACCACGACGTGGATTCGCGCGGGGACGGCTTCTCCAGCGCTACGGTGCGGGCACCACGCGGGTTGAGGTGCTCATTGAAACGCTTGATGGTGCCGCCCTTGCCTGCGGCATCGCGGCCTTCAAAGAGGATAATGTGGCGCTGGCCGGTTTCCTTGGTCCAGTTCTGCCACTTCAACAGCTCGATCTGCAGGGAGCGCTTGATGGACTCGTACTCATCGCGCGTCATGCGCTCTTCGTATGGGTAGTTCTCGCGCCAAGTCTCAACCGGCGAGCCATCCGGCATGATGAGCGTGGGATCGTCTTCATCGGAGTCATCGACGACGTAGCCGTCGGTCTGCGCAAGGTCGATCTCGGGGAGTTCGTCGTCTTTAATGTCAGCCATGCCAATAATTCTATCTATGAAACAGGCATCCGGCGCGATAAAACTGGTTGCCGCCGCCCAATTTACCCCCGTCGTGGAAGACGGGCGTCAGCAGCAGCCCAGAATGTACGTTTCTCACAAATAGTGCCCCCAAAACTCGAAGATCTGGGGCCTTAATTGATCGATCCGTACCCGCCCTGCTTACGCGACGGTACGTTTTCGCATTCAAGGCTCGGAAAGCGCATGATCCTAAGAGCATGTTTGCGAAAACGTACCGCGTCGCTGCACTAGCCGGTCAGGGTTATAGAAATGAGAAACCCCGCTGCCCAAAGTGGGTCAGCGGGGTTAACGCTTAGTTCTGCGTGAACAGCGTGCTGCTTAGAGCAGGCCGATCAGCTTCTTGGCGCCGGAAGCAGCGTCGCCCAGAGCGTAGAGAAGCGGCAGGATGAGGCCGAAGATGCCGGTGGAAGACAGGGTTTCCATTTTAAAATCTCCTTGGGATTGAAAGTGTGTGTATTAAGTGCGCCCTTCAGAAGGGCACAAGATTACTTCGTGGAGGACAGGGCGTCCAGCTTGGAGGTGTCCGGGGTTACCTCAACGGAGTCAGCGGTAGCAGCACCAGCGATGATGTCGAAAGCCTTAGCGAAGCCCTGGAAGAGGTTCTTGATGCCGGAAGCGAAGTCAGCGAAGTTGCCCAGCTGATCAGCAACGAAAGAAAGATCCATTATGGTCTCCTTTTGTGAAGTCCGGACTCAGAAGTGCCCGGAGGGGTTTGCGGTTTTGCAGACACCCTCAGCGGGCGTCACAAGAAACTATTTTGGCACACCTCCCCAACTTTGCAAGCGTTTAGGCGAGTTAATTTTTCGAATGAAGAGTATTGCGGTTCAAGCATGCAACGAGCGTTATTTATTCACTCGACCTTAACCTAACCAGCAACAACGCCCCTAACTGCGGAAATAAACAGCATCAGGCGCGAGGCTCCAAGAAATTTTCCACAGAACGTAACGCTAGCCCCTCCACTAGCGATTCATAGGCCTGACAAACAAAGTAAAAGCGAGAAATATTTTCCGCAAGAACATGCTCGCCTACCCCCATCCGGGGTAGTGCAAGGACACAAAAAGGTCTCAGAACAGAGAACGCTCCCCACGGTTGACCGTGGGGAGCGTTCGTTTTGCTACTGGCTGCGGCCGCGAGACGCCTCAGTCCGGGGAGCTAAGCATTAGAAGCCCATGCCGCCCATTGCGTCGGGGTCCGGCATGCCAGCGCCTGCACCGGCCGGCTCCGGCTTATCAGCCACAACTGCCTCGGTGGTCAGGAACAGGGCCGCGATGGACGCAGCGTTCTGCAGTGCGGAACGGGTGACCTTGACCGGGTCATTGATGCCAGCGGCCATGAGGTCCACGTACTCGCCAGTAGCAGCGTTAAGGCCCTGACCAGCCGGCAGGGACGCAACCTTGTCCGCAACAACGCCCGGCTCCAGGCCAGCGTTCTGAGCAATCTGCTTCAGCGGAGCAGACAGTGCCTCACGGACGATCTTGACGCCGGTTGCCTCGTCACCGGTGAGGTCAGAGAGGGAATCCAGGACATCAGCTGCCTGCAGCAGGGCCACGCCACCGCCGGCGACGATGCCCTCTTCGACGGCTGCCTTAGCGTTGCGCACGGCGTCCTCGATGCGGTGCTTGCGCTCCTTGAGCTCAACCTCCGTAGCGGCACCGACCTTGAGGACTGCCACGCCGCCGGCCAGCTTGGCCAAGCGCTCCTGCAGCTTCTCGCGGTCGTAGTCGGAATCGGAATTCTCGATCTCGGCGCGGATCTGCTTGATGCGGCCGTCGATCTGCTCCTGGGAGCCAGCGCCCTGAACGATGGTGGTCTCGTCCTTGGTCACGACAACCTTGCGTGCCTGGCCGAGGTACTCGATCTCAGCGGTCTCCAGGGACAGGCCGACCTCCTCGGAGATGACCTGGCCGCCGGTGAGGATAGCCATGTCCTGCAGGGTGGCCTTGCGGCGGTCGCCGAAGCCCGGAGCCTTCACGGCAACGGACTTGAAGGTGCCGCGGATCTTGTTGACCACGAGGGTGGACAGGGCCTCGCCCTCAACATCCTCAGCGATAATCAGCAGCGGCTTGCCGGTCTGCATGACCTTCTCCAGCAGCGGAACGAGGTCCTTGATGTTGGAGACCTTGGAGGAAACCAGCAGGATGTACGGATCCTCGAGGACAGCCTCCTGGCGCTCCATGTCGGTAGCGAAGTAGCCAGAGATGTAGCCCTTGTCGAAGCGCATGCCTTCGGTGACCTCAAGGTCAACGCCGAAGGTGTTGGACTCCTCAACGGTAATAACGGAGTCCTTGTTTACGGAGCCGTTGCCCACGGTGTACATAGCCTCGGCGATCTTCTCGCCGATTGCCGGGTCAGCGGCAGAAATACCAGCGGTGGTGGCGATCTCTTCCTGGGTCTCTACTTCCTTTGCAGAGGAGAGCAGGGAGTCAACAACCTTCTTGGTGGCGGCCTCAATGCCGCGCTTGATGCCCATCGGGTTGGAACCAGCGGCTACGTTGCGCAGGCCCTCACGCACGAGTGCCTGTGCCAGAACGGTAGCGGTGGTGGTGCCGTCACCGGCAACGTCGTCAGTCTTCTTAGCTACTTCCTTGACCAGCTCTGCGCCGATCTTCTCGTACGGGTCCTCGAGCTCGATCTCGCGCGCGATGGAGACACCGTCGTTGGTAATGGTCGGGGCGCCCCAGGACTTCTCCAGGACGACGTTGCGGCCCTTGGGGCCGAGGGTGACCTTGACGGCGTCGGCAAGCGTGTTGAGACCACGCTCGAGGCCGCGACGTGCCTCTTCATCGAAGGCAATGATCTTTGCCATGTGTTTGTGCTCCTTAAGCTTTGTTGAGGACGACACTCACGTCTGGATCTATGACGGACGCCCGCGACGGCACGGCTGGCGAGTGTTCTCCAGCCCCAACCACATAGATGATTTTGATTCATTTCTGGCACTTGCCATGTGGAAGTGCTAGCGACCATTCTGGCACTCAGACCTACCGACTGCAAGATTCAACACGAACGGGCGGTGCGAAAGCACCGCCCATCAAAGTAAACTGCCCGCTAGATCGAACCGCCCGTCACAACGAAGTCCCTGTCGCTCTTAGGACGCAGCCTTCTTCGCCGTCCACTTATACGCCGCGGCAATGCCGGCAACGAAGAGGATGACGCCCACGAACTTGGCTGCCGTGCCGCCCTCGAAGATCTCCAGCGGGGAATCGCCGCCCGACGCCGCGATGATGCCCGCATTGACCACGCCGAAGAGCGACTCACCCACGATGAGGCCGGTGGCCAACAGCGTGCCCATGCGCTTGGCAAAGTCCGGCTTGGACTGGCGGGCCGCCCACCGGTTGTAGAAGTAGCCCAAGAACGCACCGATCGGCACCACAATGGTGATGGCTGCCGGCAGGTACATGCCCATGCCCACGGCCAGCGGGGACAGGGAGTACTTGTCAGTGAAGTGGCGCAGGCACTCGTCCACGATGATGATGACGGCACCAATCGCCGCGCCCAGACCGATGAGATCCCACGGCAAAGAGTTATCGAAAATACCGGAGGCCACCGAAGACATCAGCGCGGCCTGCGGTGCAGCCAGCGCGTCCTCACCAGCGCCTTCCATGCCTTGGAAGCCGAAGCCGGTGAGCATGACCTGCAGAATTGGCGGAATCACCAGGGAACCGAAGAGGACACCGATGATGAGCGCTACCTGCTGCTTCCACGGCGTCGCGCCGACCAGCTGACCGGTCTTGAGGTCCTGCAGGTTGTCGTTGGAAATGGTCGCGATACCGAAAACAATGGCCGCAGTAAACAGCGTGTAGGCCACCAGCGACAGCGGCTCCGCGTCCGTTCCGCGGGTCACGGCGGCAATAATCAGCGCGGCAGCGATGACCGCGATGATGCCGATGGAGGAAATCGGCGAGTTGGAGGCACCGATGAGGCCAGCCATGTAGCCACACACCGATGCGATGATCAGGCCCACGAGCAAGGTGAAGAGTACGGAGACCGTGATGAGGACGGCCATGTGGTCGTGAATATCGGTGCCGCGCACGAAGTTCCACAGCAGCAGACCAATCGGAATCATCAAGACCAGGATGGTGCCAATGACATAGGGCGCCGGAATATCGCGCTCCTCCACCGCTACCTGCTGGCCGCCCTTGCGGTCACGGGAGGAGGCGAAGGACTCAGCCATGCCCTTGGCAATCGGACCGGTGATCTTGATCAGCGTCCAGATCGCGGCGATAGCCATGGTGCCCACGCCGATGAAACGAATCCGGCCGGAGAAGACGGAATCAACAGTGTCCATGAGCGTGGCCGGATCACCCAGCCCCTCACCACCGGTGAGGATGGGCAGCAGGATGAGGTAGGAGATGACCACGCCGACGAGCATGGCAATACCCACGGCCAAGCCCACGAGGTGACCCACGCCGACCAGCGCCAGCGAGAGGGAGCTACCCAGCGTCGTCGCGCCAGGGCCCAGCTTGAAGTAGGTGGCCACCTCGGAGGCGGCTGCTTCATAGCCGCCAGCAGTGCCATGACGGCAGAAAGGATGCCGCCAAAGAGGATGACGTGCAGGCCCTTCGTGTTCTCTTCGTGGGCGGCCTCGCCCTCCTCACCGGTGCTATCGCCCACCTTGAGGACCTCCGCCGCGGCCACGCCTTCCGGATAGGGCAGGTCCGAGCCCGTCACCAGCGCACGGCGCAACGGAATGGAGTACATCACGCCGAGCACACCGCCGATGGCGCACACCGCGGCGGTATCGATGAAGGAAAATCCCTGCCAGTAGCCCACCATGACCAAGCCTGGGAGCACGAAGATGATCGCGGACAACGTGCCGGCCGCAGAGGCGATGGTCTGCACGATGTTGTTTTCTTTGATGTTGTGCCCGGCAAAACGGCGCAGCACCGCCATGGAAATCACGGCGGCAGGAATGGACGTGGCAAACGTCAGGCCCACCTTGAGGCCCAGATACACGTTGGCGGCGGTAAAGATAAGAGTGATGAGCCCACCAATGATGATGCCGCGCAGCGTGAGCTCGCGGAGCGTGGACTGGGAACCTTCGGCGGTGGTAGACGCCATGTCAGGTCCTTTCTAAAAAGAACTTATAAACAATATGGACTAGAACCGTGCATATGTTACTACCTAGCGGCCGGTAGGCCGAGTTGAGGATCCGAGTAGGTTGGAGTGCATGACCAAGATTTCTGAGTTTGTGAACAATGACCGCGACACTATTTTCAACCAGCTCAAGGAGCTCGTCTCCTTCAATTCCGTCCACAATGAGCCGGGTCTAGAGGACCAGACCGCGAAGGCGGCGGAGTGGGTCCACGCCGCGCTTGTCGACGCCAACTTCACCCCCGAGGCCATCACTACCGCTGATGGTTCCACGGCGATCGTCGCCAAGCGCCCCGGCAAGGAGGGCGCGAAGACGGTGCTACTCTACTCGCACTACGACGTGGTTCCTGCCGGAAACCCCGACGCGTGGGAGTCCGATCCCTTCACCCTGACTGAGCGCGATGGCCGCTGGTACGGCCGCGGCGCCGCCGATTGCAAGGGCAACGTCGCCATGCACCTAGCGGCCCTGCGCGCGCTCGACGCCAACGGCGGAACCGACCTCAACCTCACCGTGCTTATTGAGGGCTCCGAGGAACGCGGCGGCGAGGGCCTGTCCGCACTCATCGAGGAGCGCCCTGAGCTCTTCGCGGCCGACGCGATCCTCATCGCCGATGCCGGCAACGCCAAGGTAGGTGTCCCGACGCTGACGACCTCCCTGCGCGGCGGCTCGCAGATCAACGTCAAGGTCTCCACCCTCCACTCGGCCGTGCACTCCGGCCAGTTCGGCGGGGCGGCTCCCGACGCCGTCAAGGCGCTCATGCGCACGCTAGATTCCCTGACGGATGAGTATGGCCGCACGACTATCGACGGCGTCGATTGCGAGGGCACCTGGCCGCTAGCCGAGGGCCAGGACACCGCCTACAGCGAGGAGAACTTCCGCGCTGATGCCCAGATGCTCGAGGGCACCGAGGTCATGGGCGCGCAGGACCCGGCCGGTGCCACCGCTATCGCGGATATGATTTGGGCCCGCCCGGCAGTGACCATCACCGGCTTTACTTCCACCCCGGTGGCCGAGGCCGTCAATGCCGTGCCCGCCACCGCAGAAGCCAACATCAACCTGCGCACCCCCGCCACCATGGATCCCCGCGCCACCGCGGAGGCCGTGGCCGAGCACCTGAAGAAGCACGTCCCGTGGGGCGCACACATCGAGGTCACCATCCTGGAGGCCAACCTGGGATTCGAGACCGACCCGGCAAAGCCCGCGGTGGCTCTGCTCGGCGAGTGCCTCGGCGAGGCATTCGGTGGGGAGACCATCACCCAGGGCATGGGCGGATCCATCCCGCTGACCGTGGAGTTGCAGGAGAAGCACCCGAACGCGGAGATCGCACTCTTCGGCGTCGAGGAGCCGCAGTGCACCATCCACTCCGCTAACGAGTCGGTCGACCCGACCGAGATTGAAAAGATCGCCATCGCCGAGGCGCTCTTCCTGCAGCGCTTCGCCTAAGCGCACCGCAGCGCTGCCCACCGTGGCCCGGGCATCCCGGGCGGGCGGCGCAGTACCCCTCCAACCTGGGCCGCTGACGACGTGGAAGAACGCCAACAGGAGACGCATATATAACTGTATGAAATGAAAATGTGAAAATTGGGATTTCAGACTGTATCGTGAGCACTAGTAGACGCCCGCCAGTGCGGTGGGTTTAGCCCAGTCCCCCGACAAGGAAAGGACGCCACCGCAACCTCGTGCTCACTCTCTTTTGTGCCTTGGTTCTAACCACCATCGCCGCTCCCTTCCTGATTTTCTATCTCGGCCGCCGTGCCTTCGGCCTCTTGGCAATAGTGCCCGCGGTTGGGTTCTTCTGGGTGCTCCAACGGCTGACCGATGGCACGCTGCGCGACGGCAACCAGCTGGCCTATGACCTCAACTGGATGCCAGCAGCGCACCTCGATGTCAGCTTCCGCATGGATGCGCTTTCCGCGTTATTCAGCCTCATCATCTTGGGCGTAGGCGCGCTGGTCCTGCTCTATTGCTGGGGCTATTTCGACCACTCCCGGCGGCGCCTCGCCCTCTTCAGCAGCCAAATGGTGGGCTTTGCCACGGCCATGTATGGCCTGGTGATTTCCGATAATTTCCTGCTGCTCTACGTCTTCTGGGAAATCACCTCCCTGCTGTCTTTCCTCTTGGTGAGCTATTACGGCGAGCGAGCCTCGTCGCGTCGATCAGCGCAGCAGGCGCTCATGGTCACCGTCCTGGGCGGTCTCGCCATGCTGGTGGGTATTACCCTCCTCGGCCGCCAGACCGGCGCGTGGTCTTTCAGCAGTATCGCCGCCACCGAGGACCTCGCCAACACGCCCTACCTCACCGTGGCTATCGTGCTCATTCTCTGTGGTGCGCTTTCCAAGTCCGCCATCGCCCCAGCCCACTTCTGGCTGCCCGGTGCCATGGCCGCACCGACCCCGGTCTCGGCCTACCTGCACTCCGCGGCCATGGTGAAGGCCGGCATCTATCTCGTCGCACGCCTTGCCCCCTCGGTGCATGACATCCCCACTTGGCACCTCGTGGTCCTCCCCTTGGGTGCTTTCACCATGCTGCTCGGCGGCTGGATGGCGCTCAAGCAGCGTGACCTGAAGCTCATCCTGGCCTACGGCACCGTCTCGCAGCTGGGCTTTATTACCGCCATCATCGCCATTGGCTCCCGCGAGGCGATGCAGGCAGGACTGGCGCTGACCGTCGCGCACTCCCTCTTCAAGGCCGCGCTCTTCATGATCGTCGGCGCTATCGACCATTCGACGGGAACCAGGGACATCGACAAGCTTGCGGGCCTGGGCAAGAAGAATCCCGCGCTGTACGTCCTGGCCATCCTCCCCGCGATGTCCATGGCCGGTATCCCGCCCCTGCTGGGCTTCGTGTCCAAGGAAGCCACGCTCGAGGCCATCATGGGCGAGGAGCTACTCGTCGGCATGCCGCGCAACATGCTGCTCGTCACCGTCGTCGTCGGTTCCGCGCTGACGATGGCCTACGCGCTGCGCTTCTTGTGGGGAGCCTTCTCCTCCAAGGGGCAGGACGAGCCCTCTGAGGCGGTAGCAAACATGCACCACATCGGCCCCTTCCTGTGGATCCCACCGGCAGTGCTGACCCTGCTCACCATCTTCTTCGGTCTGCTGCCGCTGCCGCTCTCCCACGGCATCACGCAGCACTTGGACAACACCTTTGGGGCGCAGGACGCCTCCGAGCTCGCCCTGTGGCATGGCTGGACCATCCCGCTGCTGCTCTCCGTGATCATTATCGCTGCGGGTTCCCTCCTCCACTGGCAGCGCCAGGCGCTCACCAAGGCCCAATTCACCTACCCCGCATTGGCTCTGCCGACGATGCTTACGACGCCATCATCAACTCCCTGCGCCAGCTCTCCCTGCGCATTACCGCCTCCACGCAACGCGGTTCGCTGCAATACAACCTCACGGTCATCTTCGCCACGCTCATGGTGCTGCCCATCGTCATGCTCATCCGCGGCGATCTCACCAACGTGCGCATGATCGTGGCCGAAAACCCCTGGCAGGCCATCGCCGCGGTGATCATCATCATCGCCGCCGTGGCCGCCACGGTGCTGGATAACCGCCTCTCCGGGGTCATCCTGGTGGGTGTGACCGGCTACGCCTTGTCCTTCATCTTTGCGCTGCAGGGCGCTCCGGACTTGGCGCTGACGCAGCTTCTCGTGGAAACCATTATCATGGTGCTCTTCATGCTGGTGCTGCGCCGTATGCCGGCTAATACCGAGTGGAAGCAGGACCCCAAGACCGGCCGCCTGCGCGCCTGGCTCGCGGTAGGCGTTGGCCTCGCCGTCACCGTGGTGGGCATGTTTGCCATCAACGCTCGGCGCGAGGAGCCCATCTCGCAATACATGCCGGAGCTGGCCAAGGAGATCGGCCACGGCGCCAACACGGTCAACGTCCTGCTCGTGGACCTGCGCGCGTGGGATACCTTCGGCGAGATCACGGTGCTCGTCATTGCCGCAACGGGTATTGCCTCGCTGATTTTCCGCACGCAGAGCTTCACCCGTGCCTCCCGCCGCCCGACCTTGAAGGTCACCGGCCGCCGCTGGCTGGCCGCGGGCGTGGAATCCGAAAAGGCGCTCAACCGCTCGCTCATGGTGGACGTGAGCACCCGCATCCTCTTCCCCTCGATGATGGTGCTGTCCCTGTACTTCTTCTTCGGTGGCCACAACGCCCCTGGCGGCGGTTTTGCCGGTGGCCTCGTCGCCGCTCTCGCGCTGATCCTGCGCTACCTGGCTGGCGGCCGCGAGGAGCTCGAAGAGGCGCTGCCTCTCGACGGCGGCCGCACCATGGCGGTAGGCCTGCTGCTCTCCCTCAGCGCCGTTATTACCCCGATGCTCTTGGGCTACCCGCCGCTGACCTCTGGGTACACGAAGGTAGGCATACCGCTCATCGGTGATGTGTCGCTGCCGTCCGCGCTGATTTTCGACGCCGGCGTCTACCTCATCGTCATTGGCCTCACGCTCTACGTGCTGTCCTCCTTGGGCGCGAAGCTCGATGAGGAAGAAGAGATGCGTAAGCAACGCGCCCGCGATCGCGCACGCTCCCTGGCGCGCCGCACACAAGCAAAAGAAACCGCTGCCACGGCAGAGAAAGGACACGCCTAATGGATGCCAATCTCATGCTCCTGCTCGCTGCGGGCGTGCTCTGCGGCACCGGAGTCTACCTGTTGCTCGACCGCGCGATGACCAAAATGCTGCTCGGCATCTTGCTGCTGGGCAACGGCGCGAACCTCTTCATGCTCATGGCTGGCGGCCAAGCCGGCTCGCCGCCTATCGACGGCCGGAACTCCCTCCCCTACGGCGATCAGATCGCCGATCCGCTGGCCCAGGCGATGATCCTCACGGCCATCGTCATTTCGATGGCGCTGACCGGCTTCATCCTCACCTTGGCTTACCGCCAATACCGCTACCGCTCCGCGGACGTGATTGAGGACGACACCGAGGACGCCGCTATCGCGGCGATTGCCTCGCGCCCGGGCAATGCTTCAGCCGCACCTGACCACGACGCGTCTAATGACCCGACCACCGGCCGCACCACCAAGGAAGGCGATAAGTTTGGCCCCGAGTTCTTCGAGGCTCCCGTGAAGGAGGCGACCGATGAGTGAGACCATCTCGCCCCTAGTGGATCTGTTGCTGCCGTATATCAGCTACCTGATCCCCCTGCCGATCATCATCCCGGCCTTGGCTGCTGCGCTGGCGATGCTCTTTGCTCGCAATACCAATGCGCAGCGCCGCATCGCTTTCTTCTCGCTACTCACGCTCGCCGTGGTGAATGCCGCTCTGATTGCCATCGCGGATACCACCGGCATTCAAACCCTTCAGGTGGGCGGCTGGGACGCGCCGGTGGGCATCACGTTGGTGGCGGACCGTTTGTCCACGGTCATGCTCTTTACCTCCTCCATCGTCCTCTTCTCCGTCATGTGGTACGCGATCGCACAGGGCGTGCGCGACGGCACGAAGGACGAGCCGGTGGCGGCTTTCCTGCCCACCTACATGCTGCTGACCATGGGCGTGAACGTGTCCTTCCTGGCCGGTGACTTGTTCAACCTCTACGTGGGCTTCGAGATCTTCCTCGTGGCCTCCTACGTTTTGCTCACCCTCGGCGCCTCACCGGCGCGCGTGCGGGCCGGCGTGGGCTACGTCATGGTCTCCATGGCGTCCTCGCTCATCTTCGTGCTGGCTTTGGCCTATGTCTACGCCACTGTGGGCACGATGAACATGGCCCAAATTGGCATCCGGATGGAAGATATCCCCGCGGTACCCGCACCGCGGTGTTCTCCGTGCTGCTCATCGCCTTCGGAATTAAGGCGGCCGTCTTCCCGCTGGATGCCTGGCTGCCGGACTCCTACCCCACCGCCCCCTCGCTGGTCACTGCCGTCTTCGCGGGCCTGCTCACCAAGGTTGGTGTCTACGCCATCATCCGCGCGCGCACCTCGATCTTTACTGATGGCGGGCTGGACGTCCTTCTCATGTGGGTCGCACTGGCTACGATGCTCGTGGGTATTTTGGGCGCTATCGCCCAATCGGATATCAAGCGATTGCTGTCCTTCACACTGGTCAGCCATATCGGCTATATGATCTTCGGCGTTGCCTCGGAACCGCGCAGGGCCTGTCGGGCGCCATCTTCTACGCGGTGCACCACATTCTGGTGCAGACCGCGCTGTTCCTGGTGGTGGGCCTCATCGAGCGCCAAGCCGGCACCTCCTCGCTGCGACGTTTGGGCTCCCTGATCTACACCGCGCCGCTCATCGCCATCTTGTACTTCATCCCGGCCATGAACCTGGGCGGTATCCCGCCCTTCTCCGGATTCCTGGGCAAGATCATGCTGCTCCAAGCCGGTGCGAATGAAGGTTCCTGGCTGTCCTGGGTCCTCATCGGCGGCGCGGTGGTCACCTCCCTGCTGACCCTCTACGTCATGATCCTCGTGTGGACCAAAGGTTTCCTGCGCGACCGCGGCGATGCTCCCGAGGGCAACCTCGCTATGGTGCGGCCTTCCCCACTGGGAGAAGTCACCGAGTACGTCGAGTTGGAGGAGCGCGATGACGTCGGCCGCGTGCCCTTCGGCATGCTGGCGTCGACCTCCCTGCTCGTCATCGCCTCTGTATCGATGTCCTTCCTGGCGGGCCCCATCTCTGGTGTCACCACCCGCGCGGCCACCTCGGCGCAGGATGATTCCATCTACCGTTATGCCGTCCTGGGTGACTCCGCCGAGGACCCGACGCGCCACTTAGACCCTGCTGAGCGCTACGAGGAGGGCGCGGATTCGCGAAAGAACCGGAGCCAGCCCCTCCCGGATCCGGAACCGGTGGCGCCGACCACGAGGACGTCGCCAAGCACGACGGCTACACTCCCCACGACCGTGGACGATGATGAAAAGGAGGTGTCGCGATGAGATTCTCCGGTATTAAGCACCGCTTCCGGCCATGGTTCATGGTGTGGATCGTCGTCATGTGGTGCATGCTCATGGGCGAAGTCACCGTAGCGAACCTGGTGGGTGGCCTGCTCGTCAGCCTCTTCATCGTCTTTGCGCTGCCCCTGCCGGCCATGCCCGTGGCGGGGATTTCGGTGAGCTGGGGCAAACTGATCGTCTTCATGGCGCAGTGGTTTGTGGAGCTGATGGAGGCCTCCATCATGGTCGGCTGGCTGGCGGTGCGCCCGCAGCCGGTGCCGAAGACGGCGATTGTGAAGCTGCCGATGCGAGTGGAGAACGAGTTCGTTCTCTCGCTGGCGGTCAGCCTGTATAACCTGCAGCCCGGCGGCACGGTCTCCGATATCGACATTGCCAACCGCATGTTGACCATCCACCTGCTGAACGCCGATTCCGAGGAGGATCTGGAGCGCGAAATCGCGGCCGTACGCAAGCTCGAGGCCGACATGATTGCCATCTTTGAAAGGAGCCACCCCTGATGGATACGGACCTGTATAACATCCTGCTCACCGTGGCCGCCGGCTTCCTCGTGGTGGCTTTCCTCATCACCACGTGGCGCATCGTCATCGGCCCCAACTCGCTCGACCGCCTCATCGCTATGGACGGACTCGTGGCCATGTTCCAATGCGCCCTGGCCACCTATATCTGCTGGACTTTGGACACGACGGTCTCCAACGCGATGATCGTCGTGGCGCTCCTCGGCTTCATCTCCACGGTCTCTGTCACCCGCTTTAGGAAGAGGGATTCATGAGTTACGTACTGATTGCCGATGTCCTCTCCATCATCCTCATCCTCGTCGGCTCCATCCTCATCTTGGCGGCATCGATTGGCGTGGCGCGCTTTAAGGACACGATGGCGCGCGTGCATGCCATCGCCAAACCACAGACCACAGGCTGATCTTCACCATCGTGGGCGCGATCATCAAGGTGACGGGCTCCGAGGACTTCAGCGTGGCCGAGAGGGGCGACCTGGGAATCCTCGTCTTGCTCGTTCTCTTCGCCATGATCACCAGCCCGGTGACCGCGCAGAGAACCACGCGTATCGCCCGCCGCGAGGGCCTGTACGGTCCCCCGGAATCGATGACACGCAACGAGAGCCCGGCCGCGCGTTCGATGCGCCGAAAGTAAGGACACGGTACCTTTCTGCCGGGAAATGCGGGGACAATAATATAGGCTGCAAAAGGCACTAATAGGTGGTCAGGCGAGGAGAGTCGACGTGAAGAAGCTGCAAGGCGTACCAACGATGTGTGCTGTCCTCGCACTGGGCATCGCAGTGATGGTGTACAAGATCATCCAGTTCGATGGCCACAAGGCCTTTACCTTCATCCTCCCCTTTGACCTCGCCATCTACCGCATGGCTGGCGAAGATCTCAACGCCGGTGGCCTGCTCTACGACGCCCCCTATATCTTTGAATTCCCCTTCACTTACCCACCCTTTGCGGGCCTGCTGTTCAAAGTCTTGCCGTTCTTTAGCAAGGACGCGCTGACCATTATCTGGCCTTCGCTCATGTTCTTGGCTGTGCTGACCATCATCGTCATGGTCTTCCGCGAGCGGGGCGTGAAGATGACCCCGGCGGCCGTCCTCATCGCGGTGCTGCTGACCGCGCTGACCCCGGCGAATGAGACGATGCACGGGTCGCTGTACTACGGGCAGGTCAACGTCTTCCTCATGCTGCTCGTGGCCTTTGACTTCCTGCCGATCAAGCGCCGCCTGCCGGGCGTGGGCATCGGCCTGGCAGCCGGAATCAAGCTGACCCCGGCGTACATGGGCCTAGCACTGCTCTTTGAGAAGCGCTGGTGGGCCGCCGCGGGTGCGGTGATCACTTTCCTGGTCACGGTGCTGCTCGGATTCCTCTTCGTGCCTGATGCGATGGTGTTCTGGACCGATGCCATGTTCAACTCCTCGCGTGTGGGCGAGCATGCCAACCCCGGGGCAAAGTCGCTGCGCTCGCTCATGTTCCGCGAGCTCGGCATCGACGGCGGCATCTGGTGGATCCTAGCGGTCATCGTGGTGTTCGCGCTGACCTGCCTAGCGCTGCGCACCGCCTACCTGCGCGGCAACCGCTCGGCAGCGTTCGCGCTGACGGGCCTGAGCACCTGCTTGGTCTCCCCCTTCTCGTGGTACCACCACTTCGTGTGGACCATCCCCTTCATCGTCATGGTCTTCGTCTCGGTTAACCAGGCGGTGAGCTCGCGTGTGTCCGGCAAGGGCGGTGAGCAGCTCGCGGGGCTTGCCTCCGTGGCGGCCTTGTTCGTGCTTTCGCTGCCCTTCATGTCAGTGCCCGTGTGGTTCACCATGTCCTCGGCCAACCTCGACGCAATCGAATCCTTCCAGCCGTGGGCAACCTCGCTGTGGACGCTGTCCTGCCTAGCTTTCATCGTGGTCTACGCCGTGTGGGGCTTCATTGCGCCGCGCAAGCGCGCGGTGGCGGAGAGCTAGGGGGACGTTTCGATCAATTAAGGGCTAAAACCAAGGCGGTTTTGCGGGGCTATTTGATCGAAACGTCGCCTTTGAGCTGAGGCAGCTTCCCAGTTGGGACGTTTCGATCAATTAAGCCCCTGAAACCCCCAATTTTCGGGCCTTAATTGATCGTTCGGTACTTACGCCAGCCGCTCCATCTCATCCGCAGTGGCCTCAACCACCTTCTGCCAGCTGCCGGTCTCCTGGTACAAGCGGCGCTGGCGCTCATAACCCGCCCCGCCATCGATGATCTCCTGCACTAGCTGCAGCTCTCGGGCGCAGCCCAGCTCTTCCGAGAGCGGAGCCAGCTCCACCAAGAGATCCGCCAGCTCATCCTTGATCCAGCGCTCATCGGTCTCGCGCGAGGTGATGACCAGCGCGTCCATGCCATAGCGCGCGCCGCGCCACTTGTTCTCCGCCACGTGCCACGGCTGCAGCGTGGGCAGCGTTTCGCCGGCGTCGATCATGCGGTCATAGTGCACCACGAGGCAGTGTGTCAGCGCCACGATGGCGGAGAGCTCGCGGAGGTTGGAGGCGGCGTCGGAAATGCGCACCTCCACCGTGCCCCACTTGGAGGCCGGGCGGACGTCGAAGTGCATCGAGCCCGTGTGGTTGATGACGCCCGAAATGGCCTGGTCCCGCATGTAGGACTTCCACTGCTCCCAGTTTTCAAACTGGTAGGGCATGCCCGCGGTGGGCAGCTGCTGGTAGAGCATCGTGCGGTTGGAGGCATAGCCGGTATCGAGCCCCTCCCACCCCGGCGAGCAGGCGGAAATAGCCAGCAGATGAGGGTACTTCGTCATCAGCGCATTAATGATGGGCCACACGCGCTCCTCGTGGCTGATGCCGACGTGCACGTGGGTGCCCCACAGCAGCATCTGCTGCCCCCAATACTGGGTGCGGTTGATGATTTCGGAGTAGCTCTCCTTGTTGGAGACGGGGTTTTGCCGGAAGTCCGTAAAAGGGTGCCCGCCCGAGGCCCACAGACGCACGCCCAAGGAGTCGGCCGCCTCACGCACTGCGCTGAGCGACGCCCACAGGTCCCCCATCGCCTCCGGCACCGTCCGGCACACCCCGGTCACCAGCTCCACCGTGTTTTGGAGGAATTCCTTTTCCAGGTGGATGTCGGGATGAGCGGCGTGCACGCGATCGATGAGTTCAGCGCCGCGTGGCACGAGATCCCAGGTCGCTGGATCAACGAGGGCAACTTCCCACTCAACACCCAGCGTGGGCTCGGGCGAGCGGGCGAAGTTCTCTTCCGGAATATTCACCCATTCATCCTATCCGTCGGGCGGATGAATTTAATAAGATTTTATTCCCTAGGCTTGGGGAACCGCGAGGACAACCACGACGGCATCACCCTTGGTGTAGTCCCCGGTCAGCTCGGCCGGGTACAGAGCAATCGCTTCCGCCGGCACGTTGGCACCGTAGTACTGGGCGGCAACTTCTTTGGCCAGGCTCTCGGCGGCCGCATCGCCCTCAGGGAAGTAGACGGTGGTCTTCGGTGCAACGAGCACGTCGCCGCTGATATTGCCCACCTCGGCGATGTGGAAGTGCTGGGACTTCAGGCGCTCGGCCTCATCGGCAGCGAAGTTGGCGCGACCGGAGTTGTTGTAGACGTTGACGGGGATCTCCGCCTGGGCGCGGTCGGGGCTACCTGCGGCAGCGCCCTCCTCAGCGTTGTCGTCGCGAGCAGCGTCACGCTCGGCTTCAGCGTCGCCGTCTGCGCCAGCCTCGGCGTCAGCACCGGCAGCATCCGACTCCTCGCGGTTCTTGTCCGCCTCTCCTTCCGCGCCACCGGCGGCAGCACCGTCACCCTCGACGCCGCCAGTCGCGGGGCCGGACACGACAGCATCGTTGCCTGCCGGCGCGTTCTGCGCGGTGTCCTCGGAATCATCAGAGGTCATGGCATAGAGCGCCCACATGCCGAGCATGACGGCAACGGCGATGAGCACCATGGCGAGCCCGCGCAGGGGGAGCTTGCTCGCAGGAGCGGCAGCGGCGGCCGGGGCGGCGGCCGCGTCAGAATCGGCGGCGTGGCGCGCGTGGTCAGCGGACGAGACAGAGTTTTCCGGATTCACATTAGTCACATTGGCAACTTTAGTATCTGATTCGCTCAGTCTGGGGCATTATCGCGTGCGGCGCGCCGGACGTCGTCGCGGACGTCGCGAAGCCGGCGCAGACGGGTGACCAACAGCGGGTAGGAGGCGTGCGCTGCGGGGTCATCCAGGAGCACGTTGAGGCGTTGGTGGTAGCGGACCGGAGTAATGTCCAGCTGCGCACGGATGGCCTCCTCCTTGGCGCCGATATCGCGCGGGGCGTGGGCCTCGAAGTCCAAAATCGCGGCGTCTAGGTCTGACAGGGAGTGCATGCTTAGACTGTATGCCATGACTATTCGTCCCATCGTTATCCACGGCGACCCGGTCCTTCACAATCCCACCGAGCCGGTCACCGAAGCCATCGACTCCCCCGAGCTGCAGGAGCTCATCGCGGACATGCACGAAACCATGGATGCCGCGCACGGAGTAGGCCTGGCTGCCAACCAGATCGGCGTGAACAAGCGCCTCTTTGTCTACCACTGCCCCGACACCGACGGGCCAGATGGCACCGAGCTTCCCGAAGGCGGCATGCGGCGCGGCTGCGTCATCAACCCGGTGCTGGAAACCTCCGAGATCCCGGAGACCATGCCGGCTGACGACGGCTCCGAGGACGAAGGCTGCCTCTCCGTCCCCGGCGAGGGTTTCCCCACCGGCCGCGCCGACTGGGCTCGCGTGACCGGCAAGAACGAGAAGGGCGAGGACATCTCCATCGAGGGCTACGGCTTCTTCGCGCGCATGCTGCAGCACGAAACCGGCCACCTCGACGGCTTTGTCTACACCGACGTGCTCACCGGCCGCTACAAGCGCCAGGCCAAGAAGGTCATCAAGCGCAACGGGTGGACCGAGGCCGGGCTTACCTGGCTGCCGGGCGAGGACGAGGACCCCTTCGGGCACGACGACTAATGTCCCGCATCTTCCGCTCCGATGACGTCTCCGTGGGCGAGCGCGTCGTGGCCCGGCGCGATTTCGACGGCGTGTACAGCGATGTCATCGGCCACGTGCTCAGTCTGGATCCACTGCTCATCCGGCCGCAAGAGGTCGGCGGCTACCCGTCTTCGCTCGACGCGGTGGAGATTCCGCCGGAGCAGCTCAAGATTATTAAGCGCCTCTCGCCGCGCACGGTTCGCAACTCCGATATCCGGGCCGTCGAGGTGGCCACCGCGGCGGCCTTCCCCGGCAAGGAGCACACGTGGACCTCAGATGGCCAGTGGCTCATGCGCGCCGGCGACGGCGTGACCGGCCGCTCCAACTCGGCGATCCCGCTCGGCCCTTCTGCGGGTTTCCTCCCGGTGCCGATGGAGGAGATCGAAGCGTTTTATGCCCGCCACGAGCTGCCCGTGTGCCTGGCCATTCCGGAGCGCATCGGTGCCTCCGCGGAGAAGCTGCTGGCAGCAGAACCCGAAGCGTGGGAGCTCGAACCGGAGATCCTCGTGATGGTGCGCGATTTGGCGGAGCTCCCTGCCCCGGGGGACGTCAGCTTCCGCATCGACGAGCAGCCCGATTCCGAGTGGCTCGACCTCTACCACTTCCGTGGTCAGACCCTGCCGCCGTTGGCCCTGGAGTACCTGCGCAGCCGCATCGACGGGACCATGGGCTTTGGGCGCCTGCTCGCCCCGACGGGTGAGACCATCGCGATTACCCGGGGCACGCTGACGGAATCCGGTGACGGCACCGTGTGGCTGGGCTACTCCGCCGTGGAGGTCGCCGAAGGTTGGCGCCGCAAGGGACTGGGCACCGCGCTGGGCGCGCACATGCTGGCCTGGGGCAAAGCCCAGGGCGCTGAGAAGGCCTACCTGCAGGTCGTGGCAGGTAACACGGCCGGGATTCGGCTCTATGAGAAGCTCGGCTTCCTAGAGCAGCACCGCCACCGTTACGCCCGCCGCCTGCCTCAAGTACCCTAAACCACATGCGCATCGCTACCTGGAACATCAACTCCGTCCGCACCCGCGCCCAGCGCGCGGTGGACTTGCTGGCCAAACACGACATCGACGTGCTCTGCCTGCAAGAAACCAAGGTGGCGGATGCGAAGTTCCCCCGCAAGCCTTTCGAGGAGGCCGGCTACCACGTCACCTGCCACGGCCTGAACCAGTGGAATGGCGTGGCCATCCTATCCAAGGAAGAACCGGAGGAGGTCCAGACCTTCTTCCCTGCTCAGCCGGGTTTCCACAAGGACCCCGCCAAGGAGCAAAAGCGCGAGGCCCGGGCGGTCTCAGCCCGCATCCGCGGGATCGAGATTTGGTCCCTCTATGTTCCCAACGGCCGTGAGATTACGGACCGGCACTTTGATTACAAGCTGGATTTTCTCTACTCCTTGGCACGCTATGTGGAAACCCGCGCGCAATCGAAGCTACTGCTCACGGGCGATTTCAACATTGCTCCACGGGATGAGGACGTCTGGGACATCTCTCTTTTCCGCGGCAAGACGCACGTCACCGAGCCCGAGCGCGCGGCTTTCCAGATGCTTCAGGAGGCCGGGCTGCAGGAGGTTACGCGCCGTTTCACCGAAGAGGAGCGCTGGACTTACTTTGATTACAAGTCCCTGCGCTTCCAGAAGAACGAGGGCATGCGCATCGACTTCCAGCTAGCCAGCGAGCCACTAGCGCGCCTCGTCCAGGGCGCCCAGGTGGACATGGTGGAGCGCGCCGGTGACAAGACTTCCGACCACGTGCCGCTGATCGCAGATTTCGATGTCCCCGATTTCGCGTCGGTGCGCTAGCCTGCCATGAACGTGAACGTCGATCTCTCCGTCTGGCAGCTCGTGCTGCTGGTTATTGACTACGGCATCAAGATCATCGCCATCGGCGTGGTCCCCGAGGGCCGCCGCCCCTCCAGCTCTACCGCCTGGCTGCTGGCCATTCTTGTACTTCCCATCGTGGGGCTGCCGCTGTTCTTGCTCATGGGTTCGCCCTACATCAACCGCCGCCGCCACCGCATCCAGCAAGAAGCCAATGCGCTGCTAAACGACGTCACCGCCTCCACCCCCAACCATCCCTCCGGCCGGCTTTCCCCGGAGGTGGAATCCCTCATCCAGCTCAACCGCAACCTCACCGGGCACCCGGCCCTCATCGGGCACAACAAGGGCCTCCACGCCTCCTATGAGGAGGCCATCTTGGCCATGGCGCGGGCCGTGGACCGGGCTGAGAAATACGTGCTCATTGAGATCTACATCCAGTCTTGGGATGAGGTGACCGATGTTTTCTTCCAGTCCCTGGCGCGCGCCCGCGAGCGCGGCGTGGAGGTCAAGCTGCTGCTCGATCAGATCGGCAGCCTGAAGTACAAGGGCTACTTCACGCTGGGCAAGCGCCTCACCGAGATTGACGTCGACTGGCGGCTCATGCTTCCGCTGCAGCTGCACAAGGGCCGCTTCCGCCGCCCGGATCTGCGCAATCACCGCAAGATCGTGGTCATCGATGGCCATACTGGCTTCTTGGGCTCGATGAACATGATCAAGCGCGAGTACAAGACCAAGGACCGCGCATGGATCGACTACATGGTCGAAATGACCGGACCGGTGGTCACTTCGCTCGCCGCGGTGTTCGCGGTGGATTGGTATCTGGAATCAGAGGAGCAGCTGTCCTTGGACATGCAGCCCTATGACGACGCTATGACGGCGGACTCCAACCACCTCCAGTTGGTCCCCTCCGGCCCCGGCTACACCACGGAACCCAACCTGCGCATGTTCAATTCGGTGGTGCACCACGCGAAGGAAAAGCTCATCCTCTGCTCGCCCTACTTCATCCCGGATGAGTCCCTCTTGGAGGCGGTGACCACCGCCTGCTACCGCGACGTCGAGGTGGAGCTCCTAGTGTCCGCGAAGGCGGACCAGTTCATGGTCCACCACGCGCAGTCCTCCTACTACCAGGCACTCTTGGAGGCGGGAGTGCGGATCTTCCAATTCCCCGAGCCCTTCGTGCTGCACTCCAAGTTCATCCTGGCGGACCCGGGCCTGCCGGAGCGCGAACCGCTGTGCATGTTCGGGTCTTCCAACATGGATATGCGCTCCTTCGGCCTCAACTATGAATCGACCATGCTGGTGGCCAAGGGCGACCTCATCGAGGATTTCACCCAGCTGGCCACCAATTACAAGAAGGTCTGCCACGAGCTCACCCTCGAAGAATGGAACGAGCGCGGCCTGCTGCGCCGCTACGTGGACAACGTCATGCGCCTGACTTCAGCGCTGCAGTAGGAGCACGCCCGCGAGCTCGATGTGCCTCGCCCTTGATTGGGCATGACCTATCCAGAATATGCACCCAGCGCCGCATCGTATGTCCACACTTCTGCGGTAATTCCGGTGGCGCGCTTATACAACTCGCGCTCAGTCAGAATACAAAGGTCGCCGCCACCAACCTGCTGAGTCATCATGTCCACCATTGATAGACCCGCACGGTGCCTTGAGACGAGCTCGGTGATGAACTCCTTGTTCCACTGAAAGTCATGCAGGATCCATGGGGATTGTTGATGGGCGGTCAGCTCTAGCATCTGGGAAAATTTTTCCGCAATTTTGCGCCTCACGTCGCCCTGCGGAAGCTGCGCAATGTGATTTCCGGTTTCAATGACCGCGGTAATCGGCAGGATGAACTTCGCGTTCTCACTTTGGCGTTCCGCAAAATCGATTTTGGCTTGTTCTTTAGCTTGGCATTTGTGAGGAATCGCAAGCAGGTTATCCAGCACAGAGGTATCGATGAAGTAAACGCGCATCAGCCGATCCCAAAAAGCCGATTCATGTTCTCGAAACTAATCTGTGTTTCGGTGTCATCGACTAATTCACCAGCGGTGACCGCAGCACCCAAGCTGTGCTTGGAAATGGATTCCACGAAATCCGGTAACTCCACCAAAGGCGAGAGCTCGCTTTGTCCGGTTCTGCTATCCCGGTAGCACACTGCTACCTGACCGTTTTTCTCCCCAGAAATCTGGTCCAAGATGGCAGGACTGTGGGTCGTGACAAGAACCTGCGAGTCATGTTTGCGTGCGGATTCGCTAAGCATCTGCATAACTCTTTGCGCCTGCGAAGGGTGGAGCCCGTTTTCCATTTCTTCGACGACAATTTGAGCTACTGGGTTCTCTACGTCATCACCAAGTTCAAGTGGCTGTTCGATATCCAAGTCCTTGGGCGCAGTTTTAAGCGCCGTTGCAATTGCGAGGAATCGGAGGAGGCCATCGCTCATTTCACGAGCAGGCGTTCTTTCTTGCTTTCCATCTTCGAAGTGTTCCACGAGGGTCAGCATGACTTCGTCCAACGGCGAGTCAATAAAGTCCAGTGTGGAATCCACTCCAGTCACATAAGCGGCCAGCTGCCCTAGCTCTTGGAAAGTCTTGGGGGAATCCTTGTGCAACTGCCACAGTACCGCCGAGAGGTTCTCACCGCTACGCTTCAGCTGCGTGCTCTTCCTTGGGACGTAATCCCGCATGAGGCTGGGGACTGGATCGAGGTGAAACACTGATCGAAGCGCCATGGATACAATCGACGCCCCTTTCAACACCGAATTCTCTGCACGGTTCTTTCCCGCAAGCACCGCTTTAATCTGTCCCAAAATAAGGCGAGAGTCACGCAAGAGTGTGGTGGGGTTTGCCCCACGCTTTCCGCTAAAAATTAACGTGTAGATCCCAGCTCGGTTGTCTGCTGCCGGCTGGGTCTTAAACAACTCTGCATCGCTAGTGCGGGTGCCGCTCTTTACGGAATATCCGGTACCCACGAGGCTTTCTTTGACAACACGCAACTCCGGATATACCTGAACCTCGACGTCATAGCGGTACGTATCTGTCCCAGATTCAACGGTACAGCCCAGTTCAAAGCTCTCGGTACCATGCGGGGCGCAACCACGAGAGCCACCTCGGATCGGGCCGGTTTGGGTCATGCGCCCATCAAGTGCGTCTCCTAGTTCTGCCCCCGATGCCAAGCGGGACAAAACCTCCAGCCCATCCAAAGCATTCGACTTTCCAGAACTGTTTAAGCCAGTCAGAAAGGTGACTGGATGCAGAGTCAATACAGCATCTTGGAAAGACTTGAACTTGCTCAGGCGAAGCTCGGCGAGACGTGGGGTAGCCATGCGGCCAATAATACGCATGAACGCTCTCTGCGTTGTGCACATCTGTTGAACTTCACGCGGCGCCGCGGGCCAGCCGCGTGGATACCACGAGGCCGCACAACGAGATGAAGCTGCAGCACACCATGCCGATGGCCATGGTCAGCGCGGCGTTCGAGCCCCAGCCCATGAGCGGGCTGATAACGCTGGCCAGCATGGACTGGCCAAAGCCCATGATGGCGGACACGCTTCCTGCGCGCGGGCGCATCAAACCCGTGGCCAATGCCGTGGCATTGCCCATGATGAAGCCGGTCGGTGCCACGCAAGCAAAAAGCACAATGAGGCAGACCCACACCGGGGCGCCGAGCATCACCGATAGCAACAAGAGCACCCCGCATGCGAAGACGCCGGTCACGCCGGTGCGCAGCATGACCGCCGGGGAGACCGAATCCATCGCGCGCGAGTTAATCAACGTGGCCGCGAAGAGGCCCACGGAGTTGATGCCGAAGACCATCGAATAGCCCAACGGCGAGAATCCCCACTGGTCCTGCACCACAAACGCCGAGGCGGAGATGTAGCAAAACATCGAACAGAAGCCGAAGGCCATAGTCACCAGGTAGCCCCAAACCCGGGCGTTAGTCAGCACCGCCCAGTAATTGCCCGCCACCGTGCGCAGCAACCCATCGCGGGAGCGGCCGCCCGCGGTTTCCGGGACGATAGCGATGGCCAGCACCAACTGCACCGCATGCAGCCCCGCCAGCACCCAGAAGATGCCGCGCCAGCCCAGCGGCTCCGCCAGGATGCCGCCCAGTACTGGGGCTACCGCCGGAGCGATACCTTGGAGCGCCATGAGCAGCGAATAGGCTTTCGCCGCCGCGGCACCATGCACGAGGTCTGGGACCACCGCGCGGGAGAGCACCACGCACGCACCGCCGCCGAGGCCCTGCAGCACGCGGGCCACGACGAGCACCGAGGCGGTCGGGGCCATCGCCGCCAATACGGAAGCCAGCAGAGCGAGAAAGGCGCCGGCAACGAGGAGGCGCTTGCGCCCGATGGCATCAGACAGCGGGCCCATCACAAGTTGGCCCACGCCCATGCCGACGAAGAAGCCCGAGATGGTCAGCTGCACCATGGCCCGGGTGGTGCCCAGATCGGAGACGATCTCCGGCATCACCGGCAAGTACATATCAGTAGCGAAAGGCGCTGTTGCGGACAACAGCGCCAACGTCGCCAGAAGCGGAAAAGGGATCACGCGTCGCGCTGCTCCAGCACGATAACGCCCAGGATCCACAGCACACCAGCCCAGCCGAAGAAGACGAGGGCCTCAAAGCCAATCGAGCTCCACGGGGCGTTCTCATCCACGTAGTCCAACGCCCAGTTCTGGAAAGCAGTAAACGGCATGAAGTGGATGACCTTGTCTCCCACCACCGGGAGCAGGCGCACCAAGTTTTCCAGACCCATGTACAAGATGAGGGAAATCGCCACCGTGCCGGCGGTCTGCCGCAGCAGCAGACCCAGACCCTGCACGAAGAGCACCGCGCCAAAGGCCGCGATGGGGAAGGCCCACAGCATGTGCTTGCCGTCGTCGCTGGAGAAAGGCTGGAAGGCCTCCGCCGCGGATTCGTTGGCCGTGAGATCCGCCAACACGAAGATGTACACCAAGCCCAAGAAGGCAATGACAGCCGCAATCACGCCATACACCACAAGCTTGGCGCAGGCTACGCTCCAGCGATTCGGGTTGGCCAAGAACGTGAGGGATTGCGTCTTGTAGCGGTACTCCGTGGTCACCATCATCGCGCCCTGGATCATCATGATCGGCACGCCCATGAGCAGGAGGATGGAGGCCAAGCTCCGCGGCTGCAGCGGGCTAATGCCCAGCACCGCCTCCCCCGCGTTGAGCGAGTTCAGCAGCGTCCAGCCGGTCACGATGAGGAAGATGAGCGCCGTGGTCCACCAGAAGGACTTCGTCGTGCGCAGCTTCGTCCACTCCGCGTGAACAGTGTTGAAAAACATTAGAGCTGGGCCCCTTTCTGCGGTGCCTCCGCTTGGTACTGCACCGCGCGATCCGTCATGGCCACATAAGCCTCCTCCAGTGAGGCGCGGTGGAGGGTCAATTCCGTCAGCGGCACTCCCGTGGAATAGGCCAGCTTGCCGACGTAGTCTGTGGTCTGGTGAGGGATCACCAGCGTCGGGCGCTGTTCTTCATCGACCGACTCGCGGAAGGTCACTCCAGCCGCCTTGAGCGCCGAGCCGAACTCGCGCAGGTGCTCCGAACGCACAACAACCGAAGCGCTGGAGTTTTCCTTCACAAAGTCATAGGTGCGCTGATTGGCCAAGAGCCTGCCGCGGCCGATGACCACCAGGTGGTCCGCCGTCTGCGCCATCTCCGCCAGCAGGTGGGAGGAGATGAGCACTGTGCGGCCTTCTGCCGCCAGCGCCCGCACGAGCGAGCGCACCCAGCGAATACCTTCCGGATCGAGGCCATTGACCGGCTCGTCCAGGATCAGCACGCCCGGATCCCCCAGCAGTGCGGCAGCCAGGCCGAGGCGCTGGCCCATACCGAGGGAGAAGCCGCCGGCCTTCTTGCCAGCAACATCAGCCAGCCCCACTAGGCCCAGAACCTCATCGACGCGGGAGGTAGGAATACCGTTGGCCTGCGCCATCCACAACAGGTGGTTGGCGGCGGTACGGTTGGCGTGGACCGCTTTGGCGTCGAGAAGCGCGCCCACCTCCCGCAGTGGGTTCTTCAGCTCGCGGTAGGGCTTGCCGTGCACCAAAGCGGTGCCAGCGGTGGGCTTGTCCAAGCCCAGGATCATGCGCATCGTCGTTGATTTTCCAGCGCCGTTGGGCCCCAGAAAGCCGGTCACTTGGCCCGGCTCTACTTGAAAGGTGAGGTCATCGACGGCGCGGACAGACTTGTACTGTTTGGTCAGTCCGGCTACTTCAATCATGCTCTACAGAGTGCCACAGGTTCCTGCCCGCCGCCTGTATCAGCTTCTATATCAGCTGGTGAGTTCCTCCCAGCGTCCCAGCAGCCCCGGTAGCGCCTCCCGGAAGGCTTCAACAATTCCAGCTCTTCTACCTGGCCAAACGGCACCCAGCGCAGCTCGGCGGATTCCTCGTTGGCAGTCGTGGCCAAGCGCTGCCCCGAAACCGTCCGGGCCAACACCGTGGTATAGGTCCAGCCTTCCGAAAAAGGCCCGGCAGTGACGACGGCATCCAGCACCTCGACGTCTGCCGGCGAGATTCCAGTTTCCTCCTCCGTCTCCCGCAGCGCGGCCTGCTCCGGCGACTCCGGCTTATCCCGCGCCCCGCCCGGGATTCCCCAGGTCCCGCCGTTATTCGTCCACGTCGCGCGATGCTGGAGCAGTACCTCATCCCCCGCCACGAGGAAGAGACCAGCTGCTCCAAACTTGCCCCACACCGGCACCCCGCCCGGGCCCTTCGACCAGCCATCACCGGAAAGTTCTGGGTTAACGCGTGCACACATGCCTTACACGATACGCGACAAACTCCCCGCGCCAACGCCCCCGAAATCATCGCGCGAGGCGCACGAGAGCGCTATCCTAAGGGAATGACCGGCCCGGCCACCGAACTGCGCGAGCACTCCCCCGAATCATGGGGCGATCATTGGCTCGATGACGTCACCGAGCCCTCCGCGCCGGTTTTTAGCCGCCCCACGCAGCTGGCGATGAGCTCCTTCGCCGGCCCCGCGCGCGTCATCCGGCGCCTCTATAGCTTCGCCATCACCACTCCCGGCAAGTTGTTTACGGTTACCTTAATTCTCACCGTAGCGCTCGCAGCAGCCGGCTTTTCCATGTCCTCTTCCTCGGCCGCGCGCCACGATGATCTGGACACACTACTGGCCTCCACCGAGCCGATGTCCAACGCGGCGCACCACCTCTACACCAACCTGTCTTTGGCCGATACCGTCGCCACCACCGGCTTCGTCCAGGCAGGCGTGGAGCCGGAGGATAACCGCGACCGCTATAACGAGGCCATCGACGCCGCCTCCGTCGCCGCCACGCAGGCCATCGTCGGCACCTCCGCCGAAGATGAACGCGTGCGCGAGCTCGTCACGTTTATCCAGCGCAAGCTGCCGGTCTACACCGCCCTGGTGGAAAAGGCCCGCGTCAATCACCGTGCGGGCCACGCCGTGGCGAACTCCTACATGTCCAATGCCTCGGCGCTCATGCGCACCCAGATTCTTCCCGCCGCTGCGGAGCTGTTCACCCTGACCTCGGCGAAGGTGACCCAGCAACAGCAGCGCCTAACCCGCCCGCAGTGGGTGCCGCTTTCGGGCCTGGTCGCGGCGATCATTTTCCTCGGCTTGGCGCAGTGGTGGCTGTGGCGGCTGACCCGCCGCCGCTTCAACCGCGGTTTCGTGGTGGCCACGGGACTGTTGTTCCTGGCGCTGGTGTGGGCCGCTGGCTCCAACTTCGCCACGTGGGCGTCCGGCCACCAAGGCTTCGAGACGGTGTCGCGCCCCTGGGATTCGCTGACCGCCTCGCGCATTGAGGCCCAGCAGATGCGCACCTCCGAGACCCTGGCGCTGGTCCTGCGCTCCTCCCAACAGGACATGTCCGTGCACTTTAACTCCACGGTGTACTCCGTGGACCGGGCCCTGCGGGACTATGAGCAGGCGCTTGACGACGACGACTTCCCCTCCTCCGATCCTTCCTTGATTCCTCGCGCCAAGGAGGCCTTGGAGGATTGGGAAACCACCCACGATGCTTTCATGGAGGATCTCTCCATGGGCCATTACGACGCCGCGCTCTACCAAGCCACCGCCATCGATCCGGATGGTGACCCGACCGCCGCCAGCGCCTTCAATGCCGTGGATAACTCCCTGGCCGCGCTCATCGACCAAGCCCGCGACGCCATGCGCACCTACCTGGTTCAGGGTCTCAATGCCATGACCATGGTGTCTACCGGCGTCCTCCTAGCCACGTTCGGCGCGATTATCGCCGTGTGGCTGGGTATCCGCCCCCGCCTGCAGGAGTACCTGTGATGCGCCGCCGAACCGACCACCGCCAGCACGCCACTGCGGCCGTGCTGCTGCTCAGCGCCGCCGTGGCACTCAGCGCCTGCGAGCCGGAGCCGCCCAGCACGCCGGATCCGATCCTGCCCTCCAGCGCGGATCTCAACTCCACCCCGGGGCCGCCGCTGCCGGAGGACGCCATCATCGAACCCGCCGGCACGGGAGAGGTGTCCAAGCAAAGCACCGCGGACGTTTACGGCTCCTACCGCCCGGACGATAAGAAGCCGGAGGAGCGCGTGCCCAACATCCTGGCACGCGGCCGGCTCATCGTGGGCGTGGACCGCTCCAATAACCTGCTCAGCTACCGCGATACCGCCAGCGGCGAGGTCCGCGGATTCGAGGTCGATATCGCCCGCGAAATCGCCCGCGATATCTTCGGGGATCCCAACAAGGTGGACTTCCGCTTCGTGGAGGCCTCCGACCGCGCTCGTGCACTGAATGATCGCACGGTGGACATGGTCATCCGCACCATGACGATTAGCCCCGAGCGCCAGCGCGAAGTGGCCTTCTCCATTCCGTATATGCAGACGGATGCGCGGTTGCTGGTGCTGAAGAACTCGGGCATCCATTCCATCGCGGAGGCCGCCGGGCTAACGTTGTGCGCGGCGAAAGGATCCACCATGGTGGACGCGATACGCAAACACTCGCCGTCTTCCGATATTTTGGAGACCCGCGCCTGGGGCGATTGCCTCATGGCGCTGCAGCTGGGCCAGACAGATGGCATCGTCGTGGATGACGCCCTGCTATCCGGCATGCTGGCGCAGGATAAATACACCGAGATCGTCGGCGAACCCTTGGAAAGCCAGAGCTACGGCGTGGCCGTGCGCAAGCCCGATGCCTCCTATGACTCGCGCCCGCTCATCCGCCAGATCAACTCCACGCTGGAGCGCATCCGCCGCGACGGCACCTGGCAGGAGCTCTTTAATACCTGGCTGGGGAATTACATGGAGCAGCCCGTGCTCCCGGAACCGAAGTACCTCAACGAGACTCCGCCTGCCGAGGAATCACAGCCGAGCTCCGCAGCCAAGGACCAGCCCGGCGAGAAGAAGGAGGGCCAGTAATGTCGCACCGCTTCACCGAGGATGAGCTCGATCACCTCACGCCCGAAGAGCACGAGGACGCTCAGCCCGACGCCGCCACGACCGCTAACCACCCCGCCGCCCACGACGTCACTAACGACGCCGCCACCGACGCCACTAACGACGCCACCCAAGCCGTGCGCTTCGATCCCTTCGCGGATGACGATGACGACTATTCGGAGGACCACCACCTCAGCGTCTCCCCAACAGATTCGCACAGCGCGGGAACAACAGCTGCCGGTGCCGCCGACGCCGAAGCCTCCGACCGCACCGCCGCCGTGCCCTTTGATCCCTTCGCGGACGACGATGACGATGACTACGAGGCCGCCACCGGTGCCCGCCTCTCCCCCGCGAATCGTATGGGCACGAGCGGCACGGCGACGGGCCAACCCGACGATGGCGAATACGTCGACTCGGACAATATCGCCGCGCTCATCGAGGAGCTGGGGCAGCTGCGTGATCGCCGCAAAGCAGAGGACCCCTCGCAAGCCTCACGGCGCCGCGCGCTCGATACCTTCCGCCAGCGCCGCAGCACCAAGCGCACCGACCGGGAAGTGGCCGATGGCATGGCCACCTTGCCCTTCGTTGTCCCGGGCAACCCGCGCGACGCGCTCATCGATCCCAAGGACGCGCCCCGCGCCGCCCCACCGCAGCTCAAGCCGGGTGACATGGTGGCCGGCCAGTACGAGATCTTGGGCGTGCTCGCGCATGGCGGGCTGGGCTGGATTTACCTGGCTAACGACCACTTCGTCTCCGGGCGCATCGTGGTGCTCAAAGGCATGCAATCCACCAACTCCGCCGAAGAGACCGCCACCGCGGAGGCGGAGCGCGAATTCCTCGCGGACATCACGCACCCGAATATCGTGAAGATTTTCAACTTCATCGATGACCCCCGCGTGCCCGGCGGCTTCATCGTCATGGAGTACGTCGGCGGCCCCTCACTGAAGCAGCGCCGCAACGACCAGGCCACGGACCGCTTCCCAGTCGACACGGCGATTGCCTATATCCTCGAAATCCTGCCCGCCCTGGACTACCTGCACGCCCGCGGCGTGGTCTACAACGACTTGAAGCCCTCGAACATCATCGTCACCGAGGACCAGGTCAAGCTCATCGATCTGGGCGCGGTCTCCGGCATCGGCGCCTTCGGCCACATCTACGGCACGCAGGGTTTTCAGGCCCCGGAAATTGCCACGCAGGGCCCTTCGGTGGCCAGCGATATTTACACCATCGGCCGCACCCTGGCATGCCTGACGCTGAAGCTGCCGGTGGAGGATGGCGTCTACAAGCCCGGCCTGCCTTCCCCCACGGAGGAGCCGCTGCTGCGCCGCTACCTCTCCTTCTACCGCCTGCTGCTGCGCGCCACGGATCCGGACCCACAGCAGCGCTTCGCCTCCGTCGCCGAGCTGCGTGACCAGCTCTTCGGCGTACTGCGGGAGGTCATCGCGCTCCGCGATGGCATCCAGCACCCGGCCCAGCACTCGGTCTTCTCCCCGCAGCGTACGACCTTCGGCACGAAGCACTTGGTCTTCCGCACGGATCAGCTCATCGACGGCATCGACCGCACCGTCCGCATCACCGCCCCCGAGGTGGTCTCCGCGCTGCCCATCCCGCTCATCGTCCGCTCCGACATCGGCGCCCCGCTGCTGCAAGGTTCCTCCTACACGGAGCCACAGGAAGCGCTGGAAACACTTCGCCAGGCCATGCAGGCCCCGGAGTATGAGGAGTCCGCCGAGATTCCGCTCGGCGTGGTGCGCTCCATGATTGACTTGGGCTACATCGGCCAGGCCCGCGAGTGGCTGAACTCCATCGAGGACCGCCTGGGGAGGGACTGGCGTTTCCACTGGTACTCCGGCGTGACCGAGCTGCTTTTGGATAAGTACCGCGAGGCCCAAGCCCACTTCGCCCACGTCCTCGACGTGCTGCCTGGTGAGGCCGCCCCCAAGCTGGCCATCGGCGCGGTCAATGAGCTCATCTTGCAGCAGCTAGGTTTTTCGGAGGCCGCGCTAATCGACGCCTCCGTTGCCCGCGCCTGCGCCAACCTCACCACCTCGCTCGCGGATCTGCCTAATGACGCTTTTGAGGATCAGCCCGGCATCTGGGACCACGTCACCGATGACCCCGCCCACCTGCGTTTCAACTCGCTGCGCCTCTACGGCATCGTGTGGGCGACGAACCCGACGACTGTCTCCTCCGCCTTCGGCTTGGCCCGCCAGCTGCGCGCCGAGCACCAAGTTGAGCTCGCCGTGGCCACCTTGGATAAGGTCCCCAACGCCTCGCGCCACCACCGCATGGCCCGCTTGACCACGGTTCTGCAGCTCATCGTGCACGATCTCTCCGAGTCCCGCATCCGCCGGGCCGCTCGCCGCTTGGAGGAGATTCCGCAGAACGAGCCGCGCTTCTTGCAGATCAAGATCGCGGTCATCTCCGCCGGGCTGACCTTCCTGCGCGAATCAGACCTCGATGCTGCGGCCTCCCCCAACGATCTTTTCGAGTTCCCCTTTACCCAGCGCGGCCTGCGCTACGGCCTGGCGGATACCCTGCGGGCACTGGCGCGCCAGGCGCCGTTCGCCCGCCACCGCTACGCGCTGGTGGACTTGGCCAACAAGGTCCGCCCAGTCACGATGTTCTAGCCGCCAGCGCTACCGGCCGGCGGCATAGCCGACGCCCGGCTTAGTACAGCCCCGCCTCCCGAGCCATGGCGGCCACCTCCGCGGACTTCTGCGCGATGGCCAGCTCCTCGTTGGTCGGCACCACGAAGACCTTGACCTGGGAATCCGCGGTCGAAATCATGCGCGGCTCCTTCGAGCGCACGAGGTTGGCTTCCTTATCGAAGTCAATGCCGTACATGTCCAGGTTGTACAGCGAATCCTGGCGGACCTCAGTATCGTTCTCACCCACGCCGGCGGTAAACGTGATCGCATCCACGCGGCCCAGCGCAATCATGTAGGCACCAATGAAGCGGCGCAGCTGGTGAATGTAGATGTTGTAGGCCAGCCAGGCGTCCTGGTCCTCGTTGTTAATGCGCTCGCGCAGCACGCGGAAATCGTTGACACCCGCAATGCCCTTCACGCCGGAGCGCTTGTTCAAAAGGTTATCGATCTCATCGATCGACATCCCTGCCTCACGCGAGAGGTGGAAGATAATACCCGGATCAATATCGCCCGAGCGCGTGCCCATGGCCAGACCCGCCAGCGGGGTCAGGCCCATCGAGGTATCGATCGGGCGGCCGTTGCGAATCGCCGCCGCCGAAGCACCGTTGCCCAAATGCAGCGTGATCTGGTGGACGTGGCCCGGGTCGCGGTCCAAGAGCTTCGGCACCTGCTGGGAGACGAACTCGTGGGAGGTTCCGTGGAAGCCGTAACGGCGAATATCGTACTGCGAGGCCACATCGTTATTGATGGCATAGAGCGCGGCCGCCGGCGGCATGTGGTTGAAGAAGGCCGTATCGAAGACCGCCACGTGCGGGATGTCCGGCAGCAGCTTGCGCGCCACGCGGATGCCGTCCAGGTTCGCCGGGTTGTGCAGCGGTGCGAGCGGGATGAGGTCCTCGATCATGGACTCAATCTGGTCCACGATGAGCTGCGGCTCGCTGAACAAGCGCCCGCCGTGCACAACGCGGTGGCCCACGGCGATGACCTCGACATCCGTCGGGCCTACGCCGTGCTCGTGCATGATGCCGAAGGCGCGGTCAAGGCCGAAGGAGTGGGTAGGAATCTCCAGCTCTTCCTTGTATTCCTCACCGCCCGTCTTGACGGTCACCGCACCCTGCGGCTCACCGACCTGCTCCACCAAGCCGGAGACCAGCGGGGTATCCGTGGCCGAGCTTTCCGGGTCCACCAGCTGGAATTTAACCGAGGAGGAACCCGAGTTGAGAACGAGTACGTACGCCATCTATTTCACTCCTGCCTGGATAGCGGTAATAGCCACCGTGTTGATGATGTCCGGAACCGTCGCACCACGCGAGAGGTCATTGACCGGCTTGTTCAGGCCCTGCAGAATCGGGCCCACCGCCAGTGCGCCACCGGTGCGCTGCGCCGTCTTATAACCGATGTTGCCGGCCTCCAGGTCCGGGAAGACGAAGACCGTGGCCTTACCCGCAACGTCGGATTCCGGCGCCTTCTTGGCAGCCACGCCGGGGTCACAGGCAGCGTCGAACTGCAGCGGACCATCCACCGCCACGGAGGAATCGATGCCGCGAGCCACCTCGACGGCCTGCGTCACCTTCTCCACATCCGGGCCAGCGCCCGAGGTGCCCGTGGAGTAGGACAGCAGCGCCACGCGCGGGTCCAGGCCGAACTGCGCGGCGGTCTGCGCGGAGACGATGGCGATCTCACCGAGCTGCTCCGGGGTCGGGTTCGGGTTCACCGCGCAATCACCAAAGGCCCACAGGCGGCCCGGCATCACCATGAGGAAGATGGAGGAGACAACGGAGGCCTCCGGCTTGGTCTTGATGATCTGGAAGGAAGGCTTAATGGTGTGCGCCGTGGTGTGCGCCGCGCCGGAGACCATGCCATCGGCCAAGCCCTTGTGCACCATCATCGTGGCGAAGTAGGACACGTCCTTCATGGTCTCGCGCGCCTGCTCCAGCGTCACGCCCTTCTTCTTGCGCAGCTCCGCAAAGTCCGCTGCAAATTCCTCCGCCAACGGGGATTCCAGGTGGTTGATGATTTCCACGCCGCTCAGGTCGATCCCGAGTTCCTGGGCGCGCTTTTCGACGTCCCCGTCACCCAAAATCGTCAGCTTCGCCACCTTGCCCTTGATGAGCTCCCCCGCGGCCTGAAGGATGCGATCATCTTCGCCCTCCGGCAGCACGATGTGCGCCCCGATTTCGCGGGCCTGATCCAGAAGCTGCTTCTGGAAGAGCTCGGCGCACATATAGGGCTCGATGTCCTCCAGGGAAGAAATCGCACTGGGAACGGAGGAGACGTCTCCCACCGCGCCCACCACGGTGGCGCCTACCGAGCGCGCGTGCTCAAGCGCCAGCTCCGCGGCGCGGTCAGGCGCGTCAGAAACCAGCACGAAGGGCAGGCCCAGAGCGGCCGCGGCCTTGGCGTCAAAGTCCATAACGCCTGTGCCCTGAAGGACCAGGTTGCCCGCGGGGGCGTTGTCCAAAACCTCGCTGAGCGTGGTTCCCAAGTCATCGACCTGGGCAAAGGTGGCTCCTAGTTCCTGAGCCACAGCAGCAACGTCCAAACCGTCGAAGCCGCGCCCGATGACGCTGATAAAGGCAGAATTGCGTGAGGACTTGGCGGTCATGACCAACCTTTCTCTGCATAGAAGGCGTGTACCCGGGATCACAATTTGGGACACACAGTGACACTACGACACTTTCACAGTACGGGAACACACCCTTGCTCGCCGCCCGCTTGACGCTTTTCCTCATCAACTTCCCAGGCCACCGACACCTAAGCCGGGGCCAAAGTGTGCTATCCCACAGAAACTTGTCTCCCGTGAGCACCTCGGAGTAGGCTCCTAACCAGGATTGTTACTTCGGGCAAGACCTAGGCTCCCCACTCTTAGCCGCGTGGGGATGGTTCGCTATGAACCATTGTGGCCTAGGTCTTTTGTGGTTTTCACAGGCCCTTAACTCGCGAAAGGATTCTCATGTCGACTGATATTCGCTCGGCAGCCGAGGCCATCCTGGATGGCATCGGCGGGGCGGAGAACATCACCTCTCTCACGCACTGCGCCACCCGCCTGCGCTTTGAGCTGGCTGATGCCTCCAAGGCAGACAAGGAAGCACTCGAATCTATCCCCAAGGTCATGGGTGCTGTGCCCCAAGGCGGGCGCAACTACCAGGTGGTCATCGGCGGTGACGTGGCCACGGTCTATGACCAGATCAACGCTCTCCCGCAGATGAAGAATGCCGGCGGTGCCGATGGCCGTTCCAATGACGATGTCAAGGCCGCCGCCCGCGCCAAGTCCAAGGGCAAGCTGCCATGGATGGATACCTTCTTCGAGTATCTCTCCGATTCCTTCCGCCCGATTCTGGGTGTGCTGCTAGGCGCTTCCCTGGTCATCGCCTTCGCATCGGTGCTGGATGCCTTTGGCGTCGTGGACTTCCGCTCCCCGGACAAGCCGGCCTCCTGGTTCTTCGTGGATGCCATGTGGCGTTCAGTCTTCTACTTCCTGCCGGTCATGGTGGCTTATAACGCCGGTAAGAAGCTGCGCATCGACCCCTGGGTCCCCGCCGCGATCATGCTCGCACTGTTCACCCCGGAATTCCTCGATCTCTCGGAGAATCCCGCGGTCCAGTGCGTCACCAACGACACTCTGGGTGCTGAGCAGTGCTCCATCCCCATCTTCGGTATGACCATGCAGCTGCCGGAGTACGGCGGAAACGTCTTCGTTCCGCTCATCATGGCTGCTGTTGCCGCACTCTTCTACAAGGGTTTCCAGAAGATCATTCCGTCCGCGGTGCACATGGTCTTCGTCCCCTTCCTCACCATGATCGTCCTCATCCCGCTGACGGCCTTCCTCATTGGTCCCTTCGGCGTCTGGGCCGGTAACGGCATTGGCGCCGGCCTGTCCTGGATGAATGACAACGTCCCGTTCGTCTTCGCCCTAGCCATCCCGATGCTCTACCCCTTCCTGGTTCCGCTGGGCCTGCACTGGCCGCTTAACGCCCTCATGCTGGTCAACATCCAGACCTTGGGCTATGACTTCATCCAGGGCCCGATGGGCGCATGGAACTTCGCCTGCTTCGGCGCCACCGCTGGTGTGCTGGCTCTGTCCATCCGTGACCACGACAACGTGATGCGCCAGACCTCCGGCTCTGCTCTCCTGGCCGGTCTGCTGGGTGGCGTGTCTGAGCCTTCCCTCTACGGTATCCACCTGCGCTACAAGAGGATTTACCCGCGCATGCTGGTGGGCTGCTTCGCTGGTGGCCTGACCGTGGCTCTGCTGACCCTGGGCACGAACGGCATTACTACCGATGCCTTCGTCTTCACCTCCCTGCTGACCATCCCGGTCTTCACCCCGATGGCCAAGTACGCCATCTCCATTGCGGTGGCCTTCTTCGTGGCCTTCCTGCTCATCCTCTTCACCGACTACCGCACCCCGGAGGAGCGCGCTGAGGCCAAGGCCGCCCGCGAGGCAGCTGAGAAGGCCGAGCTCGACAACGCCGACAACGCTGACAACACCGCGCTTGCCGACGCCCCCGCAGCCACCGCCACTGCCGGCGCCGGTGCTGGCGCTGCCACCGCTACCGCTACCAAGGCAGACGCCCCGGCCAAGGCTGCTGAGCCCGCCGCTGGCACCACCACCGACATTGCTTCCCCGGCTGCCGGCAAGGTTGTCCCGATGGCTGAGATCGATGACCCGGTCTTCTCTGCTGGAACGCTCGGCGATGGCGTCGGCATCGTCCCTGAGGGCAACGACGTTTACTCCCCGGTGAGCGGCACGATCGTCAGCGCTATGAAGTCCGGCCACGCCTACGGCATCAAGACCGAGGACGGTGTGGAGGTCCTGGTCCACATCGGCATCAACACCGTCAAGATGAAGGGCGAAGGATTCGCCCCGGCCGTCAAGAAGGGCGATACCGTCAAGCAGGGCGAGCTGCTTGCCACCGTTGACTTTGCCAAGGTCACCGAAGCCGGCTACGACACCACCATCGTCCTGGCCGTGACCAACACCAAGGCACTGTCTGCCGTCACCCCGGCTGGCCTCAACCACGCCGCCGCTGGCGACACGGTCATCACCACGACCCGCTAAAGGACCCACTAGGGAACCTTGAGCACGCCTTTAACGAACCCTGACTAAGCTGGCTCGATGTAATCGCCATCGTGGCCGGCTTTAGTCGTTTTGTGCCTCAACCGGCTAGCCTCGTCGGGCTAGCCTTAACAAGTTAACCTCAACCAGAAAGGTGCCTTGTGCAACTGCTGCGAGTATTCAATAACAACGTCGTTCTCGCACGGCGCGGCGCGGAGGACGTCATTGTCACCGGCCGTGGCATCGGTTTTCAGGCACATCCTGGCACTGAGGTTGATCCGGCCAAGGTGGTGAAGGTCTTCGTCCCGGATTCCGGCCGCGACCCAGACCACCTGGCCGCCATGATTGCCGGTATCCCCGGCGAATACGTGCAGCTAATTATCGACGCCATGCACTCCGTCGACATGTCCGAGGCTCTGCGCAGCAAGCTCACGCTCGTGGTGGCGATTGCGGATCACGTCCACGGCGCGGTTTCCCGCGGCACCGCAATCGCCTACCCCTTAGAGGCTGAGGTCCGACATCTCTACGCCGAGGATTTTGCTCTGGCGCAGGACCTGCTGACCGCCATCAACAGCGGTCTGCACAAGCCGCTGGCTCCAGATGAAGCTGTGGCCATCACCCTGCATCTGGTCAACGCCGGCTTCGCGGTGGGAGACCTTTCCGGCACTTACCGCATGACGGGACTGATTCAGCAGATCCTGGCCGTTATCGGCTCCCACAACGATACGGAGCTCAACAGCGAGGACATCTCCGTCGCCCGCTTCATCACGCACCTGCGCTACCTGTTTGTGCGCATGGCGGAGCACCAGCAGCTCGACTCTGACGACCGCCAAGTGGCCACCGCTATCTCCGCGCGCTACCCCGATGCCGTCGAGACCGCCCAGATGGTGGCCAACCTGATTGAGCTGCGCCTCGACAGCGCCCTAACCCCCGATGAGGTCTCCTACTTGACGCTGCATATTGCCCGCCTGCAGGAGGCCTCCGCCTAAGCCATTCACCGGCTTAGACCGCTGCGACAGCTTAAGCCGCCGGTGCCTCAGCAGGTGCCTCAACGCCACCCTCTACCGGTGCCTCAGCGCCCTCCACCGGCGCCACCGGCTCCGCCACGGTGATGATGTTGTCTTCGTAGCCAAGCTGACCACCCACAAACTTGCCGCCACAGGTGATGAGGACCAGACGGTTCTCTCCCTGCGTGTCATTGACCACGTCCGGGAAACCCGCGCCCTTCTGCAGGCGGTACGGCGCCTCAGTCACGCGGAATCGGCGCTCCTCACCATCGATGAAGACGGTGAATTCCTGCCCTTGCTCCAGGGTGGTGAACTTCTCTGCGAAGCCCGTGCCTTGGCCTTGGTAGTTGATGTGACCGGTAATAACGCTGGAGCCCACCGGACCAGCCTCGCCCGGCACTGCCGACGCGGAGTACCAGCCCAAGCGCTGTACATCGTGCGGGGGAATCAGCATGCCGGTATCAGTGACCTGAATCGGGTCCACGGCCGCAAACTCATCGTTAATGCCCAAGGACATCGCGCCAAAGCCCCGGAACTCACCCGGTGCTGGCTCCACCTCGTGTTCCTGCTCACCCGAGTCATCCACGAAAGGATCATTGTTCGTTGTCGGCGCTTCAGCTTCAACGCTCTGCGAGGTTGACGTCTGTTCCTCAGCCGCATTTGTATCCGTGGAATCTTCCTCACTGCGGCCCGCATAGAGCACTAGCTGTACGACAACCAAGATAATCGCGATGAGCGCTGCAATACCGATGAGCAGCTTCTTATTGCTCTTCTTCCCATCGCCTACCGGCTGCGCTTCGCTGGCGCGGTGTTCAGATGCAGAGGACTCACCGGGATACTCCGGGATACTGTTCTTTTCGCCATCATCAGTCATTTTCTATTCCTCGCTCCTAGCTTCTACGTTCTAGCTTCTGAGATTTAACTTATAAAAGTATTGGCTCTAGTTATTCGCTTTAAACAATAGACTAAAAATCAGACGACGAATCCCCTCCAGCGTTTACGCCCTGGAGGGGATTGTCATCATTGCTCTCTGCGCCTTACCAACCCCAACCGGTGAGGGCTGGGATGGTGTTGCAGTTTGGACTACTTGATGAAGTCCTTCATGCCTGGGTCAAGCTTCGTCGCACCGGAAGGTACGTGCTTGATCTCCACGCGCTCTGCGTTGGACGGCAGCGGCTGACCGGAGTCCTCCGGCGGAGTTGCGTCCAGGACGGTGACCTCGCGGTCATCGCGGCCGGTGTTGTCACCAGTCTGCTCGGACGGTTCACCAGCGTTGTCACCGGTGGACTCACCATGGTCACCGCCACGGCCGTTGTCCTCGATGACCTCAGCGTTGTGGTCGCCATCGTGGCCACCATCATGTCCACCGTCACCGCTATTGCCACCATCAATGATGAGCTTGATGAGGCCCAGACCCGGGATGAGCAGCAGCCACCACGGCAGATCGGACTTCTTCGAGCTGCCATCGTTGTCGTCCTTATCCTTACCGTCGCCGTCATCCGGAGTCTCGGTCGTGGACTCAGACGGCTCGTCACCCGGCTTATTCGGAGTCGTTTCCTCACCCGGGTTATTCGGAGTGGTCTCCTCACCCGGCTGGTTCGGGGTGGTCTCCTCACCCGGCTCGTTCGGGGTCGTCTCCTCACCCGGCTCGTTCGGAGTCGTCTCCTCACCCGGCTGGTTCGGAGTGGTCTCCTCGCCCGGCTGGTTCGGAGTGGTCTCCTCACCCGGCTCGTTCGGGGTCGTCGACTCAGACGGCTCCTCCTCAGAGGTCACAGTCTGATCTTCGTCGTTGATGTTCTCGTGCGTGGTGATCTCATTTCCGTCACCCTCGTTCTTCGGAGCATCCTTACCGGTTTCATCAACCTGCTTGGAGTACAGCTTCTCGAATGCAACCGCAGTCTTGACTACACCCTCAAGGTCCTCATTGACCTTGATGTCAACAACGACCTCACCTACAGAGCTCTTCGGAGTGAAGGTCAGGTCACCACGACCGATAACAGCATGCTCACCGTTCTCGTTGAGAGCCTTGTTACGCAGCTCTGCCTTAAGAGTGTATTCCTTACCCGGAACTAGGTCGGTGTAAGAAACAGTGTCCTTAACTACGACGCCGGCAGCAACCTGCTTAGCATTATCGAATTCAGCCTTGGTCTTAATCGACGGGTTCAGCTCAGAGGTCACAGTCTGTGCCTCGTCGTTGATATCCTCATGCTTAGCAATCTCCTTCTCCTCGGTGGAGCCGGAGATATCGTTGCCGTCCTCGTCTACCTCGGAAGAGAAGAGCTTCTCAAAAGCAACTGCAGCGGTAACGCCGTCCTTGGCCTTGTCGTTGACGACGATCTCAACGTCCTCAGAGCCAGCAGAGTTCTCCGCAGTGAAGGTGTGGGTAGCCTCACCCAGAACGGTAGTGCCGTCTTCCTTGGAGATCAGTTTTGCCTTCAGGGTGTAGTTCTTACCCGGAACAAGGTCCTTATACGTCACGGTGTCGATAACCGTGGCGCCCTCAACAACGCGGTTGCCGTCCTTAAACTTGGCCGTCGTACCGATTTCAGGGTTCCAGACAGTGATAACGGTCTGTGCTTCGTCGTTGATGTCCTCGTGAGTGGCAATCTCCTTCTCCTCATGGGAGCCGGAGATGTCGTTGCCATCCTTGTCTACCTCGGAAGAGAAGAGCTTCTCGAAAGCAACGGCAGCAGCGATCGGGGACTCGAGCTGCTTATCGACGTTAATCTTTACCGCAACGTCGCCGGACTCAGCTTCCGCAGTGAATTCCTGCGAGCCGGTACCAACGACAGCGTGCTCGCCATTAGCGTCAGCAGCCTTGTTACGAAGTTCGGCCTTCAGGGTGTACTTCTTACCAGGAACCAAGTCCTCGTAGTGAACCGTGTCAATGACGGTTGCGCCAGCAACAACTTGCTGCTTGTCACCATCAAACTTGGCCTGGGTCTTGATCTCCGGCTTGCGCGGCTTCTCCTGCTGAGAAGTCGTCGGGGTCGGCTCCGGAACTACGTCAGTGGTCGGGGTCGGAGTCGGCTCCTCAGTTTCCTCGGTCGTCGACTCGTCGGTGCTCTCAGATGGCGTTTCCTCAGAGGTGGTTTCCTCCGTGGTCTGCTCATCGGTCGTCGACGGCTCAGACGGTTCGGTCGTCTCCTCCGTGGTCGGCTCCTCAGAAGTCGTCTCAGCCTCAGAGCTCTCAGACGTGGTTTCCTCAGAAGTGGTCTCCTCGGTGGTCTGCTCATCGGTCGTGGACGGCTCAGTCTCAGTGCTTTCCGACGGAGTCGGCTTCGGATTCGGGTTGCTCTCCTCATCCTTACCCGGATTCTCGCCGCCATCATCCGGCAGACCAGGCTGGTCAATCGGAACCACACGCTGTCCCCCACCACTGTTATGAGTGGTTATGCCGTTAGGGCCAACCACAGTGATGAAGGCATCCGCCGGCTGCTCAGGGATAGTAACCGACGGATCGGCTTCAAACTGCTGGTCGAGCGTTTGGGCATTGTCCTTTAGAATGCGCAGCCCCGTGTTCGCCGTGAAATCCTCTGAATTGCCGTCGAACCCGTGGAGCGGACGTGCCAGACCAGAAACATTTCCGCCGTCGTTTGCGTGAATAAACTTAATCGCGGCAGCCCTACCCGACGCATCAGAGACGAGCGCTGCCAAGTAAACGCTGTAACGGTTAGCAAGTTTCTTATCGCCAGCCGCCGTAGCATCACGCAGCTTCATTGCAATGCCGATAGCCGCATTCTGGAACTTCGGGTCATCAAAGCGAATCGCACCTGCTGTGGACTTCTTGTAGCTGCCCTTCTTGAGCATGGGATCGGCAACAGTGTAATCAATACACCAGCCCCATCCGACATCGTTGTTCTTGTGAGGGTTTCTCGCACCTTCTGGCGGAACACCAGCCCACACAAGCTGGCCCCAGCTATGATCTCCGCCAATTTTCGCATTTTCAGCGCCCAAGGTGGTGTTAGGCACGAAATCAGTCGGCTCGGCCGCGCCAGCCTTCGCCCAGGGAACGGTAACCATGGCCGCAATTACTGCAATTGCTGTAAGCACAGCAGTAAAGACCATCCACCCCTCTCTGGAGATATTCCTTAATCTACTCATCGTTTCCTCTTCGAATGATGTGAATGTCTACAAGTTTTCTACACAGCAGCCTTAGACCACTGAACCAATCTGAAATCTGGACGTAGGTTTTTACACCCTGACCGGCGATTCTTCTCACGAATCTCACGCACTCTTATAGTCCACTCAGGAGACTATCATTCAACACAGGAAGCTGCAAGGTATCTCATTGCTCTATAAATTTCGCCTATATCCAAGTTGGAGCGTATTTGTGCTGCACTAGACCGTTTTCAAGTCAGGCAGCTCCTATCTACCGCCCACTTGTTCTATTTTACCTTCACATCGTTAACTTCTAAATATTTCTTATAATTCTCAACCTAAGATTTACTAAGTTTACACATCAGTTTTCGCCCATCCGGATTGCGCTAGGAAACCTTCCGCCAGCGCAACAGCACTGTGCGCGCCCGCGCTGGCCTAATCCCCTTGTACGCACCTACGAACCTCACCACCTTGCAGCACCCCAAGGCCCGCGAAAGCTCGTACTCGCGAGCACTTAGCACCCTTACCGCTACACCTCGCAGACACGCGAAACGGCCGTGCACAAAGCACGGCCGTCATTCCCCATTAGAAACCTCATCCCACGGGGCTTAGGCCACTACCCCCATTAATCAGTTTTATGGCTCGCCGAGCCTCATTAATCATCCGCGGAACGCGTGAGCTTCGGATCAACGTCGACGACCGGCTCAGGGACCTCAATAACCTCGATGTCGGAGACCGGCGAGCCAGCGGGAGTCACCGGCTGCGCATCCACCTGGCCTGCCCCAGAAGACGAGCCCGGCGCCACAGTAATCTTCCCCGCCGCGAGTGCTGCCCTGTCGCGGGCGGTCTCAACGTCCTCGGCGGTCGTAGCCACCATGCCCATGCGGCGGCCGGCGTAGGCCCAGGGCTTGCCAAACAGGCGCACGTCAGTTTCCTCATAAGCCAGGGCGGCATCGAGGCCGGAGTAGGAGACGTCATCAAGCTCAGCGTCCGCGTGCAGAATGACCGCCGCACCGGGGCTGACCAACGTCACATCGATCGGGAAGCCCAACATTGCGCGGACATGGAGTTCAAACTCAGAGAAGCGCTGTGTGTATCCAGTCAGCATTGCGGTATCCAAAGGACGCGGCGAGACAGAGGAGAAGTACACCTCATCACCCGCTACGAAGAGCTCAACGCCATAAACACCGCGCCCGCCCAATTCGTTGGAGATGCGCGCCGCAACGGAGCGTGCGTTCGCTAGGGCGTCTTCACTCATCGCCATCGGCTGCCAGGACTCCACCAGATCCCCCTTCTCGTGGCGGTGGCCAATGGGCTCACTGAACCACGTGGCCATCTTGCCCGTAGCCGGGTCAATGGAGCGCACAGCAAGCAGCGTGACCTCATAGTCAAAGTCGACGAAGCGTTCCACCACGACGCGCTTATACTCCGAGGACACGTGGCGCACCATGGCCCAGGCCTCCTCCACGTCCTCTTCTTCCTTAAGAAGGATGTGCCCCTTCCCTGAGGTCGTAATGTCCGGCTTCACGATGCACGGCAGCCCCAACTCCCCCACTGCCTCCTGCAACTCCTCAGCGGACTCAGCAAAGCGATAGGCAGTGACGGGCAAGCCGATGCTCTCAGCTACCTCACGCACGCTCTCCCGGCTTTGTGTCAGCTCACAGGCCCGCGCTGATGGCACAACGGTGGTGCCGAATTCCTCTATACGCTTCAGCGTCTCCACCGCGACAGTCTCCACCTCTGGGACTACGTAGTCTGGCTTAATCTTCTCAGTCAGCTCCCACACCTTGTATGGTCCCTAATGTCTGCGATGTAGCTAAAGTGCGCAAGCTGCTGCGCGGGTGCTCCTGCGTAGCGGTCCACGGCGTGAACCTCAAGCCCTAAGTTCTGAAAGGCAATTACTAACTGCTTGCCCAGCTCGCCCGCCCCGAGGAGCAGCACCTTGGTGGCGCTTGCTGTTAAGGGGGTTCCGATCTGGCCTGCGATGTCGCCTACGGTAGTCATTCTCGAATTATCGCACACATTTCACGCCGCGCTGCTTGGCGACGTCCCCCGATTCCCCACAACCATCCAAACTCACCGCACCATACGACGGCACACTGGCCCCCGGAGGCTCCGGCCCAGGGTGCAGGATCGCCAAAGCCCCCTTTACCCACCGCAGGGAAACAGTGGGAAAGGGGGCTTGGCGCTACAGACTGACCTTCTAGCGTGTCAGCCGGCCACGGGGGCCGACTGGCCCTCGGTTATCGCGGTCTTCCTCTTAGTTAGAGGAACCCTCGCCAGCACCCGGTGCACAAGCATCAGCCAACAGGCCGATAGCCAAAGCACCAGCAGCAATCAGAGCCACAGCACCAGCAGCCTGCTGGTAGTCAGCACCGAAGCGCTTCAGCTGAGCATTAATACCATTGACCTGGTCAGCCAACGGGCCATTGAACACACCAGCCTGCTGCTGCAGACGGGTATTCAGATCCTGAATCTGCTTGTTAATCGGAGCAACAAACTCCGACAGACCCGGAATGTTCATCTGGGAAGCCAGACCAACCGGAATCAGGAACAGCAGCGGGATACCAATACCCAGACCGGTGTTGATGCAACGCTCAGACAGGTTGGAAGAACCAGTCCAATCCGAGGAATCATCCGGCTTCGGAGCCGGCTTGGACGGCTTCTCCTTCACCGTAGCCTCAGCCTTATTGCCGTCAGCGTCGGTAGCGGTGATCTTGTCGCCAGCCTTCAGGTTCTTGTCAACAACGACCTTCCACTTGCCGTCATCGCCGACAGTGACAGTCTTCTCGGTCTTATTACCGTCCTTGTCGGTAATAACCACAGTGATGTCAGTACCAGGCTTACCGGTACCGGAGATTTCCTTGTCATCCTCGGTAACAGGGTTGATGGACGGCTTGGTTACCTTGTCCTCGTCGCCCGGCTTCTCATCCTCACCCGGCTTGTTCGGATCAATCGGCCAGGACGGACCCGGCTTCTGCGGCTGCTCGTCGGACGGCGTGCCGTTGCCGTTGTCGTCCTTGCCCTTCTCGTGATCCTTAACCGGAACCTCAACCTCGACCTTGCCCTCCGGCAGGTCCGGATCCTCAATGGTCACATTAATCGGACCATCAACATCCTCACCCGGAGTAACGATGACCTTGCCGTCCTCGTCAATCTTAACCGGGACTTCGTTGCCATCCTCATCCTTAGCGGAGATCTTGGTGTCGTCGTCCTTGTTCTCAACCTTGATGCCAGAATCCTGCGGATCGTTCGTCGGATCAACAGTATTCACATTGGAATCATCAACCGTGGTCTTATCGGACTCATCGGACGGCGTGCCGTTGCCGTTGTCGTCCTTGCCCTTCTCGTGATCCTTAACCGGAACCTCAACCTCGACCTTGCCCTCCGGCAGGTCCGGATCCTCAATGGTCACATTAATCGGACCATCAACATCCTCACCCGGAGTAACGATGACCTTGCCGTCCTCGTCAATCTTAACCGGGACTTCGTTGCCATCCTCATCCTTAGCGGAGATCTTGGTGTCGTCGTCCTTGTTCTCAACCTTGATGCCAGAATCCTGCGGATCGTTCGTCGGATCAACAGTATTCACATTGGAATCATCAACCGTGGTCTTATCAGAAGCATCCGGTTCCTCGACAGTCACCTTGGCTTCGATGGTCTCACGGGAACCATCCGGGTAAGTCACAACAACCGGGATCGTGTAGTCACCAGTCTTGGCATCTGCAGGCGGCTCAACCTCGATCGAACCGTCCGGCTTAACCGTCACCCACTCCGGCTTGTCGATCTTGTTGCCCTCCGGGTCAGTCACCTGACCACCCGGTGCGAAGGTGGTTCCTTCCGGAATCTCCTTGCCGTCCTTGTCCTTCGGAGCCTCCACCGTGGTCTTCTCACCGGCAGGAGCAGTAGCGTCCTCGTACTGCGGCTCAAATTCACCGTTCTGGCGAACCTTATCCACCGCAATGAAGGAATCCTGACCAACGACAACATCGTAAGCATTGACCAGCTGCGCGACATACGTGCCCGGGTTCTTGAAATCTTCGGGATCCAGAGAGCAATTTGCAGCGTCCGCCAGGGTATCGACCTTGCAATCTTCGCCGATCTGCTTTCCATCCGGACCGATCCAACGAATCTTGTTATCACCAGAAAACGGCAGCGCACCCGTCAACTTGATCTTCGCCGGCTCAAGGTTATTGATACCTTCCGGAAGATCCGCCGGGTTGAGGTAGGAATCGTAATTAACGATGTCCAAATGCGCGATGTCGGCCTGAACTTCAGCGAAGTTGATGTTGTACCAACGGTGATTGGCGTGACTCGGAATACCGACCGCGCCACCCCAGTTCGGGTTCTCACCCGCGTTTCCGTTTACCTTCTGGAAAACAGGCGTCGGGAAACCACTGAAGGAGTTCAAGACCTTGCCGTCATTCTCCGCCCAGATGTAGGTGTAATTCTTGATGCGGTCGCCGATATCCTCACCCATACGGATGGTGTAGCGGCCTTCCGCATCGGTTACAGCACCAACGGTCTTAAGGATCGGCTCCTTGCCGTTCGCCCGCATGTTTTCGATCATGGCCTTCGTAGCGGCAGCCTGCTCACGGAACGGCTTATCGGCAATGGCCAGGCGCTCAAACTCCGCAATACCCTCATCGGAAAGCACAGAGGCGTAGACCTTCGCACCCGCAATCGGCTGATCACCCTTCCACTCGTAAAGCGGGCCGGTCTCGTTACGGTCCGGACCACCCTCCGCATCAGACCAGACACGACCAAAGTAGGAATAACGCGGACTATCCGCGCCAAGGCCAGGCTTGCGCCAACCTTCCTCATCCATGGAAAACTCCGGGCTCACCATGTAGGACTTCTCGTCAACGCTCGGCGCACGCTCCTCCAAGAACACGCCGGTACGCTGCATGTTGTAGTTCTCGAAGTAGAACGCACCGTTTGCCGAACCCTGCGTGACAGGTGCCCACGCACCCGGAACACCACCACCAGCCTGACGAACGTAACCCAGCTCGTTGCCGGTCTCCTCATTCTTCAGCGGCGAATCAACCCAAATACGGTACTCCTGCCCACGAAGTGCGCGGAAAAGGTGCGGTGTACCGTTGGCATCAACGAAGGAGTACTCACCGCCCGGGACCTCGCTGTCCGGGTGGGAAAGCACATTGCCGTCCTTATCCTTTGCCCGAAGATCGAACACGTAGTTACCGGCGGTGTCGCCAAGCTGGTGGGACTTCGCAGTGAAGATCGGCGAAATCGTACCATCACGGTCCTTGAACTGCATGTACACCGTGGCGTCATTGATGCCCATAGTTCCCTTCAGGGAAGACGACGCACTCGTTTCCTTCAGGCCAATAACACCAGACAGCGTTGCCAGAGCGTTCGTCATACCGAATCGGCTCGTGACATAACCGTTAGCAATGCCATCCGCTTCAATCAGCTTGGTCGGGTCCGTGACTGGAGTAGCAGCAACCGTGCCCGAAGTCTGAGCCTGAGCTTCTGCTGCAGACTGTGGGAAACAACTGGGTGTACAAACGGCGCCACCAGCGCCACGGAGAGAGCAGCGGCAGCAATGGTGGTACCGCGGCGGCGTACAACAGTACGCGTCAAATCCTTCTTAGCCATACCAAGAAGTCCTTTCCTTAAGACTTGAAAAAATTGATCACGCTAGGGATGCGTGACCGCGCAAGAGGTGAAACCGGCTTACGCAACCGAGAGCAGCTCACTTCTGTCACCCTGGAAGAAGGTCAGAGGTTCCAAGGGTCTATGAACAAACTCGTTTCTAATGCTAACTCCGCATACGAATTAAAGAAACCGCACGGATTCCTGAAAATTTCATGAATGCAAACTTTTTGCCGCTAACAACATCAAGCACATGTTTGACCTGCCCTTTTTGGCATGATTGCGACACGCGGTTGCGATTGTTAAATAGCTCACGTCGTCACATCCGTAACATTTTCCCCAGGAATACACTCCTAACGGGGGTCTTTTACGCAGCACAATGACAGGTGGCGTTGCCGGAGGCGTCGCCGAGCAGGGCGTATTTAACGCACAAATGTAGCCATAGAAACACAAACCGCCCCGCTTCCCTGTGCGTGGTGCGTGCAGGTAGTTGTGTGCACGATACTGCAGGAGAAGCGGGGCGGTTGTTGTCAGGCACCGTCGCCGTAATGCGGTGCCTGAGTTGTGCGGCTTGGACTTGATGACGCCTTACTGGTCTTGCATGACGTCGTGGCGCACGATGGTCTGGTCGCGGCCGGGGCCGACGCCAATGTAGGAGATGCGGCAGCCGGAGAGCTCCTCCAGACGCAGGACATAATCCTGCGCCTTCTGCGGAAGCTCCTCGAAAGTCTGGCAGCCGGTGATGTCCTCATCCCAGGCCGGCATGGTCTCAAAGATGGGCTCGGCGTGGTGGAACTCGGACTGGGTCAGCGGCATCTCGTCGTAGCGCTTGCCATCAACATCGTAAGCCACGCAGATGGGGATCTCACCGATGCCGGTGAGCACGTCCAGCTTGGTCAGGAAGTAATCGGTGAAGCCGTTGACGCGGGTGGCATAGCGGGCAATGACGGAGTCATACCAACCGCAGCGGCGCTTGCGGCCGGTGTTGACGCCGATTTCGCCGCCGGTGGTCTGCAGGTACTCGCCCCACTTGTCGAAAAGTTCCGTGGGGAACGGGCCTGCGCCGACGCGGGTGGTGTAGGCCTTGATGATGCCCAGGGAGGTGGTAATGCGCGTCGGGCCAATACCGGAGCCCACAGCAGCACCGCCGGCAGTCGGGTTCGAGGAGGTCACGAAGGGGTAGGTGCCGTGGTCGACGTCCAGCATGGTGGCCTGGCCGCCCTCCATAAGGACGTGCTTGCCCTCATCCAGCGCCTGGTTCAGCTCCAGCTCGGCCTCAATAACCATCGGGCGCAGGCGGTCGCGGTAGCTCAGGAAGTACTCTACAACCTGCTCCGGCTCAATGGCCTTGCGGTTGTACATCTTCACCAGCATCTGGTTCTTAATGTCCAGTGCGGACTCGACCTTCTGGCGCAGGATGGACTCATCGAAGATGTCCTGCACGCGGATACCGATGCGGGCGACCTTGTCGGCATAAGCCGGGCCGATACCGCGGCCGGTGGTGCCGATGGCGCGCTTGCCCAGGAAGCGCTCCTGCACGCGGTCAAGCGTCTGGTGGTAGGGCGCCACGAGGTGCGCGTTGGCGGAAATCTTCAGGCGCGAAGCGTTAGCGCCGCGGGCTTCGAGGCCATCGATTTCATCGAAGAGGGCCTCCAGGTTAATCACCACGCCGTTGCCCAGGACCGGGGTGGCGTTTTCAGAAAGAATGCCGGCGGGAAGGAGCTTCAGCTCGTACTTCTCGCCGCCGACCACGACGGTGTGGCCGGCATTGTTACCGCCGTTGGGCTTCACTACGTAATCGACTTTGCCGCCGAGGATGTCGGTAGCCTTGCCCTTGCCTTCATCGCCCCACTGGGCGCCGACGATGACGATCGCTGCCATGTTTGGTGTCACTTCCTATTTATTGAAGTCAAATACGCACCTACTTTACCCGCCATAGCGGTGCAGCGGTGAGTTTGTGACAAGCTCGTCAGGAATTGATGCGCCGGCACCTTCGTGGAGAGGTTCGTCCCGAACCTCGTTCAAGCCCAACTACGCGATTTCGGTGTTTGAGTTGGCACCGTCGCCCTTGTCTTTCTCTTCGATGAAGATGGTGTCATTGGTGAACATCAGCCTCGAATTGTTTGGGGTGCTGATAATGATCCCATCGTCAACGACAGCGATTTGAGCTTCAATGTCATCGATGCCGATTCGGTAGAGACCGTTGCTATCGATCTTCTTGCCGTCAGTTGGGAGGTTGTCAACACCACCCTGGCTGTACCTGGTTTCACCCTCCAGCGGTAGGAGGCTCACCACATCGAATTCCATATCTTCCGGCAGGTTGGTCTTATCGCTCTTGATGACCCAGGCTCCGCCATCGCCATGTGCGCAGTCAATGGACTTTTCATTCGCATCGATACCGCACACCAAGTTCCAGCCATCGGCAGAAATATCGAACAGCGTTTCGCCGCGGAGGTCTTCCTCATCCTCAGCTAGGTCTGCAGAGTCGGTGGGCTCCGATTTCACGTCGATAAAGAAGATATCCGAGTTCACACCGTCGAAGGAGTTCTCCATCGAAGGTGCCTCAGTGCCTGGGCGCTTGTACACCTTTCCTTCGACGCCGACAATGTCTCCTTCAGTCTTGGACTCATAGGTGTAACCCTCTCCATCCTCAGTGACCTCAAATGAGGAGGACGTGATGTACAGGGCATCCTCGTCGTAGACCCTGCCGTTGACGAAGAAGACGGGAACCTTCACGGGTTCGCCATCGAACTTGCCCTCCAACACCACGTAGCTGAGGAACATGCAGGGGTCATACTCGTCTTCGCCGATGGTGAGGTCCTCAAATTTCTCGGTGGAGCCTTTCACGTAGGCTTCTTCATTCTCTAGGACCTTGCTGATTTCGGTGTCCTCGAGGTCTTTCTTCTCGTCACAGTTGGCGTTCGCACTTGAGGAGGAAGTGCTGCTCGGTGTCGACGATGTCGTCGCGCTGGCCTTCGTAGAACTAGTCACGGACGCGGCGGCGGCCTCGGTGAAGGCGGGTTCCTCGGCTTCCGTCTGTGAACCCCCACCGAAACTGCACGAACTCACCAACAGTCCAGCGGCGGATACAAGCGCAAGGGTTGCCATACGGGTGGACACGGTGAATACCTCCAGCTATCAGACAAAGAAAAAGTTAAGTGTTAAGAAGTTGAGAGTTGCTTTGGAGTTAAGCGTTGTAATGGAGCCTACCTAGCAGATGTGACGTGCACTACTTAATCTCTGGAAGCGCCGTTGGTTGAGCGGCGCTGACGCTCCTTTTTCGCGAACCTCTCTTCACGCTCCTATGCTTCTTGTATGATCTGTGCGCTTGTAGACTGCGGCGGCCATCTCACTGAGGCCCACGCCGATTCCCTCGCTAAGGCTCAACAGAGCGGAATCCGCGTTGAGCACTTCCGCGTCGCCTCGATCCCCAGCCGGCAGGAGCTGAAGGCTATTGATGCGCTGGCCAGGGACATACTGCCGGAAGACCCCACTCCATCGCTGGATGAGATTGCCGCGCAACCGGACGTGAGCCACCTCGGTGAGCCGGGGCCAGCACCCCAAAAGCAGTACTTGCGCGAGCCTTTGCGCATCGTGGTTATTGGCAGCGATGCCGCACTCAGCGCGGTGCTGACCCGGATGATGCGCGCGGATTACCTGTGGGCCGAGGTTGGGTATGTCCCCACCGGGGAGCACTCCACGGCGGCGATGAATTGGGGCCTGAAATCGAGCGAAGCCGGCCAAGGTCGCCAGGGTCCCGGCAACCAGGGAGCAGTGATGGAGGAGGCGCTCTCCTTTGCCATGACCGCGCCCGTCAAGCCGGTGCCGCTCATCCGCAATGACGCGGGCCTCGCCGTGGCGGGCTCGGCAACGATTGCGGAATGGTCGAATGAGGAGATCACCGGGGAGATCATCGTCGACGATGCCGTGCTGCTGCGCGCAGATCGTGAGAAGGATGTCTTCGGGGCAAAGCTCGTACCAATGACGGATGCGCCGGGCATCGTGGCGGCAAAGGCGGTGACGAGCTTTGAGGCCGAGACTGCACCGCGCCGTGGGCTGTTCGCCCGCCTGCGCAAGCCTGCACAGCCTGGACAACTCGACCCGGCCAGCGTCGTGCAGGGCCGGGCGGTGCAGGCAGGAGGGCCGTCGCTCAGCGTCAGCGTCGATGGAGTCCGCGCCAAGCGTCCGGTCAAGCGCGTGACCTTCTACCGCCACCTGCGGGACCTACAGATCGTGCGGCCCTAGTCATCAAAAGACCTGCTTGTTACCCTAGCCTGACTCTTTAGGCCAGAACATCTTTAGGCCAGAACGACAAGAGGATTCGGCCAGCATTACCTTTAGGGGCACTAGGCTCGAAACCGAATCCTCACCGCATGCGCACTTTGCCGTGCACCTAGGCGGTATGCGGAAGACTCTACCACTCCTCGCATTCCCTGCGTAGCTGGCCAGAAGCACACATCCCCCAAGTTTCGTACAGTTGAGGCTTGGCCTTTTAGACCTAGTCCTCTTCCCAGACCTCCGGCGGGTAGGCCGGGTGCTTGGAGGTGGGCACCAGCTGTGCAACTGCCGACTCCCGCGACATGCCACACACCATGAGAAGGTCTACGATGATGGAGCGCGTCTGGGCGAGCACGGCATAAGCGGAGAGGACTGCCTCCTCGCCGGCAACGTCCATCGAGCAGCGCGCACCCAGCTGGCGTAGGCGTTTGACTATCTCCGGGATGGCATGCGCCTCATCCACACGGCGCTCGCGCGCTGTTTGGTGGGTGTAGAGATCGGATAGCTCCATCGTGATTTCAGCGAGTTCGTCGATGATCTCGACTTGCTCGGCGGTGGCTTGATCGCCGTCCTCGGCGAGAACGAGGGCGCGGCGGGACAGCACGCGGGTACCGCGGACCACGTTGTCGACAGGCGTGAGAATGCGCTCTAGGGAGCGCACGGTGCGCTGCGTGCTCCACAGGAAGGGCGATAGCCGCGCGGTTTCCGCGCCGCCCTTGGTGGCGTTGAGCATGTTGTTGATGTCATCCTGCGTGCCGCGCACAGCATCGCGGGCCTCCGTGATGGTTTCGGGATCATTTTCTTCCAGCCCCTTGGCCACGTCGGAGAGGACCAGGGAGGTAATGCCCAGGACCTTCGAGACTTCCGAGCGCCCCGCACGCAGGGGCGAGGAAGGAATCAGCACGATCATCGTGAGGCCAATGACCGCGCCGATAATGGCGTCAATGGCACGGGAGATGCCGCCCATTTCTTCCGGGGGAAGAATGGTGGCGATGAGGATGGCGGCAATAACGATTTGGTTGCTCACCAGCTGCGAACTAGTGAAGAAAGAACCGATAATCAGGGCCAACCCGATGATGATGGTCATGTGGATGGGGCCGGTCCCGAGGGCGTCGACAAGCAGCGTGCCCACCAAGACTCCTACAACACCGCCGAGGGCCATGTCCACGGCGCGCTTGAGACGGTCCCTGCCCGATAGTCCGAGGATGATGATGACGGCCATCGGGGCAAAGAAGGGCTGCGCGTGGCCGAAGAAATCGTGCGCAACATAGAATGCCAAACCCGCGCCTATCGTGCACTGGAGCATGAACACGAGCCGGTTGCGGATGCGTGTGAGGCGCGCCTTGAGGGACTTATCCACCAACCGCAGCTGCTCGCGGGTAGTTTTGCGAACGCGCTTGACGGTACTTGAGGAACTCGACGATGACTCTTGCGCTTCCATGACTCCGGTATTTTACGCGTTCTGGCGGCGGGTTTGGACGAACAAAGCCACCCCTCATGGGCGAAGGGGTGGCATGTCGGGATGGCGTGACGACGCCGCTTAGCGCCGGCGGCTGCTCAGCGGCGTCATCCGGTTGGTGTGGGTTTACTTAGAAACGGTCTTGCCTACGGAGTGCAGGTCCTGGCAGGCCTCAACTACGCGGTCAGCCATACCCTGCTCAGCCTTCTTGAGGTAGGAGCGCGGGTCGTAGACCTTCTTGTTGCCCACCTCGCCGTCGATCTTGAAGACGCCGTCGTAGTTGGCGAACATGTGGCGTGCAACCGGGTTGGTGAAGGCGTACTGGGTATCGGTATCAACGTTCATCTTGATGACGCCGTAGCGCAGTGCCTCCTCGATCTTCTCCTTCTCGGAGCCGGAGCCACCGTGGAAGACGAAGTCGAAGGGCTGGGAGCCTTCCTCCAGGCCAAGCTTCTTCACGGCAACCTTCTGGCCCTCGTCGAGGACCTCCGGGCGCAGCTTCACGTTGCCCGGCTTGTACACGCCGTGGACGTTGCCGAAGGTAGCGGCCAGCAGGTAGCGACCCTTCTCACCGGTGCCGAGGGCATCGACGGTCTTCTCAAAGTCCTCCGGGGAGGTGTAGAGGTTAGCGCCGGCCTTAGCCTCAACGCCGTCCTCTTCGCCGCCGACGACGCCAATCTCAACCTCAAGGATGATGTTGGCGTTGTGGGCCTTCTCGAGGAGCTCCTGTGCGATCACGAGGTTCTCATCGATCGGGATAGCGGAGCCATCCCACATGTGGGACTGGAAGAGCGGCAGCTCGCCGCGGTCAACGCGCTCCTGGGAGAAGGCGATCAGCGGGCGCACGTACTCATCCAGAACTTCCTTCTGGCAGTGGTCGGTGTGCAGCGCAACGTTAATGCCGTAGTGCTGAGCAGCCTCGTGAGCGAAGGCAGCCAGTGCCTTGGCGCCGGCAACCTTGTTCTTCACGGACAGGCCGGAACCGAACTCGGCGCCGCCGGTGGAGAACTGGATGATGCCGTCGGACTCAGCCTCGGCGAAGCCGCGGAGAGCGGCGTTGATGGTTTCGGAGGAGGTGCAGTTAATTGCCGGGAATGCGAAGCCGCCCTTCTTGGCGGTATCCAGCATCTGGTTATAAACCTCAGGGGTTGCAATAGGCATGAAATTCCATCCTTTGGAGTTGCTGTGCAGTAAGCCGTGCCGTCCCACGTCCAGCGAAACAACACGTTCCAACATCCAAGTATGCCTGTAGTTGTGGTTTTCCGCCGCGAGATGCGATGTGACCTCACTTAAACGCTGCTTCGCGGGGACGGTAAGCCCCCGCCTATCTGGGGAAACGCTGCTATTTCTTGGATTCTGACTTGTACTTCACAATCCGGGTGCAGGCCTCCAACAACATCCAACCGGACAACTGAACGGACAAATCGCGCTCAGCCACGCGGATAATTCCCATCTTCTGGCTCAGCGAAGAGGGCCCAAAACCGTAGTTGTGGGGAAGCTTGGCGTCCGCGGTCCAGTCGGAGCCGAAGATGGGCAAGCCATCCACCTCCAGGCGGTGTTCCCACACTGATTCCGCCGAGGCCGTTACGAGGCGAGCGGCCAGCTTCTTTGTTGCGCGGTTGGCTGGGGAATCGCCCGGCAGACGCACCGCTACATCCGCGAGGTAGCGGGCGAGGATGCCCTTGAATAGGCCGCCGTCGCCGTCGCCAGTCTGCCAATCGATGACGCCCGTGTACGTTGCCATCCCCGTGGCCACCGCTTGGACCAGGCCGCGAATGCGGGTCGTGTAGTCCATCATGTCTGCGGCGAGTTCGGCCTCGTGGACGGAGTCAATGTCCTCCACGGAGCGCAGGCCGGTCTTCTCCCGCAGCGCCAGTACGATTTCCAGGCAGGCGCCGAGCACCACGCCCTGGCAGTAGGGGTGGATGGCGCGGACGACCTCGCGGCCATCCATGCGCATGCGGATGCCATCCATGACGAAGCCATCGTCATCGATGAGGTGGTCATAGATCCAGTCCACGATGTGACGAGCTTCCTCAACCCGGCCCATGCGAGCCAGCATGATGGCACCCGGCCCGTTGGAGGGGACATTGAGGAAGGTCTCGCCCTCACGCCAGGGCAGCACGCCCACCTGCGAGTCGATACCATCGCGGATGTTGTGCTGCAGGCTGCCCAGCTTCTTGTGGGGGCGCATCTTCTTAAGCTCACCAGCGCGGGCGATGGCCAGGGCCATCCAGGCCTTGTCGTCGTAGTAGCGGTTCTTTGTCAGTGGCTGGAGGTTGCGCACGTGGACGCCGCGGATGGTGTTGGCGATGAGCGTGCGGCGCGCCTTGGTGTTCTTGCGCAGGGCGGCGTCGACAAGACAGTCCAGGTAGTGTGCCTGCCACCAGTAATGCCAGTGGACGAAGAGTGACTCCTTGGTGGTGGGTGGCCAACTCACCACGGCAAGGTTGGTTCGGGGCAAGCCCCACACGGCTTGCGCGTGGCGCTCATTGATGGCTGTTTCCGCAAGGTCGGCGCGGTGGGACCATTTCTCTAACACTTTTGTCTCATCATTCTCACAATGTGAATTCGTTACCTAGATGTAAACACAGTGCGCGGGATCTCACCAAGCTTTTGATAAATCCGCATGCTGCCGAATCCATGCATGCATGGCAATGCCCGCGGCCACACCCGCGTTGATGGAGCGAGTAGACCCAAATTGCGCGATGGAGCAGGTCATTACTGCTGCATCCTGGGCCTCCGGGCTAACCCCCGGACCTTCCTGCCCGAAGAGGAGCAGGCAGCGCTCGGGCAGCTCCGCGGTTTCTAGGGGGACACACCCGGGGGTGTTATCGATGGCCACGACGGTCAGTTCCTGGTCCGCCGCCCAGGCCATCAGTTCGCTCACGTCCGCGTGGTGCATGAGGTGCTGGTACCTGTCGGTGACCATGGCGCCGCGCCGGTTCCAGCGGCGTCGGCCAACGATGTGGACGGTGTCGACGGCAAAGGCGTTGGCGGTGCGCACCACCGTGCCGATGTTGGCATCGTTCTCGAAGTTCTCGATGGCGATGTGCAGTGCGTGCCGGCGCTTATCGATATCCTCCCGGATCGCCTCGCGCGTCCAGTAACGGTAGGCGTCGACGACATTGCGGCGGTCCCCCTCCGCGAGAAGCTCGGGATCGTATTTCTCCGCTTCCGGACCTTCGGGCAGCGGGCCTTCCCAGGGGCCAACGCCGTGGCGGCCCTCGTTCCACTCGGTGGGACCTTTGGCCTCCGCCTCTTCTTCGGGCTTAGGCAAGGTCGAGATCCTCAAGGCCCAGCAGGTAGCGGTATTCCAGGCCCTCGGCGGCGATAGCTGCGCCGGCATCGGTGTTGCGATCCACCACGGTCGCCACGCCGACGACTTCGGCGCCAGCCTTGCGCAGCGCCTTCACAGCGGTCAGCGGCGAGTTACCGGTCGTGGTGGTGTCCTCGACAACGAGCACCTTCTGACCCTCAACGTTGAAGCCCTCAATCTGGCGCTGCATACCGTGCTTCTTGGCTTCCTTGCGGACAACGAAGGCGTCAATGTCGCGGCCATCGGCGTGCATGATGGACAGCGCAACCGGGTCCGCGCCCATGGTCAGGCCACCAGCGGCGGCGTAGTCCCAGTCGGCGGTGAGTTCACGCAGCAGCGAGCCGATAAGGCGCGAGGCCTCGTGCTGCAGGGTGGCGCGACGCAGGTCCACGTAGTAGTCGGCCTCCTTGCCGGAGGACAACGTGACCTTGCCGTGGACGACGGCCAGCTCCTTCACCAGTTCTGCTAGGCGTTGCTTCTTCTGCTGATCCAGGCTCATCGCTCGCTCCTTAAAGTCTGTGGCTTTCTAGCCGTGAAAATCCGCCCTGTAGTTTACCCTCTTCCGCGCGGGCGGCCGCCACATCCAGGGTTGCTGGCACATCGAGGGTTGTTGGGAGTTGCTGTTAGTCGAAGATGGACGAGCCACCATCGAAGCGGCGCGGCAAGCGGGCCTGGTTGTTTTCGTGGGTGGGGCGTTCGTGGCCATCGGCAATCGCATCCACTTCATCCGCACCCAGGCTGGAGTGGTCAATGGTGCCGCGCGCCTCGCTGCTGCTGCGGCTCGGCATGACAACCGGTTCGGTGGGGCGCTGGATGGTGGGCGCGTCGAGAGAATCATCGCGGTCCGGGACTGCAGTAGGCCCGGTAGGTTCGGGCTGCGGGGGCTGCGGGATGTCGCGGCTCGGGTCGAGTTCATCGACGCGCAGGACCTGCGTTGCCTCAGAGCGCGGCGGAAGGACACGGGCGGCATCAGCCAGCAGGGCTAGCGGTTCCAGCAACTCTTCCCACTCCGCGCTGCGGGCGTGCTTGGTGGTTTGGGCAAGCACCCACTCCCCTTCCATCCACACGGCGGTCACGGCGGCGGGTAGGCGGTGTAGCGCCGCACTGACGCGGGGATCGATAAGACGCTGGCCCACGCCGGCATCGGAGGCGAAGACTTCAAACCCTTCCTCCTCACGCACGTATACGAGATCCTCAGAAGGGTTGTCCACGGTCTCCCCTGCCCGGCGGAAATCCACCACGATGTCGGAGGCCGCGCCGGTGCGCATGGCCATGACCGGGATCGTGCCCATATCGAAAAGGAGGGTCTCGTGGCTGCGGAAGTTTCCGGCCACAATGTCCCGGGGCTCCTGGCCACGGGCGGCCGCGCCGCGGCTCCACTCATCGGCCAGGTAAGAATCATGCTTGGCGTACTCCCAGCCGCGCTGCTGGCCAAAGGCCTTGCGCTCGCGGCGGGCGCTGCCCGGCACGAAGTACTTGGCGCGCTCTGCACGCTCCGCGAAGCTGCGCGCCGCAGCCTGCGGTTCGGTGAGTTCGTTCGGCTCTGCGGTGAGTTCCTCGGGTTCTTCAGGCTCCTCGGGCTCGTTGGGCTCAGCAACGGGTTCGTCGAAAGGTTCGACGTTGTGCTCGGCAACGGGTTCCGGCTCTGCGGTGAGCTCGGGCTCCGGGGTGGAGGCAACCGGCTTGGCGTCGACTGCCGCGTTGTCAGCCGTATCGGCAGCGGCGTTGTCAGCGGGGTCGCCGGCGGAGAGAGCGGTGCGCTGGCGCTGGTCCAGCCAGAGCACGATGAGACCAGCCACGAGCGCGACGGCGGCTAGGGATAAGAGTACGAAAGGCATCACTGATCGACTCTAATCGCCCGGCGCGCCCGATCCGCGCTGACGCGCTGGTCACGCACAGGTTTGGGCGCACACCTGGGTAGCGGGTGCGGGTGCTAGACGTGCTCGCGGTCGCCGCGCTCCACCGGGTTCTTCGGGTTGGCTGACCACTGCGACCAGCCACCCACGAAGTGGCGCAGGCCGGTAAAGCCCACGTACTCCAGCACGGCGATGGTGAGCGCGGAGTGGTTGCCGGAGCCGGAGTAGATGATGGCGCCGTCCACGTTCTCCTTGGTCACGCCGTGGTCGTCGAGGATCTCCAGGATCTCCTCCTTGGACTTCCACACGGTGATGTCTTTCGTGTGGAAGAGGCGCTCCGGAAGATTAACCGCGCCCGGGATGTGGCCGGCCTTCAAGTCGAGGTTCTCGCGGCGGCCGGCGAAGCGGTTGCGTGTGCGAACGTCGAGAAGCAGGCCCTCGTGTTCCTTGACCTCATCGATGGTGACCGTGGGCATCGACCCCGTCGTCACTTCAAAGTCCGAGGGCATGCCCAAGTTGCCGGGGCCGGTGAGGGTGGGCAGCGACTGGGCGCGCCAGTTGGACAGGCCACCGTCGAGGATGCGGACGTTGCGGATGCCGGCCCAGCGCAGTGTCCACCACGCACGGCCGGCGAAGAGGCCGCGGCCTTCGTCGTAAACAACGACCTCGCTGTCTTCATCTAGGCCCCAATGATCGATCCACTCTTGAATCTTCTCGCGCTTTGGGAGGGGGTTGCGCCCGGCCTTGGAGCCCGGCAGGCCCACGAAGGCTGACGCGGCGTCCGCGTACTGGGCGGTTGGAATGTGAAGGGAGGAAAACTGATTGAAGGCCTCGCCTTCCCCTGGTGCCCAGAGGGAGGCAAGGATGGTTGTCTTGTCACCGCGGTAAATCTTCTCACTTAGCTCGTGAGGGGAGACCAAAATGCTCATGCCCCAGATCATAGGGGCATGAGCGGGTGCTGGCGACCGGTGAGCGCGGTAAGCACTAATCGTGCTCACCGGTTTAAGCGCCTTAGGCGGCGGTTTAGGCGGTGCGGGCAGCTAGCTCGAGGCGCTCGCCACCGTCGGCCACGTCGACGTGCACGGTATCGCCGTCCACGATGTCACCGGCCAGCAGTTTCTTGGCCAGCTGGTCGCCGATGGCCTGCTGGATCAGGCGACGCAACGGGCGGGCGCCGTAGGCCGGGTCATAGCCGCGCTCCGCCAGCCACAGCTTGGCTGCGTCGGAGACCTGCAGCGTCAGGCGACGGCCGGAGAGGCGCTCGGCCAAGCCCTTGAGCTGGATGTCCACGATGCCGGAGAGCAGATCCGAGGTCAGCGGCTCAAACATCACCACGTCATCAAGGCGGTTGATGAACTCCGGCTTGAAGCTGCGCTTGACGGCCTCCATGACCTCTTCCTTGGTGCCGCCGGCACCCAGGTTCGAGGTCAGGATGATGACCGTGTTGCGGAAGTCCACGGTGCGGCCCTGCCCATCGGTCAGGCGGCCCTCATCGAGCACCTGGAGCAGCACGTCGAAGACGTCCGGGTGGGCCTTCTCGACTTCGTCGAAAAGCACCAGCGTGTACGGGCGGCGACGCACAGCTTCGGTGAGCTGGCCGCCGGCGTCGTAGCCCACGTATCCCGGAGGGGCACCGACAAGGCGGGCGACGGAGTGCTTCTCACCGAACTCGGACATGTCGATGCGGACCATGGCGGATTCATCGTCGAAGAGGAAGTCCGCCAGAGCCTTCGCCAGCTCCGTCTTACCCACGCCTGTCGGGCCCAGGAAGAGGAAGGAACCGGTCGGGCGGTTGGGGTCAGCCACACCAGCGCGGGCGCGGCGAACGGCGTCGGACACCGCGGTGACGGCCTCCTTCTGGCCCACCACGCGCTCACCCAACACAGATTCCATGTTGAGCAGCTTCTCGGTCTCTCCCTGCAGCATCTTGCCGGCCGGGATGCCGGTCCAGGCGGAGACGACCTCCGCGATGGTGTCCGGGGTGACTTCCTCGGTGAGCATGGTGTTGTGCTGCTGCTGAGCCTTCTCCTCGGCGGCGGCCAGGTCCTTCTCCAGCGGCGGGATCTTGCCGTAGTTGATCTCGGAGGCCAGGGCTAGGTCACCATCGCGCTCCGCAATCTCTGCCTGACGGCGCAGATCCTCCAGCTGTTCCTTGATGGTCTGCACGTCATCGATGGCCTTCTTCTCATTGGCCCAGCGGGCCTTGAGCTCACCGAGCTTTTCGCGCTCATCCGCCAGCTCCTGCTGGAGGGCGGTCAGGCGGTCCTTCGAGGCCGCGTCCGATTCCTTCTTCAGGGCCAGCTCCTCAATCTCGAGGCGGCGCACGACGCGCTCCAGCTCATCGATCTCCTGCGGGGAGGAGTCAATCTCCATACGCAGGCGGGAGCCAGCCTCATCGACCAAGTCGATGGCCTTATCCGGCAGGAAGCGGTTGGTGATGTAGCGGTGCGAAAGCTCCGCGGCAGAGACCAAGGCCGAGTCCTGGATGCGCACACCATGGTGCACCTCGTAGCGCTCCTTGAGGCCACGGAGGATACCGATGGTGTCCTCCACGGAAGGCTCGGCGGCGTAGACCTGCTGGAAGCGGCGCTCCAGGGCGGCGTCCTTTTCGATGTACTTGCGGTACTCGTCGAGGGTGGTAGCGCCAACCAAGCGGAGCTCACCGCGGGCCAGCATGGGCTTAATCATGTTGCCGGCGTCCATCGAGCCTTCGCCCGTAGCACCAGCGCCCACGATGGTGTGCAGCTCATCGATGAACGTGATGATCTGCCCATCGGAAGCCTTGATCTCATCGAGCACAGCCTTGAGGCGTTCCTCGAACTCGCCGCGGTACTTCGCGCCGGCGACCATGGAGCCGAGGTCCAGGCTCAGCAGTGTCTTGCCCTTGAGGGATTCCGGGACGTCACCGGCCACAATGCGGCGGGCCAAGCCCTCCACGATGGCGGTCTTACCCACGCCGGGCTCACCGATGAGCACCGGGTTATTCTTCGTGCGGCGGCTGAGCACCTGGACCACGCGGCGGATCTCCTGATCGCGGCCGATCACCGGGTCAATCTTGCCCTCGCGGGCACGGGCGGTGAGGTCCGTGGCGTACTTCTCCAGGGCCTGGAACTGTTCCTCGGGGTTCTCCGAGGTCACTTTGGCCGCACCGCGCACCGAGGGGAAAGCGCCCTTCAGTGCGTCATAGGTAGCGCCGCGGGAGGTCAACAGTTCAGCAGCATCAGACTTGGAGCCCGCAATAGCGGCGAGCAGAACCTCGGTGGAAACGAACTCATCACCGAGCTCGCCAGCCAGCTCCTGGGCGCGGGTGAGGACGTTGAGGGCGTCGCGGTTAAAGTTCGGGTTCGCCATGTTGGCGCCCTCGGCCTTGGGGAGGGCGTCGATAAGCTGGCGCGCCTCCTTGAGAACCGTCTCCGGGTCCACACCGGTGGCCTTGAGCACCGGGGCGGCAATGCCGTCCTTCTGCTCGAGGATGGCTGCTAAGAGGTGTGCCGGGCGGATGTCCGGGTTACCGTTGGCGGAGGCCGTCTGCAGTGCTTGCTGCAGGGCCTCCTGAGTTTTAGTGGTGGGGTTAAAAGAACTCATTGTTGTGTTTCTCCGTTTCTACTATTTATCCAAACCTCCCTGCGGCTACGGCAGGGAAGGAAGCTTCACTGTCTATAACGCTACAGAACTTGAGTCTGTTCCACTCAACTAGAACTTTTTTAGATCTTTCACCCCCGGCCAGCTTGAGCGCGGTTCGCTCAAGTCTACGGTGTGCGTCTTTTACCCCGACTTAGGTCATGGGCGGGTAAGCAACGCCATTCTTGGCACTGTTCTTGGCGCTGCTGCTTGGCGGTGTTCGGCGGTGGGGTGGGATTGGCCCGCACTAAAATGCGCCTTCGTCCGAAGGGCGTTCCGCACAAGGCATCTGACAAACGGCATCTTTGGGCCTAAAAACGCCATCTGCAATGCGTAAATGGCGTTTTTAGCCGTAAAAACGCCTTATGACTGATGCCTTTTGTCAGACGTCTTTTGCTGGATGCCTCCAGCATGTCACTGAAGGTACGCAGACGTTGCGCTGTGTGATTTTCTGCGTGACGCGGATTGCTGTGGATTGCCCGTGGTGTCAGTGCGCGGGGCTAGGGGTTAGCTACTGCCGCTTCCTGGGGAAGGCCGTATTTAAACGATGCTAGGACGACCGCCGCCACGGAGTAATAGAGCGACCACTTCTCGTCGAGGTCGATGTTGCGGAATTCGCCCACCGAGGCCAGGTGACACATGCCGTCGGCACCGGCCCACAGGATGAAGTTCTTGATGTAGACCAGGCGGTCCTCCGGCTCGTGCCCGGCTTCCCGCAGGGCTTCACGGGCAAAACGCATGAGCAGCGCGAAGGATTCGCTCATCTGGGTCTGCTCCTCGCCGTCCTCACTCAGCGGGACCACGGAGCCAGACGCTGCACCGATGCAAGCACTGTAGCGCTCTGGATGCTCCACCGCGTAATGAAAATAGGCCACCGCTACGCACAGGAGCTTATCGACGGCCGAGGCCCCCTCCGGCAGCCGCTCCAAGAGGTAGAGGATGCCGTCCACGAGTTCACGGTCAGTCTCCTGCTCGACGGTTTCACGTAGAACGAAGTCATTGTCCGCCAGAGAGGCGACGAAAACATCAGAAACACCGAAGTATTCGGCGACGTTCTCGATGGTCACCGACTGCATGCCAACCCACGCCGCCAGCTGGATGGCGCGCTCCACGACGGCTGCGCGGGCCTGCTCCGCGGGAAGCTCTGTCAGATCCTCGATGGCGGTAATGTCCAGGGAAAGGTCCCGGTCCGGCGTGAAGCCGCTCAGCAGTGCGCGGTACTCCTGCATCGGGTGGCGCAGATCGGGAAGCTCCAACGTCTCGGCCGTCATGAACAGCGTTCCGATGAGCGCCTTGCACACCTCGCGCAGGTTGAAGCGCCGCACCACCGAATGCTGGTGCCGCAGCACGCCAAGGACGCTCAGGTGGGCCATGCCGTGGACGGTGGCCCAGCTGGCAACGCTCAACTTTGCCAAGGTCTGGGGGCACACGTCCGGCCCGACCTCAAGCTGTGCATCGTCCGCGATGAGCGCGATGTTGTCATAGATCAGATCCAGCGCGCGGTTGCCCGATCTGTTTCCCTGCAAGAGGGACTGCCACTCATCCTCAAAGACGCAGCCCTTCTGCTCAAACAGGTAGCGAAAAAGCTCCGGTTCGCGTTCGGCGTACTCGTAATAGGCCTCCGTGAAGGTGGTCAGCTTGGTGAACAGATCAGCGTAGCCAGGAGCAGCGTCGAGCGTCTCCTCCAAAAACTTGACCTTGCGCTCGGAGGCATAATTCGGGATGGCGGCAACGATCTGCTCACGATCCGGAAACTCTGCACGGACCTCCGCGGGGGTAACCTCCGCGAGCTTCGCCACCGACTCCACAGTGATGGCCTCATCTCCCTGTGCGGCGCCAATGTGAAGAGCAGACTCGAGGAAGACCTCACGAGGTGAGTCTTCATAAAGAAAAAGCATATGGATTCCTAAGCCTGCGCACACTGAGGGAAAGAAAAAGAGAGGCTGCGAGAGCGCCACGCTGACAGCTTCCTGAATTTTAGCCTCTTTCTCCTCAAAAGAGCAATGCAAGATGAAATCCATTTCGCACTAGAACTCAGGTCCTGCTTAAGACGAGAAAACCCTCGGGGTATGCCCCGAGGGTTGTGCGCGAAAGATTCAGCAGTCTACTTCTCTGAGCCGACGTGCCCGATGCCTTCCTTGAAGATGGTGCCGCGCGGCGGCATCATTCCACCGAACTTGAAGACGAGGTAAATAACCACCGCGATACCCAGCGAGATCCAGCCGAAGCCAGCGGTGAAGCCGTACATGACGGCCAGCGGCGCGATGATGGTCCAGGAGATCTCGAACGGACCGAAGCCAATGTAGGCCATGCCGTACTCGGACAGCGTGCCGGACTTGAGCTTGGGGTCCACGATTTTGAGGATCGCAATGCCGGTGGCCACCGTCGCTGTGGCCCAGCCCCAGCCGAAGATACCGCGCTCGATCCAGCGCTCGCCGAAGAACTCGGCGGGGAACCACATGAGGAAGAAGATGCAGTAGATGGTGCCCAGGACGAAGAGCAGGAGAAGAGCCTGCCAGTAGGCAGCCACGGCGGCCGGCACGATGGCCGCCACACCAAAGGCGATGAGGTAGTCGGTCGCTGCACCGGAGACCGAGCTCACCGTGTCCTTATCCAGGTAATCCTTGGCGCCCACCATGTTCATCACAGCGCGGAAGAGCAGGCCCACGACCATGGACATTGCGAACAGCGGGATGGACACGTTCTCCCACATGGAGGAGATGCCCTTGTTAATGCCGTAGGCCGTCATCACGGTCAGGGCGATGAAGCCCACGTGGAGGGTGATGGGCTCGATGGCGGAGGGGTTCGTCGTGGCGCGGCCCAGCGAAGGGCGGTCCTCCAAGCGCGAGATGTAGCCGCGGCGCAGCTCCTCCGGGAGCTCCTTCGGAACGTGGGAAACCTTGCCCTTGCGAATGCCCCAGTTACCGGCGACGATACCGCCGATGATGGCGGCCAGCGTACCCACGGTGGCGGAGGTAAAGCCCAAGGAGGATGCCGCCTCAGCGCCCACGCCTTCCAGCGCGCTGCCCACGGCGGCCGCGGTACCGAACCCGCCGGTGAAGCCGACGGGCAGCATCATGCCGAACCAGTCCGGGGTATCAAAAGTCGGCTTGAACAGCAGGAGGCCGAGGACAATGAACAAGCCCCACTGGCCGGTGAACATCATGGTGGAATAGCCCCACATGTTGCGGGCACCCTTGCCCATGTTGCCACCCATCTCCATGGAAAAGGCCATGGAGGCGAAGACTATGGCGATGAGCAGCGAGGTGTAATCACCGAGGTTGTCGGAGAAGCCGATCCACCCCAGGACGTTGGGGCCGAAGAGCAAGCCGAGCAGGCCGGCGGTGATGGGTGCAGGCAGCAGCAAATCCTGGAATACGAATTTAATCTGGTGGCGCAAAACGTTGCCGATAACCATGAGCAAGGAAATCCAGCCCACGTCGGTCATGATTGTGAACGCAGAGAATTCTTCCATGCGAAAACTTCCTTCCGTGCCGCGCACTGCGGCGTCCTAGAGACGAGACTCACCCTCTTTCGGGAAATGAACCGTTGATTACACTACAACCCCCACCCCACTTTGCCACCCCTGGCATATAACCCTAGGGCAATTGGTCACTACCCCCAGGGGCTAGGATGGGCGGGCATGAGGGAACTGGGTGAGCATCTACGCAACCATGCTGAAGACTATCGCGATGCAGTACACAGGCACTTTTTCGCCAACGTCGCCGAATCCCGCCAAGTCTTTGCACTATCGATGAAGGACACGCACCCCTCCATGGCCCCCGCGCTCGCGTGGGTGCTGGAGAATGTGGAGGACGGTGAGGTACAGGGGGACGTCGCCAAGCGCCTGGCGCGCATGGGCCGTGATCATCGCCGCCACGGTTTTCCCCCTGAGGTCTATCCGAAATTCGAGGCCTCGCTCGTTCACGGGCTGGAGGTTCTGGGGCTTACCCCGTACCAGCACGACGTCGCCACGCGTACCATTTCCCAGGTGTGCTCCATCATGCGCGCCGCGGCGCAGGAGGCGGACTCTGATGGTATTCCCCCTGCCCACAGCGTCCAGGTGGTAGCCGTTGACAAGCCGAACCGGCGCACCGCGGTGATCCGGCTGGAATCGGGCGTGGCGCTGGATTACCGCGCGGGGCAGTACGTTCCGGTGACGTCTCAGCTCACGCCCGGCACCTGGCGCCCGCTAACCCCGGCGGCACCCCCGGAGGACTCCGGGCAGCTAACGTTCCACCTTGCGCTGGCCGGTGAGGCCTCCTCCATGCTGGCCAAGGCGCAGCCGGGCGATTGGTGGACGCTGGGCGCGCCCGCCGGTGAGCCGCCGCGGCTGGATGACACGACGACACTCATTTCCTTCGGTACCGGCTGGGCGGGCGCGCGGGCGCTGCTTCTCGACGGCCTAGCGAACGACCTTCCCTCCGGGCTCCAGGTCTATGCCGTGGCTCCTTCGCCGGGCGAGCACTATGACACGGAATTCCAGGCCAATCTGCAGGCTTTAGTTCCAGGCCTGCAGCTGCGCCACATCGTCCGGGAAGGCCAGGACCCCTGGCTGCTCGGCGCACAACCGGCAGCCGCAGGCTTCGATCCCGTGGTGGCCAAGGAGCCGATGGAACCGGTGCTTGCCGAGGGAACTAACCGCCGCTTCGTGCTCATCGGCCCAGCCGACCGCGTCGAGCTAGCCCAGTCGGCCCTGCTTTCGGGCGGCGTTAAAGAGGAGGCGATCACCACGGATAGTTGGCAGCGCGGCCACGAGTGGGCGGCCTCCGCTGCGGAGCTCGACGGCTGGGGCGATGACTGGGAAGCTTGGGCGGCGTGGAAGAAATCCCAGTGGGCATAGGCGCTCAAAGCGCCTATGCGTGCAATCGGGGCTTAGGCATCCAGGACGGGGAGAGACTGTCGGACCTTCGCCACGGTGTCTGGGTCCACCTCGCCGTAGAGGATTTCCGGCTCGTAGCCGGCCTCGGCACGGCGCGTGCCGTCCGGTGCCACGAGGACGGAATGCCCAATCCCGGTAGGCCCGGAGGCCTGCCCAGCCTTGGCCTCGCCGCCGGGGCGCGCTTGGCCAGCCGCCAGGATGTACGTCGTGGAATCGAGCGCGCGCGCTGCGCTGAGCAGGCGCCACTGTTCCAGCTTGCCCGGGCCATCCGCCCAGCTGGTGGGCACGACGATGAGCTGGGCGCCCCGGCGGGCGAGTTCCTTGAACTGCTCGGGGAAGCGGATGTCATAACAGGTGGCCACGCCCACGGTGAGGTCACCGGCCTCGAAGGTAACGAGTGATTCACCCGGCCGGACGGTATCGGATTCCTTGTATTTGAAGGCATCGTAGGTGTGGATTTTCTCGTAGCCGCTGAGGACTCCGGGCCCCGCGATCAGCGCGACGTTGGCCACTCGGTTGATGGTTTTCTCACCGCGCTCGACGGTGTCCGCCGGGGCGAACATTCCCAGAACCACGTACACGCCGAGTTCTTCCGCTAGGGCGCGCACCGCGATGGCGGTGGGGCCATCGAGCCCCTCCGCGTTCGTATCGAGGCGCCCGGAATCGAAGCTTTGGGTGGTAGCTTCCGGCAGGACGATGAGCTGCGCACCGTTATCCGCGGCTTCCTGGATCTTGTCGAGTGCTACGGCGAGGTTCTTCTCAACGTCCCCGGTGCTGGTCAATTGAACTGCTGCTACCTTCATGCGGCCCACGGTAGACGAGCCCGGACTAGTTATCCACAGATTTCGCGGATTCAGTGCCGCAGTCCTTTACTGCGGGTGGGCTGCTGGCGCAGTCTCGATGCTATGAACCATCTCGCCATTGACCGCGGTGCCCGCCAGCAGATCCGCTCCCTCTTCGACCATTCCTCCCCCACCGCGTTGCCCTCCGTGCGGCAGCCTCCCCGGACCGCGCGTGCTTTGGAGATCCTCGGCGCGCGGTGGGAGGAGTCACGAAGGCTCAGCGAGAGTGCGCGGCGAGCACAATTGGAGGAGCTGGACCTCTTCGTGGGTGTGGCCCAGGATATCGATGTGGAGCTTTCTTCTTTCTTGGGAGACACCCAATGAGCGCAGCAGCGGCAATGCGTGCGGAAGCTTACCGTTTGGAAAATTCTGCCGCTGAGCTTTCTCGATATATAGATGACTCGCACCATTATTGGGTAGCGCTAGCGATTTCTGGGGCGGCCGCGGACGCAGCGCGCGGCACCCTCCACAGCGCCACCGATGCACTGCGGGGGCCGGCGCAGCAGATGCGCGTGGCGGCACACATCGTGAGCCTTTATGCGCCGTTGATGGAGCGGATTGAGCAGCTGCGCGCCCGAGCCCTTCGGCTCGCTGTGGTTCCCGCTCTTACGGAGCCCGCCAGCGCGGTGCTGGGGCACCTCGACACGCTGGCCGACGCCCTCGACTGGGCCTGCGCCCGCCAGCTGAACGCCTTGTGCACCCCGGAGCTGGGTGAGCCGCCGACCCGCCTGGAGGATTTCAGCGAGCTATCCCTGGCGGAATTGCATGAGGTCCAGCTGACCATGGCCAGCGAGGAGGTCCGCTCCCTGGTTGCAGCTAATCCGGACCTCACCGTGCTGGAGGCCAGTCCCGGGCGGCTGGTGGTGCTCGTCGACCCAGAGAATATCGGCACGCATGCGGCCCAAGTCAGCACGTTTGTGGGCGGGGTTGGCTCCTCCGAGCCTGGTAGCTGGCCCACCGCACTGGAGCGCGCCCGCGCCATCGCCCACGCCACGCATGGGCCCGCCGTGGCGTGGATTGGCTATGCTGCCCCCTCCTCGCTGTCCCGTGCGGCACACGAGGAGCCGGCGCGCCGCGGCGCTACTGAACTCATCCGCTTCCAGCGCGCCCTGCGGCAACGCTTCCCTGGTGCCCAGCACATGGTGATCGGCTACTCCTATGGTTCCGTGGTGGCGGGCAAGGCTGCGCAGCAGGACTATGTTGCGGATGACGTCGTACTCGTCGGCAGCCCGGGCGCCTCCGTAGCTCACGCCTCGCAACTGCACGGCCGGGTTTGGAGCGCACGCAACGCCGAGGATCCGATCGCCGCCACCACCGGACCGCGCGGCGGCATCCACGGCCCGGATCCTTCCTCCCCTGCCTTCGGTGCCACCGCGGTGCCGGGCGCGAGCGGGCTGCCGGGCGATCATGGTTCCTATTGGAAAGACCCCGCATTTCTGCGGGGTCTGGGGGTCATAGCCAGCAGGTATTAGAACAGGCCTGCCTGCTCCTCAGAGTAGGACACCAGCATGTTCTTGGTCTCCTGGTAGTGAGCGAGCATCATGAGGTGGTTCTCGCGGCCGATGCCGGATTCCTTGTAGCCACCGAACGCACTGTGAGCGGGGTACACGTGGTAGTGGTTGACCCACACACGGCCGGCCTGGATTTCGCGGCCGGCGCGGTAGCAGGTGTTCTGGTGGCGCGACCACACTCCGGCACCAAGGCCGAAGTTGGTGTCGTTGGCAATCTGGATGGCTTCCTCGAAGTCCTTGAACGTAGCCACGGAAAGCACCGGACCGAAAATTTCCTCGCGGAAGATGCGCATGTCATTGGTTCCACGGAAGACGGTCGGCTCAATGTAATAGCCGTTCTCCAAACCCTCTACCTTGTTCACGTGGCCACCGATGAGGGTTTCCGCGCCTTCCTTCGGGCCGATCTCGAGGTATTCGGTGATCTTATCCATCTGCTCCTGGGATGCCTGCGCGCCCATCATCGTCTCGGTGTCGAGCGGGTGGCCGATCTTGATCTTCTTCACACGCTCCACGGCCATCTCCAGGAACTTGTCCGCGATGTCCTCGTGGATGAGCGCGCGCGATGGGCAGGTGCAGACCTCACCCTGGTTGAGGGCGAACATGACGAAGCCCTCGACGCACTTCTCCAGGTAGGCATCGTCCTTGTCCATGATGTCCGCGAAGAAGATAGACGGCGACTTGCCGCCGAGCTCCAGGGTGACCGGGATGACCTTGTCCGCAGCGGCCTTGTTGATGATCTTGCCCACCGGGGTGGAGCCGGTGAAGGCAATCTTGGCGATGCGGTCCGAGGTGGACAACGCCACGCCCGCTTCCTCACCGACACCATTGACGATGTTGAGCACACCCTTCGGCAGGAGGTCCTCAATGATCTCAATGAGCAGCAGGATGGAGGCCGGGGTCTGCTCGGCGGGCTTCATCACGATGGTGTTGCCCGCAGCCAGCGCCGGGGCGATCTTCCACGCCGCCATGAGCAGCGGGAAGTTCCACGGGATAATCTGGCCCACGACGCCCAGCGGCTCGTGGAAGTGGTAAGCCACGGTGTCCTGGTCAATCTGGGACAGGCGGCCCTCCTGCGCACGGATGGCGCCGGCAAAGTAGCGGAAGTGGTCGACCGCCAGCGGGATGTCGGCGGCGAGGGTCTCGCGAACGGCCTTGCCGTTCTCCCAGGTCTCCGCGACGGCGATCTTCTCCAGGTTCTCCTCAATGCGGTCTGCAATACGGTGCAGCAGAAGCGCGCGCTCTGCCGGAGTGGTCTTGCCGAAGGTCTCGAAAGCCTTTTCCGCGGCGTCAATGGCCAGGTTGATATCCGCCTCCTTGCCGCGGGCAACCTGGCAGAAGACCTCACCGGTAACCGGAGTGATGTTGTCCATGTATTCGCCGTCGACCGGCGGTACCCACTCGCCGCCGATGTAGTTGTCGTAGCGCTCGCGGTAGTTGACGATGGCGTCTGCGGTTCCGGGGTTAGCGTACAAAGTCATGGTCATCGCACCTTTCTCGTTGTCTTAAGGGTTTCCGTTGGGCCTTCACCTGAGGTTCTCGGCCACATTCACCAAGGAATGTGACAGGTCACACAACGTTGGGTGCGAGTGTAGCGCTATTTTCCAACAAACTCACGTTTTCTACAAGGAAAGCTTTTTCTTCTGGATGGTTACCTCTAGAGAAAGTGCCCGCGTTGCCAAAGATCGTGCCCACAATTGCTCTGGACCTTGGATCTTTGGCAACTCGGGCACTTGTTAAGTGGAGAGTGCGGAGCCTCAGTCCGACTTGCTCAAAACGAAAAGAACCCCCTCCGCGAAGGAGGGGGACGTGCCTAGCTGTCGCGGCGGCGGTTGCGCCGCGGCGTCCACATCACCACGGAGGTAGAACGAGGAACGTGAACCAGCTCGCCGCGCGAAGGTCGCGCCTGGCTGCGCAGGCGGTCGACCTCCGCCTGCAGCTCATCGCGCTCGGCCGCGAGGCGGTCCCGCTCCGCGGTCAGCTCGATGATGGATTTGATGCCGGCCAGATTCACGCCATCATCTTGCGAGAGTGCCTGAATCTTGCGCAAGAGCTCGATGTCGCTCTCGGAATAGCGGCGCCCACCCCCGGAGGTGCGGGCTGGGGAGACCAGCCCCATCCGGTCATACGTGCGCAGGGTTTGAGCGTGCATGCCGGATAATTCCGCAGCAACAGAGATGACGTACATCGCCTTGGGCTGGGCCGCATCGGTTCGATTTGTGTCGTCCTTGCTCATCTCACACCTCCTTCTAGCGCGTCACCGTGTTGCCGGCCCAGCCAGCACGCGGATCGAAGCCGGAGTCCTTCTCCGCCTGTGCGTAGCTGCGCAGCGCCGAGGAGGCCGCGGCATCCAGCGTGGAAGGCACGGTGACCTGCACGGTCACCATGAGATCGCCGGCCTTGCCGCCACGTTTGGCCACGCCGCGGCCCTTGACGCGCAGCGTGCGCCCGTCGGGCGTGCCCGCGGGCACCTTGACGCGCACGGGCGAATCGAGGGTCGGCACCGTAATGGTGTCACCCAAGGCCAGCTCCGCAAAGGAGACGGGGACGGTGACGTGTAGGTCATCGCCTTCCCGGGTGAAGACCTTGTCGGGCTTCACCGTAACCGCCACGAAGAGGTCGCCGGACGGGGTGCCGTTCGGCCCCGCTTCGCCCTGGCCAGCCAGGCGCACCTTTTGCCCATCGATGACCCCGGCAGGGATACGCACCGTAATCGAGCGGGTGCGGTGTACCGTTCCGGTGCCAGAGCAATCCACACACGGATCCTCCGCGCGCTGGCCGGTGCCCCCACAGTCGGTACACGGCGCCGAGAAACCGAAGGAACCGCGCTGCTCCGAGGTGAACCCGGTGCCATCACACGTCGAGCACGTCGACAGCTTGCCGGTCTTCGAGCCGGAACCGTGACACGTGGTACAAGGGGCTTCGCCGCTCAACTGCAGCGGGATGGTGGTCCCCTTGGCCGCCTCGCGGAAGTCGAGGGTTATGTGCGTTTCGACGTCGGCCCCCCGCGACGGCCGAGCTGTGTGGCCAGCACCACCGCCGCGGTTGAAAACGCCACCGAAGATATCCCCCAGACCGCCGCCTTGAGACGCTCCTCGAGCGGATCCTCCGAAGATGTCCGAGAGGTCGAAGTCTTGCGCACCCGGTCCACCCATGTGCGTGGATCGAAACCCGCCGGGAAACCCGGCGCCTCCTCTCCGCCCAAAGCCGCCGCCGCGCATCATGGCCTTGAACTCGTCATAGTCCTTGCGGGTAGCTTTGTCAGACAGCACATCATAGGCTTCGGCCACCTGCTTGAATTTCTCCGCCGCCGCGGGGTTATCCGGGTTGGCGTCGGGGTGATTCTGGCGGGCCAGCTTGCGGTACGCGTGCTTAATTTCTTCAGCGGTAGCGGATGAGGAGACCCCCAGATCCGCGTAATAATCCTTGTCTGCCCATTCTGGCTTAGCGTTCACTGGGCATCTCCTCCTTTCAGGAGAATCGTTAATCGGTTGGTTTTAAAGATTTTTTGCTAAGTAAAAATGCTAACTAAGTAGTGAAAAGAACAGTGGCGCCAAGGAATATTCAAACCCTGACGCCACCTGCGATGCCTAATCTGCGTTATCCGGGCTGTCCGGACCGTCAGCGGCATCGGCTGACTCGGCGGGGTCGGCGATAATCACCATGGCGGTGCGCACAACGCGCTCGCCCACCGTGTAGCCGCGGCGCAGAACCGTGCCGATGACCTGCTCGTCACCGGTGGACAGGTCCTGAACCGCCTCGTGCACCTCGGGGTCGAAGGCATCGCCCTCGGCACCGAACGGGGTCAGCTGGTTGTTGGTCAGCACGCCCGTGAGCTTGTCCGCGATGGCCTTGAGCGGGCCCTCGTTGAGGTCACCGTGCTGGCGTGCGAGCTCCAGGTCATCAAGGATAGGCAGGAAGTCTGCCAGAACCTTGGCCTTGGTGGTCTCGATCACGGCCTGGCGGTCACGCTCGGTGCGGCGGCGGTAGTTGGTGTACTCCGCGTTGAGGCGCTGCAGGTCCTCGGTGCGCTCAGCCAGCTGAGCCTCCAGGGAATCCTCTGCAACGGTGTCCTCACCGGCGGCCGCTTCATCGGTGATGTCGCGGGCGGCATCCTCTACCGCAGCCTCTGCCTCAGCGGTGTTCGCGGTGGCAGCATCAGCCTGCGCCTCAGCAGTGTTCGTCGTGGCGTCATCCACGACACCATCGGCAGAAGCGGCCTCGGCGGCGGCAGCCTCCGCAGCCTCAGCGGAGGTTGCCTCAGGGTCGGTATTGGCCGGGTTGCCCGGGTCCTGAGGGGAGGTCATGGTTTACTTCTCCTTGTTCTCGTCGTCCTCGTCGACAACCTCGGCGTCGACGACGTTCGGGTCACCAGCGGTCTCGCCAGCAGCGGCACCCTCGGCGCCTGCCTCAGCAGCCTGCGCCTCGTACAGAGCCTTGCCCAGCTCCTGGGACTCGGTGCCGAGCTTCTCGACGGCCGACTTAATCGCCTCAATGTCATCACCCTTGAGGGCCTCATCGACGGCATCGGCAGCCTCGGTCACGCGGGTCTTGAGGTCCTCCGGCAGCTTGTCGGCGTTCTCATCCATGAACTTGCGGGTCTGGTAGGAGGTGGATTCCGCCTGGTTGCGGGTCTCCTGCTCCTCGCGGCGCTTCTTGTCCTCCTCGGCGTGAGCCTCGGCATCCTTGACCATGCGGTCGATCTCCTCCTGGGACAGGCCGGAACCATCCTGAATCTTGATGGTGTTCTCCTTGCCGGTGGCCTTGTCCTTAGCAGAGACGGAGACGATGCCGTTGGCGTCGATGTCGAAGGTGACCTCAATCTGCGGTACGCCGCGCGGTGCCGGGGCGATGCCGCCGAGCTCGAAGGAGCCGAGCAGCTTGTTGGCGGAAGCCATCTCACGCTCGCCCTGGTAGACCTGAATCTGCACGGAAGGCTGGTTGTCATCAGCCGTGGTGAAGGTCTCGGACTTCTTGGTCGGGATGGTGGTGTTGCGCTCGATGAGCTTGGTCATCACGCCACCCTTGGTCTCGATGCCGAGGGAGAGCGGGGTGACGTCGAGAAGCAGCACGTCCTTGACCTCACCGCGCAGCACGCCTGCCTGGAGAGCAGCGCCGACTGCCACGACCTCGTCCGGGTTCACGCCCTTGTTCGGGTCCTTGCCGGTCATTTCCTTCACCAGGTCGGACACAGCCGGCATACGGGTGGAGCCACCGACGAGAACCACGTGGTCAACCTGGGACAGGGACAGGCCAGCATCCTTGATAACCTGGTTGAACGGCTCCTTGGTGCGGTCCAGCAGGTCCTGGGTGATCTTCTGAAACTCGGTGCGGGACAGGGTCTCATCCAGGAAGAGCGGGTTCTTCTCCGCGTCCACCGTGATGTACGGCAGGTTGATGTTGGCGGACTGGGAGGAGGACAGCTCAATCTTGGCCTTCTCCGCAGCCTCGCGCAGGCGCTGGACGGCGCGCTTATCCTTGGTCAGGTCAACGCCCTGGGAAGCCTTGAACTTATCCACGAGCCAGTCGACGATGCGCTGGTCCCAGTCGTCACCACCGAGCTGGTTGTCACCAGCGGTAGCCATAACCTCAACCACTCCGTCACCGATCTCCAGCAGGGAGACGTCGAAGGTACCGCCACCCAGGTCGAAGACCAGGATGGTCTGCTCCTGCTCGCCCTTCTCCAGGCCGTAGGCCAGTGCAGCGGCGGTCGGCTCGTTAACAATACGCAGGACGTTGAGGCCTGCGATCTGGCCGGCCTCCTTGGTGGCCTGGCGCTGGGAGTCCTCGAAGTAAGCCGGGACGGTAATAACGGCGTCGGTAACGTCCTCACCCAGGTAAGCCTCGGCGTCGCGCTTGAGCTTCATGAGCGTGCGGGCCGAAATCTCCTGCGGGGTGTACTTCTTGTCATCAATGTCGATGGTCCAGTCGGTGCCGATGTGGCGCTTGACGGAGCGGATGGTGCGGTCAACGTTGGTGACCGCCTGGTTCTTAGCGGACTGGCCGACGAGGATTTCGCCGTTCTTAGCGAAAGCCACGACGGACGGGGTGGTGCGGGAACCCTCCGAGTTAGCGATAACGGTGGCCTCGCCACCTTCCAGAACGGATACGACCGAGTTGGTGGTACCGAGGTCAATTCCTACTGCGCGTCCCATAATCTTTTCTCCTTGCTTGTTGGGGTTTGTTCTTAAGTTGATAGTGCGCGACTCAACTTCCGCCGCGTTCAGGGTTGAACTCTAACAGAAGCGGCACCCATTGTCATCCAAACCTGAGCGCCGGTCACTCAACCTACACAACGCGGGCAAACCCAAAGTTGTTCCCGATCCACTCAACTTTTTTTAATTACCGCCCACACGCTGGGAAAACAAAACCGGTTTGGCGGAAACTCACCCCACAGGGACGATTGCTGGCTCACCGTCCACATCTACAACGCGGACTGTCAGCCCATAGAGTTCCTCAATAAGGGCAGGGGTAATGACGTCGCGCGGCACGCCCGCGTCCCACACCTTTCCATCTTTCATCGCCACGACGCGATCCGCATAGCGCAATACATGCGCCAAGTCATGAATGACCGCAATGAGGGTTTTGTTTCCTGCCAGCTGTCGCATCAGCCGCATGAAGGAATGCTGGTATCCGATGTCAAGAGCGCTCGTTGGCTCATCCAAGAAGAGCACAGGCGTTTCCTGGGCGAGGGCCATAGCCAGCCAAGCACGCTGACGCTGACCACCAGACAACGCCGCTACCTCGGCCGTCTCCAGTTCTTCAAGGCCTACCTTTGCTAGCGCGCGACTAACAGCACGCTCGTCCTCCTGACTCCTCCACCCCATAAATCCTTGGTGGGCGAAGCGCCCGCGCGCGACCAGTTCCCTGACATTGATCCCTTCGGGAGCTATGGATTGCTGCGACATCACGGCGACGCGCCGAGCGTAGCTTCGCCGAGAGAATGCGGCTGCATCTTGTTCGCCAATGCGCACCGCGCCCGCGTTCGGTGTTTCCAACCGCGCCAACACCTTGACCAAAGTGGATTTTCCACAACCATTGGGACCGATAATGGCAGTGAATTTCCCGGCCGGAAAAGACACATCCACCGAGTCGAGAATTAGCGGGGCAGTCCTCCCGTAGGACATGCTCACCCCCTCAGCCCGCACGCTCGGCGCACCGTCACATACTTTTTGCTGGTTCACTTTACTGACCTTTCATTCCGGCAGCTCGGGATTGCCACAGCAGCAGACCCGCCAGATAGATGCCACCGGCGCACACCGTAATAAGACCGGCAGGCAGAGTAATTGGGAAAAACAGTCGCTGCCCTGCTAAGTCGGCAGCGAGCAAGAAAAGAGCACCGAGGACTCCAGAGAGCAACACCGGTGTCCTGTCTGGACGCGAGAGCAACCGAGCCATATGCGGGGCCGCGAGGGCGATAAATGAGATTGGACCCGCTATCGCCGTCGATACAGCGACAAGAACTGTGCCAACCAGAACCATCACCACACGTGCACGACTCACGTTCAACCCCAACGCACTCGCCGCGCTATCCCCCAGGGCAAGCGCGTCGCACCAGCCACGCAGCAGCAACCCAGCGACGCACGCCGCGCCTCCCAGCACCCCCAATGGAATAACTCGTGCCCAGGACACAGCATTCAATGTTCCAGCAGCCCAAGTCGCCGCGCCTAAGGATTGCTCCAACTCACCGCTAAGAATCAACCACTTGTTTATTGCTGAAAGAAAGAACGTCACTCCAATCCCCACCACAATCAGTCTTGCTCCCGTAAGCCTTCCTGCAAATGAAAGCCCCATGATGAGTAACGCAGTGAGAGCCCCACCCACCAATGCGCCTAGCGCAATGTTGAACGCGGAGCTAAAGCCCGCCAAGGAAACCGCGATGACACCGGTATAGGCACCGGTATTAAACCCGATGATGTCGGGCGACCCCAGAGGATTGTGAGTAAGGATCTGAAAGATGGCGCCCGCTATGCCCAAACACATTCCTACGACAATCGCAGCAACCACCCGCGGAGCACGCCATTGCCACACGACGGTGGCCGCAAAGTCAGTGCTATTGGGATTCGTAGCCACGGACCACAACGCTGCGCTTTCTTGCCCGGCACCAGGCGAGAAGAGCGAATAGGCAGCAATAGCCAGCGCGACGATCACAATGCCCGTAAAGGACAAAACACTTCTCACGCTCACAATCACAGCCTCCTTCCAGCGCGATGGGACAGCGCAATCAATACTGGGGCACCAATGAGCGACACCGTGACGCCAGCCGGCAACTCAGCAGCAGTGAGGTAGCGCCCCACAATATCGGCTCCCAACAAAAACAAAGGCCCCACCACGGCAGCGGCGACAAGCTGTGCCCGTTCTTCATATATCCCGCACAGCCTGACAACATGCGGGATGACTAATCCGACAAATACAATCACCCCCGCCGCTGCGGTAGCGGTAGCAGCCAACACTGTTACCGCCGCGACAAGTCCCAAACGAGTCAGTTTGAGGTTGATACCGAGACCCGCCGCAACGTCATCCCCCAGAGCAAGGGGCGGCAAATGGCGCGCAAAGGCAATCAGCAGCACCACACCAACTGCTAACCCGCCGGCTGTAATCGCCACCGGTGTCCACGAGGCCACGTCAACAGAGCCCGTCACCCACGCGCGGATACGTGCAAAAGAGTGCGAATCTACCAGGATGAGAGCGGAGGAAAGCCCTTCACATACCGCCCCGATGGCTACACCTGCAAGAATCAGTCTCAGCGGATCAACATCGCCAGCTCTGCCACGCCCTACCGCGGTGACCAGCAGCATGGTCACTGCCGCACCGATGATGGCTGCGAGCGAAAAAGCAAAAGGTGATTGCCACCCCCACCAGCCCAGAGCAATGGCCGCGGCCAAGCTGGCGCCTACGTTAATCCCGAAAACTCCGGTATCTGCCAAAGGGTTGCGCGTCATAATCTGCAGAACTGCACCAGCGAGAGCCAAAGCACAGCCCGCACAAACGGCCACGAGAGTACGGGGAAGCCGCCTCTCCCACACGATCGAGGAAGCTATACCAGGCTGACCTCGAAGGGCGGCCAACACGTCACTGAAAGGAATGCTGCGCGCCCCCAACGCCAGCGACAGCCCCACGCCGATACAGAGAATGGCAAGGCCAGCAACTACTACCCGACCAAGACGCCGAGTATTTCCCTTTCCGGTGTGCACCCCCTGCTCAATCACCAACACCACCCAAACACCTTCATACGCTCACGTTTCCTTAGCTTGACCTAATTTAGGTTAGGCTACCTTTTATGACTACTCGAAAGAAAATCGCGTCTCACATCCCACTCCTCCGCCTTACCGCTGTTGGCCTTACCGCAGCGCTAGCTCTCACCGGTTGCGCCAGCCTCGAAAACGCCGATTCAAACACCGGCGGGTCCAGCTCATCCTCTCCAGCAGAGAAGGAAACAGGAAAATCCAACTCCGCCGCAGGAAATGACTCCGTGGCAACTGGTGGCGAGGGCTTTGCTGGAGCCAGAGAGAAGACCCAATCCTTTGGCAGCGATGCAGCTCCCGGCCAGTTCCCCCGCACCGTCACACATGCCCGTGGTACGACCGAGCTCAAAGAGAAGCCTCAACGAGTAGTCGTTCTCGAAAGCGGCGAGCTCGACTCCGTCCTTGCCCTTGGCATGAAGCCAGTCGGCATGACCACGTCTAAGGGTCAGAACCCCGTCCCCGATTACATGGCCGACAAAGCAAGTGACATCGAAACGGTAGGCACGATCAACGAAGTCAATATGGAAAAGATCGCCTCACTACAACCGGACCTCATCATCGGCTCGCAGCTGCGCATGGATAAGTATTATGACCAATTCAGCTCCATCGCGCCTACCGTTTTCTCGATTCGCCCTGGGTACACTTGGAAAGAAAACTTCCACCTGATCGGTGAAGCCCTCGGCGAGGAAGAGCGCACCGAACAAGTCATGGCCGACTACGACAAGAAGATCGAAGAAGTAAAGAAGGTCATTAAGGACGGGCCAGCTAGCGAAGACACCACCGTCACCATTCTGCGCTTCATGCCGGGCAAAGTACGCCTCTACGGGCGCCTTTCACTCATTGGAACGGTGCTTGATGACGCCGGCCTCGCCCGCCCCGCCAACCAGGACATCGAAGAGCTCGCTGCAGAAATCTCACCGGAGAACATTGACCAAGCGGACGCCGACTACATCTTCTACTGCAGCTACGGAGATCCCTCCGCCACCGGCCAAGACACCGCCATTTCCACTGCGGCGTTCCAGCAGCTTCCAGCGGTTAAAGACGGCCATGCTATCGAGGTCAGCGACGATACGTGGGCACTCGGCCTAGGTCCAATGGGCGCACAGAAGATCGCGACAGATCTCACGGAGTATCTCAGTCACTAACACGGGGGTAGCAACCTCCCCTCAAAACAACACCTGTGGGATTGACTCACCCCAACATAAGGGGCTAGCTTTCATATAAGCGAGATGGGTTACATGTCTGCACCCACTGTGTGGCGGACCATGTTAAAGGCGCCTATTTTTCGCTGGCCCGGCCAAGCCACCGCTTGGCCGTTTCCCCACGCAAGAAGGGTGGTCACATATGAATGCTTACTTCATTAGACAGCGTCGTTCTTCCGACCGGCCTCCAGTTGTGCACGCCAACGTTAAGTAAGCCCTCTTATCACACAAACTGGACAGGCTAATCAGCGCCGCACAGAGCTTGAGCAACTGCTGGACTCGATAGTTTGTGTTCTTTCCGCATTCCATAAGGCTGTACCAGTGTGCCTTGAGACCCATAAAGGTTGTAATCTATGACTAACGATGCTCATACCCCCGTGCCCGAATCCACCGACATCGACGCCGCGCTGATCGACGCCGCCGCGGCCCAAGCCCACTCCTGGCTCGCCTCCACCGCCGACGAGCAGGACCCGGCCACAGAACAACTCGCAGACTTATTGCGCAACCCGGACGGGGTGGCCTTCACCATGGACTTCGTGGACCGCGTCATGCGCCCCGAGGATGACAAGGTAGCCGCCCACGCGCTGAAGTCCGTCACCACCACCTATGACGCGTCCTTCCTCGGCCTCATCAACGGCTCGCTGGTGGGCCTGGGTGGCTTCTTCGGGCCCATCCTGCCCAACCTGGTCATGCCGCTGGCCCGCATGCGCATGCGCCAGATGGTCGGCCACCTGGTCCTCGACGCCGAGAGCGACGCCCTCAACAAGACCTTGGACAAGGCCGCCGAGTCCGGCGAGCAGCTCAACCTCAACCTCCTCGGTGAGGCCGTGCTGGGCGACGACGAAGCGCGCTCCCGCGCCGAGCGCACCCTCAAGCTCATCAATAACCCGCGCGTGACCTACGTGTCCGTCAAGGCCTCCTCCATGGTGGCCCAGCTCAACCCGTGGGATATCGAGGGTTCCCTGGTCCGCCTCAAGGAGCGCCTGCGCCCGCTCTATGAGGCCGCCGCGCGCCGCCCGGATAAGGTCTTCATCAACCTGGATATGGAGGAATACCACGACCTCCACCTCACGGTGCGCCTGTTTACGGAGCTGCTCAGCGAGCCGGAGTTCATCAACCTCGAGGCCGGCATCGTGCTGCAGGCCTACCTGCCGGATACTTTCGACGCCTTGGCGCACCTGGCAGAATTCGCTAAGCAGCGCGTGGCCGAGGGCGGCTCCCACATCAAGATTCGCATCGTCAAGGGCGCGAACCTCTCCATGGAGCACGTCCAGGGTGAAATCCACGGCTGGCCGGCAGCTCCTTATTCCACCAAGGATGAAGTGGACGCCAACTACTACCGCCTGCTCGATTACATCCTGCGCCCCGAATTCGCCGACTGCGTGCGCATCGGCGTGGCCACCCACAACCTCTACACCGCGGCCTTTGCCTACAAGCTGGGCACCAAGCGCGGTGTCATGCGCATGATGGATTCCGAGATGCTCCAGGGCATGTCCCCGGCCCAGCAGGCCGCGGTGCGCGAGGCCTTCGAAGGCCGCCAGATCCTCTACACCCCGGTGGTGCACGCGGAGGACTTCGATGTCGCCGTCTCCTACCTGGTGCGCCGCTTGGAGGAGAACTCTGCACCGCAGAACTTCCTCTATGCTCTCTTCGCCCCGGAGGAGCAGGCACTCAAGGACCAGGAGCAGGTCTTCCGCGAGGCCGTCGAGCAGCGCTGGGATACCTTCGCCGGACCGCGCCGCACCCAAAACCGTCTGGAGGAGGCCGAGCAGGCAGCCGGCCGCCAGGCACCGCGCACCGGGCGCTTCGCCAACGAGCCGGACACCGACCCGGCCCTGGAGGCCAACCGCGAGTGGGCGCTCAAGGCCCTAGCCACCGACCCGGGCGAGCACGGCGTGGAGGAGGTGACGGATGCGGGGGTCGTCGACAAGCACGTAGCCCGCGCCGCCGAGCTCGGCGCCGAGTGGGGCGCACGCCCTGCCGAGGACCGCGCCCGCGCGCTCGAGGCCGTGGCCGATGTGCTGGCCAACCGCCGCGGCGAGTTCATCTCCGTGGCCGCCTACGAGGCCAATAAGACTGTCACGCAGACCGACCCGGAAATCTCCGAGGCCATCGACTTCTGCACCTACTACGCGCAGTCCGCGCGCCTGCTGGAGAACTACGCCGCCGAGTTCACGCCCTACCGCGTGACCGTGGTGACCCCGCCGTGGAACTTCCCGGTGGCCATCCCCACCGGCGGCATCGCGGCCGCCCTGGCTGCGGGTTCCGCCGTCATCATTAAGCCTGCGCCGCAGGTCGTGCACTGTGCGAAGCTCGTCGTGGACGCCTTCCGCGCCGGCCTCGAGGCACAAGGCCTCGACCCGGATCTGGTCCAGCTCGTCTTCACCGACGAGGGTGATGCCGGCCGCGCTCTGGTCTCCCACGGCGACGTCGACGCCGTCATCCTCACAGGCGCTTCCGATACCGGCAAGCTCTTCCGCTCCTGGAAGCCGGAGCTCAACATCATGGCGGAGACCTCCGGCAAGAACGCGCTCATCATCACCCCGTCCGCGGACCCGGACCTGGCCATTCAGGACCTGTACCTCTCCGCCTTCGGCCACTCCGGCCAGAAGTGCTCGGCGTCCTCCCTGGTTATCTTTGTGGGCGCGGCCGGCGAGTCGCAGCGCCTGCGCTCCCAGCTTGTCGACGCCGTCGAGACCCTCATCACCGGCCCCGGCTACGACATCACGACGACGATGAACGGCCTGGCCGAAGCCCCGGGCGAGAAGCTGCTGCGCGGCCTGACCCAGCTGGAGCCGGGTGAAAAGTGGCTGGTGAAGCCGAAGAAGCTCAACGAGGAAGGCACCCTGTGGTCGCCGGGTATTCGCGATAACGTGCGCCCCGGCTCCTGGTTCCACGTCAACGAGTGCTTCGGCCCGGTGCTTGGCATCATGCACGCGGAGACCCTGGAGGAGGCCATCGAGTGGCAGAACTCCACCGGCTACGGCCTCACCGGCGGCATCCACACGCTGGATAACGATGAGATCGATTACTGGCTCGAGCGCGTGGAGGTGGGCAACGCCTACGTCAACCGCGGTATTACCGGCGCGATTGTGCAACGCCAGTCCTTCGGCGGCTGGAAGCAATCCGTCATGGGCCCGGGTGCCAAGGCCGGCGGCCCGAACTATGTCGCGCAGTTCGGCACCTGGTCCGAGGGCCCGCTGCGCCCCTTCGACGTGGATATCTCGCAGCCGGTGGCGGCCCAGCTGCGTGCCTTCGGTGACCTCGATCTCTCGGAGGAGGACACCGCCTGGCTGTGGCGCGCAGCAGAGCTCGACGAACTGGCCTGGCAGCAGGAGTTCGGCCGCAAGCACGACCGCTCCGGCCTGGTCTGCGAGGCCAACGTCTTCCGCTACCGCCCGGTGCTGACCCCGCTGCAGGTGCGCATCGCCTCGGACGCCGCGCTTCGCGACGTCTCCCGCCTCGCCCTCGCCGCCACCCGCACCGACTCCCCGGTGCGCTTCAGCGCCGCCCCGGAGAAGGCTGCGGAGCTGCGTGGACTGGGCTTTAAGGTCGACGCCGTGGAAGCAGAAACCTTCGCCCGTGAGGTCGCTCGCCTGGAGTCGGGCCGCGTGCGCGTCGTTGGTTCCGTGGAGCCGGGCCTCTTTGAGGCAGCGGTGGAATCCAACTCCGTGGTCTTGGACCAGCCGGTGTTGGCCGATGGCCGCCGCGAGCTTCTGCCCTTCCTCCTTGAGCAGGCAGTCTCGGTGACGATGCACCGCTTCGGCATCATTCGCCAGGTAAGTAGCATCCGCGCATAGCTCGTTTCCTGCGCTCATATGAGAAGATGTAGCGCATGACAAACAACAATGGCGACGGTGCCCGCTCGGGCACCGACCCCCAGCCCTCCACTGCCTCTGACGCGGCGGCGTCCGCTGCTGCGAAGCCCATCAATGAAGAAGCTGCCCTGCCTGTCTCGAAAACTGATGACAAGTCCCGCGTCCTCGGGCGCGACGCCATCTCCCTGGCCAAAGTGTGCTTGATCTTCATCATCGTGGTGGCAGGCGTCGGCTTGGCCGGCTACCTGCTGAAGTTCATCTGGGTGGGCCTACTGCCGGTCATCCTGGCCATTTTGGTGTGCACGGTGCTCTTCCCCGTGACCAACTGGTTGCGTGCGCATAAGTTCCCCCGTGCGCTGGCCGCTATCACCACGCTGCTGGGCTTTTTGGCCATCATCGGCGGCGTCTTCGCGGCGATGGCCCCGGTGGTCTCCTCCCAGGGGGCGTCCCTGGTCAGCCAAGCTGAGAGCGGCTTGAATAAGCTCGTCGATATGGCCAGGGACCTGCCCATTGAGATTGATGCGGCGAAGGTCCAGGAAGTGCTTGATGACGCCATGGCTTTCCTCAAGGGCCAAGCTTCCAACATCGCCACCGGGGTGATTTCCGGCGTTTCGATGGCCAGCTCCATCGCCATGGCACTCGCCATCATGCTCTTCGTCGCCTTCTTCATCCTCAAGGACGGCGATAAATTCCTGCCGTGGCTGCGCACCTATACCGGCTACTCCGCAGGCTGGCACGCCACCGAGCTGCTGACCCGCGTGTGGAACACGTTGTCCGGCTTCATTCAGGCACAGGCAGCCGTCGCGGCCGTCGATGGCATCCTCATCGGCCTCGGTCTCTGGGTTCTCCAGGTACCGCTGGCCCTAGTCATCGGCGTGGTGACCTTCTTCGCCAGCTTCATCCCGGTCATTGGCGCTGTCACTGCGGGTGCTTTGGCCGTCATCATCGCGCTGGTCTCCGATGGCCTGACCAAGGCTCTCTTGGCACTCGCCCTCATCATCATCGTGCAGCAGGTGGAGGGCAACGTGCTCCAGCCAATGCTGCAGTCCAAGGCCATGGGCCTGCACGCAGCAATGGTGCTGCTCTCCGTGACCGTGGGTTCCGCCCTGGCGGGGATCATCGGCGCTTTCCTGGCCGTGCCGGTGGCTGCCACGATTGCCGTGGTCTTCCGCTACCACCAGGAGATGGCCAGCCTGCGCGCCGGCGAAATCGAAGCCAAGAACATCAAGATTTCCACGTCAGAGGGCCACGACACCGTCATGGAGCTCTACGAGAACCTGGAAGCCAGCAGCGCCCGCTAGCCACACAACCGGCTCATGGCTCTAGCCTCCCCGGCCGTGCAACTGCCCTAGCTGCCAAACTTCTGCCCCGCCACCCGCGGCGGGAGCAATGGTTTTGGCAACTAGGGCACTTTCCGTATGTGGGGTCTAATCCGCGGTTACCGTGCCGAAAGCGACGGCCAGCTCCTCCGCGGCGCGGTCGAGCACCGAAGCCCACGAGCCATAGGATTCCTCATTGGCGGTATCCGATACCTGCTTGAGCAACGTGCACGGCACACCGAACTTTCGGCACACCGCGGCGATGGCGTAGCCCTCCATATCGCACAGCGCGGAATCCTGGGCAAGGCGCGTGCGGGTAGGGGTATCCGAGATGAAGGAATCGCCCGTCGCCAGAGTCTCGGTAGGCAGCTTTCCGGAGGTCTCTAACTCAATGACCTCGGGGAGGAGATAGCGCGAGACGTCGCTGAGCACCTCCAAGTGGAAGTCGTGCTTGCGAACGTGGGAGATCTCGAAGACGCCAGCAAGATCGTCGCGAAGCGCGCCCGCAGTACCGATATTGATGACGCGCTCCGGCAGCTGCTGCGCTGAGGCCAAAACCGCCGTCAGCTCGATGGCGGCGGGCACCGTGCCAATACCCGTGATGAGCAGCGGCGCTCCTTCCGGCACATGCGTGGCTTCAGCGTCCACGGCGGCGACGAACAAGGTACGACCAGAAAGATTCTCCATGCCTGCGAGACTACCCGCTGGCCCGAGGAATGCTCTCCACATCTCTGTTCTAAGCGTTGCGGCCACTTGTAGGGTCTGGAACCACACCGAGACCTCAGAAAGGAGAACACCATGTTCACCCCACGAGTATTCGCCGCAACCGCACTGCTGTGCTTCCCCCTTATCGCGTGCAGCACCCCTGAAGAAGCCCAGGCCAGCCCCGTAGTCTGCGAGGCAGGAAACGCCCAGGCGGCTTTCAACGACAACATCGCCCAGATTCCGCAGTGGAATGGCCACAACTGGGCGCTGGTTGATTCCTCCCACTTCGATCCCTGCGCGAGCTTAAGCTGGCAGACCATTTCCATCGAGGGCGCAACGGCTTCCTCGCCGCACCACATCATGCTCTTCCACTACGGCCAGTACCTCGGGACCGCCACCGCTGAGCCCTATGGCTTCTTCCCCAGCGTGGAGCGGGTCAATGGCAACGAGATTTCCGTGACCTACCACTGGCCACAAGAAGGCGATGCCAATGCCGCACCGACGGGCGAGACACACGCTGGCTTCCGTTGGGACAAGGCCCAGCAGAAAGTCATCATGAGCGGCGATGTTCCGCCGATGGGCTAGATAAGATAAAGCCAGTCGTGCGCCTTATATGAGGCGCACAATTTAAGGAAGGAACATCAATGCTTAGGTCCGCCGTCGCCCTCCTGGGCGCTGCCGTTATCTGCTTCCCGCTGGCCGCCTGTTCCCAGGACGACGGGGCGCAGGATTCTGCGGACTCACCGATGTTCAACTCCGTGCAGAACAGCGCGGCGGACAACACTTCAGAAAGCGCAGAGGGCGCCGAAGGCCCCGCTTCATCGGCCGCGGGTGCCTCGCCGACGTTGCCCGCCGAGTCCCCTACAGACGATGCGGAATCCTGCCAGGATATCGACGCCCACGCGGCCTATGAATCAGGCATTGGCACGGTTCCACCGTGGAATGACAACAACTGGACGCTGGTGGATTTCTCGCAGTTCGATCCCTGCGCGGAGCTGAGCTGGCAGACCATCAGCATCGAGCGCGGAACGTCCTCCTCGCCGTACCACATCATGCTCTTCCACAAGGGCGAGTACCTGGGCACCGCCACCGCCGAGCCCTATGGTTTCTTCCCCACCGTCGAGCAGGTCAGCGGCAACGAAATCGCCGTGACATACCACTGGCCGCGCGAGGGCGAATCTAATGCGGGGCACACCGGCGAAACGCATGCCGGCTTCCGTTGGGACGACGGCCAGCAGAAGGTCATCATGTCTGGCGACGTCCCGCCGACAAGCTAGCGCGGCGGTTCGCCACCGTTAGCGCAGGCGCTGGCCCACAAACCCCGCGGCCAGCGTGTTGCCGCTCGACTGATCGATGAGCAGGAAATTACCCACCGCGCCGCGGGCGGCGTAGTCCTCCACGGGAAGCTCAGCCTGGGTCTGGACCGTGATGAAAGCAATGTCATTGAGTGCCGCGGATTCCGGGGCCTCAACATCGGCCACGCCATCCAAGTCCAGCACCCGATCAACCGAGCCCACCCGGGCCTTGACCAGCGCGGCACCATAACGCAGCTTCACCATCTGTCCCGCGCGCAGCTCCTTGTCCGTGAGGACCACCGCGGTGGCGGCGAATTCGCGCACCTCCTCCGGGCGCTGTGAACCAGCGACGAGGTCGCCGCGGGCCAAGTCGATGTCATCGGCCAGCCTAAGTACCACGGAATCCCCGGCGCGCGCCGCCTCATCCGAGCCAAGCGGGCCGTCGGTGGTATCAATCGCGGTGACCGTCGAGGTCCGCCCGCCCGGCAGCGTCACCTCATCCCCCACCGCCACGTGCCCGGCCTTCACGCGGCCGGCATAGCCGCGGTAGTCGGAGGCGTGCTCGCGGATGACGTACTGGATGGGGAAACGCATGTCCAGATCGTCGGCGCGGCCGGTGGCCACGGGGACGGTCTCGAGCGTTTCGAGGACCGTCGGGCCCTCGTACCACGGCATGTTCGTGGAGCGTTCCACCACGTTATCGCCCTTCAGCGCGGAAATCGGGATAGCGACCGAATCCGTAATGCCCAAGCGCGCGGCGACCTCGTTGAACTCCGCCTCAATCGCGCGGAAGGTGGCCTCGTCGTAGTCCACCAGGTCGATCTTGTTCACGCCTAGGATCACGTGGCGCACGCCCAGCAGCGCGGCGACGTTGAGGTGTCGGCGGGTTTGTTCGACGACGCCATTGCGGGCGTCGACAAGCAGCACCACCACCTGGGAGGTGGACATGCCGGTGACCGTGTTGCGCGTGTACTGCACGTGGCCCGGGGTATCGGCGAGGATGAAGGTGCGCTTATCGGTGGCGAAGTAGCGGTAGGCCACGTCGATGGTGATGCCCTGTTCGCGTTCGGCACGGAGGCCGTCGACAAGCAGCGAGAGGTCCATGCCGTCGAAGCCGCGGTCGGCAGAGGAACGCTCCATGGACTCCACCTGGTCCGCCAGCACGGACTTGGTGTCATAGAGCAGGCGGCCCACGAAGGTGGACTTGCCGTCATCGACGGAACCGGCGGTGCACAGGCGCAGGGTATCGCGCTGCTTGAGCGCGCCGACATTCGGTGCGAGGGTAGTCGTCATCAGAAGTAGCCTTCCTTCTTGCGGTCCTCCATGGCGGACTCGGACAGTTTGTCATCGGCGCGGGTGGCACCGCGCTCGGACAGGGTGGAAATGGAGATTTCCGCGAGCACCTCATCGGGCGAGGCGGCGGTGGTTTCCACGGCACCGGTGCAGGACATATCGCCCACGGTGCGGTAGCGCACGGTGCGGATCTCCAGCGGTTCATCCTCGCGCGGGCCGCCCCACTCGCCTGGGGTCAGCCACATGCCGTTGCGGTTGAACACCTCGCGCTGGTGGGAATAGTAGATGGAGGGAAGCGTGAGATTGCGCGCGCCGATGTATTCCCAAATATCGGACTCAGTCCAGTTGGAAATGGGGAAGACGCGAACGTTTTCGCCCGCCATCTTGCCGCCGTTGTAGAGGTCCCACAGCTCCGGGCGCTGGCGGCGCGGGTCCCAGCCGCCGAAGGAATCACGGATGGAAAAGATGCGCTCCTTGGCTCGGGCGCGCTCCTCGTCGCGGCGCGCGCCACCCAGGACGGCGTCGTAACCGCGCTCCGCGATGGTCTCCACCAGCGGCACGGACTGCAGCGGGTTGCGGGTGCCATCGGGGCGCTCCTGGAGGTCGCCGCGGTCGATCCAATCCTGGACGTGAGCGACGTGCAGGCGCGCGCCGGTCTCGGCGACGAGCTGATCGCGGAAGTCGATGACCTCCGGGAAGTTGTGGCCGGTATCCACGTGGATGAGTTCGAAAGGCACGGTGGCCGGCGCAAAGGCGCGGCGGGCGAGCTCGAAAACGACGACGGAGTCCTTGCCTCCGGAAAAGAGCAGGCCTACCTTGTCGAATTGCCCGGCGACTTCGCGCAGGATGTGGAGGGATTCGTTCTCTAAGTCTTTAAGGTGTGGTGAAAGAGTCATTATTCGTGCAACCCGCATTCTGTCTTGCCGTCAGCGAAAACGCGCCCGGAGCGCGCATCCTCGCCCTCGCCTACCGGGAAGGTCAGCGGCGCGCAGCCGATGGAGCGGTAGCCCTGCAGGGTGAGGGGGTGGATGATGAGATCGTGTTCCTTGATGTAGGCGTCGGTGTCGTCGAGGTCCCAGGTAATAATCGGGGAAATCTTCAGCCGGCCCGTGCGGTCCAGGCTCAGCGCCGGGGCGGTGGCGCGGTGCTCGGAATCAGCACGGCGCAGTCCGGTAACCCACCCGACGTACGGGTCCATGGCCATGTTGAGCGGCTCCACCTTGCGCATGCGGTTATACGCCGCAACGTCGCGCGCATACAGGCGCGGGCCATAAATCTTGTCCTGCTCCTCGGGGCTCAGCAGCGGGCGCACGGTCACCAGCGGTAGATCCGCATAGCGCTTGGCGACGTCCCCCGCTACCTCCAACGTCTCCGGAAAGTGCCAGCCGGTATCGATAAAGAGCAGGTCGGCGTCGAGGTGCGCTTGGTGTGCGAGCTCGGCCAGCACGGTGTTTTCCATGGACATCGTGACGGCAAGCCGGCCCGGCGCGTGCTCGGCGGCCCAGGCGGTAATCGTGTCGGCGGAGGCATCGTGGAGCTTATCGGCCCACTCCTCGACAAGTTCCTGGTTGCGCTGGGCCACGGCAGGTTCCAGCGGCGCGGTGTCGCGGGTGCCTTCGGGGCTAATGCTGGGGTCACGGTAGTCGCCGCGGTCCAGCAGGTTGATCGGTTCGGTCATGACTCCTCACATTAAAGGGAGCTGGGCGTGCGTGCAGCCCCACAGAGGGGTGCGAGGGCTGTGAGCTTGGGTACTAGGAAGAATAAAAATTAGCCAGAATGAACCGAGCGGACTAGATTTACAGACTAGACAGTCTACTTCTAACGAACTGAAGGGGTTCTCATGCAGCGTGTTGCCATCGTCGGGGACGGCCCCGCAGCGCTCTCCACCGCCGAACGGCTCATCAGGGCCGGGCTGTGCGTGGACCTCTACTGCGAGCGCCCCGCGCCGTTTGGTTTGCTGCGCCGTTTCGCGGGACTGTCCGGCGCGGAATCCGCCGCCTCGCCGTGCCCGAAGGGGACAACGCCGCGCCTGCGGCTCATCGGCAACGTGAGCGTGGGCTCTGGCCCGGACGCGGACATCAACCACACGGACCTCAACCAGCTCTCCGCCTCCGGCGACCGCCACCTAGTTTTGCTGGAGCTCATGGCCCGCGGCGTGGCCATCACCACGTGGGAAGGCCTCTGCCAGCTCACCGACGACGTCGAGGATTGGGCCGCCGTCACGGCACAGGCGCAGCGCGCGCCGGTCTGCTTCTAGCGCGCGGGCGCGCGAGCGCGCGAGCTAGTCGCTCGCGCAGCCATAAGGGAAGCCTGCTGCCGATACCCACGCTAGACGCGCTCGCGTCTAGCGGGATAGACTTGCGCGGTCAATGCTCTCCAGCGGCCCGGCGCGGCCGCCAACACGCACGAAACGCTGGCACATGGAACTCGTTCGCATCCTTTTATCCCGCTCCAAGCCGTACACCGGCTACGTCATCGCGGTGCTGCTCCTCCAGGCGCTATCCACCGCGGCAACGCTCTACCTGCCTTCGCTCAACGCGAAGATCATCGACAGGGGCGTGGCCCAAGTAGACATCGACTACATCTGGCGCACCGGCGGCATCATGCTCATCGTGGCCTTCGTCCAAGTCCTCACCGCCATCGCCGCCATCTGGTTCGGCTCCCGCACCGCGATGGGCCTCGGCCGCGACCTGCGCTCCGACATCTTCCGCCGCGTCACCCGCTACTCCGCCGAGGACATGAGCAACTTCGGCACCGCCACCCTCATCACCCGCGGCACCAACGACGTCCAGCAGATCCAGATGGTCTACATGATGATGCTCAACTTCATGGTCACCGCACCGATCATGTCCATCGGCGGCGTCATCATGGCCATCCGCGAAGACGCCGGGATGTCCTGGCTCGTCGCGGTTTCCGTCATCGTGCTGCTGGCCGCCATCTCCCTCATCATCGTCCGGCTCATGCCGCTCTTCCGCGCCTGGCAAGGCAAGCTCGACGTCATGAACGGCACCCTGCGCGAACAAATCGCCGGCATCCGCGTCGTCCGCGCCTTCACCCGCGAGGAGCACGAATCCGAGCGCTTCCGCACCGCCAACCGCGACCTGACCAATCTCTCCCTCAAGGTCGGCCAGCTGTTCATCCTCATGTTCCCCATCATCACCGTCATTCTCAACGTGGCCACCGGCGCGGTCCTCTGGTTCGGCGGCCACCGCGTGGACGAAGGCCTCGTGGAGGTCGGCTCACTGACCGCCTTCCTGCAGTACCTGCTGCAAATCCTCGCTGCGGTCATGATGGGCACCTTCATGGCGATGATCCTCCCGCGCGCGGTCATCTGCGCGCGCCGCATCACCGACGTCCTCGAGCACAAGCCCTCCATCACCGAGCCGGACCAGCCCCGCACCCCGGAGCGCTCCGAGGGCGTCGTCGAATTCGACAACGTCTCCTTCCAATACGCCGGCGCCGAAGCGCCCGTGCTTCACGACGTCTCCTTCACCGCCACCCCCGGCACCACCACCGCGCTCATCGGCGCGACCGGTTCCGGCAAGACCACCGCGCTCTCCCTCATCCCGCGCCTCTACCTCCCCACCGAGGCCGAGTGCTTCTCGACGGCACCGATATCGCCGACATGGCGCGGAAGGACGTCGTCAAGCGTGTAGGACTCGTCCCGCAGAAGCCCTACCTGTTTAGCGGCACCGTGGCCTCCAACCTGCGCCTGGGCGCACCGGAGGCCACCGATGAGGAGCTGTGGAACGCGCTGCGCGTGGCGCAAGCTGACTTTGTTGAGGACCTCGACATGCACATCGCGCAGGGCGGCACCAACGTCTCCGGTGGCCAGCGCCAACGCCTGTCCATCGCGCGCATGCTCGTCGCCCGCCCGTTGGTGTATCTCTTTGATGATTCCTTCTCCGCGCTCGACGTACTGACGGATGCCGCGGTGCGCTCCGGAATGCGCGAGTACACCGCGGAGGCGACGACCATCATCGTGGCGCAGCGCGTGAGCTCGATTGTGGATGCCGACCAGATTGTGGTCATGGACGCCGGGCGCGTCGTAGCCCGCGGCACGCACGGGGAGTTGCTCGAGTCCTCCGAGACGTACCGCGAGATTGTGGAATCCCAGAAGACCTCGGAGGTGGCATAAATGGCTGAGCAGGATAACGCTACCTTGAATGATGACACCACAGCCGAGTTCGAGGAGAAGACCGGCGAGAACGCCCCGCGCAAGGCCAAGAACTTCTGGCCCTCCGCCAAGCGCCTCTTTGGTCTGCTCGCGCCGTTTAAGGTGCAGCTGTTTGCGATTGCGGCGATGAACATCATCTGCGTGTTCCTCGCCGTGGCCGCGCCGAAGGTGATGGGCAAGGCCACCGACGTCATTTTCTCCGGCGTCATTTCCCGCCAGCTGCCCGCTGGGATGAGCAAGGAGCAGGCCATCGCGGCGCTGCGCGCGGGCGGGCAGGAAAAGTTCGCCGACATGGCCTCAGCCATGGACTTGAACCCGGGCTTCGGCATCGACTTCTCCACGTTGGGCACGATTATTGGCATCGTGATTGCGATGTACGTGGTGTCCTCGCTCTTCCAGTGGTGGCAAGGCTACTTGCTCAACTCCATAGTCATGAAGATCGTCTTCGACCTCCGCGAGAGCATCGAGGCCAAGCTCAATGCGCTGCCGCTCAATTACTTCGATACGCAGTCGCGCGGAGATCTCCTCTCGCGCACCACCAACGACGCCGATAACATCCAGTCCGCCTTGCAGCAGGCCATTTCGCAGCTGTTTTATAACCTGCTCATGGTCGTGGGCATCACGGTCATGATGTTCACCGTGTCCTGGCAGCTAGCGCTCGTGGCGCTGCTGGCGCTGCCGCTGACGGCGGTGGTCATCGCGGTGATTGGCTCGCGCGCGCAGAAGCAATTCAAGGCGCAGTGGAAGGCCACCGGTGACCTCAACGGGCAGGTGGAGGAAGCCTTCTCGGGCCACGACCTGGCGACCGTCTTCGGGCGCATCGATTCCATGACGGAGGATTTTGATAAGCGCAACGAGGAGCTGTTCCGCTCCGCCTCGCTGGCGCAGTTCCTGGCCGGCATGATGATGCCGATCATGCAGTTCATCTCCTACCTGTCCTACGTGGTCATCGCGGTGCTGGGTGCGTTGAAGGTGGCCTCCGGCTCGCTGACGTTGGGCGGCGCGCAGGCCTTCATCCAGTACTCGCGCGAATTCAACCAGCCGCTGGGCCAGCTCGGCGGCATGATGCAGCAGGTGCAGTCGGGCGTGGCCTCGGCAGAGCGCGTCTTTGAGTTCCTCGACGCCGAGGAAGAACCCGCCGAGGAATCCACCTCCCGCTTGGGTGGGCGCGCGAAGGGGCTCGTGGAGTTCGACGACGTCGACTTCTCCTATGACCCCGACAAGCCGCTCATCCAGGACCTCAACCTGCGCGTGGAACCCGGCCAGACCGCGGCCATTGTCGGCCCCACGGGTGCTGGCAAGACCACGCTGGTCAACCTCATCATGCGCTTTTACGACATCGATTCGGGCACCATCCGCCTCGACGGTGTGGACACCGCGCAGATCTCGCGCCGCGAGCTGCGCTCCCAGGTGGGCATGGTGCTGCAGGACGCCGTGGTCTTTGAGGGCACCATCATGGACAACATTCGGTACGGCCGCCTCGACGCCACCGACGAGGAGGTCATCGCCGCCGCGAAGGCCACCTACGTGGACCGCTTCGTCCATTCCCTCCCCGATGGCTATGACACCAAGATTGACCAGGATGGCGGCGCGATTTCCGCCGGCGAGCGCCAGCTCATCACCATCGCGCGCGCTTTCCTGGCCCAGCCGGCGCTGCTCATCCTCGACGAGGCCACCTCGTCAGTGGATACCCGCACCGAGGTGCTCGTTCAGCAGGCCATGAATGCGCTGCGCGCGGACCGCACGTCCTTCATCATCGCGCACCGCCTGTCCACGATTCGCGACGCCGACCTCATCATCGTCATGGAAGAGGGCCGCATCGTCGAACAAGGCACCCACGCCGAGCTTCTCGACGCCCACGGCGCCTACTGGCGCCTCCACCAGTCCCAGTTCCGCGAGGACTAGCTGAATGCTGACTCACTGATTTAGGGGCCGAGGATTTAAGGTAGGAGGCACGCACAGCAGCAATTAAAGGAGCGCGCATGTTCGGCTGGGTTGCCATCGCCGCATCGATCCCGGTGTGGCTGTACTTCATCTACCGCCTCACGGCGCTGTTTCGGTTTATCCGTTCCGGCGGGCCCACACAGCTGAACCGTACCGACCGCCCCATGGCGCGCCTTGGTCGCGTGCTCATCGAAGTCTTCGGCCATACCCACTTCAAAGGCCGCCCGCTGGTCAACGCCGCGCACTGGCTCGTCATGGTGGGCTTCCTCTTTGGCGCCATCGTGTGGTTCGAGGCCTATATCCAAACCTTCGCGCCCGATAAAGGCTGGCCGTGGCTCAGCGACTGGCCGGTGTACCACTTCATCGAAGAGGTCCTCGCCATCGGCACCGTGCTCGGCATTTGCTTCCTCATCGGCGTGCGCCTGAAGCTCGGCCATACCGACCGCGGCAGCCGCTTTTACAACTCACAAGTCTTCCCCGCACGCCTGGTGGAGGCCATCGTCTTCCTCGAAGGCCTCGGCATGCTCGCCGTCAAGGCCGCCGCCATCGCCACGTACGGCGGTGGCTCCCCGTGGGCTGATTTCTTGACGATGCGTGTGGCGGGGGTGCTGCCGGCGTCGCCAAGCATGGTGCAATTCTTTGCCCTGGTGAAGCTGCTCACGGGCCTGGTGTTCATCGCGTGCATCGCCCACTACTTCCAATGGGGCGTGATGTGGCACCGCTTCCTGGCCTTCTTCAACATCTTCTTCCAGCGCAACGCCGACGGTGAGAAGGCACTCGGCGCGCTACCCACGCCGGACTTGGAGGACCTCGAACCGGGGAGCTGGAAGATGCTTCTCGACGCCTCCTCCTGCACCGAATGCGGCCGCTGCCAGGACCTGTGCCCCGCATGGAACACCGAGAAGCCGCTGAGCCCGAAGAAGCTCATGATGGACCTGCGCCAGGGCGCGCTGGATAATTACAACCCGCATGAGGGGCTCAACGTGCTGGCGATGGCGGGCACGATTGATGATGACGTCCTGTGGTCTTGCACCAACTGCGGTGCGTGTGTGGACCAGTGCCCGGTGGATATCGAGCACATCGACCATGTGGCTGACCTGCGCCGGTTTAAGGTGCTGGCGGAGTCCGATTTCCCGTCGGAGCTGACCGGGCTGTTTAAGAACATGGAGACGAAGGGCAATCCGTGGGGGCGCAACGCTTCGGAGCGCCGCGCGTGGATCGATGAGGCGCGTGCCGACGGCATCGAGGTGCCGATCATCGGCGAGGACGCGGAAGATTTTTCGGACCTGGAGTACCTGTTCTGGGTCGGTTGTGCAGGTGCCTACGACGACAAGGGCCGCGCCACGACGCGCGCGGTGGTGGACATGCTGCACACTGCGGGCGTGAAGTTCGGAGTGCTGGCCACGGGCGAGACCTGTACCGGCGACCCGGCGCGCCGTGCCGGCAATGAGTTCCTGTTCCAGGTGATGGCGGAGCAGAATGTTGCCACGCTTAACGACGCCTTCGCCGGCGTCCCCAAAGGCCAACGCAAAATCATCACGACGTGCCCGCACTGCTTCAACACGATCCGCAACGAGTACCCGGACTTCGACGGCCACTTCGATGTTTTGCACCACACGCAGCTGCTTAACCGTTTGGTGCGGGAGAAGCTGCTCGTGCCGGTGCCGCGTTCCCCGGAGAACCGCCGCCCCGTTACGTATCACGACCCGTGCTTCCTGGGTCGCCACAACAAGGTCTTCGACCCGCCGCGTGAGCTCGTCGAGGCGACCGGTGCTTCGCTGGCGGAGATGGACCACAACCGCGACGAAGCCTTCTGCTGCGGCGCCGGTGGTGCGCGCATGTTCATGGAAGAAAACTTGGGGCGACGGGTTAACGAGTTCCGCTCGGAGCAGGCCGTGGCGACCGGTGCCGAGCAGATTGCGACGGGCTGCCCGTTCTGCAACGTCATGCTGACGGGTGGCGTGAAGTCCATCGCGCCGCAGACACAGGTCAGCGATGTGGCGCTCATGCTTCGCGACGCCATTGCCCCCTCCGGCGACCTTCCCGCCCCGCGCGAGAAGGCCTTCCTCGACACTCCCCGCCGCCTGCCCGTGGAAGCCTCCGCGCCGGCAACGCCCGAACCGGAGGAGTCTTCGAGCCCGGCTGCGCAGCCAGAAGCGACAGCTCCGAGTGCACCAACCGCGACCGCAATGCCAACGCCTCCTGCCGCGCCGAGCGCACCGCAAGCGCCCGCCGCGCCCAGCGCACCACAGGCAGTGCCAACGTCCCCTGCCGCGCCGAGCGCACCTACGGCGCCATCCGCTGCACCGCAGGCACCATCAACGCCGGCTGCCCCCAGCGCGCCGAACACGCCTGCAGCACCCTCGACTCCATCTGCGCCACAAGCGCCCTCTGCTCCCAGTGCACCACAGAGTCCATCTGCTCCAACGGTGCCCAGTGCACCGCAGGCACCAGCTGCGCCGCATGTCGCAGGAGCTCCAACCGCTCCTACAGCGCCGAGTGCTCCCAAAGCACCTACGGCACCGTCCGCGCCAGACGCACCCGCAGCTCCATCTGCACACACTCCGGCACCGAACGCAGCCTCTGTACCGCAGGCACCAGCCGCGCCCCAGGCGCCCGGTGTACCATCGTCGCCAAACGCTGCAGCTGTACCGACTGCACCGGCGGCACCCAAGGCTGCAACAACGCCAAGCACTCCCGGTGCACCGGCGGCCCCAGCGTCAAACGTTCCCGGTGCTCCCGCTGCACCAAACGCACCGCAAGCGCCCGCAGCACCAAGCGTTCCCGCCGCCCCGAGCACGCCAACGACGCCTCAGGCACCAGCCGCCCCTTCAGCACCGCCTACGCCCAGCGCTCCAGCGGCGCCGAGTGCGCCAAACACGGGGTCCGTACCGCAGGCCCCGTCCGCGCCAACTACCCCGCCGAAGGCTCCGGGGGCGTCGGAAAGCGAGGACTAGTGCGACGTCCGCCACACCACCGCCGCGCAGGGTAGGCGAGCTTTATATCGCACAGGTACGCTCTACTCCATGCAATCTGACGTGACCTACGTCCTCGCCTCGGGCGAGACCAACTACACCAACTCGCTGGTGTCCTTCGCATGGATTATGGCGGTGGCGCTGCTGGCGCCGTTGGTGTCTCATGCCCTGGGCAAGAAGATGCCGGCCGTGGCGCTGCTGATTTTCTTCGGCATGCTCATCGGCCCATCGATGTTGGACCTAGCAAATGAGGACCCCGGCATCGGGATGCTCAAGGAACTCGGCGTTGGCGCGCTGTTCCTGCTTGCGGGCTTTGAAATTGACCTCGCCACCCTGAAGTCGAAAGAAGCCGCGACGGGGCTCTCCACCTGGCTCATCTGCATGGTGGTGTGTGGTGTTGGTGCCTACTTCCTCATGGACGACATCCCCGGCGCCATCGTCATGGCAATTGCTTTGACGTCGACGGCCCTGGGCACCATCACGCCGATGCTCAAACAGGACAAGCTGCTTGGCACGCGGGTAGGCGATTCCGTGGTCATCCACGGCGCCATCGGTGAGGTCGCGCCGATTACCGCGATGGCGCTCCTTTTGGGAACGCGCTCCACCTGGGCAACGATGCTGATTCTTCTCGCTTTCATCGCGATTGCCGTGGCTGTCGCTGTCATGCCTTTTGCCATAACCACCCTCATGCCGTGGTTCAAGGAAGCATTCATCTCCGGGGCGGGCTCCACTAACCAAACCATCATGCGCCTCATCATTTTGATTCTGGCGATTCTCATGGCGGTCACGGCGGTCTTTGAGCTCGATATCGTGCTGGGTGCCTTCGCGGCGGGCATCATCTTGAACCGCATCGTGCCCGACGAGTTTCATAAGGGCTTGGAGAACCGCCTCGACGTGGTGTTTTATTCCATGCTCATCCCCGTCTTCTTCGTGGTCTCTGGCATGGCGATTGACTGGAAAGTCATCGTGGACGAACCCCTCAAGGTCCTCGGCATTCCGCTGCTCATCTTGGTCACCCGCGGCCTGCCGGTGTTCCTGCGCGAGAACATCCACCAGACCGGCTCCGACGTCGAAACCACCCGCGAGCGCATCCAGGTGGCCCTTTACGCGGCGACCGGCCTGCCCATCATCGTGGCGGTGATGACGCTTGCGGTGGGTTCGGGCATCGTCGATACAGAAATGGCCTCGATCTTCATCGCCGGCGGTGCCCTCACCGTCGCAATCTTCCCGTTCCTCTCCGGCCTCGTGCGCGAAAAAGAACCCGCAAAGGAAGAGGATTAAGGCTGTTAAAATAGCCAATGTGACTAATCCTTTCAGCATGCGGCTTTCCGACGCCGAACGGACCGACGCCGTCAACGACCTCGCCCAAGCACTGGGTGAAGGCCGCCTCACCATGGATGAGTTCGAGGAGCGCACCGACGCGGTGATGCAGGCAACCACGCGCCGCGAACTGGCAGATGTCTTCATGGATATCCCCACCAAGGCCACCAGCGAGCTCAAGATCTACTCCCAAGGTGAGGTGGCCCGCGCCTACCAATCAACTCGGAAACCCCGCTTAGCCACCGCGCTGGTTGGCTCGCTAGGGCTCTTTTTCGGCTCGATCGCATCCTTTGCCGCCCTGTCCGGCGTCACCGCCGCACTCACTGGCACCGGCCTGCTTTTCCTCATCCCTGCGTTGTGGATCATGCTCTACGTGGCCAAGGTGGGGCCGGAGTCCTGGCACCGTCCGTCGCCACGGCAGATCGAGCGCCAGCGCATGCGCGAGCTCAAGGCCGCAGGTGCCGAAGAACGCGCGCAGATGCGGGCGTTGGAGCAGGCGCAGTGGGCGGAGAGGCGTCGCCAAGCAAGTGAAATTACCGGGGATGCGATGAATCTGGCCAAACGCAAGCTGGAAGAGTGGAACCAGAAGTAACATATCCGGCATGACTCACAACCGGATTTTTGATCAATCCACCAAACTACAGGGCGTTGCCTACGATATTCGCGGCGAGGTTTCCACGGAAGCCGAGCACATGGAGCTCGACGGGCACAGCATTCTGAAGCTCAACACCGGCAACCCGGCGGTGTTTGGTTTCGATGCGCCGGATGTCATCATGCGCGACATGATTGCGGCGCTGCCGACCTCGCAGGGCTACTCCACGTCGAAGGGTATTATTCCGGCGCGGCGCGCGATTGTAACGCGCTATGAGCTGGAGGATTTCCCCAGCTTCGACGTCAATGACGTGTACCTGGGAAACGGCGTCTCCGAACTGATTTCGATGGTCACGCAGGCGCTGCTTGACGACGGCGATGAGGTTCTCATCCCCGCCCCTGACTACCCCCTGTGGACGGCGGCGACGTCGCTGGCGGGTGGCACACCTGTGCACTATTTGTGTGATGAGGAGGATGATTGGAATCCGTCCATTGAAGATATTCGCGCGAAAGTAACGGAGAAGACCAAGGCCATTGTGGTCATTAATCCGAATAACCCGACGGGTGCCGTGTACTCGCGTGAAACGCTGCAGAAAATCGTGGACGTAGCGCGCGAATATAACCTGCTGATTCTGGCGGATGAGATTTATGACCGGATTCTGTACGACGGTGCGAAGCACATTTCGATCGCCTCCCTGGCCCCGGATTTGCTGACGATCACGTTTAATGGCTTGTCCAAGGCCTACCGCGTGGCCGGCTACCGCGCCGGCTGGATGGTGCTGACGGGCCCGAAGTCCCATGCGCGTGGCTTCATCGAGGGCTTGGACTTGCTGGCGGGCACGCGCCTATGCCCAAATGTGCCGGCACAGCACGCGATCCAGGTCGCGCTGGGCGGAAGACAGTCCATTTATGAGCTCACCGGTGAGGGCGGGCGCTTGCTCAAGCAGCGCAACATTGCCTACGAGAAGCTCAACGAGATTCCCGGCGTGTCCGTGGTGAAACCGATGGGCGCGCTGTACTGCTTCCCGCGCTTGGACCCAGAGGTCTATGAGATTCACGATGACGCGAAGCTCATGCTCGACATCCTGCGCGCCGAGAAAATCCTCATGGTGCAAGGCACCGGCTTTAACTGGCCCACGCCGGATCATTTCCGCGTGGTCACGCTGCCGTGGGCCTCGCAGCTGGAGAACGCGATTGAGCGACTCGGCAACTTCCTGGTGAGCTACCGCCAGTAGCACAGCCGATACCTGAACTTCGCGCGATAGGGCCCACGGCGCAAAGAAAGCACAACACAAACGTGCATGCAGAATCCCTCACCGGCCGGTGTTATCAGTCCGGCGGGGCGGGACTTCCCGGCTCGGAACGTGTGGATGTCCGTGATTCGGCCGGCTTTGCGGTCTGGGCGCGACGGCTTGTGCTAGGGCTCGCAACGGTGCTTACTGTGTCTTGACGGTTTTCGCGGATGCGCTGGGCGCGTGGTGCGCGGTGCGGATGCGCCGGTTCCCGCGGATCGCGGGGCCCAGCCGGCACCCATTTAATTTTGCCGTCTTCGCGCACGATGCGGCCCCGACCCGGCAAGCCATTGATGGCGTTGTGGTACTTGCACAGCGGGGTGAGGTTTTCGGGGTTCGTTTCGCCGCCTTTTCGCCATTCTGTGATGTGGTGTATCTGAGAGTAATCGGCGCCGCACAGGCACCGGTCCCAGGCACAGGTAGGTTGCTCACCGCTGGCCATGATGCGCTGCTTTTCCGAGGCAACGCGCTGGGTGCGGTGGAGTTCCACGGGGCCTTTGACGCGGTCGACAAGCATGACGAGGCCTTCTTCGGCGAGCTCCCGCTCGATGAGCTCTTGGCCGGTGATTTTCGCGCCGTTGGAGAGCTGAATCACGATATCCCCGAGGTCCGGCGCCGCGGGGTCGCTGATGTCGTGCCCGAATGTCTCATCGCTGGCAGGCTCGTCAGAAGCACTAGACGCGGCGGCGGACTTGGTGGGAGGCATGGCACCCGTGGAGTCGGGGCGCAGGGTAGATGTGGTGGCGGGCTGGGTAGGAGGCGTGCCGTCAGCAGCGGGCGCGGCGGAGTCGGGGCGCGGGGTGGACGGGTCGCCCAAGCGGCCCAAGATTGTGGCGTACTCGGGAAGCTCCATGACGGCGAGGGTCTGGGCCACGGGGCGGGCGAGGCGGCCCTCACGAAACGCGGCGGTAAAGGAACCCACCGGATCCTCCTCATCGATATTGGGGCGCAGGTCCTCGATGAGCGCGGCCGGGGCTGTGAGCGTGAGCTTCGACAGCTCCTTGCCACGGCGAATTGTCACGCCCGGCTTCGGCGCGGGCGGCGGGTTGAGCTCACGAATGCGCTTGCGCGCATAGCGGGCCACGGCCTTTTCATCCCCCGCGATGCCGCACAACTCAATGCGCAGATCCCACGCCTCACGCTGCTTCTTCAACCTTCCTGCGAAGCGTTCAATGAGCAGCAGCGTGGGCAGGTCGTGCCCATTGGCGCGGGCGGCCGAAACGGCACGCGCCTGTTTGCGGGTGAAGGAGGTGGGGGCAAAGTAGACGTCGAAAAGCGCCAGCAAGGAACGCGCCACAGACTCCGGACCCCACGCCCGCAGCTGCTCGAAGCTCAGCCCCGCAATGCCGGCGACGAGCTCAATGCCCGCCGCCTGGCTGCGAAGATGCGCTTCCACTAGGTTCATACCAGCCACGCTAAACGCCCCACCCACACTACACAATGGCACCGCTGCCAGCCTGTGGATAACTTGTTGATCGCGTCAGCAATACTTTTCTTTATTATGAAACTCATTCACAATAGTAGGCATGACTAATCTCAGCCCGTGGCGCACGGGGCTCCTTGGACTTCTTGCCATCACGGCCCTCGCAACCCTCGCGGGACTGTTCATCCTCCGCCCCACCAGCGCGCTCACTGAGCACACCAGCCCGGACTTTTCCACCACCTACGCCCTCAACCATCCACAGGTCGAAGGCACCGTGGAGACCGTGGATAACCACCTGTGCTCCGACCCCCACACGGGCCGCGCCTTCGATGAGGCCCCGCTCATCCCCGCCGAGGGCGACGACACCTCCTGCACCCGCGCCCTCATTGACTTAACCTCCGGCGCTGACGCAGGCCGCAAGACGCAGCTCGTATTCTATGGCGTGGCCAGTGACCCGACCCTCCACCCCGGTGACGAGATAATTCTGACCGTCTCCAGCGACGGCACCTATGCCTTCGCCGATTTCCAGCGCGCCGGCAACCTTGGCTTGTGGGCGGTTATCGCCGCCGTCATCATCATCGCCTTCGCCGCCTGGCATGGGCTGCGCGCGCTGCTGGGCCTCGGCATCAGTTTGGCCATCGTGTTCTTCTACCTCATCCCCTCCCTCATCGAGGGCCATTCCGCGCTGCCGCTGGCGCTCGTTACCTGCGCGGCTATCCTTTTCCTCGCCGTTCCTCTCGTGCACGGCGTGAACTGGAAATCCGCCTCCGCCCTGGGAGGAGCATTGGTGGCGCTGGCGTTGTCGGGGGCGTTGGGGTGGGCGTCGATAAGCAGCACGGCACTGACGGGTTCAAGCTCGGAGGATAACCTCAAGCTGCTCCTCTACATGCCGGGGGTTTCCGTCGTGGGCGTGCTGCTGTGTGGGTTCATCATCGGTGCGCTCGGCAGCCTCAACGATATCGCGGTGGCGCAGGCCTCCACCGTGCGCGAGCTGCACGCCGCCGATCCGACGGTGGGGCCCGGCACGCTCTTTACCTCAGCCATGAAGGTGGGCCGCGACCATATCGCTTCCATGGTGTATACCATCGTGCTGACCTATACCGGCGCGGCCCTGCCCCTGCTCATGCTCATCACGGCGGCGCAGCGCCCAGCCCTGCAGATCCTCTCCAGTGACCTCGTCGCCACGGAGGTTCTGCGCTCCCTTCTGGGCGCGATGGCCTTGACACTAGCGGTGCCACTGACCACCGCGATTGCGGCGTTTACTGTGCCGGAAGGACGCGACCAAGCGCCTCGACGGTCCAGCCCGCGGCGCGCCAAGCATCGACGCTGAGCACGTTGCGGCCATCAATGATGTGGCGGCGGGACACGAGCTCGCCGGCCTCAGCCGGGTCGAGGTCGCGGAATTCCTGCCACTCGGTGGCGAGGATGACCAGTTCGGTGTCCTTGAGTGCCGCGCTTGCCGACGCCACGTAGTTTAACGTCGGGAACACCTTCTTAGCGTTCTCCATACCTTGCGGGTCATAGACCGTCACAGCGGCACCGGCCAGCGAGAGCGAACCGGCCACGGAGAGCGCCGGCGAATCGCGGACGTCATCGGAGTTGGGCTTGAAAGCGCAGCCCAGAACGGTAACGCGGTGGCCGAGGAGGGAGCCGTCGAAAGCCTGCTTGGCCAAGTCCACGACGCGGTCGCGGCGGCGCATGTTGATGGCGTCGACCTCGCGGAGGAAGGTCAGGGCCTGGTCCGCACCCAGCTCGCCGGCGCGCGCCATGAAGGCACGGATATCCTTGGGCAAGCAGCCTCCGCCGAAGCCCAAGCCCGCACCGAGGAATTTGCGGCCGATGCGCTCGTCGTGACCGATGGCGTCGGCAAGCTTGACGACGTCCGCCCCTGCAATCTCGCAGATTTCAGACACGGCGTTGATGAAGGAAATCTTGGTGGCCAAAAAGGCGTTGGCGGAGACCTTGACTAGCTCGGCGGTCTGCAGGTCGGTCACGATGAACGGGGTGTTCTGTGCCAGCGGCTGGGCATAGACCTCGCGGGCAACCTCTTCGGCACGACTCTCGGCGAATTCGCCGACGCCGAGGACGATGCGGTCCGGGGTGATGGTGTCCTTGACGGCGTAGCCCTCACGGAGGAACTCCGGGTTCCACGCAATTTCCACGCTGGCGCCTTCCGGGGCAAGCTCATTGGCCATCTGCTGCAGCTCCGCTGCGGTGCCCACGGGGACGGTGGACTTACCGAAGATGATGTGCTCGCCCTTGAGGCGCGGCACGAGCTCCGTGATGACGGCCTTCACGTAGGTTAGGTCCGCCGCATAGGAGCCGTGTGCCTGCGGGGTTCCTACGCCGAGGAAGTGCAGGTTGGCGAACTCCGCGGCGTCGTCATAGCTGGTAGAAAAACCCAGGCGGCCGGACTCGATGTTGCGCTCGAGCACCTCCGGCAGGCCAGGCTCGTAGAACGGCACGCGGCCGTTCTTGAGCGCTTCGATCTTGTGTTCATCCACGTCTACACCGAGCACCTCGTGGCCGAGTTCCGCCATGCAGGCGGCGTGCGTCGCGCCCAGGTAGCCGGTACCAATCACAGTCATACGCATAACCGGGAATTTTAGGCGCGGTTGACCAGAAGCGCGCGGCGAGCACGAAAAGTTTAACGGAAGTTCAGATAGGACTTCGACGGCGTCGGCCCGCGCTGGCCCTGGTACTTCGAACCCAGCGCGCCGGAGCCATACGGCGCCTCCGCCGGCGAGGACATCTTGAAGATGGCCAACTGCCCCACCTTCATCCCCGGCCACAGAGTAATCGGCAGGTTCGCGGTGTTGGACAGCTCGAGCGTGATGTGACCGGAGAAACCCGGATCGATAAAGCCGGCCGTGGAGTGAGTCAGCAGGCCCAGACGCCCCAGGGAGGACTTGCCTTCCAAACGACCCGCGAGGTTGGCTGGCAAAGTGAACTTTTCCAGCGTTGCGCCGAGCACGAACTCGCCGGGGTGCAGGACGAAGGCATCGCCCTCAGCCACCTCCACCTCGCTGGTGAGGTCCGGCATCTCCTGCTTGGGGTCGATGTGCGTGTAGCGCGAGTTATTAAACACGCGGAAGAACTTGTCTAGGCGCACATCGATGGAGGAAGGCTGGACCATCTCGGCGTCGAAAGGCTCGATGCTCAAACGCTCAGGAGCATCAGCGGCGATGGCGGCACGGATATCACGATCAGAAAGAAGCACGGTTGATAGTCTACCTCCCACTGGGCCTTTTATGGCCTCGGGCGGCGGCGGTGCTAAGCTTTATGACGATGCACATTCTGCATTGCGCCGACGTAGTTTAATGGTAGAACTGCAGCTTCCCAAGCTGCTGGCGCGGGTTCGATTCCCGTCGTCGGCTCCACTCCCAATCCTATAGCCCGTGACCTGCGGGTTTACCCCATGACCAGGCGGTTCCCCATATAGGGGCGCACCAGGTCACAGGCGCAAACATGCGCACTCGGGGGCGCAACTGTGGGCACCAAGTGGGCACGCACACTACGTCGCAACCCAAAAATCTTTCCACCACGCGCCTGCACCTGGTTCGTAGTAGTTACTCGCCTGATGCTCGGAAGTGCACCTATAAGTGGTTCCGTTATGCTCGACGGTATCCCCGACATAGTAGTAAGTTCTGGCCTTCCACTTCGGCACCGGCCCAGACGAGCGGCTAACAAACACAGGCCTTCCATTAATGTAGGCTTCCTTAATTACTTCCGAACCAAGAAAAACCTTCGCGACAGGCCGACCGTTGACGAACATGCCCATCTAAATCAGTCCCTTACCAGGTACAGGACGTCCTGCTCAAACAGCGTCGGGGCGTAATCAACTACTTCCATGCGTATTCCGCCTCCACCCTTGCCAATGGCCTCCTCCAGTTCCTTCTTTGTGGCGTACGAAGTTAAAGCGGAGGACTTCGCGTAGTCTGCAAGCGCCGAGGTTTTGGCGTACTGCACCATATCTGAGCGCGGAACGAAGTTTCCTAGCTGTCTTTCAACTGACCCTTGCAAGCCCCCCACAGTCACGGACAGATCTGTGGCTATTTTGACGAACTCATCCAGCTGCTTCTGGTTCGCCACCTGCACCCACTCGCCCCACGTTTTTTGGTAGCGCCCACGCCAGTACTGCTTCCCATCCTTACCGTAGCCAGTGTAGCGCTGATAGGTCATTGCGCCGGAGTTGAAAACTTCAAGCAGTCCCGCAACAGGCTCCGGGTAGTTCTTGCCTTTGCCTGCATTAGCGGAAGCTGGCTGATGATAACGCCCGGTGGTTGTGTACGTGTTCAAGTCGGCATTTGTTGGAATGTTCACAATCCTATCCACAGTCGTGTCCACATAGGACTTGGACACTGCAGCCGAATCGGTATCCGGCTGAGTGGGGACAGAAATCTGCCCCGATTTCCAACGCTTCACCACAACACTGGGCTTTACTCCCGTGTCGATTGTTGGAAAGTCTGCAATGTCCGCAACCTTATGCGTGTGCGCATCCGGCGGGAACGTAGTGGGCTTCCCGTCAATCGCAGTCCAATCTGACGCGCCGCTCTTGCCCGGGTCGCCTTTCGGCCCACGCAGTGAGGGGCTAGGCTTGCCGTTGATAAATAGAACGTCATCCTCCCATCGTGTCGTATCGACTATCGCCTTCATGTCCTCAAGGTGCTTGCTGGCATCGCCTGCGGAAGTTTCCGCTGCTTTTGCCTCTCGTCCTGCGGCAGTTGCAAAATCACCTGCATCCACCTTTGACTGAGCCGCCGCCTGAGCGGAACTTGCAGCACTAGTAGAGCTAGTTCCCGCCTCTTCCTTGAGCGACTGCACCTCGCCTAAGACTTCCCCCACCTGGGTTTGAATCTCCTGCGCCAACTTAAGGGCATTGTTCGCCCCATCCAGGTGCTGCTTCGCTACCGTCGCCGCACTTCCCGCCGATTGCGCACGCTCGCCCGCAGCCGCAGCATTCGCTTCAACCTCCTTCGCCACCTTATCGAGCTGCCCTTTAGTCTCGTCGATCAGTTGGTTGACGCTTTGCCGCACTCTACTCAAAGCTTTTTCAGCGTCCCCGCCAATACCATCACGAGCCTCTTGGGCCTGTTGAAGAAGTGTTCGTGACGCAGCAAGAATACGGCGCGCCTCGGAGATGACCACCGGCGTGTACTCATACTGGTCTGCCAGCAACTCGCGCAGCGGAACAGTCCCCGTGCCACCGGGAACGTTGACGTTGAACGTGTCCTGCCCATCCATCTGGCGTACGTCGAATTGCACAACCAGGGGGCCTTCCTCAATGTTGGACAACGTGACACGGCCCGAGTTATCAAAGTAGTGCGTACGTGGGGACGGCCCCACCGTATAATCACCAGTACTCGCGGGCCGGAACGTGGGTGCCCACACCGTCACCGAATCCCTACGCTTGGCGTACTTTCCCGTTGGCTCTCCGCCAACGTCACGAAGATCGATCCGTACATTTACCATGACAACTCCTTAGTCCTTCTGCTGATATGAGACCGTGCGGGTGTAGGTTTGCAGCGTTCTACTACTAGCGCTGTCTCCTTCTGTGTACACCTCAAAGTCGAGGTATTGGCCCTTCGTGAGGGAAACGGACTGCTCATCAATCGACATGGGCCGCACACCGCTACCCAGTGGGGTAAGCGGGCCGACACCGTCACGCGGGCCGATGCTGGCGATGGTAGTTCCGTTGCGGCGCACGCGGATTCCGTATCGGTTGTGGAATGTGGCGGCGTCCCAAATGGCGTCGAACGTGAACCTGTGGGTTGTGGTACGTGTCGCGGTGAAGCGGTTGAGGCGCACCCACTTGGAGCGAGCCGGCGTGTAAGAACCGGCTTTCGAGCCGGAGGGATACACGTCAATAATGCGACGGCCACGCGCCACGGAATAATCCAGAGCCACCGTATCAATCTGGGGGCTACCGATACCGTTGGGTAGCTGGATAGTCCGCGATCCGCTCAAGAGCGGAATTGGGTACAACTCCTCACTGGCGACATTCAAGTTATCATCACCATGCCTGATCTTTGTCCCATAGACGCGCACCGATACTTCCCCCGACCATGAGCCTTTAGCCACAAGCTCACCTGTGTCCGGGCGCACACGCCAGTGTTCGTTCTCCGTGGCCTGCGTGCCGTTGCGTTGGGCGATCATCTTGCGGAAGATGAACTCGGCTTGCTCTTTCGCGATCTCTGCAAGTTGGTCTTGGCTGTTTTTTAGGCGGGTAATGATCGTCAGGAACTGGTTACTTGTGGCTGTCTGCTCACGCTGGAAATCCCGGCTGAGGGTGTTTAGCTCGTCCTGCTTCTTCTGCCAGCCGGTCGTCTTATCGTTGAACGCCTGCTGCAACTTCCACAACGAATCGTTGTTCTCGTTGTACCAACGCTGCACCTTCACAAAGTCCCGGACAAACTCATTGAATGTTCCTTGGTCTGCGTTGATACTCACCTGCCGGTCCAGGGTTGCTGTCACACGCGCATTCCAGTTGGCTTGAAGATCATTCCATTCCTTCTGAGATTCCCACTGCCCCCGGTTCCAGTCGTTGTACCAAGACTGCATCTTCAACAGTGTCTGCCCATTGGCCTGCCAGAAGTCCGCAAAAGACTGACCGTCCGGCGCGGCCGTAAGCTCGGCGATCTTGCTTGCCAGCTCACCGCCCTTGTTCAAACCTTCCGCGATCTTCTTCTCAACCTCAGCCTGCGCGTTCTCCAACTGCTTCGCAAGATCCAAGTCGGCCTTCATTACCTCCATCGCGTCCTTGATACGCGCATCCATGCCGTCCTTGAAAGCCACCAACTCGTCTACTGTCTTAGCAACCTTGGCGGAAGCGCTTTCGAGGCTTTCAATCTGAGTGTCGATCTCGGCCTTGACCTTCTCCTGCTCTTCGCGGATCGCGGTCTGCTCCTCCATCACCTTGCCGTACTTGGCGGTGATTTCCTCTTGGCTGGCGAGTAGCTTTTCAACCTCCCCCATTGCGGCTTCAATCTCTTTGTTGTTCTCCTCAATGCGGTCAAACATAGGTTTGACAGCCGCCTCAAGATCCGCGCGGATTGGGGACATGTAATCCGGCACAACATTCTTGGGGTCCTTGGAGAAGATAGCCCCCAGCGTTCGGAAGATACCGGTAAAGATTTGGCGCACCCCAGACAGAATCCACTCAAACGCACCCACCGCAAGGTCAGCCGCACCCCCTAGCACCTTGCCGATGGTCTCAACAATGCCGTTGATGATCTTGCCGAAAGCGTCAGCCACAGGCCCCAACCCAACGCCGGGTTGCGTGTCGGAACTCGTGGGCGAGTCATCCCGGCGCGCGACGTATTTGTATCCGGGTTCAATGCTGGAGGTTGTCATGTGGCACCTGCAATTCTTTCCCTATTTGGCAACCCTCAGCCTACACTGGGAGGGTCGTATCTCAGGCCCTGGTCGTACATCCACTCGGCGATGCGGGCGACTGGCCCCATGAACACCATGTCAATTTCTGGGTAGCCGTCACCGGCGGGCACTTTGATATGGCCGAGGAGGTTTCTAATCTGGCGTATCTGGTCGTTCTTGTCCATCACATAATCCGTTCTCTGCGAGGAGGCGTTTGAAGCGTGCGTTGGCTTGGGATAGTCGGAGGTTTTCGTCAAGGATCACATTCATTTCGGTGATGAGTTTTTCATTGCGCTCTCGGTACATGTCGGCTTCGTCAATGAGGACTGCTATCTGGTTGTCGAGGCGTTGCTCAATGAGTACTTCGAGTTCGCGTTGCGCTTTGACGGCGCGAGCTTTGCGGTCCCCGAACCATGAGCCGAGGGGTCCGAGGAGTTTCTGTATGCGTTCGGAGACGGTGATGAGAAAGGACAGGACGGCGAGCACGCCTGCGGAGTAGATAGCCCACGTGCTTGAGAACTCTTCCACAGCGGGCCTACCCTTTCTCGATCGTTGTACCTTGTTCGGCTAGTTCAGTCAGCGCCTTCCAGCGCACAAAGGTGGAGGTGCCAAACAGGAAGTGCATGACGGCGATACCAAACAGTAGCGCTAGTCCGCCGCGCCACCCTCCGGGTATGTTGTCGTTGATGGACTGGAGGAACATGCCCATCCCAACCATTGCCCACACTGCGGACAGTAGAGCGTGCCCGTAAGCGAGGGTGAGGAGGCGTGGCGGGTCAAGCGACCCTATAAGCATTAAGCCTGCCCCTACTGTCAACAGGATTGCCCAGAGCCATAACGGTGCCGCACGTTCCACGGCGTACAGGCTTTTGGGCACCTCATGGATAAAGGTGAGGTACAGGTAGTCCAAGGCGCGGGCAACCGCCGCGATGCCAAGGGCGGCGTTAGCTATGAAGAACATGCGCGGCCCGAGGCTGACGAGGAGGCTTGGCTTTCCCCGCATGATCCGTGTTTCGCGTCTGGAAGTAACCATGACTACTGGGGGCTTATCCCGTGCGCATGGTCGATCTGGTGGGCAATGGTGGAGCGCACCATGTCGCGCTGCGCGGTGGTGGCCTCCGGCTTGTAGTAGCGGATACCCAACGCGTTCGCCGCACCCAGGGCTACCACGAGGCCGGTTGCTGCCCAGTCGGGAAGATCCAGGCCCGACTCGGCAACAACTGCCGCAATGGCCAGCACCCACGCTATGACGGTCATCACGGTTCCCTTGTAGCGCTTGAGCGCACTGGTCTGGTCGGCACGATCTGCCAGTGCCTGCATCACAAAATCGCCCGTTGCTTGCGGGTTTCCGGTTGCCATTAGCGCCCCTCCTTCAACAGTGCACGAATCTCAGCCAGCTCCTTGCGGGTCTCAGCCAGCTCCTTGCGGGTCTCAGCCAGCTCCTTGCGGGTCTCAGCCAGCTCTTTAACACACTTCTCAGACGCAACCTTCGCGTCATACGCGTGGGCGTTGCCGTTGACAATGTGCTCCCATAGTGGCCCCTTCCAGCTGGAGCCAGCCACACGAGAGTTAAACACATGTTCGAGGTTTGTTGACATTTCCTTCTCCTTCAACGCGGCCAGGAACGTGGCACGCGAGACCTGCCCCCAGCCATAGATTTTGTTTCGTTGCTGCACCGCGCGCGCAGCATCACGGGTGGCCGTGTCATACACACCCGTGACAGGCACATCCACCGTTTCTTGAAACACTCGCAGTGAGCGCATCTTGTACGCCGGCTCGCCATACATTCCACTAATGGAATTGTCCGGCCCCGACAACGGCCCGTAGTACTCGTCACCCGAAAGTGTCCACGCATCACGGGCATGATCCACAGGGGCTTGCACACCTGTAACCACTCGCCCCGGACCGGCCATGATCTGCCGGCGCACCTGGTCGCGGGTGAGGTTCATGTCCACGTTGCCGGGGTCCCACTTGCCCATGTTGGAATACTCTTTGTGCCCAACAACGGAACTATCGGCTGAGCGCTGAATCTTACGAGAGATAGCAGCCATAGCCTTAACCATCGCCTCACGCTGCGCGTTGGTGATGTTCTTGCCGTCGTACTGCACCTCAAACCCAATCGCGTGCCAGTTCGCCGCATTAACCGGAATGTCCTTATAACGGCCGGAGCCACCATGCCACGCCACGCCAGCAGCAACAACCGTCATGACACCCTCACGGTTGACATGCACATTGCAGATCGGGCCAGGCAAGTCCGAGCGGCCACGCGCACAGAACTCCGCGCTGGTGTTATTCGCCCCGGTGTGGTGATACATCGACCCCCAGATCCAGCCGAAGTCACCGTGCCCCCGGTCTTTCCAGCCGGGCATTTCCACAACTGTCAGGCCCTCCGCGCGTAGCACGTCAGCAAGCCAAACAGGATCTCCAGTCCAACCCATATCAACTCCTCCCAGCAACAACCCTAGGATACCCCACATGGGATAACACACCCGAGTTGACAGATACCTCCCATACAGGGATACTTCTTGGTGGGTGCTACGCCTTTCCTGTACCCCAACACTAGGGATAGCCCCAACGCCGGTCGAATGTTGGACTCTCGCTCGGTAGTTAGGTAGACGACCCCCCAAGCGCTGTGCTTTTAGCTTGGGGGGTTTACCTATTCCGTCAACGTCACCTTGTTGACCAACGTGGCCAAACCCTGCAACGCCTTCAACACCGACTCCTGCGGGTCCCGGCGCGGCCTATCAGAAATCTGGAACTCTAACTGTGAGTCATTCTGGGTGGACCAATCGTAGTGCACCTCCGTGACAAAGGACACGGCGTAGCGGTCGCGCGGTAATTCCAACGCCACCATGGAACCAACCTTGAGTAGGGCTGAGGACTCAAAGGACATGGCCCCACCCATCGACACCTCATGCGATCGTGTTGCGCGCGTCTTGTATTGGGCTTGGCGCATGAGCATGACAGCATCCAAGGACAGTCCAATGGAGGGGCTGAACGTCTCGAAGAAGCCCAGTGGCCCCATGCGCTCACGGCGCGCCTTGTCGTCGAAGCTGTGGTACGCCATGAGCCGGTCGTCAAGAATGTCATCCAGGCCGGCGAGGTCAAGAATGAGGTTGATTGGTGGCGGCAGAAGTTGGAATACCGCTTTGAATCCAGCGGAGATCACATCGTTGAACCAGTCCTGTGACTTGCCGCCCACGGTGTAGGTGGAGCCTGTGGGCTTAACGGTGGTGATGTGGGCTGTGCGGTATTGGTCGCGGCGCAGCATGAACTGAGGTTGCCCCCAGTAGTCCACGGCTTTGTTCTCGGCCCCGTAGTCGGTGAAGCCAGTAAGGGTGTCCCAGGTGTCTTTCCAGAAATCGCTGACGCTTTTGATAATCCCTTCCCATAGCAATCCTCCCGGCGGCAACTCGGCGCGCTGCTGAATATCCCACACCAAGGCCATGCGGTTTGGGTCATGCCCCGGCGGTGGTGTTTGACCACGCCCCGGCAGATACGCCTCATACCCCAAGGTCAGCCCATCGGTGTCAATAAGGTTGCGCACCAGGTCCAACACCTCATTCATCTGAATGCCAATGATCGTCATGCGCGAGTAGTTATCCGCAGCCGAGGTGGGGGCAACATAGTGCACCTGCCCACCTGTCTTTTTGGCCATGCGCTTGAAGTTGGGGGCAAGAAGTTGCTCTTTGACCAGGCGGGCTACCGGCCCGGAGGCCAGCTTAATCTTCGAGATCTGAAACTCCGGCAACAACTTAGGGTTGGGCCACCCATACAGGGACTGGAGGTGACGCTCGGGCGAGACACCATTGAGAACTAGGGTGTCACCTTCCCACGACACGGACTCCTCCACGTGGGTGACAAACCACACGGTCTCCAACGCGCCTACCTGAATCACCAACGGAATAGAGGTATCCGGGTGCGCGTCAGCAAACAGGGCCGCGTTGACAGCATTCAACGGCAACTCAACCGAGACTTTACCCACGTCATTGAGCACAACGTCAAAGGAAATATCCCACACTTCCGCCAACTCAACCGGGTTAGCCCCCACACTGTTTAGCGCAAACACTCTCGGGCGTGGGGCGGTAGCGCGCCTAAAGGTTTCCTGCTGTACGCGCAGCAGTTCGTCGTAGCTCATTAGTAGAACTCCTCCCAACGTGGCGGCATATGGATCGTTCCCACACCCGCAGTGTCGGAGCTAAAGGTAAACGTGGCCTTCGAGCTGCCCGGCACCACAAACCCCGGATCGTGATTCCACGTGGTGATAATAGGTTTAGCCATGTTGCCCTCGGTGACTACAAGCTCAGTTGGGCTGAAATCAATCAGCGCTTCACTAGAGACTTTCACCTCAAACTCGCGCCCATGCTTAAACCTGAGGGTGGCCGGACGCCCCTTCCAGTGGAAGCGCGGCGACGCGGGGACAGTGCCGTCGTTGAATAGTTCAACATCACGCCACCCACCAGGCTGCACATCCATCCGCATCGGCTCATAATCCCCATATGGGAACGGGTCTTCGGCGGAAGCAATAATCATCAACTTCGCCTTGCCGACAGCCATAGGCGCAATACCAATCAGATCCTCAAACCTATCCGTGCGGAACACATCAAGGTACTTCCACAGGCCGTGCCCATCATTCAACGCCAGCCGGCCAGTCGGCGGCAAAGCATCCCACTGAGCACTCGACGCCGGCCAATCCGCCTTGAACTGCTCCACCACACGGCGCGTCTCCTCATGCGTTGAGGCCTTAATGTCCACCGTCAACTCCAGCGTCAACGGCTCCGGCACCACACTGACCAGCCGTGACACGCGAGAGCGCGGCGCAGCCCTACGGTTTACCTTCAACCCCGTGCCGAAAAAGCCCTTAGGGGACCGCAGCAACGTCACCGGGTGATTCTCCTGGCCCGGCCCCTGCAACTGCCACTTACGACCCGTCACCGGCCCGTAGTACACCAGCGTTTCGCGCCCATATCGTGTTCCCATTAGATACTCCCAACCAGATTCTCAAACCCAACAGTAGCCTGACGACGGAAACGATCCGCAGCGTCCTGCGCACTATTAGCCACAATGTTGCCAATCGTCTGATTCACCGTCACACCACCAGTAGAGGTCACCGACTGGGCCTGAGCCACAGACGCGCGGTGCTGGCGCACTGCATCCATACCCGCGTTGAAGCGCTCCATCTCCTCGTCGTTCTTCTTGTTCTGCGAGTCGATAGCCTTACGTAGTCGCTTAGCGTCCCCGTAGAGTTCCTGCTGGCGCTTCGCCTTATCTGCGGCTTGCTGCTTCTCGCGCATCTGCTTCTCAGCCTCAGACTTAATCTTGCGCTCCTCGTTGTAGCGCTCCCGGTAATCACCCTCCAGCTCACGACGACCCTTGTTGAAGTCGGAGATGATCTGGTTGTAGGCCGAGGCAGACGGGTTGAACATGTTGTACAAAGGCACGTCGCGCAGCTTCGTGGCCTTCAACCCAATCATGTCCGCGCCCTCACTCGTGTAATCCTCCGTGACGTAGCGGCTGAGCTGAGAGTACGGGTACTTAATCTGCTCACCCGCCGCCAACCAATTGTTCACGTCCTGAGGGTCGGACATGATCTTCTGCGCAGCCTTAATCCAATCCTGCGAATTCAACGCCTTCTCCAAGTCCACAGGCGCATCCGGATCATCCAACAACTCACCCGTGATAATCGCCTGCTTGACATGCTCCGGCAGGTCACGGCGCTTATCAAACTCATACTGCAACCAGCCCGGCGCGGCATCGTAGACCTGCTGCTGTTCCTTGGTCAGGGGAACGGATTGGTTCTCCAAGCGCGCAGCGCCATGTATGAGGTGGGGTCGGGGTTGTCGTTGCGGTCAAGGTAGGCGCGCATGCCTACCTGCTCGTTGATGAGGCCGGCGCGGTCTACGGCGCGCACCGCATGCTCGTGGTCAACGTCAGTGTCGGCGTAGAGGAACTTGCCGTCCTTGAAGCCAACCAGGCGGCGGGCAAAGCCTTCCTCCTTGAGCTTCTTGATTTCCTCCTCGCGGGCCAAGGCGCGCTCGTACTCGGCGATGAGGTCTGCGGAGGCGGGTTCCTTCTTGGACTTGCCGTCCTTGTCCTTGCCCTGCTCCTCCAGCTGCTTCGCGCGGCGCTCGGCAACCTTTTGGTGTGCCTTGGCTGTGGCCTCTTGGCGCAGACGCTCACGGCGCGCCGCAGGGTCTTCCTTCTTCTTCTTGCCGCCGGACTTGCCGCCGCCCCAGTAGCCGGGCAGGTCTAACAGTTGGGTCAGCTGCTCAAGACCAGGCAGCTTCGTGGTACGGATCAGGTCGCTAATGACTGCACCCCACACCTGCTGGGGTGAGCCGGAGTTCACCGCGTTCAGCGTGTCGTCGTACTCGTTGGAGCGCTTAGCGTTAATCACCCACTCGTCCTTGTTGAGGCGGGCGACCGGCAAGCCTGTGGTGTCATCCAAGGCGAGGAAACCGTCAGTGATTTCAGTACCCGGCCCCGTGGCGGGCAGTCGGTAACCCTTGTGCTTGTCGCCCTTGGCGTATGCGGGGATACGGGCGAAAGAACCGCCAGTGAAGCGGCCACCTGTAGCGCCGAAGATTGGGGACAGGCCCGGCGCGTTGATAGCCTGTACCGCGCCCTGCACCTTGGCCACGGTGATGACCGTGTGAATGGAGGTGGTGTCTTTGCCATTCAACGCGGCGATTGCCGCAGCAACGGCGTAGGCGTTGTCCTTAATGAGGTGCTTGGAGTTGGAGTCCTCAGAGTTCAACGCTTGCAGGTTGGCGATAATCTTCTGAGCGTTGTCACTAACCGTGTGGAGCGAGCTAGTTTCATTGCCGTTGAGCTGCAACAGCGCGGCCATAACCTCATCAATGTTGTCGTTGAGGACAAACTTACCGTCAATCATCTTGCCCGCGTCCAAGGCAATAAGCGCAGACTGCACCTCGGGGGCGTTGGTGTCGAGCACGACCTCACCGTTAATGTTTTGCGCCTTCAACCCCAGGTCATTGAGCTTGTTTACAGCCTCATCAACATCCCCGTCCTCCACGTCAATGGTGACCAGCTTGCTTGCCATGCCCTCCAGCTTGGCGAGAATGTCATCCAAACCCTGCGCCTGGAAAGCAACATCACCAATCTCATCCTTGCGCGCCTTGAGCACATCAATGGCACCAAACAGGTCCATTGCGTTGGGGAACTGAATCTCAAAGTTGCCGTCCTTAAGGTCGGTGACTTCCGCCCCCAACTTCTGCAACTGGGCACGGGCCTCCTCGGTACCCTCACCCTTAACCACAATGGTCTTCTGGTCAGGAATGTCCACAACCGAATCCCCAAGGCGGGCAAACACCGCAGCCGTAGCGTGGGCAGACTGGGCGGCACCCTGGAAACCACCGCGCAAAGCTTCGACATACAGCTGGGTGCGGGACAGCTCGTCCGCGCCCTCGCGGAAAGCGGCAGTGTCGATAGCATTCTTGTCCTGCGAGAGTTCCTTGAGCTTGGCTTGCAGCTGGGTGGCCGCGCTCAGCGACGATTCAATCTCAGCAAGGTTGGTCTCAGACCCCATCGTCCACTCACGCCCGCGCCCCTTGCGCCCATACATCGGGCCGTCACCAAGATCACCCCACGCCTTGTCGGACAGGTGCTTGGAGCGCTTGTTGTTGCCGGCTTGGATACGGTCGGTCATGGCGGACAGGTCGCCGGTCTGCTTCTCCTTCCACTTCTGGGAACCAGGGCCACCTGCCAACTCGTTAGCCTTCTCAGCCAAGTCAGCAACCTTGCCGATTATCGGCTCAAGAGTCTGAATGATTGGGGTCAGCGTAGCCATGCCGTCGCCCATGATCTTGATGAAGTCATTACCAATGTTGGTGATAGCCTCACCGTTTTCCTTCCAGAAATCCTGGAACGCAGGGATCGTATCCGTCACAAAGGTCTTGCCCCACTCGCCAATAGTGGAACCAATATCCTTCGTGGTCTCCACCGTATCCCGGAAGAAGTTAGCGATAGCCTCACTACCACCAGCACTGTTAGCCCACTCGTTGAACTTGTCGAGCTGGCCCATCATCGCGCCCCACATGCCACCCTCACCAAAGGCAGCATTAGTGCCGTCAATGACACTACCGAAGAAGCCACTCATGCCCTGCCATGCGGTCTTCGTGAAGTCACCAATCTTGCGGAACCCATCGACAGCAGAATCCATCCACTGCTCCATGCCACCGTTCTGACTCCACTCATTCCACGAGTGCATCATGTTGCTAAACCCGTCGGCCAACGCGGGCAGCATACGCTCCGCACCCACAGCGGACGCGCGTACGAAGAAGTCCGTGAGGTCAGCCATGCCCGGTGCCATGCGGGCAAACCCATCACCCGCAGCCTTGATGGTGCGCTCAATGTTTTCCGAAACACGCTCCGAACCAATGGTGTCCACAAAGGCACGGCCAAGCTCACTCACCCCGCGCGCAGCCTCCGGCATGGAACGCTCCAACGCCGGGATCGTGGTTTGGGTTACCCGGTCGAACGAGTCAGCCCAACCCTCCCAGAAATTATCCTGCACCTGCCGAGTCACCGGCTCCATCGCCGAACTCAGGCGAGTGAAAGCATCCGCCATAGCCAACGCGTTCGGCGTGCCCGGATCATCCTCATCACCGAAGCCCTTAAACGCCATAGCCACCGTGCCGGCAGCAACACCCAACGACGACAGCAACGCCGGGGCAAACGCAATACCCTTCAACGCCTGCGCGAACGGCTGCAACGCCGTGGTTGCCATACCCAGCGAGCCGGCCACCAGGTTGCCAGCACCACCAGCCAAGGCACCGACACCGCCCAGCTTCATGCCCACACCGTAGGTCTTCGCACCCACATCCAGCACGGAACCAAGCACGGCACCATACGGGTTGCGCTTCAACGCGCCAGTAGCCTTACTCAGGCCACCACCCTTACCGCCACCAAGCAGATCGCCGCCAGCACCACCAATCATGTCGGGGCCAATACTGGCCAACTCCCCATGCGCGTCACGTGCCGTGCGCCCCAACCCGCGCCCAACATTCGTAGCAGTACTTGCGCCACTCTTGAGAGCATCACCAGACTTGCCCATCAACTGCGAGGCGGTATTCGAGGTGAAGTTCAGCGCAGCGTCCGCACCCAACCCCAACGGCTTGAGCATGTCACGCATGAGCTTCTTAGCCATGTAGCCCACGGTTCCGTCACGACGGTTCGGCTTCAACATGGTGTCAAACGCCTTGTCGAAGAATGACGGCCCGGTCAAATCCCAGTCAAAGTCCATGTCGCGCAGACGACGCGGCCCGCGCCCATGACGCTCACGCTTCACATCATCCAGGGTCAGCGGCTTCCAGTTGGGATCCTTGGCAAAGCCCTCAACGTTGCGGCGCTTAAGCTCCTGCTCCAGCGGGGTGAGGTGATCAAGGTTAGTGTTGACCAACTCCTCATGCGTCTTAGCAAGGGTGCGCTCCAGCTTGCCCATCTCAGCATTAAGGTCGGCCTGCTTGCGCAGTGAACGCTCCTCCGCATCCAACTGGCGCTCCGCCAGGCGGATACGCTCAAACTCAACGGAAGTATTCTGATCCCGCTGGCCTAAGTACAGATGCTTGCCACGTGCAGCGGGGCTGTCCGGGTCGTGCTCGGCTGCGCGCGTAGCAAAGCGGGAACGCTGCGCTGCCAAGAAGTTCGCATGACGCAGCGAGTTCTCCGCCATGCGGAGAGTGCGCCACCCCTCAGCCCACGACGCCTCAGGCGTGCCACCAACACGACCCCGGCGCGCCTGCCGCAGCTCCCAGCCCGCGTTAGCACCACCACCGCTAATGGTGCGCAGGTGGGTGAGCATTTCCTCCAAGTGCTCAAGGTCGCGGGGTGCCCACGCCTTCCAGCGCTGCATGAACTCTTCGCGGCGCTGCTGGTCCTCGACCTGCATTTGGTAGGTCTGCCCAATGGAAGCATTGCGCTCTAAGTAGTCTGCGGCGCGGGAGCGCTCCAGCATCTCCTGCGCGTGGATACTTGATTGGATCTTCTCCAGCTGGCGCAGGCGGCTACCCTCATCGCGGCGGCGCTCACGACGCAAAGCATCCATCTCGTCATGCAACGCCTCAGCAAGGTTATCCCACTTCTCAGCAACCGCAGGTGACGTTGGGGTATAGCGCTGCCCACCACCAGCCGTGTCCGCGTCCACCTGTGTGGGCATAGGTGTGTCAGTGGAAACATCGGCCACGTCAACCTTCGTGGGTTGGCGCTGGTGCACACTGGCACCCGTGTCCTCCAGGTCGCCGCCGGCGGCGGCACCGCCTGTGTTTTGGTTGACGACGTAGACCTTCTGCACCTCAGGGAAGTCCACCTTGAACGGGCGCTGAGTATCCAGGTCGGGGGCTTGCAGCTTGTCGAGGACGTCCTTAGGCAGGTTGACGCCCATAGGCTCGTCTTGGTCAAACCAGTCATTGACGATGCGGGCTTCTACCGGCCCATCAATCTTGAGTGCTTCGTTATCAACATGCACCCGCAAAGGCTTGTCGCGCTCAAAGAGGTCATTGACAACCTTGACCTCGGCAGGCCCATCCAGCTGCAACCCGTCGTTGACGATACGCACATCCAGCGGCGCACCAGAATCGCGCTTACGGATAGCGTGTACGGTGTCGTCGTCGAAGACATCCTCCAGCCGCAGGGTGGGATCCAGGTCATCCCACGCGTTCTGTAAGGCTTGGCCCAAGTCCTCAGCAAAGCCCGTGAAGCGGGTGTCGCCGGTCAGGATCTCCACCATGCGGGGGCGGGTAAGACGGTCGAGTTTATCCTCCACCTTCTTCGTGGCGTACTCGCTTAAGTCCGGGCGGATAGTGACCGTCTTCTGCTTGTCCAGCCCTGCATCCAAGTCATCCCAGTTGGTCTTGACATGGACTTCTTTCTCAATGGTGCGCTCGGCCAGCTCGTCGCGGATAGCCTTCTGCCCGGCCTCACCAGAACGCTTGACCTTAACCGTGATGGTCTTGGTCTCGTCCTTGGTGAGCTTCTTCAACTCGGCCTGTGCGGCCTTGACCTTCGCCTTGTCAATCTCGGGCTTAATGTCCCAGACGTAGGCGTTCTTGTTGGGGTCCCACGAATCGCCCATGATCTCGTCAACAGAATCACTGAACTCTGCAATCTTGTCGCGGATCTCCGAGTCGTCATAGTTGAACGTGATGGTGGTGACGGCTTTGGCCCACTTGTTAATGTCGGCCTCAAGGTCCTCAGTGTCCAACGCCAGCTTGACACGGTGCGCGCCCCGGCGCACATCATCATCCTCAAGTGAACGAATCAGTTTGAGGGCGTCGGTAAGCCCGTGATCCTTAAGGCGGATATTGACCTCGCGGTCATGGGTGAGTGCGGCAAGCTCCGCTTGTACTTGCCGCTTGTCTGCCTCGGACAGGCGCACACCCACCGTGAGCTGCATGCCAGCAACGGAGGCACGCAGTTTCTTGCGGAAGTCCTCAGCGTCAGGATTGATCTTGACCTTCACCTTGTCGGTGTCGGCGGACTCCATCTGCTTGTTGAGGTCGTCGGCGAACTTGTCCCGGTCAATCTCCGGGCGCACCTTAACCTTAGGCTGCTTGTCCTTGCCTTCGTTGTCCTTAAACGCCTTCTTAAGTTGCCGCTCAAGGTCGTTGTAGAAATCCTGTGTCTCCGGCTGTACCGAAACCCACGCATTACCTACATGTGCGCCCGTTGCCATTGCCTACTCCTTAATTCACCACGTCTCACCAATGAGCTGCATTAGTGCATCATCCAGCGTGTCCTGCGCGACCTCATGCCGCAGTTTGTCCAACGCCGTCTCAGGACGAGGCGACGGCTCCGGCGGCTGTGCTTTCGCATTAGCTGCCGTGACATAAATCAGCTGCCGCAACAAATCCGTCACATTGCGCAGCTGCTGGTAGGTAGGTGTTTCGTCAGTAAAAGGCAAGTCCAACTCGCCCTCATCCAACCGGCGATACTCCGGGTCTTGGGCCTCCTCAGCCAACAACACTTCGGCCAGCCCGCGATCCTTTAACACCAGGTTGCGATACTCCGACGCAGTAGGCAGGCGCTCCACCAAGCGCATGAGTTTGCCCCACGGCAAGCGGCCACGGAAGAAGTCGTGAATGTCCAACCCCCACCGTGTGTGGAAGTCAGCCTCCAGCTCCGCGCCCGCATAGTCCATGAGGTGAATTACTCGTCGGAATCGTCTGATTCTTTTGGGGCGTCAGTGGACTCAAACACCAGGTTGAAGTGCTCGGTGATCGCATCCACCAAATCGCTCAACACTGGCATGGGCTGCTCTCGCAGCATCTCCGATAGGCGCGGCCAATCCTTCGCTGGGGTGACAGCCTCCATGAACTTCCACGCCCGGCCCACAGTCGGGTTCACATCCTCCATGTGGAACGTGGTCAGAAACAGGCCCGTTGGCACGGACTGAATCGTGATGTCCTTCTGCTTGCCCGGCATTTCCAGCACAAACGGCTCCAGCTCGTAGCGGGATAGAGCCTCATCGCGCAAAGATGCGAAGCTTACTTTAGCCATGTCAACCTCCAAGATGTGCAAAAAATACGGCTAGGGCCAGCCTACCCCATACAGGGAGACTGGCCCTAGCTTGTACTCAACCCATCAGTGAGGACGTCTTTATCCTCACTTAGGGACTATACGCTACTGATTCCCATCTCGGTGAGTGTCGGACTCGGTGCCGCCACCACCAAGAACTCGGTCAGCCTCAGCGGCGCTAAAGCCCATAGCGGCAAGACGCTTCTTAGCACCAGGCCCACCGTAGAAACGCTTGGAGGAGTAGCCCAGCTCAGAGTCCTTAAGCGCGGTCAGGGTCAGCGGGTAGGTCACCGCGTTAGCCGGATCCCACGACTCCGGGCCACGGGTGATCATCACGCGCGGCAGGGAACGACCGAAGTAGAACGCGTCGTCACCAACACCGTCCACGCCAATGAAGAACGCACGGTACTCAATGGTGCCCGGCTGCGGGTTGTCCTCCAGAGAGATCTCACCGTTCTTGCCCGGCTTGATCTCGTCCATGTAGGACAGCTGGCGGTTAGCGGCAATAGCAAGGGTCTCCTTGCGGGTGTCCTGGAGAGTGGCCTCAACCGTGAGCTTGGAAGAGGTCAGGTCACGACGGGACGGGTCCATCTCGCCCCAGGTCTCGATCTCCTCGGTGGTGTCCTCCGGGGTGAAGTTCGGGGCACCGTTCTTGGCGATACGGCCAAGGCCAACGTAGCCGTCGAGCTTGATCAGGGCACCGTTTGCGTCAGTGAAAGACTCCGGGGCGGTTGCGTCACGCGGGGCAAGCAGAATCGCGCCGCCGCCCACCATCTTACGAATCAGACCATCCTTGACATTGCGGAGGTCGTCGAGCTTAATCTCAGCCATTGTTAGTCTCCTTCGACTAGTTGCTTACGAAACGCCAGCGTGTACACCATGCCGTACGTTCTCTTCGTGTGGTCAATATCGCCCACCATGCGCGGGCCAGTATTCTCTACAACGTCATCGACCAAGACGCCACGCACATCACGACCAGGCAGAGCATTAAGAACCGTCGCCACCTCAGCCGCCAACCGTTTCGCGTCCGCACGCTTCTCGGCTTGGACCTCAATTTCGACGGTGGCCCAACGCTCCTCGTCAATCGTGTTGTACCCGTTATCAGTAACAATCACAGTCGCCAGATACTCGTCTGCTGTGTCTTGGTCCGGCTCCCAAGAACCAACCCACACCAGCTCCGTATCAAACGTGTCCTCAAGCAGATTCATGACAACATCATCGTGGGCGGGGAATCCCCACTGTTGAGTGATCATCGCCGTGCACCTCGCTTAAAGGACTTCACCGACGGCCTACCAGCACTACCTCCATAGCGCGGGCGCGCCCCAGGGTTGACGTCACCGCCAGTGACATACAGCGCCCTAAACAACGTGCGCTCAGGGATTGGGTTGGTCTTACCACCCAACTCACGCTGCAAGTTATACGCACCAAAGGTCTGCACCTGTGCCTGTGCACGGTCGCGCAGATAGGTGCGGTTCGGCTTGGCCGGCTCAGCAAACACCATCGAGGCGTTACGCCCCGTGCGCTTCTTCGTTGTTGCCGTGTACTGCGCGGCAACAGCGGCACCAAGCCCACCAATGTATCCCAGCATTTGCGGGCTATTCAGGATCAAACGGTGCTGAGAGCGGTCAGGCACAAACTTCACCAGACGCATGCGCTTACCACCTCTCCACACGATCCATAAACAGCTTCAACCCTGCCAGCTGCCCGGACGGAAAGACATGAGCAATAGGGTCAGTGTTGACCAAGTAGGCCTGCTTATCCAACAGGTTGACCACCCGGTCACCTTTGCGCACATCCTCCGGCCCGAAAATGTAAAGCGTTGCATCCGACTCGGAGGCGTACTGCTTGACACCATCAGAACGCACAGTGTGCTCAATGCCTACCAAGCCTTCGACCTGGAGTGAGCAACCACCGATAGTCCCCATGCGCTGCCAGTCCGCATCACCCTCACGGTTGGTGCGCTTTTTACGCCACACCTCAACGTTGTCATGGCCGGCCAACATCACCAATCAACCCTTTCCGAGTACGGAAACGGCAACCCTGGTCGATTGGTCTGCCAGTACTGCACCTCACCAGTCCAATGTTCATCCCGCACGGTTTCCACCGTGCCGAACGAACCGAACTGCAACCCGTCGTTGCCAGCACTGCGCTCAAGAATGTCCAGCTCCGGCTTGGTAAACAACCCGGACGCAAACTCCGAAGAGTCAATACGCGCCGAGTAGTCACCAATCGCCTGCTGCACATAGCGGTCAGGGTTCTTAAAAGTACGCAGCGCAGCAGACAGCACAACCGCAGCCACATCGTGCGGCACAGTCTCAGGGGTCCAATCAGCCTTCACCAACGACGCGGCGATAGCTGAGGTGTCCTCCAAGATTGCGTCCACACGCTTGTGCTCAGACTCAATGAGGTCACGCCCAAGACGAATCTCGAACGCCTCACGAGACGCCAGCTTCATGCCCTGCTCCACGCTACTGTCCTAACTACTGGGAAGCGCCGCCACCAGCAGAAGCGGCGGTCTTAGCGCCAGCTGCCTTAGCCGCGTCAATCTTGTCACGGTCAGCGGTGATCTTCATTGCGCGCAGGAAGTGCTCAGAGTCATCCCCAAACGCAATATCGTTGACCACACCAGCGCCCGCGTAGCAGTCCACAATGGAACGGTCCACCGCGTAGTCCGCGTCGTAGTCACGCAGCCAACGAAGCGCGAGACCGTTGTGGGACTGGGACGCACCGAAAGCAGCACCAGCCGGAATCGACGGCGCGGCGGTAGCGAGAACAAACGCGGTCTTGTCGAACACGTAGGCCTCGTTCGGCTTGAGGTACGGCACCGTGACAAAGGTGAAGCCACGCAGACGACCAATAGTTGCGTCGCGCAGCGCGGAGTTGTCACCACCGTTGAAGCCAGAGTCCAGAAGAGTCAGCTCCTCAAGCAGCACCTCCTCCACATCCGCACCGATAGCCACCGTGAGGTTAGCCGCGTTCAGGCCACGCTTGATCGCGTTCGAGCGCACGCGGTTAAACAGGGTGGCCATGCCGTACTTGCCGGGGCCGTAGAAGTCCTCGGCCTTAAGCGTGCCCTTAATGCTGGTCTTGTCCTCAATCTTGGACAGGTCATCAGACAGGCGACCATCGGCATAGGTAGCGCCCTCCAGCTCAGCGACAGCCATGCGCTCAATGTACTGAGCAACCGCATAAACCTGCGGCTGGAGAATCTGCTGAGTGAAGTTAGTGATGTCGAGATCAAACTGCTCGTCAGTTACCTCAGTAGCGGAGTACGGGAACTTGTCGAGCTTGACACCAATCTTGCGCTCCTTGAGGAAGTCCATCTTGATCTTGCGATCCTCGCCAACCGCGCGCAGGTCACGGTCACGAGCCGGCAGGGTTCCCGGAACCTTGACGTTGATGGTGTCATCCTTAGCGCCCTTAAAGTCCATTGCGGACCAGCGCCAAAAGAGGCTAGACAGCGAAAGCTCACGCTGGAGAAGGCCAATAGAAACGTTGGCATACTTCTCGGACTTAATCAGCTCATGCTGATTCGTACCAGGGGCAGTCATTACGCCCTCCTTTGCTTAGAAACGATTTACGTTCTTGAGAACATCATCAACGGAAATGTCCATGTCAACCCCCGGATTACCACCCGTCTGACCACGCTGCTCACGCGGATTAGACCGGGGCGAAGAACCACCAGACTGCTGCTCCTCCGACTTCTCAGACCCCGCAGACGCCAGCCCCGCAAACTGCTCAGCGATACTCTTGGCATCGTTGAACCACTCCTCACGAGACTCACCCTGGAGACGATCCGCCATACTCAAAGGCAACCCAGCCTCAGCCGCCGCAGACTTGCGATACTCATTGCCCAGCTCCGCTGCGGCCGTATCGTACTTATCCTGCAACTGCTTGAACTCCTCCGCAGACTTAAAGCCCTCATAGGACTTACGCACCTCATCAGCAGCGGACGCCTTAGCGCGCGCCACACGCTCCTGAATGATGCGGTCAAACTCCTCCTGAGACTTCGGTGGAACAAACCCACCCGACTGCTTAGACTCCCCGCCCGTAGCCTCCTGCGACTGCTGGCTAGTTTCCTTCGTGGACTCCGAGTCAGACATGACTTCCCTCAATTCTGTTCTGTCCGTTTATTGAAGCGCCGTCGCGCGTAACAACCATGCACCCATGCATGTACCCCCAAGATACAACACAACAGCCCATATGGGGACACTCAACCAGAAACAGCCCGGCGCGCCGGGCTGAGTGTGTGCTAGTCGGTGAACTCGGGCATGAGGGGGTCAATGAAGATGTCGGGGTTATCGACTTCTTCTGCGGGGCGAACATCCCAATAAAGCTCGGGAGTCTTCCATGCATCCGGGGCTTGGTCGCGTTGCCACTTCATAAAGTGTGGGGCTTGGCGTGCAAACTCGGTGGCTTCGGTGCCGTCGTCCATTTCGGCGTACTCGGCAATGGCTTCGTCGAACTTGTCTGGGGGCCAGATAGCAGCAGCACGTTCAACAACCCACTGGTACTCGCGGGTCCAGTCGGTCTTGCCGTAGTCGCGCTTGTCCCATTTTTGCAGGTAGTACTCTAGCTGCTCTTTCTCGAAGTTGATTTGGCGGGAGACGTCTGTGCCAGTCTCTGCCATGTAGTCCTCCATGTGGGCGATCTGCATCATCAGGGAGGGGATAGTCAGGCGTAACTCGTCACGCTCTGTAGATAGTCGGTCGCGTTCCATTTCCTGTAGTAACTCTCTGTCAATGTCGCCGCCGTGGTAAGCCTCGCGGAATGCTGCAAGCTTGTCCGGCCACGCCAGGTCTTTCATGTAGCCCTCAGCGTCCTGCCACAACCGTTGCGCGCGGCGCACCGACTGGGGAAGGGTTGGTGTCGGGTCTACTAAAGATACCGGCTCCAGCCGACATTGACACCCATCATGGACTTTCGCTTCACCCCCGTGCATGACCCCGCCGGCCGAGCCGGTCCACGTGCGGAAGCGTGCGTTGGATTCATCCCACGCCCCCTGCGAGTAGATAACACCCTGTGCTGCGAGGGCTACACAGAATGAGCACGGGTTCGGCCCGAGGGCGCGCACGTAGCCAAGACCATGCATGGCGGTCGCTGCCTCCACGAAGTCTTGGCCAGCATCCACCATCGTCACGGCGGCGTTGGTGGCGCGTACCCACGAGCGGTCTGCTTGTTTCTCGATACGCAGCTGTTTGGTTTCCTCCAACGCGCCAGGCGTGTCATCCCCATTGACACGAGTCAGGGCGTCAATCTCCTGCGCTTTCTTCTCAAAGCCCTTCGGCCCCTTGTAGAGCAAGCGGTTGCGCACGTTGGTTTCATCCATCGGGTTCGGGTCCGGCATGAGTGCCAGCGGGTCATCGCCCTGGTCACCATCCACCTCAGCCCACTCCTCACCCATCACCTCGGCAACGTTCGGCAAGCCGCCCACCTCATGCTCCACCGCTGCTGCTGTGGACTCCACCACCTTCACGGAAGCGTCAGCAACCTGCGCAACCCTGCCGGTGAGCATGACCTTGGACAGGGAATCAATATCGTCATCGAGCTGCACATCCAACCCCGACCACACCTGCCGCGTTTCGCCCACCACCTGCAACGGAACCTCCGGCAAATCCGACAGGGTGAACGTCACAAAATAGTCCTGCGCCATAGCCAGCGACATCTCATGGAAGTTACGCAGCAGGTCAATGACCGCATCCAGCCACTGCTTCACCACACCGGCTGGAACCTCACGACGATCCTTTAGGCCCATGCCCTCCCACAGGCCACGCAGAACAATCGCCATAGCCAAAGACAACAGGCGGGTGCGCCGGTAGTAGCGCTCCGTTACGCCAGCGCCAAAGGTACTACGCGCCACGGCTTACTCACCCACAATCCCGTCACCGTCACCATCAATCATCTCCCGCTTACGCTGACGACGCACACGCGCAACCTCATTCATGCGCGCACCACGCTTAGCACCCCACGGCTTCGGCTGATCCTCATACGAGGCCGGCGTGCGCTCACCCTGCTTAACACCAGTCTCCGGGTGAGCCTCCGGCAGTTGAATCTGCATATCCGGGGTAGGCACAGTCATCGCCTCAATCTGCATCTCCAAACGCTTCTGCTCATCATGCAAACGCTTCCACTCAATAACGTCAGACTGAGACACACCAGGAATACGACCCCACAGAACCTCCGGCGGCACCTCCAACATCTGTGCAAGCTTGCCAAACGCATCCGCAGTCTGCGCCAAGGACCGATCCTCAACGTCCTCCCACTGCACCACCGCGTCATAGTTGCGGGCCTCCTCCGCATCACCCTGCACCGCAGCAGCCACACGCATCACCCGCGCATGCGCATCGCCCCACAAAGCGATACGCTCCTTCAACTTCTCACGCCACGGACGATACGAGTTCGTAATAGCATCCGCGCCAAGGTTAATCATCTCACCCGTCAACATGGACATAGGGGTCTGAGTCACCGCCGACAAGTCATTACGATCCGCATCCGCAGCCGCAATGAACGGAGCCATAGACGTTTCATCCAACGTGCCGAACTGAGTATCACCAGTGCCCATCAGCATCGTGTCATTACGCAGCTTCAACTTCGCCGCCTCACGCTCCTGCGACGTCGTGCCCTTCGGAGGCTCAATGTGGGTGGCGTACAGAATCTTCCACGAGTTGTAGCGCTGCACCAACAGGCGGTCATTCGTCGTCAAATCCAGACGGGCCGCAACATCCATATAGGGTTCAATCTCGCCAAAGCAATTCCCGTCCAAATCCATGTGGTTAACAAACATCACCACCGGGCACACACCCGCATCATGCTGGACCACCTCAGTCACCTTGAAGTCCGGCATATCACCCTCAAGGGTGTAAATGGCCTCCTCGTCAAAATACTTCCACCGCGTATCCGTCACCTGACGAAGCGCACGAATGGGGTATTCGTCCATATAGGGATCGTCGAACTCAGCAATCATGCGGCGCGGCGACACCGGGCGAAGCGTTGCCAAACGCTCCCCCTCCTCATCCTCACCAGGCGTCACCGTGACGAAACCATACCCAAACTTCACCACGTCATAATTCAACTGAACCTGCCGCGAATCCATATCATTACGCAACCACGTGCGCCACATCGCAGAATCCACACCACGCTCCGGATCCCGATACCCCGACACCTTCAACGGCTGAGCCGTAGACGCCACAACAAGACGCAACCACGGAGTACGCGCCAAGCGCGCCAACGAACGCTTCTCCGCCTCCGCCTCCTTCGGCACCGGAGGCACCGACTGATTCGACTCAAACACCCGAGCAAACCGCTCAAGCCGCAACGACTCAGCCCGCAACTTATCCGCCAGCTCACCAACAACAGGGCCTGACCCTCGGAAAGTAGACACGTCGGGGGTTAGCTATGCTGCTTGGGTCAGTGTAGCTGATGTGAGTGCTTCGAAGGCATCGGGGGCTAGAAGATTGCACCAGGAGTGCCGTCTGCGCGTGTTGTAGCGCATGCACCATCGGAAGACTTCTTGGCGGCAGATGATGGGATTGTCAAACACTTTCCGATCACGCAGAACTTCACGCTTGAGACTGGCGTTAAACGATTCTGCCAGGGCATTATCGGCACTCGTTCCCACTGCTCCCATGGATTGGCGAACACCAAGTACAGCGCAGTGCTCTCTAAATGCTTGTGAGGTGTACACACTGCCATGATCGGAATGGAAAATTGCCCCTTTAAGGCTTCCGCGGACTTTTCTGGCATGAGATAAAGCTTCGATAACCAACGATACCCGCATGTGATCGGCTAGTGCATGGCCGACGAGTTTGCGCGAGTAGACGTCGATGACCGTGGCCAGGTACATGTTCTTGCCGCCCTTACACGGCAGGTACGTAATGTCGCCTACATAGACGTGGTTCGGCCTGTCAGCTGTGAATTTGCGGCCTACTAAATCTGGCATGACTCGATGGCCAGGCTTGCGCCGGGTGGTGATACATCGACGCCGTTTACTAAAGCCTTTCAGCCCCATGGATTTCATGATGCGTGCGACCTTCTTATGGTTGATCGGGCCGAAGTCCGTATCGTCGTTGAGGCTTGCAGCGATGCGTTTAGCACCATAAAGCCCGTGCTCATCATCGAAGATGGTCTTGATTTTTGCGCCAATAAGAGCATCAGAGCACATCTTTAACCTGCGTTTTTCGCGGTTGTTGACCCATTTGTAGAACGAGGAGCGATTGAGCTTTAACACGTGGCACATCCGCTTGACCGAGTATTCGGTTCGGTGGTCATAGACAAACTGGAAGCGGATTACCAGCGTGTCTCTTCGGCAAAATACTTCGCGGCCTTACGCAGGATGTCGCGTTCTTCGCGCAGCTTAGAGACTTCTTTTTCTAGCTGGCGGATCCGCTCAGAATCGGTTGTCGCCTGAGCCTCATCGCGCAAGGTCTTCGTGCGGGCACGCTTGCCGGTGCCGTACTGCTTAAGCCACGAATAAAGTGAGGAACGATTGACTCCAAGCTCTGCTGAAGCCGCGTGAAGTGAGAGGTCCTCATTGTTTTCGTAGAGGGCCACAGCATCACGTTTGAACTGTTCGGAGTACCTAGGCATGGTGGTAGATTACCTTTCTTCCCAGCCCAACCGGGCTGGATATCAGGTGTCTACCTAACGGGGGTCAGGTCCCCCCTTGGATTTTGCTTCATTCCAACCTGCAGTTTCAGGGCTTGGTGACCGCATTGCCCTTCCCAAGACCGTAGGAAAGACCTTCCCAAGACCGTAGGAAAGACCATGTATCGCGTACCTTCGGGCTGTTCTACAATGTCCACACGGTCGATTAGGGACAGACCAAAAGCAGCCTTGATTGGTTCATCATCACTTTCGGCGGCTGCACGCTCCGCAACTTGGTTGGAGGGAAGATCAACGACCGTCACCACAGTGTCTTCGACCTCAAATTCAAGGCCAGCTGGTGCGACTGCGTAGAGCCCCACTTCACCGCCAGGTTTTACTACTTCAAGGAAGTTGGAATCGCCCAGCAGGTTAACTTTGGTTCCGGCTGGCCCCTCAATGCGAAAGCTATCCCCCACCTTCAGTTGCGCCTCTGTTTCGCCACCACTGGAATCGGTGTTAGCTCCAATCACTGACACATCGCTCCCGTCTACGGGAACGTACTTGTTTACCTCATCTTCGGAAGCCTGCACTGAAAATGTCGAACTCAGCGCAAACAATGCCGTGGCGCTCGCGCACGCCCGCCCTTTTTTGACATGATGACCCCTTTTCCAGATTTCCAAGATGCCCGGCTCGTCACCGGCTTACCTCAAACCTACGACTAATGAAAAATGCAGTCAATAACCATTTGCTAACAATGATTACCCATCTGCATAAACACCGGCCATACTTTTGTGACCTAAGTCAATGTCGTAAGCATTAGTCCCACTTGTACATGGTGCACCGTTACGCATCCGTTCATTCGTAGAGGGGAGTGGATATCGAATTGGGGCGAGTGGCACCCTTTTGAGGTATACCCCAACCGAACACTCCACGGGCATTGCCGGCCAAATCATCGGCTACGCCCGCGTCATCACTACCGACCAAACCCCGAACGCCAACACACCCCCAACTCAAAACAGACGGAGCAGTCCGCATCTACACCGACCACCAAAGCGGCCTTCACCCTAGAGCACCCGCGGGCGCCCTCCGAGCACGACGAAACCCCTCTCCGACTTAACGGAAAGGGGTTTCATTTGGTGCGGCCTGAGGGGATCGAACCCCCGACCTACTGGGTGTAAACCAGTTGCTCTTCCAGCTGAGCTAAAGCCGCAGTGCACTTGGTGTGCTCGAACAAGATTAGCCCATGGGCACCCGCAGCAACAAATCGGGGTGCGATTCGCCACTGCGAATGCCGCGCGAGCAGGCACATCCTGCGATTATTTCTTAGGGCTTCTTGGTGTAGCCACGGGCCACGAGGCAGGAACCCTGCCACTCGCCGAGGCGCTCGGCCTTGGTCTGCACCAGACCGGCCAATTGTGCAGATTCGGAGATCTCGCCCGGCTCCAAGTTGCCTGGCTTTCCAGCTCCTGGGGTCAGCAGCCAGATGCGGCCGGAATCGCCCAAGGGACGGGTGGCATCCACCAGCCCATCGACCAAGTCGCCGTCCTCCGCGCGCCACCACAGCAGCACAAGGTCGCACAACTCGTCGGTCTCTTCCTCGAGGAAGTCCTCCCCCAACACGTCCTCGATGGACTCAGAAATCGTGGAGTCACAGTCTTCGTCCCAACCAAGTTCTAGGGCAATCTGGCCCTCCTCGATGCCGAGCTTGGCTGCAAATCCCGTCACTCGTTGAGTTCCTTCCGATGAAGTAGTTGATGTCATGCAGAGTATTTTAACGGCTACGGTGCACTTTTTCGCGTCAAACCTCCCCCGTTCCTCCCCGGAGGTGGACATTTTCCCCCATAAAACCACCCGTGGGGGCCTCCGAGTGACCCACCGCGAAAGGGGCGCGTATCCTAGAGCAAGATCTGTGTACTACGACCCAGGAGGATTTAATGGCCGACTTGGACGCCCACAACGGCGACTCCAACTTTCCCATCGTTCGCGATGGCGTGGCAGCATACCTGCATGACTCCGACCCCGAGGAGACCCGCGAGTGGATGGACTCCCTCGACGGTCTTCTAGATTCTTCCGATCCGGAGCGCGCCCGCTACCTCATGCTGCGCCTTCTTGAGCGCGCTACCGCCAAGCGCGTGCCGTTGCCGTCGCTGACGTCCTCGGATTTTGTTAACACCATCCCTACCTCCCTGGAGCCGGAGTTCCCGGGCGATGAGGAGTTGGAGAAGCGCTACCGCCGCTGGATCCGCTGGAACGCGGCCATCATGGTGCACCGCGCACAGCGCCCGGGCATCGGCGTCGGTGGCCACATCTCCACCTACGCAGGCGCTGCCCCGCTGTATGAGGTGGGCCTGAACCACTTCTTCAAGGGCAAGGATGATCCCTCCGGCGGCGACCAGGTCTTCTTCCAGGGCCACGCCTCCCCGGGTGTCTACGCCCGCGCCTTCATGGAGGGCCGCCTGAGCGAGGAAGACCTCGATGGCTTCCGCCAGGAGCACTCCCGCGGCGAGGGCAATGGTCTGCCGTCCTACCCGCACCCACGCCTGATGCCGGACTTCTGGGAGTTCCCCACCGTGTCCATGGGACTGGGCCCCATCAACGCCATCTACCAGGCACGCTTCAATAAGTACCTGGAGACCCGCGGCATCAAGGACACCTCCAAGCAGCATGTCTGGGCCTTCCTCGGCGACGGCGAGATGGATGAGCCGGAGTCCCGTGGTCTGCTGCAGATGGCTTCCCTCTATGAGCTGGATAACCTGACCTTCGTGGTGAACTGTAACCTGCAGCGTCTCGATGGTCCGGTGCGCGGTAACACCCAGATCATTCAGGAGCTGGAGTCCTTCTTCCGCGGTGCCGGCTGGTCCGTCATCAAGATTGTCTGGGGCCGCGGCTGGGACAAGCTGCTGGAAGCCGACAAGGACGGCGCCCTGGTCAACATCATGAACACCACGTCTGATGGTGACTACCAGACCTTCAAGGCTAACGACGGCGCCTACGTGCGCGAGCACTTCTTCGGCCGCGATGAGCGCACGCTCAAGCTGGTGGAGGACATGTCCGATGATGAGATTTGGGCACTGCGCCGCGGTGGCCACGACTACCGCAAGATCTACGCCGCATACGACAAGGCGTTGAGCTACGCGGGCACCGGCCGCCCGACGGTCATCCTGGCCCACACCATTAAGGGCTACGGCTTGGGCCACAACTTCGAGGGCCGCAACGCTACCCACCAGATGAAGAAGCTGACGCTGGAGGATCTGAAGCTCTTCCGCGACAAGCAGGGCATCCCGATCAGCGACGAGCAGCTCGAGGCCGATCCGTACCTGCCGCCGTACTACCACCCGGGCAAGGATGCTCCGGAGATCAAGTACATGCTGGAGCGTCGTAAAGAGCTGGGCGGCTTCCTGCCGGAGCGCCGTGAGAACTTCGAGACGCTGACCACCCCGGATCTGTCCAAGCTGCGCTCGGTGCGCAAGGGTTCCGGCAAGCAGGACGTCGCCACCACCATGGCGCTGGTGCGTACCTTCAAGGAGCTCATGCGCGACAAGGAGCTGGGCAAGCGCGTCGTGCCGATCATTCCGGATGAGGCCCGTACCTTCGGTATGGACTCCTGGTTCCCAACTCTCAAGATCTGGAACCCGCGTGGCCAGAATTACGTCCCGGTGGACCACGACCTCATGCTCTCCTACCGCGAGGCCACGGATGGTCAGATTCTGCACGAGGGCATTTCCGAGGCCGGTGCCGCAGCCTCCTTCACCGCGGCTGCTACCTCCTACGCCACCCAGGGCGAGGCGATGATTCCGCTGTACATCTTCTACTCGATGTTCGGTTTCCAGCGCACCGGCGATGCCTTCTGGGCTGCTGCCGACCAGCTGGGCCGCGGCTTCATCATCGGCGCTACCGCCGGCCGGACCACCCTGACCGGCGAGGGCCTGCAGCACATGGACGGCCACTCCCCGATCTTGGCGTCGACCAACCCGGCCGTGGAGGTCTACGACCCGGCCTTCGGCTACGAGATCGCTCACCTGGTTCCGCGCGGTATTGAGCGCATGTACGGCGAGGACAACGAGCCGATCATGTACTACATCACCGTGTACAACGAGCCGGTCAAGCAGCCTGCTGAGCCGGAGAACCTCGACGTCGAGGGCCTGCACAAGGGCATCTACCACTACAACACCGCCGAGTCCGGCTCCATCCCAGCCAACATCCTGGCCTCCGGTGTGGGCATGTACGAGGCCCTGCGCGCCCAGGAGATCCTGGCTGAGGACTTCGATGTCAAGGCTTCGCTGTTCTCCGTCACCTCGTGGGTCAAGCTGGCTCGCGACGGCGCTGCCCGTAACCAGGAAGCACTGCGCAAGGGTGTTGAGCCGACCGAAGCATTCGCTACCTCTCAGCTCAAGGGCTTCGAGGGACCGTTCGTCGGTGTCTCCGACTTCGCTACGGACCTGCAGGAGCAGATTCGCCCCTACGTCCCGGGCGACTACATCGTCCTGGGCGCAGATGGCTTCGGATTCTCCGATACCCGCGAAGGCGCTCGCCGCTACTTCAACATCGACGCCGAGTCCATCGTCGTCGCCGTCCTCGAGGGCCTGGCCCGCGAGGGTAAGGTGGAGCGCAGCACCGTCGAGAAGGCAGCTCGCGAGCTGAAGCTCGACGACCCGACCGCCACCATCTCCACGTCCTCCAATGAGGACTAAGTCTGATGAGGAATAAGGCTTAGAGCTTCAAAGCCCCAAGCCCTCCAGCCCCTTCTGCCCCACCTCGGGCAGGAGGGGCATTCTTCTTGCCTAAACCCAGGGGGCCAGCTGTCGTTGTTGCCAAAGCTCTGGCCAGATCTTGAGGCAATAACTTTGGCAGAACGGGCAGTTCAACCACCACAGGAGGCTCAGCCACCGCCAACAAAAGGCCCTGCCGCCGTCGGCAAAGGACTTAGCCGGCATTAGCGCGGCTTAGTCGCCATCGAGCACGCGGTCGAGGACCCGGCCCAAGGCCTTGGAGACCTCGCTGGGCTCTTCCAAGATGACCATGTGGCCAGCACCGTCGACGACGGTCAGGGTGGAGCCCGGCCAGTGGCGGGCAATCACCTTCGATTGGCGGTGCGGGGTCACGATGTCATGCTGGCCCACCACGATTTCCCCCGGCACGCTGCGCAGCCGGGCCGTTGCGCCGAACTCGGAGTGCTCCACTAAGTCATCGAAGAAGCCCGCATAGCTCGACATCGGCGTATCCAGCAGCATCGCCACGTGGAATTGCAGCTTGTCCATTTGTGGAAAGCCCTGCAGCAGCGCCGCGAAAGCCGGGGCGATGACAGCCGCTACCTCAAAGCGCACCCGGTTGAGCCGACGGGGCAGCTTCAAGCACGCGCGGTAGACCGCGCCGAGGGTCTTCGATTCCAAGATGCGAGCCACGCCTGCGGCGGCAAAGCGCTGCATCGAGGTGGCCACCAGCGCCATCCCCTCAACGCGGTCAAAGATCTGGCGCGGTGCGCGGCGCAGCAGGTTAAGCGCAATCATTCCGCCCATCGAGTGCCCAAGCAGCACCAACGGCCCCTCGGCGGCACGCTCAGCGATGACGGCCAGCACATCGTCGGCCGCGCCCCGAACCGTGCACTGCGCGGGGGCGACGTGGGTGGATTGGCCGTGGCCGCGGACGTCGACAAGCAGGCAGCGCACCGTGGGATAGTTGCGGCATACGTCGTTGACCTGGGAATAGAAGCTCTCCGCGGACAGGCAGTAGCCGTGGATGAAAACCGCGGTGACCTCCGCATCCGCAGGGCCCACCTCGTACCACGCCACGCGCACGCCGTCGTTGTCGACGAAGCCCGAGTCGCTCACCCCAGTCAGGCCCGGTTCAGTCGTGAGATCATGCAGCTCATTGTGGACGGCGTGCTCGATGGCGCGCATGCGGGGGCGAACCCGGCGCGACCAGCTGCGCGCGACGGCGGAGGAACGTGCTCGAATAACCATGACATTTCAATACTAGACTGGGCCCCATGGCTAATGACCTTTCAGCGCAACTCCAAGCCCGCTTCGGCTCCGCGCCGGCCGAAGAGCAGGATTCTGCACCCACCGGCGACGCCTATAGCAAACTGACGCGCCTCATCACGAAGGTAACCGGCGTGGAGGAAGGACTAGAGCGCGAAGCAAAGCTGGAGGACCTGGGGGTTGAATCGCTCGAGCGCATCGAATTAGCCGTGCGCCTCGAGGAAGCCTGCGGGGTCCGCCTTAATGAAGAAACCATGCTCTCCGTAACCACGGTGGGCGAACTTGCTGACTACGTGGAGGAACACTCGTGATTTCTTACCTCTCTGACATGGACGGCGTCCTCATCAAGGAAGGGGAGATGATTCCCGGCGCGGATAAATTCATCCAAGCGCTGAAGGACAACAACATCGAGTACATGGTGCTGACCAATAACTCGATGTCCACCCCGCGAGACTTGTCAGCACGCCTGCAGAACACCGGCTTGGACATCCCGGCCGAGCGCATCTGGACCTCGGCGACGGCCACCGCGGCCTTCCTCTCCAACCAGGCGGGGCTGTCCACGGCCTACGTCGTGGGCGAGTCTGGGCTGACCACCGCCCTGCACGAGGCCGGCTGGATCCTCAATGACCGGGACGCGGATTTCGTCGTCTTGGGTGAGACCCGCACGTACTCTTTTGAAGCCATCACCACGGCCATCAATCTCATCCGCAACGGCGCGCGCTTCATTGCCACTAACCCGGACGTCACGGGCCCGGCCCCGCAGGGTGTGCTGCCAGCCACGGGTGCTGTGGCGGCACTCATCACCGCGGCGACCAACCGCGAGCCTTACTACGTGGGCAAGCCCAACCCGGTCATGATGCGCAGCGCCTTGAATAACATCGGCGCGCACTCGGAGAACACCGTGATGATCGGTGACCGCATGGATACCGACGTCAAGTCGGGTCTGGAAGCCGGCATGCGCAGCATCCTGGTGCGCTCAGGTATCAGCGATGACCGCATCATCGAGCGCTACCCTTTCCGCCCGACACGCATCATTGACTCCGTGGCGGACCTTCCGGAGCGCATCTTCGATCCCTTCGCGGACTAGGGCTTCACCGACTTAGACGGCGCGCTTGACGACGCCCCGAAAACCGTACTCCCCCGCCAGCATCTCCACCGCGCGGCCCAGCGCTTCCAATTCACTGGGCGTTCCGGTGAGCACTTGCTGGCAGCCGATTCCGGCACCTGTGTTGTCGACTCCCTTAACAGCGTTTGCTGCATTGTCGTCTTTTATGCCGACAACGTCCCACAGCGGGTCGCGGCGCCAGCGGGTGCACCACTGGGCGGTCAGCGGGTCATCGCCGGGGACGATGAATTCGCTTTCGCTGCGAATACAGCGAGCCATGGCGCGCTCGATGGCTGGGCGCAGGCTGCGCGGCATGCCCGAAATCTGCAGCACGGCGGTGCAGACTTCACCGCAGGCGCGGTTGGGCCACGTATCCGCTGGGCTGCCAAGTGGGCTGGCTGAAGGGGCCGACGCTGTTGCACCGGCTACCTGCGGGTGAACGCGTTGATTCACTCCTTAAACTCCTTTGACGTGCGAGTGATGGCACGCCGGCGTGCGCCGACGCAAGACGAGCTTCGTCTTCCCCTACGAACTAGTCTTCATCACGTCACTCGCGCCGAGGCGCGAACACCGATTGGTGCGGCCACGGTACGTGGCCACGCGGTGCGTCGTTGTGTGTCCACAATCTTCCCCCGCCATTTGGGGCACAACAACCCTCAACCTGCACTTAAGCCCCCACTGCCTCAATATCAGGTTGAGACTTTCGCCCGAAAATTCACCCCATTAACCACATGCGCCACACGAGGCTCATCAGCATCATGTGCGCGCGGTCGCCACAGGTGCCCCACTACCCCCGTTGTGGCGCCTGTCTGTGCGCCGCGACGACACCCGAATTCTTCACCGCGGCTATGGCTAGCGCGCCTGGCATTCCTCCCAGATCGCCGTATTGACCTCCGCCCATAGCGGCTTGCACCAGTCTCCGAAGTCGCGGTCCGTGAGCGCCACCATCGCCCACTCACCGGCCACCCACAGGTAGGTGCCGCTCATGCCGAAATGCCCCACGGCATCGGCGGGCAAGCCGCCCATCCATTGCTTCTTCTCGCCGTGGATTTCAAAGCCCAGCCCCCACGTGCAGTCCTTGAAGCTGCCGTAGCCCGGCACAATCCCGCGCAGCCCCGGGAACTGGACGCTGCGCATCTCTTCCACGGTGGCGGGATCGAGCAGGCGCGGCGCGTACACCTCGGCGGCAAAGGCGGAGAGGTCCTCCACACTAGAGACCAGCCCGTGCCCGGCCGAGCCTTCCAGGGTGGTGGCCTGCATACCCAGCGGAGCGCACACGCCTTCCGCAAGGTAGTCAGCAAAAGGAATCTCGGTAGCAGCCTCGACTACCTCGGCAGCCCACTCATAGCCCGCCGAGGAATAGATACGGCGCTCTCCTACCGGTTTTTGAGACTCCCGGGTATCAAAGCCCACGCCCGAAGCATGGGCCAACAGGTGTCGCAGCGTGGAGCCTTCAGGACCGGCTGCCTGATCCAGCTCCACAGCGCCCTCCTCTACTGCCACCATCACCCCATAGGCGGCCACCAGCTTGGTCACAGACGCCACCGGGAAGCGGCGGGAGACATCACCGACCTGTTCTACTACCTCGCCGCGGTGCAGCAAGGCACCGGCAACGGTATCGACGGGCCAGGATTCAAGAGAAGAAAAAGCGCTCATGCGCTCCAGCTTAACGAGGATCGCGCTCGCAGCCTACGCCATCACCATCGCGGTCAAACTTGGAACGGAAGCCCGGGTCACTCGGGTAGATGGGGCGGCCCAGCGCGTTCCACACATCGGCGCAGCGAGAGTAGTAGGCCGGAGCCGGTGCCGGCTTCGGTGCGGGGGCAGGTGCCGGCTTCGGTGCAGGCGCAGGGGCGGGAGCCGGCGCAGGAGCCGGTTCCGGAGCTGGCTGCGGTGCGGGCGCGGGGGCCGGAGCAGGTGCGGGCTCCTGTGCCTTCGGCGAAGGAATCACGCCCGGCAGCGGGTTCGGGATGATGCCCTGCTGCACGGCCCAGAACACGCCGCCGGCGATGGCCGCGAGAAGCGCTGCGCTGATCCCCAGGCCCAAGGCAATCCTTTCGCCCTGGGAGGACTGCTCGAATTCGGCGTCATCTTCCTCCTTGCTGGAGGAGCCAGTGCCTTCGGTGGAGGAGCCCAGCTCCTTGCTAGAGGATTCAACATCCAGCTCCGAAGACAGGCCGGACTCGAGGTCGCCCGTATCAGACGGAGAGGAAACCGCGGTGGGGGCCTCCTCGTAGGATGCGCCGGTCTCCGCCTGAGCGGGGACGACGACGGACAGGGAGAGAGAAACAGAGACAGAGGCGGCGAGCACCGCACGAGAGAACTTCTTCATAGGCATAAGTTATAGCCCGTAACTCACCCCGCAAGAAATTGCTCCACCCCAAGGGGTAAAGCACACATGAAGCCACGGAAAACCACACTTGACCGGCGGGCGAATTCTCTGCCCCCAAGTTGCGACACCGCCTCAGCAGAGAAACCGTAGAGCCATGCGCCGCTCTCTAACTCGTCGCCGCCTCCTCCACGCCTCTGGATTAGCCACAGCCACCGCCGCCTCCCTCGTCGCCTCTTCGGCATCGGCAGCCGATCCCACGTCCACCTCCTCCCTCGGGCTCGTAGAGCCGCCCGCGGGCACGCTGCCCTTCGTGCACGGAGTGGCATCCGGCGATCCGATTCCGGATTCGGTCATCCTCTGGACGCGCATCACGCCCACAGAGGAGGCACTGCCGGGCAGCGGCGTAGGCCCTTCGGTCACCGTGGAGTGGGAGGTGGCAGCGGATGGGGAGATGAGGGACGTCGTCAAGCGCGGCACTGTGGTTGCCTCCGCAAGCCGTGACCATACTGTCCACGTGGACCCGCACGGCCTGCAGCCGGACACCGAGTATTTTTATCGCTTCCTCGTCGATGGTGTCTCCTCCCCCATCGGGCGGACCAAGACCGCACCTGCGGCCACCGCCTCGCCGGAGCAGCTCACGTTTGGGGTCGCCTCCTGCGCGAACTGGGAGTCGGGCTTCTTCAGCGCTTACGCGGACATCGCCCAGCGCGCGCACTCCGGGCAGCTGGATTACATGGTGTTCTTAGGCGATTACATCTACGAGTACGCCGCCGGCGAATACTCCGGGTTTGGTCCGGTGCGCCTGCACCACCCAGCGCACGAGATCACCACGCTGGCGGATTACCGCACGCGTTACGGGCGCTACCGCACCGACCCCGACCTGCAGGCAGCGCATGCCGCTCTGCCGTGGATCGTCGTGTGGGATGACCATGAAACAGCCAACGATAACTGGGCCGGCGGCGCGGAGAACCACGACCCCGCCACGGAAGAAAGCTGGCAGGAACGCCAAACGGCGGCCATGCGCGCCTACTTCGAGTGGATGCCCGTGCGCGCCACCGCGCCTTCCGACGCCGGGCATCTGTACCGCTCACTGACCTTCGGCGATTTGGCGGAGCTGACCATGATGGACCTGCGCACCTACCGCGACCAGCAGACGCCGTGGAACCCAGTGGCGTTTATGAAAGAGGGCCGGAGCATGCTGGGCTCGGAGCAGTATGACTGGCTGCTGGGAAAGATTGAAACCTCGCAGGCCACGTGGAATCTGCTGGGGAATTCGGTGATGTTTGCCCCGCTGAATCTGGTGTCACTGCAGGAGAATTCGCTGACCGCACAGGTGGCTGCCGCCCTGACGAAGAACATCACGGGGATTCCCGTCAACGGGGACCAGTGGGATGGTTACTCCGCAGAACGCCGCGCGCTTATCGACGCCCTCCGCGCCTCCCCTGCCCACGCCCTGTTCCTCACCGGCGATATCCACACCGAATGGGCGCATACGATTAGCAAGGACGAGGAGGTGGTTGCCGCGGAGATGGTGTGCGGGTCCGTGTCGGCACCCAATATCAACGAGGCGCTCAACCTACGCGCGGGCAATACTGTCTCCCGCCTCGCCGAACAGGTATTACGCCAGGCCAACCCGCAGTGCCACCACGTCGAGCTGGATAGCCACGGCTATTGCTTCGTCACGCTGAGCCGCGAGGAAGCCCAGATGCACTGGCTGCGCGTGGATGATGTACTCAGGCCGGGTTCCCCCGTGAGGCAGGCGCATGCGCTGACCTATAGGCCGGGCGCGGGAGTTGTGAGCTAGCTTGCTTGCGTTAACGATCGGTGGCGATGGGCCGATACATAAGGTGTAGCGCATTACGCCGCTGCACTTCCCTATCACTCATATCTCTCGTGCGCCCTCTCCAAGCGTCTCTCTCACCTCTCTCTGTGCAGCGCCTCTCTACCCCCTTCGGGTCTACATCTCGGCGGAAGGCTCCGAGGCCCCTTCAGTAGCGGTAGCCTGTGCGCCCTCGGTGGGCGCAGGAGTTTCGGAGACCCCTTCCTCCGCTGGTGTTTGGGTTGTCGGTTCCCCTGGATTCACAGGTGCGAAGGTGGCCTCACTGTCCGGGGTGCTATCAGTGACTGTGCCCTGCACGCTTTCCACCGGCTCCTCGGGCGTCGAGACATAGGAAGGCTCGTCCTGCGGCGCGGTTTGTGGCGTTGGCGAAGGTTCGGAGGGCTGAGTGGACTCGGACGTTGTCTCTGATTGTCCCATCCAGCGCGAGGGTGATAGCCACCCGGCATTCTCCACTCCGTCTGGGTTGGCGGACGCTAACAGCAGCACACTGATCGCGCCGAGCCCGGCGATAAGCCTGTAGTGGAGCGGCGCACGCGCCCGCCAAGCGTCCAGAAGGAGTCCCACTTGTTCTCCGGCTTATCCGCGCGCCAGATACCGCGGCCGTAATCATCCTCTTCCTCGTCGTCGGGTTCGGCCGAATAGGCCGGGCGCCCTGGGCCGTCATCCTTGCTGTCTTGCGCTTCGGCGGCCGCGTCAGCGACAGCGTCGGCGGCCACAGCCTCCGTCTCGGACGCCGAGCTCTCTTGTCTCGACTCGGTGTTAGCGCCTGCCGCCGGCATGACGGTAGTGGGGGCATCGGCATCCACCGCGCCGCCCAGCACCTCCAGTACCTCACCCGCGACGTTTTCAGCGTTAGGCAGCTTGTACAGGTCCCAGAAGGAAGACAGCAGCGCCGAGCGGATCGCGCGCTCCACCGCCCACTGGCGTGCGGGGTTGACCTGCACCAAGACGCGGTACTTCACCTGCCATGGCTGGCCGGCCACCGTGGGAGCAACCAACCCAGTAGCGGGCAGAACGTCGAGCTCACCAGCCACGTCCGCGCGGATGTCCGGGGTATCGATGGCGCGTTGTGAAATCTTCTCTACCTGTTCGGTCAGATCCTGCACGGAATCGCCCTCATGGACCGGGATGGCAATATCCACCACCGCGCGCGACCACTCTTGCGAGTAATTTGTGACCACGCCCGCCGAACCGTTCGGCACCATGACAACTTCACCGGTCGGCGTACGCACCGTCGTTGTGCGCAAGGTCAGCGATACGACGGTGCCCTCCACGCCGGTCACGCCGTCGAAGCTGACATAGTCACCCACACCGAACTGCTTTTCCGAGAGGATAAAGAAACCGGCGAGGAAATCACCGATGATCGACTGTGCGCCGAAACCGACGGCAGCCGAGACCACGGTTGCCGGGATGGCCGCGCCCAGGGGAGGCACTCCAACGTTGGCCAGCGCCGCCAACACGAGCAGGAAGTACGCCACCGCCTGTGCCACATAGACCAGCGCGCCGGCCAGCGCCAAGCGCGCCTTGGTGGACTCTTGGTTTTCATCGAGGCGGGACTCAATGACCCGCACCGCCAAGCGGCCGATGCGCGGGATGAGAATCGCCAACAACAGCATTCCTAGCAGTGGCAAACCATGGTCAACGAAGGCCTGCCAAATGGCGAAAAAGTAATACTTCAGCATTACGCCAAGCCTAGTCCTACAGCCTGACAGAACCCTTGGAATCTCAAGCGCGGTGGATGAGATAGTAGTTCGGAGTGGGCTTCCACGTGTAGCCAGCAGGGATGATGTCCTTGCCGTAGGCGCTGAATGCCTTAGTCGTCCACAGCGGAATCGCCGGCATCTTCTCCAGCAACAGCTCCTGGGCCTGCAAGTAGTACTCCTGGGCCTCCTCCCGGTCCTTCGCCTGGCCTACCTTCTTCAGCAACTCGTCGTATTCGGTGCTGCGAAAACCTGACTCGTTTTCTGAGGAATAGGAGGCAAACAGCGGCACCAGGAAGGTCGACTCATCCGGAAATTCCGCCTGCCAAATCGTCCTGAAAGCACCGGTAATGTGCCGCGCTGTGACCTCTCGACGCAATTCCTTCAAGGTCCCAAATTCCTTGCTTTCGGCGAGCACACCGAGGGTATCCGTCACCTGCTGAGCCACCGCATCGACCCACGTCTTGTGGCCGCCATCGGCGTTAAACGCGATGCTGAACGTCCCCTTAAAGGGGTCTAGCTTCTCCGCCTGTGCCCACAGCTCGCGGGCTCTATCCGGCTGGTAGGTCAGCACGTCAGCACCTTCCGGCGCAGGCGGTGGGGAGCCGAAGAGCGGCGCTACGAAGCTGTTGGCCGGAGTCACTCGGTCGTGGAAGATGTCCCGCGCAATCTTTTCTCGGTCTACCGCCATGGACAGGGCCCGGCGGCGCAGGCGGCCAGCCTCGCCGCGGAAATTGGCATCGTTGGCGGGAATGGTGATCTCCATGATCGAACCGCCAGGCTTAGTAAGAGCCCGCGCGCCGAGCTCCTTTTCAAAGCTTCCGAGTTTCTCTGCCGGGATGCGCGTCAGCACGTCCAGCCGACCCGCTACAAGATCCTGGTAGGCCTGCTCCTCCGAGGAATACACGACGAACTTAATGCCCTCATTCTGCGGGTGTCGCGGCCCTTTATAACGCGGGTTCGGCACGAGGGTCAACGCCTTCTCGCGTTCCCACGAGGCCAACAGGTACGGCCCGCTTCCGATCGGGTCCGTGCCGCGCTCACTCAGCTTGTCCTGGTCTGCTGAGCGCATGGGGAAAAAGACGGAATAACCCAAGCGTTCAATAAAACCCGCCGTGGGGCGCGAGAGCTCAATGCGGAAGGACTTCTCCCCCGTCACCGTCAGCCCGCGCATCTCCTTCCTGCCTTCATTGAAACCGAGAATCGGCGCAAAGTGATGTGCGGAAAGCAGGGACTGGCGCACCGCGGTATTCCACGTATCGACGAAGTCCTGCGCGCTGACCTTCGAGCCATCGGAGAACACCGCGTCTTCACGAATCTGCACGTCAAACGTGGTGTCATCAACCTGCGTGACGGATTCCGCCATGTCGTAATGGGCGCCGCCGTCCTTATCCAGGTACATCAGGCCCGAGTACACCAGGTTGATGATGGTTTGGCCTGGCACGTCGTTGGAATCGGCCGGGATGAGGGAGCGCTGCGGCTCCGAGATATCGGTAGTAATGAGATTCATTCCCGAGGTATCCATGCGCTCCGGTTCCGTTCCGCAGCCCGCCAGGGTGGGGGCCGCAACGCCCGACACCGCCAGCGCCGCGAGCATACCCAGAAAAGAACGCCTCGACGTCACGCGTCCATCACCTCACTTTCATCACTAGGTTAAAGCATTTCTCAGGTTCTAATCATCTCTTTTTTCATATCGGCGCATGAGTCTTTCCACCAATTCATCGGTGAGCTGATCATCAGCCAAGATGCGATCCAAAAGCTCGCGCGGCGTTGGCCCCTCAGCGCTCTGTTCCTCGTAGGAGTCACCGCTTAGGTCCACGCCAAAGTCGGAGGACTCCGCTTCCGCAACGGCCGGCTCCATCATCTCCGACATCTCTGCGACTTCCTCGTTGAAGGAGTCGAGGAACTCGGAGGCATCGATGGCGGCTTCCGCACGGCGCTTGCCGGCTCGGACTTCGCGCTCGATGCGGCGTTGCAGGGCCTTTTCCATCTGGTTGTGGCGCCAGGAGCGAAGCTTCGTGGGCTCTAGACGACGCCCCACGGCACGCCCCTTGCTTTCTGCCTTGCGCGCCATGACCATGACGTAGGCTGCGGTGTCATTGACCGGCGCCCACTCCTGGCGAGCGGGTACGCGCCACCCTGCCCAGATGCCCAGCATCGTGAGGACAAAGGACACCACCGGCCCGAGAATAACCCCCCAGGCCAAGTAGCCGGCCGAGTCTGCGCCCAAGACCACCAGCGCGCAGGCCACCGCGGGGATCACGGTGGGGGTGTTATCACCAAAGACGGCGGGCTCGCGCCCCATGGCGATGTCACGGATCATGGATCCGCCCGTAGCAGTGAACACACCCATCATGATGCAGGGAATCAGGGGCAGGCCATACGCAATGGCTTTGAGCGCGCCTGTCGACGCCCACAGGGCCGAGACCACCGCATCACCATGCGACTGCACGTAGTCCCACGTTTTGCCCTTGAAGTAGACAAAGCGGGCGATGATGGCGCCAGTAAACGCCAGGTAGAGATACTCCGGCTGGCTCATTGCGGCGACGGTGCCGCGGTTGATGAGCACGTCACGGATCATGCCGCCGCCGAGGGAGGAGAACATCGCGATGAAGAAGAAGCCCACGATGTCATAGCCGCGCTGCCGGGCCATGGTGCCACCGATGATGCCCATGAGGAGGACACCTATGATGTCGGACCAGTAGTACAGCGACTCGATCAACGGGTCCATCTCGACAACGCTCATGGTGGTCATCGTATCGGGTGCCAAGCAATAGTGGGGCCACCGGGGCTCGAACCCGGGACCAACGGATTATGAGTCCGTAGCTCTAACCGACTGAGCTATAGCCCCGCGTATTCCCTACCCACGCAACCCACACCAGCGCGCAGCCGGTGCGCCACGTACGGCAGCGAATCCGCTCCCAGCAACATTAATCGGCAGGCCCAGAAAACGGCAATTTAGGGCTCGTCCTGGCCGAGCTCCTCGCCTGGGTTTGCCCCGTCCAGGTCTTCCGGGCCTGAACTCTGCGCCTTGTCTGCGTCAGCGGCCTTCTGCCCCTTCACCGAAACAACGACCCCGATAACGTAGGAGGCGATCACCCCAAAAACGCTGAGCCAAAAGAGTATCGAGGACAGGTCTAAGGCCCACCGACCGACAATCTGGGTGAAGGCGGATTTCACGCTCTCGTCGGTATCGCCGTAATCGACCAAAAAGAAGCCGGCCAGGAAGAGGAACACGGTCACAGCAATGAATGCCCACGACTCGCGCCACCCGAAGGCCTTGTACGTTCCGCCCTCTTCATCTTCCATCGGGGTACGTACGGGGATGAGCCACAAAACTAACAGCGCAAGGACCACGATGCCGCCGGCCGGAAGGGTAAAGAATGCGAGCCATCCGCCGACATCAAATATGACCCGCCCCAAAGCAAAGAACGCCGCGCCTAACAGGCTCATGACAAGCGCCGCGACGGAGCTGATCTGAACGTTCCGATACTTCATGCCAAAAGCCTAGCGTGCATCGCCGCTACTTTCACCCACAAAACTGACGTCACTCAGCCCTAGACCCACTGCACAGGGACCTCAGCCGCTGAGTAAGCTGCCAAGCTTATTTTTTCTCTCTCTTCTTCCAGGCTTGCCTACGCTCACGCCTTCGAGCCCGTTTTGCTTTGCGAATGTCGACGACCCAACGCGGAACAAAAGGCCACGGAAGCGGAATCCCGAACGCGCCCGTAAACCCAATGAGTGCGATGAGCATAGCCACCATGCACGGAGCAGCCAGCACCGTTTCGACAGGCTCTGGAAGGCCCATACTCACAACCAACCCCAAGGCACCGCCAGCGCCCACCAAGAGCGTGCCATAAGGATAAATGCAGAGCACACCATCACTCTCTGCGCCGTCCGGCTCGGCTGAGTCGTACCATTCTTCCGATTGCGGAATCCGCCGCACGTACTGGATGTAAAAGGTCCAGTAGGCCACCATGAGCAACACTAAACCGATGCATAAGAGCAGATCGGTAATAGAGCTGTCCATAGGACGTGACCTCCCGTGGTTGCTTTTGCGGTACGTACTAAAACGTTACCAGCGCCGGCTGGGTTAAGGCATGGGGCGAGAACGAAATCTCAGGGCCCGAACCTAGGACAGAATTGTCTGATGAAGAATCTGTGAGCTTGTAGTCTCGTGATCATGAGGCTCCTTTCCTTTAGCGTGTCCAACTTCCGCAGCATCCGCGCCACCCAAACGCTCACGCTCTACCACGACTGGCAGCACTCCACCGCCCCGAAAACAGGTTGGGCGCAGGTTAGCGATCCCATCTCCGTACTCATCGGCCCCACCGCTTCCGGCAAGAGCAGCATCCTCAACGCCCTCGCCTTCGCTCTGCTCGCCATCGAGTCCTCCGCCACCGCCTGGCTTGCCGACGCCCCACCCAACCAACTCCCCCACGCCCCCTACCGCCTCAACCCCCGCACGCAGCGCTTGCCCAGCACTTTTGAGCTGGAGTTCGAACTCGACGGCGTGCGCTACCTCTACGGCTTCCAGTGGAGCTTTACCGGCGTGCACGCCGAGTGGCTCAGCCGCGTGCCCTCGACCCGCTGGAGCCCCTGCTTCGTGCGGACTCGCGGGGAGGACGTGCAGTGGACTAAGTCCTTTATGGATGAAGGGGACGTCGCCAAGCTCGGCCCCGTCGATGACACCGAGCTGCTCCTCTCCGCTGGCCTGCGCGACGAGCACCCCATCCTCGCCCCGCTGGCTAGCGCCTTGGTGCACGACGTGGCTTACCTGCCGCACGGCCATACCTCCATGAGCACTGCCTCCCGCATCACCACCCTTATCCGTGAGGGCAAGCTGCACCTGCATGAGGCTGCCGCGCTGCTGCGCGCGGCCGATTCGGGAATCCACTCCGTGCGGCTTGACCAGGACCACATCCCCGAGCACGTCTTCCGCCAGATGCGCCCGGTCATTGATGCGCTCAGCCGCAGCGCCGGCAGTATTCGCCGACCAGACGAGTTCCAGGCTTACTCCGATGCAGAGATCGAGTCCCTGCTGCACTCCATCATCGTGGAGCACAAAGCCGGTGACTCCTACTACGCGCTGAAGCTGACCGATGAATCTGGCGGCACGCAGAATTGGATGGCCACCGCTCCCCTGGTGCTGGATACGCTGCGCCGCGGTGGGATCCTAGTGGCTGATGAGCTGGATTCCGCCCTGCGCCCAGCACTTCTTGACTTCATCATCCACGCCTTCCGCGAGCCCAGCATCAACGTCAACGGCGCGCAGCTCATCTTTGCCTCCCACGCCTTCAGCGTCCTTGAGCGCTCCAGCGAACTGGGCCTGCGCCCGGAGAGCTTCTGGTCGGTGGAGAAGACCGACGCCGGCGAATCGGAACTGCTCAATCTTAGCGATGTCTCCCTAGACAACCCCGACGCCACCCACCGCTTCCTACGCGAGCGCTACGGCACCGCCTCCCGTGAGGCTCTCGACGCCTCAAGGAGCTCGTGAGGGCTGGGGCATAGAAGTGCGGGCTATAGCACCACCGACCACTGGAAAGTCTGCGGCTACAAGCGCTGAGCGGATGAAACTAGCGCTGCGCGAGCGCCTGCAAGGCTTCACGCACAGCGCTGGCAAAATTGTCGCAACCCGCTCTCCTCAGCGCATCGTCTAGGCTCTGAAAGCCCTTCCTTTTCTGCCAATACTCCAGCTGCTGACTCGTACATTCAATCACTAAGTTTGGAGCGGAATCGCGAATGAGCATGAGGAATGCATCCGCATTCATTATCTCGTAGCGCTGCTCGCTGGCAGTAATGGTTATATCCTGGGGCGAATTATCAGTAAGGATGATGTCGGCTTGTGAGGCGAAAGCCGCCGCGTGGACATGGTAGTCATGACGATCCAAACCGTCGAAAGGCATGTCTCCGGGAAAATCATCAATGATTTCCTCCATCACCGCACCGATCTTCTCGACACGGTCCTTGATAATTCTCCCAGGTGCTGTGGGATGTTTCCGCCGCATCGCCCGTACCGTTTCCGCAAGTACGTCTTGAGACGTATAGAACACAAACATGTCTCCAGATAAAATCTGCAGCGCAAAAAGCCAATCTAGGATTGTACGGCTCACTAAAATGTTTGCGTCAACGAATACCTTTTGCGGCATGTTCTCGAGGATAGTAACCGCGTTAGCCCAGTGCAGTTTCTAGCAGTTCTCAATGCACCTAGGCCTGTGAAAAGAAACTCTCGTTCTCCTCTTCGAATGCACGCCATTCTTGGAACGCTTTCACACGTTCCTCAGCGCGCTGGTGCTTCAACCGCAGGACATCCTCACGCTTAAACCGCGTATGTGTTCCGCGCTTGTGGGTAGCTATCCTTCCTTCCTTTGCCCATTTCATGAGCGTTGGACGCGAGATGCCTAACAGCTCGGCAGCTACTGTACTGGTGAGCTCCTCAGGAATGCGAGAGATTGTGACTTCCCCTCGCTGCGCAACAGAAGCCAAGACCTGAGAAATCAATCGCTGAACATCACGCGACAACGGGACTGGGCGCCCGTGCTTATCTGCTACCCGAAAGCTCGCTGCCTCGAGAGTCTGCAGCGACTTCAGCTCTTCGAGAGTAGTTTCTTCGATCATGAGCCGATCGTTGATGAGTGCAGAGGCAGTCATCAGCGCTCCTTTCCCAGCGTGACACTTACACCTGAAACGCCTTTCGCTTACAAGTGAAACCTCCCTCAAGGATAACCGAGTTGCATGCTCTTGCGCTAGCCGCCCCAATCAACTTCCGAGGCGTTGTTATTCAACAGGTTGGCCAAGTCACTTGCGACAACAGTAAGAGTCACCCCCATGCACGACCGAGTGCCACTAGATTAGGGGCTGTGCACAACTGAAATTCTTGTTGGACAGCCAGATGAATCGGAGTAGCACAATGACTGATTTTATAATCATCTACAAACGTCGCTCAGGCGAGTCTTTCATCAAACAATTCTCGGACTCGACGCAAGCGCTTAAGGAACGCCTCCGCCGCGAAGCAGCGATCGACGATCCTGATATTGAGATCGCCCATATTTCAGCACCTTCCCTGGAATCCTTGAAAAAGTCGCATTCCCGGTATTTCATGGGCCGCGTAGAGATAGAAGACGACCAGGTGAACGCAGCTTAAAGCTTCACTCATGGCCCGCCGCCATGGGCGTGATTATTTCGACCTGCACTCTGCAGGTCGAATGCCAGACAGCGGGCTTCGAATATTTGAGCCAGTCTTCGCTGCGCATGTCCGGCACACCTGTCAGAATCAAGACATGTCTGTTGAAGCACGCGCCCTATCGCTGCGGCGTTTGATGCGCGATTCCGCCGCGATCCGGCTCCTGGCCGCGGATAACGCGCCCGTGATTCTGGCGTTGATCGCGGAGTACTTCCCGCGCGGCACCCGGGCGCGCCCGGCGGCGGAGGTGTATGAGCTCATGGTCACCGATTTCGAGGTGCTCGCCAGTGAGTTTTCCATGCCCCGCACGCCGCAGAATTACTGCAATGACTGGGTCAAGGCCGGGTGGCTCATCAGAAAGTCCGGAAAGAGCTCCCACGGCGAAACACTCGAGCCCAGCGAGGAGGCCTTATCCGCGCTCGAAGCCATTGAGCGCTGGGAGGCACCAGTGACCACGGTGACGGCGTCACGCGTGGAATCAATCAGCTCCGCGCTGCAAAGGCTAGCGCGGGATACGAACGAAGACATCGCCAGCCGCGTGGCCAGCTTGGAGGAAGAACGCGACCGCATCGACCGTGAAATTGAGAAAGCCCGCCGCGGGCAGTTCGAAAGGCTCACCGCCGCGGAGGCAGAAGAACGCGTCCAAGACGTGCTGAACATGGCCATGGCCGTGCCGAGCGATTTCGCCCGGGTACGCCACGAGCTTGAAGCCCTCAACCACCAACTGCGCCGCCAACTTTTGGATCCAGAGGGCTACCGCGGCGAAGTGCTGGAGGAGATCTTCAACGGCGTGGACCACATTGCGGAGTCGGACGCCGGGCGCAGTTTCCGCGGCTTCTATTCCCTCTTGATGGATAGGGAGCGCAGCGCCTGGTTGGACCAGTGGATCACGGAGGTCCTCGACAGCGAAGCCGGACAGGCGCTAGCCCCGGACAGGCGGCAGCAGCTGCGCAGGCTTTTTCGCGATATGGAGGACACCAGCTTCGAGGTCAACCAGACCATGACGGGGCTGGCACGCAGCCTGCGCAACTACGTCTCCTCCGAGCAATTCGCGGAGGACCGGCGCATGATTGAGCTGCTGCGGGAAGCCCGCGGCATGGCTATCGATGCCGCACAGAACTCCGAGCTCAAAGCCTTTCACCGGATGGAGACACCGCTGCAGCGCATCGGCATGTCGATTCACTCCGTCTCCCGCATCCGCCTGGCCAACCCGGGACGGGAAGTCGTGGAGGAAACCCCGGTGGCATACCAACCGGAGGCAGAAGACCCGCAAGCCCTGTATGAGTTGGTGCGCGAATCGGAGATTGACTTCGAGGAATTGCACGAGGCGATACGCGGGGCCGTCGCCCAGTCCGGCCCCTGCACGATTGGCCAGGTGCTGCAAGCCCATCCACCAACCCAGGGCCTTGCCAGCGTGGTGGGCTTGGTGCACATCGCCGACCAGCACCCGGTGCCCGTGCTACGTCCATCGCGTGAGAAAGTCACGTGGACCGAGGAGGACGGCACCGTGCGCTGCGCCCATATCCCTGCCAAGTATTTCGATCACACCACCGTTAAGGAGCTACAGTGACCGCCGCACACACTCCCCGCGTCGATTCCGCACACGAGCCACCGCTGTGGGAGCACGATAAAGGCTCGCTGACCTACCACTCGCGGCGCGCGTTAGTGCAGCTCCTGCAGGGCCCGCTCATTCGCGCGCAGAAGGAACCGGTGCTGTGGGCCGCCATCATCTCGGATGAGGAGAACCTCCGCGCCCGGCTGCATGAGGTGTTTCTGGAACTCGTCGTGGACGAGACCGAGGGCTTCGCGTTTACCCGGATGGTGGAGGAAGAAACCTTGAGCATCCCGCAGGTGCTGCGCACGGACAAGCTCAAGCACATCGACACCGCGATCCTGCTGAACCTGCGCCAAGAGCTGGGGCTTGCGCTGCCCGGCGAGCGGGTCATCGTGGACGTCGAGGATCTCCGGGAGGGAATCGGTTACGTCCGCGCAGTGGACAACCGTGATGAAGCCGGTTTCAACCGCCGCTTCAACGCCGCCATCAACCGCATTCACAACGACTACTCCCTGCTGAGTGCTACCGAGACCGAAGGGCGCTTCGAGGTCTCACCGGTGCTCCGCCAGCTTTTCGACGCCTCCACCGTCACCGCCATCCGCGATGAATACGCCCGCCTGGCACAAGCCGATGAAGAGCAGGTAGACGAGGAAAAGGAGAAGGCTTCCGATGACTAGCCACACCAGCCTGTACCCCGGCCAATTCCGCATCAGCCGCATTCAGCTGATCAACTGGGGCACCTTCCACGGCTACTTCTCCATCCCGGTGGCGCGCAAAGGTTTCCTCATCACCGGCGGTTCGGGCTCCGGCAAGTCCACGCTGCTGGATGCGATGTCGGCGGTCTTGGTTCCACAGAGCCACCTGAAGTTCAATGCGGCGTCGCAGCAGGACCTCGGCCGGCACAACGGGCGCAGCCTGGTCTCCTATGTGCGCGGTGCCTGGCGGAAGCAGGAAAACGCGCAGACCGGTGAGATCGCCCCCGAGTACCTGCGGGAGGGCGCTACCAACTCGGTGGTTGCCCTGACCTACGACAATGGCGCGGGCAAGCAGCACACGCTCATTGCTATCTTCCGCCTTAACGGCGGTGAGAACTCAGTAGGCCAGATCAAGAAGTTGTATGGGCTGGTGCCGGGTGATGAGGACGTCGATAAGCTCAGCCCCTTGCTCACCCGCAGCCTGGACACCCGCAAGATCAAAGCCCTGTACAAGGGGCCCGGCGCGTCCTTTACACCGACCTATGCCACGTTTGCGGATCGTTTCCGCAAACGCCTGGGCATCAAGAACGTGGAGGGCCAGCTGCTGCTCCACCGCACGCAATCCGCGAAGTCGCTCTCCAGCCTGGATCAGCTCTTTCGGGACTACATGCTGGACAAGCCCTCGACCTTCTCCAGAGCGGAGGAGGCCGTGGAGCAGTTTGAGGATCTGCGCCAGGCGTACCTGCGGGTCGAAGACGTCAAGGCCCAGATTGATACGCTCGCTCCCCTACCCCAGCTGCATGCCCAGCGCGCAACCGCGGAGGCAGATAAGCACAAAGCCGAGGCCATGAGCGAGGCGCTACCGGCCGTGCGCGCCCGCCTGGTGGCAGAAGAGCTGGACTCCAGCATCCGTGCTCTCAGCGCCCAGCAGGTAGAAGCCCAATCGGAAGTGGAATCCCTCGAGGCCGACGTCGCCCACCTCGATGATGCGGAACGCCGCGCCGCGATGGCCGTCTCCCAGCTCAGCGCCGGCGAGCTCGATGCCCTGCGCGCAAAGATGGAGACCGCCGACATAGAGATTGAGCACCGCTCCAAAGAATTCCAGCGCCTTGCGGCTGCCGTGGGCGAGTGGACCGAGCACTATGAGCTCAGCCCGCAAGGATTCGCAGAGCTACAGGCCAACGCCAAGCTGCGACTCTCCGACTTCGAGACCGACTCCGCCAATCTGACGAACCAGCAACAGGAAGCCGGCGTGGCCGCCCGCGATGCGGCCACCGCCTGCGCCCGGCTCGATAGCGAGCTGCGCTCTTTTAGCTCGCGGCGCACCAACATCGACAAGGCCCTGGTGGAGCTGCGCTCCCAACTTGCCCGCGATACCGGCTACGCCGAATCCGAGCTTCCCTTCGCCGGCGAGCTCATCGACATCAGCCCGCAGCAGGCGGACTGGGAGCCGGTCATCCAAAAGCTACTGCACGGCTTCGCCGCTACGCTGCTCGTGCCTGAGGACGCGCGGCAAGCCATTAACCAGTGGGTCAACTCCCGCAACGTGGGTACCCGTCTGGAATACCGCACCATCCCGGAGTTCACGTCGGCGCCAGCCTCCGCGCGCAGCCCGCGGCAGCTCATCCACAAGCTGGAATTCCAGGATCACCCCATGACGGCGTGGGTACGCCAACACATTTCCCGCCGCTTCAACTATGAATGCGTGGAGTCGGTAGCGGAACTGGACAAGGTCACCACAACTCCCGCCGTTACCCGCGATGGCTTGGAAAGCCGCCCCAAGGACAAGGACGGCTCCACGCGTTTCATCAAGGATGACCGCACGCGCTTTGCCGGTACCGCATGGTACCGGGTGGGTTCCACCAACACCGCCAAGATTGAGCTACTGCGCTCCCAGTTAAAGCAGGCCAAAGCCACCGCCAGCGCCACCGCCAGGCAGGTCCATAACCTCAACCGGAAGATGGACATCCTGCGCACCCAGCGCGATAAAGCCCAGCAGGTGCTGGACTCGAGATTCCAGGACATTGACACCGCCTCCGCGAAAGCCCGCAAGCAGGACCTGCAAGCGCAATACGATTCCCTGGCATCCTCCCCCGAAGCCCAAGCCTTGGCCGCCGCACATCAGCACGCGAAGGAAAAGCTGGAGGCTGCCCGCACCCGGCTCAACCAGGCACAGAAACACCTCGGTGACGTCGAAGGCGAGCTGAAGCGCTCCACCGAGCGCCGCCACGCCATCGGTACCGTTCCGGAAATCGCCGACAAGGACATAGCGAAAGCCGTCGAGGAGGCCTTACACAAGGGCAAGCGCACGCTGACCATCGATAACATCGATGCCCGGCGCGATGAAGTCCAGGCCGACCTGCAGGACGCCGCCCGCACCGCCGCGCGCCGCATCGAGGACGCCAACGGCAAGATCGTCTCCGTCCTCCACGCTTACCTGTCCCAGTGGCCAGCAGAAGCCGCCGACCTGGAACCGCAGGCCAGCTTCGCCGGCGAAGGCATAGAGAAGCTGAAGTACCTACGAGCTGACCGCCTGGCAGATTTCCGCGCCCGCTTCCTGGAGCTGCTCAACGGCCAGACCGTCCAGAACCTCTCCCACCTTGCCTCCTCCCTGCGCCATGCCCGCAGCGATATTGAAACGCGCATGGAGTTCATCAACAAGTCCCTGGAGCGCTCGCCCTTCAACGGTGAGCGCACCCTGCGCATTGATGTCAAGGATGCCCGCGGCCAGGTGGTCCAAGACTTCCAGCGGGACCTCGATGCCGCCACCTCCCACAGCCTGGCCGAAATCAGCAAGGATGAGCACGATGCCGCCCTGCAGCGCTACCACGCCCTGGACAAGATTCTGAGCCGCCTGGGCTCGAGCCACCCGGAGGATATCCGCTGGCGCAACGTGGTCTTGGATACCCGTCGCCACGTCAGCTTCATCGGCCGCGAGTGCTACCCCGACGGCACCACGGCCAATACCTATCAGGACTCCGCGTCGCTCTCCGGCGGCCAAGCGCAAAAACTCGTCTTCTTCTGCCTGGCAGCGGCCCTGCGCTTCCGCCTAGCGGAGCCGGACCAGGACGTGCCCACCTATGGCTCCATCATCTTGGATGAGGCCTTTGACCGCGCCGATCCCGCCTTTACCCGCACGGCCATGTCCGTCTTTGCTTCCTTTGGTTTCCACATGATTCTGGCCACGCCTTTCAAGCTCATCCAGACGCTCTCGCCCTACGTGGATGGCACCATCGTGGTCAACTACGACGAGCCGATTATCAACGGCCGCCCGCAGGCGCGCACAGGTTATTCACTTATCGACGCCTCCTCCCTCTCCACCCACAACCCCGAACAGCCCCGCCCCGAGGAGCCCACCGATGCGGATGCCTAAAGACCTGCAGGTGCACGCGGCGAAATACCTGCGCAACCATTTCGCCGAAGCACTGTCCGATCCGGATTCGCTGCACCTGGCGTGGCCGCTGCACCCACCGACAGCCACGGCCGCCGCCCGCGATATTGGCACCACCCAAGACTTCATCCGCGCCTGGCAGCGCTGGCCGCACCAGGACGAAGTCATCTATGAAACGCGCAATTGGTCCCGCGCGGGCCTGGGCACCAATAACGTCCCGACCCGCATCACAATCAACGGCGCCGAACGCATCGCCACCGCTGCCGGCTTGGAACGCGAGTATTCCACCGCCCAACAGCGCGCCCAGGACATCGCCGCCATCTTCCCGGAGTCCCCGGACTTCACCCACACCGTCCACCGCTCCTACAACCAGTGGAAAGACTTAAGCCCGTACGACCTGCGTTGCCTGGGGCCGTGCCTGCGCTGGCTGCGCGCAAACCCTAATTCCGGCGAGTGGGAGCGCGCCGTGCCGGTCGAAGGCGTGGACGGCAAGTGGATTGGCAACCACCGCCGCCTGCTGCTGACACTCCTCGCCCCCTTCGGTATCACGGACTTGGGCCTGCGCCGCAACGACACCCGCCTGCGCCTGCGCTACCTCAATCACACACCAGCGCTCTCCGATATCGAAATCCCCCTCGCCGACGCTGCCAAACTCTTCCCCGACACCCCGCCCCGGGTGCTCATCGTGGAGAATAAGCAGACCTTCCTGGCCCTGCCCACGCTTGCCGACGCCTCCCCTCCCACCATCGCCCTCCTCGGCTCCGGCACCGCCGCCCACCAGCTCCGCGCACTGCGCTGGCTACACGAAGCGGACATCACCTACTGGGGCGACCTCGATGCCGCCGGCTTTGCCATCCTCAACGCCGTGCGCGCCCACTTCCCCCACACGAAGTCACTACTCATGGACACCGCCACCGTCACCGAATTCCAACACTTAGCCGTCCCCGACCCCGGCGACGGCTCCGCCACCCTCACCCACCTCACCACCGAAGAGCAGCGCGCCTACCGCCTACTCTTCACCGCGGGCCGGCTGCGCATTGAGCAGGAGCGGATTCCTTTTATGCATGTAAGTGAGGAAATGAGCTACCAACTAGAAGCTTGGATTGCAAGCCTCAATTAGCTGAAAACAAATGCTGCCCGCTCAGCGCATCCCTAGAAGGTTAGCAAACTTGCTTTCCATATTTCGCAGGTCAGCAGTACAGGTCGGGATCTTAAACAAACCTTTGGAATCCCTTGATAGAGACGCCACATAACTTACCTACTATTCTTCCAGCCAATCGTTTTGGCGGCCCGCCCATAAGGCCACCCTGGAAGATGCTTCAGATCAGCCAAGGGATTCTTCACCGTCTTCCACTTTCCCAAGGGACGACGAAACCTCCGCCGCAAACTCTCAAACCGATACCATCTCCATTCCTGCAGCTCCTGGTTCAAGCCTAAGCGTAGAGCTTGATAACGAAGACCTTTTCGATGCATTGACGGATGCGGAGTGGGCCACGAGATATGCAAACGCACTCCGGGCAAGGCACTACGGAGAATATTGAGGTATTTGGGGCCTAGACTTTCACCCGGATCTAAAGAAAGATCATTGGATAAAATCCAAAAATATCCTTCTTCAAAAACCAAACACACCCTAATCCCACGCCGTGATTCAAATCCTCGATATGTCAAGTCAATACCGACTTTTTCATAAAGTTCAGGGTCTTCTAAATTACAGTCTGGCCCACCCAGCATCTCGAACGTCAGAACACTCTGATGAGCATTGTCATATTGACGCGAGCGTCTGTCCTCCCGCAAGCCAATCACGAATCCCGCTAACCCAAATAACGGTGATAAAAATGTAGCAATTGCCAGAAGAAGTCCGTTATCCACACCACAAATCCTAGTCGGTAGCTGCATTCGAATCACCTATTACAAGGTATCCTGCACCCAAAGCATGCTAAAAGACGCTTCATAAATCGCCCAAGACCAGACAGTTCTAAATTGAAATAAAATCAATAGCCTCAAAAGAGATGCCATACTAGAAACCAACCACGAGACTTCAGCTTTTCCTCAGCTGGACGAAAGCACGCAGTGATATTCCTCCGATCACCCCCTACCTTTTGAATAATTGTTTGAAAGGTTTTTACCCTTGCGGAAGCTCCCAAACTCCGCGAGAAGCCGGCTTCGCCTCGAGGACACGATAGCGGCACTAGCTTGCGACCAATTCGCCCCCTAACACCCTGAATCGCATTGACTCATTTCTAATTCACGTGTTTAATCGAAGTCAGCAAGGAGCACAAAATGAACATCCCTACCGACTTCGGCGAGCGCGTCCGCATGCAGCGTCAGCTTCGCGCTCTCAGCCAAAGAGAGCTCGCCGCCATGACCGATGAAATCCTGTCCCAGCCCACCCTGGCCCGCCTAGAGAAGGGCACAGCTACGCCAACTCTCCACCACATCATGGCCCTCGCGTGGGCTCTCGGTATAGATGCCGCTGAGCTTGTGGACGCCACCCCACTCTCCCAGCGTGTACGCGTTGCAGCCCGTGGTCACCAGACCGAGGTTGAAGAGGCAACACGAGCCCTTCTTCCGTATCTCCAGCTACGTGTGAACCTGGATAACGCACATGCCTAATTCACCAAGCCCCTCGAAACAAGGAGTTGAACTCGCTGCTCGTTTTCGCGCGAAGCACAAGCTCGGGGTGGGACCAGTCGATGACATCAACGATCTCATGAAGCTCGTTGATGCTGACTTCATTGTCCTCGATTTAGCGGAAGACCTCGATGCGCTGACGCTCCGCGATCCCGACTCAGGAGCTTTAACCGTAGGGATTGGCACTAGTAACAATCCTTTCCGCCAGCGTTTAACCATCGCGCACGAAATCGGGCACATCGTGGCCGGGGATATCACGGAGGATGGTGCTTCCCTGCAATGCGATAAGACTCTTCCTTCCGAAACACGCGCAAACACCTTTGCGCGCTGCGTACTCTGCCCTGAAGAAGCGTTGCAAAAGCTACCTCCGTACGCAGATGCGGAAGAGCTATTGTCTACGGTTGTCCAACAATTCCAGGTCTCTCCACGCGTAGCAGCCATCCAGCTGCACCAAGCAGGACTCATTTCGAAAGATACAAAGGAAGAGCTAAGGAATCACACCGCCAAGGGACTCGCCTCCCGCTTCGGATGGAAAGCCTCGTATGACCACGCACGCAAGATTGCTGCTCTGCCGCGAGCTTCCGAAAGGCTCGTTGCCGATGCCTACAAGGCCTACGCCAAAGGACTCATCGCCCTGTCAACCGTAGCGTTCGCCGAGCAGGTAAGCCCCGAAGAGGTAGCGGACTCAATGCATGCCGCCCCAAGTTCTATCAGCCAAAATTTCACGGGTCAGCACGATATTGAGGCAGACCTAGAAAATTTCTTTGCTGACGAGTAGGTTCACCATGTCTAGAAGGCTCATCTTTGCGGACACCAGTGTGCTACTGAACTTCATCTGTGCCGGTGAGCAGGACCTGCTTCTCAAGTTCGTAGAAGATGAGCAACTTCACGTGCCTGCGGCGGTCAGAGACGAAGTAGAGAGAAAACTGAAAGCTCCGCGGTTTCAGTGTGGCTCCCGAACATGGTCATCACTCATTGCGCATGGCCACGTGCACGTGCTTGATGACGACATGGATCGCCTCTTCAAACACATCCGCCTATTCGCGGGTCCGAGATATTCAATCCAAGGTGGAATGGCGAAGAACCTGGGTGAGTACACCGCAATCGCACACTGCCTGGCACTGCTCGAGGAGGATCCTTCGGTACGTACCGCCATCATCATCGATGATGAAGAGGCCCAAGAGCTCGTACGCAAGCGACAAGCGGCAACGGTCTTTACCACGGAAGCCGTGCTCCTCCGCTGCGTGCAGCTAGAAATCCTCACCGACCGCGGCCAGTCCCGCAAGGTGTGGGACAAGCTCTCAAAGTTCGATGTTCTCGCCCCTTTCGAAACAACTCGATTGAACGACCGCACGGTCTACCGGGCGCGAAAGAAAACTAAATGACCCTCACCTGCCAGTAGCCCCGGTGAGGGTCGAACAGCTGTACATGATGTAGGGCTGCTCCTACCAAGAATTATGCCCAACGAGCGCAGCGATAGTCAACGCCTGCGTCACGATTAAGAAGCGGCAAGCGGTAGCTCCGCTGAAAGACCATCAGTTTACGAATCCAACTACGCCAACCCCAGGACACAGCGCTTTTCTCGGACTACAGTTTCCGCTATGCACAAGCTCTCTACTCTCACCCTCGCCGTCGCAACGGCATTCGCTCTCTCCGCATGCAGCGGCAATGACCCGATGAAGTCCGAGTCCCCAGATCCCGTCGCCGAAGAAACAACTACAGCTGAAGAATCCACGACGCCAGACAGCCCTAACAGCTCTTCAAGCACCACCGAAGAGGACGAAGGCCCCTCCCCAACCCGAGCTGACGAGCAGCAGGAAGAAGAATCCGGCGAGCAGACCATCAACGCCAGCCAAGTCGGCGGCGACTGCGGCCTGACGCCGGAGGGCGACACGATCTTCGCCGGCAGCGCTACCTCTTGTGAGTTCGCCGCGGCAATGTTTGGCCCTGCCAAGAAGGCCAGCTACACCCTCTACCAAGCAGACCCCACGATTAATCCCCTCTACACCGCGAACATCACTGCTAAAAGCCCCGTTACCGGTGAGAGCTACCAGCTCACCTGTCAGATTAGTAGTGACTTAACAGGGCTTAGTTGCCGTAACCCCGACGACAACAATGTGTTCTCCATCTTTACCTCGGATGCCCGCGACTGGCCGCACCGTCTGAACACGACTGACTAACTATTCCAGAATCAACGATGCCGTCTCCTCCGGCGGCACATCCTTCAGCTGGCGGCTCTTAACGGCCCACGACGCCAGCCCCAGCACAATCCAGACCACCAGCGCGATGAGCGGAGCCGTCCCGAGCATGCCAGGCGAGCCCGGAACAAAGAGCAGCGCCAAGAACCCGATGGAGAGGATGCACCCGGCCAGCGCGAAGTACTCATAGAACTTGTTCGGTGCAATGGGCTTCGGCATCCCGGGAACCTGGCCGGTGCGCGCAATCTTCCATGCGCAGAAGCAGGTATAGAAGTACGCCACGGTGATGCCAGCACTGGACATATCGACGACCCACGTCAACGCCGCGCGCCCAAACCACGGGGTTACCAGGCACACCGCGCACACCAAGAGAATCGCATTGCGCGGGGCATGCTGCTTACCCTTGAGCTCACCAAGGCGGCGCGGGACCAAGTTCGCCCGCCCAAGCGTAAACAGCACACGACTTGCCGCGGTGTAGAAACCATTAAGGCCCGTCAGCACACCCGCGCTCACCGCAACGACCATGAGCACCAGTCCGGCCGACCCCATCACCTCGCTGATGGCTGCCGCCGGTGGCCAAGCCTCGCCCTCGAAGTCGCTGTGGTTGGTGCCCACGGCAATCGACGTCGCCAACATCATCGCCATGTAAATGACCGTCGCAACAGTAATACCCCACAGCAGAAGACCCAGGGCCTTCCGCGGCGAGAAATTGAACTCGCCCGCCAGCTGCGGAATGGAATCAAAGCCCACGTAGGCCCACGGAGCAAAAGCAATGATGGTCGCCACCGCCGCTGCCGGCGGCACATCCACCGGGAAAGCTGGGGCAAGCTCCGGGCGCTCGACGACGTAATCAATCACCATCGACGCCACGATGACCACCACCGCCAGAATCATGAGCACAACGGCAAAGAACTGGAACTGGCCGGAAAGCGCAGCACCCTTAGAGTTCAACCACGCGAACACAATGATAAACAACGAGCAGATGATTACTTCGGGGAGATAGATGATCCACCCGGCGACGTCGTAAAGCGCGCCCCGCATGACCAATTCAGGGAACGTGACGCGGAAGACGAGCGTGACCGCCGACGCATTCAACGCGACAACACACGAATACCCCAGCGTCAGCGCCCAGCCTGCGATAAACGCATGAGTCCGGCCAAGTGCCGCCATGGCGAACGCCACGCCACCACCGGTCAGCGGCAGCGCGCGAATGGTAAAGCCGTAGCTCAAACCAATAACGGCAATCATCAGGCCACCGATGACAAAGCCGATGAGCGTTCCACCAAGCCCCGCCTTTTGCATCCAGTCGAACGGCAGGATATAGGCACCCCAACCAATCGCCGCGCCCAAGGCCATGGCAAAGACCCACGAGGCTTCATCGTTTTCCGCAGTGTCGCATTCTCCGACATGTAGTTTCACTCCAGACAATTCACCTTGAGCGCCAGGACCTTGCGGACGATCCCAGCGCGCGTTTCTGGCAAGTCTAGAGATTCTTGATTAAGCGTGCTGTAGATCTAATAGATTTGATGCAGGGTTCCCCTCTCATTCGGCTCACGCAACTGATGCTGACCATCGCAGTGTTCTGTCACCAATCACTCGGATGCTCTAAACGTGCACAGGCCCCGTTTGGCTAAGCTTCGTGCTCTAATTCCAGCACAGGTTGCTTACCGACGCCCCTTCCCCATTGATGTTCTTCCTCGACCGGCCCTCACGAACTAAGCTTCTTAGAGTCTCACTCGTATGCACAAAGGATTTCTCATGCGCCGACCAACCCGCACCGGTAAAGCACTCATTGCTCTCGTCTTAACCGCCTCACTGACTACTGGCCAGGTCACTGCGCCTGCGCCCGCTCAGGCACAGCAGTTCCCGTCCTTCCCTGTATCTTCGTTTCCCCAATTCAATGAAGAACAGGTACGCCAAGCTATTACAGCACTGGTGGCGCTTGCCGCTGGCATCGGTGGATTGGCGCTCCTCGCAGGAGTCCTTCCGGGAATCGGTTCTTCCCAGGGGCCTACCCCTACTCCCACGCCGACGGCAAAGCCAACTCCTTCCACGCAGCCGAGCACAACTGCCGCGCCGACGACTAGCGCTCAGCCCAGCACCACCTCAGCTAAGCCGACCACGAGTACTCCCGCGCCCCCGACGACGTCCGTGGAACCTTCCTCTGGCTATGCGCAACACGTTGCCGGCATCAAGGACCGACTCGCTAATAGCGAAGATAAGGCACCACTTTGGGCTTGGGCTGCACCACGCGGACCGCAGCTCATCCTCCCTACTCATGATCACAGTGGACAGGCCACACATCCTTCCGTACTTTACTTTGAGAATGGTTGGAACGGCTGGAAGTACTGGATGGCCATGACGCCTTATCCAGACAGCAACGAATCCCACGAGGACCCCAACATCATCGTGTCCAACGATGGCTGGACCTGGCAGTCCCCCGAGGGCTTGGCCAATCCCATTGACGACCAGTTGGGCAAGCCCAACCCGCACAATTCTGATACCCAGATCGTCATGGCTCCCAGCGGCGAGATGTACCTGACATGGCGCATGGTGGACCGCCCTAACGGCAAGACCAATCGCATTTACCTGTCCAAGTCCAACGACGGCGTGCACTGGTCTAAAAAGGAAGAAATCTGGTCGGGCGAGCCACAGTTTATGTCCCAAGCCCTCATCTGGACCGGTGAAAGCTGGCGTCTCTATGGCATTTCAAACCGCGCCGGTGTGCCCAACCGAATCATCTACTTTGAAAGCGACGATTTGAAGACGTGGTCTGCTCCTCGGTACCCCAAGATCGTTCCCTACGTACCGAATGGTGAGCGCTGGTGGCACATTGATGTTCAGCGCTACAACGGTGAGTACATTGGCCTCGTGCACATTATCCCGAGCGAAACTGTCCAGAAGGGCAACCTGTACCTGCTTCGTTCCAAAGACGGCATCAATTGGAAGCGCTCAGACACCCCGATCATCTCCCATGAGGAATCCGGTTACCCCAACCTTTACAAATCCGCCCTCGTCCCGCACGGTAGCGGCGATGACCTCACCTTCGAGCTGTACTACTCCGGTTTCAGCGAAGGTCGCGCTGATTGGCGAATCAACCGCACGCTCGCGGAACGCGTCAGCGTGGAGTAAGCCCTCCGTCGGCGTATCCCCGCTCGACCGGCACGGAGAGCGCCCGCACTCTCTGTGCCTGGATGTCGTACTCGAATAGATAGTTCTTCACCCCACGAACGATACGTAGCACCCTCTTACCTTGCCCGCTGTCCTTGAAGGTGTATTCCACCTTCTCCTCTGGCCCAGCCACCACAACAGCGGTGAGCAACCCAAAGTCTCGGCTAGCGCGTCCAAAGCCCACAGTCCACGTGTCCGTGGGTTGCTCATTGCGGAAGACAATGCCGCGAAGCCCTTCGCGGTCTCCACGTGCCATATTCACGTCAGTGTGCTCGAAATAGCGCGACCCCTCAATGCCGTAACGGATAAAGACCAACTGTGTTCCGTCAACCACAGAGCGAAATCGAACGGTTTCATACTGCGATCCCACGTACTCAAACTCGGGTGCCACATTCCAGCGTTGCTCTGCATACTCCACCTTCGGCGTGGGTTCCAAACTGTCCGCTACCACAAAAGGGCCGCAGTCAGCAAAACAGGCACTACGATTCCACTTCAGGCCCTCCCACGCAGTGTCTTCCAGATCGAATGCAGACCACGCCTCTTCAACCTGGTGACTCACCAACCGTGAGGCTGCCTCGGGGGTGTGTTCCTTCCCGCGCACCATAAGCACATTGTGTGCTTGCCGGCTCTGCGCGTAATCACGCATCTTCCCCCGTGCATAACCCGGGTGGCCAGCATCCACAATGACATTCCTGCCGCGGTCCCAAAACGTCAGCGACAAATGGTCAAAATGACCATGTATCTCACGAGCAGGCCCAAAGCGCAGGGAATAGAAGCTCTCCATGTTTTGTGCCCGGAGTTGTCCAAACCCGGAGCGCCCAAATACATACCCTGCGTCGTAAACCTTGACTCGTGGAATCTCCACGCCAGTCGCGCCATTCGATAGTGAAAATTCCAATGCCCCTCCGCGAACAAACTCAGGGCGTCGGGGCATTGAGTCACCAATTTCAACGAATGTCCCACCTGGGGTCAGTGAATGCGCAATGAATTCTTCGAGCGGTTCCTTCTTCGCGCGCAGCGCATCTGCGCCCAGTGCCCCAAACAGCTCAAAGGCATCAACAGCGGTCTGACGCAGCCTCTCAATATAATTCGCGTACTCCGGTGCCTGCTCATTGATTGCCCCCTCATCATTAATCATGACCTCGAGGCAAGCCTTGGCACGTTCAGCACCGGTAGCGAGCATCGACTCATCGCTCAGCCTATCCCCCACCACCATCAATGCCAGTGCCTGGGAAAGCCCATGGTTCCAGTAGCCATCAAAGTGCTCCATGAGCCACTTGCCGTGATACTCAATCGCTTCGTGCAGCCATTCATCTTCAGGGAAGATTTCACTAAGCGCGCTGAGCGACGCCGCCCTAATCGCCACCGCATGCCCGCCCCAAACGTACTCATCGTCTTTCCATTCAGGCGTTACGTGGTTCATCTCCCACCAATTCCACGCCACCGCCCAGACAAACTCTGCGCCGGCTGAGACGTCCTCTGTCCACTCCGACTCAGAAAGCTCCGCCGCACGATCCACTATGAAGTCGATCCAGTTCAGCGAGTGCAAATAAAAACGCACTGTCGGGTGCAATCGCTGCGCCTCGATCTGGGGCCAGAACGCTTCTTCAGGCTGAAAGAAAACCGCCGGATAAGAGTGGATCACAATCATCCCGCTTAACACACGCGAAACCTTGTTGATACGTCCTAAACCGCCAGAAATCACTATGGGGCGGCCGCGGTTGGGAGCGGAATAGAGGGACACAAGGATTCCTTTCGTACTTGCTCACAAAGTTCCTGAAGCTTATCGGACCAGCTCTATTTGAATCACGCCAACTTTATCAGTTACCACCACCCACAAGGCTAAATAGGAAAGCTGGAAATGCTCACTTTCTACGAGGGCTCTAGCAGGACCGCATAGCTGCGATCACCCGTCTCCCATCAAAAACGAATCAACTACGAGTGGCTGTCTTGACCGTGTTCCTTCAGCGACATTTCAACTCAAACGCGCATTAAGAAAGTCAGTTAGATCTTGTATAGTTATGGAGACTATCGAAAGGGTCTCCACCCGGCCGCGAAACAGTAGTACGGGCGACAAACGCAAGCCACACTAGTTATCATTCAAGGCCGGCTCTTGGTTCACAAAGGTTGCAACAAAGTCAAAATGAAGCAACACAAGCACCCCTAAACCTACGAAGCGCATAGGAGTAAACGTGAAATACCACTCAGATCCCCACCACGTATGCTACATTTTCGAAGGTTTAGCGCAGGAAGGGTCCGGCCCACTGTTCGAAAACCAAGCTTCTTTTAACTTACGCTACCTCAACGGCATCTACTACTCACCCGAGCGGTGGATCATTTCTGAGGGGACCACCGAGCAACCGACAGGCGTGCCATACAGCGAGGCTGAACGCTCCGCGGGAGAATGGCTTGGCGTATACACCGATAGCCTTGGACACGGCGTCATACAGTCCGATCCTTTCGGCTACCAGCCTGTCTACTACCGCTTCCTCCCACAACAACAATGCCTACTCGTTAGCACCTCTCTCGGCGCAATTACACGCTCTGCCCAGAAACGCGGGGCCGCCCCCGAACCTGATTGGATCCAAGCATTAGCGGCTATAGGTACCACACATGCTTGGGCTATTACTATGCAGTCTGATCAAACTTTTGAAGCAAACACTAAGGTCTTATTACCTGGTCAAAGCATCCAATACGCAGGAACGCAATGGTATGTATCTCAACCTGCTCTGTTCGAGCCGAAAGAATCCTACGACGAACTACTCCAACGTGGAATCCAAAAGGCCATCGGCCAACTTCGAATAGCCTCCACAATACCTACGACCCAGAAGCAAATTAACCTGTCAGGCGGCAAAGACTCCCGAATGGTGCTTGCACTCCTAGCAGAAACAGGAGTCATTGAGGAGTTTTCTGTTACAACGATGAATCCGAAGACTTGGTTACCTAAATCATCTCGACCACTGCTTTACAAAGACCTATACTTGGCAAACTATTTAAGGAAAAATTTTTCCCTAGAATGGACAGTGCCCTTGGGGCAAAAATACGTCCCTATGGATTTTGAATCCGCAATGTCCGAATGGCAAAGTTACCGATCTAATAGGAACTTTAAACTCCGAATCAACCGTAACCTGTACGTACAGCAAGGAACTAATATCGAATTACGTGGTGCTGCAGGAGAAACATTTCGAGGGTTCAATGCTGTCCAAAACCTATTAAGCACCAATGGATTTGAGAACTCTGAGTCTTCCCTAATCGCAGACACTAGAAAGCTAGTGGACAAACTTTACGGCAGCGGATTTGTAGAACCAGACCATCTAGATGTCCTGAGCCAAAACCTAAACGCGCTCTTTAACCGACTAAGTGCAAAAGGGATCCAAGATGCCCTGCACAAGCGCTACACCGTGTTTAGAAATGGGTCACACTTTGGACATGCACGACACTCCCTCTCCCACGGCCAAATCCCGATCCTCCCGCTCAGCCAGCCGGAGTTTGTTCAAGCCGCCCAAATGCTTCCCTATGACCAAATGCACAACGGAAAAGTTGCTTTTGACATTATAGAAAGCCTCCGGCCCGAACTGAACGAGATAAACTTTGATGGTGGCTTCTGGGATGAGGCACTCCTACCCGCTGTTAGACGCAAGAATCAAGTTTCCTTTGCCGAAGACAGCCAGAACCTTGAGCAATTCTTTAAGCTTGACCAGGAGGCCATCGAGTCACGACTCGCGGCCAAGGCAGCCTTTGAAGAAGATAGCCACGGTTCGCCAGTCTACGAACCACGTGTAGAGATCCTCAATAGAATTAAGCAAACCTTATTCCAACTGGGCGACTTCGGTGCGTCAGCAAGTAGGCATTTCAATCGATACCGCCTGAACATCCTACAAGGGCTTGAGTCAAGGAAACTAACTCCAGGCCCCACGCTTGGAAAACTCGACAGTATGTTAGAAGCCCTCACAGGCAAGGAAGCAGCCGCGGAAATTGTATTGAACAGCACTAGTAGTGCATCGATTGAGCACTTCCGTGGAAGGATTGATTTATCGGATTTCCAGTTGACAACGACTACGCTCCACCCTAAATTCCAGGTGCCTGTACAAACGAGCGATAACCAGGTTAAGGCAGATGTGCGAGTTTCCGGCACTCTTCACCGCCCCCTTGAGTTCAAATTCACTCTTTTAGAGAACGATCGCCCCATAGCAGAAACCGAATACTCGGCATCGCAGTCCGCCACTTTCAGTCGCCCCACCGCCGACTCCCGGGTAAGGGTTCGCGTGTTTGCCAGATACGCTTCCGCCCCTCAAGTTATTTTCAAATTTTACAGCCGATATTTGTAGGACCACCATAAATGAACAGCAACTACTACAAAGACCTTACACAGTTTCTTCTAAACAATAAATGGCTAATACAAGGTGGAATTAACGAACAAGAGTTTACAACCTCAACCCGATCCGAAATAAGAAACCACTTTGCTAAGGCAGGGTGGAAAGAAGATACACCTCAATACCGGCCTTTCCGAACAACATTCACACCGCCAGAAACAGGAATACCGGTAAAAATGGTTGACGGGAAGCTGTTCCGCCACTCCTCCGTGGTTGATCAGATTACAAAGAATAAGGAGGTGACTCGAAGATTTCTAGATTCGCGCAACGTTCCACTTCCAGTGGGTGCGGATTTTAGCAGAGATGAAAAGGAAATTGCACGTCTCTATTTTCAGACTTTTAGTGGACCGATAGTAGTTAAACCGGCCCTTCCGGTTTTAGAGTGCGTTGATTTTGTCCTGTAGTTGTCCGGAGTGGATCAGGCTCCGCAAGATGTAGTGGTTGAGGTTTTTGAATCCTAGGGCGATGCCGCGTAGGTGTTCGAGTCTGCCGTTGATTGCCTCGACGGGGCCGTTGGAGGCACCGATATCGAAGTAGGCGAGCACATCTTTGCGTCGACGCCACAGGGTGCGTCCTAGTTGGGCGAGCTCTTCTAGGCCTTGTGGTAATCCTTTACGCAGGGTGTGGATGATGCGTTTCATGAGCTTTTTGCCTTCCGATTTCTTCGGATGCGCGTACGCTGCGATCATGTCTTGGTAGACCAACCACGTTACTTCTAGGGCCACGTAGTCATCATCGGTGGCCCACAACATCTCTAAGCGGTGCTTTTGCCGCTCGGTGAGATAATTCGTCCTGGTCAACAGGGTGCGCCGGTGCTTGTACAGCGGATCATCTTTGCGTCCGCGGCGCCCGGTGGTCTCGCGTTGGAGTCGCTGTCGGCAACTGGTGAGTTTGTCGGCTGCTAGATGCACCACATGGAAAGGGTCCATGACTTTGTCAGCTTGTGGTAGTTGCTGCTCGACTGCGGTGGCATATCCGGTAAACCCATCCATTGTCACCACCTGTATCTGTTCCCGGAAGCTGGGGTCGCGTTCCTTAAGCCACCCGCTGAGCACATCTGCGGACCTGCCCGGTCGCATGTCTAACAAACGAGCAGGCCCACGCCCGTCCACCAACGGGGTGAGGTCAACGAGTATGGTCACCAGGTTTGATGCCTGGCCTGGTTTTCTGGTGTGTTTCCATACATGTTCATCGACTCCGAGGACGCGAACTCCGTCTAGGTGGTGCGGGTCGCCGTAGACAAGCTGGCGGCAGGCATCTAGTGCGACTTTATTGACCAGGTCCCAGCCCACGCCGAGTGCTTTGGCGGTCGCTGACACACTCATCCGGTCAATAGCAAGGCGCTGCAAGATCCAGCGGGTGACTCGGTGGGTGAGCTTGGCGCCGTCATCAGCGCAAGCCAGAGATTCTTGGAAGATCTTCCTTTTACATGAGGTGGCTGTGCACTGGAATCTAGGGACTTTTACGTGCAGCCTGGTGGGGAATCCGACGACAGGAAGATCAACGAGTCGACGGGTGGTGTGGTCGCGCAGCTTGCCTGGCTGTCCGCAGTCCGGGCACACGCCGATAACGGCTACGGGCGTGGCCTCAATGATGGTCAGCGGTCCGGCATCAGCAGCACCGGTGATGGCAAGTCCGATTTCCGCGGTACGGCAGATGGTGTCGGCAACGAGGTTTCCAGTAGGCTTCACAGTACGGGTTCCTGGTGGGTTTAGATGGTTGTGTAGGAACTTTCATCTTCACACCAGGGACCCCTATATGTTGTGGTGACCCGCTGAACCCATCGTGTTCTACTTCACCCAGCTACGCACTCCAAAACCGGAAGAGCCCGATTGGTAGCCCCAAAACAACCATGCTTAAGACAAATAACCCTGACGAAAGACTTGCAGCGGTTGGAGAATTAGTAACATTAAGAACTACAAGAAATAGGGCGAAAGTAGTAATTTGATTACCGACTACATTTACTGTTTGCCCCGACATTAGCAATTTGTAGTCTCTATTTTCCCAAAGCGACAACCCTATCTCCTTTTATAGGTGCAAGTTTCGAAGTCGGGTACTTCAATTTGGTTTATCGCCATTACGCGTATGGAAACCCAATAATACATAACAGGTCAGTGCTTAGCCGGCCCTTCCGGTTTTAGAGTGCCTCGCAGCTACAGGACGCAAGTGCTGAACTAGGTGATCAAAAATTCTACGGTTCTGCCCTGCCCCATTTCGCCATCAAGCCCATTCACCCGATATTTACTTCTTTTTCATCCCCCATCTCACTATGCCGTTTATTGCTTCGGGAAGTGGCTGCGGGGAATAGCACTCATGAATTTTGGAGAGAACAAAGTATTCGGAGAAAGGGATTTGTTCACAGTGGACTTTATCTTCTGAATCCCACGCGAAAGCGTTCAAGTCATACCAAGCCTTGAATTGTCGCTGCAGGCAATCGAAACCGTCAATTCCAAAGAAACTACACAGCTCGGCAATAGTAAATTCAGCTACAACGCTGTCTTCATGCAGCCTAATTCGAACAAAGCTCTCATCGGGATCGATGTTCGCGTTACTTTCCACATCCCAAATTGGCCCTTTTAGTAACTCCACGACGCTCCCAGCCAGCATAGATTAAGCTCAGTGCCTTCATTCTAAGTTCTCCGCTCACGGCCTGCCGACATACGAAGCGACTGAAAACGTAGAATCCCGAGCCACCGATGAAACGATGACTCGGGTTCTGTAGTTTGCGGAGACGAGAGGATTTGAACCTCCGGACCTACGCAAGTAAGTCAACTCCTTAGCAGGGAGCCCCATTCGGCCGCTCTGGCACGTCTCCAGCGATTCGCAATGAATCGTCCATCACTCTACCTGAGCGCTTCCCCTAGGGACAAAATGGGGCTTCCCTATTCTTTCCCTGAAGCGCCGCATGCAGCTTGAGGGCCACGTAGAGTGCCGCGCAGCGCCAGCCATCATCCAGCACGCCGGGCCCGAGAATCTCGCGGACGCGGTCCAAGCGGTAGTGCAGCGTGGCGCGGTGAATGTAGAGTGCAGCGGCGGTCGCGGAGACGTTGCGGGAATGCTCAAAATAGGTCAGCAGGGTGTGCCAGTAGGAGTTTCGGGGGTCGTCGAGAAGCACGGCGGCATCGGGGCTCATCTCCACCACCGTTGCCGGGGTCAGCTCCCACCCGCGCAGCAGCCGCCACGCGCCGGCTTCCTCCCAGCGCAGCGAATCCTGGCCACAGAGTTTGGCCACGTCCGCCATGAGCCGTGCCTGCGGGGCCGTCGGTGCCGAGCCGCGCGCCACCACCTCAGCGCCGGCGACAAGCGCGGCACTCTGCAGCTCCTCCATGAGGGCCTCAGTGTCCTTGTCATCGCGACGGCACTCAACGAGTACGAGGGAATCGTGCGAATCCGCGACCAAGAATGGTCGGCGCACCAACGGGCGGGCAAGTTCCACGGCCACCGCGCGCTGATCGCCTTCCACCAGCACGCGATGTACGGTCAGCTCACCATCGTTAGGCAGGAGATCGCGCTCCCGCGCACCGGCCAGCGCGGCCCGATCACCGGTGAGCACCTCGCGGGCCAGCTCCCCGAGCTGCTGGGCGCGGGCGGCGAGGGGAGCATCGCGTTCGTCGATAAGCCTGGCCAGCGGAGCTGTTAGCGAACCGAGGCGGACCAAGGGGGCGTCGCCCAGCGCGGGCTCATCAATAATCCACAAATAACCCACCAGCCGATCCTCGTGCCGCAGAGGGATAACCACGCGGGGCAGCATGTCATAGCGCGGGTTGGCGGGCAGGCGTACCGGCAGCACAGCCTCCTGGATGCCGAAGCTGAGCATCCACGGGATGGGCTCCGGGGGCGGGGTGCGATTAAGAATGGAGGCCGCCCTGTTCTTATCGATGGCACCGATTTGCGCACTAGCCGCAATCACCGCGATGGCGGGGGTGGTCACCTCAACGGAGCGCTGCAGGATCTGGGCGCATTCGTCGACGATGTCTTGGATGCTCGTCAGCTGCGGGGGAGGTACTTTTGACATATGTCAAAGATACTTCCGCTTCTTGTCTAGTGACAAACAAAACTGTGGTGCGCCATAATCTCCTACAGCTCAATGACTCACGTCACATAACCACGTTCATGAAGGGCGTCTACATGACCACAACCAACCATCCCGTCAGGCACAGGACGTTGTCGCCAGCGACAACGCCAGTGCAGACGACGGCCTGCAGCGCGGCATGAAGTCGCGCCACCTGCAAATGATCGCTTTTGGCTCGTGCATCGGCACGGGCCTCTTCTTAGGCTCCGGCGCCTCCATCCAGGAGGCCGGTCCCGGCGTTATCGCCGCCTACGCCATCGGCGGCTTCATCATCTTCCTCATCATGCGCATGCTTGGTGAGATGGCCGTGGAGCACCCCGTCGCAGGCTCCTTCAGTGCTTATGCCCGCGAGTACATCGGGCCCATCGCCGGTTTTGTCACCGGTTGGAACTGGTGGTTTACCACCATCGTCGTCGGCATGCTGGAGCTCACCGCCGCCGGCACCATCATGGATTTCTGGTTCCCCGGGATCCCCCACTGGCTCACCGCCCTCGTCGCGCTCGTCATCGTCACCGCCATCAACCTGGTGCACGTCGGTGCCTTCGCCGAGGCAGAGTTCTGGCTCTCCCTCATCAAGGTCGCCGCGCTCATCCTCATGATCGTCGTCGGCGCGGCCATCGTCTTTGGCCTCACCCCGGAGCCCGCCCTGGGCTTAAGCAATATCACCGAGCACGGTGGCTTCTTCCCCAACGGCGCTACCGGCATGCTCTTCTCCCTCGTCGCGGTGATTTTCTCCTTCGGCGGCATCATCTCCATCGGCACCGCCGCAGGCGAGGCGCAGGATCCCGCCAAGAGCCTGCCCAAGGCCATCAACAACGTCATCTGGCGCATCCTCCTCTTCTACGTCGGCGGCATCAGCATCATCGTGCTGCTCGCCCCGTGGAATGAACTCGATACTTCCACCTCACCCTTCGTGCGCGCACTGAGCACCCTGGGCATTACAGCCGCCGCCACGGGCCTCAACCTCATCGTGCTGGTCGCCGCCGTCTCTGTGTTCAACACCATGACCTTCTCCGGCGCACGCATGCTGCGGGATCTTTCCCGCGGCGGCCAGGCCCCGCCCTTCTTCAACTCCGTCAGTGCCAAGGGCGTGCCGGTTCGCGCCTTGCTCTTCAACTCCCTGCTCATGGGTTCGGCGGTACTGCTCAATTTCCTCTTCGAAGGCAAGATCCTGATTGTTCTCCTCGCCATCATCGTCGGCGCGGAGCTCATCTCCTGGTCCGCCATCGCCCTTGCACACCTAAACTTCCGCAAGCGCTGCCCTAACGCCGCCTTCCGCGCGCCCCTCTACCCCATCGCTAACTACCTGTGCTTGGCCTTCTTCGCTCTTGTCATCGCTTTGATGTTCATGCTGCCCGACTACCGCACCGGCGCCATTGTCCTACCCTGTTGGATTGTGACCTTGGCCCTCATCTGGCTGGGCAAGAAGCGCCACGACGCACGAACCAAGTAGAAAGGACCCTCTCATGCAGACCACCATTGGTGATTTCATCCTGGACCGTCTCAAGGCCATCGGCATTACCGAAATCATCGGCGTGCCCGGTGACTTCAACCTGAGCTTCCTCGAGCAGATCGAGGCCTCCGAGGGCATCCGCTTCGTCGGCGCCTGCAACGAGCTCAACGCCGCCTATGCCGCCGACGGGTATGCACGCCAGAAGGGCGTGGGCTGCCTGCTCACCACCTATGGCGTGGGCGAGCTTTCCGCACTCAACGGCATCGCTGGTGCCCGCGCCGAGCACGTCCCGCTAGTATCCCTCGCCGGCGCGCCGCCGCAGTATGCAACCGAATTCCGCTGGAACCTGCACCACTCGCTTGCCGACGGCGACTATGCCAACATGCTGGATTCCTTCGCGCCCTTCACCGAGGTGGCCACACGCGTGTCCCCCATGAACGTGGTCGAGGAATTCGACCGTGCCCTGCACACCTGCCTGCGCGAAAAGCGCCCGGTCCACATCCAGATTCCTTCCGATATCACTCACCTGACCATCGAGGTCCCCGACGAGCCTTTCTCCACCGAGCTCGCCCCCTCCGATCCGGAGCGCCTGAACGCCGCTGCGGACTACGTGCTGGAGCACCTCGCGAAGGCCAAGGACCCGATCATCCTCATCGACCAGGACACCAACCGCCACGGTTTCACGGAGAAGTTCCGCGCCATCATCGACAAGGCCCAGCTGCCCTACTCCCAGCTCTCCTCCGGCAAGGCCATCCTGTCTGAGCGCCACCCGCTCTTCATCGGCACCTATAACGGCGCGGCCTCTGCCCCGGGCGTGCAGGAGCGCATCGAAAAGTCCGACTTCCTAGTCACCACGAACCCGCGCTTCATCGAGGTCAACTCCGGCTCCTTCACCCACAACCTGGCCGACTCCCGCGTCTACAACTTCGGCGACCAGCACCTCAACGCTGACGGCGAGTTCTTCGTGGGCATTAATACGCTGGAGCTTCTCGACGTCCTCCTGGACCGCATCCCGGAAGCGGAGGCAACCGCAACCAAAGAATTCCAGCCGGAGCCCTTCGAGCCGAACCCGGATGCCCCGCTGACTCAGGAGCGCATCTGGCCGCAGATGCTCGGCTTCATCCAGGAAGATGACGTGGTCATCGCCGAGGCCGGCACCTCCAATATCGGTCTGGGCCAACAGCGCATGCCCGAGGGCGTGCAGTACATCAATTCCACCATTTGGGGTTCCATCGGCTTTACCCTGCCGTGCGTGCTGGGCTCGCAGCTGGCTAACCCGGAGCGCCGCCACGTCCTCTTCATTGGTGATGGTTCCTTCCAGCTCACTGCCCAAGAGCTCTCCACCATCCTGCGCCAGGACCTCAAGCCCATCATCGTGCTGGTCAACAACGATGGCTACACCATCGAGCGCTTCATTCTGGGCATGGAACGCGAGTACAACGAGATCCAAATGTGGGATTACACGGCGCTGCCGAAGGTGTTCATGAAGGACACCACGATGGAGTCCTACGTGGCCTCGACCGAAGGCGAATTGTCCAAGGCCTTGGAGGACATCGCCGCTCATCCAGAGCGCGGCGCCTTCCTCGAGGTGCGCCTCGATCCTTTCGATGCACCGAAGGGACTCCAGGCCTTCGGCCCCCAGACCGCTGATTTCGACTTCGGGCCCCGCGGCCCCCGCAACGCCTAAGGTAGAGAACATGATTCGACCAGACCTTTCCTCCCTGCCCGCCTACGTCCCCGGCAAGAATGCCGAGCACGCCTTGAAGCTCTCCTCCAACGAGGCAACTCAGGAGCCGCTGCCCGGCGCGCTCAAGGCCATGGAGACTGCTGCCGCGCACGTTAACCGCTACCCGGACATGGGTGCAGTGGAAATCCGCAAGGCACTCGCCGAAAACCTCGGTGTCACCCCAGAGCAGGTCACCACCGGTGCGGGGTCCTCCGCCATCTGCCAGCAGCTGGTGCAGATCACCTCCGTGCCCGGTGATGAGATTGTCTTCCCCTGGCGCTCCTTCGAGGCTTATCCCATCTTCGCGCAGGTCGTGGGCGCCACCCCGGTCAAGGTTCCGCTCACCGCGGATCACCGCGTGGACTTGGAGGCCATGGCGGCTGCCATCACGGACAAGACCCGCCTGATCTTCGTGTGCAACCCGAATAACCCCACCGGCTCCATCATCACCAAGGAGGAGTTCGACGCCTTCCTGGCCAAGGTCCCGAAGGACGTCATCGTGGCGCTCGATGAGGCCTACATCGAATACAACCGCAACGACGCCGTCCCGCTAGCCACCGACTATGTCCACACCCACGACAACGTCATTGGCCTGCGCACCTTCTCCAAGGCATACGGCCTGGCCGGTGTCCGTTTGGGCTATGCCTTCGGCAACGCCGAGATCATCGAGGCCTTAAGCAAAGTGGCCATCCCGTTCTCCGTGAACTCCATCGCGCAGGCGGGTGCGGTGGCCTCGTTGGCCGCCCAGAAGGAGCTACGCGAGCGCACCGATGAGACCGTTGAGCAGCGCGACCGCCTGGTGGAGCACTTCGCGGACTTTGGCGTTCCGGAGTCCCAGGCCAACCACATCTGGTTCGCCGCCGACTCCATTGCGAAGCTGGGCTCCCCGCAGGAGGTCGCCGCACAGCTCGCCGAGAATGACGTCCTGGTCCGTGCCTTCCCCGAGGGCGTGCGCATTTCCGTCACCACGGCGGAGGAAACCGAGACGCTGCTTAAGGCCTGGGACGCTGCCTTCGGTGCAGAGGGTTAGTTTCCGCGTTAGAGTGCAGTTGTGAAGACATTTATCAATTTTGCACTCAACGTCATTGCCGTCGCGGTGGCCTTCTGGGCCGTGGTGGCGATTGTCCCCGGAATCGACATCGTCCCTGCGACCACCCAGAATTTCCTGCTCATCGCGGCGGTCTTCATCATCGTCAACGAAGTCGTCGCCCCGGTGCTCCGCTTCCTCGGCGCACCGCTGACCTGCCTAACACTGGGCCTCTTCGCGCTCGTCATCAACGGCGCGGTCCTACTCCTCGTCGGCGCGCTGATGGACTCGCTGGTCATCGATGGCTGGGGCGCTGCCATCATCGGCGCGATTGTGCTTGCGATTGTTTCCGGCGTGGTGAACTTCTTCACCAGTCCGCTGCGAACTCGACATTAACCCCCAGCAAAAGGCGGGAGGACGTCGACTCGGGAGGCGTCGGCAAGCACGGCGTCCTCGGTAGCGCTCGCGCCATCCACCAGGAATGTGCAGCGCTCCAGCACCTCCGCAAAGCTCATGCCGGCCTCGGTGCTGCCGGTATGACGAGCACGCAACACCTCCAGCAACTCCCCCAAGGTCGCCGCCTGCGCCGTGTCTTGCGCGCGCCCTGCGGCGGCGCGGGCTGCGGCAAAGTAGTGTATATCAACCATGGTTGCCACTATGCCAGCCTCTGTGACAGGAAGGAACCCGATGCGCACCTATGAGGAACACCTCGCCGCCGTCCGCGCGGCCCTTCCGCAGCCCCGGGTGGTGTCCACTCCCCTGAGCAGCGCCTTCGGCCGCCGCGCCGCTGCGACGTACCGCGCGGAATACAACCTTCCACCTTTTGATAATTCGCAGATGGATGGTTATGCGCTTCCGACTACACACGGCGGCACCTTTACCGTCGGCCGCACCATCGCGGCGGGGGACTCCCCGGGCTCACTCCCGCAAGGCACCGCCCTGCCCATCATGACCGGCGCGAAGGTCCCTGAGGGCACTGCCACCATCGTCCCCGTCGAGCACTGCGAGCCCCCGCACTTCCCGGAAGAGGGCGCCACGGTCACCGTGCCGGCAGCCCCTGAGCAGTTCATCCGCCGTGCGGGCTCCGATGTCCAGGCAGGCACGACCCTCATCAACGAGCACGCGCTTCTCGACGCCCCCTCCATCGCCACCCTCGCCTCCCAAGGCCTGGCCGAGGTCCTCACCTTCGCGCCCGCCCGCATCCTCATCTGCACCGGTGGTGCGGAGATCGGCGGTGAAGGCGAAGCCACCATCCCCGATTCCAACGCGCCCATGCTCGCGGCCTTGGCGGCGCAATATGGCATCGAGGTGGCCGGCTTCGTGCGTACAAACGACGATCCTTCTGCCCTGCGCGCGGACCTCACCGAAGCGGTCATCACCCACCGCCCCGATGTCATCGTTACTTCCGGCGGCATCTCCCACGGAAAATTCGAGGTCATCCGCCAGATCTTCGAAGAGGACGGCTGGTTCGGCCACGTGGCGCAGCAGCCCGGCGGCCCGCAGGGCTTATCACGCTTGGGCGAGGTGCCCGTCGTCTGCTTCCCCGGCAACCCCATCTCCACGCTGGTGAGCTTCCGTCTCTACTTGGCGCCCGTTATCGGCCGCGCTCCAGCTCCATTTAGAGCAACCCTTACTGAGCCCGCCGAAGGCCTCACCGGCCGCGAGCAATTCCGACGTGGAACCATCAGCATCTCCGACGGCACCGCCGAAGCCTCCTTCCTCGGCGGCACCAGCTCCCACCTGATGTCCCAGGCCATCGGCGCCAACGTACTCATCCGCATTCCGGCCGACACGCAGCTTTCAGCCGGCGACCTCGTGGAGGTGTTCCCGCTCTCATGACCCGCCGCGCACTCGTTATCGTTGCCTCCACCCGCGCCGCCGCCGGTGAATACGAGGACCGCTCTGGCCCTATCTTGGTGAACTTCCTGCGTGAGCAGGACTTCGATACCCCGCAGCCCCTCGTCGTCGCCGACGCCGATATCGACTCCGCCCTTACTACTGCCTTCGCCGATGCCCCCTCCGTCATCCTCACCTCCGGCGGCACCGGCATCACGCCGGATGACCGCACCGTCGAGGCACTCACCCCACATCTTGACCGCGAACTACCCGGCCTGGCCCATGCCTTCTACGCGCACTCGGCGGCCATCCCCACCGCGGCACTCTCCCGCACGGTTGCCGGAGTCACCGGGTCCACTTTCGCCATGGCCCTGCCCGGCTCCACGGGTGCGGCCAAGGACGGCTGCGCGGTCCTCGAACCGGTGCTTAACCACATCATCAACCAGCTGGAAGGAATTCATGAGCACTAACTTCGGCTTACTCGGCGCCCACATCAGCGCTGAGCCTATCTCAGCCCCCGACATCGCCACCGCTGAAACGGGTGCTGTCGTTTTATTCGACGGCATCGTGCGCAACCACGACTCCGGCCGGGGTGTGAAACTCCTGACCTACACCGCGCATCCCAGCGCCCAAGAAGAGATCGAGCGCGTTGCCGGCGAGGTCGCCGCTGCCTTCCCCGCCGTGCGCCTCTGGTGCGCGCACCGGACTGGAGCACTAGCAATTGGCGAATCCGCCTTCCTCGTCGCCGCTTCCTCCGCGCACCGCAAGGACGCCTTCGAGGCTGCTTCGACCTGCGCCGACCGCGTCAAGGCGGAAGTCCCCATCTGGAAAGAACAGCTCCACACCGATGACACCACCACCTGGGTAGGCCTGGAATGAGCTCACGTTATGCACGCCAGGAAACCCTCTGGGGAAGCTCCACACAGGAACAGCTTCGCTCTTCTACCGTCGCCGTCATCGGCGCCGGTGGCCTGGGCTCGCCTGCCCTGCTCTACCTGGCAGGCGCGGGCGTGGGGCGCATCCTGCTTTTCGACGACGACACCGTCTCCCTCTCCAACCTGCACCGCCAGGTCATCCACAGCACGGCGACCGTAGGCCAGCCCAAAACCGAATCCGCCGCTTCGGCCTTGAACGCCCTCAACCCGGAGTGCACCGTCGAGCAGTTCTCGCGCCTCACGCCCGATACCGCCTTAGACCAGCTGAGCGGCGCTGACCTCATCATCGACGGAACCGATAACTTCTACTCCCGCCACCTAGCCTCCTGGGCCGCCCATGAGCTGGGCATTCCGCACGTGTGGGCCTCGCTTCTGGGCTACGACGCGCAGCTCACCGTCTTCCATTCCGGTCACGGCCCAGTCTACGAGGACCTCTTCCCCACCGATCCGCAGGTGCCCTCCTGCTCGCAGGCCGGCGTGATGGGCCCGGTCGTCGGTGTGGCCGGCTCCGCCCTGGCCGTCGAGGCGCTCAAGCTCCTCACGGGCATCGGCACCCCGCTCATCGGCACGCTGGGCTACTACGATTCCCTCGCCGGGACCTGGGAATACATCCCCGTGCGCGCGAACGGCGCCACCCCGGCGCGCCCCGACAACCCCACGGACATCCGCGACATTCCAGAAGACGCCACGCTTATCGACGTCCGCACGTCCCCCGAGCGCGCCACCTCCCTCATCCCCGGCTCGCAGCATCTCCCGCTCGATGAGATCCTCGCCGGCCACAACCCGCCCCTAGACCCCGCCGACCTAGCCGTCCTCTACTGCGCCAGCGGCCTGCGCTCCGCCCAAGCGGTCGAGGCCCTGCGGGCCCGAGGCTTCAGCAACGTCTACTCGCTGCGCGGCGGCATCGACGCCTGGCAAGAGCACATCTCCGAGCTCGAGTCCGAGGCCGCTGCCGCCCACCGAGGCGATCTGGAGACCATCTCTCTCGATGACCTAAAAGCAGAGCAGGGCGTGACCGACTAGCTTCACGCCGCTCGCTGTGAGGTTTTCTACCCCCGTAACCGGCAGCTCCACCTTCTCGACGCCCCTGCCACATGGTCCCCTCAGCGACCATTCAGACACCGCGGCGCATCCGGACGCCCTCCTGATTTCACAAAAGGTTCCCTTCACAAGGTTCTAGTCAGATGGTTTGTTTGCACCCAAACGAACCATCTAACGAGGTACAGATGGTTTACTTGCCCCCAAGCGAACCTTATGACTGAAACCATGTAAGAATCCGACTCCCGCAGCGCAGCCAACAACGGGCCACCTTGTAAGCTCACTGCCATGAGAAGCCGCCAGTATTACGTCGCTACCGCTGTGGTGTGTGCTCTCACGCTGGTATACATGCTGCTGCGCTGGGATTCGGTGCCTGATCCCATCCCGGTCCACTTTGATGGCTCGGGCAATCCGGACCGCTTCGAACCCAAGTCTTTCTTCAACGCAACGGTCCTGGTGTGGATCGGCGTTGTGTTCGCCATTGTGCTGCCGCTGTGCGTGCCACCAGTCTCGCTGGCGCGAAAGACAGCACAGGTTCCGGCGGAGTCAGCGATTCCTTTCTCCGAGGCCACGGCACAGCGCGCGGAGCTGCTCACACAGAAGACCGCCATGTTCGTTGCCCAGACAGTCCTTACCATGACGGCTTGCCTGTGCCTCACTGCGGTCTGCACCGTCATTCCGGATATCCCCTTCTCAGGCTTTCTCCTCGTGGTCGCGTGGATAGCCTTCACCGTGTTCGTCATGATTCAGGGCGTCCGGTTAACGCTGACATCCGCAAAAGCCGTGAAAGCCATACCCACCGACCATGATGAACAGGTTCGCAACGAAGCACTCCGCTTTGCCGGTGGCATGGGAGTCTACAAAGAACCTAAAGACCCCATGTGCATGGCAGTCTTCCCCACGAATCCTTCGAAGCTGCAGATCAACACCGCGCACGAACCTGGCCGGCGCTACCTGTGGCGCATGGGCATCGCCCTTAGCGCATCCATGGCATTCTGCGTGCTCATCGCCGTACTCTAGATGCATGGAGCACCTGTTTGAGCGCGCACAGTCGATTCTTTCTGATGCCACCCACGTTGAGGTTTTCACCGGCGCGGGCATGAGCGCGGACAGCGGCATCGCCACGTACCGCGATGCGCAGACGGGCATCTGGGAGAATGTAGATCCGGTTGCGATGGCGTCGATAAGCGCATGGCGAACCGAGCCTAAGCCCATGTTCGCCTGGTACCTGTGGCGCGCACAGCTGGCGCAGCGGGCCGAGCCCAACGCCGGGCACCGCGCAATTGCTGCCGCACGCGGCATGACAGTGACCACGCAGAACATCGATAACCTGCACGAGCGCGCCGGAAGCCGGGACGTGGTTCACCTACACGGCTCCTTGTTCGCCTTCCGCTGCACCGACTGCGATACCCCGTATGACGAGGACATAGCACTGCCGAACGAACCGGTCGAGAGCATGACTCCACCCGAGTGCGCCGTGTGCGGCGGGCTCGTGCGCCCAGGCGTGGTGTGGTTCGGCGAGGCCCTGCCCGCCGATGAATGGGCCGAGGCCGAGCGGCGCATGTCCACCGCAGACGCGCTGCTCATCGTGGGCACCTCCGGTGTGGTCTACCCCGCCGCCGGCCTGCCGCAGATTGCCCACGCACGCGGCATCCCCATCGTGGAAGTCACCCCGCAGCCCACGGACCTCTCGCCGCTTGCGGACGTCGTGGTCACCGCCACCGCAGCGGAGGCGCTGCCGCGCATCCTGGCGGGGCGAATCGGATAAACAGCAACCCGACATCCGCAGCCCTTGCCCTCCAAAATGTACAAGATGTACATTTGCAGTATGAAAACGATGTCAGTGGCGTCCAGTCAATTCCGCCAATCCCAAAGCCAAATTCTTGAAGAGGCACAGCACACACCCGTCGCCATCACTAGCCGTGGAAGCCGTGTTCGCGCTTTTGTCGTCTCTCCCTCATTTTTCGCCCGCGCAGTCGAAGCACTGGAAGATCGTGAAGATGTTCAGGCCGCTGAACTTGCCCGAGGAGAGTCCGTAGAGATTTCACACGAAGACCTTAAAAAAGAACTCGGACTCACCTAATCGCCTTCTATGGCTAACTCCACTTATCGCATCACCTATAAGGCATCCGCAGCCAAGGAGCTACGCAAGCTCGACAGGCCGACACAAAGGCGACTACTTGCTGCAATCGAAGACTTAGCCGTTACCCCTCGCCCGGATGGAGTAAAGAAACTAAAAGCTTCAGATGACCTGTACAGAATTCGAGTCGGACACTATCGCGTGGTTTATGAAATCATAGACGGAAAACTCGTGGTGCTCGTCCTGCGCATTGCTCACCGACGAGATGTTTACCGGAAACAGGTAAAATTCCTCTCAGATAAACAAAACCGGTTCCACCCTGCCAGAAGGTGAATACTCCACTTCGATCGGAAGATAGTTCTTACACAGCTAGATCGATGTCGTGCTCCTTAGCCTTTCCGTCTAGCACTTGCTCGTAAGACTCCAATAGCCGGCGAGCATTGACTGGGGAGCCGAAAAGATAATCAGTCTCTACCCACGCCGAATAGTTATCCTCTGACATCACGAAACCGCCTTCCTTACCACAACCATTATTCCCCCGAGAGGAGATGAATCCATGCTCTACCTAGTTCCAGGAGCCTTAGCGGGAATCGTCTTTTATGTCATTCTCGCAGCAGTGAGCTGGGCTATCGAGAAAGCTTGGCCGCAATGCCACCTTGGAGCGCATAGCCGGTTGGTCATCCACTGCCTTGTCGCGATTGCATTTTCGATTTTCCTCGTCGTGGCTGGCGGCGGCGGAAACTCGGCCACCCACCTGCAAATTAGCGGATTCCTACTGGCAGGATGCGTTCTGAGCTTCGTTACAGCCGCATGGGACAGAAGCAAAGCCGCTACAAATGACCCCCAAAACAATTGGCGGAGGCGGCGGGATTTGAACCCGCGGTGAGTTTCCCCACGCTGGTTTTCAAGACCAGTGCATTCGGCCGCTCTGCCACGCCTCCTCGTCACGCGTCAGCATGCACCGCGCGCAACACGTTCAGAGTACTAGACTCCGCCGCGGGAGAAGAATTCGGCTCAACACGTCACCGATAATCGCCTCACAACCGCAGGTTCGCCAGTGCTACTCGTCCTACTGATTGCTTTGCGACGCCGCGGGTGCGCCATCCGACTCCTCATGCTGAATGCGCGAGACATGCAGTCGGGCGTGGGCGATGGCGTCGAGAGTGTCGTCAAAAACGTGATTCTCGTGTGCAAGCTGGTCGAATACACCAAGTTCGCGCAACACCGGAACATGTTCGGGCTTCGTGGCTGCAAGTAAGACCGTGGTGTCGCGGCGTTCGAGGTGTCCGATCGTGTCGGCGAGCATTTGGGCGCCGGTGGCGTCGATCGTCGTGAGATAACGCATGCGGAGCACGACAACCTTGACCGACGAGGCATCAGCGAGATCGAGGAGGAAATCGTGCGCTGCACCAAAGAAGAGTGGGCCTTCCAAGCGGAAGGCGGCGATGTGCTCGTCGAGAAGCTCGCGTTCCTTGTCGCGGTGGTCTCCCGTCTCCAGTGGAGCGGCCTCTAACACCGCCGTGCGGGCAGTATCGCGCAGCGCGAAGAAGCCCGCTATAACAAGGCCGATGAGCACGGCGACGACAAGGTCGAACACGACGGTGGCGACAGCCGTGATGAGCAGGGTAGCCCCGTCGCCCTTGGTGGCGCGCACCACCGAGCGGAGGTTCCGCGGGTGGATCATCTGGATCGCAGTGGCGATGAGCACGCCGGCGAGCGCGGCGAGAGGGATCTCGCCCACCCACCGGGCCGCGACGAGCACGGCGACGAGCAAGAGCAGCGAATGAAACACAGCTGCCAGGCGTGTGCCTGCGCCTGCTCGCACGTTGACGGCAGTTCGGGCGATCGCGGCGGTCGCGGGAATACCACCGAACAGGGGCGCGACGACGTTGGCCACGCCCTGCCCAAAGAGCTCGCGGTCGGGATCGTGCCGGTCGCCGACTGTCATTGCGTCAGCGACCGTCGCGGACAGCAAGGACTCCAACGCACCGAGCGCTGCGACGGCGACCGCCGCCAACAGCAAGGAATCCAGGTGCTCCCACGGGATCTGCGGCAAGCGCGGGGCAGGCAACGTCGACGGGATGTAGCCGATAGTCTTCAGACCGCTGTCTGCCAGCATGTTGATGGCCGTCGCGGCAGCTACCAACACCAGCGCCGCGGGAAAGCCACTACGAATGCGCGCAGCAAGCACGATTCCGGCCGCCACCGCGAGGGTCATCACGGGTGCTTGCCATGCCGGCGCATCTAACCAAGCTTTGATTGCGCCCCACGCCAAGCCAAGGACCTTCTCGCCGTCCACGTCAACACCGAGTGCAGCAGGCAGCTGCTGGAGGCCGATGATCACCGCAATACCGGCTGTGAAACCTTCGACGACAGGCAACGGCATGTACTTCATCGCGCGGCCAGCGCCGGTGAATGCCAGCAAGAGCAGCATGAGCCCCGACAGCACGCCGACAACGAGCACTCCGTCGGCACCATGGTCAGCCACGATCGGGATTAACACGACCGTCATTGCGCCGGTCGGGCCGCTTACCTGGACATTGCTACCGCCGAAGATCGCGGCCAGGATGCCCGCGACGATGGCCGTCGTAATTCCGGCTGCCGCGCCGACACCGGACGCAACACCAAAGCCGAGCGCCAAGGGGAGTGCAACGAGGGCCACCATGAGGCCTGCCGAGAGGTCGCGCCCGATCGTCGCGCGGGACCAGTCCGAGCGGCGCGGTGCGAAACGCAGGGCACGGGATCGGATGCCCTCCTGAGAGACAGCGGAGGGGTGGGTCATGCTACTTTCTTGCTCCTTCAAGACTCAACGACACCCAAAGGATACCCAAGGTGCCCTCCACCGCCGCTGGGCCCTCTTCTGGTTTACTCGGGCCCATGCAGACAGTAGATACCCTCATCATCGGCGGTGGCGCGGCCGGCCTTCAGGCAGCACTGGTCATGGTCCGTGCCCGCCGCAGTGTCCTCGTTGTTGATTCCGCCACTCCCCGCAACCGCTTCGCCCACGAAATCCACGGTGTCATCGCCCTCGAAGGCACACCACCGCTTGAGTTCCAGGAGCGCGGCAAGGAGCAGCTGCGCAGCTATGGCGCGCAGATCATAAACGCCACCGTGGATTCCGTCACCGATAATGACCGCACGCTCACCGCCACGTTGAGCAACGGTGAGACCGTCGCTGCCCGCTCCATCATCGTCGCCAGCGGCGTGGACGACGAGCACCCCAACATCCCGGGCTTGGAAGAAAACTGGGGAAATACGGTCCTCCACTGCCCCTACTGCCACGGATACGAGGTGGCGGACAAGAAGCTCGGCGTGCTCTACATCGGCGAGTTCTCCTTCCACCATGCCGCGGTTCTGCGCCAGTGGTCGAAGGACATCACCTTCTTCACCAATGGAATGGAATTCACCGACGAGCAGCGCGCGGACCTGACTCGGCGGGGCATTGCGCTTATCGACGGCCCCGTCACCACCTTCCAAGACGGAAAAGTCCTGCTGGAAAGCGACGAGCATGCCGTCGATGCACTGTTTTACATGCCCATTCCCCGCCCCCACGATGAGTTCCTCGCTGACCTCAACCTCGAGCGCCACAGTCCGCCCCCTGCGATGGGCGGCAGCCTGATCAAGGCCGATCTCACCGGTGCCACCAGCCACCCGCGCGTCTGGGCAGTAGGCAACGTGGTCAATCCAGCCGCACAGGTGGCGATGGCCATGGGCCAGGCCAATGCTGCTGCTATCACGGTCAACGGCTTCCTCGTCGAGGATGATTGGATTTAAGTACGGTGGTGTGGCATGAAAGCTATCATTCAGACCAACCTGGAAGACCCGCACTCGCTGGAGTTGGGGGATGTCGCCACACCAGAACTAGCTGCCGGCGAAGTCCTCGTTAAAGTCAAAGCCGCCGGCGTAAACCGCGCCGACCTGCTCCAGGCCCGCGGGCACTACCCACCGCCGCCGGGCGCTTCGGAGATTATCGGCCTCGAAGTTGCCGGCGAAGTCGTTGACGCAGGCGATACCGACGTCGAGGTGGGCTCCAAGGTCGGCGCGCTGCTCGCCGGCGGCGGCTACGCCGAGTACGTGGCCGTGCCCCAAGGCCAGCTGCTGCCCATCCCCACCGGCTATTCCTTTGCCGAGGCCGCCTCCGTCATCGAGGTGGCCTGCACGGTCTGGTCCAACATCGCTATGGAAGCTGGTCTTACTCAAGGCCAGACCATCCTCATCCACGGCGGCGCGGGTGGCATCGGCACCTTCGCCATCCAGGTGGCGAAGCAACTGGGCGCCACCGTCGCCGTGACGGCTGGCTCGGACGAAAAACTCGAGACCTGCAAGGAGCTCGGTGCGGACATCCTCATCAATTACAACGAGCAGGACTTCGCCGAGGAGCTGAAAAACCAATGTGATGTCATCCTCGACATCATGGGCGCGAAGTACCTCAAGAAGAACCTCATCGCGCTAGCTAAGGGTGGCCACATGGTCACCATCGGCATGCAGGGTGGCACGAAGGCCGAGCTCAACATGGGTATTCTGCTTAACAAGCGCCTGACCCTGCAGGGCACCACGCTGCGCTCCCGCTCGTTGGAGGGCAAGGCCACCATCGTTGCGGATACCGTTAAACACGTCTGGCCTTGGCTAGAGAACGGCAGCGTCAAGCACTACCTGCACGCGACGTATGCGCTTGCTCGCGCCGCCGAGGCCCACAAAGCCCTCGACTCCGGCGAGGTCACGGGCAAGCTCGTCCTCGAGGTCTAAGCCAAAGACGCGACCACGCGGGTCAAGTGCTCCACGTCATGGTACGTGCTAAACGGACTCAGCGAGACCGTGACAGCACCGCCGACTTCTTCCACGCCCATCTCCGTGAGCAGTGGAGTGTGCGGGGCGATGGTAGTCACCAGGCCATTGTCGAAGAGGCGACGGTGAATCACGTCCGCAGGCACGTCCCGCACTGCGAAAGTGAGGCGTGGGAGGCGGTCATCGGAGGCGTCGGCTGCCGCTTCCCCTGTCACGCCCAGGACGTGAACGGCCGGCAGCGTGCCCAACAGGCTGTAGAGATCCCCGGTGAGATCCTCCATATAACCGGAGAGGGCTTGCATCGAACGCGTCAGGCGCACGCGGCGCGAACCGCGCTCCCCTCCGGCAAGTTCTGCCAAATGATCCACCAGGGGACCAACGCCACCGGCCAAACCCGCGGAGACCGGGCCAACAACAAGCTCATCGAGGCGGCGGAACATCGCGGTATCGCGGAAGACCAGCGCCGCCATCTGCGGGCCACCCAGCGCGCCCACATCCACACCGAGAATATCCGCCCCAATCGCATCAAAGTCGAGGAGGCGGTAGGGGGCGATCGATGAGACGTCGACAAGCACCCAGGCGCGCGAGCGCTCATGGACCGAATCAATAATCTCCGACGCCGGCGTGACCGTGCCCAGCAGCTCGTGGGCGGCAGAAAAGGCGACAAAACGCGTCGAACCATCAACCAGATCGGCATATTGGAACGCCGGCAGCTCGCCAGTTCCCAAGTCCGGCTGCGACCACCGAATATCGGCACCCAGGTGCTCAAACGCGCTCGTAAACTCCGGGGAATCAAAACGGGAGAGCACCACCGAGGACTGGCGGCGCAGGAGCGGGCGCAGTGCGACACCCAAGGATTGGTACAGCACCGGCAGCGACGGGCCCAGGATGACGCGCTGCGCTGTCGCCCCCGTGAGATCCGCCACCGCCCGGCGCGCGGAGTCATACATGTCCGCCGCGTGGAGCTCCCCGGGGTCGTGATGCGCCGAGTGCGCGCCCACGGCATCCTCCAGCGGCTTCACCGTGGCGGACAAGCGGAAAGAACGGGCAACCCCAGAGGCCACGCGTTCCGCAATCTGCGGCGCGGCGTGCGCGTTCAGGTAGGTCCAACCATCGGACAGCCCAGTGTAAAGACCTCGCACGCTGGCGACGTCATACTGTTCCGTCATGCTTCAACCCTTCCTCGAATCGTCCGATCGACTCCCTACTCTATACGCCCTACGTAAATCTTTCCTAACCCGAGATTTTCCCAGCTCGCTCGTGTTTTCCCAGGTTAAGGGCGTGTGTGTAGGTTTTTGGCGGATGTGCGCGCTAGGGTGAAGGGCGTGCAAGACAAGAAAAACCTGCGTGACGACGTCGCCCGCATGACCTCCGCGCCTGCACCCGGTGAGGAGCCGGCCTCGCGTTCCATGACCATGTCGGCGGCCTTCGCCGATCTGTTGCAAGGCGCGCGCCAGCGCGAGCTGTGGTTCAAGCTGGGCATCCAAGACATCAAGCAGCGCTACCGCCGCTCGGTATTGGGTCCCTTCTGGATCACCATCGCGACCGGTGTGATGGCCGCGGCGCTTGGCCTGCTGTACTCCATGCTCTTCCAGATCCCCGTGGCAGAGTTCCTGCCCCACGTGACCGTGGGCCTTATCATGTGGAACTTCATTTCCGGCGCCATCAAGGAAGGCTCGACGGTCTTCATCGACAACGAGGGCTTGATTAAACAGCTGCCCGCACCACTGTCGGTGCACGTCTACCGCCTGGTCTGGCGGCAAACTCTCTTCTTGGGGCACAACCTCATCATCTGGCTGCTGCTCATCATTATCTTCCCGCGCCACCTGGGCTGGGAGTTCCTCCTGTTCATCCCGGCGCTAGGACTCTTCCTGGTTAACGGCGTGTGGGTAGCCATGTTCTTCGGCATCATCGCCACCCGCTTCCGTGACGTTGCCCCGCTGCTGGAGGCTCTAACCCAGCTGCTCTTCTACGTCACGCCTATCGTGTGGATGACCAACACCCTGAAGGAACAGGGAGGTGCCGTGGCCAGCCGCGCGCGCATCGCTGAGATCAATCCGCTCTATCACTACATGGAGATCATCCGCGCCCCCATGATTGGTGAACCCGTTGCCGGTTATCACTGGCTTATCGTCATCGGCTGCACCGTCGCCGGCCTGCTCATCGCCGGACTGGCCATGCGCCAGTGGCGCTTCCGTGTCTCCTACTGGGTCTAGAAAGGATCGTCCATGGTTTCCATTGATACGTATAACGCTTGCGTGGACTTTCCCATCTTTGATGCCAAATCCCGTTCACTCAAGAAGGCGATGCTCTCCACGGCCGGTGGCTCCATTGGCAAAAATGACCAGAACGTGGTCATGGTGGAGGCACTCAAAGACATCAACCTCCACCTGCGCGAGGGCGACCGTGTGGGCCTCGTCGGCCACAACGGCGCGGGCAAAACCACTCTGCTGCGCCTGCTGTCCGGCATCTACGAACCTACGCGCGGCGCTGCCGACGTCCGCGGGCGCGTTGCCCCAGTCTTCGACCTCGGCGTGGGCATGGACCCGGAGGTTTCCGGCTATGACAACATCATCATCCGCGGCCTCTTCTTGGGCCAGACCATCAAGCAGATGAAAGCCAAGATGGATGAGATCGCGGAATTCTCTGAGCTGGGTGATTACCTCTCCATGCCGCTGCGCACTTATTCCACCGGTATGCGCGTTCGCCTAGCGCTGGGTGTGGTGACCTCCATCGAGCCGGAGATCCTGCTTCTCGACGAAGGCATCGGCGCCGTCGACGCCGCCTTCATGGCCAAGGCCCGCGTGCGCCTCCAGGACTTGGTGAAGCGCTCCGGCATCCTGGTCTTTGCTTCCCACTCCAATGACTTCTTGGCCCAGCTGTGCGATACCGCCCTATGGATCGACCACGGCCAGATTCGCTCGGTGGGCGAGGTCTCCGAGGTCGTCGGCGAGTACGAAGGCCCAGAGGTGGGCCAGTACGTGCGAGATCTGCGCAAGCGCTTCGATAACGAGGAGAACGTTTAGCCCCTGCTACCTGCCTCGTTGACATATTGCGCGTCAATCATCCACGTTCCGCGCTGTCGGAAGGCGGGAATGGTACCCCGCGCCGCCTTATTGGCGGCGACGGACCCAGAGACACCGTTAACCTTTGCCCATTCCGACAGGCGAATTACCCTCGGCGCGGTCATGAGCGTGATGCGCTTGTGCAAGGACTCGACGAGCTGCTGCGCGATGAGCGTGCTCAGCGCTGAAAAATCACCACTCACCGGGTAGCCACGGAACACTGGGTAGTAGTGGCGCTCTTTTCCTTTGTTCGGAATGATGATGGGTGGCGCCCCTAGCTCTAAGAGTTGTTGATTGATAATGACGCGCCCGATGCGCCCATTACCATCTGAAAAAGGATGGATGGTTTCAAATTCCGCGTGGAACCGCGCGATTCGGTCAACAAAGAAGCTAGTGTCCTCGTAGTATTCGGCAATGGCTGTGTCCACCAGCCTGTCCACGTATTCAGGGTTGGCCCCCATATGAGCGCCCACGCGAACCCACTCTCCCCTTCGACGAAAGCGCCCCGCCCAGTCGTCGTTGATGCCGCGAAGCAACATGCCATGCAGTTTCAGAATGAGGTTTGCATCGAGCTTACCGACGCCCCGAATAAGTTCCTCAGTCACGTCCGCCAGGTTTTTGGCCTCAAAGACTTCCCGCAAATCATGCGCCCTAGTTGTAAGCCCGGCCAGAATGTTCTCGGTGTCCTCCAAAGTCAGCGTGGAATTCTCAATGGCGTTCGAGTTATACACTGACTCGGCCACCTCTGCGCGTGCTATCTCCGCGATGGCCTCGGGGGCGTCCTCCCGCAACGCCGCATACTGATCAAGAAGAGCGTCGATTTTTGAGGTGGTCCGCGCGTTAAGCATGCCAACATTCTACAAGTTTCCGTGAAAATGAGTACAAATTTACTCCGTTTCACGAAATCTCCGTCATAGTGCGAAGTTAATTCCCAACATCGCGCGCAGTTCCTCGGTCATGCCACTGACAGTCACTTCCGGCCCCGGCTGGTAATCCTCTTTGCGCAGCACTGCTTTGTTGCCGTTGATGGTGTAGCCCAGCTTGCGTGATACCGCCTGGGACGCCTCGTTCCCCGGCTCCCACTCCGAGCGCAGCTGGCGCGCGCCCAAGTAATCAAAGCAGAAGACCGCAACGGCGTGACGAATCTGCGTACCAATACCGCGGCCCTGAAGGTGGTGGTAGATCCACGATCCGGTTACAACCTCATGGTTATCGGGAAAATTCTTCGCCCGCAGATCCACCGAGCCGATGATCTCACCATCAAGATGCACTCCGAAGTCGAGCGACCATTCTTCCGGGGACATCTGCGCGCGGTGCGCCCACCGGAAGCTCGGGTCCGGTTTCTCTTTCAGCCAGGGGAACGTGTACTCCGGAAGCGGCTCACCAAATATCGCAGCGGCGCTAACACCGTGGATGGCGGCGATGTCACTATCGCGCAGCACCCGCAAGGTCAGCTCGCCGACCTGTACGGAAATCCCAAAAGGAGCCCACATCTCTTCAATACCTTTTACAGCCATGGCTAGCATCGTATAGCTCAGCACGGGTGGCACAATGGAACGCATGACTGCCACTCTGTCCCAGGCCGGAACGACGGCCGCTGTGATCGTCACCCACCAGCGCGTGGAGCTGCTGCGCGCCTCCCTTGAACAGGTGGTGAACCAAACACACCCGGTGCAGTGGGTCATCGTGGTGGATAACGGTGCGGAACAATCCGTGGAGGATCTCCTCCACGAACTGGCCGGCGAGCGCGGCGTCTATGTGCCTTCCGAAACCAACCTCGGTGGCGCGGGCGGCTTCGCGCTGGGATTCCTCACCGCACTCGCCCTCGGCGCGGACGCAGTGTGGTGCGCTGATGATGATGGCCGCCCCGCCGACCACCACGTGCTGGAGGAGCTCTACCGCGTTGCGGAAAACAACGCACTCCACGAAGTCTCCCCCGCCGTGTGCAATATCAATGAGCCCGCCAAGCTCGCCTTCCCTCTTCGCCAGGGACTGATATGGCGGCGCTACATGAGCGAATTAGAGGGCGACTTTCTGCCCGGTATCGCCTCGCTTTTTAACGGCGCGCTCATCTCCGCCGAGGCCATGGAGATCATCGGCGTGCCAGATTACCGCCTGTTCATCCGTGGTGATGAGGTGGAGTACCACCGCCGCCTGGTCAACTCGGGCTTGAGCTTCGGCACTGCGCTGACCACCAGCTACCTGCACCCGGACGGCTCCGACGAGTTCAAGCCCATCCTCGGTGGCAAAATGCATACGCAATATCCGGAGGGCGAGTTCAAGCGCTTCTTTACCTACCGCAACCGCGGCTACCTTCTGTGGCAGCGCGGCATGCGCAAGCTGCTGCCGCAGGAATTCGCACGTTTTGGCTGGTTTTTCCTGGTCCAGCAACATGACGTGAAGGGCTTTGTAGAGTGGTTGCGCCTGCACAACCGTGGCCGCAAGGAAGACTTCCGCAGGCCCTAAAACTCAAAGGACTTGCGCGTGCTGCGGAAAATCACCCAGCGCTGCACAAAAAAGTTGATGAGTGTGGCGGTGCCTTGGGCTATCACGAAAGCCACCGCCAGTGCCCAGGACGAGGGCCAGTCCAGCGTGTGATCAAAGAAGGGAAAGGCCCAGCGATACAACAGAATGTTGATCGCATAGGTCATGGCGTAGGTAGCAAACACGGCAGCGAAGCGGCGCTTCGAGGCCCGCGCGTTGAAGGTCCAGCGCCGGTTCAGCAGATAAGCCACGAAGGTGCCCACAGCAAAGCCAATAGTTCGGGAGCCCACGTCGCCGAATACGCCTAATCCGATTTGGAAGAGCCAGGTCAGGGAGACGTCGATAAGCGCGGCAATGGCTCCCGTAATGGCGAACTTCGCGCCCTGCGCATGCAAGGAGTTCGACTGGGAGAAGCGTTCGGCGCGACCTGCCATAGTTACTTGCCCTTAAAAATGAACACGCGCTGAATGGCGAAGTTAGTCACCGTGGCCACGCCCTGCGCGATGACGAAGGCGATAGTGTCCTTCAGTGCACCCTCAAAGCCCAGACTGATCAGCGGAGCGTTGAGCACCCAATACAGAAAATTCTGCACGGCGAAGGTAGACAGGTACAGCATGCCCACGGCACCGGCGGTACGACCAGACACTTGCGCACCGAAAGTCCAGCGAGCATTGGCCACATACGCGGCGATGGTACCGAAAACCCAACCGATCGCCTTGGCCAGGGAGCGGTGCAGGCCTAGGTACGTCAGGAAGAGGGTGAGGCCATAGTCGATGGCCGCAGTGAAAACACCGACGGAGACAAAGCGCACGAGCTGTGTCTTTAGGGTGGAAGTAGGTTCAGTCACGGCGGAATACTCTACCCGCGGATGAGGGCGCGGTAAATGTCCAGGCGGTCCACGGGTGCGACGGCGTCTTCACCATAGGCGCCGAGGGAGGAAAGAACCTTGAGGGAGGCCGTGCACAGCTCCCGAATCTCAGCACCGCGAAGCTCCTCGCCGTCATCGTCGACCCAGCCTAACGCCGCCATGGCGGTCTCCACCACGGAATCCGTCAGCTCGCGCCCGCCCATACAGGACAGCGCTAGCGCCATCGACCAAAAGGCGTCCTTGCCTTCGTTTGTTACTTCTCGCGGCAGAGTACGCAGCTGGCGGTACGCCCGAGCATCAATGCTGACTTCGCGATGCAAGTCCAAAGCTTGGAGGAGCGGAACGAAGTCATAGAGCCGGGTTCTTTCAATGAGCGCGCGGACGGGACTAACCACAAGATCCAGAACTTCATCAATGGTTTCCTGGCCTGTGAGCTCAGCATTCACGGCGGTGAGATCAAACGGTGTCTGAAAAGATCCGGAGCCGCCCACGCACAGAGCCTCCGGCGTGCCGTTATCGCGCGGATAGGTCTCCACCACGACTATCTCGAAATCCCACAGCCCCCAGGCATAATCAATCTGCTCGCCTTCGCGGCTTAAGAATTCGCGCACGGTATGGCTCGGATCGATTCGTTGGCCGCGGGCATCGGTATGTTCAAAAAAGTGCCACGGCGAATCCTCTTGAGGCAGTCCGAAGCAGACCTCGAGAATATGATGAAGCTCTTCCAGCGTGAGTGCGTCCGAGAAACCAATCTGGCGGTGCACCTCAGCTTCCGCGCGGACGTTGGACACCTGACACAGCAGGGTTCGAGCAGAATCACCACGTTTGGCGCGGACCTGCGCCAAATCTGTGACCTGTGAGCTCATGTGCCCCACCATACGCACTTTTAGTTTCGAGCGGCGTTCTCGCGTGCTTCGAGCTCGCTGAGGATGAACACGATGGCGGCCCCGATTCCACCCCACACCGTCCACGGTTTTGCCACGCCGCGGCGGCGGATAAAGCCAACGATTCCCCGCTGTGCCTTAATCCCCAACCAGCCGCCAACCACGAGCGCACCAAGGCCAACCGGAAGCGCCCACAGCGGCACCTCCGGCTTCTCCGGCTCCGGTTGCCCCTCGTGGCTCTCGGCATTAGTAATGGCCACGAGTGCACCAAAGCCTAAGAAAGACAGGACATAGGCGGACACGAGCGCAGTCTTGTTCTTGATCCAATCTGGATAAGAAGTCATGATCGCCACGGCCGCAGCTTGGGTGATACGTCCGGCGAGGGTGTCATCCAACGCATAATTATCTTGCTTGGGAGAAGTCATACCGCACCACTTTAGGCGGGCGGTAGGCTACCGTGCATGTACTCCTCCAAAAAAGAGCACCTCACTCCGGCACAGCGCGCGGCGCAAGATGAGCGCGCCGAGGACGACAAGCGCCACGGTCACTTCCTCGCCACCGAGCACACCTCACTGCCACTCAATGGTTTTATGACGCGGCTCATCGCCGAGGAACTGCCCATCCTTGACTCCACCTCGCGCGGCCGTGTCTATGAAATCCTGCGTTCTTATGAAGGCCCTGAGATCACCTCGCAGGATGAACTTCCCGAGGAAATCCGGCAGATCATGGATCTGTACTAGCCATAGAAAACCATACAACCGGACGGCACAAATGTTCCGTTTGCTTGGCTTTTGTACCTAATCTCACGTTTTCACTCCCGCCACAGCCACTGCCGCCTAGGTAGTGTAGAAAACCGACCCATCACATCGATTTAAAGAGTAAGAGATGGAACTGCATACTACTGAGAAGTCCCTCTACGGTTGGGGCCGCACGGCGGCGACAACCGCCCATGTTTTATCCACCCCGGACGTCGACGTCATCAAGACCGCCGTCGCCCAGGTGGCCGAGGACAACGCTGATAAGCCTTCCCACCTGCGCCGCGGCGTCATCGCCCGCGGTATGGGCCGCTCCTACGGTGACCCCGCGCAGAACGCCGGCGGCCTCGTCATCGACATGCAACCGCTCAACAACATCCACTCCATCGACCCAGAGTCGGGCATCGTCGACGTCGACGGTGGAGTCACCCTCGACCAGCTCATGAAGGCCGCCCTGCCTTATGGCCTGTGGGTTCCGGTTCTGCCGGGCACCCGCCAGGTCACCATCGGTGGTGCTATCGGCCCGGATATCCACGGCAAGAACCACCACTCCGCCGGTTCCTTTGGTAACCACGTCACCTCCATGGAGTTGCTCGTCGCCGATGGCCGCGTACTACATCTGAGCCCAGAGGGCTCAGATGAGGATCCAGAAGGAGATCTTTTCTGGGCCACCGTCGGCGGCATGGGCCTGACCGGCATCATCCTGCGCGCCAAAATCAAGATGACGAAGACGGAAACCGCCTACTTCATCGCGGACACCGACCGCACGGATAACCTCGAGGAAACCATCGCCTTCCACTCCGATGGATCGGAGCACAACTACACGTACTCCTCCGCGTGGTTCGACGTCATCTCCCCAGAGCCGAAGCTGGGCCGCTCCACCATCTCCCGCGGCTCGCTGGCCACCCTGGAGCAGCTGGAGGAGCTGAACCCGAAGCTGGCGAAGGACCCGCTGAAGTTCAACGCCCCGCAGCTGATGACCGTTCCGGATATCTTCCCGAACTTCACCATGAACAAGCTCTCGCTCATGGCCATCGGCGAGGCCTACTACCTCATGGGCGCCCCGGCTCGTAACCAGGTCAAGAACCTCACGCAGTTCTACCAGCCGCTGGATCTCATCGGCGAGTGGAACCGCGGCTACGGCTCCAACGGCTTCCTGCAGTACCAGTTCGTGGTGCCGACCGACGCCGTCGAGCCTTTCAAGGACATCATCCGGGACATGCAGCGCTCCGGCCACTACTCCGCGCTCAACGTGTTCAAGCTCTTCGGCCCGGGTAACAAGGCCCCGCTGTCCTACCCGATGCCGGGTTGGAATGTCTGCGTGGACTTCCCCATCAAGCCGGGCCTGGGCACCTTCCTCGACGATCTGGACAAGCGCGTCATGGAATTCGGTGGCCGCCTCTACCTGGCCAAGGAGTCCCGCACTTCGGCGGAGAACTTCCACAAGATGTACCCGGGCCTCGAGGGCTGGCTCAAGACCCGCAACGACATCGACCCGACTGGCGTCTTCGCCTCCGATATGTCCCGCCGCCTCGAGCTGCACTAGAAAGGATTAACCTCATGCTGAATGCAGTAGGCCAAGCACAACACATCCTCCTTCTCGGCGGCACCTCCGAGATCGGCCTCGGCATCGTCGAGGAATTCCTCGAGCGCGGCCCGGCCAAGGTCACTTTGGCTGCTCGTGCCGACTCCCCGCGTATCGCGGAGGCCCGCGCCACCATCGAGTCCCGCGGTGGCGACGTCGAGGTCCTGGACTTTGACGCGACTGACTTCGAGGGCCACCCGGACGTCGTCCAGCGCGCGTTTGAACGTGGCGATGTCGACGTCGCCATCATCGCCTTCGGCACCCTCGGTGACCAGGAGGAACTCTGGCAGGACCAGGCTAAGGCAGTTGCCTCGGCCCAGACCAACTTCACCGCACCGGTCTCCCTCGGAGTCTTACTCGGCCAGAAGTTCCAGCAGCAGGGCCACGGCACCATCGTGGCGCTCTCGTCTGTCGCCGGCATGCGCGTGCGCCGCTCCAACTTCGTCTACGGCGCCTCCAAGGCCGGCGTGGACGGCTTCTTCATCAACCTCGGCGAAGCCCTGCGCGGCTCCGGCGCCAAGGTGCTGGTGGTTCGCCCGGGTCAGGTGCGCACCAAGATGTCGGCGGAGGCCGGCGAGGCACCGCTGACCGTTAACGTCTCCGACGTGGCCAAGGCCACCGTCAAGGCAGTGCTCGACGGCAAGCAGTCCATCTTCGTGCACCCGCTCTTTGAGTACGTGTCCTTGGGATTCAAGTTCATCCCGCAGGCCATCTTCCGGAAGCTGCCTTTCTAAAGTTCCGCTATGTCCACGGCGTGTGGGAGACTAAGTGCATGACTGACGTCTCCCGCCACGTCGTCTATGTCCCCCACCGTGGAATATAACGTCGACCGCTTGACGCGTCGCGCCACTCTCGTGGGAATGGCCGCCGCCGCTGTAGGTGGCGGCCTTATCACGCTCATTGGTTTCTTCGCCTTCAAGACGGTCTCCCTTCCGGCGTTCAGCACGTCGATGGTGACCCGCGCATTGAGCACTGCGGGAACTGCGCTCACCGTTCTCCTAGTGGGCGCGCTATGCGTGTGGTGGGTGATTGGCGCCTCCCCGCGCCCCCGCTGGCGGTCGTGGCTCACCACCGCTGTGTGTTATACCTCCCCAGCGCTGCTCACGCTGACCAGTATCGGCCTCCCCCTTTCGGCCTCCCGCCTGTGGCTCGACGGCGTCCAGGTAGACCAGGTCTTCCGCACCCAATTCCTGACCCGCGCCACGGAGGCCAGCTCTTATGCGGACATGAACTACGAGGGACTGCCCACCTTCTACCCACTGGGCTGGTTCTGGATGGGCGGGCGGCTAGCCAACCTCCTCAACATGCCTGGCTGGGAGGTATACCAACCATGGAGCCTCATCTCCTTGGCCGTGTCCGGGTGCATCCTGGTTCCCTTGTGGCAACGGCTGTCCGGTTCCCTTCCGGTTGCCGCCGCCATTGCCCTCACCACCACAGCGGTGACGTTGGCCATCGGCGCTGAGGAGCCGTATTCCGCGGTCATCGCCATGGGGGTGCCGGCCGTGGCCGTGCTGTGCTCGCATGCTTTCCACAGCTCCTCCTGGTTCTCCACCGCCGGAATTGCCATCTACCTGGGAGTTTCCGCCTGCTTCTACACGCTCTATACCGGTGCCGTGGCATTGACCATCGTCAGTCTCATTGCGCTCGTCACCTGCATGGCCGAACGTACATGGACTCCCCTGATACACCTCGCCACTATCGCGGCCGGTTCCCTGGCCATCGCCGCGATCGCCTGGGCGCCATACCTGCGCGCGGTTCTGCATGCCACCGCCCCGCTGGAATCCACCGCGCAGCATTACCTGCCGGAGGAGGGAACCCAGATCCCGGCCCCCTTCCTCTCCTTGTCCGTCATCGGCATTCTCAGCCTCATCGGCTTGATCTACCTCGTCCTACGCATCGACGAACCCGACATCAAGTCAATGGGCACCGCGATCGTCGGCACCTACCTGTGGATCTTGGCTTCTATGGTCATGACCCTCGCCGGCAGCACGCTGCTGGGCTTCCGCCTCGAGCTGATCGTCGCGGTGCTCTTCGCCACTGCTGGCATCCTCGCGCTGGCCGACGTCCGCCTCATGGGCCTTCCCACGCTCTACCCGGCACGCTTCACCGAGACCACGAGCAAGCGCATAACCTTGGTATTCGCCATCATCATGGGCCTTGGTGGTATTTACTATGCCCAGCAGATTCCGGCGACGAACGTGACCGCCCTGGACCACGCCTATACCGATACCGACGGCTACGGTGAGCGCGCGGACCGCTACACCAGCGATTCTTCCGCCAACTACGCCAAGATCCGCGAGTTCATCGACTCCCAGGGCTACGACGCCACCGACACAGTTGTCCTGACGGATGAAAAGCTCTTCATGGCGTATAACCCCTACTACGGGTTCAACGCCTTCACCAGCAACTACGCCAACCCGCTGGGAGAGTTCAGCACCCGCAACCTGCAAATCGAGGAGTGGGCCTCGAAGTCCTGGGAACAAACTCCGGAGGAGTTCGCGCAGTCCCTCGAGTCCGCACCGTGGCGCGGGCCCGACGTCCTCATCTTCCGCGGCGACATGGAAGAACCCGGTGACGGTTACAAGACCCACTTGGCGGAGGACATCTACCCCAACCAGCCCAACGTGCGCTACCGCGCAGTGTTCTTCAACCCGGAAGTCTTTGAGAAGGGCTGGGAAGTCAAACAAATCGGCCCCTTCGTCGTCGCGGCCAGATCTTAAAAAGGCACGTCGGTGACGTACACTGATCGCCGTGTCAGATCGGAAAACCTCTTCATTACGTGCACCGCAGTCCCTGCGGCTCACCGCCATCATCGCTGGACTCATCGGGTTCCTCTGCTTTGTGGCCACGCCGCTGCTGCCGGTGAACCAGACCCAGTCCTCCTTCGATTGGCCCCAGCAGGGCTCCCTGCAGTCCATCAACGCCCCGCTCATCTCGGTGGCGCCGGAAGAAATTGATGCAGAGATCCCCCTGAGCGCCGTCGACAAGCTGCGCGATGGCCAGGACCTGCTCTACGGCACCGTGCCACCGGAGTCCAAGAAGGCCTCCAACCGCGGCATGTTTGTCCGTGCCGGCGAGGGTGGTCTCTCGGTCACCAGCCTCGATGAGGTCATTTTCTCGCTCACTGCCGAGCAAGTGGCGAAGCTGCCTGACGACGCCACCCTCCGCATCCAGTCCACCGGCGACGGCACCACGGTGACCCTGGGCAAGCACAAGAAAACTTCCGATGAGGATCTGCGCCCACAGGTCACCGGCGTCTACACCGAAATCGACGACACCCCGGAAGCCCTTAAAGAGCTGGGCGATGACCTCCGTATCCACGTCGAGATCAACTCGCGCTTCACCTCCTCCCCGACACCGCTCAAGCTCATCGCCATGTGGCTGGGCTTGGCCATGGTGGTCATCAGCCTGGTGTGTTTGTGGCGAATTGACCGCCTCGATGGCAAACGCTTCGGCTTCATGCCGGAGACCTGGAAGCAGATCCGCCCGCTGGATGGCGTCGTGGCTGCTGTACTCGGCTGGTGGTATATCTTCGGCGCCAACACCTCCGATGATGGCTTCATCCTCACCATGGGCCGCGTTTCCGATCACGCGACCTACATGGCGAACTACTACCGCTGGTACGGCGTCCCCGAGGCCCCGTTCGGTGCTCCCTACTACGACCTCGTAGCATGGCTGGCGCAATTCTCCAGCGCCTCCATCATCGTGCGCCTGCCCTCCCTCATCTCGGCGCTCATCATCTGGTTCGTGTTGTCGCGCGAGATGCTCCCGCGCTTCGGTGCCCGCGTCAACGAGCGCCGCTTGGCGCACTGGACCGCGGCCTTCATGTTCTTGGCTTTCTGGCTGCCGTATAACAACGGCATCCGCCCGGAACCCATCGTGGCCCTCGGCGTCATGCTGACGTGGGCCTCCTTTGAGCGCGCCATCTCCAACCAGCGCCTCCTACCAGCGGCCGTGGGCACCATCATCGCCGCCATTACCCTGGCCGCAGGCCCCACTGGTCTTACCGCGGTGGGCATCTTCCTGGTCTGCCTGCCCGCGCTGTTCCGCATCATGGGCACGCGCGCTTCCCAGGTCGGCTGGACAGCCCTCATCGCCCCGTTTCTGGCCTGCGGCACTGCGGTCATGGTTGCCGCCTTCGGGGATCAAACGTTAGCGTCCGTGCTCGAGTCCACTCGCGTTCGTTCCGCGGTCGGCCCGTCCCTGCCGTGGTACTCGGAGTTCGTACGCTACTCCACGCTCTTTGAGCCCTCCGTGGATGGCTCCCTGACGCGCCGCTTCGCCATGTTCACCATGCTCTTCTGCCTGGCGCTCATTATCTACGCTTTCATTAAGGACCACCGCGTCGTGGGCGCGGAGGCAGATCCCACCAAGCGCCTGCTAGCCATCATGGCGCTGTCGGCCTTCTTCCTCATGTTCACGCCGACGAAGTGGACGCACCACTTCGGCATCTACGCCGGTGTCGCCGGCGTTATCGCCGCGCTCGGCTCGGTGGTCCTTTCCCAGATCGCCATGCGCTCCCCGCGCGCCCGGACCTTCTCCATCGCCGCGGTGATTTTCCTCATGGCCATCTCTCTGGGCGGCTGGAACGCCTGGTGGTACGTGTCTTCCTTCGGCATCCCGTGGTGGGACCGCACGGTGCAATTCAAGGCTATTGAGGCCAATACCGTGGTGCTCGCCATCGGCATGGTGGTGCTGGCGATTGGCCTCTACCAATCACTTACTCACAACAGCCGGAAGGGTGAGGTGTCCCGCTGGGCAGGCGCCATGTCCGCACCAATCGCAGTGGCCTGCATCCTCATCGTCGCCTTCTCCTGCGCCTCCTTTGCCAAGGGCTACGTGGCCCAGGCGGATTCTTACTCCGTGGGCAAGGGCAACCTGGCCTCCCTACGCGGCGATGTCTGCTCGCTCGCGGATGCCACGCTGGTGGAAACCAACACCAACGACGCTTTCCTCACTCCGGTTACAGGCGAACTCAAAGACTCCCTGGTGGATCCGGAGGAAGACAATTTCGGCTTCGGCCCGAACATGATCAAGGAGGATATTGAACCGGAGAACCTCAACTCGGCGTCGGTAGGCGCCATTGCCAACACCACCGGTGATTCCTCTGCGTCCTCCAATGAGCAAAAGGAGCTCACCGAAACCGAGGAGAAGGCCACCGAGGTCACCGACTCTTCCGCCGGCGGCGTGCGCGGAACCTTGGGCGTCAACGGCTCCGAGATGCACCTGCCCTTCAACCTGGATTACACGAAGGTCCCGGTCATGGGCTCCTACGATGAGTCGCAGCGCTCCACCGCCACCATCACCACGCAGTGGTACAACCTGCCGGAATCCTCAGAAAACTCCCCCATCCTCTCGGTTTCTGCCGCCGGCAAGATTTACCACCACGACGTCAACGGCGTGGAGCAGGAGGGCACCGAGCTCACCCTGGAGTACGGCACCCTCAAGGACGGCAAGGTCACCAACAAGGGTGAGGCCGAGCTTTCCGACGTCGGTGCTACCCCCAAGTGGCGCAACCTCCGCATTGCTCTGGACGAGCTCCCGGAGGAGGCCAACGTCGTGCGCCTCGTTGCGGTAGACGACTCCACCGATGAGGATGATTGGATGGCGTTTACCCCGCCGCGCGTGCCGGAGCTTGCCACCATCAACTCGCAATTCGATTCCTCCACCCCGGCACTCCTTGACTGGTCCGTCGCCCTGCAGTTCCCCTGCCAGCGCACCTTTGACCACTACGCCGGGGTAACCGAAATTCCGCAGTTCCGCATTCTTCCCGACGCCGCCGCGCAAACCTCCCTCACGGACTTCCAGTCCTTCTCCGGTGGTGGCGCGCTGGCCACCGCGGAAGCAGTGAACTACTCCTATGAGATCCCGAGCTACCTCAACAACGATTGGGCGCGCGACTGGGGCTCCATTGAAAAGTATGAGCTGCGCACCAACTCCCAGGGCGAGGCCCCGCTGGAGGCAGAGATCGACCAAGAGATCATCCAGCGCTCCGGCTGGTGGAAGAACTCTGAGATGAAGATTCGCCCAGAGGGCGAGCAATAGCCCTACAGGAACTTGGCCGCGTCACGCACCCTCTGACGCGCCACGGCCGGGGTAGAAATACGGTGCATAGATACGTAGTCCGCGGTCTGTGCACCGGGGATCTTCACGCGCTCAGCAATCTCGTCCTGCGCCGCGGTCTGGACCAAGATGCCGGAATATAGCCCCGGCAGCTTCTCAACATCGAGGACATAGTCGCCGCGGATCTCCTCCGGGAGCTTGGCCAGCGCACCGAAGTCGGGGAAGGTGAGGAGGAGGGCGTCGGCAGGCACCAGCGCTGCGAGCGCGCCACCGGAGGAATAGCCCCACGCCGTCACGCGCTCTGCCCCCTGGGCGCGCGCATAATCGACGGCCGCCTGAACCGACTCCACCATCTGCGCCACGGTGTGCTCGGGCGCCAACGGATAATCCACATCAATGATCGTGGTCCCCGACAGCTGCGCCGCAGCAGCCACTTCGGGCCGCCACTGCATCTCTAGCGCCTTGCCGTCACCGCGCCACCAGCCACCGGAGTGCAGCGAGACTGCCCAGCGGCCATTCTGTTCCGAGGGAACAAAGATCGCTCCGACCTCAGATTCCTCAACACGCACCCCCTCCGTGAAGGCAGTACCGGGCAGCGAGTGATCCACCGCGGTACCCAGCACCATCATCGAGGCCTGCACGATGCGATCCGGCAGCAGCGCACAGTAGCGGTCCGCCTCCGGCGAACCTCCACCTGCCCACGGCGGACGGAAGTCCGGCAGCGGGTAGTGCACCTCCATGTAGGAGGAGAGTTGCTCGAGCTGTTTTTCCGGACTTAGTTGGTAGTCACTCATGGCCCCCAAGGGTACTACCAGATGGTGACGCGCTCCTCTGGGACCAATCCATCCTCGACATCAAAAGCCTCGTAGAACTCGTCAATGTTCTCGGCGATGATGTTGCAGCGGAACTCCGCCGGCGAGTGCGGGTCAATAGCCAAGTACTGCGTAGCCATCTCCGGACGAATAGCAGTACGCCACACGCGCGCCCACGCCAGGAAGAAGCGCTGCAGACCGGTGTACTCGTGCTCTGCCAATTCAGGCTCAGCACCTTCTGCCTCAAAGGGCGCGACCTGACCGTTGATGTCCAGGCCCTTGTCGGCGCAGTAGTTCTTGTAGGCCACCACGGCAATGCCCAATCCGCCCAGGTCACCGATGTTCTCACCCAGAGTGAAGCTGCCGTTGACGCCTGCGGAATCAGTGCCCTCCAGTACCTTGGGCACCTGGCCTTGGAACTGATCCACCAGCTTCGCGGTCAACTTCTCGAAGGCCGCGCGGTCCTCATCCGTCCACCAAGAGTTGAGGTTGCCCTGGCCATCATACTGCGAGCCCTGATCATCAAAGCCATGCCCAATCTCGTGGCCAATCACCGCGCCGATAGCACCGAAGTTCTCCGCGGCATCAGCTTCTGGGTTATAGAACGGCGGGCGCAAAATAGCCGCCGGGAAGGTGATGTCATTGACCACCGGATTATAAAAAGCATTCACCGTCTGCGGGGTGGAGAACCATTCATCGCGGTCCGCCGGCTTGCCAATCTTGGCCAACTCATAATCGTGGTTCCACGCGTTGCCTGCGCGCACATTGGCCACCAAGTCCGCACCCTTCGGCGAAAACTCCAGGTCAGAGTAGTCGCGCCACGTATCCGGGTACCCAATCTTGGCCTTGAACTGGGAGAGCTTTTCCAGCGCGCGCTCGCGGGTAGCCGGGGTCATCCACTCCAGCTGCGAAATCCTCTCGCGGTAGGCGGCGGTAAGGTATTCCACCAGCTCATCCATCTCGGACTTCGAGGACGGCGGGAAGTGCTTGTCCACGAAGACCTTGCCGATTTCCTGGCCCACCATGTTTTCCGCCAGCCCGACGGCGCGCTTCCAACGTGCACGCTGTTCAGTAGCACCCGAGAGCTTAGTTCCATAGAACTCGAAGTTCTTCTTACCGATCTCCTCGGTGAGGTAGGGGGCACGCGACAACAGAATGTGCCACGTAGCCCACAGTTGCCAATCCGCCATACGGCCGGCGGTGAACAGGCCCTCGAGGTGCTCAAAGTAGGACGGCATCATGGCCACCACGCGGTGCTCCGGCAGTCCCCCACCCTGCAGGATGGCGCGGGTGATGCTGGGCAGATTGGCGACGTCCACCGGGTTATACGTCTTCACCGCATCACGGGAGGCCACCACATCCCAATGCCCAGCCGCAATTTCCTTCTCCAGGTTCACGATGCGGGTAGCTGCAACCTCCGCGCCCAGCCCGAAGAGGCGAGCGGGATCTAAGAATCCCAGCATCGCCGCAACGTGCTTCTCGTAGTCAGCGAGCGTCTGCGCGTGAGCTTCTTCGCGGTAATAAGCCTCATCCGGCAGACCTAAACCAGACTGAATAATGTAGGCCACCGCGTCCTCGGAGCCGGAGTCTTTTTCTACCCAGAAGGTCACTGGGGCACCAACGCCCTCGCGCTCCAGAATACCCAGGTTGTGCGCCAGCTCCTCCGGATCAGCCGCAACCAGCTTGTCCAGATCTTCGGAAAGTGGCGCCGTCCCCGCAGCATTGACTCCCTCAACGTCCATGTGAGAGGAATACACGATCCCAGGACGGCCAGCGTCTTCCTTAACGATCTCGTGGACGAGTTCCTCGGCTTCGTCGCGCAGCGCGTGGAAGGTGCCGTCGACACCGCGATCATCGGGGATAACGTGGGACTCAATCCATGGGCCATTAACAAATTGATACAGATCCTTCATGCACTTCACTCTATGTCAGAAGCACGCGTTAGTGTGGTGTGCATGACTTCTTATCGTTTCCCTCCGGCGAAGATGACGGGACCTTTCTTCGCCGTGCTCGGGGCAACCTTGCTCGTCCTTGGGTTGCCCGCTGTGTTGAGCTTGGCCTTGCCGGAGCGTGAACCTGAAATGGAAGAAGTGGTGCTCGATGACCCTGAGTGGCGCCAACCCATCGAGGGCCTTACGTGCAGCGTAAATCATGATTCCATGGCCAACCAGGCCTGGGACTGCGGCGATACCTTGGTCGAGGCCTATGTCACCGAAGGCGTCGAGGACGATGCGCTCGCCCTGCGCCGCGCCGTGCGCGCAACCAGCTTCGAGGGCATGCCGAGGGAAGAAGACGTTAAAGATGCCGGAGGTATTCTCACCCTTGAAACGGATGGCTTTATTCCGGTCTTCGCCTTCAGCGTGGCTAAAGGCGATCTCAACTATCAGATCGTCTTCTCCAATGGTGACCCGACCGACCTTGCCCAACAATTTATGGAGGCCTTCTGATGAGCAAAATCTTCCGCGTTACCTTGTGGATCATCATTGGTCTCTGCCTGCCGATTTCCCTGATTAATCTGCTCGGCATTTTCTTCGTGGCTCCTCTGCCGGGCCTCGTTAGCTTGATCCTCGGCGTCGGTTTCTTGGCGCTGGGCCTGTTCCTGTGGAGTCGCAGTCCGATGTGGGCAAGGCCGGGGAAAGGGTGGGCGTCGGCAAGCGTGCTCTGGGGAGCCGGCGCTGCTGTGACCTTGGCGCTGCTGTCAGCCTCCCCACTGACCGACCTCTCCGTGGGCCTGGGCTGGGAGGAATCCATGATGTCCTGGGCCGGTGCTTATCCGGAAGAATTTGCCAAGGTCCTCGGCGTGGTCTTCATCCTCCTCAGCTTCCGACAGCTCAACCGGCCTTGGCACGGCTTCATCGTCGGTGCCCTCGTGGGCTGGGGCTTCGAAGTCCTGGAAAACAGCCTGTACTCCGCGATGGGTGCACTGATGCACCCCACCTCAGACTGGATCGGCATGCTCCAGATGTGGGGCCTGCGCCTTGTTGCAGGCCCGTGCCTGCATATGTGTTTCTCTGCCATCGCAGGTTTTGGCATCGGCTGGGCTATCTACGCCGCGCATAAACCATGGTGGTGGCGCCTCGGCATTGGCGTGGGCGCGCTGTTTTTCTCCTTCTGTCTCCACTTCGCGTGGAACTACATGTGGGAGGAAACCTGGCAGCTCGTTACGCAGTATGTCCTCGTGGCGCTCATCATGTACCCGACGGTCATCTACCTGGGAATCCGCGCTCACCGCCTGGCCAAGACCGACGACACCTATTCGCATTCGCCGGGCGCGGCCAGCCTGCGGTGACTTAGTCGAACTGTCCTTGCAGGACAGCCACCGCATCGAGCGGAGTCACATGATAAGAAATGGGATTCTGGTTCGCACCGGCCATGAGCGCGTGGGCGCAGGAGTGACCCGCGCCCATCATGTGGCCGAGCTCGTGGGCGATAGTGCCTTGGAGCGCCTCTGGGTACTGAGCGTTAGCGGTCTTGATGAAGAGCATCCCATGGTCCGGGTAGGCCGTACCTTGGACGTAACCGTTCGGTTCCGGCTTGTAGATGATGGCGATGGTGTCTTCATCAGCCTCGGACGGCGCTACTTCCTTAAGCGAGGCCTTCCCGTCGAGCGCGTCGTTCCACTCAGCTACCGCGGCATCGAGCTGCTCGCGGTAGGGGAAATCATCCGCCACCTTGTACTTAAGGACCCCGCTCTGGAAGTAAGAAGGAACGGAATCGGCATCGCGCAGAATAGACGGATCCGGAACGGGCTTTCCTTCATTTGCCAACTTGGTAATGGTGGCACACGTGCCTGGGGAAATAAGCGAACGGGTTTGGTCGCTCTTCGCAGTCGCTGCTGGGGCAGCGCTCAAAGCTGCAACAGCAATGGTCAAAATGGACAACGTCTTGCGCATCAGAATTACCTTTCGGGCTAGTAACCGCTTCGTTGACAGCCGAGAATATATTAATTTCTTAGCACCCGCAAAGGTACTTCTTAGCTTATCTCCTGGTTGGTCAGCACACCTGCGACGAGCTCGGCACAGCGCGCTTCAGTTCCGCACACGCCCTATCGTGCGCATCTTGGAGGGGCGTCGGCAAGCTCGGCGCCTGCGGAGAAACCTCCACCGCACCGAGAACATCCGTCGTGAGATCCGCCGGGGAACCATAGGTATTAGCCGCCACGCTATAGCCCGGACCAAAGGAGGCGCTCGCGTGAACTTGGCGGTCATCCGACCACCCAAATTTCGTGCCGATGATGCCCGGGATTCGTGCGGTGCCAAAGTCCTGGCGGTAACCGTCGGCCGCTGCGGGCGCTGCCGTCGCCATGCCCTTCGTGATCGGCGCGGCAACCGGATCGCCAGAAATCACCCCGATGAAGCGCGTGAGATCCTCCGTCGACGTCGTGACATTTCCCCAGTAGCCGTTGTGGTGGGTCTCCCCCAGCTGATACTCACCGATGATGGAGGGAATCGCCTGCGGATATTTCCACTCTAAGTCGCTGGCAGTTCCGTCCTCAGAGAAACGAATCATGTTCTCCACGCGGGCTTTATCCTCCGGCGTGCCGTACTTCAGCACCCACATGCCGAGGTATAGCTTGGCCAGGGATAGCGCGGCGCGGGACTCATGGCCATTTCCGGTGGAGACTGAGTTTCCGTCGGCATAACGCACGGTCATCTGGGTGCGTGGTGGAACCTTTTCAGGATTGAACGTCAGGGCATGGGCGGGTGGCGCCGTGAGAGCCGCAAGAGCAAGGCCAACGATGAGCGGGGTAGGTTTCAGCACGTGCATAGATTAACTCAAGTCACAATTTTAACAATCTCTAGTGAGGGAGCATTAACCAAACATACGTCCCACTCCAGGGGACTTCCGCACGCCCCGCTTCAAGTCGGAGACCGACTGAAACCACACCTCGCCAGCATCTGTCACCTCAGTTGCCTCCCCTTTAACAACTTTTCTTCCGGGGTAGACATCGTCGAGGGTGTGGCATAAACTCGTTTTTCGAAAGGGGTTTCGAACAGTGGGGGTTCGGATCCTCTCAGTAATTCACTTAAGAAAGAGGGGGTTGCGCGTTTCGTGTCTTCCACTACAGACGTTGTTAATGCGTCCTATTTTTCTCATTCCAATCCGAATGATCCGGTCTGCGTGGCAGGTCAAGGTGTACGCCAGGCAGACTATGAATTCTGGTCCAGCGTTCTTCCCGCACTTGACGAGGACGCCGATACTGCTTGCATGCGCCTTGGGATAAAGACCGGTAAATCTGCTGGCGCGGTAGCCCGCATTATCATGGGCCTTCACCGCCTTACCGAGCTTCCTCAAGTAAAGGCTCTGCAAGATGCCAACCATTTGCTGGATTTAGCGGCTTTGATTGCTATCGATCAGGTGATGGCTAAACTAGGCCAGCCTTCAAAGGAGGTGGTCGCCGCAATTGATGCCTCATTAGCTCGGTGGTTTACCCCGACTAAGCCAAATCAGGTATTTCCCACCGCCGCGCAGATTCGCCGCCGGATACGCGACCTCGTCAAAGTGCATGATGACTCCATCGCCGTGGAGGATAAGCGCCCAAAGAATCGGTACTCCATGATGACCCGCGCCCAGCGCGCCACCCTAGAACTCGAGGTGGACAGCAGCGTCGGAATCATCATCCATGAAGCAATTAAGGCAGCAGCCGAAAAGCATGAGGTGTCCATGGCGGAAGCGCTGATCCTCCTCACTACCGGAAAGGTGGAGCCAGAAGCTGCCCGAGTAGTGCTCCACACATATAAAGCCGACGATGTAGAGGACGCCCCAGTGTACGTGGAAGGACATGGCTGGCAAGTGGGAGACATCCCGGCTCAGTCCACAACGGTAAGAGATTTGAGCACCAAGCCGGAGGCCTCTAAGAGCTACGGACCAGCCACGATGGTTCGCAAATACGTTGAAGGCCGCGATGGCACCTGCCGTGCCGCTGGCTGCGGAATGCCGGCGTGGTTGTGTCAGTTAGACCACCGGATTAACTACGCCGATGGTGGGCCAACGCATCCGGACAACATGGTGGCGTTGTGCCAGCACCACCACAATATGAAAACCGATGGACGGGCCTGTTCAGAAGACTGAAATGGTAGCGGTGTGGTGAGTATCTGGTAGCGCCTGAGTGAGTATCCGGTAGCGGTGTCTCACTCAGGCGTTGTTGGTGGTTATGCGTTGGTGGTGAGGCGCATGTTTGGTCCTTCGAGTGTGATGATCTCGGCGCCGGAGACGAGTCGGTTGAGGATTGACTCGGAGATCACGGCATCGGGGATGGACTTGTACCACTCCAGTGGGGTGAATTGTGAGGTCACTATCGTTGAGACTTTGCCTTCTCGTCCGGCGAGGATGTTGAGAAGTTGGTGCGCGGTCGCGGCATCAATAGGTGTGGTGAGGAAGTCATCTAAGACCAGGACGTCGACGTCGTGGAGGTGCTGGATGAACTTCAGCCGTATGGGGTCTTCGGGTTGGAGGACTGCCAGTTCGGCGGCAAGCATGTCGGTGCGGTAGAACCGTGCGGAGTAGTCGTTGCGGCATGCTGCTGTGATCAGGGCTTGGGCGAGGTAGGTTTTGCCGACTGAGGATTTGCCCAGGATGACAATGTTTTGGCCCAGGTGGCACCATTGTCCGTGAGCGAGTCTGCTGACTTGCTCGGGGTTGATGTTGCGGTCAGGCGTGCAGACTACCTTTTCAAGGCAAGCATCAAGGTTCGGCGATCGGGATGCTTTCAGCAGTTTGTTGATGCGTCGTTCACGCCTGGCCGCGACTTCTTTATCGAGTGCGTAGAGCACCTTTTGGGAAAACGTCCATGCGTCGAATGCGGGATCGTTGGCGATGTCGATAACGCTTCTGCCGAAGGCAGTCATCCGCAGCGCGGTGAAGTCGGCCAGAACGGATTCGTCAAGGAAGCGATCTGTTGGCGGGGTTGGTGATGACATGGGCTTTAGTTTCCTTTCTTAACGAGGTTGTCCATGTTGAACTGGTCTGCACCGCCGAGAAACGCGCCTGTGGTATCCCTGTCGGAGACTGCAGGGGCGGTGGATTGGTTGGTTGTGGTGCTGCGCGTGGGCTGGTCACAGCCGCGGGGCCGTGTGGCGTGTTCTTTGCGTATGGCGGCCATCATGTTTTTGACCGCGGTATATGACACCGCTCGTCGGCTGCCGTTGTTGGCGGTCAGGCGCTGGCATGCCTCTTCCAGGATTGGTTTGTTGCCGTGTTTGCCCATCGACAGCACGTTTCTACAGGATTGGTACGCCTGGGCCGGGATGGCTTTCGCCGCGATGAGTTCTTCGATGACCTTGCGTGTTGCCGGGCCGGTTTTGCTGGCTTCGCGATAAAAGTAGTCGCTTGTCCACAGTCCACGGGTGGAGTCCATTCCAGATGGAATGTGCTCATAGTCAGTGACATAGGCCCCACGCTTATGCGAAACCCGGTGGGTTGCTACGGTTGTCCCCTGGTCAAAGACGGTCAAGACTTGCCCGGTGATGCGCACATCGACAGTGCGGCCAACAAGCTGGTGCGGGACGGAGTAGCGCACGGTTGSAACCGTGATATGGAAATCTGGGGCTACTTTCGCACGCTTCCACTCGGTGTGCTGCCACGGGGTTGCCGGCAGATCGGCAAGCAGACGCTGTTCGTGTGCTTCAAAGAGATCCCTGCGGCTTGACTGCTGACTGCGAAACGGCACGGAGGTGTTGATCGCGTCGACCAAGCCCACAATCTTTCCGTTGAGCTCGTCCAAGTCAACGCACTGGTGGCCCTCAAGGACGTGGATGACTTTGTGCGTGACGATCTTTACCGCAGCTTCCACATTCGCTTTATCTTTCGGCCGACGCGCGCGTGTGGGAAGTGCCGCTGTGTTGTAGTGCTCCAAGAACTGCTGGTAGGTGTCGTTGACCTTCCGATTCCTATCGGCAGTGCTGATTGCGTTCGACGCCGTCGACGCGTTATCGGGGACAACAACCTGGCAGACCCCGCCGAAGTAGTCAAACGCTTGGCGGTGGCCATCAAGCCAGGACTGCTGCCGCTGGTCAACACACGCACAGGCAAACAGCATTCCTGAATACGGCAGCGAGGCGACGAAAATGCTGACTTTCGCACCCTGTGTGCCCGCAGGGTCGTACAGGCTCATCTTGGTCCCTGCCCAATCCACCTGCATCGTATGCCCTGGTGCATGGGTGATCCGGGCGGTAAGCCCGGCTGCATCGACATGGGAGGCAACCAGCTGGCGGAATCGGTCGTAGCTGTAATGGCGCTGGCCCGGCTGGGCGGGGTTGGTGGTGTAGCGAGCCCACAATACTTGCAGTGTTTGCTTCACACGCCCTGTGCGTGCTTTGACGACCGCGTCAAAGTCAATCGGGACGAATTCGCCTTGCCCGCTACTGCGCTTGTCAACGAATATCTCGTCCAGCTCGTCATTCGTCAGCGCCGCGACCTGCTGGGCAGTGGTTAGGCCAAGGCTTCGCAGCGCTTGGTTCGCCCGGGAAATCGCGCGGTGCGAGCACCCGAGCTGGTCTTCAATCTGGCGGTAAGAACGCTTCCTAATCAGCAGCGTCATCACCGCACGGTAATCCGGCATAAGCGGACTCCTTCCAGTACACGCCGCACCCGAGTGGTGCGGCTACCGGAAGTATCATCCCGAGCACCCTGAGCTGCTACCAGAAACCCACTGAAGCGCTACCGGATAGTCACGACACTGCTACCAAATAGCCGGTCGCAACAACTATCAAGCAAGAGATAACCGAGCACAGAACACATAGTGCCATGCTTGCCTGAAAACCAATTGCAGAAAGAAGAACGCCTGCGCTGGTGGAGGCGATGATTGGAAGTAGTCCCATCATTAGGCGTGCTCCTGCCGAGCACTTACCTATCTTTTCAGGGGGTGCAGATAACGCAAGTAGTCCACCAGAGTACGAGTTACATGCGATCGAGGGAATGACGATGAAAAATGCTGCGACTGCGATAAGCGGCCAATAATGGGAAAACACGAGAAGAAATATGTACCACATTAATTCCCAGAGCATGGTTGCTCGGATTATGTTTCTTCCAGGTAATCGCTTGATGAGGTGGTCCTGAAAAAATCCTCCAACAATCATGCCTAGGGTAAACATGGTTGAAGTTAAGCCGATTATCCAGCCATCAACTTTAAGATAGGCCAACCATAGATCTATGGACGCGATGAGGAAAAAATTGGCAAAATTCGAGCATAAATCGATGCTGAAAATTGCCCGGAGCACCGGATATTTCCAAATCCAAGCCAAAGAATATTTGGTATCGGACCAGAACTCTGTAAATGAATACTTCTGGTCACTGATTGTTTCACCTAGGTTTGCATTGATGCTCCTTGAAGCATATACGGGACCAAGCCCTGACAGGGATTGTGCGATAAAAGGAATAACCGGCGCCAGTCCGTAAAGGAGGCCTCCCAAGGGTAATCCCACCATCCAGATAATGTTGTCTCGAGTTTGGTTACGGCCTTGTGCTTGGACAAGTAGATTCTCTGGGATGATGAATCTCAGAATGGCATTGGTTAGCCCTCCGAAGGTGCCTGTAATCATCCCAGCAAATAAGCTGAAGAAGAATAAGGAGATGAAGGTGAATTTACCCAGGCAGAGGAGGAGGGAAAAGGAAGACCAGATAGCAATCTGACTCAGGCCGTAAAGGAGAAGCAGATTCTTCTTATCGAAGCGATCAATGATCATTCCGGCTGGGATGGTCATGATCAAGGAGCCAGCTGAGCTTGCTGCTCCGATGAGACCTGCTTGGCTTAGACTTCCAGTGAGGTGGAAGCTCGCAAGTGAAACAGGGATGGCAATGAGGGATGAACCCAAAGCGCTTGTTGTGTCGGCGAAGAACCACCGTAAGTAATCGGGATGACTCTTGCGTACAATAGTCCAAAAATTTCCACCAGTAGTATTGTGATCTTGCATCGGTTCTCTCTATGTTTTGACAACCGCGACTGGAAACTCATGCGCGCAGCATGAACCCAGCGTCGGATTTTCGAGGTAGACAATTCTCTCGGCGGTGAAATATTGACCCGTCGAAAGCAGCGGTGTGTCAAATAGAAATTACTGATGCAGCAATGAGGACATGGTGTACTCCAAATTCCTTACTTAAGCTCTGTGCGAGTTCCTGAAGCGATTTAAAACCTGTAGATTGCAGGATCTAATTCCGCCTTCTCTCGCATGCAGTGAAATGTGAATCACATAATATCGGTGATTAAAAATCCAGTCAATAGGTTTGATTAAACCCAGAAGCCGGAAACGTTGAGCCCAAAGGAATACAGCGCGCGGCGCAGCACCGGCAGCGAAAGCCCGATGACGGAGGAAGGATCGCCCTCAATGCGGTCGATGAACCAGCCGCCGAGGGCTTCCAAGGTAAAGGCGCCGGCGCATTCCAGCGGCTCGCCGGTGCGGGCGTAGGCCTCGATATCGGCGTCCGAGGCCTGGGCAAAGTGCACCGTCGTGCGCGAGGCTTCAACGAAGCGCTCCTCGCCGTAGAGCACGCAGTGACCGGTGATGAGCTCCGCAGCGCGGCCGGCCTGCGCGTGCCAGCGCTCCACGGTGGCCTCGGGGGTGTGGGGTTTGCCTTGGAGGGAGCCGTCGAGAAGCAGCATGGAATCCCCACCCACCACGACGTCCTCGGGATAGTCGGCAGCAATGGCCTCCGCCTTCGCAGCAGCCAAGGCGCAGACGATCTCGGCGGGCTCAGCACCCGCCAGGCGCTCCTCGATGGCGCGCTCGTCCACGTGAGCCGGGGCGATGACGGGTTCCACGCCCGCACCCCGCAGGATGGACAGGCGGGAGGGGGACTGGGAGGCCAGAACCAGGCGCATGCGCTTAGTAGTAGCGGACGTTGCGGAAGGCGGACGGGTTGAATACGTCACCCGGCTGTCCCCACAGGTCGCGCTCAGAGCGGGTATCGGCGGCCTTGGCGCGCGCCTCAGAGTCGAGCTGGCTGAGCACCGTGGATAGGGCCGCCACCTCAGCGTCGGTGGGGTTGCCGCGCAGAACGGTAAACAGGGAAGCGGTCATTGGACACCTCTACAAAACGATATTGCCGTGCTTCTTCGGCAGGGTCGGAATAATCTTGCGATCCAGCAGGCGCAGGCCCTCAATGAGGGAGCCACGCGTGGCTGCCGGGGTAATAACGGAATCGACGAGACCGCGCTCAGCGGCCTGGTACGGGGTCAGGTAGGCGGCGGCCTCCTCCTCGCTCAGCTCTAGCTCGGAGGCCAGTGCGGGGGCATCGGCCACGGCGATCTCGGCCGTCGGCCACGCATAGGACAGATCCGCGCCGAGCTCCTTGGAGCCGAAGGCGATGTATCCGGTACCGTGCGCGCGGCGGACGATGACGCTGATCTTGCCCACGCTCGCCGCGGAGTAGGCGTGCACCAGCTTGGCCAGCGCCGCCTTCTCCACGTCCAGTGCCGGAGTATCGACGAACTCGATGATGGGAGTATTGAAGGCATCGCACAGTCGGATGAAACGCGCGGCCTTAGCGGCAGCTTCCGCATCGAGGGTGTCGCGGTTGGCGATGATGCCCACCGTGCGTCCCTCGACGCGACCGAAACCAGTGAAGACACCGCGCACCTGGGCGCCGAGTTCAAAGACATCCTCACAGGTGGCGGTGACCACGTCGGCGAGATCGACGGCGCCGTCATCGCCCACGAGGGTATCGAGGACATGGTCGGCGTCGGTGATGTTCTCCTCCACAGAGCCCGCAACGATGGTGGCCTCGGTGCGGGGAGCGGCGGCACGGTTATTCGAGGGCAGGTAGGAGAGCACGCGCTTGGCGACGCTCACCTCGTGCTCCCCATCCGCCTGCAGGTCACCGTCCGGAGCGATAACGACATCGGACAACGCAGCCACGAGCGAGGCCTCCTTCGAGTCCGCGTAGACCGCTGTGACCTGCGGGATGAGGCCGGAAGCGGTGGTGGCGCGGGCAAGGATGCGGGCCTGCATGGCGGAGGAGACAATGCCTTCCTGGGCGCGGGGCTTGTCGCTGGCGACGAGTGCGACGATGGGCACGCCGGTCTTAATGGCGAGGTCGTAGAGCTTGGTGACCTTTTCGCCGTAGACCTCGCCCATGGTGCCGTCGAACAGCGAGGCGTCCTGCGCATAAGCGCAGACCTTGCGGCCGTCCACGGTGCCGAAACCGGTGACGACACCGTCGGTGTAGGGCCGGACGTGCTCGCGGCCGAACTCGGTGGAGCGGTGGCGAGCAAGCGCGTCGGTCTCTACGAAGGATCCGGCATCGAAGAGCGCCTCGATGGCGCTGCGAGCCGCAGGGACCTCTCCCTGCGGCGCACGGGACTCGGTGAGCTTGGCGCTGAGGTCCTCGATCTTGCCAGCGGTCGTCTTCAAGTCAGTCATGGGACACTAGTGTAATACAGTGCGTCTTCTGTACTAATCTGTGCCGATCCGAGTGCGCGTTAGAGCGGGATGTTGCCGTGCTTACGCGCCGGGCGCGCGACGTTCTTGTCGGCGAAGAAGCGCAAGTTTTTGGCAATTGCACTGCGGGTTTCGGAGGGGAGAATGACGGCGTCGATAAGCCCGCGCTCCGCTGCCTTATACGGGTTGAGCATGTGGTCTTCATACTCGCGCTCGAAGGACTTGGTCAGCTCAGCCACGTCGAGGCCCTTTTCGTGGGCTGCCTTGATCTCCTTGCGGTAGATGAAGCCGACGGCGCCGGCTGCGCCCATGACGGCGATCTGGGCGGTGGGCCACGCCAGGTTGACGTCCGCGCCGAGGCCCTTGGAACCCATCACGCAGTAGGCACCACCGTAGGCCTTGCGCAGGGTGACGGTGATCTTCGGAACCGTGGCCTCGGCGTAGGCGTAGAGAAGCTTGGCGCCGCGGCGCAGGATGCCATCGTGTTCCTGATCGGCGCCGGGGAGGAAGCCGGGAACGTCGACCAGCATGATGATCGGGATGTTAAAGGCATCGCAGGTGCGCACGAAGCGGGCGGCCTTCTCGGAGGAATCAATGTCGAGGCAGCCGGCGAAAACCTGCGGTTGGTTGGCCACAAAGCCCACGGTCTGGCCCTCGATGCGGCCGAAGGCGGTCACCACGTTATCGGCGCGATCAGCCTGGATCTCCAGGTAATCGCCGTCATCGGTGAGGGTTTCGATGACTTCCTTGACGTCATAGGGCTGGTTCGGGGAGTCCGGGATGATTTCATCCAACAGGAGGTCATTGGCAGTCTCTTCGCCCAGCTCCTCGTAGGGCTCAGCCGGTGTCAGCTGGCGGTTATTGGAAGGCAGGTAGGTCAGCAGGTCGTGGACCCAATCCAGTGCTTCCTCGTCGCTAGAAGCGGTGTAGTGCGAGGTGCCCGACTTGTGCATGTGGACTCCGGCGCCGCCGAGTTCCTCTTGGGAGATCTCCTCGCCGGTGACGGTCTTGATGACGTCGGGCCCGGTGACGAACATCTTGGACTTCTCATCCACCATCACGACGAAGTCGGTCAGCGCAGGGGAGTAGGCGTTGCCGCCGGCGCAGGCGCCCATGATGACGGAGATCTGCGGGACGACGCCGGAGGCCTTGACGTTTTGGTAGAAGGTCTTGGCAATCCAGTCCAGGGAGACGGCACCGTCCTGGATTCGGGCGCCGGCACCTTCGTACAGGCCGATGAGTGGACGACCGGTAGTGATGGACAGCTCCATGATCTTGATCATCTTCTCGCCGTAGACCTCGCCGAGGGCGCCTCCGAAGACGGTTCCGTCCTGGGAGAAGATGCAGACCTCGCGGCCGTCGATGGTGCCCCAGCCGGTGACGATGCCGTCAGTGACCGGGCGCTTCTTGCCCATACCGAAGTCCGTGGTGCGGTGCACGGCGAGCATGTCAGTCTCGACGAAGGAACCTTCATCGAGGAGGTAGTCCAAGCGATCCCGGGCGGTGAGGCGGCCCTGGGCGCGGACCTTTTCGTGGGCCTGTTCGCCCATGGGCTGCGCCGCTGCTTCGCGACGCCTCTTCAGTTCAGCGATCTTGCCTGCGGTGGTGTCGGCGCTCAGGGAGTCAAGCTCCGACAAATGTGAGGAAATAGTCATGTTTCGACAGTGTAGAGAAGTTTTGTATAGGAATGTATAGCGGCACGCGGGTGATTTCTCTCACAGTTCACGTTTGTGCAGGTGAATGGTGGTGTAAAAGGTGAGGGAATCCTCGCATACGGCGCGTCGGGTGCATGTGGGTCAGTGTAGTGGGTGTGTAGTGAGGGGCGTCGAAAGGTGACTCAATGAAAAAGCCTCGCCCCGTAAAAGGGGGCGAGGCTTAGGTTATGTGGTTTTATTCGGGGGTGTCTGCCAGCCAGCCGAGGCTGTAGAGGAAGAGTTCGGCATCTACGAGATCCTCTTCCTTGGGGAAGGTTCCCGTAAGCGTGGCGTAGGACTCTTCGATGTCCGTGTGGGTGGCTGGGATGAGACCGTGCTTGAGCAGATCTTCAGCGATGTGTGATACCAGCGGTGCCGGGTGCACCGTGTCAAGGTTGATTCCGGTGGCACTCTTGAATTCGTTAGTGATGGCGGAAAGGAATCCGGTCAGGGTATTCATTTGGCTCACCTCTCTATTTCTTGTCGTAATGATGCGGCTGTCCGCATCATGGGGTTGAACCAACTATATAGGTAAAATCCTCCAAAAGCTAGCTTTCGTTCACGGCGAGTTAACTTTTAGTTAACCTGGCGGGAAATGTGAGGTGAGTTACGAAGTGTCCTTTAGGCCTCTACAGGCAGCCAAGCGTAGCCATAGGGGCCCAGCTCCACAGGGCCTAAGTCGACGGTCTGATCCGTGAAGTTGTGCAGGCACAACAACTCACCGCGCTGGAATCCCAGAACTCCCGTTTGGCCGGTTTCCACGGCTTCGAAAGGAGCGGTGCCGAGTTCCGGATGCGCTTTACGCTGCTGGATCAGGCTGCGGAGGCGGTGGAGGAGCGAGTCATCGTCGGCAAGCTGCTCCTCTACCGAAACCCCTACGCCGCCGACGATGGGCCGGCGCGTCTGGGCGGAGGTGCTGAACCCTGCGCCCTCGCCGGGCTCCCACTGCATGGGTGTCCGCACGGCATCGCGGTCAGGCAACTCGGGGGCATCGTTCATCCCAATCTCATCGCCGTAGTACAGGAAGGGGGCGCCCGGCAGGGTCATGAGTAGTGAATAAAAAAGCTCAATCTTGCGGTAATCATTGCCCAGCAGCGGGGCAAGGCGCCGCGCGATGCCCACGTGGGCGCGCATCTGATCGTCGGGCAGGTAGTGCTCGTACATGATCGCGCGCTGGTCCTCGTCGACCATCTCCAGGGTCAGCTCGTCGTGGTTGCGCAGGAAGGTGCCCCACTGGCAGCCCTGGGGAAGCTCTGGAAGCTCCGCCATGATGTCGTAGACCGGTGTGGCATCCCCCAGCGCCAGCGCCTGGTAAAGCCGCGGCATCACCGGGAAGTTGAAGACCATGTGGAAGCGGTTGCCCGTGCCGTAGAACTCCATGGTTTCCGCCGGTGGCTGGTTGGCTTCCGCGATCATGATGGCCTCGGGGTAATTCTCGTCGATGAAGGCGCGGATCTTCTCCACAAATTCGACCGTCTCCGGCAGGGACTCGCCGCCCAGTCCATCGCGTTCGTAGAGGTATGCAATGGCATCGAGGCGGAAGCCGTCCACGCCTTTGTCCAGCCAGAAGGAGAGGATTTTGAATACTTCCTCGTGGACCTTCGGGTTGTCGTAGTTCAGGTCCGGCTGGTGGGAGTAGAAGCGGTGGAAGTAAAACTGCTTGCGCTCCGGGTCCCATGCCCAATTCGAGGTTTCCGTGTCAGTGAAGATGATGCGGATCTCCGGGTAGCGCAGCGGATCGTCGCCCCACACGTAATAGTCCCCATAGGGCCCTTCCGGATCGGTGCGGGAGGCCTGGAACCACGGGTGATCGGTGGAGGTGTGGTTGAACGCGAGATCCGTCATGAGGCGCATGCCGCGCGCGTGGAGCTCGGCGACGAGCTCGTCAAAGTCCTCCATCGTGCCGTAGTCAGGGTGGATGGAGTAGTAATCGGCGATGTCATAGCCGTCATCGCGCAGCGGGGAAGCATAGAACGGGGAAAGCCACAGGCAGTCGACGCCGAGCCACTTGAGGTAGTCGAGCTTCTCAATAACCCCGCGCAGCGTGCCCACGCCTTCGCCGGTGGTGTCCTTGTACGAGCCCACGAGGGCCTGGTAGAAAATGGCGTTGTCGTGCCAGCTCATCGGAGATCCTTCCGTTTAGCCCGCCACAGCAGATACTCCGTCAGGCATAGTGCGCCCGCGAGGAGCCCCGGCCAGATGGCGGGGGAGGGGTGAAAAAGATTCAGAACTGCCTGCACCAGCGCCAGGAAGGCGAAGAAGCCAACGAATCCCAGCGCGGTGTCCCACAGCAGTGCGCGGCGCATTAGGCCTTAACACCTCCGGCGGTGAGGCCGGCGACGATGCGGTGCTGGAAGATGAGCACCATGATGATCAGCGGAACCGTCACCAGCGCGCCCGCAGCCATGGTGGCGGCGTAGGGGTACTCGAAGGCTGAGGGGCCGGAGAAGCGCGCGATGGCCACGGTCACCGGCTCGGTAGCGGTGGTGGAGAGCTGCTTAGCCAGCATGAACTCGTTCCACGTCGTGATGAAGGCGATGATGGCCGTGGTAAACAGTGCCGGTGCAGCCAAGGGCAAAAGTACGAGGCGGAAGGCCTGACCGCGGGAGGCACCGTCCACGCGAGCGGCCTCCTCCAATTCCCAGGGCAGCTGGCGGAAGAAGCTCAGCAGCGTGTAGACCGTCAGGGGCAGCGCGAAGGAGATATTCGGGATGATCATCGCGCGGTAGGTACCGATCCATTCGAGGTTGCCGAATAGCTGGAATAGCGGGGTTACCAGCGCGATGGCCGGGAACATCGAGGCGGCCAGAATGATGCCGGTGACAATGCCCTTGCCCGGGAAGTCATAGCGCGCCAAGGCATAGGCGGTAAACACGCCGATGAGGACCGCCACCGCGGTCGTGACCAAGGAAATGATCAAAGAGTTCCCCAGCGCATTGAGGAAGTCATTGCCCTTGTCCGTGGCTAGGGCGTCCCGGAAGTTATCCAGGGTTACGTGCGTGGGCCACGGGGTGGTGTCGAAGGTATGGGACTTGTGCCGCAGGGCGGTGACGACCATCCAATAGAAGGGTGCGAGCCCCCAGAACATGATGAAGAGGATGCCTAGGTAATGGCCGATCTTTTTCATGACTTCTTCTCCTTCTTCTGGCGGGCAGTACCGGAGACATCAGCGCCGAGGAAGCGCACCAAGATGAACGCGACGGTGAAGATAAGCAGGAAGATGAGCGTGGACAGTGCGGAGGCCGAGTTGAAATGCCCCTGGCGCATGTCCTCCACGACGAGCTGGGAAATGGTTGCCGTCGGGGAGTTAGAGGAAGCAGAGATCATGATGACCGGCAGGTCGTACATGCGTAGTGCATCCAGCGTGCGGAAGAGGATCGCCACCATGAGCGCCGGGCGTACCAGCGGCAGGGTGATGGTGAAGAAGGTTTGGATGCGCGATGCGCCGTCGACGCGGGCGGCGTCGTAGACATCGCGCGGAATCATCTGCAAACCAGCCAAAACGAGCAACGCCATGAAGGGGGCGGTCTTCCACACATCGGCGATAATCACCGCGAGACGGGCATAAAACGGGTCTGTGGTCCACGCGATGCGCGTGCCGACGAGCGCGTTGACGATGCCATCCGGGGCGAACATGAACTGCCACAGCTTCGCAGTGACTGCGGTGGGAATGGCCCAGGGGACAAGCACCGCCGCGCGCACGAGGCCGCGACCGCGGTACTCGCCGTTCATCACCAGCGCCATGAACATGCCCAGGATGGTCTCCAGGGCAACCGTGACCACGGTGAAAAAGAGAGTGATCTTCACAGCCGGCCAGAAATCGGTGGCAATGACACCATCAGGGCACGCGGTGGCCTGGCCAGTGGCAGACATGCAGCGATTGGTAATCCAGTACAGGTAGTTTTCAAGACCGGCGAAGGAGCCTTCCTCGAACACTCCCGTGGTGGGGTTAAGCCGTTTGTTGCCCTGGAAGGACAACATCACAGCGCGCACAATGGGGTAGCCGATGACCACAGCCAGCGCTATCAGTGCCGGTGCGATGAGTGCGGCCACACGCAGGTACTGTCTGCGGGGCTGCACGGTAGGCGGTGCTCCAGCCATGCGGTGCCTGCCTTTCTAACTCATAGGGGGAGAAGGGGTTTAACGGGGGTTGGGGAAATCATAGCGGGTAGCCCGGACTTCCTCTGGGCGAAAAGAGCCCGGATCGCAGAAGGAGGCGCGGGCAAGTCACGTGGACTTACTCGCGCCCCCATGCACGCTGGGAAATTAACCCTGCGAAGCGGCTTCGATGGCTGCCTTCATATCCTTCGTGGCGTCATCGACGGACTTGCCTGCGGTGAGCGCCGCGTAGGCGTTATCCTGAACCGCCTTGGAGATGGCGGTGTAGAACGGGGAGACCGGACGCGGTGCGGCGTTCTCCAGGGATTCCTTCAGAGCCGGCAGGTACGGGAACTCTTCGACGAGGGAGTCATCGTCGTAGATGGAAGCCAGCACCGGCGGGAAGGAAGCCTCGGCGAAGGACTTCTGGTTCTCCTCGTTGATGATGAACTTCATGAAGTCCAGGGCCGTAGCCTTGTGCTCGGAGTTGATATTGATGCCGTTGTTGTAGCCACCGAGGGTAGACACCCCGACGCCGTCCTTGCCCACCAGCGGCTGGACCTCAAACTTCACGCCAGCCTCTTCGGCGTTGGTGTACATGTACGGCCAGTTGATGGCAAAAGCGGTCTTGCCCTCAGTGAAAGCAAGGTTGGTCTCCTCCTCCGTTGTGGCGGTGGAGTCCTTGGAGATGGTGCCGTCCTCGTAGGCGTCGACAAGCGCCTGCAGGCCTTCCTTCGCCTCGTCCGAGTCAACGGCGACGTTGCCCTCGTCATCCAGGATGGAGCCGCCCCAGCCCTCGATGAAGCCGGCGGTGTTCACGGTGAGACCCTCGTACTGCTTGAGCTGGGTGGTCAGGCAGGAAGCATCATCCTTGATGGCCTCACAAGCAGAAGCGATGTCGTCGAACTTCTCCGGAGCCTTGTCCGCCAACTCGGTGTTGCGGAAGAGCAGCTGGCCGTTGGTGTTCTGCGGCAGCGCGTAGAGGGTGTCGTTGTAGGTGGCGGATTCCACGGTGGGCTCCAGCAGTCCGGAGGTATCCACCTCGAGGTCACCGGTCAACGGTGCCAGCCACTGGTTAGCGGCGAAGTCCGCGGTCCAGACCACGTCCAGCGCCATGACATCGTAGTCAGAGTTGCCCGCCTGCAGGGACTGCACGAGGGTCTCGCGCTGTGCGTCGGCCTCGCCGGCGAGCTCCTTGAGCTCGACCTTCTCATCTGGGTGCTCGGCGTTCCATGCCTCGATGATGGGCGTGATCTTGTCGGTATCGTTCTTGCCCATGGCAAAGGTGATGGGGCCGCGGCCGTCACCATCCGTCGAGGCGGCATCGGAGCCAGTGCTTGACGACGATCCCTCGTCGCTCGACGAGCAACCCGCCAAGGTCAGAGCAAGGGCAGCGGTGGTAACGACTACGCCGCGGCGGACAGAGCGCAGCGAGCTAGGGAGAAACGGCTTCTTCATGGAGTATTCACCTTTCGGAAAACTTCTGGTGACTTCAAAATAGGGGATCACCCCCACAGTGCACGTGGTTTTGACGTTTAATTCACTCAAAATGGGGGTAAAACTACCCCTGATTCTTCTTAAACCTCGATGCGCTGTCCGGTTTCAGGATCGAAGCGGTGCGCCTCCCGGGGGTTGAAGGTGAGGACGACGTTGTCCCCGCGCTGTGGAACGTTATCGCTCGCGCGGGCAACGAAGCGCTGCTCACCCACCATGACGTAGACGAAGGACTCGGAGCCTAGCTCTTCTACGAATTCCACGGTGCCTTGGAAGCCCACCGGTCCCTTGTTGATGAACATCTTCTCTGGGCGAACGCCAACGCGGCCACCGTTGTAGTCAAAGATGTTCATCGCGGGGGAGCCGATGAAGCCGGCGACGAATTCGTTAGCGGGGGAGTCGTACAGCTCGCGCGGCGGTGCAACCTGCTGCAGGACACCGTCCTTGAGCACGGCGACGCGGTCTCCCATGGTCATGGCCTCCACCTGGTCGTGGGTGACGTAGACGGTGGTGGTGCCGAGGCGCTGCTGGAGGCTGGCCAGCTCCGCACGGGTTTGCACGCGCAGCTTGGCATCCAGGTTAGATAGCGGCTCATCCATGAGGAATGCCTTGGGCTCGCGCACGATGGCGCGGCCCATGGCGACGCGCTGGCGCTGGCCACCGGATAGATCCTTCGGCTTACGCTCCAGGTACTCCGTTAACCCTAGAGTCTTCGCGGCTTCCTCTACCTTGGCTTTGATTTCAGCCTTGGGCATCTTGGCCAGCTTGAGGGCGAAGCCCATGTTCTGGGCCACGGTGAGGTGCGGGTAGAGGGCGTAGTTCTGGAAGACCATGGCGATATCGCGCTCGCCGGCTCGAGCCCCGTGACGTCTTTGCCATCGATGAGGATGCGGCCGCTGGAGACCGGTTCAAGTCCTGCGAGGGCGCGCAGGGTAGTGGACTTACCGCAGCCGGACGGGCCGACGAGGACTAGAAACTCGCCATCCGCGATCTCGAGATTGAGGTCTTTGACCGTGGGGTTCTCGGCGCGGGGATAGGTGATGCCGACGTTCTCAAAAGTGACCTTTGCCATGCACATACACTAGCACTCGCTGCGGACACAGTGCGCGTGGTCGAGTACTAACGGCGGGTAGGGTTGGCAGTATGACAGCTCTAAATCTTGACCGCATCCGCGAAGCTCTCGACGGTGATTTTTCCGTCATCGATTACACCGAGTCCACTGGCTCGACCAACACCGATCTCATGGAGGCGGAGAAGGTTGCCGATGGCACCGTGCTGCTCGCCAACGAGCAGGTGTCCGGCAAAGGCCGCTTGGGCCGTCAGTGGGTGAGTCCGGCTGGATCCCAGCTCATTTTCTCCGTGCTCATCCTTCCGGATTCGCTCGACCACTTGGGCACCCTGCCTCTAGCCGCAGGTTTGGCCGTGACGGATACCGTCGAGGGAGCGGTACTCAAGTGGCCGAATGACGTGCAGATCGACGGCAAGAAGCTCTGCGGCATCCTCGCGGAGGCCGGTCCGGTGGGTGAGGCCTTCAAGTCTGCTCCGAAGACGGAGGTCTCCAAGACAGAAGTCAACAAGGCAGAGATCAATAAGGCTGAAATAAACAAAGCGGAGATCAACAAGGCTGAAATCAACAAAGCTGAAGTGAATAAGGCCGAAATCGCCCCGAAGACAGAGGCCGCTAATCCGCCCTCAGCCCGCGTGGTCGTGGGCATGGGCATCAACGTGACGTTGACGAGGGAGGAACTGCCCATCGAGGCAGCAACCTCCCTCTCACTCGAGGGGCTTGATACCGACCGCACCGAGCTCGCCATCACCGTGTTGAAGAATCTGCGCCACCGCATCACCCAGTGGGAGCAGCAGGATTCGCAGCTTATGGCTGATTACCGCAAGGTTTGTTCTTCGATTGGTCAGGAAGTCCGCCTCGAAGCCCCGACGGGCGATGTGACCGGCACTGTTGAGGGCGTGGCGGACGACGGCCGCATCAACGTCGGCGGTGAGTACTACTCCGCGGGTGATGTCATCCACCTGCGCCCAGCTGGTCAGTAGCGAGTTGGGAGTGCGTGCTTTTTAGAAGGATCGAAAGGTGTTTTAAAAGGGCACGCCGGAGCGAAAGATCACATTGGAAAACGGCGTTGTTGACCCAGTGCGCACCACGAAAGAGGCGTCGGCGACTTGATGTTTGAGCTCCTCGTGCGAGATTTCCGTAAGTGGGATGCTGGGAAGCAGCGTCCGAACCTCTGGCGGAGTGGCATCCGCAATCGTGGCTGCCTCTACTACTACTTCGGCGAGTAACGCGGAAAGCGTATCGCCGAAGGAAGGGATGCCAAAGGTTAACGTCAAATCAATAACTGTCACATCCTGCGGTATGGGAAGCCCGCAATCCGCGATGACGAAAGTATCGGTGTGCCCAAGGCGAGCAACGGCGCTGGCGAGTGCAGGGTTGAGGATTCCAGATTTACGCATTGTCCACCTCCGGTAAGCGTGAAGAAGTAGTTGGGTAAGAAGGCTGTGCTCCATTGCCGGTTGTAGCGAAAGCTCCGACGCGGGCAGCGAATGAGGCCGCATCGATGAGTGAGTCGCCCTGCAAGAGTCGGGAGCACAACGCGCCGGCGAAGGCGTCGCCAGCACCGGTGGTATCTATGGTGGTCACGCGTGGGGTAGGTATATCCGTGCCGCCTTCTGGGGTGCTACGTACGCTCCACGCGCGCCAAGGGTTAAGACTACGGAGCGGAAGCCAGCCTCAATAAGTCGGTGAGCAAGCTCGTGAGGGGTGCCATCGGAGGGAAGACCGAGCTGCTCTAAAATGAGACCAGCCTCGTGCTCATTGGCAAGAAGCGGATTGGCTTGCAGCAGGCTTTCACGGTCGACTTGGACAACAGGGGCGAGGTTAACCACGACGCGTCCATTGCTGTGTTCTACTGCGGCTTGAAAACCGGAAGCAGGGATTTCACCTTGTAGGAGAACAATGTCGGCATCGGCGATGGTGGAGGCGCGAGCGGCGACAAAATCTGAGTCGACTTGAGCGTTAGCGCCGGGGGAAATGACGATGGTGTTCTCGCCGTCGGCGGAAACAGTGATGACAGCGAGGCCAGTATTGGTGTCTACCTGCTCTACTGCACTGAGATCGATACCCGAGGTCCGCATGTAATGCATAGCGGGTTCCGCATAGGGATCAGACCCTACGGCGCCAACGAAAGCGACATGCGCACCAAGTTGGGCCGCGGCCACTGCCTGGTTTGCGCCCTTGCCCCCGGCTAGGATTTCACCGCCAGAACCCAGCAGGGTCTCACCGGGCTGAGGGTGGCGCTCGGCGTGGACGATGAGATCGGCATTGATAGAACCGACGACAGTTAACTTGCTCATTGGAATTCCTCTACGTTGTCGCGGGTAACGGTGATGACTTCTACGGGGACAGATTTCTGTGCCTTTTCACCATGCAGGAGTTGTGCGGCTTGCTCGATGGCGCGGGCACCGAGCTCGGCTGGTTGCTGAGCGATAGTAGCTTCCAGCTTGCCGTCCTTGACAGCCTTAAGTCCGTCGAAAGTACCGTCAAAGGCCACGATCTTGACCTCGGAACCAGCGCGCGATCCCAGGGCTTCGACGGCGCCAAGGGCCATTTCATCGTTCTCCGCAAAGATGGCCTTGATGTTCGGGTTGGCTTGCAAAAGGTTGGTGGCTACATTGAGCCCCTCTGTACGATCAAAATTTGCCGACTGTTTAGCAACCACCTTGATGCCCGGGTACTTGGCAATCTGTGACTCAAAGCCCTTGCCACGTTCGCGCGAGGCCGACGTACCTGCGGTGCCCTGCAGGATGAGGATGTCACCTTCCTCGCCGATGGATTTGGCCAGTTGATCTGCTGCTTGGGCACCGCCGGCGACATTGTCGGAGGCAACCATGGAATCCAAATCTACGCCGTTAACGTCGCGGTCTACACCGACCACAGGGACACCATTGTTCTTGATTCCGCGTACTGCTGGAGCTACAGCATCGGAGTCTGTGGGGTTAACAACCACCACTTTCGCGCCCATCGACGTAGCGTTGCCGAGTTGATTGACTTGCTGAGCAGGATCATCCGAGGCGTCTTGGATATCGAGGGGGACTCCGAGTTCTTTGGCCTTGTCCTGTGCGCCATGGCGTAGCTCAACGAAGAAGGGGTTTGTCTGGGTTGATAGCGCAAGAGTTATGCGCTGACGGTCTTCCTCCGAGCGGTTGCATGAGACCAAACCCAAAGCAAGAACGGCAACGAGAACCGCAGAAATGATCTTTTTCATGAGGCGCTCCTTAGTTGGCCGTCTTATTGCGGAAGACGTCGAAGCCCACGGCCAACGCGATGACTAAACCGATGACGATTTGCTGCCAGAAGGAGGAAACATTGAGGAGGTTGAGGCCGTTTCGGATGACAGCCAGCAAAATAGCGCCAACCAGAGTCCCCGTTGCTTTGCCTTGTCCACCAGACAGCGAGGCACCACCGATGACGACTGCGGCGATGGCATCCAGCTCATAACCGGTGCCTGCTTGCGGTTGCGCAGATTCGAGTCGGCCCGCCATAACCATGCCTGCCCACGCTGCGAAGAACCCAGAAAGCGCGAAAACTGCGATCTGGATGCGCTTGACTGGGAGACCGGAGAGGCGAGCTGCTTCGAGATTTCCTCCGATCGCGTACATGGAACGACCGAGCACAGTGCGCTCGAGGATGAACCAACAGAGGAGCCCAGCGATCACCATCATGATGATGGGCACGGGGAGGCCGGCGACGTCGCTGCCAAAGAAGTTGACCGAAGGCGCGGTCTCAATGGGAGAGCCTTGCGAGATGACGAGGGTTAGGCCACGCGCAATAGACATCATTGCCAGTGTTGCAATGAAGGAGGGAATCTTTCCCCACGCAGTGGCCATTCCACAGATAGCGCCCGCCAAGGCACCCACACCGAGACCAATGAGGAGAGTCAGCCAGCCCGGAAGCCCAGCAGTGGAGAACATATAGGCCGACACCATAGCGCCAAGAGCGGCTACAGAACCGACAGAAAGGTCGATTCCCGCGGTAACAATAACGAAGGTCATGCCGAAAGCTAGGATGGCCACGGTAGCTGCCTGGATGCCTACGTTAAGTAGATTCGTTACGGTTAAAAAATACGGGGTGGCGATGAAAAGCGCTATGCACAGCGCGATGAGGCCGACGAGAGCGCCATTGTTCAGAGCCCAGTTGGTTACACGATTCTTGGTCATAATTAATCCTTGGGGTCGTGGCTAGCGGAGTTAGTAGCGGCAGCGGAGGTTGCTGAAGTTACGTTGGCTACGGCGAGGGTCATGACCTCGTCTTGAGTGGAGTCTTTTGGCAGTTGCCCGGCAAGTTGGCCCCCTGACATGACGAGGATCCGGTCAGACATTCCAAGTACCTCTGGTAGATCAGAGGAAGCCATGAGGACCGCGCCACCGGCTGCCGTAACCTCGTTAATGATGTTGTAGATTTCGACCTTGGCGCCTACGTCGACGCCGCGGGTTGGCTCATCGAGTAAGAGAACTTTTGAGTTGGCGAGGACCCACCGGCCGAAGACTGCCTTTTGCTGGTTTCCGCCGGAGAGATTGCGGATAGCCTGGTCAAGCCCGGACATGCGTATACGAAGTTTTTCTGCCACTTCTCCCGCACGCCGATGTTGGCCAGAACGGTCCGCAATCCCAGCTCTAGCGGTGGGGTAGAGCGTCGTGAAACCGAGATTGTCTGCTACCGAAGCATCCAGGACTAGCGCCTGTGCTTTCCGGTCCTCGGGGATATGTCCCACCCCGGCGCGAATTGCGGCGCCGATGTCGCCGCCTCGAAGTTCTTGGCCATTCACACGAATGGATCCTGAATCGTAGGTGTCTGCGCCAGCAATGGCACGAATGATCTCCGTGCGGCCAGCGCCGACAAGTCCGGCGAGACCGACAACTTCGCCGGAGTGGACCTCGAAGGAGATGTCCTGAAACGAACCTTGTGTAGTCAGGCCTGCAACTTCAAGCAAGACATCGCCGCGCTCGGGCGGAGTGTCGCGCGGGTACTGGTTTTCGATACTGCGACCGACCATCAGCCGGACCAGTTCATCCTCATCTGTATCGGAAGGGACCTCGGCGATGAAGGCACCATCGCGCAGTACGCAAATGGTCTCCGCGATCCGTGCCAGTTCATCCAGGTGGTGGCTGATAAACACCATCGCCACGCCTTTTGCTTTGAGTCCTTCGAGAACTGTAAAGAGCGCATCGACTTCTTTGCCGGTCAACGCGGCTGTGGGTTCATCCAAGATAAGGATGCGCGCATTCATGGAAAGGGCTTTGGCGATCTCAACCAGCTGCTGCTTGGCGACGCCCAACTCACCCACCGGAGTATCCAAGTCAACATCAAGTCCGATGAGGTGTAGGGCTGCTTGTGCTTGAGCCTTGAGATGCTTGCGGTTGACAAGTCCGTAGCGTTGCGGAGTGCGACCGAGCACAATGTTTTCAGCTACCGACATAGTCGGCACCAAGTTGAGTTCTTGGTGAATAGTGGCGATACCGAGGGCCTCGGAGGCCTTAGTATCGGGGATTCTAACTTCTTTGCCATCTACTAGTATGCGGCCAGAGTCCGGTTCGTGTACGCCCGCAATCATTTTGATGAGCGTGGACTTACCGGCGCCGTTTTCGCCCAAAAGGGCTTGAACTTGGCCTCGCCGAACGTTGAGGTCGACCCCTTTAATGACATCAACGGGGCCGAAGGACTTGGTTACGCCTTCAAGTTTTAGGACGGTTTCACTCATGTGAGTTCTCCAGGGAATCGGTAGGCGGTGGACATTCGTGGGATATAGCGGGTATCGATGACCGTCGATTCGGGCTGCCGCTTGTTATCAATTGCGTCAACCAAGCGAGCGGTAGCTTCTTCTCCCATGCGCGTAACGTTCTGGTCTATGACAGAGATTGGCGCTGGTTGGAAACGTAAAAAGATGAAGTCATCGAAGCCAACTAGTGCGATTTCTTCACCAATTCTTTTGCCAGCGTTATGGCAAGCTTCTAGCGCGCCTGCGGTCATCATGGAATCGCCTGCGACTATGGCTGTGACGCCTTCTTGAAGAAGCGCGATGGCGCCCTTGTATCCAGATCGGTGGCGGAAGCTGCCGTGATGGATGTGGATATCCATTCCGGTTGTTGCGTCCTTGAATGCGTTGAGGCGCTCGCGTCCGGTGGACGTTTCTTGGGGGCCAGAGAGATACCCAATTGACGTGTGTCCCTTGCTCTTGAGCTGGGCCACGGCCGCATGTATCCCGGTAATTGGGTTTGAGACCACGGCTGGGAGGTTTTTAAGAGAACGATCGATGAGTATCAGTGGGCGAGATTCCGCCGCGCGCTGCAGTGCATCTTCTGCACCTTCGAGCGGGACACTGATGATTCCGTCTACCTGGCGTTGGGAGAGGGTGTCGAGGGCCTTGGTTAGGCGCTCTGGGTCTTCTCCGCAACTGGTAATTATGGTCGAGAGTTTGCGCTTATTCGCTTCTTCTTCCACTGCAGCGGCCATGGCAGCAAAATAGGCATTGTCCAAGTTGGGGATGATAAGCCCTATGGCGTCGGACCGAGAGTTTCTCAAGGCTCGTGCCTGAGCGTTGGGCAAATAATTGAGCTGTTGCGCAATGCTCATTACCTTTGCCCGTGTTTTCTCGGAGATAGCAGGATTTCCGGCAAGGGAACGCGAGGCGGTGGAAACTGAAACCCCGGCCGCAGCGGCAATATCTTTTAATGTGGCTCCAGTCATGAAATCCTCCTTCCTGTGGCCTCTAGTGCAATCGATTGCATAGGTGTTTCTCAACCTACTGCCGGCCTTTCCCGCTGTCAAGGGTTTTGTGTCGTGCGCTAGTCGTCGTGCGCTAGTCGTGAGGTCTAGAAATTTCCGTGCACTGGCCCCATCTGCGAGGAGAGGTAACCCCGGTGGAACGCGCTAGGTTGTCACAATCCCGCATGGCGCTTTTCACAAGGCGTCTATCAGAAGGCATTAGTCAAAAGGCGTCTTTACTCCCAAAGACGCCTTTTACAGGCCGACAGATGGTGTTTTCAGGGGCAAAGACGCCCTTCGACTGATGCCTTTTAGGAAATGCCATGTGCGATGCCGCGCCGGACCGCCGGGCCGCCGGACTGCCGAGGCTAGGAGGCGGTCACCCCTCACGCTCGGGTAGCGGGGGAGGACCGTGGAACGAGTGGGAAGGTAGGTACCATGTGCCCCATGAACCTCATGCAGATGGGCCGCGGCGAGGTTGTGCGCGCGGACATGACCGCCCCGTTTCGGACACTGCTCTTTCCCTTTTTAGAGCTCGTCGTCGTCACGGGTGTGTGCTGGATTGCCATCGGCTGGTGTGACTATAACGGCATTGACTTGGCGATTCGCAATGGCTTAGTAGCTTTATGGGCCCTGCTTGCCGTCTGGCGCTTCATCGTGCCCCTTGCCAAGGCCCGCCGCAAGCGCTTCATCGTGACCAACCTGCGCGTCATCGCTCGGGAAGGCAAGCACGTCGATTCGATCCCGCTCACTGATATTCGTGGTGCGCGCCGCCGTCGCGGTGGGATTTCGCTGGCACTTCACGGCTATGAGAAGCCGATGTATTTCCCATCCATCCCCAAAGCCAAACGCGTCGAGGACATCCTCAACGAGCAACCGGTCTGGGGTTAGTCCTTAATCTCCGTCGTGTGCAGCTGCTGGTCTAGGTCATCAGGCGCCAGGTTGGCGGAGCGGAATTCGTGGGTCAGCGGCAGGCGCAGGTCGAGGTCCGTGCCGGGGCACAGTTCAATCGTGGCCTCATCCACCGTGTAGTCCAGCACGTGCCCGCCGGAGGTACGCGCAGCGTCGATGAAGTGCACGTGGCATCCGGGCACGGAGATGCCTTTTTCAAAGACCGGGGTGCGGAAACCGCCGATGATTCCCTCGACGTCGCTAAAGCGCAGCTCCTTATCGCCGCCCACTGCCTGCGCCATCGGCGGATAAGGCTTGCTCTGCTTGACCACCGTGCGGGTGACCACATTGCTGAAACGCCCAGAGATACGCACCGCGTACATGTAGTTGGCGGAAGGCTCCACCTCATCGATGAAGGCCGATAGCTCCTCGCGCTTTAATCCCTTGGGCGCGGCCACCTTAATACGGGGGACAAAGTTCGTGGCTACCGCGAAGGGGGTTCCCTGGTCCAAGTCAGCCACCGTCGCGGTTCCATCACCGCGCAGCTGGTAGCACACGCCGTCGAGGATAATCATCTCTCCGTCCAGCGCATCGAAGGTGCCGATGCCGAAATTGCCCTTGCCCAAGAGCTCGCCGATGGTCATTTCGCCGTCGTAAATGCCATCCAACAGCGCGGTCATGAGGGAGTTCTGAAAGATGGTATGCCGGACGATCATGGCCCCAAGGCTAGTATTGAAAGAGTGAGTGAACAACACAAACCCCTCGTTACTGTTTATGGAGACGGCCAGCTTGCACGCATGATGCAGCCGGCCGCCGCGGAGCTCGACATCCACCTGCGCGTGCTGGCCTCCGCGCCAGACAAGTCCGCCGCCCAGGTGATCCCGGACGTCGTTCTCGGTGACTACCACGATCTCAACGTGCTCACCGCCGCTGCGGAAGGCGCGGACGCGATTACTTTTGAGCACGAGCACGTCCCCACGGAGCACGTCCAGGCGCTCATCGCCGACGGTCTCAACGTCCAGCCCCAGCCTTCCGCCCTCCTCAACGCGCAGGACAAGCTGCTCATGCGCCAGAAGCTGGCCGAGCTGGGCGCCCCGGTGCCACGCTTTGCTGCTATCGACTCGGTGGAGGATGCGCGGGATTTTGCCGCGCTTGTCGACGATCACGTGTGCCTCAAAGCCCGCCGCGGCGGCTACGACGGCCATGGCGTGTGGTTCCCCTCTGCGGAGGAGCTGGAGCCGCTGGTAGAAGAACTTCTCGCGGCAGGCACCCCGCTGATGGCTGAGGAAAAAGTGGCCCTTACCCGCGAGCTGTCCGTGCTCGTCGCCCGCCGCCCCTCCGGCGAAGTGAAGGCTTGGCCGGTCACCGAGTCCGTGCAACGAGATGGTATCTGTGCAGAAGCGTTCGCACCCGCCCCGAACCTGTCCCCGGAGTTGGCAGAGCGTGCCATGCAGGTAGGCATCAAGGTAGCTACCGAGCTCGGCGTGACTGGCGTGCTTGCAGTGGAGCTCTTCGCCTTTGCGACGAAGCAAGACGCCGGCTCCATCATTGCGTCCGCCTCCGGTGCGCCGGGAGTATGCGTGGCAGAAGACATCGCCGTCAACGAGCTGGCGATGCGCCCACACAACACCGGCCACTGGACCCAGGATGGTTGCGTGACCTCCCAGTTCGAGCAGCACTTGCGCGCCGTGCTGGACCTGCCGCTCGGCTCCACCGCAGCCCTAGCGCCGGTCACCGTCATGACCAATGTGCTGGGTGCCGAAGAAGATCCGCAGATGCCCATGCCGCAGCGCGTCCGTGAAGTCATGGAGCGCTACCCAGAGGCGAAGGTCCACCTCTATGGCAAGGACCACCAGCCGGGCCGCAAGATCGGCCACGTCAACGTCGTCGGTGAGGATGTGGAGGAAACCCGCCGCATCGCTCACGATGCTGCCCACTTCCTCGTCCACGCGCAGTGGGCTTAAGCCCGCAGCGAGCTTAAGCCTTAGTAAAGAAGGAGATTTTTCATGGAACCTCTCGTCGGCCTGATCATGGGATCCGATTCCGACTGGCCCACCGTCAAGCCCGCCGCCGAGGTGCTCGCCGAGTTCGGCGTGCCCTTCGAGGTGGGCGTCGTCAGCGCGCACCGCACCCCAGAAAAGATGCTGGCTTATGCCAAGTCTGCCCACGAGCGCGGGCTTAAAGCCATCATCGCTTGTGCCGGTGGTGCGGCCCACCTGCCGGGCATGGTTGCCGCGGCCACGCCGCTGCCGGTCATCGGCATCCCGCGCGCGCTGAAGGATCTCGATGGTCTCGATTCGCTGCTTTCCATCGTGCAGATGCCGGGTGGCGTTCCGGTGGCCACCGTATCCATCGGTGGTGCCAAGAACGCCGGCTTGCTCGCCGTGCGCATCCTCTCCGCGGGCGACCCAGCCCTCGTGGAGAAGATGGCGGCCTACCAGGAGAACATGGCCGCCGAGGTAGAGAAGAAGGACGAGAACCTGCGTTCCCAGCTCCTCGGCGAATAAAGCGGGAAGTCGACCGGGGAGATTGATCTTAAGAGCCGACTACGCACATACTCATGCTGACCAGTATGCACGCTAAGCTAGCGGGCATGCAGTTTCCGCTTCTGGTGTTGGGCGCGCGCGTGGAGGGCGGCGAGCCGGGCTCGCTGCTGCGCAGCCGCTTGGACCGCGCGGTGGTGATGGCGCGCGTGCTGCCGGAGGAGCCGATCATCGTATCCGGTTACGGGGAAGCGGAGCCGATGGCGCGCTACCTCATCGAGCGGGGCGTTAATCCGGAGCGGATTCTCCTCGAACCACTCGCTACGAGCACCAACGAGAACCTTGAGCGCGCACATGCGCTGTGCCCGGACTATAGCTATTTTCGCGTTGTGACCAATGACTTCCACGTGCTGCGCACCCGCATGTGGGCCTGGCACCTGGGGATTCGGGTCCGCATGCACGGCATTGGCACCCCGCGGAAAGACCGCCCGTGGAATTACGTGCGCGAGGTAGTGGCGACTCCGCATTCGCTGCTGCGTATCGTGTGGCGGCGGGTGGTCGCTAGGCGCCGAAGAAAATGAGCACGAGGCAATGAGCCAAATGACAAACCAGTGGCGCTTCTGTGGCGCGGTCGGGTTGGCTTTCTGCTGCAGCGTTTTGATGAAGTACCACGCGCCGGGCAAAGCGAAGCCGAGGCCGAAGGCTATGTCGCCATCGGTAATCGCGGTGAAGCCTACCAAGAATGAGAACAGGCTGAGCAGGCCCTTGAAGACGGAAAAGCGGTGAACCTTGCCGCCCGTTGAGTGCTGCTCGAGGGAATAGTCCTGCAGCGGGGCCGGGGCGTATGCGCGCTCAGACTCGGCAAAAGGCTCAGCAAAAGGATCCGCGAAAGGCGTCACAGGCGGAGTCGCAGAAGGCGCCGCATACGCCTCACGCGCGGGCTCCGCGAAGGGGTTCGCTCCACGGCCGCTGAAAGGCTTGGCCGGTTCCTCGAAAGGATTGGAGTCAAAGGGATTGCTCATGCGATTTACCCTAGGCCACCAGTGCACCGAACCCCGAATTAGAGCTTGGCCAGTGCCTTCGTGATGCCCTCTTTCAGCGTCGCTCGCGACTGCTTCATCGGATGCGCAATCGCGCGCAGGCCCATGTACGCAATCTGGTCCGCCGCGCGGTTCAGCGGGTCACCCGCATGCCCCATCACGCGGCGAATGGTCACCTCGCAGACTCCCTCCACGTCGTGCCATGCCTGCTGGAAGCGCGAGCGCGAGCCTGAGGAGAGCCCCCGCCACACGCCGCGGGAGCGCATCGCTTTCGAGCCCTTCGTTCGAATCTGCTCCACCGCCTCCAAGGCGGCGACGGAGTCCGACTCGATGATCGCCTTGGTTGCGCCGACCTTGAGCAGGTATTTCAGTGCCAAGGTGAGGGATTCGAGCTCAAGCTCATCGGTGCTGGCCGTCGTCTCTCGCGTGCGCAACCGGTAATCGCCATTGCTGGCCACGAAACACATCGAGCCCTTAAACACCGTGTCCGAGGAGGCATCCGTGGCGATGCGCACGGTGGCGCCCTCCGGCCAGGAGGAGGCCGTCGAGAAGTTCGGCCACCAGTGCGCTTTCGGCGTTTCTACCTTTACTACCTGCTTCTTGCGCGGCGCCTCGCCCTCCTTCTTCGCGCGGCGCGCGGTGATGCCGGCCTGCTTGCGCCGGACGGAGCTGGCACTTTTCGATGCCCTATTCTCCTCCGCAAAACTCCCCGTCACGGTATAGCCGCGTTCCTCCAACGCGGCCCGCAGCGCCGCCTGTCGGCGGCCGGTGACTATCCACTTGCGGCCCCGAATATTCTTCGTGGCCTTCTCCAATTCGCGGACGGCTACCTCAACGATATCGCCCTTCCGGATCTGGCCCTTGCGCACGAAGCGCGTTTTCTTGGTGTTAACGGCGATGACCCAACCGTCAATCGTGCCGTTCTCGGCGGAATCCCAGCGCTCATCCCACAGCGCAATAGCCACGTGCACGGGTGCTGAGATCATGTCCTTGGTGATCTTGCGCGTGCCGTAGGTGCGCGACTGCGTGCCCGTCAGGGCGGAGAGCTCGAGAGGTTCCATAGCCCTACTAGTAAACCATTTTGTAGCTCCACTGTAACGCTCGGGCGTCTGGTGCAACATACCTAGTGAGCCCGATAGGAATCTGGAGTTAATTAGTGTCTGTCCTTACCTTGCCTGGTTCGCGCAAGCGGGAATTCTCCCGCCTGTTCCGCGAGCATTACCCGGCGGTGCTGGCCTACCTGCGCCGCCGCGTCCCACCGAGCCACGCCGAAGAGCTGGCAGCCGACGTTTTCGAGCGGGCGTGGGCCGGCTTCGACTCGTTGCGCGGCACGCCGCTGCCTTGGCTGTATGGCATTGCCCGCAACGTGATGCGCGAGTTCTACCGCACCCGCCGGGAGACGGAGAACCTCGACGATCATGAACTGGAGTCTTACGCCGGCTATGACGCTGTCGATGCCAATCTCGACATCACGCGCGCGCTGATGCAGCTATCGCACGCTGAGCGCGAAATTCTCACTCTCCACGCCTGGGAGGGGCTCGACCATCCCGATATCGCCGAGGTCCTCGGCATTTCCCGCAACAACGTGCGCGTTCGCCTGCACCGCGCACGCACCCACCTTTCCGAACTCACAGGAGAAACCGATGTCTAACTCTCTCGACAAACTCCGCGCCGCCAACCCCGTTCCCGACACCGCGCTTGACGACGCCTCCCTCACCCGCTCCGAAGACACCCTCGTAAAGATCACGAAGGGCCGCCCCACGTGGACCATTGCGGCGGCGTCCGTCGCGGTGCTCGCGCTCATCGGCGGTGCCTTCCCGCTGCTCAATAACTCGGAACCCGTCGCCTCGGCTGCGGAGATTCTGACCCAGGCCGGCGAAGCTGCAGCTACCCAGCCCGATGCCGTGGATAAAGGCGTGACCGCGAAGGAATACATGAAGCGCGTCGATACGCTTGGCGATGCTACGGCGATCACCGAATATGCGGTGGATGCTGGCGGTGCCGTGGAGGTTTCCTCACAGGGCGAGGTGCCAGGCTTCGATCCGCAGCCCTCCATCAACCCAGAAGACCTCGTCGTTGCGACCGATCGCGCCGGGTTGGAGAAGCTGGCGGATTCCGCCCCGAATCGCGCGCTAGGCGCGCTGGAGCTGCTGCTCCAGCCGGGCCTGAGTAGCGAGCAGCAGAAGATCGCCTATGACATGCTGGCGGAGGCGGATGGCAATGAGGTCGGCACCGTTGAGGGCGAAGGCGAGGACCAGCTGGTCACCGTGATTCGCGATTCCGACCGCGTCTCCTTCTCCGTCCTGCCCGCCACCGGCCAGTTGGTGCGCGTGGTTGGACTCGTAGGCCCAGACGTGGAAACCACCATCGATGCCACGGCCATTTTGGACTGTGTCTCCGTCACGGGCCTGGAGGGCCCGGACCGCATCTCGCTGGCCTGTGCGGATAATAACTACTTGGTCAACCAGCTTGAATGGCAGCACTGGGGTGCGGATGCCGCGGAGGCAGACGGCGTGGCTATCGAGAACAACTGTGATCCCAACTGCGCGGAGGGCGAGTTTAGCGAGGATCGGGTCAAGGTGGTCGTCGATAAGCGCGTGGCCTGCGGCTACCACGCCGAGGTCTACTCCCGCGTGCGCGTGCAGTACCCGGATGGGCGTGAGGAAGAGCAGCAGATTGGTTGTGCGCCCTAGGTAAGTTGGCGCAGGGCGAACTGGCCGTACATGTCACCTAAAGCCTCGGCGGTGTAATCCCCGTCGGGGCTAAACCATTGGGCCACACCGATGCCCATATCGATGAGCGCCCAGCAGGCGATTTTGAGGTTCTCCGCATGGAAGTCACCCTCGTTGACCACGGCCATCCAGCGCGCGACATAGTCACGGCGCAGCTGCAGGACGACGGACTTGTGGGGCTCTTCGAGGTTAGTGAGCTCGTTGTTGACCACGCGGACGCGCCGAGCATGGGTGGCATGGTAGATGACATGGGCTTTCATGGTGGCGACGAGCTTGTCGCGGGGATCGCTGAGCCCGGCGAGGCAGGCGGCGTTGGCGCGGAGGAGATCCTCCATGGCGGTGATGGTGACTTCAGCGAGGAGCTCCTGTTTGGAGGAGTAGTGGTTGTACAGGCTGGAGGCGCGCATGCCGACGGCCTTGGCGATGTCCTCCATGCCGGTGGCGTGGTAGCCGCGCTGGTCAAAGAGGTCGAGTGCGGCGGCGGCGATTTGGTCGCGGCGTCTCTGGTTGGCCATGGTGGGCGTCCTCCTCAATGAGCTAATGGTGGTTAGTGTACCTGCGACGTGGGGTGTGGGGGACGGTTGGGGGCTGGTTTGTCTGGTGACTGTCCTTGCGTGGTCATGCCGCGTTGTGTGTGGTCGTGTCACGTTATGTGTGAGGCACTTGACAGTCAATGGAGAGTCAGGTCACAATTAGGCTAATAGCCATTCGTATTGCCTGTTTATTGGAGAACTCACCATGTCTCACAACCTCTTTGAGTCCACCACTGATTTCTTGGGTGTTTTTGACAACCTCTCTGAGTCCGATGCTGCGGGGTGGAAGCGAGCTGCTCGTTTTCGCGAGTACTCCGCCCCGGTGATCAACCAGCACTGGCAGGCCGCGGAGTACCCGCTGGACTTGGTTCAGCGCTTGGGTGACTTAGACGTGATGACGGATGGCCTCGCGGTGGAAGGCCATGAACAGATGTCCACGCTTGGTGCTGGCTTGGCACTCATGGAGGTCACGCGCGCGGATGCCTCGATGGGAACGGTGATTGCGGTGCAGGCTGGGCTGGCCATGCGCTCAATTTCGATGTTGGGTTCTCCGGAACAGCGGGCCTTGTATTTGCCGCAGATGGCTTCGTGTTCTTTGCTTGGTGCCTTCGGGCTGACGGAACCGGCTCACGGTTCGGACTCAATTGCTTTGGAGACCACCGCGGTGCGCGACGGCGATGAATGGGTGCTTAATGGCGAGAAGAAGTGGATCGGCAATGGCGCTTCCGGCGGAATCACGATCATTTATGCGCGCATGGAGGACGGCAATGTTGGCGGTTTCATCGTCCCGCAGGACGCACCCGGCTACTCGGCTTCCGTTATCGAAGGCAAGCTGTCTCTTCGTGCTATCCACCAGGCACACATTACGTTGACCGACTGCCGCATCCCCGCCGCCAACCAACTGCCGGGCTGCCGCAGCTTCAAGGATGTTTCCCGCGTGCTGACTGCTACCCGCATTGGTGTGTCCTGGATGGCGCTGGGCTCGGCGGTGGCCTGCTATGAGATTGCTCGCTCGTACGTGCTGGAGCGTGTGCAATTTGGTCGGGAGTTGGCGAAGGCGCAGATTATTCAGCAGCGCTTGGCCAATATGGTGCTCGATTTGAGCCAAATGATGCTGACCTGCCGTGAGGTCTCTTTGCGCGAAACTGCGGGGACCTTGGCCCCGGAGCAGGCCTCGGCGGCGAAGCTGCACAACACGCGTGCCGCGCGTCGCATCGCCGCCGACGCCCGCGACATGCTCGGTGGAGTGGGCATCCTGCTGGAAAATGACATCGCGCGCCACTTCGCCGACATCGAGGCCATGCACACCTACGAAGGAACCGATACCGTGCAATCCCTGATTATGGGCAAGAAGATTACCGGTTTCTCGGCCTACAAGTAGCGTTTCGAAGTGGCCCCATATTCCACCGTGCCCATCTTTTCCCACTATCGCGGTCATTCTAGGTTCGAGTCCTGGTGGGGAGGCCTCTGTTGGAACCGTCGTGAGCGGTCGAAGATGGTTCTGCTCAGAAGGCATTAGTGAGAAGGTTTGTTTGGGGGCAAACGAACCTTCTTTGTGCTGTGAGGTTACCCTCGTTTAGTGGACACCCTATTTGTACGGATCTTGTGTCCGTAGGAGAGGATGTTCATTGTGAGTCAACAGCGCAAGAAGTACACGCCTGAGTACCGGCGTGAAGCCGCGAACCTGGTAATCGAGTCAGAGCGACCGATCGCTCATGTGGCTAAGGAAATCGGTGTTTCCGCCGGGCTTTTAGGCCGGTGGGTCAAACTCGAGCGTGAACGCCGAGGAGCCTCGGATGGGATGAGTGAGGCTGATCTTCGTGCTGAGAATGCTCGTCTGCGCCGAGAGCTGGCTGAAGCAAAGATGGATAACGAGTTTTTGTCAAAAGCGACAGCCTTCTTCGCCGCGAAGCAACGCGAGCAGAAAAGTTCGAACTAATGCAGCAGGAGAAGGCAAACTACAGCATCAAACGCATGGCACGGCTATTAAAAGTGTCTCGGTCTGGATACTACAAATGGGCCCATGTGCAGCAGAAACGACTATCCGGAAAGGATGATCGGGCAGCATTTTACGATGATGTTGACCGTAAGATTCATCAGATTTGGAAAGACTCCGATGAGGTTTATGGTGCTCCTCGGATCACCGCAGAGCTTGCCGAGCGCTACCACATTTCGCTTAACCGTAAGACTGTGGCGAAGCGGATGCGCATGATGGGCATTGAAGGGATTTCACCGCGTGCCTTTGTCCCGGTGACTACAATCCAAGCCAAGCGTAAGTCGAGTCTTCCTGACCTGGTCAAGCGCATGTTTGATACTGGTGAGCTCAACCGGGTGTGGATGTCGGATATTACCTACTTGCGCACCGGTGAGGGCTGGTTGTATTTGTGCGCGGTCCGCGACGGTCATTCCCGCAGAGTGCTGGGCTGGGCTATGGATAGCGTTCAAGACACACACCTGGTCGAACGGGCCCTGCGGATGGCGCATACACTGCGCGGTGATGTTCCTGATGGGCTGGTGTTTCACGCTGACCGCGGAACGCAATTTACCAGTGAGAAGCTCTGGGAAGTCTGCAGCAGACTGGGCATTGCCCAGTCTGTGGGGCGTACTGGTGTGTGCTTCGATAACGCGATGGCTGAGTCGTTCTGGTCGACGCTAAAGACTGAATTCTACGACCGTAAGCGATGGCCTACCCGTGATGCTGCACGCAAGGCCGTTGCCTACTGGATTGAAGTCGTCTACAACCGTCGGCGCCGGCACTCTGCACTCGGAATGGTCAGCCCCGTCGACTTCGAGAACCACGCCGGCGCAATCAACAGCAGAAAAGAAATAGCTGCCTAACCACTAGGTAGCTCCACTACGTGTCCACGATTTGCGGGCAACCCCAAAACGGAGAAAAGAAGATCGAGCGAGTTGTGGCGCTTGATTGGCGCTACGAGGAAATTCTCAAGGCCCTCGATGTGGACCCAGTGGGAATCGTGGAAATCGGTAAGTCGGAGGCACCGACCACTTTGAAAGGGCAGCTGGGTCAAGCGACCTCTGTGGGCCAGGCCAAGCAGCCGAATCTAGAGGTTATCCAGTCCTTGGAGCCGGATCTGATCCTGGCTAGCCCTACCCGTCAAGCCGATATCATGCCGCAGTTGGAAGAGATTGGGCAGACCGAATCCTACCCAGATGAGACTTACTTGGACGTGCTGGACTCGATGGATGAGATCGCGGCCAAGCTAGGTAAAGAGGAAAAGGCCAAAGAAGTCCGTCAGCGCATCGAGGACAAGATTGCTCATACCAAGGACGCGGTAAAGCCGGGGAGTCGTGCGGTCGTGGCTGGCTGGTCCAGTGAGATGCTCTATACCTGGGTCAACCCTTCCTTCCCCCAGTCGCTACTAAGTGAGGTGGGCTATGACTATGCCTTCGAAGGTGAGAAGTCATCCATCGAATCTAAGACTGATGTAGCGGAACTGACCGGCGATAAGCTCCCTGGTATGAAGGCTGACCTAGTCTTTATGTACAAGGACGTCGATGCGTTTAAAAAGACGCCCTATGCCAAGGGTAGCGGCGACATCGTAGAGGTGGACCAAGATATCTGGTCGCGCGCCCGCGGGCCGCTTTCCGCCGAGCATATGCTCGATGACATCATCGCCGCCGAAGAGTAGTGGCACCTCGAACTAAAACCAGCGCCTGCCTGGTCCTTGCAACCGCTGCCGTCGCCTTCGTGTGGTGGTGGCGGCTTCGCCATGTTCAGGTGCCAGCTGATACCCCGTGGCTGGAAGAAGAGCTGCATAGCGTGGCCTTTGACCGTCTCCTTGCCACCACGGTCGTCGGTATCGCATTAGGGGTAGGCGGGTTATTGCTGCGGACGGCAACTGCGAATCCGCTAGCCGATCCGTCCATCACTGGTGTGAACTCCGGTGCGGCACTCGGCGCAGTCGCAACAGCAATGTTTATAGGAAGCGAAACCTCGAGTGTTGACCAGTTGCCCGGTGCGCTGTTGGGTGCGGGGATTGCTGTGGGGGTGACGGTGGCGTCGGTAAGAGCGGTGCGATCCAGCGCATGGTACTCGTTGGCGTTGCTGTTTCCGCGCTGTGTAGCGCATTGACCTCCATTTTCTTGGTAGTAGATGAAGCTCAACTGGCTACGGTGATGTCATGGCTTTCTGGTCGGCTTGCCGGTGTGCGCCTAAGCGGTATCATGCCGGCGCTGATTGCCGTGCTGGTCGTGGTTCCCTTGACCTTAGTCGGTGCAAAAACGCTGGACTTGCTCGTAGCAGGCGATGCCGTGGCTGGTGCTGTCGGCGCGAAGCCGGAGCGCATTCGGTTGGCAGCCATTGTGGCGGCGGTAGTGCTTATTGCTCCGGCCGTAGCTGCAACTGGGCCGATTGGCTTCTTGGGGTTGATGGCCGCGGCCGTAGCGTGGCGGGTGTGCGGCTCACACCACCGCATGGGGCTGTGCGTGGCTGGAATTGTTGGAGCAGCGGTGCTTTTGGTGGCCGATTCGGTTGGCCAGGCAATCTGGGCGCCAGCCGAGACCCCAGTGGGCATCGTGACTTCTTTGGCTGGCATGCCATTAGTGTTGTGGGCCGTCCATGCGCTGGGGAGGAGGAAGCATGCGGCATAAGAGATTTGTTGGGGTGCTAGTAGGACTCATCCTGGCGTTGGCGTTGAGCGCAATCATCGGCATGGGCGTCGGTGCGGTGATGAAACCGCCGGGCGAGGTGATCACCGCCTTCGTTACCGGAGAGCCGCTCATCTGGAAGTACCGCGCCCCGCGGATCTTGGTGGGAATCTGCGCTGGTATTGCCATGGCCGTCTCTGGCTGTCTATTGCAGTCCGCGCTACGCAATCCTTTGGCCGCACCAGATACGGTGGGTATTACCTCCGGCGGCGGACTCGCGGCCGTTGCGGTACTCATGGGATCAGGCGCCCTGCCGGCCCACCTGCTGACTTTCATAGCCTTTATTGGAGCGTTGGCTGGAACTGGGCTGGTTCTTCTCCTCGCCGGGCGCGGGGCAAGTGATCCGGTGCGCCTGCCGCTTACCGGGGTGGCGGTATCTTTTGGGCTGGGCGCCATCACCGAATTGCTCCTGGTGCGGGCTGCCCCAGAGGCAGGAGCGGCCATGACATGGTTGAAAGGTTCGCTTTACGCCCGCTCGCTTGGCGATGCCACCATTGTCGCCCCCTTTATCCTTCTCGCCCTAACCGTCGCGATGGTGGTGGCAAAACACCTGGATATGCTCGCGCTGGATGATTCCACCATGGCCGGCATCGGCGTGAGCACCAAGATATGGCGCCTAATAGCAGTAGCCTTAGCCGTCATCCTCGGTGCCGCGGGAGTCGCCGCGGCCGGGGTCTTGGGCTTCGCCGGACTCATCGTCCCCCATGCTGCTCGCTTGGTTGTTGGCGCGAACCTGCGCTGGCAAATACCCGTGGCAGCCCTAGGCGGCGCGGTCCTTGTGACCGCATGCGATACGCTCGGTCGCTGGGCCTTCGCCCCCACGGAAATCCCCGTTGGCGCGCTCATCGCGCTGATCGGTGCACCGTATTTCATTTTCCTATTGACTCGACTGACCCGAGTGCGAAACGGAGGCTAGACATGACACTGACGTGCAGCGGATTAACCGTGGGCTACGGTGGACCCGATGTGGTCAAGGACGTAAATCTTCACTTATCCAGCGGTCAAGTAACCGCTCTGATCGGGCCGAATGGCTGCGGCAAGTCGACGCTTCTCAAGACATTGGGCCGCCAACTTACGCCCAGCGCAGGTGCGGTGTACCTCTCGGACCAAAATATCAGCAAGTATTCCTCGCGTGCCTTTGCCCGTGAAGTTTCTTTTCTGCCACAACATCCCGTGGCTCCGGAAGGGGTATTAGTGCGTGACGTCATCGGTTACGGCCGCTATCCCTATACAGGGGCGCTAGCGACGATGCGGGCCGGAGATCATGCAGCGGTTGAGCGTGCTGCCTCGCGTGCTGGGGTGAGCGAGCTTCTCGACGCCCCCGCGGCAGACCTTTCCGGTGGTCAGCGCCAGCGCGTCTTCCTCGCTATGACTTTGGCCCAAGAAACGCCAATTACCTTGCTTGACGAGCCGACTACTTACCTCGACCCCGCGCACCAATTGTCCATTTTGGATCTGATTCGAGATCTCAATGGCGCCGGGGTCACAGTGGTCATGGTGGTCCACGATATGGTCCATGCCGCGCGTTACGCCGATAGAATCGTAGCCATGCGTGAGGGACGCATTGTGGCCGAAGGGGCCACCGAGGAGGTGATGACCGCTGAACTCGTACGCGAAACCTTCCATGTTGAGTGTTTAGAGATGACTGATCCCTCCACCGGTCGACGCTTTCCCATACCCATTTCCGTGCACGCTCCTGAATTTTCTGGAACCCTAGAAGGAAGAAGATAAATCTATTTAAAGGAGTACGTAGCAATGGCAAACGAACTAGGCCACGAAGTTGACCTGGATCGCAACGAATACAAGTACCTGGCATCTGAGGACACTGTGTCTTCGGCAGCTAACTCTGGCACCTCCGCTCGGTCCGGCGCGGCTGCAGCAGGTGCAGGGGTTGCAGCGGCAGGCGCCGCGGGCACAGCCGGCCTATCTACCGCCAGCAAGTACGAGCCGCAGAATCACGTCGTTGCTGGCGCCGACGAAGAGCATGTAGGCTCTGCCTCCGAGCAGCCGGACCTGCAGGAGAAGCTGGATGAGAACAACGCTGACTACGCGCCGAGCCAGCACATCGTAGGTGAGGCGCAGGAAGAGCACATTGGTTCCGCCCCGCAGCAGCCGGACCTGCAGGAGAAGCTGGACGAGGAGAACTCGGACTATGCGCCGAGCCAGCACATCGTAGGCGGCGCGCAGGAAGAGCACATTGGTTCCGCCCCGCAGCAACCGGACCTGCAGGAGAAGCTGGACGAGGGTAACTCTGACTACGCCCCGAGCCAGCACATCGTAGGCGAAGCAAACGAAGAGCGTGTTGCTACTGCGCCGAACCAGGACAACGTCAACGGTCAGCAGTCCTCTGAGCGCCTGGATCAGCTAAAGGACAAGGCATCCGAGGCTGGTAGCGCCGTCGGCGATGCGTTCCAGCGCGCTAAGGGCTTCGTGGAGGACAAGGCACACGAGTACCAAGAGGAGTCCACGAAGAAGGGTGGCTTCTTTGACCGCGTCAAGGGCGCTGTCCGTGATGCTCGCGAGTCCATCGAAGACAAGCGCAAGAACTAACCAGCGCTGATACTAAGCCGCTTTCCCAGGGCTCGGGGAGGCGGCTTTTGTCGTATGCGCAATCCTGCTAATCGTCTAAGGCGTGAAGGTAGAGTTGGCTAATCAGCAGGCGCCTTGGCACGTCCACAAGTGGGCGCAGGGAGGGGAGGAAGGGCTCTGAGGCGGCGTCGATAAGCAGCAGTGTGCGGCCATCGCGCAGGCGCTCCAGAGCGAAGGTCTCCTCGCCGCGCTCAAGGTGTCCGGGAAGGGTGCCGTAGGTGAACCCGCAGCGGCCGTCCTTGTGGAATACATCGACCACGCGGCAGCGAAAATCCCATGGGCCAAAGCCACGTTTCGCGGCGGCCTCTATTTGTTAGAAAGGTCGCTTGACTGATTCGGCTTCACAGTGCTTCGTGGGCCCGAAATCGCTAGGGCAGCATGTGCTTGCCCGTGCGCAAGGAACTGAAGATTAAGGAGAACCATCATGAACAACAAACTGGCGAAGGCATGGCCAACGCCGCGCAGTGGTCGCTCGTAGCCGCTACCGCATTCTTCGCTCTGAGCTTTGTCGGTGCACTTAGGGTGCTCCGTGCTGCGGGGGGGAGAAGGGTGCCCCCGCAAACAACGCCGATCTCGGTGCCCGCGTTAATCGCGTCCCGAACTGATTTTCCACCCGCGTGCTGCTTTGCGTTGCTGCCAGAAGTGACGGTAGATACCGGGGACATCGGAAAGCTCAGAATGCGTGCCCAGCTGGCTGACTTGCCCGTGTTCATCCAAGACTACGATTTGATCAGCAGATTTGATTGTATCCAGCTTATGGGCGATGACAATAAAAGTAGATTGCTCCCGTAGCTCGTCCATCGCAGCAAGAATGTTTGCCTCATTTTCTGCATCGAGCGCGGAGGTAGCCTCATCAAAGAGTACAATCGGCGCTTGCTTGAGAAGCGCGCGAGCTACAGATACGCGCTGGCGTTCACCACCGGATAGAAGCCGACCGCCTTCACCAACAGGAGTATGCCACCCTAGGCGGTTGGCAATAGAAGTCACGCCTGAAAGATCAGCTGCGCGGAAGACTTCCTCATCGGAGGCGTCGGGACGACCAACGCGGATATTAGCGATTAACGAGTCGTCGAAGAGGTAGACATCCTGAAAAACCATGGACAGTCTGGACATTAACTGTTCGGTTCCAAGCTCGCGGATATCTACGCCGTCAACCATCACCGCCCCGGAATCTACATCCCAGAATCGCGAAATAAGGCGCGCAATTGTGGTCTTTCCGGAGCCAGAAGGACCGACAATGGCGGTAACGGTGCCTGGTCGAGCATGGAAAGCGATATCTACCAATACTGGTTTATCGCCGTATCCAAACGTGACATTACGCAGCTCTACACTTCCCGAACCATCGCCTGGGCGCGGAGTAGTGGGTTCCGGTAGGGAAGGGGCATCGGTGATGAGCTCAGTTTCTGTGAGCGCGATACGGCCGGCATCTAAACCGACGAAAGAAGAACCCAGCTGCTCAAGCGTGCGGGTAAACCTCAAGCTGATTCCGATGATCGCAATTGTTTCTAGTGGCGATAGGGCGCCTTCAACGGCAAGATCCGCGGAGACCATAATGAGAGCCACAATGAAGATCTGCACTACTATGCCGTTGAGTAGCAAAGCTAATGTGGATACCCATAGCTCGCGTATTCGTGCTTTATGGTCGATTTCTAGCGCTTGCTCTAGTGGCGCAAAAACTTGTGATTGTCCTGCCGCGCGCAGGGCTGGTTGACGGTTAGCAAATTCTACGATGCGCTGGGAGAGCTCTTTACTCGGCCCCAGTGCGCGGTTCGATGCTTTCTCACGAATCCATGCAGCCAACTGCATCACCACGAGCGCCAATGGTGCGATGATAAGAAGGACCAAGCCCAGCTTCGGGTTCCAGAAACACGCTCCTACTAACAAGGTGACAAGTGCCGCGCTATCGCGGTATATCGTTCCTTGAATATGCGCAATGGTCTCGGCCGCCACCATAAAGCGATCTGAAACGAGGCGAGATAGGCCGCCGGTATTAGCCGGTACGAACCAGCCGAGCGGTAGCGTTGCTAATTTATCGCCCACAGTCGTGTGCGCGGCTCGGATGAAATCCAAGGCCGTGTGGTAAGAGGCCATGGTTGCGAAAAATCGTAGCGCAAAAGCTACGAGCGCAATTGCCAAAAGCGTCCACATCCATGGTGCGATCGTCGTATCCCCATCGAGTGCCTTTGTAAGTGGCACGAGCGTGAGAACGGCGAGGCCATCAAGCACGCCAACGATAAGCGATAGACAAGCATACCTTTTATTGAGCTTATGGCCTACAGGACTTTGCAGCTTTTTGACACTGCGAGTGAGTAGCGGATCACGAAGACGCGAACTAACAGGCGTAGTGGCATTAGACATGAGAATTATCCTTCATAGGCTTGAGGCAGATTATTTGGTCTGCTCCTTGGATGGACTCCGGCTTGTGGGCGATGACTAAGACGGTCTTGCCTCTGACGAGTGTGGCTAGAGCTGCTTGAATTTCTGCTTCGCAGTCAGGATCAGTTGCCGCAGTAGCTTCATCCAGGATCAAGATTGGGGCATTGGTAATGATTGCCCGGGCAATAGAAATGCGTTGCTGTTGTCCACCGGATAAAGAGGTGTCCTCACCAACAACGGTGTCGAGCCCAGCCGGTAAAGCGCGAATATCAGCAGCTATGTGCGCAGCCTCTGCGGCTTGCCAGATCTCTTCATCGCGGGCTTCTGGGCGTGCAAGGCGAATGTTTTCCCGAATACTCATACGCAGTAAGTGAGGATCTTGTAAGACGAAAGCCACAGTGCGGTACAAACTGTCGAAAGTGAGATCACGGATATCCACGTTGTTGATAGTGATTGTGCCCGAATCTGGATCCTGGAAACGCGCCAACATCGTTGCTGCTGTGGATTTGCCAGACCCGGAGGGGCCAATCAATGCCGTGACAGTGCCTGCATTTAGTTGCGCAGAAAAGTCTTGGAGGACTGGTGTGTCTGGGGCGTAGCTAAAGCTGACCTTATGGAACTCCACCTCCATGTCTTGACTATTGGCGTCGAGGCTCTTTTGGCCTTCTTTCACATGGGAAATTGTCATGACTTCATCAAGGCGCAACGCCGCATTGCCAGCGAGCTGGTAAGACCACATCATTTGGCCGACGGTTTGAATCGTGCCCGGGAGCACCAGCGCAATTAACGTTGTTGCGATGACTTCAGCGACCGTGACATAGCCACCAGCTATCAGCAGGGAACCGACTCCTAGATTGATAAGGATGAGGACAGGAACCGCCACCACAGACTCTGAGATTGCGGAAACACGCAGAAGCGGACGTACCCACTCGTAATAGAATTCCGCGAATTTTTGGGCAGCTTCGCGATATCGAGCGTGGGCTTTGCCAACGGTGCCGAAAGCCTTGACGACGGAAATACCTTCGGAGAACTCCACCGCAGTCGCAGAGACCTCACCCAGATAATTATCCATTTCCGCAGTTTTTGTGCCCATATCTTTCATTGAATATGCTTGGATTGCTAGGAAAATGGGCACAGTGGCAATAGAAAGTAGACCAAGGCGCCAATCCAAGATAAAGGCATAAACCAGAAGCGCGAGGGGCGTAAAGATCGCGGCGACCTTCTCTACAGGAGCATGGGCTGTCAGGGTGTGCAGAGTTAACGTATCGTCCTCGACGGCTTTGCGGACTTTGCCGGAATTAGTCTGGCTAAACCACGAGAGTGGTGCTTTCGCAATAGCGGTAATAATTCGGCGCCGGTTAATCCCCACCAGCTTTGCATCAGCGAAGTGGGTGATTGCAAGGGCAAGGAAATAGAAGAATAGCTGGCCCAAAAATGCAGCAAGTAGCCATTTCACAATGGACGCGACGTCATCAGTATTGCCGTCGATTAGAGCATTTCCCAGTGCCACCAACGCGACGTAGGGTGCTACGGCGAGTACCGAGGATATAAGCGCGAGAAACTGTGCGAAGTAGATGGTTGTTTGCACTGGGGCCAGTAGTTTTTTTAGAGCGACCTGGCCGGCTTTTAGTTTTGCGCGAGCCTCTTCTTCCGGTGACGCACCGTGTGATTCTGGTGCGTGGGTTCCGCTTGATTCTGTGGAACTTTGTTTTAGTTCAGACATTTCTTTCTCAATTCTTGTTGATGTCAGTCATATCGATGATTCTGGTGACTGATTCTTGGATGAATTCGTGGTCATGGGTGATGACGATGACCACTGCTCCGCTTGCTGCAAGAGATCGAAGTAGCGCAGAGATGGATTGCAGTTGGCGCCAGCCCACGCCAGAGGTAGGTTCATCGAAGATGTAGATCGCTGCTTGCTCGGCTTGGGCTGAAGCTATGGCTAAGCGTTGCCGTTGCCCACCGGACAGAGACTGCGGATGCCGTTGGGCCATTCCTGCCAGATCGAGGCGATGGAGAATCTCATTGACATCGATGTGGTCCCGCTTCTTCTTTGCCAGTCCGAGCGTGACTTCTTCTTCGGTGGTGGCTGCGAATAATTGGCGGCCAACATCTTGCATCACCATGTACGCGGCACGTCTGCGGGCAGCCGCTCCTACTCGTTTGCTGTTCAAACGGAGACTACCGCCGCGTTTGGGAGAAGCAAGACCACAAATGATCCTGGCGAGGGTGGTTTTTCCAGCGCCGTTGGGCCCGATTAAGGCGGTGACTTCGCCGCTGGGGAAAAATGCGTGGTCAATGTTTAATACCTCATGTGCGCCATAAGAAAAACAGATGTTGCTTAGCTCGAGTCCGCTCCGCTGGGGATCGGCGTTTTCGAGCGTGGGTGGTACCGGCACGCTCGCGGGCAGGGGAACATGGTGTAAGCTGCGTAGCCCCAATTGTTTGCGTTCGGGTTCGTCTAAGGCATAAAACTCCTGAGCGCGGAAACTCCGCGTTATTTTTCCCTGAGTCAAGTAAATAACTTGGTCAGCGATATCTTTTAAGAAAAAGAGACGGTGATCAGCGATAATGATCGTTGTGCCTAATTCCTTCAAGCGGTGTAGCACGCGTGCAAGAATATCGATGCTTTCCATAGAGAGATTGGACGTGGGTTCATCGAGAAGCACGAGACTGCCCGGGGACACAAGCGCGCATGCGCATGCCACGGTTTGTAACTGCCCACCGGATAATTCTTTGAATCGCCGGCCCCGAAGATCGTTAATGCCTAGTAGCTCGACCGCTGATTGAATCCTTGACTCAATTTCTTTGGGATCTACACCAAGGTTTTCTAGCCCGAAGGCCAATTCTGCATTGACGCTTTCAGTGAAAAATTGTGTCCTTGGATTCTGGAATACTGAGGCGCTGAACTCGATGGCTCGGGACAGCGGTTCTTCCGCAGGGGTAAAAGCCTGGTCATCCTTTATAATAGTGATGGTGCCTAGTAGCTCTCCTGGATTGAAATGGGGGATGAGTCCGTTGATCAACTTGAGTACCGTGGACTTTCCCGATCCGGAATCACCGGTAATCAGTAGACACTGTCCTGGAGAGACAGAAAAAGACACATCAGATACACCTTGAATACCTGGCCGAGCTCCCAATGGATATGTAAAAGAAACGTTGTGGGCGTCTACACTGGTTGCGATACTGCGTTCGTTCATAAGTGGACCTCCGTGGGAAGCCAGACAGAGGCAACAACGAGGCCCAACCCAGCTAGTGCAGTTGCATCGACAAGCTTGAAGGAAAGATCGGCGGTGGTGGTTGGGCGTGCGGGTCCTCCCAATCCCCGGACAAGAGCAGAGGCAGCGAGCTCATCACCAGCGCGGACGACGGCACCTAATAAGGGGATGATCAACATCGCGGACGATTGTGTGGGCTGTGTGATCCAGCTTTTTACTCCAGGCTGGAGACCCCGAAGGACCATGGCATCGCGGATGGCTTTGGCTTCTGCCACGATGATCGGCAAAACGCGCAGGAATACCGCCGGTGGAATGGTGGCCCAGCCTGGTAAACGCAGGTCCCGCAGTGCTGAGGTCAACGTGGATGGTGTGAGAGTGAGCAAGCCGAATGTGCCGATGGACATGCTGATGACAAAACGGCTTAGCCACGAAAAAATTGCCGCTGAAAAAGCGAAAAATGTGGAGCCAGGAAGCTGTAATAGGCCCCAGTACCCTAGATAGGATAATGCAAAAGCGAACAGGCAAATAAGACCATAGTGTGGCTTTACTGTAGCTAGTGCGATGGAGCTGAAAGCGATAGAAATCAGCAGTGTCGGTAGGTGGCCGTGGCTGAGAGCTACCGCATTGATTACTAGAACAGAAAGCAGCACGGTCCGTGGATCGATCGAAGATCGATGAAGCACGCCCTGTTTTTGCAGGCTCACAGGAGACCAGCGCTTTCAAAGTGTTTGCGGCTGACGCGAACTCCGACCTTTCCTCCGATAAAGCCGACGATGAGCGCACAAATGGCCAGTACTCCAATGGTCCATGGCTGGAAGATATCCGACATGGCATCGGCATATTCTTGACCCATTTGGTCTGCGATATCGACGTAGTAGGAGTCCGTATCCAGAATTAGCGGGATAAAAGGCATAGAAATCCAGACACAGAAGACGCTGTAGGCAATAGGGAAGGATTTGGCAATACTGAGGTGGCTTTTTGTAATAATCAAATCCGCGATAAACCCTAGAATTATGCTTCCCAGCAGGGTCCAGAAGTAGTGTCCGGTGAGCATGAATGCTAGTCCGTTAATACCACCGACGAGGGTGAAAGCACCCATTTTGGGCGTGCGGGCGGCATAAAGCGCTAGCACGATTCCGTTTGCGATTGCCGCGATGAACCATCCAATAAACATGAATTGTGGTCCTGCGAATCCAATCATTCCGCTTATAAAGGTGATTACAAAGTAAAGTGCAGCAAAGATGCCAGCGTTGATGAGATCTCTGGTGTTTAAACGTGCCGTCGACCCACTGGATGAGCTTGCACTCCGTGCGGGCGTAGAGGACTGTTGGGTCATAGTAAACCTCGATTTATGAACAGCAGGAAAGGTAAGGCTTACCTAAGTTAGGTAATACTGTTTATAAAACATTTCAAGTTTTGATCTGAAGATTCACCCTTAATGGGGGTGAATGCAGATAAGTAGACATCAAACCAGACCACGACTACCGACTAAGTACCGACAAAATCGGCACCAACGGCAAGACAACCCTGCGATGGGGAGGCAAACTACGCCGCCTCTACATCGGACGCAGATGGGGCGGGGAACCAATCACCATGGTCTGCATCGACAACCACGTCGACGTCAAAATAGCCATCACTGGGGCACAAATCGCCGCCTACACACTCACCGAAGAAAAGATCTACTACAACTAGAAAGACAACGAACTCAACCCCAGTCGGGGCAACTAAAAAATCTCGAGACACCGACCGGAACGATGTCTCGAGACTTCACAGCGTGCCCCAGAGAAGATTCGAACTTCCGACACCGGCTTTAGGAGAGCCGTGCTCTATCCCCTGAGCTACTGGGGCGGGGGGTGCGTTGCGCACCTAGGTAAGACTAGCAGCCCCGCGTGGGGCGGCGTTAAATGCGTCGCCTTTCGTTTATTCGCCGGCCAGCTCCGCGTACTTGGCGCGGACCTCGCTGGCGGAAGGGTTGGTGGCGTGGGTGCCGTCGGAGTAGAGGACGGTGGGCACGATGCGGTTGCCGTCGTTGACGGACTCGATCCAGGCGTTGATGTCGGCGGTGTCGGGGGAATCCGCTTCGACGTTGACGAGCTCGTATGGGGTTTCGGTGCGGTCCAGGTTTTTGATCAGCTTGGCACAGAACGGGCACCAATCGGCGAAGAAGATGGTGACGTGCTCAGTGGTTTCGGGAGTGGCAACGTTGGTGCTCATTAAGCAGCAGCCTTTCTGTCGTAGGTGAGGAAACGGTATTTCATCGGCAGCTCGCTGGGCGGCTGGCCGGGAATGGTGAGGTGGCCTGATTCGGAGGTCAGCCAGTCACTATCGGCAGATAGGCTGAATTCCTCCGGAACGCTCGGGGCCAGGACGGCATCTGCGCCGTAGGCATCGCCGACTTGTACACCCATGAGGGTGAGCTCGATTGTATCCACGCGGTCGAGGGCGGAGCTATAGAGCTGGCCGCCGCCGATGATCCAGGCGTCGTCAAGCGTGGCGTGAAGTGCGGCGTCGAGGTTGTCCACCACGGTGGCACCCGCAGACCATTCGCCGGGCTCGCGGCGAGAGAGAACAATGTTCTCCCGGCCTGGCAACGGGCGGAACTTGGGGTTGAGGGACTCCCATGTCTTGCGGCCCATGATGACAGGCGCACCCATGGTCACTTCCTTGAAGTGCTTCAGGTCTTCCGGCACGTGCCAAGGCATGACCACGCCGTCACCAATGACCCCGTCGAGGGACTGAGCCCAGATTGCGCCCAGCATTAAACGGACACCTGCGCCTTGATGGTGGGGTGGGGGTCGTAGCCGATGACCTCAAAATCCTCGAAGTCATAGGAGAACATGTCCGGCGCCTTGTGGAGCTTGAGCTGCGGGTACTCGCGGGGCTCGCGGGAGAGCTGTTCCTTGACCTGCTCTATGTGGTCGTTGTAGATGTGGCAATCCCCACCCGTCCAGATGAGCTCGCCTACCTCTAAACCTGCTTGCTGCGCAAACATGTGGGTCAGCGCGGCGTAAGAGGCTAAGTTGAAGGGAACGCCGAGGAACATGTCCGCCGAGCGCTGGTAAACCTGCATGGACAACTTGCCGTCGGCGACATAAAGCTGGAAAAGCAAGTGGCAGGGCATGAGCGCCATCTTGTCCAACTCAGAGACGTTCCACGCGGAGACCAAGTTGCGGCGGGAATCCGGGTTGTTCTTGAGCGTGTCCAGCGCGACCTGAATCTGGTCGATGTGCTGGCCATCCGGTGTGGGCCACGAGCGCCATTGCACGCCGTAGACGGGGCCCAGCTCACCGTCCTCATCGGCCCACTCGTTCCAGATACGGACCTTGTTCTTCTGCAGCCACGTCACGTTGGACTCGCCACGCAGGAACCACAGCAACTCACCAATCACGCCGTGGAAATAGACCTTCTTGGTGGTCAGCAGGGGAAAAGACTCCGCCAGGTTATAGCGAAGTTGGGCACCGAACAGGGAGAGGGTGCCGGTGCCAGTGCGGTCGCCCTTGGGCGCGCCTTCTTCGAGGACGCGGCGCAGGAGGTCCTCGTACGGAGTCTCAATCATGGTCACCATGATAGCGCCCTTGCGTCCGTGCCACGTGCGTGGGGTTAGTACCCGCCGTTGGCCTCCGCGTAGGCGGCGGCGTGCTCCAGAATCTCCTCTGCCAGTTCCGGGCGGCAGATCAGAAGATCCGGGATGAAGGTGTCCTCGTTATTGAACTTGATGGGGGAGCCATCCAGGCGCGAGCAGTGCAGGCCCGCCGCCAGAGCCACGCCCACCGGGGCGGCCTGGTCCCACTCGTACTGGCCGCCGGCATGGATGTATCCGTCATAGTCACCCAACAACACGTGGATGGCCTTCGCACCCGCGGAGCCTACGCCGACGGTCTCAAAGCCCATCTTCTCCGCGACGTAATCCGCTACCTTCGGCGGGCGGTTACGAGAAACCACGAACTTCTTTGACAACGGGCCGGTTACCGCGCGCACGTCGGAGGACTTAAAGGTCACGCCCATGTCCGGCATGCCGACGGCCGCGTGGATGGGGGTGCCGTTTTCTACCAGCGCGATGTGGACGGCCCAGTCCTGGCGGCCGGTAGCGAACTCCTTCGTGCCGTCGAGCGGGTCAATGATCCACACGCGGTCCTTCTTCAAACGGCTCAAGTCATCGGCAGCCTCTTCCGACAGGACGCCGTCCTTGGGGCGGTGCTGCTCAAGGACGCGGGAGATCCACTCCTGAGCGGCCTCATCGCCGGCATCACCCAGCGCCAAGCCGCGCAGCAAGCCACCGTTGCGCACGCCTTTGAGTATTTCGCCGCAGCCATCGGCGAGGGAGTTGGTTAGACGGGAATCAGAAATCTCAACGGTCATAGTGACCAGATTAGCGCGCGCGATACAGTAGGGCATGTCTAAAAACGTTCTGGCGAAGTTCCGCCCACAGGTGGCCGGGTGGTTCCAGGACGTTTTCGCCGCCCCCACCCCCGTCCAAGAGCAGGCATGGGAGGCGATTTCCGGTGGTGCGAATGCGCTGGTTGTGGCGCCGACCGGCTCCGGTAAGACGATCGCGGCATTTTTGTGGGCCCTGAATTCTTTGGTGGAGCGCGAAGGCCAGACCGCCCTGCCGCTGAGTACTGAGCCCTCCCGCGAGGGAGCTCATGATGGCGTGAGAGTGCTGTATATCTCACCACTAAAGGCTCTGGGCGTGGACGTTGAGAATAATCTGCGCGCCCCGCTCAACGGCATCGCCCGCACCGCCGAGCGGCTGGGCCTGGAGGTGCCGGATATTACCGTCGGCGTGCGCTCGGGGGATACCCCGCAGGCAGAGCGCGCCCGCCAGGTGCGCAAGCCGCCGGACATCCTTATCACCACGCCGGAATCGGCCTACCTCATGCTCACTTCCAAAGCTGCGGGGATTCTGAAGACCGTGGATACCATCATCATCGATGAGATCCATGCCCTGGCCGGCACCAAGCGCGGCGTGCACCTGGCGCTGACTTTGGAGCGCCTCGGGCTCATCGCCGGGGAGTTCCAGCGCATCGGGCTGTCGGCGACGGTGCGGCCGCTGAGTACTGTTGCCAACTTCTTGGGCGGCGACCGTCCCGTCGATATCATCGCACCACCCGCCAAGAAGCGCTGGCAGCTCGACGTCCACGTGCCGGTCGAGGACATGTCGGACCTGCCCACCCCGGAGCAGGGATCCCCCATCGGGGAGGCGACTGTCGACGACCCCCTGGGCATCACCCAAGGCCCCCAAGACGCCCTGCGCGTGCAGGCGCAGCGTGGGGAAACGGACACACACGGCGGGGTAGGAGACTCCGCCCTGCCCACGGCAAAGTCCATCTGGCCCTTCATCGAAGAAGAGCTGTACGCCGAAATTATGGAGCAGCGCTCCACCCTTGTCTTCGTCAACTCGCGTCGCACCGCCGAGCGGCTTACTAGCCGGCTCAACGAGCTTTATGCCCAGGAGCACGATCCGGAATCCTTGAGCCCAGCGACCCGGCGCGACCCGGCCCAGCTGATGAAACAGGTCGACGTCGCCGGGAAGGCACCTGCCGTTATTGCCCGCGCGCACCACGGTTCGGTGTCCAAGGACGAGCGCGCGCTGACGGAGACGATGCTCAAGGAAGGCACGCTCAAAGCCGTTGTGGCCACGAGCTCCCTGGAGCTGGGCATTGACATGGGCGCGGTGGAGCTGGTGGTGCAGGTGGAATCCCCACCCTCGGTGGCCTCCGGCCTGCAGCGCGTGGGCCGCGCCGGGCACTCCGTCGGCGCGGTCTCCCATGGCTCCTTCTATCCCAAGCACCGCGCGGACCTCGTGCAATCAGCACTCACCGTCGCCCGCATGGAGGAGGGCCTCATTGAGGAGATGCACGCCCCGCGCAACCCGTTGGATGTCTTGGCACAGCAGACGGTGGCGGCGGTGGTGGCGTCGGCAAGCGCGAGCACGAGCGAGGGCCTCGAGGCCGACAGCTGGTATGACACCGTGCGCCGTGCCTGGCCCTATAAGGACCTAGCACGCGAGGTCTTCGACTCCGTTCTGGACTTGGTCAGTGGTGTGTACCCGTCGACGGATTTTGCGGAGCTCAAACCCCGGGTGGTCTATGACCGCGTGACGGGCGTGCTCACCCCGCGCCCCGGCGCGCAACGCGTGGCGGTGACCAACGGCGGCACCATCCCGGACCGCGGCATGTTCGGCGTCTTCCTGGTGGGTACTGGTGAGGCTGGTTCCGCGCCGCGCCGCGTGGGTGAGCTCGATGAGGAAATGGTCTATGAAACCCGGGTGGGGGATATCTTCACCCTCGGTGCGACGAGCTGGCGTGTGGAGGAGATCACGCGCGACCAGGTGTTGGTGACACCCGCGCCGGGGCACATCGGGCGTTTGCCTTTCTGGAACGGTGACCAAGCTGGGCGTCCCTATGAGCTGGGCAAGGCGTTGGGTGCATTCCGGCGGGAGGCGCTCGCGGATCCGTCGGTGGTGCGCGGTGCGGATGAGAACGCGCGGCGCAACATCGCCGCCTACCTGCAGGAACAGAACGAGGCCACCGGGATCATCCCGGATGAGAAGACGTTGCTGCTGGAGCGCTTCACGGACGAGTTGGGGGATTGGCGCGTGCTGTTGCACACCCCGTTTGGCCGGCCGGTGAATGCGGCGTGGGCGCTGGCGGTGGGGCAGCGCGTGGCGGAGCGCACCGGGATGGATGCGCAGGCCGTGGCAGGCGATGACGGCATCGTGCTGCGCCTGACGCAGGGGGAGCAGGACCCGGATGCCGCGCTCTTTCTTTTCGACGCCGATGAGATCGCCGACATCGTCACCGAGCAGGTGGGAAACTCCGCGCTCTTTGCTTCTCGTTTCCGGGAGTGCGCGGCGCGAGCGCTGCTTCTGCCGCGGCGTAACCCGGGCAAGCGCGCGCCCTTGTGGCAGCAGCGCCAGCGCGCGGAGCAGCTTCTCGACGTCGCCCGCAACTACCCCTCTTTCCCCATCATCCTGGAGACCGTGCGCGAGTGCGTGCAGGATGTCTATGACCTGCCGGCGCTCACGGAGGTCATGCGGGAGCTGGCGCACCGCCGCATTCGCATCGCGGAGGTCACCACGGAGCAGCCTTCGCCCTTTGCGTCTTCGCTGCTGTTCAACTACACCGGCGCGTTCATGTACGAGGGGGATTCACCCCTGGCGGAAAAGCGCGCGGCGGCCCTGGCGCTAGACCCGGCGCTGTTGGCGAAGCTGTTGGGCACGGTGGAGCTGCGCGAGCTTCTCGACGGCTCCATCATCGCCGAGGTCCATGCCCAGCTACAGCGCACCACCCTGGAACGCCAGGCGCGCACCACCGAGGAGGTCGCGGACCTCCTGCGCGTGCTGGGCCCCATCCCGGTCGAGGAGTTTGGTGCGCACGCCACGGTGCCTCTGCGCGCACTCGATGCGCTGGGCGCGCGCATCATGCGGGTGCGCATCAACGGCCGCGAACATATTGCCCAAGCGCTTGATGCGCCGCTGCTTCGCGACGGCCTGGGCATCCCCGTCCCACCCGGTATCCCCGCCCAGCAGGCCACGATTACCGATGCCGTGGATCAGCTGGTCAGCCGTTGGGCGCGCACGCGCGGGCCGTTTGTGGCGCGCGATGTACAGGAGGCCTTTGGCCTGTCAGCCGCGGTGGCGCACTCGACGCTCAACGGTCTGGACTCCATCCTGGCGGGGCACTACCGGCAAGGCGTGGAGGAACAGGAGTACTGCGCGGCGGAGGTGCTCAAGGTCATCCGCTCGCGCTCGCTGGCGGCTGCCCGAGCTGCCACGCAGCCTGTTTCTCCCGCGGCCTTCGGGCGCTTCCTGCCGGATTGGCTGCAGGTAGCCGCGGTGGGCCGGCGCCCGGTGCTGCGTGGGGTGGACGGCGTCTTCGCCGTCATCGAGCAGCTGGCCGGCGTGCGCCTGCCGGCCTCGGCCTGGGAGAGCCTCATCCTGCCTGCGCGAGTGGGGGACTATTCGCCGACGATGCTCGATGAGCTCACCGCCAGCGGCGAGGTCCTCATCCTCGGCGCGGGCAAGGCTGGCTCCAATGACCCCTGGATCATGCTGTTGCCGGCGGACTATGCCGCGCAGCTCGCCCTGCAGGTCTCCGCCGAGGAGGCTGGTGTTTCCATGCTGCAAACCCAACTGCTGGAGGCTTTACAGGGCGGCGGCAGTTACCTCATCTCCGATATTCAACCGCAGCTCAGCGGCACCGCTGAGGAGGTTCGCGAGGCCCTCTGGGGACTGGTGGAGGCAGGTCTGGTCAGTCCCGATTCCTTCGCTCCTATCCGGGCCCACCTGGCAGCAGGTGGGCGCGCCGGGCGTACGGCGCATCGCGCGCGGCGTCGGCCATCGCGCTCGCGCCTGCGCATGGGGCGCACGTCCTTTGCGCAAGCACATAACGTCTCCAGCGCACCGACCGCGCCCGACGTGGTGGGGCGGTGGTCGTTGGCCGTGCCCGCCGCGACGGATGCAACGTCGCGTTCCATCGCGCACGGCGAGGCTTGGCTGGACCGCTACGGCGTGCTTACCCGTGGCTCTGTGGTTGCCGAGGACGTCCTGGGAGGTTTCGCCCTGGCTTATAAGGTGCTCTCCGGTTTCGAGGAATCCGGCAAGGCGATGCGCGGCTATGTCATTGAAGGACTGGGTGCCGCGCAGTTCTCCACGCCTGCGGTCATTGACCGCTTGCGCGGGGTGGATGATTCCCCCGATGTTACGGGCTGGCCCTCCGGAACCCGCGAGCCGCAGGCCTATGTCCTGGCCGCGACCGACCCTGCCAACCCCTATGGTGCGGCGCTGCCCTGGCCCACTACCGATGCCGGCGAATCCGCGGCCCGCCCCACCCGCGCCGCGGGTGCTTGGTGGTGCTCATGGATGGACTGCCGGTGGCTCACCTGACCCGGGGCGGAAAGACGTTGACCACGTTCTTCAACGCTTTGCCCGAGGGAATCGAGCGCACCGAGGTACTAGCCGCAGTGCTTGCAGGCCTCAACGAGCTGGTGGCCGCCGGGCGCTTGAACAAGCTGGTCATTGAGAAAGCGAACGGGCGGCCCATCTTCGAGTCGAAGCTGGGCGGTGAGCTGCGCGCACTGGGCGCGGCACTGACCCCGAAGGCGTGCGGATTACTGGCTCTGCCCACACCGCCTCTTCCGGCCGTGCAGGACAGCACGGTCAATCTGGAGAAGCCGCGCGCTCCGCTGAACCTTACCGTCCCGCACGTCGCGGTGGGCGCCGCGCCGTCGAGGCGATGGAGGAGCTGTCCTTCGATGATCCGAAGGATTCCACTGAGTCTGGTGGCCCATCGACTGCACCGGGAAGCCCAGGCGGTTTTCGCCCGCGTCGGCGACGCCGCTGAATGATATTCACCTTCATTTAGCCCACGGGCTTTTCATGGGTCTAACCTCAAAAGCTGATAGCCCAATAGAAAAGGAGTCTTGTTTCCATGCGGCTAAAGCGCCAACTGCCCAACGTGTCCGAGCTCAAGAACCTCATGCGGTTCGAAGCACCCAACCTCGACCGCCGGACAGCACGCCTGGCAGAGGCCGCTGATGTGTGGGATCTGCGCAAGATTGCCAAGCGCCGCACACCCAAGGCTGCCTTCGACTACGTCGACGGTGCCGCCCGCGATGAGGTCAGCTACCGCGAATCCCGCGATTTCTTCCGCGACGTTCGCCTCATGCCCAACGTGCTCAATGGCGCGCACGACATCTCCTTGAGCACCGAGATCGCCGGAGAGCCCGCGGCCCTGCCTTTCGGCATCGCGCCGACCGGCTTTACCCGCTTCATGCATGCCGAAGGCGAGGACGCTGGTTCCCAAGCCGCCCGCGACGCAGGCATCCCGTTCACGCTCTCCACGATGGGCACGCGCTCGGTGGAGGAGGTCGCGGCGTCGCAAGGCAATAGCGGCCGCCGCTGGTTCCAGCTTTACCTGTGGAAGGATCACTCCGCCTGCCAGGAACTCATCGAACGCGCTGCCGCCAACGGCTATGAAACCCTCGTGGTCACCGTGGATACGCCCGTGGCGGGCCAGCGTCTGCGCGATACCCGTAACGGCATGCGCATCCCGCCGCGCCTGACCGCCGGCACCGTCTTCGACGCCGCGTGGCGCCCCGAGTGGTGGTTCAACTTCCTCACCACGGACCCGGTCACCTTTGCCTCCCTGACCTCGACCACCGGCACACTAGGCGAGCTGGTCAACACCATGTTTGACCCAGGCCTCAACTTCGAGGACCTAGCGTGGATTCGCAAGCAGTGGACGGGCAAGCTCTTCGTCAAGGGAATCGTCAACCCCGAGGACGCCCGCAAGGTCATCGACCTTGGCGCCGACGGCATCGTGGTCTCCTCCCACGGCGGGCGCCAGCTCGACCGCGTGGTCAACACCCTCCAAGCCCTTGAGGCCGTGCGCGCGGAGGTAGGCCCGGACGTGGAGATCATCTACGACTCCGGCATTATGTCCGGCGTCGACATCGCCATTGCGCTGTCTCTGGGTGCGGATTTCGTCCTCATCGGCCGCGCCTACCTCTACGGGCTGATGGCCGGCGGCAAGGAAGGCGTCGACCGCGTCATTGAGCTGCTCGCGGAGGAGTTCAAGAACACCCTCCAGCTGCTCGGCGTGAAGAAGATCGAAGACCTTTCCCGCCAGCACGTGGTCACCCCGTGGGAGCCGGGTGCGCTGGCATTAGGTGAAGGAAGGAACACGCCGGTAGAGTAGGCACCCGTTTGGTGAGGAGGTTCTGCTGTGCCTGAGGGTGATTCCGTTCTGCAGCTGTCGAACCGGCTGCAGTTCATGGAGGGCCGGCGTGTGACCTCCTCCTCCCTGCGCGTGCCGCGCTATGCCACCGTGCGTTTCGACGGGCTGGTATGCGAGGAAGTCTGGCCCTATGGCAAACACCTCTTCATGGATTTCGGCGGCGAGCTCATCCTGCATACCCACCTCAAGATGGAAGGCACGTGGGCCATCCACTACGCCGGGGACCGCTGGCGCAAGCCCGGCCACAGCGCCCGCGTGGTGCTGCAGATGGAAAACACCCCGCGTGATATTGAGCTGGTGGGGCACTGGTTGGGGCTGGTGGAGGTTTTCCCCACCCGCGAGTTTGAGCAGCGCATGGCGCACCTAGGCCCCGACATCCTCGCGCCAGAATGGGCGGAAGGCGGCTTTGAGGAGGCCGTACACCGCATCGAGTTGCGCCCCGAGCGCAGCATCGGCGCGGCCCTCCTGGACCAGCGCAACGTGGCAGGCTTGGGCAACGAATACCGCGCCGAGATCTGCTTCCTGGCCGGCGTTCATCCAGCAACACCTGTAGCGCTTGTCGACGTCCCCCAGATCCTCACCATCTCCCGCCGCCTCATCTGGGCCAATCGAGACTCGCCGGTACGTGTGACCACCGGCGTGAAAAGGGCAGGGGAGACCACCTATGTCTTCGGACGCAACCGTCAGCGCTGCCGACGCTGCGGCACGCTCATTGAGAAATCCACGCTGGGTGGTGTGGACGCCGGCGGCGATGAAGGGGAATTAGAGCGCGTCATCTGGTGGTGCCCGCACTGCCAGCCGCGTCGCTAGGCTGGGATGCATGAAGATCATTTTGAACATCATCTGGTTGGCAACTGGTGGCCTTGTCCTCGCACTGGGCTACTTCCTCCTCGGCATCCTGGCCTGCATCCCCGTCGTGACGATTCCTGCCGGTGTGGCCTCGATGCGTATGGCGAATTTCGCGCTGTGGCCCTTTGGGCGCTCCGTCATTCAACCGGTCAAAGGCACCGGTGGCATGTCTCGGTTCTCTAACGCTGTCTGGTTCCTTGTCGCTGGCCTGTGGTTGGCTATCGGCCACGTCACCACTGCAGCGGCGCAGGCAGTGACCATCGTGGGCATCCCGGTGGCTCTGGCCAACCTGAAGATGATCCCGGTGACGTGCTTCCCGTTCGGCCGCAAGATTGTGGACTCTGACCACATTCCGTTCGGCTGGGAGTCGATGATCAAGCTCTAAAATCTCTGTCTCCGGTTGCGGGGTTGCCTAGGGTGCTTTAGTGTTCTGAGGCATGGGGGATTTAGAGACCTATTTCTCCTACCGCAACTCGGGGATTTCTTTGGTGGAGCAGGCGGTAGGAGGCGAGGAACGCTTGCGCGCACTCGGCGCTTCACCTGCCGATGCCGCCGAATTGGCTGGCTTGAACCACATCTACTTCGGCGCTACCAAGTTCACGGGTAAGCAACGCACTGCCCGCAGCCGAGCCGCCGAACAGCGCCATGATCTGGCCACGTTAAGCCTCATTGAGTCCTACACGAAGAAGCTGAAGAACCAGCTGCATGCCTGGAACCTACGGATCAAGCTCGCCGGCACATCAGCATTGAACATCCCAGCCGTGGCGGCCAAGCGCTTAAAAGAGCTCAAGCCCAAACGCGTGCCCACACCTGGTGTGCGCATGACCTATCGCGCTGATGGTCCGCACTCGCTGACCATTACCGATGACCCCATGACCGTGACCGAGATGCGCGGCGTGCTGGAATCCATCAACCAGAACAACCTGCTGGAAGCAGCCAACCACGTCTTCTTCAACAAATCCCATGGCGGAACCAAACCAGCCGTGCTCACCAGCGTCGTTGTCACCTTGGACAAGCTCGACAAGATTGTGAGCGGCGACGGCGATGACATCGTCCTTGAGCTGACCAATGGCGGCCGCATGACCGGCACGGAATTTCTGAACTATAAGTTTGCCGAGATCGGCTACGTAACCCTCATCCACCCCGCGATCGGGCCGGTGTGGCTGCACCGGATGAAGCGTTTAGCCGGGTTTGAGCAGCGCATCATGGCCAGTGCTGAACATCCCACCTGTGCCAGGAAGGGCTGTAACAAGCCCGCTGATTATGCCCAGGTGCATCACCTCGTGCCGTGGAAGGCAGGAGGGGCTACCAACCCGCCGAATCTGACCATGTTGTGCGCCTATCACAACGGGGTCAACGATGACGACCCGGAGAAACCAACAGGTGCTGGCTACGTGTTTAGGATTCGCGGCGATGTGGACTACATCCCGCCCTGGGGAGAACCAATCACCGCTCAAGTGGCATATCAAGCCGCACAACGCGGACTCGGACCGCCCGGCGGGTAAATCGCCACGCGGGCGAGCCCACAGGGGCCGCCCGATAGGTAAATCCTCACGTGGGCGCCCACAGGGCCTCCGCGGCGTTGGCGATCCCGCACGTCGATTGCGCGTCAAAAACGGGTGAACCCCCGACCGTTCGGCCGGGGGGACGTCGCCAAGCAGTGCTTAGCGGTGCTTGCGGTACCAACCGATCAGAGCATCGGTGGAACCATCGCCGGATGCGGCCTCCTCCTTGCCGGAGACTGCCGGTGCCAGGTCATTAGCCTGCTGCTTGCCCAGCTCCACGCCCCACTGGTCGAAGGAGTTGATGTCCCAAATGATGCCCTGGGTGAACACGATGTGCTCGTAGAGCGCGATCAGCGCGCCGAGGGCCTGCGGGGTGAGTTCCTCCGCCAGGATTGTGGTGGATGGGCGGTTGCCCGGCATCACCTTGTGCGGGACCACGGCCGGGTCCACGCCCTCAGCGGCAATCTCTTCTGCCGTCTTACCAAAGGCCAAGACCTTGGTCTGTGCGAAGAAGTTGCCCATGAGCAGGTCATGCATCGAACCGGTGCCGTCCGCGGTGGGGAAGTCTTCCTTCGGACGGGCAAAGCCGATGAAGTCCGCCGGGATGAGCTTGGTGCCTGGTGCATGAGCTGGAAGAAGGCATGCTGGCCGTTGGTGCCCGGCTCGCCCCAGTAAATCTCACCGGTCCCGGCGCTCACGGCGGTGCCGTCGCGGCGCACGGACTTGCCGTTGGACTCCATGGTCAGCTGCTGCAGGTAGGCCGGGAAGCGTCCGAGGTCCTCGGAGTAGGGCAGCACCGCATGGGTCTGCGCGCCGAAGAAGTTGGAGTACCAGACCCCGAGCAGACCCATCAGCGCCGGAACGTTTTGCTCCAGGGGCGCGGTGCGGAAGTGCTCATCCATGGCGTGGAAGCCTCGAGGAAGCGCATGAAGTCCAGCGGGCCGATGGTGCACATCAGCGACAGACCGATGGCGGAATCGACGGAGTAGCGCCCGCCCACCCAGTTCCAAAAACCAAACATGTTCTCAGGATCGATGCCGAACTCCGCGACCTTCTCCGCGTTGGTGGAGACCGCAACGAAGTGCTTGGCGACGGCCGACTCATCACCATCAAACTGCTCAATCAGCCAGCGGCGAGCGGCATGGGCATTGGCGAGGGTTTCCTGGGTGGTGAAGGTCTTGGAGGCGATGATGAAGAGGGTGGAGCCGGCATCGAGGCCGTCGAGAGTCGCGGCGAGGTCCGCCGGGTCGACGTTGGAGACGAACTCCGCGCTAATGCCCGCTACTTCGTAGGAACGCAGGGCCTTCGCGGCCATGGCCGGGCCCAAGTCGGAGCCGCCGATGCCGATGTTGACCACCTTCTTGATGGTGTGTCCGGTGTGGCCAAGCCACTTGCCGGAGCGCAGCGCAGTGGCGAAGTCACGCATGCGGCCCAGCACCTCGTGGACGTCGGCAGCGACGTCCTGGCCGTCGACGCTCAAGTCCTTCTCCACGGGCAGGCGCAGCGCGGTGTGCAACACGGCGCGATCCTCGGTGTTGTTGAGGCGCTCGCCGGCGAACATTGCGTCGCGGCGCCCCTTGACGTCGGCAGCCCGGGCGAGGTCCACCAGTGCGGTGACTACTTCCTCATCGATGAGGTTCTTCGACAGATCCACGTGCAGGCCCGCGGCGTCGAAAGAATAGTCTGCGGCGCGGGAAGCGGAGTTAGCAAAAAGCTCACGCAGGTTGAGGTCCTTCTTGCTTTCAAAAAGCGAGGTGAGCGCGGCCCACTGCGGCTGAGCGGTGATGTCCATTGCAAAAGCCTTTCTGGCAGGTAGCAGACATGAAACTTACTGTGTCCACCGTAGTCCAGAAATCCCTTCGCTGCCGAGGCAGAAGACCGTACTGCGTTGAGCTAGGAGTAGAGCTTCAGGTTGAATTGCTCCATCGTGTTTCCGATCTCCATGGCACCAGTTTCGGGGCCGGTGTAATCATCGTAGTTGCCAAAGGACAAGACACCTACCGCGTACAGTTTGCCGTCGATGGAAGCGTAGACAGGACCGCCGCTATCTCCGGGTACGCTCTCGCTGCCAAAGGTGAAGAGTCCTTGGTTTTCGAAGCGGTCAATGAAATCGTCGCAGGCAGCGCCTCCCGCGGAACCGGCAAAACACATCGTGGGCTTCTTGTGCGTGACATCCTCGAGGCTCATCCAACCGGCCAAAGGCGCATTGAAGGCCGGTGCGGTAGATACTTCGGCGGCTGGGTTGGACACTTCGATCAGTGCAATGTCGGCCGAGTTGATGCTATCGGTGTTGGTGTTGCGGGCCTTCTTCACCATCTGGCCTATCTCTACCGTACTGCCGGATTGATCCTCATAATAGAAGGTGTCGCCCGTGTCCCCGCAGTGCCCGGCGGTGAGGATAAAGAGGCGCTGCCCATCGCCAGCGAAATGACCGGTGGAGCACCGGCCACCGTTTGTGCCGTTGTAGATGGGCGCACCCGGCGTCAACACCCCCAGGCTCATGAAGTAATCGGCAGCTTCAGGAGCTATCAGGTTACGTCGGGGCTCCGGTCGCTCCGCTTGAGGGATTTCGGTGGTGTTATCCCAGAGCGCATCGCCGTCGAGGGGCTCCTCGAAGCCTTGCGTTGTTCCGGATGCTGCGGAACCCTGCCTGCGGTCGGAGTCGCTGACGGCGGGAAGATCGAGCGTCGTGGTGGAAATGGTGGTCTCAGCGGAAGAAGAGGTGCTGCAGGCGGATAACACGGACGCAGCGGTGGCCGCGGCGAGAATCGCAGCCAGGCGAGAGGAAAAGCGCATGGCGCGAGCCTAACCCACCGCATGTTTAAGGGCGCGAGTGCTGGGGACTGGTCCGTGCGGCGTTTGATCAGCCGAGCTTGCCGCGCCCTAAGCGCAGGAGGGCGGAGGCGATGGCGGGGCCTTCCTCCCCGAGCTCGTCGCGGAACTCATTGAGGATCGCGATTTCGCGGGTATGCACCAAACGGGTGCCGCCTGAGCTCATTCGCGTCTTACCAATGGTGCGCGAAATGTCGGTGCGGCGCTTGATAGCGTCGAGAATAACGCGGTCGAGGCGGTTGATCTCTTCGCGGTAGCGCTGAATCTCGGCATCACTCAGCGGGTCATCGGTGCCCGACGGCATGCGAATGTCGAGCCCATTGTCCACGACGTTGGGGTCTTGGTGCTCAGGCTCAAGCCAGAGTCTGCGTTGCCAGGATGTGAAGAGCTCATGACATCAGATTGTGCCACCATGCCGGGAGAAAAGGGGAATTACCAGCTTTCACGCCGACCAGAAGTGCGGTGAGGGGCAATGTCCGGTGGTGCTAGTAGGTTGGAGAGCATTATGAATAACAAATCTCCTTTCGTCCCCCGTTCGTCTTCCGATTCTTCCGCCGGCGGCCTGTTTCCTGCGCCCGAGAGCAACGTCGACGCCCCTTCCGGTCAGGGCTCTGATCCGTTGCTCGAGGGCTTAAATCCGCAGCAGGAAGAGGCCGTGACGCATTCGGGCTCGCCGCTGCTTATTGTGGCCGGCGCGGGCTCGGGCAAGACTGCCGTGTTGACCCGCCGCATTGCGTACCTCATGCGGGAGCGCGGGGTGGCACCTTGGCAGATCCTCGCCATTACCTTTACCAACAAGGCAGCCGCGGAGATGAAGGAGCGCGTCGGCCAGCTTGTCGGCCCCGTAGCGGAGCGGATGTGGGTGTCCACTTTTCACTCCATTTGTGTTCGCATCTTGCGCAATAACGCCCAGCTGGTGCCTGGCTTGAACACGAATTTCACCATATATGACGGCGATGATGCCCGCCGGCTGCTCACCATGATTGCGAAGGACATGCAGCTGGATCTGAAGAAGTATTCGGCGCGTGTTCTGGCTAATCAGATTTCCAACCGCAAGAACGAGCTCATCTCCCCGGAGCAGGCGCGCGCGGAGGCAGAGAGGACGAAGAATCCTTTCGAGCTCACCGTGGCGAGCGTGTACGAGGAATATCAGCGCCGCCTGCGCGCGGCGAACGCGGTGGACTTCGATGACCTCATCGGGGAAGTAGTGCGCATCTTTAATCAGCACCCGCAGGTGGTGGAGTTTTATCGTCGCCGCTTTAAGCACGTGCTTATCGACGAATACCAGGACACCAACCACGCGCAGTATGCACTGGTCTCGGCTTTGGTGGGCCGGGGCGAGCTGCCGCCGGATGCTCCGGAACTGTGCGTGGTGGGTGATTCGGATCAGTCGATTTATGCCTTCCGCGGAGCCACCATCAGGAATATCCAGGAGTTCGAGCGGGATTACCCGCAGGCGCACACGATTTTGCTGGAGCAAAACTACCGTTCGACGCAGACCATTCTGAACGCGGCGAACGCGGTCATCGCGAAGAATGAGGGCCGCCGCGAGAAGAACCTGTGGACCGCCCACGGCCAGGGCGAACAGATCGTCGGCTACGTGGCGGATAATGAGCACGATGAGGCACGGTATATCGCCTCGGAGATTGATTCCCTGGCGGATAAAGGTACGGCGTATTCCGATATTGCGGTGATGTACCGCACCAACAATGCCTCCCGCGCGCTGGAGGATATTTTCGTGCGCTCGGGCATCCCGTACAAGGTGGTCGGTGGCACGCGCTTCTATGAGCGTCGCGAGATCCGGGACATGGTGGCCTACTTGCGCATCATGGATAATCCGGATGACACCGTGAGCCTGCGCCGAATCATTAACGTGCCGAAGCGCGCTATTGGTGATAAAGCGCAGGCGCAGATCGCCCTGCACGCGGAGAACCTTGGCGTGAGCTTTGGTGCTGCTCTCCGTGATGCGGCGGAGGGCAAGGTAGCCGGACTCGGCACGCGGGCAGTGAATGCCGTAACCAAATTCAACGAGATGATGGAGGGCGTGCGCGCGCAGCTTCCGGGCATGGTCAATGAGGTGACTGGCCAGCCGGATTTGGGGGAGTTGCTCAACGCGCTGCTTGACGCCACCGGCTACCGCGCGGAGCTCGAGAACTCCAACGATCCGCAGGATGGGGCACGCCTAGACAACCTCAACGAGTTGGTCTCGGTGGCCCGCGAGTTCAGCTCTGAGGCGGCCAATGAGATGGCATTCATGGGTGCGGACGCAGAAGAAGCACCCGAGCTAGCAGAAGGTGAAGCCGCGCCGGGCTCGCTTCAGGCGTTCCTTGAGAAGGTCTCGCTCGTGGCGGATGCGGACCAGATTCCGGACCACGAATCCGGGGTGGTCACGCTGATGACGCTGCACACTGCGAAGGGCCTTGAATTCCCCGTCGTCTTCCTCACCGGCTGGGAGGATGGACAGTTCCCGCACATGCGCTCGCTGGGGGACCCGAAGGAGCTGAGCGAAGAACGCCGCCTAGCCTACGTGGGTATCACGCGTGCTAGGGAACAGCTCTACCTCACGCGCGCGATTCTTCGTTCGTCCTGGGGCAACCCGGTGACGAACCCGGCCAGTCGCTTCCTCGCCGAGGTCCCAGAGGACCTCATCGACTGGCGCCGTGAAGAACCAGACAGCTCGCTGTCTGGCGCGTGGGGCGGAGATGATTCCTACCAATACGGGCGAACCTTTGGCTCGGATAGCGGGTTCTTCCGTGGAGGCGGCTATGGCTCGCGGAGCGCTGCGTCTTCCCCTTCGCAGCGCTCGCGCAAGCCGGCCTCGGCAACGTCGATGCCGAAGAATAACCATCTCAATTTAGTTGTGGGGGACCGCGTCAACCACGCGAAATACGGGCTGGGCACGGTCATCGAGGCCTCCGGGACCGGCGCGCGGGCGACGGTCACCGTGGACTTCGGTTCAGCGGGCAAGGTTCGCCTCATGCTCATCGGCGGAGTGCCGATGGAAAAGCTCTGATGCTTTAGATGAGGATGCCGCGCTCGCTGAACCAGTCCACCGGATCGACGGCTGCGCCGCCGCCCGGGTGAACCTCGAAGTGCAGGTGCGGGCCGGTGGAGTGGCCCTCGTTGCCGATGACGGAGATTTGGTCGCCGGCCTCGACGCGATCGCCGACGTCGACCAGCAGCTGGTCGCTGGGCATGTGGCCGTAGACGGTGATGGTGCCATCGTCGTGCTGGATGCGGATCCAGTTGCCAAAGCCCTGGGCAGCGCCGGAGGAAATGACCTCGCCGTCCATGACAGCGTAGATGGGGGTGCCAATGGGGTTTGCCACATCGATGCCGTTGTGGAAGGAACCCCACCGCGGGCCGAAGCCAGAGGTGAAAGTTCCGGAGGTCGGAAAGACCACGGTGTTACCGTCCGCGTCCTGGCCGCGAGTAGGGGTGAGGCCGGAGTGATCGCCCTGCGGGGCGAAGGCCTCGGCGAGACCAGGAATGCTGGAGGGATCGAGGACGATTTCGAAGCCGTCCTGCGTGGTGTTGACCTCTGGGACGGATGCCCCGTTGAGGGCACCGGCTGTCGAGATGAGCAGCCCCGAGACGGCTTTGAAGAGGTCGGCTTTGGATTCTTCCTTGACTTCGACGTCGGCAGCGGACGGGTCCTTCGAGGACCCGTCGGAGACGTCCACGCTTGCTGCCGGTTCGGCGGCGAACGCTGGGGTCGTCACGGTGGCGGTGCTAACCGCCACGGCGGCGAGTGCGCTGAGCGTGCGCTTCATAACTTCACGTCCTTAAGTCCTGCTGTGGCCCGCTGGGTATGCGGCGGAAGCCTGTGAGCAATAGGGGAGCGGCCGTATCAGCCGCAGTGCGCCTTAAAGCCCGCGACACGCCGGTGCGGTTGCAACCGAGTGCTGAGGCTGTGTGGCAACGAGATACAAACTATCCCGCGGGACCACCCTGCGCAACGCTTAAAAATGCAGGTAAATCCAGGAATTGTTCGAAAAACTATCGAACAGCCCAGCGTGTTGCGCATGTGAAAGAAGTGAAAATTGTTACAGGGGTAAAGTAGAGGTTTAAAGAATGGGGGTGAGATTTGGGGGGGTAAAAAGTGCAGCGCTCCCGGCCAATCTTTCAGCCGAGAGCGCTGGGGTTGTGGGCGCTGCTACTTGGTCAGCGCTTTTAAGTTAGGGAACGTGATTCGCTGCGATCCCGCGCGGTGAGTGGGGCCGTCTTGTCGCTGCGGTTGATCGCAGCCGCGAGGGCGGCAGCCAACAGCGGCACGACGAGCACAGCGAGGAATTGCCACCAATCCGGGGTGAAGTAGTCCTGCGGGCGCAAGCCATGGAGCGGCGTCGAGAAAACGTATCCTGAGCTATCGGCAAAGAAGTACGTGCCGAGATGCCCGGCAACCACACCAAAGAGCATGCTTACGGTAGACAGCATCCACGTCTGCCATGCTGCCACCTTGGACATCAGCGAAGGGTCGGCGCCGATGGATTGCAGCACGGTGCTTTCCTGGCGCATGCTGCTCGCTGCGTTGGCAATGATGAGTGCGAGCACGATGAGGCAGACGATCCCCATTCCGAGGCCCAGGTAGTAGCGGAAGCTCTCGGGAGTAGAGACGGCGAAGCTTAACGAGTATTGCGATTGCGAGGCGCTCGCTGTCAGGTCTTGTAGCTCCTCACGCTCTGACTCGCTCGGTGGCTCGTCGAACGCGAGGGCTTGGCCCACGTAGAAGGGCTCCATGTTCAGCTTTTCTGCTGCCTGCTGGCTAATCAAGACCACGTCGCGGGCCGCGGTGGGTAGTGCCTCTACAACCGGCAGATCCGCGTCCTGTGCCCCGCTCGGTTCTTGGCTGTCAATGCGGTTATAGGATTTTACGGTCACCGTGCCATGAGTCTTATCGCCGACGTGGCTGCTGTGGGGAAGCACGATGCCGCCAGCATCCAGCGTTTGTGCCGCTGCGCGTCGATCTTCTTCTGAGTCGAACTGCCACAGATTGAGCTGGGAAGAATCCGTTTGAACCATCCTGCTTTGATAGATCAGCGGGTTATAGGGGAACGATGTCATCAACTCGTGGGCGCACTCCTGGCGAGCCTCTTCGGACTCATCGGTGCGCCGCCCCTGATTATCCACGAACACTGCCCTCTCAACCGGCTTGCTGAGATCGACCTGCTCGCACTGGTAATCAAACTCGGTGGTGAGCTCGTAAAAAGTGCCATCCTCTGGAAGGCTGTAGGACGTCGTCCACGAGGGGAAAGTGTAGAAGGGGTAGGTACGGGCAGTGGTGGTCTCCAGGATGGCCTCTACCGCTGCGCGTTCTTCCGGCGTGGACACCTGCGTTGGTTGCTCAAACGTCGCCTCCTCAATCAGCGCAGAAGTAGGCGGCATGACGAGCTTTTCTTCGGCGGTGGTCTTTGCGCTATCCGTCATGATGCCCACACCAAACAGGGAGGCTACGAAGGCAACTGAAACGAGAGCGATGGACGTCGGCAAGGCATGCATGCTGCGCCGGGTCAGGCCGCGTCCAGCCAGACGCAACGCGAGGGGGCCGCGGCGCGACAGCAGGGAGCACAAGAAGACCAAGGCAGGGGCAGACGCGGCAACCGCGATGACTCCGAAGAGAGCCAGCACCGTGGGGATGTACTGTCCCCAGGGGGTGAAGCTGAATAACACGAGCAGAAGCAGGAATGCAGGGCCGATGGCCATCCACCGCCGGAAGCGCAAGAGGCGGTCGGGAGCAGCTCCCTGGATTGCAGTGGAGAGGGCACCACGTTGCGCCAACCACGCGGGAACGATGGAGACAATGACACAGCCTGCCACCGCCACGAGCCATGCGAGGCCAATAGCTAGGAAGGGCGGGCGTGCGGCAAAGTCCGGGTAGCGGGCTGCCCACCACGCCCACGAAGCTGCCAGGCCAACAACCACGCCGATGGTGGCGCCGATAAGCCCCATCAGTAGGCCATAAGCCATCACCGCGAACATGATGTGGCGCGGTAGTGCGCCCTGGCTCGACATCAGCGCGTACAGGCGTGTATTGCGTCCGGTAGCCAGTGTGAAGACGGGCGTGAGAAGGAAAAGGATGAGCAATCCGGCGATGGCGTAGAGGCCAAAGAAGAAGAGCACGAAAAGAATACTGCTCAGGATTCCGCCAAAGGAATCCGGCTCAGAATCGGGGCGGTCCGTATCTCGCAGCTCCGCTGCCCAGATTTCCAGCCCGGCTTCACGGGCGCGGTCGGCATCCTCCTCGGTCAGCGGTGTATCACCCACGATGGCCCAGGTGGTGCGTGTTGTAAAAGAAGGGTCGCTGAGGGCCTCATTGAGGGTGGGGGAGGTGACAAAATCATAGTTTTCGGGAGCAATGGCCGCGACTGTGGCTTGGTGGTCACCGCTGAGGGCGTTGGTGCGCACGGTGATAACGTCCCCCACGGAGGCGTCGATCTTGCGCGCGGTCGAACGCGATAGAACTGCCTGGTTGGGGCCAAGATTGAACTTGTCGACGGCCTCCTGTGCTGGCTCCGGCGGATTCTCTGCGTCGAACTGATCTACCCAGGAGTTGGTTGACTTCCCATTATGGATTAGTGACGTGCTAGAAAAAGTGGCGACCGGGCTGACACTGAGGCCCTCAGGAAGCACCTCGGCAGCCAAGCGTGGTACGTCTTCGTTGCTAATGTCCGAGCGCTCGGCGCTGATCTGCCGCTCGGGTGAGCTCAAGGCCGCGGAGAGCCGACCGGAGGAATTATCAAAGAGCGCCATTCCAATCACGAGTGCCACTGGCAGCGCGATGAGCAAAACGGCGGCTAGCGTGCGCCACGGGTGGCGCCACAGGTCGCGCCTCGTCGGGCGGGTGGCGGCATTAATGCCGGACATACTAACGCACCTCCTCGCCGGTCAAACGCCCGTCGCGAACCATGACGACACGGTCGGCCCAGCCCGCGAAACGCGGCTCGTGGGTAACCAAAATGCCGGAGGCGCCGGCGTCGATACGCGCGCGCAGGACCTTCATGATCTCTTCGCCCGTCGAGGTGTCGAGGGCGCCGGTGGGCTCATCCGCAAGCAGCACCTTGCGCGGTCCGATGAGCGCGCGGGCAATGGCCACGCGCTGGGCCTGGCCGCCGGAGATTTCTTCCGGGAAGCGGTCGATGGTGCCGTCGAGGCCGACCTCACTGAGAGCTTCCTCTGCGGCCTCGCGGCACTGCGCAGGCGAAAGTCCGTCCAGTTCGAGGGGCAGGGACACGTTCTCGCCCACGGTGAGGGAGGAGACCAAGTTGAAGTGCTGAAACACCAGTCCCAAGTGGCGGCGGCGGGCGATGGCCGCTTTAGCTTTGGAGAGCTGGGAGCGTCGGCGCCGTCGAGAAGCACGCGCCCTGATGTTGGCGGCTGCAGCAAGCCCGCGACGTTGAGCAAGGTGGACTTGCCGGAACCAGAAGGGCCCATGACGCTACCAGTTCGCCCGGCTGCAGCTGCAAGTTCACGGAATCCAAGGCAGTTACCTGGCGGGCACCGCTGCCGAAGACGCAGGTAATGTTTTCGAGCTCGAGAGGAAACGGCATGTGCTGGGTCGTGGGCGCGGAGTTGGGGGTCATCGCGGGTCCTCCTCGGTGGTGGTTGGGTTGGCTAGGGATTCCACGCGGTCGAGCCAGCGTGAGAGAGATTCCAGGTCGAAGATTTGGCGCTCGACGGCCAAGCGCTGGGCGCTGCGTTCCGCAGGCAACTCAGAGGCCTGACGGTTGAGCTCGCGCAGTTGGCGGACGGTGGCGAAGCGCTGGGCGTCGAGGACGGCAATGACGTCGACGTCGGAGCGTCGTGCGGCAAGCGATACTTTGAGCACGAGCTCATCGCGCTCGATGGCGTCGTTGTGCAAGGTGGACATCCACCACTGTGAGAGTTCCTCGCGGCCAGCGGGGGTGATGACGTAGCTGGTGGCGCGCCGCCCGGTGGGGCCGGTGAGCTCACCGTCGGTGGCGATGAGACCATCGCGCTCCAAGCGGCTCAAAGTTTGGGCGACTTGGCCCATGTTGAGCGGCCAGAGGTTGTCGAAGGTCTCAGCAAAGCGGGTTTTGATGTGGCTGGCAGTAGCGGGCTCTTCACTCAGCAGCGCAAGCACGGAATGTTTGACGGACATGGTCACCTCCTTGGCGGAGGGCAAGGGAGGAAATCTTTCGGTACATACCCAGTAAGTTACTGGGTAACCTTCTGTCCGGTCAACGGTTGGGGCAGGCGGGGGTGGAAGGTGGGGGGAATGCACAAGGCGGTATAGGGCAACAGTGCCCTATACCGCCTTAGCGCTGGAGGAAGGATTTAAAAGCGTGGCTTAGCTGATGTTGATGCCGCGCTCTGCGAGCCACGGAATCGGATCCACGGCGCCCTCACCGGTGGGGTGAATTTCGAAGTGCAGGTGAGAACCGGTGGAAAAGCCCAGGGAGCCCATGCCGGCGATCTTCTGGCCAGCGTGGACGCGCTCGCCCACGGCGACGTCGAGAGTCTGCATGTGGCCGTAGACGCTCATGGAGCCGTCATCGTGCTTGATGCGGATCCACTGGCCGTAGCCGGAGGCCGGGCCGGAGTCGATGACGGTGCCGCCCATAACGGCGAGGATGGGGGTGCCCACGGCATTTGCGATGTCAATGCCGGAGTGGAAGGAGCCCCAGCGGGGGCCGAAGCCGGAGGTGAAAGTGCCCTCTGCGGGGCGGGCGATGGTCGGCGCGCGGTTAGCTTCATCGGCGGCGGCGCGGGCATCGGCGGCCTGGATGGCCTTGTCGAGCTGCGTAGCCAAGTCGGCGACCGGCTTGGACTCGGCGATGGCGAGGATCTGCGGGGCTGCGTCTTCGACGGCAGCCTGCGCGTTCTTCAGCGGATCGGTATCTGCCTGCAGGGTGTAGTCGACGGACTGTGCCTTGGTTTCCCCGGCGCCAGCGGATTGGATAGTACCTGCTGCTGCGCCGCCAACGCCTGCGGTGGATACGGCACCTGCCGCAACAGTCATCACTGCCAGACGTCCCTTCGCGGTCTGTGCGGTGGTGATTTTGCGGTGGCGTCCTACGCTTCGCTGAGTCTTGCTTCGCATGAACTCTTCTTCCGTCCTCAATTCACTATCGCCCGCCCAGAGCAAACGTTACGTTTCAATCTGGGTGGTTATCCGATTGTGACCTTCCTGTTACCAACGAGATGTAACAGTAGCGTCTCGGCGAATGCAGAGCAACCCAGATTGCGGTTTTCTTCTGGATATCTGGGAAGAGTCGCACATAATGAAACGACAGCTGATTCCTGTGAATGAAGTGAATCGATCTCCGTGGAGTCGCCGGGGCTTTCCGTGGTCGGCCCGAGTAGAGCGCACTCGTGAAGTTTTCCTTCGGGGGTGCCCCGCACCATTTAGCGCTTACCTCGCCGCGCCACCCCCGGTGGGGGAGGGGGCCGTGGCAAAGTGGACGCCGATGAATAAGAACACGAGTCCCCAGTCCAGGTCGTCGGCTCGCCCACGCGCGCACGTGCGTGGCGCGGTGATAGTGCTGAGCACTCTGAGCGCGGGCACCGCAGAGATCGTCGAGATCCAGCGCAGCGCATCAAAGGGGTCGAGTCCGAAAAGGCTCGCGCCCGCCGCGCGCAGGCCCCTACCACGCTCCGCGGACGTATTCGCCGCATGCTCATCGTCGTCGGCGTTCCGAACCTCGTCGTCGTGCTGGGCATTCTCGTGGTCGCTATCGCGGCACTGCTGCTGACAAGTTCCCCGTCGGCGTGGCTGCCCACCATCGTCGGGGAAGCATGGATGGTCTTTAACCTTGCGCCTATCCGCGCGGGCGGTATTGACGTGGGCTTTATCCCGGTTCTGCCTGTGCTGCTCCTAGCCTGGCTGGTGGGGCGGCGCGTGCGGGCGGCGGTTAAGGATAAGGCAAGCATTAATGACCTCATCGTTTTGAGCGCGTGCGTGTTGCTGGTTCCCTTAGCCCTTACTGTCATCGCATGGCTGATGCTGTGGGACGCTGGCAAGGTCTACGATGTTTCCCCTCCGGAGCTGTACCGTGTGCTTCCCCGCATGTTGTTATTGCATGCGGTCGCCCTCATCGGTGGAATGGGCCCGCGCTTGTGGAAGGCCCTAGCCAAGCGCAGCGGTGTCCCCCGCGTGTTCGTCGATGCCGCCCAGATAGGCTTGAGCTACCTCGGATACCTTTTTGCTGCTGGTTTCATTCTCGTGGTGGTCTTGTGGGGGGTCGGTTGGTCGCGTCAATCAGAGATGCTCGCCGAGTATCCAGTCCTTAATGCACTGGGAACCGCCGGTCTTTTCCTGCTGAGCGTTCTCTATCTCCCGAACGCTGCCGTTGCTGCGGGAGCGGTCCTGAGCGGTTCGGAGCTGCACATTGGCGAAGGCACCAGCGTGAGCCTCTTTAGCGGACACGTGGTTCCGCTTCCACCGCTGCCGTTGGCTGCCGCAGTTCCACCGTCTATTAGTTCCTGGGCGGCGGTCCTGCTCATTGTTCCCGCCGTTGCGGCGGTGGTGGCGTTTTACCGTCGCCGCGCCCTGGTCTCCTTCCAGGTAGCGCTCGTGGCCACCGTCACCGCCGCGGTAGCCGCACTCGTGGCTGTGTACGGCGTGTCCGGCACGCTGGGCGTGTACGGCTACACCGGTCCCGAGGTATGGACTGCGGTGGGCCTGAGCTGTCTGTGGTGCCTAGTCGTGGGGTGTGCATTCGCAACGGCACAGGCAGTGTCGTCGTGGCGTGGGCGCCGCGCGGCTGCCACGGAGGCTGCCCCTGAAGCGCCCACAGAGACTGAGGAGGCCGTGCACACACCCGTCAACGCGGCGAACGCTGTGCCGGTTTCTGCCTTGCTTGACGACGCCCCCGACGCCGCCGTTGCCGCAGAGCCCACGACCGAGACCGAGACTGAACCCGAGGATGACGTGGACGAGGACAGCGAGCCGGAGGCCGAGGCCGAGCCTGAAGCCGAGCCTGAGGGCGGCAGCGATGCGGATGCTGAGGTGATTGACGCAGAAGTCGTCGAATCGGACGAGACCGAGGGGGACGACGAGCAGCCAGTCGAGGAGGCAGAACCAGAGGAAGAAGATGTGTTTGAGGCAGAGGACGAGGCCCCCTCTAAGGAGTAAAATTCCCCGGTTCAGGGCGGCAGCGGCTAGGCTGTAGCGCGTGACTACACCGCACCAGCCCGCTGCTTCTGCCCGCCTTAACGTCGTGGTTCTTGTTTCTGGAACCGGTTCCTTGCTCCAGGCCATCCTCGATGGCCAGGATGAGCGCTATGGCGTCGTGAAGGTCGTCGCGGACGTGCCCTGTCAGGGCATCGAGCGCGCGCAGGCGGCGGGAATCGCCACCGAGGTCGTAGAGATGGGTGCTGACCGCACCGAATGGAATAAGCGTCTGGTTGCCGCAGTGGATTCTGCGCAACCAGACGTTGTTGTTTCTGCAGGTTTTATGAAGATCCTGGGGAAGGATTTTCTGGATCGCTTCGAAGGTCGCACCATCAATACCCACCCCGCGCTCTTGCCCGCCTTCAAAGGCGCGCACGGCGTGCGCGATGCGCTGGCCTACGGCGCCAAGGTCACAGGCTCGACCGTCCACTTCGTAGATGCCGGCGTCGATACCGGCGCCATCATTGCCCAAGAGCCCGTGCGGGTCTTGCCGGGGGATGATGAGGCCAGCTTGCACGAGCGCATCAAAGTGGTCGAAAGAGAACTCATCGTTGCCGTCCTTCGCGCCACGCGCGTGAAGGGCGAGGAACTCAGTATTCAGCTCTAACTACCTCTCATTACCGCAAGGAAGGCTTAAGTCCCCGTACCATGAGCGAAGATCGTAAGAACATCAAGCGCGCACTCATCAGCGTGTACGACAAGACCGGTTTGGAGGACCTTGCCCGGTCCCTGGATAAGGCCGGCGTGGAGATCGTTTCCACCGGTTCCACCGCGAAGAAGATCGCGGACTTGGGCATTGAGGTCACGCCCGTCGAGAAGCTCACCGGCTTCCCGGAATGCCTCGAGGGTCGAGTCAAGACTTTGCACCCGCGCGTGCACGCGGGGATCTTGGCGGATACCCGCAAGGAGGACCACCTGAAGCAGCTGGAGGAGCTGGAGGTGGATCCGTTCCAGCTCGTCGTGGTGAATCTGTACCCCTTCCGTGAGACCGTGGCTTCCGGCGCTGACTTTGATGGCTGCGTGGAACAGATCGATATCGGTGGCCCGTCCATGGTGCGCGCGGCTGCCAAGAACCACCCGTCTGTTGCTGTGGTCGTGGATCCGGCTCGCTACGGCGAGGTAGCTGACGCTGTGGCCAACGGCGGCTTTACCCTGGAGCAGCGCCGCGGTCTGGCCCGCGATGCCTTCCTGCACACCGCTGATTACGACGCCGCGGTGTCCGCATGGTTCGTCGATCAGCTCAGCGAGGGCGAGGAGACCACCCCGCTGCGCTACGGCGAGAACTCTCACCAGAAGGCAACCGTGACCCGCATCGGTACCACTGGTTTGGCCAACGCGAAGCAGTTCAACGGCAAGGAGATGAGCTACAACAACTACCAGGATGCCGACGCCGCCTGGCGCGCCGCCTGGGATCACGAGCGCCCGTGCGTGGCCATCATCAAGCACGCCAACCCGTGCGGCATCGCGGTGTCTGAGGAGTCCATCGCGGCTGCTCACCGCGCGGCTCACGCCTGCGACCCGATGTCTGCCTTTGGCGGAGTCATCGCTGTGAACCGTGAGGTCACCGTGGAGATGGCCGAGCAGGTCAAGGAGATTTTCACCGAGGTTATTGTGGCTCCGTCCTACGAGGAAGGCGCCATCGAGGTTCTCAAGGCTAAGAAGAACCTGCGCATCCTGCAGGCCGAGCATGAAGCACCGGAGAGCGAAGTTAAGTTCATCTCCGGCGGCGTGCTCACCCAGGAGCCGGATACCTACCAGGCAGAGGGCGATAACCCGGCCAACTGGACCCTGGCTGCTGGTGAGGCTCTGAATGAGTCCGACCTGGCGCAGCTGGAGTTCGCCTGGCGTTCCGTTCGTGCGGTGAAGTCCAACGCCATCTTGCTGGCCAAGGACAACGCCACCGTGGGCGTGGGCATGGGCCAGGTCAACCGCGTGGACTCTGCAAAGCTGGCAGTCGAGCGCGCTAACACGCTGGCCGACGGCGCCAACCGCACCGAGGGCTCCTTCGCTGCTTCCGATGCCTTCTTCCCATTTGCCGATGGTCTCGAGGTTCTCCTCGAAGCCGGCGTGAAGGCCGTCGTGCAGCCGGGTGGCTCTATCCGTGATGAAGAGGTCATCGAGGCCGCCAAGAAGGCCGGCGTGACCATGTACTTCACCGGCACTCGCCACTTCTTCCACTAAGCCTGGCAAAGGCGCTGCCATGGGCAGCACACAGCCGCCTGCTGCATTCCTGCGCACCACTGCGTGGGAAGGGGAGGCGGCTTTCGCATGCACGCGAGCTATCCCTCGAGGACAATAACTGCCCTAAACGACGAAGTTATGCGCCGCCACCGCGGTCAGAGCCTATAACTTTGGCAACAAGGGCAGCTTCGGCGCCACGGCGTGATGGCCCGGCGGTGCGCGCTACTGCGCGTGGAGGGAAGCCACCGCGAAGCCAGAGTTGTCCGCGGGATTGCCGCGGGCGTCCTTATAAGTAAAAGTAAAGCGCAGTTCCTGGTGGTCTGCGATGTTGATGGGCATTTCGAGAGCTTCCTCTGCTGGAACCTCGAAGGAGGCCAGCTCAGCACCGTCAGCGCCGTTGACGGTAACGGTGGCACTGGCAACGTTCGTATTTGCGCGGTCATCGCTAAATCCAAAGACAGCGATAAGTTGGCTGTGTCCTTCGCTCAGCTGCACGTCAGCGATGTTGGTGCTGCCGGACTGCGAGACATAGGAATCCGGGAAGAACGTGCGGGCAATGACTACGCCGCCTGCTTCCAAGTCGGTGTCGATGCGCGCGGACGTGGTGATTGGAGCTCCCGCGAGCGAGGCGGTCGTCGTCGGCTCAGAGGAGGCACCGGTCTGCGAATCGTCGGAGGATTCGCGGCCCCAGATAAACCACGCGCCCACACCGAGGACCACAGCCAGCACGATGAATAGGGAGATCAGCGCCGCAATAGCGCCGCTGAATCGTCCCTTGCCTTGTGGAGGAGCAGGCGCGGAGTACTGGGACGGCTGGGGTTGGGGCGGCGGCGTGGGCGCGCCACCACCGAAGGAAGCTGCGCCGGGGTGCCAGTGGGCTGCCCACCAAACGGCGGTGTGTTGCCAAAGCCACTCGGGCGAGCCTGTGGCTGGCCGGGTGGAACGGGAGAACCGCCGGGGCGGCCAAACCCGGGGGAACCGAAGCCGGAAGGGCCGGAGTTATGCGGCGGCGTGCCCGAAGGGCCGGTAGGAAAAGTCATGGCGGGAGAATAACAGCCTTTCCGTGCGCAGGAAGGTGGAGTATAAGAGGTACCTCTAACAATCTAAACTCTGTGACACCGTCTGTGTGGTGTGAGGGACACTCCCGTGGGAGTACTCCCCACCGCGTACGAACGCCACCGTCACCAGTGCGGCTGTGTAAAGATAGTAAAGATAGAAACGTGCCCACAGGGCGCACTTGACATGTCTAGATCTACGGAGGCCTCGGTGACTGATTCAGATCGCAACCATGGATTCGGCTCCCAGCACCCGCAAGGAAATGGTGGCCAGCCACAGCCTTCCCGCAAGGAAACTCACCCGGACACTGTGGATTTTGAGGCCCCGCCCACCCAGGAACGCCCCGTGCACCCTCGGGCCTTCCCGCAGGAAGGTGAGCGCAACTACTCCAACCCCTTCGCCCACTCCGGAGCGCAAGGCAACTACGCCCAGCAGCAGTTTCCGACCCAGCAATTCCCGCCCCAGTCAGCACCGCAGGGCGGCGGCCAGTACGAACAACAGCCGTTTGCTTATTCCACTGCTTATTCGGAGAGCGCGCCGGCACACCGTGGTTCCGGCAACGGCGGAAAGTATGTGCTCATTGCCGTGCTGATCTTGGCGGTGCTGCTCGTCATTGCCGCGCTGGCCTACCTTATCTTCTTTAAAAATAGCGGCACGGGAACTCAGGCTGATGCGCCCCTGACCACCGCGGCGCAGCTCACTGAGGACAACGACGACACCCAGGAGACGGCCTCCGCGGCGGATGAGGCGGAAAAGACCACGGAGGAGACTACGACGAGCTCCGCCTCACAGAAACGCCCGGAGCACCCCGATTTGCCTGCGGGGGCGATACCGGCGAACGACGCCGCGCGGAAAAATGAGCCCGGCGGCAACTTCAACAGCGTCTACCGCGGCACTGAGGTGACGTCGGAGCCATTCGCCAACGCAGTGCGCGACGAGTACGTCAAGCACTGGGTGGATACCCATGAGTATGACGCCACGATTGAGGCCTACAGCCCAACCACCAAGCAGAACTACACAATGGATTGCTCCGATAACGGTGAATTTGTCACCTGCAAAGGTGGCAACAATGCGGTTGTGTACATCCTCTAATACGCAGGCGGTCAATGATGAAACATGCAGCAGCACGAGTGGTGATCGCGGGGATTGCGGTGGCGTCGCTAAGCGCCTGCACCATCGGCGATGTCTCCGCGCCGGAGCAACCCACGGCAGCGAGCAGCCCCCAGCCCACCCTGCCTGAGTCCACCCCCGAAAAGGAGCCACCCGTGATTGAGGCCTCCGACATCCACGAAGCCCTCGAAGCCATCGCTGCCGACAACCCGGGGACCGGAATCGCGGTGGCCGGCGCAGATACCGTCGCCGCAGCAGGCATCACAGACCCGCAGTCCGCATGGTCCACAGCGAAGGTGCCGCTGGCCATTGCCGCCGAGCGCGCCGGCGTGGCCGATCCGGAGACCGTGTCGCGGGCGATTACCTTTTCCGATAATGCCGCGGCCGATTCCCTCTGGGAGGCACTCGGCGGGGGAGAGCACGCCGCGCAGGCAACCCAGGAGATCATCGGCACGGCTACTGTCCCCGCCACGCCACCGCGCCCCGGCTTTAGTGCATTTGGCCAAACGCAGTGGCCGGTAGCCGAGCAAGCAGAGTTTGTCGCCGCCCTGGGATGTCAGCAGGGCACTGACCCCGTTCTGGCAGCCATGGGACAGCCCGATCCCGCACAGCAGTATGGGCTGGGCACCCTCGAAGGATCAGTCATGAAGGGCGGCTGGGGTCCAGCCGAGGACGGGGCCTATGAAGCCCGCCAGATGGGGCTTGTCTCACTGGGCGGGCACACGGTGGCGGTGGCCATCTATGCCAAGGCCGAATCCGGGAACTACGGAGAAGCCCAGCAGATGCTCACGCGCCTAGTCAAGCAGCTCGCCGCCGCCGAGGTGGAATGGCCCGATGCAGGCTGTCAGCAAGGCGCGGTCTAAGGACCCCTAGCGCGGCCAGTAATCCTCGAAGGTCCCGGCCTCGCCATCGATGTCATAGTCCGTGCCGCGGATGGTGAGTACGGAACCGGTGTCCTCACCGCTGGTGGGGTCGAGGATGGAGGCGGTATAGGAGCTGCCTTCACCCCGGGCCGGTCCGAAAGCGGCACCGCTAGACCACACGCCGCGGTAGAAGAGCGAGTCCTGCTTTTCGCAGATAACGATGTGCGAAACCGGATCGGAACCTGCGGCGGCGAAGACCATGTCCTCGCCCTGCTGGCAACGCGCCTCCGGGTAGTCGGACCAGCCGGCGGCGGTAAGGCCCTCTGGGACGTCAGCAGCTCCAGGGCTGGCTGAGGTCTCTGGTGCTTCCTCGCTCGGCGCGCCTTCCGTGTCTTCTTCTTGGTCGTCTTCTGGTGAGGTTTCTTCCACGGAGGCTGGCGTGTGCTCCGAGGATTCGGCAGTACTGGGGGTTTCCTGGCCGGTGGAGCGGACGTGATTCCAGATCACGGCACCGGAAATCAGGAGTGCGATAAGGATGGCGATCGCGCAGATGATCGGAACGAGGTTGCGCTGGTCGGGCTGGGTCTGTTGAGGCCCGCCGTGCACAGGGCTCGTGTGCTCGTAGGGGTTAGTGCCAAATCCTGGGGTGGTCATAGGGTCCTTGGAAAACTATAGAGAACAACAGGTAGCATAACTGGCTCCCGCATGCCTGACTGAACCACGGTGAAGTCCCCTCCATTTGGGGGCGATGGGACATGGCACCCCCATGCTTGGTTGTGCATATGATGCAATGGGGCGGTGACTAATTCCTACTTCGTGCAATGGCTGACCCAGCAGAAGCGGTACACCAACGTGTACCTGCTGGGTGAAGGCGGCATGGGGCAGGTCTTCCATGCCACCGATCCGGATCTTTCTCGTGAGCTTGCCGTCAAGGTGCTGCTGGATGATGTCCGCGATGAAGCCTCCCGCGCCCGCTTCAACAACGAAATGAAGGCGCTGACCAAGATTGGCAGTCACCCGGGAGTGGTCCAGTTCTATTCCAAGGAGTCCACGCCGCGCGGTGACGACGTCATGATGATGGCGTTCATCGACGGCGGAACCCTGGCGCACGCCATCCGGGAACGCGCGCAGGAAGGCCGGGGGTTTAGCGTGGCTGAGGTGGTCTACTACCTCACGCCGATTGCTTCGGCGCTGGACTACATGCACCACGAGCTACATCCCGGGTGGGTACACCGCGATATCAAGCCCGCAAATATCCTGTTGCGCAAGACCCCGGGCAGCCTGCCGCCTGCCGTGCTCAGCGATTTCGGGATCAGCATCGAAGAGGGGCAATCCCGTCTGACGAAGGTTGGCCACATCGTGGGCACTGAAAAGTACCTGGCCCCGGAAAATAATGGTCATGCCTATGGCGATGACGATATGTCGGCGCGCGCGGATGACTACTCGCTAGCGCTTATTGCATTCGAGATGCTCACGCTGCATCACCTTAAGGACACGATGCCGCGCAGTGAGTGGGAAGGGCAGCGGCGCATCCCGGACTTGTCTAGTGATGCTTTCACGACGTTCCTGGCGAAGGACACCGCACGGGTGGTGACTCAGGTGCAGACTGTCCTGAACAAGGCGCTGGATAGCGTGCCCATGCAACGCTATGCGCGCGCCCGGGATTTCATTGCCGCGCTTGACGACGTCTCCCGTTCCCAGCCCACCACCAACCAGGCGACGGAACCCGCGCAGCCACGGCAGGCAAAAACCCCTGGGCAGCCGACGCAATACTGGCCGCGACCTGCCGGTTCCTTTGGGTCTGTCGAGCAGGCTATGCCGACCGGTTTTGTAGCTCCCGCTAACCCTGTCGCCTCACCCGGGACGGTATCTCCCTCCACGCCGGTGACTCCTGCGGTACCGGGGGCTACCGTTCACAAGCGTGCCGCGGCAGAGCCTAGAGCTGCCAAACCAGCCACAAAGGATAATCAGAACGCTCTGATCATCACAGTCACCGTTGTTGTCATCATCCTCATTTTCGTGGTGACATGGGCCATCGTGTCCTAGTCCCCAACAAGCTGGGGCAAGCGGCTTGTCCCCGCAGTACTGTGGTGAGAGTCGCTACACTGTAGGGCATTGTTGAGGCATATCGCCGAGCCGAACGGCGATGTGCGCGAATTGTCCAGCCGCCTACGGAGGTGTCCATGAGCCAGCAACAGCCACTCCCATCGCACGACGCGCCCCGGGGGCCCAGGCTGCGCATCGATGACCTGATCGGCGGCGTACTGGTCATGGCACCAGGCGAGGAAGTAGTCGTCGGCCGCGCTGGTGACTTCCGGATCGGCGAGGGGGATCTCACCCTGCACCGTCAGCTTTTCCAACTGTGGTACGGCGGTCAAGGCTGGATGATCTGCAACGTAGGCAGCCACATTCCGCTGCGCATCGAGCTGCGCGGGGTTAAGGGTTTCTCCCGCATCGATCTCGGCCCGCGCTCGGTGGCGGCCGTGCCGCCGGGCCCGTCACGAATTACGTTTGAAACCCCGGAATGCCCTTATGAGCTTTACATCGATGTCGAAAACAGCAACTACTCGCGTCGGACTAAGCGCGAGCAGGACCTCGATGAGGAGCGCACCCGCACCCGCCATGTGCCCAACGATGAGCAGGAGGAGCTGCTTTGCCAGCTAGCCAGCTACCTCAAGAAGCCGGGCTCAACTGATGCCGATATTCCCTCGGTGCGCGAGATTGCTGAGGCTCTGGACTGGACCGAAAAGAAAACCAACCACAAGATGGATCGCCTCGTGGACAGTCTTCGGGCGGACGGCGAAAAGGCCTATAAACCGTATAAGACCTTCTTGGCGCATTACGCCATCCGGCACGGTCGTTAGCGCGTCGTCTTCTTGCGGTCGGCCGCGGCAGCGGCGGCTGCCGAAATGGAGTCGTTGCGGTTCTTCAGCAGCTCCAAGGTAGTGGCTTCGGCGTTGTCGGGAGGGGTGGTGCCGAGGACGGCTAGGGCGGCGTCGGCAAGCATGGCGGATTGCTCCGGCACGCGCTGCGAGGCGTCGAAAGGCGCGGTGCCATCGTTGGGGCGCATCTCAATGACGGAAAGCGCGATGTGGAAAGGAAGCTCCACGCGCGGGTCATCATCACCAACAATGCCAGCGGCGGCAGTGCGGAAGTGCTCCTTGAGGCGATCACGCTGCTCGTGGTACTCGCCGAACTCCGGGGAGTTAGCCACCGGAAGCTGGTACAGGCGGCCCACGTTCCACGCCGACGTCAAGAGCAGACGGGACTCCGCGGCCACCAGGGACCACAGGCGCTGCGCCGGCGCGGCATCCGAGGCCGCGAGCTCCTCCGCCAGCTCGAGTGAGGGCTCGATGGTGGAATTCAGCAGCGTGAGGAAGATATCCGTCTTGGAAGGGAAGTGATAGTACAGCGATGCCTGCCGGATGCCGACGGCATCGGCGATTTGGTGCGTCGAGGTTGTCGCAAAGCCCTGGGTGGTGAAGAGCTCGGATGAGGCATCTAGGATTTCCTCGCGCGCGGTGTTTCCCCGGCGGCGTGGGCTATTCTTCCTTGGCCTGCCAACGCTACCTGCCATGAGGCGGACTCCCTTCGATAAAACTCATGTAATAACTGACAGCAAGTCAGTAATCGTACACCCCGCCGCGAACGGCGTTCGTCAAAGCGTAGCTTTGACTTCAGCTAACCACATTACCGTGCCGGATCATTATGGATTCGACGGCAGCGGAGACTGTGCGGCACGCCGAGCCGTAGGCGGTGCGGTCCAATGGCGGAAGGTCTTCGAGAATAACGCTGTGCTTGTCGACGCCCTCGTACCACCGCCCCAATTCCAGCGCGATGCCCGTGCCCCACGCCAGGCTCAGGCCTTCTGCTTCGGCTGCGGTGAGCAATTCGCGCTCCACGCCAATGGCAAGGCGGTCAGGGGTGGGCCGAGGTGCCGGCGCTGCCCAGCGGGCGATGGCCGAAACGGGGGCGAGTAGGGAACGGCGAATGGACACCTCGGCGGAGCGGTCCGGCAGCCATCCACGAGCTTGAGGGGCGCTGGGCGCTGCGAAACAGCCTCGGCATAGAGTTCCTCCTCGCCGCCGGTGCCCAGCGGCAGGCCGGCATCAGCGCGGGTTGAGGCGCATTCCTCCACCGCGCCGCAGGGCAATCCGGCCTCGATGATGACTTGCTCCAGCTGCTCGTCGGCGCCCAGCCAGGTGATGGGAAGTGAGGGGAGAAGATCCCCGCGGGCGGCAGCGCCTGTCAGCCGCACAGGGCTAGCCAGACCCGGGGAGCGAACAATATCGGTGACCACGCGGGAAAACCATGCCGCAAGCTCGACCCCGTCGGTCCGGTGGGCGGTGGCATTGCGCAGAAGGTCCTGGGCTTCTTCCAATAGTCCACGCGCGTGGGCGGGGGAGTGGCAGTGGGCGGCCAGTTCGCTGAGATCAGTGAGGGATTCGTGCAGCGGCATCAGGTGTTAATTGCCTTTCCGTCAGGGGCTTTCTAGCTCTTCAATGTAGCACTGGGAATTTGTGGGCCGGCAGAGCAACCGCCCTAACCGCGAAAACGACGACCGCCGCCTGCCTGCCCCGAGATGGGGAAGGAGGCGGCGGCCTGAAAGCTCTTTTGTCCTGTCCTAGTGAGTCACGAGTACAGCGGCAAAAGTGCGCTGTTGAAACCAGCTAGTGTTTAGCGGGACGTGAACGGCAGGAGAGCCATTTCGCGTGCGTTCTTGACGGCAGTAGCAACCTGACGCTGCTGCTGCGGGGTCAGACCGGTGACGCGACGGGAGCGGATCTTGCCGCGGTCGGAGATGAACAGACGCAGGGTCTTGATCTCCTTGTAGTCAACCTTCTCAATGCCCTCGGCCTTGAGCGGGTTCTTCTTCGGGCGGCGGGTCTGCTCCATACGGAACTTCTTGTGGTTATTACGCTTGACAGCCATTGTATGGGTACCCCTTTACCAGCTGGACTTGCGAACGCCCGGCAGCTCACCACGGTGAGCCATGCCGCGCATACGGACACGGGACAGACCGAACTTGCGGAGGTAACCGCGCGGACGTCCATCAGCGGAGTCGCGGTTACGGACGCGGACGCGGGCGGCGTCGCGCGGCTGACGGTTCAGCTCGAACTGCGCCTCGAGGCGCTCTTCGTCCGGGGTGTTCGGGTTCTTGATGATTGCCTTGAGCTCAGCGCGACGCTCCGCGTAGCGGGCGACGATTTCCTTGCGCTGCTCGTTCTTGGCGATCTTTGACTTCTTAGCCATAAATTATCGCTCCTCGCGGAATTCGACGTGCTTGCGGACGATCGGATCGAACTTCTTCAAGGTGATGCGATCCGGGTTGTTGCGCTTGTTCTTACGGGTCACGTAGGTGTAACCGGTGCCCGCAGTGGACTTCAGTTTGATGATTGGACGGATGTCATTACGTGCCATCTTTAGATCTTCTCCCCACGTGCGCGAATCTTAGCCACGACGGACTCGATGCCATCGCGGTCGATGATCTTCATGCCCTTGGTGGAAACGGTCAGGGTGATGGTACGGCCCTCAGAGGGCAGGTAGTACCGACGACGCTGCACGTTGGGGTTCCAACGGCGCGAGGTGCGGCGGTGCGAGTGCGAGACCTGCTTGCCGAATTCCGGCTTGCGGCCCGTTACCTGGCAAATAGCCGACATGGGTCTTCTTTCTCCTAGCCGCCCACATCGAAAGCGACTAACGGAGTGCCTATTTCCGCGGTGAGGCGCGGCGCTCGAAAAAGTGAGGTTGAGCAGGAGGCTTAATCCGTTGAACACCAGTTGATGAGGGCGTAAAACGATTACTTTGACAACAGCAAGGGGAAATCTTACATGCCACAGCCTGCAGAACCTAATCACCGCCGGCATGCGTGCCGGCGTGGATACCTCTGATCTATACCTGATCTATGGCGCGTTCCTGCCGAAGGGGCAGGTGAGGGGCGTGGTTGTGGATTTTGTCCGTCGGAGCGCGGCGGTGGCGGCCGGAGCGATTTCGGTTTTAATGCTGGTGGCCTGTAGGATATGTCAAGTTGTCGGCACGAGCCGCACAGTTTGTAAGTATAGAGACCCAACTCGGGCACGATCCTTTCACACTTCCTTCCACGCCGGAGAAGTGTTGCGGAAGGAACCGACCCGTAGTTCAACCCTGAGGGAATCGACATATGAAGAAAGATATCCACCCGGATTACCACCCGGTGGTCTTCAAGGATGCCGGTACCGGCCACTCCTTCCTGACCAAGTCCACCGCTACCTCCGATCGCACCGTTGAGTGGGAAGACGGCAACGAGTACCCGCTCATCGTCGTTGACGTCACCGCTGAGTCCCACCCGTTCTGGACCGGTGCCCAGCGCGTTATGGATACCGCTGGCCGCGTTGAGAAGTTCAACCAGCGCTTCGGTGCAATGGCTCGCCGCAAGAAGAAGAACGCGTAAGGAGGATAGGAAAAGATGGCAACTCCTAAGTTTAAGAAGTCCCGCGCGAACACCCACTCTCGCCGTTCCCAGTGGAAGGCTGACAACGTCGCCCTCCAGGAAGTCACCATCGACGGCCAGACCGTGCGCATCCCGCGCCGTCTGGTGAAGGCCGCCAAGCTCGGCCTGGTCGACGTGGAGCAGTTCTAAGGCTTTCTAAGCCTCAAGGCTGCAATTATTGCCCCGAGAGATTCACCCTTTCTAAGTGAATCCCTCGGGGCATTTGTGTTGGCCTAGTTGCCCGCTGCAGTGACTCATTCTCGAGGCTGCAGTGCTTGGCTGCGGTGCCTTTCTTGTCTGGGCGTTCGCTGATGCCACCGGTAGTGGGGTGAATAAAATCTTAAGGGGTGATTTAAGGGGGCGAAAGAACTAGGCCCACTTCGTGAATGCGCCTTAGATAGGACATAATTGGAAACATGAAGATTCTTGTCGTGGATGACGAGCAGGCCGTACGCGAATCGCTTCGCCGCTCCTTGAAGTTTAATGGCTACGACGTAATGTTGGCCGCCGATGGCGTAGAGGCCGTCGAGATGGTCCACAGGGAGAACCCAGGACTGCTCATCCTCGATGTGATGATGCCGAACATGGACGGCTTGGAAGTCTGCCGAACCTTGCGCAGTGAGGGTTGGGACCGTCCAATCCTCGTGCTCACGGCTCGTGATGGCGTGTCTGACCGCGTTGCAGGCCTCGATGCGGGTGCCGACGATTACCTGCCCAAGCCTTTCGCTCTTGAAGAGCTTTTGGCTCGTGTTCGTTCCCTAGTCCGTCGTGCTGCTGCGGAGTCGATCGGCAAGCAGCAGCCCGTTGAAACCCAGCTGAGTTTTGAGGACCTCAAGCTCGATGCCGATACGCGTGAAGTCACTCGTGGCGACCGTCAGATTTCCCTGACGCGCACCGAATTCGCCTTGTTGCGCTTGCTCATGGAGAACCCGCGCAAGGTGCTCTCCCGCAACACCATCGTGGAAGAGGTATGGGGCTATGATTTCCCTACCTCAGGCAATGCTCTCGAGGTGTACATCGGCTACCTGCGTAAGAAGACCGAAGAAGATGGCGAGCCGCGTCTTATCCACACCGTGCGTGGCGTCGGCTATGTCATGAGGGAGGCTATCGCGTGATTTTGCGGAGGCCCGCGCCTGACGCGGTGCCTTCTGAAGACCTAGATTCCACGGCGTGGTTGGGCCTGTCAGGTCGTCGCGGCTGGGCTTCGCGGGCGCCGCTTCGGTGGCGCCTTTCTTTGGTTACTGGTGTCGTTGTCGCCGTCTCGGTGGCAGTGATGACGTTGGTGACCTACTGGTTGGTTGCGGCGTCGATGACGGCGAGCGTCGACAAGCAAATCATGCAGCAAGCGGACGTGCTGATGGAGCAGGCACAGGATCCGCGCTTCGTGGAGAATATCGATCAGGAGATCGCTTCTTTTAAGCTCTACAACCCTTCGACTCGGGTCTCTATCTCTCCGCCAGCAGCCACCTTTTCCTATGGTGACGCTTTGCCGGTGGGTGGGGACTTTAAACCGGACGGGGACACCATGGAAAGCTCCATCCGCACCCTGGGTGGTGAGCGCGTGCTGGCCAAGTCCCAGGAAGGTGGCGCCACGGTAGTCCTGGCCAAGGACCTTGGTCCCACCGAGGAGATTGTGTCCGCGGTGGGCTCCGCGCTGCTGATCATCGTGGCCTTTGGCGTGCTGCTTTCCGTCTTCGCGGGAATGGTGGTGTCCAAGACCGGCATGGAGCCGATCGCTCGCCTCAAGCGGGCTGCTGATTACGTGACGCAGACCAATGACCTGCGGCCGATTGCCGTGGAGAGCAACGATGAAATGGCACAACTTACTGTGTCCTTTAACCGAATGCTTTCCGCCCTGCAGCACGCGCGCGTGCAGCAATCACAGTTTGTGGCTGATGCCGGCCACGAGCTTAAGACCCCGCTGACGTCCATGCGGACGAACATTGAGCTTCTCATGATGCTCAATAAGTCCGGTGGCGGGTTCGGCATCAGCGAGGAAGACCGGCGCGACCTCGAAGATGACGTAATGGCGCAAATGTCGGAATTGGCCACCCTGATCGGTGACTTGGTGGACCTAGCGCGCGAGGACGCCACTGAAAAGGAGCCGGAGCCCGTTGAGCTGCACGAAGTGTTGGAGAATTCGCTCAACCGCGCCAAGCGCCGCCGTCCTAACGTGGACTTCCGCGTGCGGTTTATCCCGTGGATGATCGACGGCGATCCTTTTGCCCTGGGCCGCGCCACCCTCAACCTCATGGACAATGCTGCGAAGTGGTCCCCGCCGACGGGAACCGTGCGCGTGTCCATGCGGCAAATCGCCCCCGACAAGGTGCGCCTGCGCGTTGACGATTCTGGCCCCGGCATCGCTCCGGAGGAACGGGACAAAGTATTTGAGCGCTTCTACCGTTCTGCTGAAGCCCGTGCCATGCCGGGATCCGGATTGGGCCTAGCAATCGTGAAATCCGTGGTGGAGAGGCACAATGGAGAGATCACCATCAAGGATTCCGCGGACGGCGGAACGCGCATGGAGGTTATCCTGCCCGGGCACCCCACCGAAGGTGATGCCTTGGTGGACGGGCTGGAAGACTTGCCCTACGATTTCCAGTCCGAACTCTCCGCTGAGCAGCAGTCAGCGGGGCAGCTACACGACCCCGCGGTCAGCCAACCGAAAGAGCGCAACGACCGCGGCCATATCTTTGCGGAGCGGTGGTTCAATCAGGGCTAGTGTGCCAGGGATCACCCCAGCTCAAGGCGCACAGGAAACGTCCAGCTTCTCGTAGCACACTGGCAGATTAGTATCAGATACGCGCCAGCGCGATGGTGCACACTACCTGACATGAATATGAGGAATTCGAACATGGATAACCCCATGGATAGCCCGCAGAACTTTGACGGACGGGGACAATCACAGCAGCGAGGCGAGGTACCTTCTGCGGGAAGTGAATCGAATGGCTGGAATCAGCCGCGGTCGGATACATCGAGGCAAGGCGGACAGTCGCCCTACGGAAGCCAGGCGGGGCAGGGAGCCCGGCCTACTTCTTTTGGCAACCAGCCTTCCCAGGCACCTTACGGGGCGCAGGCGCCGTATGGCGGTTCGAATTATGGATTCGGTCAACAAGGTCAGCAGCGTTTGGCAGCACAGCAGCCTTCGGCAGGGCAGCACTCGCAGGAGGGAACACAGCCTTATGCCGGTCAGCGCTACACTGCGGCGCATGCTGGTAATCAGAACCAGTTCTTCGGGGGCCAAGAGGGGGCAGGCGTACGGGTCGTGGAACCGAGCGATGAGCCTAAGGCCAAGCGCAAGGTCGGCCTGGGCACCGCGCTGTCCATGATGCTCGTAGCCTTCATCGCTGCCGGCGGTGTTACCGGCGTGGTGGTCGGAACGGTGGGCAAAGACAAGTCCTCCCCCTCGACGGTCAATGAGGTCCTGGAGCGCCAGCCGGTGGCCAACAGCACCGGTAAAGAGCCTGCCGACGGCTCCGTCGAGGACGTGGCATCGAAGGTACTTCCAGCAGTGGTATCCATTTACTCCATTACCCGCTCCGGCGGTGCCGAGGGCTCGGGCTCGATTATTTCCCCGGACGGCTACGTGTTGACCAATCACCACGTCGTCGCCGGCGCGGATCAAGGCGGGCGCTTGGAAGTGACCATGAATGATGGTTCCCGCCATAGCGCCACGTTTGTGGCCTCGGATGCGACCACGGACGTTGCTGTCATCAAGATTGATGACGTTAACGATCTTCCCTTCCTGCAGTTCGGTGATTCGGACGCAGCCGCGGTGGGGCAAGAGGTCGTTGCCGTAGGTTCCCCGTTGGGACTCAACGCTACGGTGACTTCCGGAATTGTCTCGGCGAAGAACCGTCCCGTCCGTGCTTCGCAGGAAGGCGGGGAGTCCTCGCTGATCGACGCCATCCAGACCGACGCCGCCGTCAACCCCGGCAACTCCGGTGGCCCCTTGGTGGACATGGAAGGCAACATCATTGGAATGAACTCGATGATCGCCTCGCTATCGGGTGGCTCGAATTCCGAGGGCGGTTCCATCGGTCTGGGATTCGCTATTCCCTCCAACTTTGCCAAGCGGATGGCCGATGAGCTCATCAACAATGGCAAGGTCAAGCACCCAACCTTGGGCGTTAAGGTCCGCGCGCAAAGCGACACCCTTGGTGCGGAGATCGTCGATGTCGAACGCGATAGCCCAGCCGATAAGGCGGGGCTCAAGTCTGGTGACGTGGTCACCCGCGTCAACGATCGGCTTATTGAAAGCTCTGATGCCCTCATCGCGGCAACCCGTTCCCAGGAGTTCGGAGCGACCGTGACCTTGGAGGTACGGAGCCGAGACAGCGAAGATGTGAGAAAGGTAGAGGTAACTCTGGCAAGCGAGTAAGTTAACAAATACTTGGGCGGTGCGTGAGCGCCGCACGAACACCGCACCCTGAGACCTTGTGAAGAAACCACTACCGGAAGATTCCGCCCCTACCTTTAAGGAGAACCTCCGTGGCAGAAAACACCGACGCAACTGAGTTGCTGGGGCGCGATGCCTCACGCGAACTCGATGATGTCACCGAACCAGATGACGCTTTCCTCATCGCGAGCGAACAAGAACAAAGTGTGCAAGCACCGCGCCGCGCGCTCGTCGTGATCGTCACCGACCACCCAGATGATGCAGCGCAGGACACGTCGCGCTTGGCGGGCGAACTGTTGGCTGAAGCTGATTTCACCGTCGACGGCGCAGTGATCGTTCGTTCCAAGAAGTCCAAGATCCGGCAGGCGATTGAAACCGGCGTGGTTGGGGGCGTTGACTTGGTCCTCACGATTGGTGGCACGGGCGTTGGCCCGCGCGATAAGACCCCAGAGGCGACTCGCGCGGTGCTGGACCAAATGGTCCCTGGCGTGGCCCAGGCCCTGCGCTCCTCCGGCCAAGCATGCGGTGCGGTGGATGCGTGCACATCCCGCGGCATTTCGGGAGTGTCTGGTTCAACGGTGATCGTCAACGTCGCATCTTCCCGCGCGGCGGTACGTGATGGAATGGCTACGCTGACCCCCTTGGTACACCACCTCGTCGATCAGCTGCAGAAGTCCAGCGTCTAATGGCTGATTCCACACCGCGTACCCCGCGGGCGCGCCGTCGCGTGAAGCGTCCGTCGACGGCCGAGAATTACGATCGCAGCTTCGATGTTCCTCACGGGCCAATGTCAGGGTCCGCTGGCTCTTCTTCCGCCGCAGGGGCCGATGAGCTGCGCACCGTGAGCTTAGATGCGGACGCAGGCGGCCCCGGTGGTGACAGCGAGGACGAGGCCACGGGAGAGGCCTTCTACCGCGAGAACATGCCGCCGCATTTTGGCACCACGCAGTAGTGCGTGAGCAGCGGGCGGAGGCATAAGAGAATCCCGCAGAACTTCGGCGAAATGCCGGTTCTGCGGGATTTTTAGGCGTGGGGCTGTTGGCTTAGATGCTGGAGCCAGGCTTGTTGGTGGTGGTGCCACCGTTTTCAGCAGCGAGCAGGTCGCGGATCTCGCCGAGCAGCTGCTCGGTGGTCGGAGCCGGCTCCTCCGGGTCAACGCCCTGGCGGCGCTTAGTGCGCTCGGTGACGGCGTTGATCGGAGCAACGATGACGAAGTAGATGACAGCGGCAACGATGAGGAAGTTGATAAGGGCGGTGATGACTGCACCGAAGTCCAGGAAGGTCTCCGGGTTATCGGTAATTGCGAAGCCCAGGCCACCAAAGTCTGGGGAGCCGAGGGAGTTAATCAGCGGCTGGATGATGTGATCGGTGATGGAGGTGACGATCGCGGTGAAGGCGGCACCGATGATGACCGCTACGGCCAACTCGATGACGTTGCCGCGCAGGATGAAATCTTTAAAGCCCTTGAGCATGGTGGTGGTTGTCCTATCTACGGGGGTAGGTGCTTCCTGTGTCTTAAGCGTCTGCTTTGCGTAGTCCGCACTCTGCGCAGGCGCGCTGTTCAGAAAAGTCGGAGAAAAGCAGGCATAGAGCCATAATGCTCTCTAAGAGAGGCCCTAGATGCGCAGGGACGCCAACGTAAGACGAAGCATGTGGAAATACTGGAATAGCGAAAGCCACTTCTGTACGCCATCCTGCAGGTGGTGCCGCGGGGTCGCGCGGCAGTCGCGAGACTGCAAGAGCAAAAAGCGCCTGAGTGGATGTGCCTATAGTAGGCAGAGTTTGCGTGTCGTGGCAACATCTTATGGAGGCCTACCAGTGCAAACGCGATGATCTTCACAACATAGCTTAACTGTGGGCGCGGTCGCCCACAATGACAACCGTGAGCGGTTGTGCCAGTGACGCGGCTGCCACAGCTTCGGCTGCTTCGGCTGGTAGCGCAACGAGGAGTGTGTGCGTGCGGGCATCCTCTCCGCCGGCACCCACCGACACGACGCGTGCGCCACGGGCAATCGTTGAGCCGCGGGCGGGGAGGGAAGCGTCGTCACCACCGTCGAGGGCACCGACGATATTGACCGTATCGCCGTGATGGAGGTTGCGGGTAACGTCTGGCTCGGCGAGCGTGAGCGGGATGAGGTGGCCGTCTTCCATCCCGAAGTCTGCGATGAGGTCTGAACTGAGCAGCCGGGTGGTGGTGAGTATCTCGCCGGCGCTGGCCGCTGCCACCAGAACCCGCCCCACCGCATCTTCCGGGTTGCTCCCTAACGCCGTGGCGGGCAGGGCGGAGGAGGGGACGCGGGCCACGGAGACATCGCCAAGCGCCAGCGTCTCCCCGGCGGCGACGTCCCGGGCCATGACCACCACGCGCGGCTGCTCGCGGGTAGAAGCGAGCGCGCTGGCCGCAGCGGCCACGAGCAAGACTGCGGCCGTTACGCGGCGCAGAAGAACGCTGCGGCGATGCCCGGGGGTGCGCAGAATGTGAAGAAAGTCCATACCTTCTTAGACTGCGCCCCGACCCGCGCGGTTCCCAGGCGGCGGCATGAAATCTGAGAAGGGGCCGATTAAAGCCAGCGCATCCCGCGCTCGGTGAGGATGCCATCGACGGGACGGTCGTGTTCCTCGAAGGGGACATCGCGGACCTCGCTGGAATGCACCAAGGCGACGACAGGTGGGCGCCCAGTGGGGAGGGGAGTGAGCGCGCGGTCGTAGTACCCCGCCCCCTTGCCCAAGCGCATGCCTGATTCGCTGACTGCCATCGCGGGCGCCAAGATGAGGTCGAGGTGCGCCAGGATTTCGCTGCTACGGCGCTGCCCGACGGGCTCTGCAATCCCTAATGCCCCCGGGCGCATGGCCTCCGGCCCGCCATACAGCGTCCACAAGAGCTCACCGTTTTTGCCTGAAATGGGCAGGTAGACCTCCTTGCAGAGTGCGGACACGGCCTCCACGAAGTCGGGGCCACCCGGCTCTGTTCCCAGGGGATGGTAGGCGGCAACACGCATCGCAGGAGTGAGTAATTCACCCACACCGGCGCACCACGCGGCGTTGTCATCAGCGCGCTGCTCGGCGCTGCGCTCGCGCCGAGCGTTCAGGAGTGAGGATCTTAAGGCGTCCTTGGGGGAGGTCGTCATGGTTGTCAATCATAGCGGGACGGCGTAGCGCAGCACGGGAGCGGGAAGGGCGCATTGTAAAGTGGAACTTATGGCTATTGCACACGAGGATTCCCACACCGGGATCGCTACGGTCGTTGTTCCCGCTGCTGGCATGGGCACCCGCTTCTTGCCCGCCACCAAGACCGTACCGAAGGAGCTGCTCCCCGTCGTTGATACGCCGGGTATTGAACTCATTGCGGAAGAGGCCGCGTCCGTGGGCGCCCAGCGCCTTGCGGTGATTACCGCGCCGAACAAGCAGGAAGTGATGCGGCACTTTGATGAGTTCCCCGATCTCGTCGAGACCCTCGACGCCCGCGGCAAAGACGAGCAAGTGGCCAAGGTCAAGCGTGCTGCTCAGTTGATCCACCCGATTTCCGTGGAGCAGGAAAAACCGCTGGGCCTGGGCCACGCGGTGGGCTTGGCGGAATCCGTGTTGGAGGATGACGAAGAATTCTTCGCCGTCATGCTGCCGGATGACATTGTCCTGCCGGCCACCGTCATGGGCGAGATGGCCCGGGTTCGCGCCGCCCTGGGCGGCAGCGTGCTGTGCGCCTTCGAGGTATCGCGCGAGGAGACCTATAACTACGGCGTCTTCGACGTTGAGGACACCAACGCGCCGGGCGTGAAGAAGGTCGTGGGCATGGTGGAGAAGCCGGATCCGGACGATGCGCCTTCGAACCTCGTGGCCACTGGGCGCTACTTGCTCGACAGGAAGATTTTTGATGCCCTTCGCCGCATCAAGCCAGGAAAGGGCGGGGAGCTGCAGCTGACCGATGCCATCGAGCTCCTTATCAAGGAAGGCCACCCCGTTCACGTCGTAGTCCACCAGGGTAAGCGCCATGACCTGGGCAACCCGGGTGGGTACATCCCGGCCAACGTTGACTTTGGTCTGCGTGATGAGAAGTACGGTCCTGCACTCTACAAGGCGATCAAGAAGATTGTGGAGGACTACGAAGAAGAAAAGGGGCTGAAGGGCTAAGCCTTCGCACGCCTAGCGCGCTAAGCTCTACTCCAGTAACTTCCATCCCTTTAGGCCCCACATACCCCAGAGTAAAGGCAGGCGGTACATGCGTTCGGTCGATGACCAGATGGCGTTCATTCTTGATGCAGCGATGACTCCCGAGCCGGTACGCATCGCCATCGCGAATGCCCTAGGTCTCAAGTGCGCGGAGGAGGTGCAGGCAAACCAGCCGCTCCCGGGGTTTCCGCAAGCAGCCATTGATGGCTATGCCGTGCGCGCCGTGGACGTTGGGGGAGAAAAGGCCCTCAAGGCACGCTCCCGCCACGACGTTGAGGATGCGGATGCACCCGCCACGGAGACGGAGATTGAGCGTTCCCTGCCTGTAGTGGGGGAGGTTCCTGCAGGGTCGCGCCAGCCTTTGCGTTTGCAGCCCAAGCAAGCGGTGCGCGTGTACACGGGCGCGCCTCTGCCGACGCTTGCCGACGCCGTCCTTCCTCTCGAGTGGACCGACCGCGGCCGCAAGCGCGTGACCTCGCACCGCCCGGTGCGCTCGGGGGACTTCGTGCGCCGCGTGGGTGATGATATTCAGCCCGGGGATGTTGCCGTATCCTCCGGTACCATCTTGGGCCCAGCGCAGATTGGCCTGCTCGCGGCGGTGGGGCGTTCGAAGGTGCTGGCGTACCCCCGCCCGCGCGTGACCATCGTGTCCTTTGGCAAGGAGCTTGTCGACGTCGACCGCGAGCCCGGCCTGGGGCAAGTCTTCGACGTGAACTCTTATTCGCTTGCAGCGGCCGCGAGGGAGGCCGGCGCGGACGTGCACCGCGTCGGCATCGCCGCCGGCGAGCCGCGTCGCGTGCGCGAGGCTTTGGAAACCTACTTGGCGCGCAGCGAGGTGCTGGTGATCTCCGGTGCCGTGGGTGGCGCGGGTTCGGAAGAAATCCGCGAGGTCCTTGATGAGTTGGGAGATGTGGATACCTCACGCGTAGCAATGCACCCAGGATCGGTCCAGGGCTTCGGTCTGTTGGGGGAGGAGCGCATCCCGACCTTCCTGCTGCCCTCGAACCCGGTGTCCGCGCTGGTTATCTTTGAGGTCTTTGTGCGCCCGCTGATCCGTCTCTCCCTGGGCAAGCGCAGCGGCCAACGCCGCGTGGTGCGCGCACGCGTGCTCAACCACATGGAATCCCGCCCGGGACGCCGCGGCTACATCCGCGCCCGGCTCATGCGGGATGCCGAAACCTCTGACTATCTGGTGGAAGGACTGGGCGGTGCGGCGGGCGCGCCGGCGCACCTGCTCGCAGGGCTCTCGGAAGCGAACGCGATGATCCGCATTCCGGAGGAAGTGACAGAGATCCGTCCCGGGGACGTGGTGGACGTCCTGTTCCTGACCCAGCGCAGCTAGTCGCCGGCACACACGTCATGCTTGATCCTTTTGGTACCGCCGCGGGGCGCTTTTCTACCCCCGCCACAGGTGGGGTCAACCCCGATCATCCGGGCTGGCCAGAAGCTACACCCGCGGTACGGCTGCGGGAGTCTCGGGTCTTCCCGCGCGGGGCGACGCTACGTTTGCGCCCGTTGTTGCGGAGGGACGGTGCGGCGTGGCGACGGCAGCGCATCGAGGATAGGGATTTCCTCAAACCGGTGGAGCCGACGCTGCCGGCGGAGTGGGATGCGGCGCACTCCCAGTCGGCTTGGTGGAATCACCTGATGTTTCTGCGTGACTCGGCCCGGGCCGGGACAGTGGTGCCGCTGGTCATTGAGGTTGATGGCCACTTCCGTGGACAATTGACCTTAGGCAATATCCAGCATGGAGGGGTCAGCGAATGCTGGATTGGCTATTGGGTGCATTCCGCGGTGCACGGTGCGGGCGTGGCTACTGCTGCCTGTGCTCTTGGCGTGGACCATGCCTTTTATCGTGTGGGGCTGCATCGTGTGACGGCCACCTATCTGCCGGAGAACCCCGCTTCAGGCAAGGTGCTGCACAGCAACGGGTTCCGCGATGAAGGGTTCCTGCGCCGCAACCTGCATATCGACGGCGCGTGGCGGGACCATCACTTTTTGGCTCTTAATCGCGAGGATTTTGCCTCTGGGGCGGTGGAGCGCCTCCGTGCGGCGGGACGAATCGCGGGGGCCTAGCAGGTGGCTTAGCTGTTGGCTTAGCAGGTGCTAAGCCCGTGTTAGACCGGGGATTGTTTAGGTCAACTACCTCTACTTTCACTTGAGTAACAACCTTGTAATTTAGGGGTTCGTTGGTGCCCACGGGGCGGGGTTGGGCAGCTAGAGTAGGGGCCTAGTTATATTCCCTTTTTTCGTCGACCCCTGAAAGTGGGACTCAGCCACATGATGACTGCCGTGCCGATCATTCTCGTAATCGTGCTGTGGCTCTTCATCCTCGCTCCGTTGCTTTTGCGCTCGCAGCGTCCGATGAGCCACACAGGTGAGGCCTTTGAAGAGACCCGCGTGCTCTTCGAAGGAGATTCCGGCTCGGTGCCGGGCCGCCGTAAACCGCGCCTGGGCAAGGACGATATCCGCCCGCACGCTCCGGCAGCAGCGGAGGCCAGCGATGAGGAGGCCGAGTATGAGCTGGTTGAGGCCGAGGGGGTTGCTGATACCGCGGAGTCGCTCCAGGCGATGCCGAAGGAAAGAGCGCTGCTGAGTCCGTAGTGGCGGACACGATTGATGGCGAAGTCGTAGAAGCTGAGGACGCCGAGGCAGACTTTGAGCTCGAGGACGATTCCGACGACGCTGCCGAGGATGATCATGGGTCGGAGCAGGAGGCTGAGAACGTTGAGGCGGATGCCGCCGAGGTATTCACGGCTCCTGCTAACGCCGGCGTGGCCGAGGATGCCTATGACTTCGATGAGACCTATACCTCGCCGGTTGATCTGATGTATCCGGGTGCCATCGACGCGGTGGAGGAAGCACCGGCTGCGTCTGATGTGAGCAACTCCGATGAAGCAGAGGTTGAAGCGGAGAGCACTGATGCCGAAGGCGCAGAGGAAGGTTCGGCCGCCGTCCCGCAGGGCCTAGACCTTGTTGCTGCTGAGACTGAGGACGAGGAAATGAGCGGAAGCGATACCGAGCTGTCCGCCGAGGAACTGGCCTTCGCCCAGCGCCGCCTGGGCCGCGGTGGCTGGGATCCGGTGAAGGAAAAGGAAGCCTCCGCCACGCGTTATCAGCGCCGCCAGCGCACGCTCATCGGCTTGGCGGTAGCAGTGGTGGCCACGGTTTGCCTGGGTATTGTTGTGGGGAGCTGGACGTGGTGGTTGGCGGGTATTGCCGGCGTTATGACCATGGTCTACCTGGTGGCCCTGCGCGCCCAGGTGCGCCGCGAGCGGGAGCTGCTGCGCCGACGCGTCTACCACCTGCGCCGCGCTCGTTTGGGGGTGCGCAATGCGGAGAACCCCGCCGAGTCATTGCCGCCCAACCTGCGCCGTCCAGGCGCGCTCATCCTAGAAATCGATGATGAAAGCCCGGACTTTGACTACCTGCCCGTCTACTCGGAGGGCGATAGCGACGATGGCTTCGACGGTCCCCATCCCTCTTCGCGCCAGCGCCGCGATGACCTAGCAGCCCGCCGAGTCGGTTAATCCACCCGGCCCCTAGGCCGGCCAGATGCCGGATGTGCCGCGGCGATGGGAGCCTACTAGGTGGGCGTCAACCATCCCGATGGCCGTCATCAGGGAGAAACACGTCACCGGGCCGACGAACTTGAAGCCGGCCTTCTTCAAAGCCTTGGACATGTCCAAGGCTTCTTCTGTGTATTTTGGAATATCCTCTTCGCTTTCCGGCGCAATCGTGTCAGCGGGCAGGAAGCTCCAGATGAATTCATCGAGCCCGCCTGTCTCCCGCAAGGCCACCGTGGCCTTCGCGTTGTTAAGCACCGCGTTGATTTTCAGACGGTTGCGGATGATCCCCGCATTGTTCATGAGGCGCTCGACTTCTTCCTCCCCGAAGCTGGCCAGTAGGTCTGCATCAAAGCCCACAAAGGCAGCGCGGAAGGCTTCGCGCTTGCGCAGCACTAGTTCCCAGCTCAACCCGGCCTGGAAACCTTCCAGGCAGAGGCGTTCCAGCAGGGCGGATTCCTCATGGACGGGCATGCCCCATTCGGTGTCGTAATACTCTTGGAGAAGCGGGGAGGTCATTGCCCAGGCGGGGCGGCCAAGCCCCGCGGAGTCATAAACAAGTCTCATATCGTTTGCCATCTGTGTACTAGTCATGCCTTCTTAGACTGCAGAATCCGCTCATTGGTTCCCCACGGCTCTCACGGCCTCGTGCCGCAGAGCGTGGCCTCGTGCTCCAACAGCATCTGCTTCGCGGCTGTGCCCCCACGATAGGAACCGAGGCCGCCGCTTGCCGGAACGACGCGGTGGCACGGCACCACGATGGGAAGCGGGTTCGTAGCACAGGCGCTTCCAGCAGCGCGGGCGGCCTGCGCACTACCGGCGGCGCCAGCGAGGCGCGAATAAGTCCAGCGCTCGCCGAACGGGATAGCGCGCAGCGCACGTTGCGCGCGGTCGCGGAATGTGTGCGGGGATGCGGGGACGTCGAGAAGCAGCTCAAAGTCCCTGCGCGTGCCCGCAAAATATTCGGTGATCTGCTGGGCAGCGGCGACGAGAGCGTCGGCCCCCGCAACACCAGCATTCGCAGTACTGGGGTGTCGGGCGCTGGTAGGGCCATCGGGGAGGCGCTGCAGACCGCTGAGATCTGGGGATTCACCGGGGAAATACACCCGTGACAAACCCCGCTTAGAGGAGACAAGGAGAAGACGGCCGAGCGGAGTGTCCAGCGAGGTCCACATGTGCATGGTAGGAGGGGAGTCCTTTCGGAGGGAGGTGGTCATCCAGGGTAGTCTATGAACCATGAATAGACCCGCCGTACGCGATGCCGCGCTGCTCATCTTCCGCGCGGTGCTGGGAGTTATCTTCGTCGCGCACGGTGTGGACAAGATGTTCTTTAGCGGTATGGACGAGGTAACCGGTCAATTCTCCGCATGGGGCGTCCCGCAGCCGCAAACCTCAGCGTACTTGGCTGCCTTCGCAGAGATGCTGGGCGGGGCGGCCCTCGTGGTCGGCCTGCTCACCACCTTTGTGGCAGGGGCATTGGCGCTGCTTATGGCATGTGCGTTGTACTTCGTGCATATGGGCAATGGCCTCTTCGCCGCCGATGGTGGCATCGAGTACCCGCTGGTTCTCATCGTGTCGCTGCTCATGATCGTTGTCTTCGGCTCCGGCCGGGCGAGTGTGGATGGGGTGTTGAGCCGTGCTGACGCATGAGCAGGTGCAAGCGGCGATCTCCGCGCAGCTCGATGGGGAAGCCCCGCAGCTGGCGCCTGATGTCATTGACGCGCATGTCTCCGGCTGCCCGGAGTGCGCCGCCTTTCGGGAGAAGGCGGCGGCCTTGTCTCGCTCACTGAGCCTCGTGGAACCTGAGGGCCTGCCGCCGCAGGACTTGTCGGAAGTCATCCTGGCCGGCGTGGAGCCGGAGTGGCAGCGGGCCTCCAGCGCGCGGCAGGCATCGCTCACGCTGGCTCGGGTAGCTCTCGGAGTGTTGGCCGTGGCGTTTCTGATCTGGGCGATCGTGGTCGTCGTCAGTGCTTCCGGCTTGACCACCCTGGGCAGTGAAGGAACCCTCGCGGAAGGGGCCGACCCGGAGCGCGCACACCTTCTGATGGAGGCTGCGGCGCTGCGCTTCGGCCTGGCGAGCGGTTTAGTTTTTGCCGCCTGGCGCCCAGCCTCAGCGCCTGGATTGCTGCCGGTGGTCTGCACTATATTCGCGTTCTTGTGCGGCTTTACCATGCGCGACTTTGCCTTGGGCAGCGTTGTCGCGGAGCAGGTTTATATCCTCATCGGCACCGGTCTCGCAACGGCCAGCCTGGGGTGGGCGTGGGCGGCCGACCGGGGCTTCTTGCTACGGGACGTGTATAGGACGTTGTCCGCTAACCCGCGCTAAGCCTTAAAGGCCACGTCTAAGAGGCCGAGCCTAAGGGCCCAAGCCTAAGGGCCCAAGCCTAAGCGGCTTGGGCCAGGGGGTAGGGCCAGGGGTTTAGGTCCAGGACGGTAGCCACATCATGGAGTGATACCAAGAATCCGGGATGAGGTAGCCGTAGAGAATCGGGGAGAAGTAGGCAAACATTGCCACGACGAGCGCGGCGTAGCACACGGTAAGGAAGGTGCCCAGCGGCATCGCGGCCCCAAAAAGCTCCGTGAGCCAGCGCCACCGTAGAACCCGTCCACGTCCAATCATTTGCCCCAAAGCCAGAGAGATCAGCACGATGACGAACGGAATGAACGCCGTGGCGTAGAAGAAGTACATCTGTCGGTCGAAGACCATGAGCCAGGGCAGGAAACCCGCCGCGGCACCCACAAGCGGGATGAGGAAGGCGCGGTTGCGTCGCACGAGCAAGGACCACAGTCCCCACAGCACCGCCGGGATGACCAGCCACCAAATGACCGGGGTACCAAAGAGGTACAGCATCCTGCGGCAGGATCCGCCGTCCCCGCAAGAGATGTCCGTGGAGGAGTAGTAGAGGATGGGGCGTGCGGCCACCAGCCAAGCCCATGGCTTGGAGTCCCAGGGGTGGCTGTGGCCACCTGAGGAGGTCAAGGAGGCGTGGAACTCCAGCACAGAGGAGTGGTAGTAGAACCAACCGGCAAGAGGCTCGGGGAGGTGGAGCAACCAAGAGCCATCCTCGATCGTGCCGTCAACCTTCGCGTGGCGGTAGACGGCGGTCTCATCGGCAAACCAAGCGCGCCAAGACCACGCATACAGGCTACGGGGACCGCAACGAGTGAGGCCAGGGCTGCTGGGGTATCGCGTACCAGCGTGCCCACGATGTAGCGGCGTACGCCATACAAGCGGCGCAGAGCGAGATCCGAGAAAACGCTCATGAGACCGAAGAACATGATGTAGTACAGGCCTGACCACTTCACGGCCAGCGTTAGCCCCAGGAAAACGCCGGCAGTAAAACGCCACCACCGGAAACCAAATCTGGGGCCGAAGTCGGAGTCCCCCATCGTGCCTGACAGGAAGGCGGCGTGCAGGCGCTCGCGCATCTGCTGGTGATCCCGCGCCAAGGCCCAGGCAGCGGCGACGATGAAGAAGACCTGGAAGATGTCAAGCATTCCGAACTTGGAGGCCACGAGCAGCACGCCGTCGCACACGGCGAGCAGGCCGGCGAGGAAGCCCACCTGCCAGGAACCGGACAAGCGGCGTGCCAGCGCCATGGTGAGTAGCACGGTGCCCACGCCAAAGAGCGCGGCCATGGCCCGCCAGCCCAGTGGGGTGTAGCCGAAGATGGCCTCCGATATCGCGACAATCTGCTTGGCCAGCGGTGGGTGCACAACCAGGCCGTAGCCCGGGTTGGACTCGATGCCGCCGAGGAAGAGGTTGTGCCAGCTGGTGACCATGTCCCATGCCTGCGGCACGTAATGCTTCTCGTCGAAGACGGGAGTTCCCTCGGAGACCGGTGCGGCGAGACCTGCAAACCGCGTGATGAATGCCAGCACAGCGATGATGGCGGTGCTGATCGTGTCGGCCTTGGTCCAGGTGTAGTGCCGGGGAGCAGGGGGAGCTGGCCGGCTATGGATGCCGCGGGCGGCGGGGACGCGCGCGCGGCTGGTGCGGCCAGATCGATCAGTAAGGATTGCGATACTCACGCGGAAGAGTCTAGCGTGCGTGTGCCATGCTGGGGGTATGAGTCTTCAGCTTGAACCCCTGCCGCGTGGAGTCATCCTGGCCGCCACGCCGCTGGGAAATCCCGGTGATGCTTCTGCTCGATTGATGCAGGCGTTGGGCCACGCGGATGTGATCGCTGCGGAAGACACCCGCCGCGTTCGTAACCTGGCCCAGGCGCTGGGGGTAGAGATCCGCGGCAAGGTGGTTTCCAATTTCGACCACAACGAAGAGGAGCGCTCGCGCGCGCTCGTCAACGCTGCCCGGACGGGCACGGTTCTCGTGGTGTCGGATGCTGGCATGCCGCTGGTCTCCGATCCTGGGCACTCCATCGTCACCGCTGCGGTGGAAGCGGATGTGCCTGTGACCTGTTTTCCGGGGCCCTCGGCGGTGCCGACTGCGCTTGCACTTTCCGGACTGGGGGTGGGGCATTTCCTCTTCGATGCCTTCCCGCCGCGCAAACCCGGACCGCGTAAAGCCTGGCTGGAGTCCCTCGTGGGGGAGCGCCGTGCCATTGCTTTCTTTGAATCCCCGCACCGTCTAGCGCAGACGCTTGGCGACGCCTCAGCGATCCTCGGCGCGGAGCGCCGCGCTGCGGTCTGCCGTGAGCTGACGAAGACCTACGAGGAAATCAAGCGTGGCACCTTGGGCGAGCTTGCCGAGTGGGCGCAGGAGAATGCGCGGGGTGAAATCACCGTCGTCATCGAGGGCGGGGATGCCGCACCCGTGTCGTTGGAGGCCCTCGTGGAGCAGGTCCGTGCGGAGGTTGAGCGGGGCGTGCGGGCCAAGGATGCCTGCAAGCAAGCAGCAGCGGGAACCGAGTGGTCCAACCGTGAACTTTATGATGCATACCTCGCCGCGCGCGGCTGAGCTTTAACAATAAATTCTGGTGATGCCCGTCTCTTTTGGGCCAATCGTTATGGCATCGTTATGTCACCCGGCGTGGCCGCGGCATGCGCGGTAGGGATGCCATACCTCGGAAGTGCCTCCGAACAAGCTGGCAAGCTGCACAGTTGCGGTACAGATTCGGCAGCTGCGGTGGAATAGCGGTCGTGCAAAGAAGCTCGTGACAGACGCTTTAGGAACGCTATATGCCCGAAATGCATGTGGTGAATAGTCTTTTTGTTTCCGTTTTAGTTTGACTAGTTGATGAGACAGCACCAAGGTCGGGAGGTATGACAGACTCGACGAATGCAGACAATGTAAAGGACACGGGGGTGTCTTCGGCTGTGCCCCAAGGCGAGAGCTCGCCGGCCGCGGTAGAGGAATACCGCACCGTCGACGAGCGCCTCGAGGAGGCCTCGGCCACAAGCCAGCTCCAGGATATGCTCACCAACAAGGCGTTCAATCCTGAGGCGGCTCCCGCGCCGGTGGAGGAGGAAGAGGACGAGAAGTTTGGCCCAGGCGGCATTGATTCACCGATCGACTGGACCATTGTGGGAATCGCCGGCCTGCTCGTTGCCGCCTTTGTGGCATGGGGCTTGGCCGCTCCAGAGAGCTTTGCCTCCTTCTCCAGCAATGCTCTGAGCTTCGTGGTGAATAACTTTGGCTGGGCCTATGTGCTCTTCGGGACCATTTTTGTGGTTTTCGTTATCTGCGTTGCGGCCTCGAAGTTCGGCACCATTCGTTTGGGCAAGATTAACGAGGAACCGGAATTCTCCACGGTCTCTTGGATTGCGATGATGTTCGCTGCCGGCATGGGCATCGGCTTGATGTTCTATGGTGCTTCCGAGCCGCTCAACTACTTTAAGAACGGCGTTCCGGGCCATGGTGAGAATGAGGTAGGAACCTCAATGGCCACGGCCATGTTCCACTGGACCCTGCACCCATGGGCCGTGTACGCCATCGTGGGGCTTGCCATCGCTTATTCCACCTTCCGTATTGGCCGCAAGCAGTTGTTGAGCCAGGCCTTCGTGCCGCTCATTGGCCAGCGCGCCGCCGACGGATTCGCAGGCAAGATCATTGATATCTTGGCCATCTTCGCCACCGTCTTTGGCACCGCTTGTTCGCTGGGCCTCGGCGCGATGCAGATTCAGGCAGGCCTGCAGGCCTCCGGAATTATTGAGAACCCCACGCAGAACGTCGTCATCGGCATCGTTCTCGTGCTGACCTTGGCCTTTATTCTGTCGGCCATGTCGGGTGTAGGCAAAGGTATTCAGTACCTCTCTAACACCAATATGGTCTTGGCGGCTCTGCTGGCCATCTTCGTGTTCGTCTTCGGCCCAACCGTGTCGATTTTGAACCAGATCCCAGGCTCCATTGGTAACTACCTGGCGAACTTCACCGAGATGATCGCTCGTACCGCTGAGTCCGATAACGGAAACGCTGGCGAGTGGCTATCTACCTGGACCATTTTCTACTGGGCTTGGTGGGTTTCCTGGTCGCCGTTCGTGGGCATGTTCCTCGCCCGCATTTCGCGCGGCCGTTCCGTCCGCGAGTTCTGCGTTGGTGTGCTTCTCGTCCCGGCTGGTGTCTCCACGGTGTGGTTTGCCATCTTCGGCGGTACCGCCATCCACATGGAGCAGAACGGCAACTCCATCTCCGGTGAGTCTGCCGAGCAGGAGCTGTTCAACCTGCTGCAGAACCTCCCCGGTGGTTTCATCGCGGGCATCGTCGCCGCCCTGCTCCTTGCCACGTTCTTCATTACGTCGGCCGACTCGGCGTCGACAGTCATGGGCTCGATGTCCCAGTCTGGCGCTACCACCGCCAAGCCGTGGCTGTCCGCGGCATGGGGTGTGCTCACTGCGGCTGTCGGCCTGACCTTGCTGCTGTCGAGCGAGAATGCCCTGTCGAACCTGCAGAACGTCACCATCGTGGCGGCGCTGCCATTCCTCTTCATCCTCGTCGGCCTCATGTTCGCTATTTACAAGGACTTGAGCAACGACGTAATTTACCGCGAGTACCGCGAGTCCCAGGCCTTCCAGCGCAAGCTGGCGCGTGAGCGTCGCCTGCACCGCGAGTTCCAGCGCGAACAGGCCTACAAGGCCCGCCGCCGCCAGCACAGCCACAAGAACTAGTTCTGGCGCGAGCATTTCTCTCATACACCCCCTCACTGCATTGCCGGTGAGGGGGTGTTCGATAGAGTAGGGGCCATGACTGAGACAGTTGTCGTTAATGTTGCTTGGCCCTATGCCAACGGACCCCGCCACATCGGACACGTGGCGGGTTTCGGTGTTCCTTCCGACGTGTTCGCCCGTTTCCAGCGAATGCGTGGCAACGACGTCCTCATGGTTTCCGGTACTGACGAGCATGGCACCCCGTTGCTCGTGCAGGCGGATAAGGAAGGCGTGACGGTTCGTGAATTGGCGGATCGCTACAACCGCCAGATTGTCACCGACCTGGCTGGGCTCGGCCTGTCTTATGACCTCTTTACCCGCACCACCACACGCAACCACTACGCGGTGGTGCAGGAGCTGTTCAAGGGCCTGTACGAGAACGGCTACATGATTAAGGAGACCACCCAGGGCGCGATCTCGCCGTCCACAGGGCGCACTTTGCCCGACCGCTATATCGAGGGAACCTGTCCGCTGTGTGGCGCCGACGGCGCGCGCGGTGACCAGTGCGATAACTGCGGCAACCAACTCGATCCGGTAGATCTCATCAACCCGGTGTCCAAGATCAACGGTGAAACCCCGGAGTTCATCGATACCGAGCACTTCCTGCTGGACCTGCCTGCGGTCAAGGACGTCCTCGAAGAGTGGCTGAAGAGCCGCGAGGATTGGCGCCCGAACGTCCTCAAATTCTCCCTCAACCTGTTGGAGGATATGCGCCCGCGCACCATGACCCGTGATATCGACTGGGGCATTCCCATTCCGGTCGAAGGCTGGGAGGATAACGGCGCGAAGAAGCTCTACGTGTGGTTCGATGCGGTGATTGGTTACCTGTCTTCCTCCATCGAGTGGGCCCACCGCACCGGCAACCCGGAGGTTTGGAAGGACTACTGGCAGAACCCGCAGGCACGCCACTACTACTTCCAAGGCAAGGACAACATCACCTTTCACTCCCAGATCTGGCCAGCAGAGCTCTTGGGCTACGCGGGCAAGGGCTCCAAGGGCGGTGAGCTGCACACCTACGGTGAGCTCAACCTGCCCACGGAGATTGTGTCTTCGGAATACCTGACCATGTCCGGCTCCAAGTTCTCCTCGTCCAAGGGCGTCGTTATCTACGTCAAGGACTTCCTCGAGGAGTTTGGCCCGGATGCGCTGCGCTACTTCATCGCCGTTGCCGGTCCGGAAAACAACGACACCGACTTCACTTGGGATGAGTTCGTGCGCCGTATCAACAACGAGCTTGCCAACGGCTGGGGCAACCTGGTCAACCGCACCGTGTCGATGGCTCACAAGAACTTCGGCGAGGTCCCGGCCCCGGCCGCGCTGGAGCAGGCAGACAAGGACATCCTGGCACTGGCGGAGGAGACCTTCACCACCGCCGCGGAATTCCTCGAGCAGTCCAAGTTCAAGCAGGCCATGACCGCCATCATGCACGTCGTCGGCGAGGCCAATGCCTATGTCGCGGCGATGGAGCCGTGGAAGCTGGCCAAGGATGAAACCCAGCGCGAGCGTCTGGCCACCGTGCTGTGGACCGCACTGCAGGTGGTCTCCGACTGCAACGTAATGCTGACTCCGTTCCTGCCCTTCACCGCACAGAAGGTGCACGAGACCCTGGGACGTGAGGGCGTCTGGGCCGCACAGCCGCGCATTGAAGACGTGGTGGATGATATGCCGGTTGAACTCGTTGGCGTAGACCTCCCGCCGGAGAACCACCCGTACCCGATCATCACCGGTGACTACGCGGCGCAGCAGGCTGCGTGGAAGCGTGTCGACATTACGCCGGGGACGACGCTGCAGAAGCCCAAGCCGCTGGTGGCTAAGCTCGACCCGGAGCTTGGTGAGACCGGCCCGGAGTGGGCCCCGGTTCAGAAGTAAAGGCGTGGGCTCGGCGTTTCGGCGCTCGCTTGCGCCCTTCCTGCTCTTTTCCGTTGTTTGCCTCACCGCGCTGAACCTGCGATCCGGTATCGCTTCGGTGGCACCGGTGCTGGGGCAGATCCAGAATTTCTTTGGGATCAGTTCTGGGCAGGCAGGTTTGTTGACCGCGCTTCCTGGCCTGTGCTTCGCGGCCATGGGTTTGGCCGCCGTGCCCATTGCTCGGCGGGGCGGGCTCAGCCGTACCTTGACCGGCGGCACGCTGGCCCTAGTGGTGGGCCTGGCGCTGCGTCCGTGGGTGAGCAGCTTCCCGCTGTTTATTGCGTTGACCCTGTGCGTTGTCGGCGGCATCGCTCTAGCCAACGTTCTGCTTCCCGCGTGGATCAAGCAACATGGTTCGGGCCGCACGCTGGTGGCGTTGATGACCACCTACACCACGATGCTGGGCGTATCCAGCGCCCTTGGCCCGCTGTCCGCGGTGACGCAAAGCACGTGGCAAGGTGCGCTGTGGATCTGGTGCCTGCCCGCCATCGCGCAGCTGGTGGCGTGGATAGTGGTTCTGCCGCAGGCTGGCAAGGACGTCGCCCACGGGGCGATCGACGGTGCCGGCGCGCCAAAGCCCATGTACACTTCGCCCACGGCGGTGGCCATGCTCTTTTTCTTCGGGCTGCAGTCCTCCATGGCCTATGTCCAAATGGGTTGGCTGCCGCGCATGCTGGTAGAGAAGGGCGTGAGTGAGGATACCGCCAGTGTGGCACTTGCTGTCATCGGTGTCTTTAACATCGCCGGCGGCGTGATCATGCCCTGGCTAATTTCTCGCCTGGACCGCCTAACACCCGTACCGATTGTGCTGGCGCTGTGCACCTGTGCTGGGTGGGGTGGGGTCCTTGTGGCTGCCGACGTCGCCCCGCTCGCCTGGGCCTGCATGATGGGGATCGGCGGTATGTGCTTCCCACTGGCTCTGGCATTGCTCACCGCCCGCACTCGGAGTGCGCTGACGACCGCACGACTCTCCGGTTTTGTGCAGCCGGGCGGCTACATCTTGGCGGGGCTGTTGCCGCTTTTCGTGGGCGTTGTGCGCGGCGCTACCGGTAACTGGACGGCCGTCCTGATTGCGCTGATGGTGCTCAGCCTTTGCATGCTGATGGCGGGTTTGCGCGCGACTAGGCGGGTCTACATTGACGACGAGCTCGCTGCCTAGCGGGGTCCTCCTTAGTTGCGGTAACTTTTGTATTGCAGCGTTAGTTAGAGTTAACGCCTCGCGTTATTGACGTGTCGCGTTATGGGGGGTATGGTGCATTTATGATTCAGTCGTTCGCGGATAGGGATACAGAGCGCTTATGGAATCGAGAGAGGGTGTCCTCGATAGATTCACGTATTCACTCGGTAGCTCTTCGCAAACTGAGGCAATTGGGCTATGTGCAGAGGCTAGATGAGCTTCGGATTCCTCCGGGGAATAGGCTCGAAGCGTTGAAGGGCGATCGGCGGGGTCAATATAGTATTCGTATCAATGACCAATGGCGGATCTGCTTCCGGTGGACCGCTTTAGGGCCAGAGGAGGTTGAGATCGTTGACTACCACTAAAAAGCTCCCCCCAGTGCACCCAGGTGAAATCCTGATGGAAGATTTTCTTAAGGAAATGGGGATTACCCAGCACAAGCTCGCTGTTTCGATAGGGGTCCCGCCTCGACGTATTAACGAAATCGTCCACGGAAAGCGGGCTATTACCGCCGATACGGCTCTTCGCCTTGCCAAGTTTTTTGGAATGTCCCCACAGTTCTGGCTGGGGTTGCAGACCCATTACGACTTGGATGTCGCAGAGGACAAAATTCTTGCCGAGCTGGACGATATTGTGCCGCTTCAGGCAGCGCCGGCTTAACGCGTTTGCCGTCTGTGACCGCGTAGCGCAGGGTGAGTTGCTCAAGCCGAAGTCGCCGTTGTTGCCAAAGTTTCTCGCCTCGCCGCGGGATCTGGCAGATCTTTGGCAACAATGGCAGTGCCGTCACTGGTGGTGGGGCGGCTGGCACGCGCCTCCCTGAGTTAGTGGCCATCAAACCGCTTTAGGAGCGGTCGAAGTCGCGCTGCAGGTGCACCAGCCCGAGGCGCACGCCGTCCTTGGTGTGGATATTGGGCATGCGGCCGGTTTCCACGAACCCGAACTTCTTGTGCAGGGCAATGGAGGACTCGTTGGTGTCCACGATGTAGGTAATCATCGTCTCCACGTAGTCATTTTCCTTCGCGTGGTCCATGAGCGTGTCCATGAGCTCGCTGCCCACGCCCTTGCCCCGTGCGGACTCCGCAATATAGATGGAATCCTCCGCCGTGCCGTAGTAGATAGCTGGGGTGACAAACTGGAAGTAGGCGGCCCAGCCAATGATTTCGTCATCGTCCACCGCCACATAGACGGGAAAACCTTCCTCCTCCATCTGTGCGAGCCACTTTTCGCGGTCCTCGACGGACTCCTGCCACGTGACTAGGTTGGTGGCCGGCTTCGCGGCGGAGGCGGCATTATAGATGGCGGCGATTGCGGGGGCGTCGGCAAGCTCTGCGGGACGTACGTGCATGATGTTCCTTAAACCATGAGTTGCAAGTGGGTGAGGTCTATCCAGCGCCCAGCTTTGCGGCTGACTTCTTTTAACGTTCCTACAGTGGCAAAGCCGAACTTCTCATGCAACTTGATGGATGCGACGTTGTCCGCCACGATGAGTGCCAGCAGCGTATGGACCTGCTCCGCCTCGCGGGCATGCTGAACGACTGCATCGAGCAAGCGCGTGCCTACCCCGCGGCCGTGGGCGGTGGGATCAACGTAGATCGTCGTCTCGTAGCAGCCCAGCCACACCTTAGGATCGCGGTAGGGGCGGTAGAGTGCCCAGCCCAAGTACGCGCCATCGTCATCGAAAGCCACGAAACAAGGACAGGCTTCGCGGCGCAGCTGGTGGAGATACTCGGTGCGCTCTTCCACTGTGGCGGGTTCGCTGCGAAAGATGAAGTGGGTCTCCCGGATGGCCCAGTTTAAGGTGGCGGTCATTGCGGGGACGTCGGCGTCCGTCGCTTCACGGATTATCATGCGCGCAAGACTACACTCGCAGCCATGTCTAAGAAGAAGCCACGCCCCATGCCCGTTCCCGCCGAAGGTTTGAGCCAGCTTATCGACGCCCACACGCACCTCGCCTCTTGCCGCGACGCTGACGCCGACCTCGTTGAGCGTGCCCGTGCCGCAGGTGTTGAGCGCATCGTCACCGTGGGCGATGGCCTAGCGGAGGCGGAGAAGGCTTTGGCCGCGGCGCAGGAATTCGACAACGTGTACGCGGCCTGCGCTATTCATCCCACCAAGGCGCATGAACTCGACGAGGCCGCCCGTGCGCGCCTGAGCGAAATGGCTGCGGACCCGCGCTGCGTGGCCATCGGGGAAACGGGTCTGGATACCTACTGGATTTATCATGAGCCGGAACGAACTGCGCCGCTTGACGTCCAGGAGGAAGCGCTTCACTGGCACGCCGAGCTGGCAGCGAAGGTGGGCAAGACGCTGATGATCCACAACCGCGAGGCCGATGAGGATCTCATGCGCGTGCTGGGGGAGTGCGCTGAGGCGCCGAAGGTCATGCTGCACTGTTTCTCCTCGCCACTTGATGTGGCCAAGGAGGCTCTGGAGCGTGGCTACGTTTTGTCCTTCGCCGGCAACGTGACGTTCAAGCGCAACGAGGAGATGCGCCAAGCCGCAGCGCTCGCGCCAGCCGGGCAGCTGCTCATTGAGACGGACGCGCCGTACATGACCCCGGAGCCCTTCCGTGGTGCGCGTAATGAACCTTCGTTGATTGGTCATACGTACCGCTGCGTGGCGCAGGCGCGCGGCCAAGAAGTGGAGGACTTGGCCGCAGAGGTGGCTGAAACCTTCGCCGAGGTCTTCGGAGTGTGATGATCTTCACTCAAAGCAAAGGTGCTGCTCAACGGTGGCGCGCGTGTTTGGTGTGACGAGTGTGTTGCCAGTGGTGGCGGCGTGTGAGAACGTCTCGATCGTTACGCTCTGTTACCGTATCGTTATCCAAAGTTAGTCCGGCCTTGATGTTGCCGGCTGGCGTGCATTCGCACGCCACGTCAGGTGCTGAGGAGAGTTCAAAGACCTCTCTGGGCACGAAGCAACGCAGAGACGAGTAAAGGTTTATGTCCCCGAAGAAGCAGATCAAGCGAATCAACAACTCCCGCTCCCTGCCACTGCGCATGGCCACCGGCGGTGTGCTCGGCACGTTGGCTGTGGGTGGTGTCGTTGCCGTCGGTTCTCAGAAGGACATCACGCTCGACATCAACGGTGAGACCACCCAGCTGGCTACCTTCGCCGGCGATGTTAACGCGGCTCTCGAGGCCGCAGGTGTGAGCGTTGGCGGGGAGGACGTTGTCTACCCGGCGCTTTCTGAGCAGGTCTCCGATGGTGACTCGATTACCGTTCGCACCGCCAAGCCGGTTGCGGTGACCATCGATGGCGTGGAGACGAAGATGTCCTCCACTGACCTCACCGTGTCTGACCTGCTGGGCGGCCTCGACGGCATCGTCCCAGGCGCTGCTATCACCTCCGGTTCCAAGACCGTCGAGGATGATGAGGTTCTGACTGAGGGAATGAACCTTGAGGTGGTATCCCCGAAGATTATTAAGCTCTCTGACGGTGGCTCTGTGTCCTACGCCAGCGTTGCGGCTAAGACCGTGAAGGACGTGCTAGAAGCCCGCGGTATCACCGTGGGCAAGGATGACCGCGTGTCGCCGGACCTTGACGCTCCCGTCAAGGCCGGCACGGCCATCACCGTGGACCGCGTGGACATCTCCGAAGAGGAGAAGACGGAGGACTTCGACGCACCAGCTACCTACGTTGATGACCCGGAGCTGGAAGAAGGCACTGAGGAAGTCCGCGAGGAGGGCACCCCAGGCTCGCGCACCGTGACCCGCAAGATTGTGAAGGTCAACGGTGCGGAAGAGTCCAACGACATCATCAAGGAAGACGTGCGCACCGAGGCCGTCGCCGCAGTCATCGCGCGCGGTACCAAGCCGAAGTCCACCGCACCGGCCGTTGCTGAGGGCTCCGTATGGGATGCCTTGGCACAGTGTGAGGCCACCGGTAACTGGTCCATCAACACCGGTAACGGTTTCTCCGGCGGCCTGCAGTTCACCCCGTCGACCTGGGCTGCCTTTGGCGGCACCGAGTACGCCCCGCAGGCCTGGCAGGCCTCCCGCGAGCAGCAGATCGCCGTGGCCCAGAAGGTTCAGGCCGCACAGGGCTGGGGCGCATGGCCCGCCTGCACCTCGAAGCTCGGCCTGCGCTAAAGCTTCAGCGCCCTGCGTATTAGTCTGGATGACATGACACAACCCCACTTGCTGGGCCCGGTGGAGATCCGCGAGCTCGCCGCTGAGCTCGACGTGACGCCGACAAAGAAGCTGGGCCAGAACTTTCTGCATGATCCCAACACCATCCGGCGCATCGTGGCTGCCGCGGACCTGCAACCGGAGGACCGCGTGGTGGAGGTCGGCCCTGGTTTGGGTTCGCTGACCTTGGGACTACTGGGTGAAGTCGAGCACGTGACGGCCGTGGAGATTGACCCGCGCCTGGCAGGCAAGCTCCCAGATACCGTGGCGGCGCGGGCAGCCAACTTTGCGGATCGCCTCACCGTGGTGGAGAAGGACGCACTCACCGTTGAGGCAGGGGAGTTGGGGGAGCCGACCGCCTTGGTAGCTAACTTGCCCTATAACGTGGCGGTGCCGGTGCTGCTCCACCTGCTGGAGGTCTATCCATCCATTCGTCGTGTCCTGGTCATGGTGCAGCTGGAAGTAGCTGAGCGCCTCGCCGCCGCGCCGGGCAGCAAGGTCTATGGCATCCCCAGCGTGAAAGCATCCTTCTATGGACCGGTTCGCCAGGCCGGCACGATTGGCAAGAACGTGTTTTGGCCGGCACCTAAGATTGAGTCAGGGTTGGTGCGCATCGACTGCACCCGCCCCTTCGACGAGTCACTGCGCCCGCGTCTGTTCGCGCTGATCGACGCCGCCTTTGCGCAACGCCGCAAGACACTTCGCGCCGCCCTGGCAGGTTTCTATGGTTCCGCCGCAGCAGCCGAGGAAGCGCTGCGCGCGGCGGATATCGATCCGCGCCTGCGCGGTGAGAAGCTGGGCGTGGAGGACTTCGTCCGATTGGCGGAAGCCTCATGAGTAGGACAGGAGACGACTCCCCGCAGATCTGGCAGGCGCGCGCCCACGCCAAGGTCAACCTGCACCTGGGGGTGGGGGAGGCACGCGCGGATGGTTTCCATGAGCTGGCTACGGTCTTCCAGTCCCTCGACGTGCATGACCGCATTAGCTACCGCTGGGGCGAGGAAAGCAGCGTGGTGGTCACCGGCAACCACGCGAAGGGTGTGCCGGCGTCAACCGAGAATCTGGCGTGGCGCGCGGTAGAGCTGGTGGCTCACAACCTCATGTTGCCAGCTGCCGGCACGCTCACGATGGAAAAGAACATCCCCGCCGCCGGGGGCATGGCCGGTGGCTCCGCTGATGCCGCGGCCGCCTTGCTTTTGGCCAACCAAGCTTTGAGCACCGAATTCGGCCGTGAAGCCCTCAGCATGGAGAAGCTCTACGAACTCGCCGCGGAACTGGGCTCCGACGTGCCTTTTACCCTCATGGGCGGCACCGCCTTGGGGCGCGGGCGCGGCGAACTCTTGACCCCGATGCTCTCGCGCGGGCGCTATATCTGGGCAATCATCACCAATGCGGAGGGTTTGTCCACACCCACTGTCTTCCGCAAGCTGGATGAGCTGCGCGCTGCCGGCCGTGGAAGCACACCGCACTTGGACACGGAAGCCGTGGGCCAAGCCCTCGTCGGCGGCAACCCCCACGAGCTTGCCGCGGTGATGCACAATGACCTCCAGCCGGCAGCACTCTCTTTGCGTCCGGACTTACGCAAGATTCTCGACACCGGTGAGGCCGCCGGCGCCCTCAAGGGCATCGTTTCCGGGTCTGGGCCTACCTGTGCCTTCCTCTGCGAGGACGAGGAGACCGCACAGGAAGTGGTGGCCCAGGTCTGCGCCGATAACCGCGGAACCCGTGGCCTGGTGACCGCAGGCCCCGCAACCGGAGCAACGCTGGTCTAGCGCCAGCGCTGTAGGTAGCGGTCCTTAGAGGACGGCCATCTCCACGGGCTTGAAGTCGAGCTTGTAGCGCTGCGGCTCCTGGTCACCGAGGAGGTCAAGGACCACCAGTTCTTGCTTGTTCGCATCGGTGACGTAGGCATAGCCGTTTGCCGCCTTGAGGATCGGACCCGGCTGCTGCCACTCCTCGTTTTCCTTCCACGGGGAGATAGCGTCAATCTTCTTTGTTACCTCGCCGGAATCCGGGTCGATGACGTTGAGCTTGCCGTCGGTCGTGAGGACTAAGGCCTCGCCCAGGGGACCGCGGGCCAACGAGCGGAACCAATAGGATTCGCCCAGTTCAACCTTCTTGGCAGAGTAGTCCTCCGTATTGATGAGGGTCACTGAGGTGGGACGCTCGAAGTCGACATCCTTGTCGGTCTTGTTGTCTGCCAAGATGATGTTGGATTCCTCCGAACCCGCAGAATTGCCGGAGCGCTGGTATCCGTCCTTGCCCGCGTAAGCGGAGACGTCGATCTTGTGGAATTCGGTGCCGTCGAAGACGACGGGCCCATCCTCGCAGCCGAAGAAAAGGGAACCGTTGCCGGCGGCAGCTTCGCCGTGGACGCCAGGACACTCAGTGGTTTCCGCAAGGACCTTGCCGGACTTGTCGAGGTGCTGGATGGTGTGGCGCTCGTCTTCCGTGCCCTTCGTGGTGACCACGGAGCCGTCTTTCAGCGGGACGGCCACACCGTGGTGCGCAGCGCCTGTCTCGACGGTGTTGACGGGCTTGGCGTCTTCCTTGCCGATGTCCTCGGTCTTGTAAATCCGTGCCACACCATCGCCGTCGGAGAAGAGCGCGGTAAAGCCGTCGTGGTGAACCACGTGACCGGCGTGCGGTGCGTCGATGGCTGCGCTGAGAAGCTGCGGCTGCGCCGCGTAGTAGTGCTTGTGGTCGCCGTGGGGCTTGGTGATGCGCCCCGTGTCGAAGGTGAGGAAGCTATCGCCCTTGGTCACCATGATGTGGCGGTTATCGCCGGCATCGCTTAGACGGAGGAATGCTTTCAGATCTTCGCTTTCGATGACCTCACCGGTTTCGCCGTCGAGCGTGGTGAGGCCGTTTTGTGGGAAAGAAGGATACGGTTTGGCAGCTCAGCTACCTCAGTCTCACCTTCCGCGGCTTCGAAGCCGTCATGGCTGTGCTCCCCATCATGGTCATCGTCGTGCTCGGCATGCGCGTGGGAGGCTTCAGCGCTGGAGGGCGACGTGGATTCCTCGCTGTCAGGGGAGGAGCAAGCGGACATGGTGAGGATCGTGGCGGAAAGTGCGGCGCACAGGGCGAGACGTTCTTTTTTCATAGTGCGCCAGAGTATTGGAAGTGAAAATCAATAGCAATAAAGGTAATGGTGCGGGGGTAACCGCGCCGAGGCACTAAGATGAACACTCGATATGGCGAACCTCATTAACCTTGAAAACGTAACCAAGTCCTTTGGGCTTAAGACCCTGCTGGACGGGGTCTCCCTCGGCGTGCAAACCGGTGATCGCATCGGCATCGTCGGCGTCAACGGCGGCGGCAAAACGACGCTGCTGGAAGTTCTCACCGGTATCGAATCCCCAGACTCGGGCCGCGTGTCCCACAACTCGGAATTGCGCATGGCGGTGGTGACCCAGCGCTTTGAATTAGAAGAATCGCTCACCATCGCCCAAGCCATCATTGAGCCGTTGGGCTTGGAGACTTTCGAGTGGGCATCCAACGCGAAGGTGCGCGATGTCCTCGGCGGCCTCGGCATTGTTGACCTAGGGCTAGACACCCCTGTGGGCTCGCTCTCCGGTGGTGAGCGCCGCCGCGTCAACCTGGCTGCCGCACTCGTTCAAGACCTCGACATCGTGGTGCTCGATGAGCCGACCAACCACCTCGACGTCGAAGGTGTGCAATGGCTGGCCAGCACCTGCTTTCGCGCAAGCTAGCGGTCGTCGTCGTCACGCACGACCGCTGGTTCCTCGACACCGTGGCCACCACTACCTGGGAGGTGCACGACGGTGTCGTCGATGCCTACGAGGGTGGCTATAACGACTGGACCTTTGCCCGCGCCGAGCGCGCCCGCCAAGCCGATGCTATTGAGCAGCGCCGGCAGAACTTGGCCCGCAAGGAGCTGGCGTGGCTGCGTCGCGGAGCGCCGGCGCGTACCTCGAAGCCGCGCTATCGCATCGAGGCAGCCGAGGCACTCATCGCCGACGTCCCCGCACCGCGCGACAAGGTCGAGCTCATGGCCTTTTCCAAGCAGCGCCAGGGACGAGTCGTCATTGAGCTCGAGGACGCAAAGGTCACAACCCCGGACGGTCGCACGCTCGTGGATCACCTCACCTGGCGCTTGGCGCCGGGCGAGCGCATCGGCCTCGTTGGTGTTAACGGTTCGGGCAAGACCACGCTGCTGCGCGCCCTTGCTGGTGAAGTCGAGCTTGCCGCTGGCAAGCGCATCGAGGGCAAGACGGTGCGCCTGGGCTGGCTGCGCCAGGAGCTCGATGATCTGGATCCGGAGCGCCGGCTTCTCGACGCCGTCGAAGACGTCGCCACCTACGTTCACCTAGGCAAGAAGGAACTGTCCGCGTCCCAGCTCGCGGAGCGCCTGGGTTTTTCCGCCAAGCGCCAGCGCACGCCGGTCGGCGACCTCTCCGGCGGTGAGCGCCGCCGTCTGCAGCTGACCCGCGTGCTTATGGCGGAGCCAAACGTGCTGCTTCTCGACGAGCCCACGAACGACCTCGACATCGATACTCTCCAGGAGCTGGAGTCTCTTCTGGACTCGTGGCCGGGCACCTTGGTGGTCATCTCGCACGACCGCTACCTCATCGAGCGCATCGCGGATAACACCTATGCGCTGTTTGGGGATGGCAAGCTCACCAACCTGCCGGGCGGAATCGAGGAATACCTGCGCCGCCGTCAGGAGATGGAGGCCGCCACCGCCCGCGGCGTCCTTGATTTAGGAGAAGCCTCCAAGAACTCTGACGAGCAGAGCGCGGATGCCGCCCCGGCCAAGCGGTTGAGCTCCCAGGAAGAGCGCGAGCTGACCAAGAAGATGAATGCGCTGGAGCGCAAGATGGGCAAGCTCGACGATAAGACGGCGAAGCTGAACGAAAAGATGGCGGTGGCTGCAGAGAAGATGTCCTCCGGTGAGGGGGACAGCGGTGAGCTAGCGAAGCTCGACTCCGAGCTCAAGGCCATTGCCTCTGAGCGCGAAGAGCTAGAAATGGAATGGCTGGAGTTGGGGGAGAAGCTCGAGGGGTAGGCCCAGCCCTACCCGAAGAGAGCCGCGATGCCCAGCATCGCCGGCAGCGAGAGGAAGGTGGTGAGGAAGACCGTATCGCGCGCCACCGTTTCTCCCGACTGGTAGGTCGCGGCATAGTTGTAGACGTTCTGTGCGGTCGGAAGCGCGGCCAAGATCAGCGCTGTGTAGAGCTCGTTGCCGCTCAGCCCCAACGCCAAGCCGGCCGCCAGCGCAATCGCCGGCATAGCAATGAGCTTGAGAACCGTGGCGGTAATCGTCGGCAGGCGGTCAACGGCTAACAGCCCGTCGCCGGTGAGTGAGGCGCCAAAGCTCATCAGGATCATCGGGATGGAGGCACCACCAAGGATCTCGAGCGGAGCCATAATGACGTCGGGGACGTGCCAGCCTGCGGCGGACACGATGAAGCCGGCGATCGCCGCGATGACCACTGGGGCTGTCAACCCTGAGACCACGGAACTTAAAATCGAACGCAGGCTTGTTCCCTGGGCGTTGAGGCCGGCAATGATGAAGGGCGAGAGGACTGCCATTTGCAGCACGAGCGCTGGCACCACAAAGGTGGCATCACCGATGACATAGGTGGCGATGGGCAGCCCGATGTTGACCGAGTTGTAGTAACTGGCCGCGGCCGCGCCGGCCATGGTTTCCGCTCCGCTACGCCGGAAGAATAACGCGCTCAGCACCCAATACAAGGCCATCGTGGCGACCGAAGCTATCGCGATGACGGCGACAACCGGCGAGGCAAAGGCCGAGGTGTCAGAGGTGGCCACGCTGGAAAAGATCAGCGCTGGGGTCGCCGCCCAGAACGCCGTGCGATTGAACTGCAGGCGCGCCTCACCTTCGCCGATAACGCCGCGCCGAGCCATGATGAAGCCCACGCCGATAACCACAAAAATGATGGCGAAACCGGTTAAGACGTCCAGCAACAGTGATCACCTTTCGGATACTCGTTAAAAAATCCATACTAAAGCCAGCCTTGGCTATTCTTCCATGCCGGCATGCAGCCACCGGCAAGTGATAACAAAGTGGTATCGAAAATCCCACATGAGCGGGAAGTCTTTTTCCGCCGAAGCATTTTTGTGGCACGGTGGAAGGCATGAATTCTTTCCGTCGTGTTTCCCGCATGTCCGCCACCGCCGCCGTGGCAGCTACCCTCACCACTGCTCTGTCGGTGTCCGCTGCCCAGGCCGCCCCGGTTAACTCCTCTTCCGCACAGCTGCAGGACGTAAACCAGCTGTCTTCCCAGGCCGTTGAGCAGGTCAACTCTTTAGAGATCGAGCTGCCTGCGCAGGCCTATGACCTGGCGAAGCAGTTTAACGTCCAGTTGCCGGGCTTCATTAAGAAGCCGACCCCGGCCGTCGCCGGCGAACTCGTTGGTGCTACCCACGCCCACCTGCTCAAGCAGGGCCACCACGAGGATGCCAACGCCAAGAACATCGCGCAGGAGTGGGCAAACCAGGCAGCAGCTGGCAAGGTCACCTTCCACGACAATGCAGGCGATGGGCTGACCCACCTGGAGGAGGGCAGCGGCAACATTTACAAGCTCACCGAATCTGAGGCCAAGGAGCGCGTGGACTGGCTCAACCGCGACGTGCCCGTGACCAAGACGGATGGCACCGGCTTCGGCGTCGCCCAAGCTTTTGACGGAACCTACGTCTACGTGGCGGAGTACTTCTTCAACAACTAATTCTCCCGAGAGGCTTTTTACAAGGCCTTCTGCGCGTTTTCATGGAGCAGGTTACAGTGGGGCCCATGATTTTGATCAACGTACAGTTCCACGTCAAGCCCGAGTACGCCGAGACCTTCCTCGACGAGATCGACTGGTACACCAAGGCCTGCCAGGCAGAGCCCGGCTGCATCGACTTCAAGTGGTTCCGCGATCCGGAAGACAAGCAGCGCTTCCTGCTCCTCGAGTCCTACAAGGACGGCACCGACGTTGACCACGTCAACACTGAGCACTTCAAACGCTCCTGCGAGGAGTTCCCGAAGTACCTGGTGGAGACGCCGGACATCATCAATACTCACATCCCAGGTAAAACGCAATGGGATAAGATGGCTGAATTTTCCGTCTAGGAGATTGAGCAGCTTTCAGTAACACCGGAAGCGCACAAGCATCGGCACAGCGAGAACGGCCGGGGAGGCACATCCCCGGCCGTTTTTCTATGTGCTCGGGCCTAGAGGCGAATCCCGTCAACTGCCCTAGTTGCCAAAGTTATAGGTCCTGCCCCAAGGCGGTTTCAAGTGGTGGATGCATCACTTGAATAGTTCTTGGATTTTCTCTTCTGGTGTGTACCAGTTGAGGACTTTTCTGGGGCGCCCGTTGAGAAGGTCTTGAATCTGCTGGACGCCCTTGTCGGTCAGGGTACTAAAGTCGCTTCCTTTGGGTAGGAAGTCTCGGACTAGCCCGTTGGTGTTTTCGTTGGTAGGCCGCTGCCAGGGTGAGTGCGGATCGCAGAAGTAGACTGCTAGTCCACGTTCGATGCTCAGCCTGTCTACTTGGGCTAGTTCCACGCCTTGGTCCCAGGTCAGTGTTTTGGTGATGTTGCGTATTTTGCCGGTAAACATCTCGATTAACTTATCGACAGTCGTGGCGGAATCATGCACATCAAGTTTGCGGATCATGGTGTAGCGAGTACTGCGTTCCACGCAGGTCACAAGGGCCGTTGTGCCTCCTTGGCCGATGATGAGATCGCCTTCCCAATGCCCTGGAATAGCGCGGTCTTCAACGCTGGCAGGGCGCTTGCTGATGCGGTAGTCCTCACCAATCCAGCTTCGATTACCGCGGGCTGGCAGGCGCGATTGCGGCCTTCGGCCGGTACGCCCAGAACGCAGGGCTTTTTCTACCTTCAACTCCTGGCGCAAGGCACCTTTAGCTTGGATGTAGAGAGCTTGGTAGATGGTTTCATGACTAATCGACATATCCCCACCTTTACCGAAGCAGCGGGCAAGAAAGTTTGAAATCTGCTCTGGTGACCACTTCGTGTTCAACCCCTGGATGACAAAGGCCCGCAACTGCGGGTTGGTATCGAGTTTACGGGGTTTAGGCCTGGCTAAACGGTCTACAGCCCGCTTTTGCGCCACGAGGGCATCGTAGCCATGCTCAGTCATCCCACGGGCGATTTCTCTACTAATCGTCGACTGATTCCGGCCAAGCTGGGCTGCAATCTCACGATGAGTATGGCCCTGTTTCAGCAGGTAGGCTATCGCTATCCGGTCATGGCGGATAAGACGCTTTCCGCGTCCTACCTTCGATTCGGATTCAGTGGGATGATCATTGAGTACCAAACGCCCAGACATGCGATTATGGTGCCACGTTCTCACCGTGTCAGCGCAACGATCAACTACCTGGCCGACTTCCTTATAGCTTTTGCCAGCATCAACAAGTTTCAAAGCTTTAGCAATGCGATCCCGCTCAATTTGTATGGCTCCACCGCGACTGTTGTTGGCGAGTTCAATACCGTCTTGCGCAAGGTATCGGTAAGCCGTCTGTGGGAAACCTGTCTCTTTCAGTGCGCTATACGCAGACTGGCCGCTTTCTACAAGAGCAACGAGCTTTTGGTATTGATCTTTGTACTTATCCTCATTCAGGCTCCGATGGCGCTTGCCGCGGCTAAGTCCCTCAGCCTGACGCCACACCCTCGCCTGAGCCTTCGAGACCCCCAACTCCTTGAGGATCACCGACATCGGACGCGCATCATGCAGATACGCCTGCACATACCGCTCACGTAGCTTCTCATCACCTGACATCTACACAACCTCCCAGCTGTATAGATGCATTCACCACCTGAGCCCGCCCAAGGATCTGGCCAGATCTTTGGCAACTAGGGCAGTGCTGCTAGGGCGATGCTGCTAGCGCACTGCCCTGATTGGAGAGCAGCTGATTCGAGAGCGGCCGAAGGCTAGAGCGAGCAGGCCGTGGTGGTGGATTTTTCTCCGCGGGAGTACTGCTCGAGGGCGTCGGAAAGCGCCTGCACGTACAGCGCTGCGCCCTCGGCCTGTGGGTGCACGCCGTCGTCGTAGAGCAGCGCCGGGTTCTCTTGGGCCATGCCACACCAGTCGGCCACGTAGACGTTGTCGTGCTCTTTGGCGGCCTCGATAATCTCTGCGCGCGCCTGACCCATCCAGTCGCGCTCGCCGTAGGGCACGACGAGGATAACCGTGCGATCGGAACCGAGGATGGTGAGGAGCTCATCCATCTCGCCGTCCGCAGCCGGCCCGTTCGTTCCCAGCCCCACAAAGACGGTGGAGCGTAGCTGCCCGGATTCCTTCAGCTGCCGGATTTCCGCAATCGCCTCGGCATATTGGCGGGACACCTCTGCGTCGATGAGAATCCCTGGGAAACGCTCGTTGAGGGCTTCGGAGGCGGCGAGCATGACCGAATCACCCACCGCGTTGATCTCCGTGCCCGCAGGCAGTGCGCGCTTTTCTGCGGGCTTCTTGGTCTCTGTCGGCGTTGCTGGGGCCGATGCCGCTGCCTGCTCATTGGCATGGGACATCCGCTCCAATTCTCGTTCCAGCTCGGTCTGGTCCTGTGACGTGACCAGCCCATAGGCCACGCCCAGCGCCGAGAGGAGCACCATGGCGGGCACGGCGGGCCACATGGCCTTGCCGAAACCGTCTTTCATCTCGGCCACCGTGGGGCGCGAAGCCCAATAGATGCGCCACGTGGCGACATATCCGGCGCGGCGGAAGGGGTTTTCCACGAACTGATACGTCACTTCAGCCAACAGGAAGGACACGGGAAGCGCGAGCAAACCCAGCAGCCACGCCGGGGCATCAGACAGCTCGCGGAGGATCATCACTACCGGCCAATGCCACAGGTAGAGCGAGAAGGAGCGCTGGCCCAGCCACCGCATCACCCGGGTGCGGAAGAGCCATGTGAGCGGTCCGGTCTCACGCACCACGCCCCAGATCATTGCCGCGCCGAGGAGGCTGGTGAGGACCAGGCCGCCGCGGTAGGTGAACTCAAGGTCCGCGCCCATCCACACCAGCTGCGCCAGGTAACCAACCAGGGCGAGGGCTCCGACGGTGCCGGCGATAACGCCTGTGCTTGTCGACGCCCATGAGTCCGCCTTCGCCTCCTTCGACGTCGAGGTGAGAAGAAGGGACAGCAGCGCACCGATGAGGAGGCCGAAGGCATGGGTATCGGTGCCGTAATAAACACGGGTAGGGTCTTCGCCCGGAGTGAACAGCAGCGCCATCGCGGCAGCGGAGGCGGCTGCGAGGACGAGAGAGAGCGCGATGGGCAGGCGCTTGGGTTGGCGTCGCGACAGCGCGAAAGCGCCAAACATGAGCAGAGGCCACAGGAGGTAGAACTGCTCCTCAACCGCCAGGGACCAATAGTGGGCGAAGACTTGCACCTCATTGGGCGCAAAATAGGTCTGGCTGGTGGCGATCTGGGTCCAGTTGTTGACGAAGAAGAAGGTACCCAAGAACTGTTCGCGGATCCCCACAGCGAGGTCCCCGCCGATCATTGCGACGAGGGCCGTGCACAGGCATAAGACAACGAGTGCAGCCGGAAGGATGCGCCGGAAGCGCCGGATCCAGAAGTCGGTGAGACTGATGCGCCCGGTCACGGCGAACTCGCGCACGAGCAGCGAGGTGATAAGGAAGCCGGAGAGGACAAAGAACATATCCACGCCGAGGTATCCGCCGGGGAGCAGATCCCCGAAGAAGTGGTAGATCACGACAGCCAAGACCGCGAGACCGCGCAGCCCATCCAAACCAGGTACCGGGCGCAGGCGCGCGCGACGCTGACGCGTGACGGTGGCGGATTCCTTCGGCACCGCAATGTCTCCGGTGTTCTTCGCGCTGTCGTGCTGTGCGGCTTGGCGCTGCTCGCGGGAGGGGCGCGGTGTTTTCAGCTGCTTGCTCGTCGGTGTGCCGACGGGCTGCGAGCGCCGCGCCAAGGCGCGCGAGATCTCATTCTCGGGCCGTGATTCGGGGGAACTCTCGGCGGGGGTGGATTGAGCTGGGGGTTGCGCGGGCCGGGGATGCCCAGCGCGCTGTCGTGCTGTGCAGCCTGGCGCTGCTCGCGGGCGGCGGCGCGGCGAGGGGGTTTCCTCGGCGGCCTCGCGGGCTTTGTGCAGCTTGGCCTTGCGCACAGCGGATGCCTTGGGGAGGGACCCCGGGTCCAGCTCAAGGGAGGTGTCCGTGGCCCGACGAGGGACACGGGGCCCAGGGGATCGCAGGAACTTCTTCACTGAACACTCCACACGTAAGGGATTGGGGGTCTAGGGAACCGGGGTAATCCTACTCGGGTGGTGGTAGAGAATCGGGAAGGTTTCCTGGGAGCGTGTTAGGTGCGCAGAAGCTGGCGCAGCATGGTGCTCACACCATTGTCGGTATTGGCAGGCGCGATAATATCCGCTATTTCCTTCAACTTCGGATGTGCGTTGTCCATGGCGACAGCCGTCCCAGCAGCGCGCAGCATTTCGAGGTCATTGAGGTAGTCGCCGAAGGCCACGGTGGCGGTGATTGGAACGTTGGCAAGTTCAGCGAGTGTGGTTAAGGCTGCTCCCTTATCGACGTCGCGGGCCATGACATCGAGCCAGACCTTGCCCGATACCGCCACGTTGTCCTCCGGTACGGCACGGCGGATGGGCTCGTAAATATGTGTCTCGGAACCGGATTCGCAGAAGATGGCGATCTTGATGATGTTGGTATTGGGGACGGTGTCCAGGTTATCGACCCACGTGACCGCCTTGTAATACTTGGAAATCTCCGCGCGTGCTGCCTGCGTGACATCCCGGGCTACGTAGGCGGTCTCCGGGGAACACAGAACGACGGTGTGCGCCTCGCTGATGGCGGATGCGGCGTCGCGCGCCGCGCGCACGGTTTCTTCCTGCAGCGGGAAGGTGGCGATGATCTCTCCGTCGCGCAAAATCACCGAGCCGTTCTCCGCAATGAATGTGCCGCCTTCCGGGAACATGTCTTGCAGGGTGGCCAGCTGGCGCCCTGAGGCCGGAACCAGCTCGCAGCCGCGGGCGGTGGCGAGCTCCTCAAGCTCTGAAAAGTCTGCGGGCAGCTGACCGTGGGCATCGAGGAGGGTGCCGTCCATGTCGAGAGCAACAAGCCGTGGGAGCAAGAAATTCACACCAATCTGAAGGTTGGGTTTAGAGGCAGGGGTCGATGTTAAAACCAGCCTCAAAAAAGGTGGCTGAAACATGTGTGATATGGAACACTGGTGCGCATGACTACGACTGATCCAGTACTCGTTTCCGTCCGCAACCATACCGGAGTCCTCGAACTCAATCGGCCGAAGGCCCTGAACTCGTTGAACCCGGACATGATCGATATCATCCGCCGCTCCCTCGAAGCCTGGGCACAGGACGATGAGATTGAACAGGTTCTGATTTACTCCAACAGCCCTAAAGCATTCTGCGCGGGCGGCGATGTGCGTCACGCGCGGGAGGGAATCGCGGAAGGCAAGCTGGAGGAGGTCGATGCCTTCTTCGCCAGCGAGTACCTCACTAACGGTGATATCGCAGAGTTCCCGAAGCCCTATATCGCCGTCATCGACGGTGTTGTCATGGGCGGTGGATTGGGCATTTCCCTGCACGGCTCGCACCGTGTGGTGACGGAAAAGGCCTTCGCCTCGATGCCGGAGATGAACATCGGCTATGTCACCGACGTCGGTGTGGCCTATGCGGCCCAGCGCATGGTGGGCACCCGCGGTATCGCCTCACCGGGCTTGGCCAAGTTCTGGGGTCTTAGTGGATACCGCATGTATGCCGCAGACATGTTATGGACTGGCGTGGCAACCCACGTTGTCAAGGATGCACACGAGCTGATTGAGGCCGCCATTGAGCGCGGTATTGATGCCGCGCTGGAGGACCTCGCCCTGCCCGCACTCGAAGAGCCCGCCCCGCTGGAGCAGGTGGCCAAGGACCTGGAGGAGACGTTTGCCCTGCCAACGTGGGAGGAAATCTCCGCGGAGCTGGACAAGCGCCCGCTCATTGCCGGTGAGGTCCGCCGCCTTATGGCAGGGGCGTGCCCAGCTGCCATTATCGCGGCTAACGAGCTTTATGAGGCAGAGGCCGGTGTCGACGACATTCGCGAGGCCCTCCTTTTGGAACTCAAGCTGGGCATGCATATGTACCGCCGTCCCGACTTTTCTGAGGGCGTGCGCGCGGTACTAGTGGACAAGACTCAGGACGCAGCGTTTAACCCGGCCACCACAGAGGAGGTTGACGTCGAGGAGTTCCGCGCCGTGCTGAACTCCTAGCGTTCACGCTCCCAGTCGCTCACACACTCAGCGCTGTCCGAGCACTTATAGGGGGCGCGCCCGGTGGTAGGCAGCGCGCGCCCGCTGCTCGTCCACGCCTGCCGGCACCGCAACGTTGAGGGTGGCTTGCGTGGCCGCCGGAGTCGGTGCGGGGAGGTGGAACGCGGGGGCATCGGATAGCGCGAGGCCTTGGCGGCCGTCGGGAAGCTGCACCGGCAGCAAGGTCCACAGGCCCAGAACTGGCATGGCCAGCTGTGGCAAGCGTGCAGAGCGTGCCTCAGTGATGGACACGCGGGCCCGAATCAACTCGGGGATGGCCTGGTCATATCCGAAGCGGCGCAGGTTACCCGCGGCCTGAGCGGACAAGGAACCGGCTAGCTCGTCTGCCCAGGCCCAGGTGAAGATGTTCGTGGAGGCGTCGATCGTCGCGATGAGGTGCGCGGGCACCGTGAGCGAGCCGTAATCGGAGTTCACCACGGTCCGCGACGTAACAGGATCAAGGTCCGCCCACAGGTTGGGGAAGCGGGCCTCCAAGAAGAAGTTGTGCTCGGTGGCGAGGAAGTGGGCGTCGGCCAACACCTCGCGCGCGCTGAGCCCAGCGCGGCCCGGGGCCCGGGGGAGAGCTACGATCCGGGAGCCGTGGAAAAGCGCGAGATTTTCCGCGTGGCTCTGCGGAACGTCCAGGTAGGAGGACAACTCGGCGGTGGCTAGGCGCTCGTCGACGCCACCGGCGACGTCCCCTGAGTGCTCAATTCCGGCCAGGATGCTCACCCGGGGATCCGGGTTAATCTCCGCGAAATCGACGGCGACCAATGCTTCGCCATCGCCCTGCGGGACGCGGACAACAGGCCGGTCGCCCACCAGCCGTCGTGCCAAGCCGCGCAGCAGGGCAGAGTCAGGTTGTGGCCCGTGGAATTCCGGCTGCGGTGCGTGCTCTGCCATGCCGGTGGCCCAGCGCAGCTCCCCGTTGTGGATGGTGGCAAGACGCAGTCCATCGAAATCATAGACCCCGGAATCAGTGCTAAAACGCACGACAGCGCGCTGATCCAGGTCTGGCTGCCCTTCCTCCGAGGCTGCTGATGCGGAATCGGTGGGAATGAAATTCACCTCGACGTCGCGAACGACGCCTAGGCGTGAGGCAAACGTGGCGTCGATGCCGGCTTGGATAAAGGCGCCAGCGGAGTACAGGTTCTGGGCTGAATCCATGGGTCTCCTTGACTAGTTTGTATTCCTGCGGAAGGGGTGCTCGATGGCCTCCTCGTAGGCCTGAAGGAGGGCTTGGGTGGATTCTACCCAGGAATGTTTTTCAGCTTCGCGGCGGGCGGCCTGTCCCATCTGCGCCCGGCGGGAGGAATCACGGAGGAGGCTGAGAGCGGCGCGGGCCCACGCGGTGTCGTCAGCGTCGGGCTCGATGAGATGTCCTGTGACGCCTTCTTCGATAACGAAGGGGATGCCGCCGGCATTCGTGCCGATGACCGGAACCCCAGAGGCGAAGGACTCGAGAGCCACGAGTCCCAAGGTCTCTGTGGCGGAGGGGAAGAGGAAGACATCCCCCACGGCGAAGGCGGCGGCGAGCTCCTCGCCGGAGAGGTAGCCCGTGAATACGGTGTGCGCAGGATCGAAGTTGGACTTGAGCTCCTCCAAGGCGGGGCCATCGCCGACGACGGCTAGGCGGGCGTCGCTAAGCTGTGCCCTCACCAGTTCCATCACGTGATCGAGGCGTTCCAAGTCCTTCTCCTTGGAGACGCGGCCGATATAGGTCACCAACGGGGAATCCGGGTTACCGTCGGTCAGGCGCTCGCGCATCTGTTCCGTGGCGCGACTGGGGTGATAGGTCTGCGTATCAACAGCCTTGGGCCACAGCTGCACGTTGCGGATCCCCATCATCCGAGCCTTATCCACCATGGGGCCGGAGGTGCACAGGTTCACCGCAGCCTGGTTGTGCAGATACTTCAGCGCGGCTTCGGTCAGCGGCCTAGTCCACCCAATCCCCAGCGCTTCAACGTACTCGGGGACATTGGTGTGGAAGCTGGCTACCAGCGGTACGGCATCGCGCTGCGCGGCAAAGACGCCGAGGGCCGCGGTCCAAATGGGATTGACCGCGTGGATGACATCGGGATCGAAATCCCGGATCTCTTTGAAGAACTTCCACGAGGGCAGGCCAAACTTGATCTCCGGGTAGACCCACAGCGACAAACTGGGGATGCGGGTGACCTCGAAGCCGGCATAGGTGTCAGGGGCCTTGCCCGTGGCAAAAATCCGCACCTCGTGGCCCATCGCGGCCAGCTGGTCCAGCGTGCGAGTCAGGCGGGTGACCACGCCGTCGATCTTGGGCAGGAAGACCTCAGTAACGATTGCGATGCGCACGAAGGTTTAAGCCTCCGCAGCGTCAGCGCCGTTGGCCAAGGCTTCGGGAACACCAGCGTGCTGCTGGCGCGTCCACAGCGACTGGGCTGGAATCTTGGAGCGGTCAGCACGGTCGGCGTACTTGCGTGCGACTTCCTCCACCTCATGGAGCAACCCTTCCGACAAAGTGGTCGGCTCCAGTCCTAGTTCGAGGAACGTGTCGTTGGTGACGTGGAGTTCATTCTCCGCAGATTCCTTGCGCGGGTTCGGCACGTAGGCCACTTCCGCACCAGAGATCTTCGCCAGCAGTTCTGCCAGGTCACGCACACGGTGGGTTTCCGTCATCTGGTTGATGATCTTGACGCGCTCACCGCGTGCCGGCGGATTCTGCAGGGCTAGCTCGATGCAGCGCACCATGTCCCGAATGTGAATAAAGGCGCGGGTCTGTCCACCGGTGCCATGCACGGTCAGCGGATAACCAATACCGGCCTGAATGAGGAAGCGGTTGAGTACCGTGCCGTAATCACCGTCATAATCAAAGCGGTTGATCAGACGCTCATCTTTCTGGGTCTGCTCAGTGTGCGTGCCCCAGATGATGCCCTGGTGCAGGTCGGTGATGCGCAGCTCATCATTCTTGGCGTAGTAGGCAAACAGGTGCTGGTCCAGCACCTTGGTCATGTGGTAGACCGAGCCCGGGTTGGAAGGGTACAGGATCTGCTGCTTGACGACGCCATTCTCGCCCGCATCCACCTGCACATCCAGGTAGCCCTCCGGAATCTTCATGCCGGCGGTGCCGTAGCCGTAGACACCCATGGTGCCCAAGTGTGCGACGTGGATATCTTGCTCAGATTCGACGATGGCGGCGAGCAGGTTGTGGGTGGCGTTGATGTTGTTATCCACCGTGTAGCGCTTGGTGCGCGAATTCTTCATGGAATACGGGGCGGCGCGCTGCTCGGCAAAGTGCACCACCGCATCCGGGCGTTCGGTATTCAGGAACTCCAGCAGGCCGTCGTAGTCCTGGGCCACGTCGAGGTTGCGGAAGCCGATGGTCTTGCCGGAGACCTCGGTCCACGCGGCCAGGCGCTCCTCAATGGAGGCGATGGGTGTTAAGGATTCCGCGCCCAACTCCTCATCGATGGCGCGCCGGGAGAGGTTATCCACGATGATGACATCATGGCCTTGGTCGGAGAGATAAAGGGAAGCGGGCCAACCGCAGAAGCCGTCTCCGCCGAGAATCGCTACCTTCATTTTTTGTCTCTCCACTTCTTGGGTCGGGGTCAAAACGTGCTGTACCAGCAGGGGTCTAGTCTATGTTGGCACGCGTAAGTTTGGGGTGCGTTACGTGGCACACTTTTTTCGAACATACTGTTTGCTCGCCTGCGTCGGGGGCGCGCGGGGTAAACAGTAGATGAATGTTCTCTAAGAGCCTGTAGACTAGCCCGCATGCTTGAAGCCGTGCTGAATGCCTTCGCCGATTCCGTCAACGCGCTTCTCATCGGAATCCTGGTGGCCATCGGCATCATGCTTCCGCGGGGGAGCTACCGCAAGATCGCGGCCCTCGTCATCGTTGGTGACTGGTTCGGTGTGCTCACCGCCGCTGCTGTGGTGATGTTCGTCTTCGTCGGTATCCAGGACAAGGTGGCCGCCGCGCTGGAATCACCGCTGCTTGGTTGGGGTCTAGTGGTCATCGGCCTGGGGCTGGGCCTTCTGGCCTGGCGCTCCAAGGGCGAACCCAATGACATGGTGCAGAAACTCCTCGGCCCACTGCGCACGCCCTCGGCCAAGACTGTCGCGGTGGGCTATGCCATGGGTGTTATCCAGTCCTTGACCTCCGTACCCTTTTTCTATGGGCTGATGCACCTTGCTGCCGGGGATTTCAGCAACACCGTTAAATACGGAGGCCTTTTCTTCTATGCCACCTTCGCGCTCTCGCTGCCCACGGTGTGCGGGCTTTTCATCGCGCTTGTGCGGGCGAAGCCAGACTCCTGGGCTGGTCGCGCCTTCGCGTGGGCGCGGGAAAACTCTGCAGCAGTGGCACTATGGAGCGGCTACGGAGTGGCCGCCTTCCTGGTGGTGATGGGTCTCGTTGCTCTTCTATAACGAGCCGGCTGGTGGGCAAGAGTTCAAAAGTGAACTGCCCTAGTTGCCAAAGTTCTGGTCAGTTTTTGCGGCGGACTCGGGAGTTTTGTCAACAACGGCAGTTGCGGTGCTAGTCGTAGAGGACTTCGTCGAGGGGGAGGGCGTCGCCAAGCGGCGCCTGATTCTTAGCAATGTCGACGTAGCGCGCGGCGTGCGGGATGAAGGCGGCGGATTCCTCAGGGCTCAACGCACGGCGCACCTTGGCGGGCACCCCGGCGGCTAGGGCGCCGGCGGGAATGTTTTGGCCCTCGAGCACCACCGCGCCGGCGGCGATGAGAGAGCCTGTGCCCACGGTGGAGCCGGAAAGCAAAGAAGACTTCATTCCAACCAGCGTGCCCGCGCCCACCCGCGTGCCGTGGAGCATGGCCATGTGGCCCACGGTGACGTCATCCTCCAGCACACACGGCGCAGTGGTTTCGACGTGGATGACGCAGTTGTCTTGGATATTGACGCGGGCGCCAAGGCGGATGGCACCAACATCTCCGCGCAGCACGCTGCCATAGAACACGGAAGAATCTGGCCCGATGGTGACGTCACCGATGATGGTGGCATTCGGCGCAATCCAGGCGCTGCGGTGGATGCGGGGAGTGTGCCCTTGGAAGGGGAGGATGAGCATGGCGGATTAGCTTTCTTCAGGGGGTGGGTTCGACGGACACAGCGAGTGACTCGGAAACTTCATAATCGCCGGGCTCCGCGTTGAGTTGGGACAGCGTCTCTCTTTCTGCAAGCGACAACGGGATGGCCCATCCCTTCTTGGGGTCGTGGACGGGACGCTGTTCTCTAGTCGTGGGGGAGAGATGCACCGTGGTCTGAGGGCCACGCAACTGCGCGGGCTCGCCGGAGCGCGCCACCTCACTGAGCACCTGCGCACCGGCAGGGGAGGTAACCAGGATGATGAGACCGCTCGCAGTGTGCACGGAAAGATGATCGAAAGAAACCTCGACGGCGTGGGGATCCGGGGAGGCCAAACGGACAGTGCTGGAGCCGCCAAGCTTGTCGACGGCATTCTTAACCGCAGAAAACAATCCCATGGCGCGATCCTAGCGCGGGGGTACCATCGGGCACTGTGATTGACGCGAAAGATACAGCACTCGTCATTGAAGGCGGCGGCATGCGCAATTCCTATACCGCCGCGTGCATCGTCAAGCTCCTAAAGGAGGAGGTGGAATTTGGCTGGGTTGGAGGTGTTTCCGCGGGCTCTTCACACACCGTGAACTTCCTCTCCCGCGACGTGAGCCGCTCGGAAGAATCCTTCGTGGATTTTGCCAAGAACCCCAGCTTCGGTGGCCTGGGTTCGCTGCTGCGCGGTAGCGGCTACTTCAATGCGGAGTTCATCTATGAGAAGGCCGCCGATCAGGACATGCCCTTTGACTGGGAAGCCTTCGAGGCCAATCCGGCGCAGATGTGTATCTCCGCCGCCCGCGCTGATACCGGGGAGAGCGTGTACTGGGGTCGCGAAGACATCAAGACCCTGGACGACCTGATGGTGCGCGTTCGCGCGTCTTCGACGTTGCCGCTGATCATGCCGATGCGTGTTATCGATGGCGCGCCGTACGTTGATGGTGCGATGGGGGAATCCGGTGGCATCCTCATCGAGCAGGCAGAGAAGGCCGGCTTTGAAAAGTTCTTGTTCCTCGGCTCGAAGCCGCGTGGCTACGTGCGGCCTGAGGTAGGGCGGCCCGCGGCGCTGCGACGAATCTTCCGAAAGTACCCTGCCGTGGCGGAGTCAATGATTGCCCGGCCGCCCCGGTACAACGCCTCCAAGGACCGGCTTCTGGAGCTGGAAAAGGAGGGGCGTGCACAGCTTTTCTTCCCAGAGGATATGCAGGTGGCTTCGACCGAGCGCTCGGTGACTAAGCTGCGCGCGAACTATGAAGCTGGGCGCGCGCAGACCTATGCGGAATGGCCGGCGTGGAAGGAATTTCTCAGCAGTTAAGGGAAACGCTGTGCCTAATCCGCCACGAGTGTTTCGATGGTCAGCTCCGGGTGCTCCTTCTCAATGAAGGCCAGCTTCCACTTATCGCCGAAGAGCGCGATGAGCTCGCCGTCGGTGCGGGTAAAGATTTCTACGCCGCGCTGGCGGCCCAACTCGGGCGCGGATTCGGCGTCGGTGCGGCGCGCCACGGAGTAGGGGATGGGCTCGGTGATGGTCTCCACGTTGTACTCGACTTCCATGCGAGCCTGCATGACCTCGAACTGCATGGGGCCCACCGCGGCCATGACGGGGGCGGCATCGCCACGTGTATCGTTGCGCAGAATCTGGACCACGCCCTCCGCAGCCAGCTGGTCCAAGCCCTTGCGGAATGCCTTGTAATCACCCAAAGACTTCGCGCGCAGGATGCGGAAGGACTCCGGTGCGAACTGCGGCATGGGCTTGAACTGCACCTTCTTGCCGGTGTAAATCGTGTCACCGGGAGCCAAGGAACCGGCGTTGACCAAGCCGACGATGTCACCCGGGTACGCCGTGTCCACGGTGTCACGTGTGCGGCCAAAGACCGTCAGGGCGTACTTGGTGGAGAAGCTGCGGCCGGATTGGGCGTGGTTGACCTGCATGCCGCGCTCAAATTCACCGGAGACCACGCGCATGAAAGCGAGGTTATCGCGGTGCTTGCGGTCCATGCCCGCCTGCACCTTGAAGATGACACCTGAGAACTCATCGGTGACCTCACGGACCTCATCGATAGCGGAGGTGGCGGCCTCGATGGCCTGCGGATCCGAATCGCGGGAGCGCGGAGCCGGGGCGATGGCGCACAGGGTATCCAGAATCTGGTGCACGCCGAAGTTCAGCATCGCGGAGGCGAAGATGAGCGGGGAGGTCACGCATTGCTCGAAGAGCTCTTGGTCGTGCAGGGCGCCGTCCGCAGCCAGCAGCTCTGCCTCCTCCACGGCTGTTTCCCAGGCGTCCTCTTCCTTCGCGGCGGCCTCGTCGGGGGAGTAGTGCTCCTCCGGGGCGATGGTGGAACCACCGGCGGTGCGCAGGAAGTGGATGTACTCGTCCACCTCGCCATCGTTGGTGACGTGGGCCAAGCCGCGGAAGTCACCGGCGATACCGACCGGCCAGTACAGCGGGGTGGGCTGTAGCTGGATTTCGTTGACGATTTCATCAACAAGCTCCAGCGGTTCCCGTCCCACGCGGTCCCACTTGTTGATCACCGTGATGATCGGCAGGCCGCGGGCCTTACACACGCGGAAGAGCTTGAGGGTCTGCGGCTCGAGGCCCTTGGCGGCGTCGATAAGCATGACAGCAGCATCCACCGCCGTGAGCACGCGGTAGGTATCTTCCGAGAAGTCCGCGTGACCCGGGGTGTCCACCAGGTTGATCATGTAGGGCTCGCCCTCGTGACCCTCGGGCGCGTACTCGAACTGCAGGGCCGAGGAGGCCACGGAAATGCCGCGCTCCTTCTCCATCTCCATCCAGTCAGAGACCGTGGACTTGCGGTTGCCCTTGCCGTGCACCGCGCCGGCCTCGTTGATGACGTGCGCGTGGAGCGCCAGCGCCTCCGTCAGCGTGGACTTACCAGCATCCGGGTGGGCGATGACGGCGAATGTGCGGCGGCGGGAAGCTTCGGAGGCAATACTCATGCGGGCTAGTTTAGCCGCTGGGTGCTACCACTCCACATTGAGCTGGCGGCCCAGATCATCAAAGATGCGCCGGGCCACGGAGAGCTTCTTCGCAATCGGCCGCTGCAGGCCTGGCTTGCGCTTCTGGTTGTAATACTCGCCGGATTCGAAATGGATGCCGGGGGTGCCGCTGAGGAAGTAAGCCAAGTTCTCCCCGCCTTTGTCCGCCTTGCCCAAGACGTATTGAGCCGCAGCGGTCGAATAGAGCTTGCTCGTCCTACTCGTTGAGTTATGCCCGAAACCAGTATTCAATATCCCCGGGTGGAAGGCCACGGAGGTCAGCCCGTGAGAGTCGAGGTAGCGGGTCAGCAGGATATCGCCCAACTTGGCGTTGCCATAGGCGCGCTCCGCCGTGAATTTTTCAAAAGTATTCGGGTCACCGGGGTCGAAAGAGGAGTACAGCATGTTGGCCAACGAGGCGGTCTGCACCACGGTGGCGTTGCTGGCCCGCAGCGTATCGCGCAGCAAGGAGGTCAGCAGGAAGGGAGCCACGACGTTGATCTGCCACGTGCGCTCGAAGCCATCGGCGGTGGCGAAAGGACCGTCGAACATGCCGCCGGCATTATTGCCTAAGGCATCGATCTGCGGGTATTGGCTCAGCTCCTCGGCGAGCCGGCGCACCTGGCCCAAAGACTCATAATCGGCCACATGAAAATCGGCGCCGATCTCCTCGGCCACAGCCTGCGTCTTCTCCGGGTTGCGGCCCACGAGCACGAGCGAATCCTGTGGGCGGCGCTGGTGAAGGATACGGGCAGCGGCCGCGCCCACGCCGTCAGAGGCTCCGGTGATGACGATAGTTCTCGGGTCGTTATTCAATGGCAGGCTCTGGCTCGTGCGGCTCATACTTGGACAGTGTAGGACGTTGAGCGTGGTCGCGCCGGGGTTTATTTCGTCCGGGAATGGATTTCCTGCTGGGCCTTGCTGAGACCCTCAGCCACGATGAGACGTGCGGCCTCGGCGGCGGTGGCGATGGTGGAATCGAGCTCAGCGCTGGCGTCGACAGGCGCGAGCACCCAGTCCGGGATGGAACCACCCTTGGGTGGGCGCCCGATACCGATGCGCACCCGCAGGTAATCACGCGTGCCCAAGCGCTCGCTCAGTGACTTCAGGCCGTTGTGGCCGTTTTCGTTGCCGCCCTTCTTAATACGCACCTTACCGGCGGGCAGGTCGAGCTCATCGTGGATGACGATGATGTTCTCTGCCGCAACGCCCAGCAGCGTGGCCAACGGGGCGATGGGATCGCCAGAGAGGTTCATGTAGGTGTGTGAGCGCAGCGCTACGCCCTTCGTGCCCCCGAGCTCGAGCTGCGCCGCGCTGAGTTGGTGTCCGGTGACAGGCTCGAGCATGTCACCAGATTCGGCGAGGAGATCATCCACGGCCATGTACCCCACATTGTGGCGGGTCGCGGCGTATTTCGCGCCGGGATTACCCAAACCCACGATGAGCCACTCGGCGCTTAAATCCGAGGGATTAAGTCCGGAGGCGGCGGCCTTCTGTGTTTTCTTATTCGGTGTTTCGTCGGCGCGGCCAAAGAGGCGGGTGAAAAAGTCACGGATGGCAGACACAACTACTCCCTTGATGGTTTTCTTTAGGCTGGGTAACCATGAGTCAACTTCTTGAGACTATCACTTGCCCTGTCCTACCTGCCCCGATGGCGGGCGGGCCCACCACACCTGAGTTGGTGGCCGCCGCCGAGGCCGCCGGTTCCTTCAGCGCGCTGGGGCTGGGCACCTGCTCCGTCGACGCCGCGCGGGAAGCCATCGCTGCGTGTGCGGGCATGCGCTTTGGGGTCAATATCTTTCACCCGCAGCGCGCGCTGACCGAAGCGGAACTCGCGGCTGCGCAGTCCCTCGCCGCGGAGGAAGGCACCGTGCTTGGCGACGTCCCCCTAGACTTCGGCTGGCAGGACAAGTTCGAGGCCGCGCTGGAGGGTGGGGCAGCGGTGCTGTGGTCGATGTTCGGCGTCTTTAGCGAGGAAGAGATCGCACGCATCCATGCCGCTGGGGCAGAGTCGTGGACCACGGTCACCACCCCCGAGGAGGCGCAAGCCGCGGCTGCCCGCGGCGTCGATGTTGTGTGCGTGCAGGGGCCTGAAGCAGGCGGGCACCGCGGCGTGTGGGACCCAGGTGCGGAACCGGATCAGCGCCCACTTAAAGAACTCGTCGCGGCGGTCCACCAGGTCACGGACCTTCCACTCATTGCCGCGGGTGGTTTGCGCACCGCAGAGGATGTTGCCACGGCCCTGGCCTGGCCGGGGGTAAAAGCAGTCAGCTGTGGTTCCGCCTTCCTGCTCTCCGAGGAAGCCGGGACGAGTGAGCATAACCGTAGCCTCATCTGCCGCGGCGGAAAGACCGTATCCACCCGCGCGTTCTCCGGACGCTATGCCCGCGGTCTGGAGACCGCCTACACACTGGCACACCCGAACTTGCCTTTGGTCTACCCCTATCTCAACGCGCTACTGAAACCTCGCCGTGCCCAGCTCGACGCAGACGTGGACTATTGCCTCGTCGGCGTCGATGTAATGAAACTTCGCGGGGGTAGTGTGGCGGAGATCCTCGCTCAACTACACCCAAACGGGCATGAATAAGGGTTAATATTTACGGATGGACAGAGTTTTACACCCTTTTTGACGAGTAAAGGATACAAAGCACGTGACTTCGAACGCGCACATTGGGCACGAGGATTGGAACGAGCGCCTGGAGCTGGCCCAAGAGATGATCCCGCTCATCCACCAGCTGCACCGCAACAATAACGTTGTCACCTCTATCTACGGCCGTCTGCTCATCGGCGTGACCGACATCGACATCATCAAGGCGCACCGCTACGCCCGCCGCATCGCTGAGCGCGAGCTTTCCACCGCAGAGACCCTGCCTATTCTCAAGGAACTGTGCTCGATGAACCTGGGCACCGCCTCTATTGACCTGGGCCGCCTGGCCACCGGCTTCCAGGAGTCCGGCTCCGATAACCTGCGCAACTACCTCGAGGAGACCCTCGTCGATCTCGTCGGTGCCGGTGTGGATAAGGAATCCACCGACGTCGTTCTCTACGGCTTCGGTCGCATCGGCCGCCTCTTGGCCCGCATCCTCATCGCCCGCGAGGCTGCCTACGGCGGCGTGCGCCTGCGCGCTATCGTCGTGCGCAAGAAGGGCGACATTGACATCTTCAAGCGCGCCTCCCTCCTGCGCCGTGACTCCGTCCACGGTGCCTTCAACGGCACCATCGCTGTTGACGAGGAGAACGAGGTCATCTGGGCCAACGGCACCAAGATTCAGATGATTTATGCCAATGACCCGGCGGACATTGACTACACCAAGTACGGCATCGACAACGCCATCGTCGTCGACAACACCGGTGTGTGGCGCGACCGTGAGGGACTGTCCCAGCACCTGCAGTCCAAGGGTGTGGCTCGCGTGCTGCTCACCGCTCCGGGCAAGGGCGATCTGAAGAACATTGTCTACGGCATCAACCACGGCGACATCGAGGACTCCGACCAGATCCTCTCCGCCGCATCCTGCACCACCAACGGCATCACCCCGGTGCTCAAGGTCATCAACGACCGCTACGGCGTGGTTCATGGCCATGTGGAGACCGCACACTCCTTCACCAACGACCAGAACCTCATCGATAACTTCCACAAGGGTGACCGCCGCGGTCGCGCAGCTGGCCTGAACATGGTGCTCACGGAAACCGGTGCAGCCAAGGCCGTGTCCAAGGCTCTGCCGGAGTTTGAGGGCAAGCTCACCGGTAACGCTATTCGCGTTCCCACTCCGGACGTGTCCATGGCTGTGCTCAACCTCGAGCTGGAGAAGGAAGCTGACCGCGACGAGGTCAATAACTTCCTGCGTAACGTGTCCCTGCACTCTGACCTGCGCCAGCAGATTTCCTACATTGCTTCCCCGGAGGTTGTGTCCTCTGACTTCGTGGGCTCTACCCACGCTGGTGTGGTCGATGGTCTCGCCACCATCTCCTCCGGCAAGCACCTTGTGCTCTACGTGTGGTACGACAACGAGTTCGGTTACTCCAACCAGGTCATCCGCATCGTCGAGGAAATCGCCGGTGCCCGCCCGGTGGTGTACCCGAAGCGCGTTGACGTCTCTGAGCTCTAAGAGCTAGAACACTGACACCGCCCTCGCCGCATGGCGTGGGCGGTGTTTCGCTGTTTTCGGGTTCTGCTCGGCGTGCGACCTAGCCTTGACTTGACGCTCCAAACGCTTAACTGCCCTTGTTGCCAAAGATCTAGCCAGATCTGAAGGCGGTTTCAAGTGGTGGATACATCACTTGAATAGTTCTTGTATCTTCTCTTCTGGTTTATACCAGTTGAGGACTTTTCTGGGGCGCCCGTTGAGAAGGTCTTGAATGTGTTGGACATCCTTGTCGGTCAGGGTACTAAAGTCGCTTCCTTTGGGCAGGAAGTCTCTGACTAGCCCGTTGGTGTTTTCGTTGGTAGGACGTTGCCACGGCGAGTGTGGATCACAGAAGTAGACTGCTAGTCCACGTGCGATGCTCAGCTTGTCTACTTGGGCTAGTTCTACGCCTTGGTCCCACGTGAGAGTCTTGGTGATGTTGCGTATTTTGCCGGTAAACATCTCGATCAACTTATCGACAGTCGTGGCGGAATCATGAACATCCAGTTTGCGGATCATGGTGTAGCGAGTACTGCGTTCCACACAGGTCACTAGCGCAGTGGTTCCTCCTTGTCCGATGATGAGATCGCCTTCCCAATGCCCTGGAACAGCGCGGTCTTCAACACTGGCAGGGCGCTTGCTGATGCGATAGTCTTCACCAATCCAGCTTCGATTACCGCGGGCTGGCAGATGTGATTGTGGTTTTCGGCCGGTACGCCCAGAGCGCAGGGCTTTTTCTACCTTCAGCTCCTGACGCAAGGCACCTTTAGCTTGGATGTAGAGAGCTTGGTAGATGGTTTCATGACTAATCGACATATCCCCACCTTTACCGAAGCAGCGGGCAAGAAAGTTTGAAATCTGCTCCGGCGACCACTTTGAATTCAGCCCCTCGATAACAAAGGCGCGCAGCTGCGGGTTGGTATCGAGTTTGCGGGGTTTAGGCCTGGCTAGGCGGTCTACAGCCCGCTTTTGCGCCACGAGGGCATCGTAGCCATGCTCAGTCATCCCACGGGTGATTTCCCTGCTAATCGTCGACTGATTCCGGCCGAGCTGGGCTGCGATCTCACGGTGAGTATGGCCCTGTTTCAGCAGGTAGGCTATCTCTATTCGGTCATGACGGATAAGACGCTTTCCGCGTCCTACTTTCGATTCGGATTCAGTGGGATGATCATTGAGTATCAAACGCCCAGACATGCGATTATGATGCCACGTTTTCACCGTGTCAGCGCTGCGATCAACCACCTGGCCAGCCTGTTTATAGCTTTTCCAGCATCAACAAGTTTCAATCCTCGTTCTACAAATGGGTTAACACCCGCGAAAATCGCAGGTTAAAGATATGCTCTGATGCTCTTATTGGTGCAAGAATCAAGACCATCTTCGATGATGAGCACGGGCTTTATGGTGCTAAACGCATCGCTGCAAGCCTCAACGACGATATGGACTTCGGCCCGATATATCACAAGAAGGTCGCACGCATCATGAAATCCATGGGGCTAAAAGGCTTTACCAAACGGCGTCGATGCATCACCACTAGGCGCAAGCCTGGTCACCGAGTCATGCCAGATCTCGTAGGCCGCAAATTCACCGCTGACAGGCCGAACCACGTCTATGTAGGCGACATCACCTACCTGCCGTGTAAGGGCGGCAAGAACATGTACCTTGCCACGGTCATCGATGTCTACTCGCGCAAACTTGTCGGTCATGCGCTAGCCGATCACATGCGGGTATCTCTGGTTATCGAAGCTTTGTCTCATGCCAGCAAAGTCCGCGGAAACCTTACTAGGGCAATTTTCCATTCTGATCATGGCAGTGTGTACACCTCACAGGCTTTTGGGGACCACTGCGCCCAACTTGGTGTGCGCCAATCCATGGGAGCGGTGGGAACGAGTGCCGATAATGCCCTGGCAGAATCGTTTAACGCCACCTTAAAACGTGAAGTCTTGCGTGATCGGAAAGTCTTTAGCGATGCGATCCCGCTCGCGTTGTATGGCTCCACCACGACTGGTATTAGCGAGTTCGATACCGTCTTGGGCAAGGTATCGGTAAGCAGTCTGTGGGAAACCAGTCTCTTTCAGTGCGCTATACGCAGACTGGCCGCTTTCTACAAGAGCAACGACCTTTTGGTACTGATCTTTGAATTTATCCTCAGTCAGACTCCGCTGACGCTGACCACGGCTAAGGCCCTCAGCCTGACGCCACACCTTCGCCGTAGCCTTCGAGACCCCCAACTCCTTCAGGATCACCGACATCGGACGCGCATCATGCAGATACGCCTCCACATACCGCTCACGCAGCCTCTTATCACTTGACATCTACACAACCTCCTAGCTGTATAGATGCATTCACCACCTGAACTCGCCGAAGGCGGGCAACTTTCGTCAGATAGGGCAGTGTGCAACGAGTGGGGCGGTTATGCCTGCCTAAAATTTAGGAGAAGTCTGAGGAAGAACTACTTCTTCTTTTTGTCCTTCTTGCCCTTCTTTTTCTTTCCCTGCTTCTTGCCGGAGCCGTTGCCGTTGACCTTCTCACGCTCCAGATCCGCTGCGACATCCGGAACATAGGAAAAGTCGTTGCGCGGCGGGCGGACGTATTCGGCCTCGAGCTCGGGGCGGCTCGGAATTTCCGGTACGTCTTGCTCCACGTGCTGGTAGGGAACCATCTTGAGGATGTGGATGATCACGTTGATGCGTGAGCGCTTCTTATCCTCGGACTCCACCGTGTACCACGGGGCGGAGGGGGTATCGGTGTGGACGAACATCTCGTCCTTGGCACGCGAGTAGTCTTCCCAGCGGGTGATGGACTGCAGGTCCATGGGGGAGAGCTTCCAGCGGCGCAGCGGATCGTTGCGGCGGGATTTAAAGCGCGCGAGCTGCTCCTCGTCAGAGACGGAGAACCAGTACTTAAGCAGAATGATGCCGTCCTCGATGAGCATGTGCTCGAGTAGGGGAGCCTGGTGCAGGAAGCGCACGTACTCCTGCTGGGAGCAAAAGCCCATGACGCGTTCCACGCCGGCGCGGTTGTACCAAGAACGGTCGAAGATGACGATCTCACCAGCGGTGGGCAGCTTCTCAATGTAGCGCTGGAAGTACCATTGGCCCGCCTCGCGGTCGGTGGGCTTGGGCAGTGCTTCGATGCGGCACGTACGCGGGTTCAGGTATTGCGTAATACGCTTAATGGCGGAACCCTTGCCGGCGGCGTCGCGGCCTTCCATGATGATGACCACGCGGGCACCGGTCTCAACGACCCACTGCTGCATCTCGACGAGCTCCGCTTGGAGACGTTTAAGCTCATCCTCATAGGCTTGCTTGTCTAGCTTCGGCGGCTTGGTGGCAGACTTCTTAGACTGTGAACTCATACCTTTAAATTTACCCCTTAGCTGGGAAAATGACTAAACGTGGGCTAAGGAAGGGGAGCCGGATTAAGCGCGTGCTTAGTCGACTTCGTGTTGCGTTACCGCTCCGCTGGCGGCGTCGACATCCAGCTCGTGCTCCTGGCCGTTGGCCTTGAACTCGATCTCCCAGTGCGGGCCCTTGCCGTCATCACCATCGTCGTAGTCGACTTCCTTTTCCGTGACGTCCTGGGCACCAACGCCGGCGTGGGCTAAGGCTTTCTCGAATGCTTCATCGCCGCTGAGCATGCCGGAGCCCTCTGCGTTGCCAGTGGCTCCGGCGCCCGCCGTATCCGCAGGCTGCTGAGCGTCTTCATCGTCGCGATCGTCATCATGGTCATCATCGCCCGCATCCGTGCCCGGTGCTGCGGCTGTTTCCGTCACGGTTTCCACCGGCGCGGGAGTCGGCGTCGGGGCGGGATCGGCCTCTTTATCCGACGAGCACGCCACCAGCGCGGTGCTCGCGCAGAGTGCGATGCCGGCGGCGGTGAAGCGGGAACGAAGAGTCATTAAGGCTTATCCTTCTCAGTCAATCGAGGGAAATGTGGTGCCCCACCGTATCGAAATCAGAGCGTGTTCGCTGAAGACCCTGAATATGGCTGAATGTTAACAGCTGTGACAAGAGCAGTCGTCGCCGCAGCCACCAGCAGCGGGTGGCTCGCCGAAGCGTGTGGTGTTCTCAATTGCCCCAAGACCTTCGATGCTGATGCGGGTGCGGGAGCCGTCGCCAAGCAGCGCCCCCTCGCCGCGCGCAAAGCCCACGCCTTCCGGGGTGCCGGTGGCAATGACATCGCCAGGATTGAGAGGGTAGAGGGAGGAACAGAATGCGATGAGCTCGGCCACGGAGAAGATGAGATCATCAGTGTTGTCATCTTGGCGTACGTCGCGTCGACGGTCGTCGTAAGCCGCGCGGCCTTGCCCGGGGCCCATTCATCAGCCGTAGTCAGCCAGGGCCCGAAGCCGGCGGTGCGGTAGAAGGATTTGCCGGCGTGGAACTGCGTGGTTGCGCGCTGATAATCCCGCAGAGTGTAGTCGTTCATAATGGCATAGCCGGCCACGTAACCCAGCGCATCTTTCACGCTCACCCGGTGCGCGCGGCGGCCCATGACTACGGCGAGCTCTCCTTCGTAGTCCAGTTTCTTCGTGGCATAGTCCGGAATATAGACATCGTCGAAGGGGCCGGTTAGAGCATCCGGGAACTTGATGAAGAGCGTGGGCTGTGTGGGAAGTTCTCTCCCCATCTCCCGCGCATGCTTGGCGTAGTTGACGCCAACGCAGATAATCTTGCCCGGGTTCGGGAGGACGGGGGCGAGGTCGGCGTTGTCAAAAACCACCGGCTCGCCGGAGAGCTGCGCGGCTTTGCGCCAGTCTGGACTGGCCAGCAATTCGCCGACATCCTCATAATCCAGCTCGGTGCCCACGTTGGGGCCGTCGATGCGGATAGCGCAGGTTCCAAAACTGGTGCGGAGAGTAGCGAGCTTCATGCCGGCTAGTCTAACGCGCGAAGAATCTCATCCACCGCATCAGCACAGACGATGGGAATCTCCTGGGCTTCTTGTTTGCTCCATGGCTTGAGAACAAACGCGGCTGGGTCCATGCGGCCGGGCGGGCGTCCGATGCCTACTGAAAGCCGCTGATAGTCCTTGGTACCCAGGGACTTCGTGGTGGAGCGCAGGCCATTGTGGCCGTGGTCCCCGCCGCCGAGGCGTCTCTTGTTGGCGGCGAAGTCGAGCTCTAGCTCATCGTGGACAACGATGATGTGGTCATGCGGAACGTTGAAGTATTGGGCAAGGGCCTTGATGGGACCGCCGGACAAGTTCATGAAGCAGCGCGGCTTGGCGACGATCACCTTGGCGTCCCCACGCCGCGCTTCGGCGACATCCGTGTTGGTTTTCTTATGAACGGAAAAGGAAGTCAGCAGCTCGTGGGCTAGTTCATCAGCCACATCAAAGCCAATGTTGTGGCGGGTACCGGCGTACTTCGGGCCGGGGTTTCCTAGACCAACGACGAGAAAAGGAGAAGAAGTCACGCAGCTATTCTAAGCCGCTGGGGTGAAGACACAAGAGCGCACCGCCATCTGCAAGCTCACCCCCTCGGTATGTAGGGAAGGGAGTGAGAAAGACTGCAGGCGGCGGTGCGCTAGAAAATGAGGAGTGATAAGGAGAGGGGAGTTTTACTCCTCGTCCTTCTTCTCCTCGGAAGCTCCCTCATCGGCGGACTCGGCGCCAGCCTCAGCGCCGCCTTCCTCGGCAGCCTCAGCGGCAGCCTCGACGTCCTCATCAACCTCCGGCTCGGAGATGGAGACGATGACGGTGTCTTCCTCGGCCACCAGGGTGGTGCCCTCCGGCAGGGTGATGTCGCCAGCGGTGACCACGGTGCCGTCCTCGAGACCCTCGATGGACACGGCGATCTCTTCCGGAATGTTGAGTACGTCGGACTCGACCAGGAGGACGTCGGCATCCTGGATGAACATGAGGCCCGGAGCCGGCTCGCCCTCGATAGCGAGCGGAACCTCAACCTCAACCTTCTCGCCACGCTTAATGGAGAGCAGGTCGATGTGATCGATGTTGAAGGTCAGGACGTTCTGGTCGATGTGCTTGACCATGACCAGGTGCTGCTCGCCCTCGAGCTCCAGCTCGAACACGGCGTTAACACCTTGGTTACGGACGACTGCGGTCATTTCCAGACGGTCAACGGCGAAGTGCAGAACGTCGACGGCGTGGCCGTAGACAACGCCCGGGATCTTGCCGGCAGCGCGCAGACGGCGAGCGAAGCCCTTGCCAAACTCAGAACGGACTTCAGCCTTCACTACGGGGCGCTCAGAAGCCATAAGTAAATCTCCTTAAAGTATCGTTGTGCGGCAAGGGCTGATGAAGGACCGTGTAGATACGACAAAAGCCTGCCGATGGACGTCTTGGACGAGTCATCGCAGGCTTAATACAAGATTCACTGCTTAACTTGTGCTATCGCGTCGATAACGGATTTCTCCCTCGCCGAGACGCACCAGATTTTAGCAGCAGCGTTGTCGCTGAACCAAATTTAGTGGGTCTCAAACAGGGTGGTGACAGAACCGTTCTCGAAAATCTCGTGGATAGTGCGAGCCAGCAGCGGGGCGATGGACAGCACCGTAAGGTTGTCCCAGCCTCGGTGGACTGCGGCAGGGTATCGGTGGTGATGACCTCTACGGCACCGCACTCGGACAGGCGCTCGCGGGCCGGGTCGGAGAAGACACCGTGGGTGCAGGCGATAACCACGGACTTAGCGCCGGCCTCTTCCAGCACGCGGACCGCGCCCGCGATGGTGCCACCGGTATCAATCATGTCATCGAGCAGGATGCAGTCCTTGCCCTCGACGTCACCGACGACGCGGTTGGACACCGTCTTGTTGGCCTCGGTGTTAGAGCGGGTCTTGTGGACGAAGGAAAGCGGGGCATCGCCCAACTCGTGTGCCCACTTCTCCGCGACCTTCACGCGGCCGGCATCGGGGGAGACTACAGCCAGGTTGTCCAGCGGGTACTTGGACTTGATGTAGTCGGTCAGGATCGGCATGGCGTGCATGTGGTCGACTGGGCCATCAAAGAATCCCTGAATCTGGTCGGTGTGCAGATCTACGGACACGATGCGGTCCGCACCGGCAGCGGCCAGCAAGTCTGCCACCAGGCGGGCAGAAATAGGTTCGCGGCCTAGGTGCTTTTTGTCCTGGCGTGCGTACGGGTAGAAGGGCAGGATGGCGGTGATGCGCTTGGCGGAGCCGCGCTTGAGCGCATCAATCATGATGAGCTGCTCTACCAGCCACTTGTTGAGCGGCTGGGTGTGGGACTGCATCACGAAGCAGTCTGCACCACGGACGGACTCCTCGAAGCGAATGAAGATCTCACCGTTGGCGAAATCGCGGGCGGTGGTCGGAACCAGATCGGTTTTGAGCTCCTTGGCCACAGCCTCAGCCAACGCCGGGTGAGCGCGCCCGGTGAAGAGCATCATGTTCTTGCTGCTGCCGGTAACCTTGCCAGTCATCAGTAGATATCCCTTTACTTGTCGTTAGTTAGTGGTCTGTTCGTCAGCTTCGGCGCCCTGTGCCTTGTCGGCGGCTTCTGCTGCCGGCGTGCCCGGACGCTTCTTTTGCACCCAACCTTCGATGTTGCGCTGCTTGCCGCCGGAGACCGCGAGCGCTCCCGGGGGAACGTCGTCCTTAATTACTGTACCCGCACCGGAGTAGGCGCCATCACCGACGGTGACGGGGGCGATGAACATCGTGTCCGAACCGGTGCGCACGTGGCTGCCGATGGTCGTGTGATGTTTGTTGACGCCGTCGTAATTGACGAAGACGGAGGAAGCACCAATGTTGGAGTAATCACCCACGGTGGCATCACCGATATACGTCAGGTGAGGCACCTTGGTGCCGCGGCCGATCTGTGCCTTCTTTGCCTCGACGAAGCCGCCCAGCTTGCCTTCTTCACCCACGATGACGCCGGGGCGGATGTAGGTAAACGGGCCAATCTGCGCGTTGCTGCCAATGACGGAGTCGAAGCCGTGCGTGCGCACCACATGTGCACCTTCACCAACCTGCATGTTGGTCAGGGTGGTGTCGGGGCCAACCTCGGCGCCATCGGCGATGGTCGTGGCACCCCACAGCTGGGTGTTGGGGTGAATGGTGACGTCCTGGCCAATTGTCACGTTGACGCCGATCCAGGTGGTATCGGGATCAACGATGGTGGCGCCGCCGCGCATGGCTTCCTCGACCATGCGGCGGTTGAGAAGGCGGCCGGCTGCGGCCAATTGCACGCGGTCGTTGACACCGGAGAGCTCATCCGGATCGGCAGCGACGTGCGCGCCGACGCGGTGTCCAGCCTCGCGGGCAATCTCCAAAACATCGGTGATGTAGAGCTCACCCTGGGCGTTATCGGAGTTGAGCTTCGTCAGGGCGTCGCGAAGCACGGCACCGTCGAATGCAAAGACACCGGAGTTGACCTCGTGCACCGTGCGCTGCTCCTCGGAGGCGTCCTTCTGCTCCACGATGGCGGTGACGGATCCATCCTCGGCGCGCAGCACGCGGCCGTAACCGGTGGGATCCTCCAGCGTCATGGATAGCACGGTCACAGCGTTGCCCTCCCCGGTGTGAGCCTCCTGCAGCTGGCGCAAAGTCTCCGGGCGTAGAAGTGGAACGTCACCGTTAGTCACGATGACGGTGCCGTTAAAGTCCGGCAGAGCGCTCAAGCCACACTGCACGGCGTGGCCGGTACCGTTCTGCTCCTCCTGAACGGCCTGGGATACTGCGCAATCCAGTTCTTCGGCGATAGCATCGACAGCAGGGGAGACCTGATCACGCTGGTGGCCCACGACGACCACGAGGTGCTCCGGGTTTAGACCAGCGGCTGCGTGGAGGGCGTGGCCGAGAAGTGACCTCCCGCCAATCTCATGCAACGTCTTTTGGGTTGAGGATTTCATGCGGGTACCTGCGCCTGCTGCCAGGACAATGGCGGCGCAGTCAGTTACTTCAGCCACGAGTGTGTGCTTCTCCTGTGATTGGGGGTCAGGACTTACTGTGTTTCATCATAACGCGTGCTGCCTACTTCCCGTGTGACACTTCCGGGAGCGCTCGGGCACGCCATGCGCCAATTAGACCGATGCACGCTAAGAACAGAATGGCTGCCGAGGGGCCCGCGAGTGCAATGACGGCGGAGATGCCGCCGACGACGAGGAGGATGACGCCCATCATGGTGTTTGCGGCCCCGACGTAGCGGGTGCGCTTATCCTCACCAGCCATGTCCACCACATAAGTCTTGCGCGCCACGCGAATTGCGGCGTGCGCCAGGTTGACCAAGAAGAAGCCGAGGGGAAGGGCCCACATGCTCACCGCTGTCGGCGCCCACGCGGCACAGGCCACGATGGCCAGCAAGATGATCGCCGCGGCACCCGCAGCCCAGGACATAACCAAGCGGGAGGACTTATCCGACAACACACCGGAAACCCGGCCGCCGACGAGACTGGCCAAACCCGATGCCAGGACGAAGCCGCCGAGCCCACTGAGTGCCTGCGAGCCGATACTCTGCGAAAGCACCACGATGAAAGAAGTGGACAGGGCAGACACCAACAGCAGGGCACGGACGTTGACGAAGCCACGGAAGCGGGCATCCTGGGTATACAGCTGCCAGGTATCTGTCCACCAGCTGCGGTTCATGCCCTTCTGCCCGGAGTGCTCTGGTACCGGCTCCTCGATTGTGCGGAAGACCGCTGCCGCCAGGAACCACGTGGCTGCGCCGATAGCGAGCATCACTGCTAAACTCCAGCGCGGGAGCTCACCGAGAAGGGCGAGGATGCCACCGGTAATCAAGGTGACCGCGCCGCCGAGCTGTGTAGCACGACCAGTCACCACTCCGCGGTGGCCCTTGGAGATGGTGCGGCCTTGCACGTCCTTTCCGGTCAGCGAACACAGCGCGCGCAGCACGGCAAGCGCGGCAAGCGCGAGGCAGATGATGAGGCCGAGAAGGGGGCCGTCAACAAGCACGGCGGCTGCTGCGATAATCGCTGCGCACAGACCCTGTCCCACCGAGCCCAGCACCCACAGGCGTTTGCGTGCTGGATGGGACACCACCCATGGGGTGAGTGCCGCCTGCGGGAGCATGGAGCCGGACTCACGCAAGGGGACCAGCAGGCCAGTGAAGAAACTTGGGACCCCGGCTACGCTAAACAGCCAGGGTAGAACCGTCTTACCGGAGAGCAATTGATCGCCCACGCCCTGCAGGCCATTCGACCACACGAAGCGGCGGGCATTGGCGGACTCGTTGGAGGGTGAGGAGTCTTGGGAAGATGCAGAACGCGAAGCCATGACTGTGATCTTAAGCCCGGCTCGGCCTTATCCGGGCCTTAAGGTTCACCTGATCTCTATCCTGGGAGGCATGTCTATCTCCGCTCGCCCTATAGTGTCTCGCCGTATGTTCGTCCAAGGTTCCGTGCTGACTCTTGCCGGTGCCGCCGTGATGGGATTGAGCGCCTGCTCCACCTCGGGGTCGAAGAATCAGCCGGAGCCACTGGGCTACGACAGCGAGCCGCGAGCCCTGCCTATCCCGCCCGTGGAGGAAGGAGAGGTCGTCGACGGCACACGCGTATTCAAACTCACCGCTCAAGACGGCTACTCGGAGATCCTCCCCGGCAACGACCGCACGCGGACGTGGGGCTTCAACGGCGCCTTCTTAGGCCCCACACTGCGTGCTCGGCGCGGTGAGAAAGTCCGCGCGGAGATCACCAACGACCTCATCGAGATGACTACGGTGCACTGGCATGGCATGAAACTGCCGGCCTATTCGGATGGCGGCCCGCACTCGCCGATTGAGGTGGGCAAGACCTGGAAACCCGAGTGGGAGATCATTCAGCCCGCGGCCACGCTGTGGTACCACCCGCACCCGCACATGGCCACGGCCACGCATGCCTACCGCGGGCTGGCGGGCATGTTCCTCATCGACGATGACGTGGCCGATGGGCTGGACCTGCCGCAGGACTACGGTGTGGATGATATCCCGGTAGTCATCATGGATGCCAAGTTCACCGAAGACGGTCAGATTGACGAAAAGAGCGATAACACACTGGGGCTTCTGGGCACCACGCCTCTGGTCAACGGCATCACGAATGCGCGCTTCGACGCCACCACGCGCCGGGTCCGCCTGCGCCTGCTCAACGGCGCCTCCATGCGCTTCTACACCCTGGAGCTCAGCAACGGCCCCTTCCACGTCATCGCCACGGACACGGGGCTTCTCGACGCCCCCGTGGAAGTCGATTCCCTCTTCCTCGGCCCCGGCGAGCGCGCCGAAATCATCGTGGATTTGGAGCCAGGTAAGGAAGTGCAGCTGCGCTCGGTGCCGCGCAAAGACAACTTTGGGGTGCCCAAGGACAAGGATGCGGCCGACTTCGGCTTCCAAGATTCCTTCGGCCTGCTCACCATCTCCGGGCCGGAAGAGTCCGCACCGGAGCCACCGGCTCTGCCTGCAACGCTTGACCCCGCCGCGGCGAAGACCCCGTCCACGGAGGGCCTTGAAGAGCGTGAGTTCGTGCTCAACACCTTCATGATCAACGGTGAGCAGATGGACATGGCCCGGGTGGATACCGTCATTGACCACGATGCCCCGGAGATCTGGACCGTGACCAATGAGAACTCTGATTGGCCGCACAACTTCCACATCCACAATGCCCGCTTCAAGGTCCTGGACTGGGACGGCGATGAGAAGATGAATGTGTTCAACTCCGGGTGGAAAGACATTGTCAACCTTCCGCCGAAGGTGACCGCGCGCCTGCTGGTGGAGTTCGGACACTTCCCGGATAAGACCATCCCGTACATGTATCACTGCCATATGCTGCTGCATGAGGACGAGGGAATGATGGGCCAGTACGTCATGGTCAACAAGGGTGAAAAGCCCGACGTGCGCGTCAAACCCGCGGCCTTAGTCTTCGACCAAACCGCCACCGCCCACTCCGCACACGCGGGCCAGGTGGTGGACTCCTCCCGCAGCCCCTATGCGACGCCGGAGGCGAAGGCTTAACCGTTTACGATTTTCTCGTAGGCACGGCCCGCCAGCGCCGAGCTGTGCCAGCGGGGTGCCGATGCGGAGGCGCTTGATATCTGCAAAAGTGCAGACCTGAAAGTGCAGACCTCCTGGTCGTCGCCAAGCAGTGCGTTGCGCTTCACGACGCCCACCTGCGTGTCTGCACTTCCAGGTCTGCACATTTGGAAAGGGTGGCCGTCAAGGGGGTTCCGGGGCGGCGCTTTAAGGTGGCAGGAAGCTGAGGATAGTGAACTACAGCAAATCCACCATCATTATGTGAGCAGTACGCTAGGGTCAGTATCTGTGATTCAGGACGTCGACCCGCTCATCCATTCCCTGTACCAGGTCTTTGACCTCATTGGTGTGGTACTCAACGGCATTATCGGTGGCACGATTGCGCGCCGCAGGGAATTCGACATTATTGGTTTCGTTTTTCTGGCGCTCTTTTCGGCGCTGGCGGGCGGCATGATCCGTGACATGCTGATCTCTCATGGCCCAGCAGCCGCTATTTCTGATCCGTGGTATCTCACTCTGGCATGCGTGGGTGCGCTCATTGCTTTCTTGATGGACCTCAAAGGCAAGGTCTGGGAGATCTTCCTTGAGCATGCGGATGCTGTCATCCTGGGCGTGTGGTGCACGACTGGCTGCGTGAAGGCGCTGGCCTACGATATGCCGTTTATTGCCTGCGTCTTCTTAGGTGTTCTGACCGCAGTGGGCGGCGGTATGGTACGCGATGTTGCTTCCGGGCAGATTCCCTCGGTCTTTGGAGGTAGTCCGCTTTACGCCGTGCCGGCTGTGCTCACCGGAATCGTGATGGCTTCCTTCGCGCAATTCGATAAGTTTGCCCTTGGCATGATCGTCTCGCCCTTTGTGGGCTTTGGCCTGGCAGTTATGGCGTATTGGCGCGGGTGGGTGCTTCCGCGAGCAGGTGTAGCGCCCCTGAATTACACCGCGGCGCAGGTGGCATCGATCGCGCGGAGAGCCGAAATCAGAGGCTTTCGGCGTGGCCGCAGAAAACGAAAATAGATTCTCGGCCGGACTTAAGCCTATTGACTGCTGTTTTCTTGGCTTTGGTTAGATCGGTCTATTTTTGTTGTCCTCGGGATTTACAGCAAGCTCATTAGCTGCAGGCTTTTGTTGGTCTCGATTGAGGAAAGTTCTCACGAGAGGAGTAAGGGACGCTAAGCCAAGGCCTGACTTAGGTCATGGGTGGGTGAGTAACGTCACTCTTGACACTGTTACCTGTTGGTTTTCGTCGGTGGGGAGGAATTTTTCCGCACTAAGTGGGTAATGCCGGGGGTGTTCAGTAGTCTGATTTTTGTGAGTCCTTATATTCGCACTGTCAAGACCGCTTCTGGGGCGATGGCGGTGCAGGTGGTGTTCTCTGAACGCAAAGGTGCGAAAAGGATGAAGCATATCGGTTCAGCGCATTCAGAGTCTGAGCTTGCAGCTTTTGCGGGCTGAAGCTCAACGCATCGTCGATGGTGACCAACTCGCATTGGACTTCGGCGAGGTTAGACACATCCCTCCGGCAACAGGCAGCGTTTCCAACCCGCTGCCTGTAGTCGGTCAGCGGGCCGGATACTTGCTGGACTGTATTGATGCGTGTTTCAACGAGTTAGGTCTTGCTGCAGCAAGCGGTGATGATCCGGTCGTTGTCGCGATCTGGTGCGCGCTCGGTTGATTAATCCTGGCTCAAAGTTTGATTCGATCGAAACCCTTGCTGAAGTTGGGGTGACAAGCGCAAGCTATCGCACCATCCAGAGGCGTCTTTCCTCCTTCGCTACCGAATCGTTCGGGGAGATACTAACTCAAGCGTTGGCCCATCTTGCAGGTATTGGGCCAGGCGCATTCATCTTGTACGACGTGACTACCTTGTATTTTGAAACCGATACTGCTGATGAGCTTCGTAAACCCGGGTTTTCCAAAGAGCGCCGTGTAGAGCCGCAAATCCTTGTCGGGCTGCTTACTGATGCCACTGGGTTTCCACTGCATGTGGGCGCGTTTGCTGGCAACTCGGCAGAAACCCACACGATGCTGCCGATGATCACACGGTTCCAAGAGGCCTACCAACTCGATGAAGTTACCGTCGTTGCTGATGCGGGCATGTTTTCAGCGGCGAACAAACAAGCATTGATAGATGCAGGGCTGCACTACATTTTGTCGGTGAAAACCCCCACCGTGCCTGAGGTGATCGAAACCTGGCGGCGGGACAACCCCGGTGAAGACTACACCCACGGCCAGATCTGGACACAAGCCTCGGCAAGTGATGGGCGCAAGCACGCTACCCCAAATTCGGTGACGCATTACCAGTACTCTCACGACCGGGCTAGGCGCAGCCTGCGCGGAATCAAAGAGCAAGTCGCAAAAGCCAAACGCGCTGTTGACGGCGATATCGCAATCAAGCGCAACCGCTATATTGATCTTTCCGCCCCGAATAAGAAGGTCAACTACGCTCTTGCTGCCAAGCACCGAGCCCTAGCCGGAATTAAAGGCTATGAAACCGACCTGACTACTCTTCCCGCCCAAGAGGTTATCGGGCATTACCGCAGGTTATTCAACATTGAAAAGTCGTTTCGGATGTCGAAATCAGACCTGAAAGCACGCCCAATCTACGCCAGGAAACAAGACTCGATCACAGCACATCTCCATATTGTGATGGCCGCACTAGCCGTGGCTCACCTGATGGAAACACGCAGTGGCCAATCCATCAAACGCCTCGTGAGAACACTCAAGAAATACCGCAGCTTTCAACTCGTCGTGGGCGGCGAAACCATTCACGCCGCCGTACCACTCCCGCCCGACCTCACCGCCACCATCCAAGCAATCACCGGCCGCGAACTTCCGCACTAAATTGGCCTAAGTCAGGTTACACCGCGGCGCAGGTGGCATCGATCGCGCGGAGAGCCGAAATCAGAGGCTTTCGGCGTGGCCGCAGAAAACGAAAATAGATTCTCGGCCGGACTTAAGCCTATTGACTGCTGTTTTCTTGGCTTTGGTTAGATCGGTCTATTTTTGTTGTCCTCGGGATTTACAGCAAGCTCATTAGCTGCAGGCTTTTGTTGGTCTCGATTGAGGAAAGTTCTCACGAGAGGAGTAAGGGACGCTAAGCCAAGGAACGCGGCGCCGACGAAGGACTCCGGTGAGTCAAGAAAGAGCAAACAGAAGAAAATGCCGACGATGGAGGCGAATGTAATGAACGCGGCGACACGAAAGCCAGCCTTGGCCTCCCAAATAGCGTGATCGAAGGCCTTCTGAGTGATCAGCCGATCCGCAATCGTGTCTTCGTGTGCATCGTCAAGAATCCGTTTGCCAAGTCCAGGCTGAATCCTCTCGTAACCATCGATGATGTGAGGCGGAGGAATGGGGCCGGCGTACGTATGGCCGATAATGTGGCCATATCCGATTAATTGCCCGTCGATCCCTGGGATTGCCGGTTGATTTGGCGGCTGATCCTGCCCCCAATTTGGTTGAATACGCGGGTCTGTCGGGTCTGAGTGCTGCGACGGGCGACCGATAGGGCCTTGTCCACCTGACTCGAGTGGCTGAAGGTGATCTTGTCCATCCCGCGCGCCGTGGAGTGGAACATCGTCATGACTCATACCGTACCTTCTCTATGGTTCGTCTGTCTGAGTTACACAATATATGAAAGGAATGGGCTGGATTGGAGCTGTAGTGGGCAGCCGGACTCAACTGCCGCTTTAGGCCCAATACTCTCCGTTGGATTATCTGGTATGTCTGGGCCTGCAGCGTTGGCTACTTACTGGGGCCTGACCCTCGGAAAGTAGACACGTCGGGGGTTAGCTATGCTGCTTGGGTCAGTGTAGCTGATGTGAGTGCTTCGAAGGCATCGGGGGCTAGAAGATTGCACCAGGAGTGCCGTCTGCGCGTGTTGTAGCGCATGCACCATCGGAAGACTTCTTGGCGGCAGATGATGGGATTGTCAAACACTTTCCGATCACGCAGAACTTCACGCTTGAGACTGGCGTTAAACGATTCTGCCAGGGCATTATCGGCACTTGTACCCACTGCTCCCATGGATTGGCGAACACCAAGTACAGCGCAGTGCTCTCTAAATGCTTGTGAGGTGTACACACTGCCATGATCGGAATGGAAAATTGCCCCTTTAAGGCTTCCGCGGACTTTTCTGGCATGAGATAAAGCTTCGATAACCAACGATACCCGCATGTGATCGGCGAGTGCATGGCCGACAAGTTTGCGCGAGTAGACGTCGATGACCGTGGCCAGGTACATGTTCTTGCCGCCCTTACACGGCAGGTAGGTGATATCGCCTACGTAGACGTGGTTCGGCCTATCAGCTGTGAATCTGCGGCCTACTAAGTCTGGCATGACTCGGTGGCCAAACTTTCGTCTGGTGG